>NZ_JAUEZC010000005.1:0-432996 GCF_032489995.1 Bradyrhizobium sp. SZCCHNGR1005
GAACCGTCGCATCGGTCGTCTCCGAAAACCCCGAGACGATCTCTATCTGACTCGTCGTTTTCACGCAGCCAGGGTCAAAAGCGCCCGACCGGCTCTCCGATCACTTACTTCCGGCCGAGCCGTGTGAGCGGACGTCCTGGGCGTCGGCCGGACGGTCAGAAATGGGTCAAAGGCAGCCTATCGGTCCCCCGACTGCTCGCTTCCGGTTGAGCCCCGGAGCCAACATGGCGTGCGCAAGCCGGAACGTCCGGGACGGGCCAAGAGCGACTACGAGAGGCTTATCTCAAGCTCCGAACCACACCCGTCCGAACACTGCCTTGATGATGCGTCGTGAACCATCTCCCATCTCAACGCGCATAGACATGTAGAGACGTTGATCCACTAAGCGAAAGGTCACATTGAATGGCCTGCCAGCCGTCGTGCCCGTCTTTCCTGGTGCCCATTCGCCCGTCCCCATCGCTTCGATTGGGCCGGCAGTTCCTTCGACACCAACCACGGCTGACCACCCGTTATTTGCCACAACGGCCAGGGACGTGCCTTTCTGCGCAATCGAGACACAACATCTCGGGCAAGAGCCGGCATTCGACTCGATTTGTTGCCAGGCGCCCTCGAGGTCCTCTTGCGCGACGGCAGGGCCAGCAACAGACGTTGACGCGAGAGCCAACAGAAAGAGAAGTCCGATCCAATTTGGCATATTCCGACTCTGGTGACGGCAAATGCAAGGAGCGCTTCGTGCCAAAGCGCGACCATGGAATTGTCCAAATGCGTGTTTTGGCTCAGTCAGCTCAACCTAGTCTGCAAGTCTTATCCGAACGTGAACTGGTCAGCGAGGGAAGGTCCGGTGCGGGTCAAAGGCCGCTTTTCGGATCACCAGCAGCTCATTTTCCGGTTGAACCCTGATAGCGGACACTTCTGCCGCAGGCCGGAAGGTCCGAGATGGCCCCGCTCCGCGTTGTCGGGCAAATCACCTCACCATGATTGCGCGACCTCGCCGCACAGCATCGGCGGAAACGCGACAAACCGCCTGCGCGTAAACATTCATTTCGCGAGAGATTTCAATGCCGAACGGCAAAGCGCCCCCCGCCGACGAAATTTTTCTATTTCGTTTTTCCAGAAATCGTGTATGACTATGTCCATCCCGCCTCGATGAGAAGGGGCGTACGCGCGGTCGTCACGATGCGCGAGGCGGGTTGCGGTGGCCGTGTCGGGTTGCAGCGTGATTTGCTCGCGCCGACGAACAACATCGATGCGGACGTGAAGTCGTGCGGTCCTGGCCTCCCGGTGCTGAGGCCTGCGCAATGCGCTGACAGCGCATTGTCGCAACGCGATGAAGCTTTGCTTCACGTGGACGGGGGCAATCGAGCCGGTCCCCGGGGAGACCACGTATAAGCGTAAAACCATCGCGCAGGGAATGCCGGATTGTTTCGGCTGACCTGTGGTGACTGCCGCCTGCTTTCTTTGTTGCAGGCGGGCCATGGGTGCGGCCAGCATCCGGCATTCCCTGCGCCCTTTCGATCTTTCGAAGGGCCTCTCCAAACGCACAACTCGGGCATCAACGCCGCGGGAACGTGATCTCATGTCCGATGCTGTCCGCGATGTGAGCCTGAATCTGCGGAGAGCCGTGACTCGTCATTTCGGCAATCGATTGCGCTCTGACGCAAAACATCCTGCACTCAGCGTCAAGCGCGGCCGCCACCGCATGTCCATAATCTTTACGATCCCGCGTTCGAAGGAACCTCGCATCGTGCAGACTCTCCGCGTGGCCGTCGATGTCGGCGGCACCTTTACCGACATCTGTATCATGGACGAGGCGACCGGCCTCATCCGGGTCGAGAAGACGGCGTCGACGCAAGATCCCATCGACGGGATCATGGACGGCGTCTCCAAGGCCGGCATCGACCTTGCCGAGGTCGCGCTGTTCTCGCACGGCACGACCGTTGCGACCAACGCCCTGATCACCCGCCGCCTGCCCCGCACCGCCGTGGTCAGCACCAAGGGCTTTCGCGACGTCATCGAGATCCGTCGCGCCAACAAGGAAGATCTCTGGGACACCTACAAGGACGTGGTCAGGCCCTACGTGCCGCGCCGCGACCGGTTGACCGTTCCCGAGCGTGTCGACGCCGCCGGCCGCGTGATCGAGCCGCTCGATATCGAAGCCGCGCGCGAGGTCGCCCGCATCCTCAAGCGCCGCGGCGTCGCCGCGGTCGCGGTCTGCTTCATGAACGCCTATCTCAACGGCGAGAATGAGCGCGCCATGCGCGACATCCTGCTGGAAGCAATGCCCGAGATTCCGGTCTCGATCTCCTCGCAGGTGCTACCCGAGATCTTCGAGCACGAGCGTTTCTCAACCACAGTCGCCAACGCCGTGGTGAGCCCGGTGGTCGTCGATTACACCAGCCGGCTCGGCGAGCGCCTGGCGAACGAGGGCTATACCCGCGACCTCCTGCTGCTCCACACCGGCGGCGGCGTGATGACGCCGGCAAGCGTCAAGGATTTTGCCGCACGGCTTGCGGGCTCTGGAATTGCCGCCGGCGCCATCGCCAGCCGCACCATCGCCAGCCTGTGCGGCTATCCGAACTCGATCGGGCTCGACATGGGCGGCACCTCGACCGACGTCTCGCTGGCCTATGAGGGCCAGTCGCGCATCACCAAGGACTGGTACGTCGAATTCGGCTATCCGATCCGCTTCGCTTCCATCGAGGTGCTGACCATCGGCGCCGGCGGCGGCTCTCTCGCCTGGACCGATCCCGCGGGCTCGCTGCGCAATGGGCCGCAATCGGCCGGCGCCTATCCGGGTCCGGCCTGCTACGGCAACGGCAATGCGCAGCCGACCAATACGGACGCCAATGTCACGCTCGGTCGCCTCGGCACCAGCCTTGCCGGCGGCAAGGTGACTCTCGACCCTGCCCTCGCCCGCCAATCCGTCGAAGACGGCGTCGCCAAGCCGTTCGGACTCGGCCTGCACGAGGCCGCAGACGCCATCCTCAAGGTCGCCAACGCCAACATGTCGGATGCCGTCCGGCTGATCTCGATCAGCCGCGGCTATGATCCGCGCGATTTTGCCCTGGTCGCCTTCGGCGGCGCCGGCGCGCTGCATGGGGTCGATGTCGCCCGCGAGCTCGCGATTCCCGTCGTGATCGTGCCGCCCAATCCGGGCGTGACCTCCGCGCTCGGCTGTCTCCTGGTCGACATGCAGCACGACTTCTCGCAGAGTTGCATGGTCGACGCAGCGGAAGCCGATCCCGCCGATATCGAAGCGCAGTTTGCCGCGATCGAAAAAGAAGCCCTGGATCGGCTGGCCCATGAGGGCGTCGCTCCCGAGAACATCGTCCTGCAGCGTTCCATCGACATGATGTATCGCGGCCAGTGGCGCTCGCTCGCGGTGAACGCGCCACGTCCGATCGGCGCGATCGCCGATCTCGTCGCCAGCTTCCACGCCGAGCACCAGCGCGAATACAATTTCCGCCGCGACAGCGCGCCGGTGAGCTTCTTCCGCCTCAACCTGAAGGCGGTCGGCATCGTGCCCAAAGCGGAGTTCGCCGTCCATGAGCCGACCGGCGTAACGCCGGAGCCGGTGGCTCGGCGTCCTGTCTGGTTCGACGGCGAGGCCCATGACACTCCGGTGTTCCAGCGCGGAAGCCTGCCATGCGGCTTCACCTTCCGCGGCCCTGCCATCGTCGAGCAGATCGACGCGACCACCGTGGTGCCGCCCGGCGCCAAGGCGGAGGTGGACAAATATCTGAACATCATCATCAGCGTGAAGGAGTGAGGCGATGACGCAAGATCTCGCGCTCGATCCCGTGACCTTCGAGGTTCTGAAGAACTCCTTCATCACCAGCGTCGACCAAATGGGCGAGCAGGTCTTGAGGACCTGCTATTCCTTCGTCATCTATAACCACGACTTCTCCAGCGCGCTGCACGATGCCAAGGGCGAATGCGCCGCACAGGGCAACCAGGATATCGCGGTTCACGTCGGCACCCTGCACTTCACCTGCCAGGAGGTGATCCGTCACTTCGAGGGCGACATGCACGAAGGCGACGTCTTCGCCATCAACGATCCCTATGCCGGAGGCACGCACTTCTCCGATGTGCGCCTGATCCGGCCGATCTTCGCCGACGGCAGGATCATCGCCTTCAGCCAGTCCAACGGGCACTGGTCGGATGTCGGCGGCAGCGTGCCCGGCTCGTTCGACGTCGCCGCACGCGAGATGTTCCGCGAAGGCCTGCGCATCACGCCGGTGCGCCTGTTCGACCGCGGTCGCTTCTGCAAGGATGTCGCCCACCTGATCGCGTCGAACACGCGCGATCCGGCCTCGATCATCGGCGACATCCAGTCGCAGGCGCAGGCGACCCAGGTCTGCGAGCGCGAGATCCTGCGCCTGGTCAACAAATACGGCCGCGACACTGTGGAGACTGGGCTCGCTGCGGTGCAGGACTATGTCGAGCGCTCGGCGCGGCAGCGCATCGCCGCCCTGCCCGACGGCGAATGGGAGACGGTCGACTTCATCGACCGCGATCCGGCCGGCGGCGAAGGCATGATCCCGATCCGGATCAAGATGACGATCAAGGGCGACAAGGCGATCTACGATTTCACCGGCAGCCATCCAACGATCGGCTCGATCTACAATTCGGCCTTCGGCGCCACCTTCTCCGCCGTCGCGGCCGGCATGAAAACGTTCTTCCCCGACCTGCCGCTCAATTCCGGCTTCTACCGCTGCTTCGAGATCATCGCGCCGGAAGGCTCGATCGTCGACGCCAAATGGCCGATCGCGGTCACCGGCTTCCTGATGCCGTTCGAGAAGATCATGAACTCGATCTACGAGATGTGGTCGAAGCTGATGCCGGAGCGCGCGCTCGCCTGCGCCTTCAATCTCGAATATCTGCTCACCGGCGGGCTCGACGCGCGCAGTCCGGACAAGCCGATCTTCATGTTCTACGATTGGCTGCCCGGCGGCTGGGGCGGCCGCAACGGCAAGGACGGCAGCAACGTCACCACCGCCTGCTTCGGCACCGGATTGATGTCGCAGCCGGTCGAAGGCCAGGAGCGCGCCAACCCGATCCTGACCACGGCATGCGAGATCCTCACCGACTCCCCTGGACCCGGCAAATGGCGCGGCGGCGCCGGCGTGGTGAAGACCTCGCGCATGCTCGAGGCCGAAAAGACTGTCATCTCCTACATCTGCGACCGCGAACGCGCGGTGGTGTGGGGCATCGAGGGCGGCTTGCCCTCCATGCCGCATGGCCTGACCCTGCAGCGTGCCGGCGCTGATGCTGAGGAACGGTTGGGCTCGATCTTTTCCGACGTGCCGCTCGGCGAAGGCGACGTGTTCTCTCGCCCCACGGCGGGCGGCGGCGGCTTCGGCGATCCGCTCGCACGCGACCCGAACCTCGTGCTCGAAGACATCAAGGACGATTATGTCTCGGTCGATCGCGCCGCCAAGGATTACGGCGTGGTGGTCCAGACCGTGGACGCGGAGCTTTGCGACTACGTGGTCGATCTATCCGCGACAGAAGCGCTGCGCGCCAAGGTCAAGGCCGAGCGCATCCACAATGCGAGGCTCGATCCGGAGATCGTCGCCGAGCGTTATCGAAATGGCGAGATCGACGCATTCGACGCGGTCCGCCAGCACGCCGTCATCCTCGACTGGGGCAGCGGGGCCCTGCTTCCGGAATCGACCCGTCAGTTCCGCGAGATGTTCGAGCGACGATCGGTCGCGATGTGGAACGACAATTAGCGCAGCTCGCGGCTTCCGAGCCGATGAATAGCCGAGCGAACTGCTTCGAGCCTTGTGAGGAAAGCTTGGGAAACAAAGGCTTGCATCGCGTTGACAGCCGCTTTTAGACTGCTTCAGTCTGCCGATCCCAATGAGGTTGTCGCGGCTGAATACCCATGGCTGAAAACCGATCCGTCAACCTCGCGCTATTTGCAACGCAGCAAAAGCGGCTTTTTGCGGACTTCTTCAAACTTTACCAGACGGTTGCACAACCCTGCCGCCTGTTCGCAATCGCGGCCGACGCGAATGCGATTGCACGCGTCGAGAAGCTCGCAAGACACGTCAAAAAGATCGGTCTCGTCGAAGGCAAGAGCTTCAACGAGATGGCGCTGCTGCAGGTGCCGATCTCGTTTCGCGACGTCGGGGCGCGGATCGAGAAGTGGATGTCGCCAACCCGCAATCAAGGCCCTGCGCTGCTCGTCGTCGACATGAGCTGGGGCCTGGAGACCAACTCGGCGACGGCGAATTTCGAGGGCTGGCCGGCGCTGGCCGAGGCACTCGCGCGGCAGTCCGAACTCTCGATCGCCTCGCTCTACAATCGCCGTGTGCTGATCGACGAGCAATTGCTGGTGGCGCTGCGCGGCCACCCGCAAATCCTGACCAGCGGCGGGCTGGTGGACAATCCGCATTGGCTTCCCTCGCGGCTGCAGACGCGCGGCGCGTTGCGCGAGCAGGTCGACTTCTGGCTCGGCGCGATCGCGCCGGAATTGCGGATCGACACCTCGGCCGCGGCGCTGCATGCGGCCGAGGGCGCCGATCCCATGTGGTTGTTGCGCCGGTCGGCGGAAGAAACCGGGACCATTCATCTCGACAGCCGCGACCGCTGGAAGATTAGATGCTTCGGGCGCTTGCGGATCTACCGTAATGACGGCAGCCAGGTGAACTGGGATCCGCCCGGCGGCGCCACCCGCAAGACCAAGACGCTATTCGCGTATCTGCTGCAGAAGGGCGGCCACGGCGCCGGCACCGACGAACTGGCCGATCTGCTCTGGCCCGATGCCGAGGACATCGAGGCCGCGCGCAACCGTCTCTATCACACCGTCCGCTACCTGCGGCTGGCGCTCGGCCAGCCCAGCGGACGCGAGGACGGCCGCAACTACATCCGGCGCGAGGGCTCGCGCTATGTGCTGGTGCCGCCGGAGCGCAGCTGGCTCGACATCTCGACCTTCGAACAATTGTGCCGCCAGTCGCAGGGCCATATCAAGGCCGGTGCCAGCGACGAGGCGCTGATCTGCCTGCAGGCGGCGGATCGTCTCTACACCGGAGACCTGTTCGAGGATATTCCGGTCGAGTATGCCGACGATGGCGAACGCGACTGGTGCTGGAGCAAGCGTTACTGGCTGCGTGACATGTTCTTCAAGGTCCAGCGCGACGCGGCGCGGATTTATCTCGAACGCAACGACTATTCTGCCGCGCTTGCGCATTGCCAGAAAGCGCTCGCGATCGATCCGCTGTGCGAAATGGCGCATGCCGAGGCCATGCAGGTGTTCAAGGCGCAGGGGCGACGCGAGGCGATCGACCGCCAGTTCAAGCTCTATCTCGACTCGCTCAAGCATTTCGACGACCGGCCGAAGAGCGCCTCGCTTCAGGAGCTGCACCGCAAGCTCACGGCTTGAGCGGCCCATTCGCTGCGTCGAAAGGCCGCTCGCTGTCCCGAGTTCGCAAGCTGGAAAAGACGCCGTGCGCCCGCACATTGACGATTTATCCAAATTTGCCATAGAGTTACCGACTAAAGAAAACCCAAAGGCCGCCGCTTAGAGTGTGCCCATAACAACGTCGCCATCGCGGGCGGCGAATGGGAGGATGATATGCCCGGTTCGGCTGCTCAGCTGGCGCGATGCCCCTTTGGCGACGCCGCAAAGGATTTCGATCCCTTCGAAATGCGCGATCCGTTCCCGTTCTACGAATGGGCGCGGGCCGAGGCGCCGGTATTCTTCTCCGACGAGCTGAACTATTTCGTGGTCGCGCGCCACGCCGACATCAAGGCCGTGTTCGACGACTGGCGGACTTTCTCCTCGGAGAACGCGCAGGCGCCGCTGCGTCCGATGTGCGAGGAAGGCAAGCGCATCATGCGTGAGGGCGGCTTCACGGCCTATTCCGGCCTGTCGGCCCGTGTGCCGCCCGATCACACCCGCATTCGCAAGCTGGTTCAGGGCTGCTTCGGGCCGCGCCGGTTCAGGGCGATCGAGCCGGAGATCAAGGCCATCGTCAACCAAGCCATCGATGCCTTCGCAGATCGCGGCCATGCCGACTTCTTCCGCGAATTCGCCTACGACGTGCCGGCACTGGTCCTATTCAAGCTGGTCGGCATTCCCAACATGGACGTGCCGCGCGTGAAGTCCTGGGCCGTCAGCCGCGCGCTGCTGACCTGGGGCGACCTGAGCGACGAGGAGCAGGTCGGCCACGCGCGCAACATGGTCGAGTATTGGAATTACTGCCGCGAGTTGGTGCGCCTGCGCCATGACGACCCGAGCGACGATTTGCCGGGCGATCTGGTTCGGCTTCAGAACGAAGGTGCCGAGATCAGCGACGAGGAGATCGCCGGCGTCCTCTACAGCGCGCTGTTCGCCGGACACGAGACCACGACGACGCTGATGGCCAATGGCATGCGGGAGTTGCTGCAGCGGCGCGAAAACTGGGAAGCCATCATCGCGGAACCGCAGCTCATTCCGAACGCGGTCGAGGAATCCCTGCGCTTCAGCCCATCGATCGTAGCCTGGCGCCGGCGCGCCCTGAAGGACACCCAGATCGGTGGCGTCCCGGTGCCGAAGGACTCCAACATCCTCTTGCTGATCGGCTCTGCCAATCGTGACGAGGCTGTGTTCAGCGATCCCACCCGCTTCAATGTCCGGCGCTCCGATGCGAGAAGCCATCTGGCGTTCGGCTACGGCATTCACACCTGTGTCGGCCAGCAGCTGGCACGCATCGAATTTGCGATCGCCCTGGGTGAACTGACCCGCAGGCTCCCCGGCCTCCGCCTCGCAGCGGACCAGAAGATCGATTTCGTTCACAACATCTCGTTTCGCGTGCCGACGGCCCTGCGTATCGAATGGGACGTCTGACCGCGCGCGGTCGAAAGCAACAACAAGTCCGGAGTCGATCCGGATCACAAGGTGGGGAACAAACGCATGTGCGCCAACGCAGCCGCATCCTTCATCGTGCCGTTCGAAGCCGCACGCGAGGACGACTTCCCGCGCATCGGCGGCAAATGCGCAAGCCTGGCACGTATGATCGCGCAAGGCGTCCGCGTACCGCCGGGATTTGCGGTTGCGACCGCAGCCTACGCCCTGCATCTTCGAGGCAACGGCCTCGAGGCAACGATCCGCGAGCGCCTGTCGCGGATCGTGCTCGACGATGTCGATGACGAAGAGACACTGTCGCACGAGATCCGCGACGCAATCCTGGCGCAGCCGATGCCGGGCGTGGTCGAGCAGTCGATCCGCGAGGCCTATCGTCGCCTGTCGCCCGATGGCCAGCTGCCGGTCGCGGTACGCTCGTCCGCAACGGCGGAAGACCTGCCCGACGCCAGCTTTGCCGGCCAGCAGGACACCTATCTCTGGGTGGTCGGCGAGGACGCCGTGGTCGAGAAGGTCAAGGCGTGCTGGGCCAGCCTCTTCAATGCCCGCGCCATTTCCTACCGCGCCGAGAACGGGCTCGGCCAGATCGACGTGTTGATGTCGGTCGGCGTCCAGAAGATGGTCAATGCCAGCGCCGCGGGCGTTGCGATGACGCTCGATCCGATCAATGGCGACCGCACCAAGATCGTGATCGATTCCGCCTTCGGGCTCGGTGAGCCGGTGGTCTCAGGAGAAATCACACCCGACAATTTCGTGGTCGAGAAGGTGCTTCTGCAGGTGACCAAGCAGCGGATCGCTGAGAAGGATTTCGAGCTCGTGGCTGATCGCGCAGAGCGCCGAACCGTCGAGCGCGTGATTGCGCCGGAGCGCCGCACCCTGCCCTCCCTGAGCAATGCGCAGGTCCTCGCCGTGGCCAAGCTCGCCAAGTCACTGGAGCGCAGCATGGGCTGCCCACAGGATGTGGAATGGGCGATCGATGCAGATCTCCCCGATGACGAGAACCTCGTCGCGCTGCAGAGCCGGCCGGAAACCGTCTGGAGCCAGAAGAAGAAGCAGTCGACCGCCATCTACGAAACCGGAATCGCGGGCGTGCTGGGGACGCTGCTGGCCCCGGTTCAAGCCAAGCGGTGATCGTCACCAAGCAAGCAAACAACAAACAGAGAAAACACCAAGCAGGGGAAACATCCATGACAGCGCATGCGAAATTTCCAAGTCCCTATGATCTGAAGACGCCTGTGGGCGCCGAGGGCTGGGAGACGCTCTACCCCTATTACCTTCAGTTCCAGAACAGCCTGCGCGACAAGGAGGACGGCAAGTTCTGGTTCTGCGACTCGCAGCACTGGCCGAGCCCGTTCAAGCCGTTCGACGCCGTCACGGTCGAATTCGCAGTCAAGTGCCTCGGTCAATACAACACGCGGCATTACCTGATCCCGCCGGCGAATGGCGTCGAATACCGCATCCACAATGGCTACTGCTACATGAGCCCGGTTGCCGTTGCGCCCGAGCTGATCGGCGGCCGCGTGCCGCATTTCATGGAGCGCGCCGGCTACTACTTCCAGAACTGGGACCGTCTGCTCGCAAACTGGGACAAGAAGGTCCGCGCCAACATCGCCGAGCTCGAAGCGCTGAACTTCGAGCCGCTGCCCGAGGCCGTGCCGCTCGATTGGATTACGGGCGGCGTCGGCCTCGACAACACTTATGCGCTGACGGAGACCTATGATCGAGCCATCCAGCTGCTCTACAAGACCTGGCAGTATCATTTCGAGTTCCTGAACCTTGGCTACGCCGCCTATCTCGACTTCTTCAGCTTCATGAAGGGCCAGTTCCCCACGATTCCGGACCAGGCCATCGCCAAGATGGTGCAGGGTGTCGAGGTAGACCTGTTTCGTCCCGACGACGAGTTGAAGAAGCTCGCCAAGCTCGCGGTGAAGCTCGGTGTGGCCGACGCGATGAAGAGCGGATCCGTGGACGAAGCGCTCGCCGCCGTCAGCGATGCGCCGAACGGCGCCGAATGGCTGAAGGCCTGGAAGGAGGCGCAGGATCCCTGGTTCAACTTTACCTCCGGCAATGGCTTCTATTCGACCGACAAGTACTGGATCGAGCATCTCGACATCCCGCTCGGCTACATCAGGGACTACATCGTCCGCGTGCAGCGGGGTGAGGAAATCGAGCGGCCGACCGAAGCCATCGCCAAGGAGCGCGACCGGATCACGTCCGAATATGCCGACATGCTCGATACGGACGCCCGTGCCGCCTTCGAGGGTAAGCTCGGTCTCGCCCGCACCGTGTTTCCCTATGTCGAGAACCACAACTTCTATATCGAGCATTGGTCGATGAGCGTGTTCTGGCGCAAGATGCGCGAGCTCGGCGCCATCTTCCGCGATGCCGGCTTCTGGAAGGACGCCGACGACCTGTTCTATCTGAACCGTCAGGAAGTCCGCGACGCGCTGTTCGACTACGGCAATGGCTGGGCGGTCGGCGCACCGGCGATCGGTCCGACCTACTGGCCGCCCGAGATCGAGCGGCGCAAGACGATTCTTGCCGCGCTGGCGACGACGCCGCCGCAGCCCGCGCTCA
Source organism: Bradyrhizobium sp. SZCCHNGR1005 (assembly GCF_032489995.1). Lineage (NCBI taxonomy): Bacteria > Pseudomonadati > Pseudomonadota > Alphaproteobacteria > Hyphomicrobiales > Nitrobacteraceae > Bradyrhizobium > Bradyrhizobium sp. SZCCHNGR1005. The sequence continues at coordinate 11,429 of NZ_JAUEZC010000005.1, forward strand.
ACAATCCGCCCGATGTCATCACCGAGCCGTTCACGATCATGCTCTGGGGCATCACCACAGAGAGCATCGGCCGCTGGCTCGATGGCGCCGCGAACACCACCAAGCTCTCCGGCATGGCCGCCTCCCCCGGCATCGTCGAAGGTCGCGCCCGCGTGGTGCGGTCGGCTGATGAGCTCGGCCAGATCGAGCAGGGCGAGATCCTGGTCGCGCCGGTCACCGCGCCGAGCTGGGCGCCGATCTTCGGCAAGATCAACGCGATCGTGACCGATATCGGCGGCATGATGTCCCACGCCGCCATCGTGTGCCGCGAATACGGCCTGCCTGCCGTCACCGGCACGGGTCGCGCGAGTTCCTCGATCAAGAACGGACAGATGCTGCGCGTCAACGGCTCGACCGGCGAAGTGACCGTTCTGTCCTGACCCCGAAACAGGAAGGTCGACGATGCCGGCCTTCCCCCGCAAGATTGGAAATTGCAATGCTCGACAGGCCCGAGATCGGCAGCCGGTACGATGAAGTTTGGCGCATCAGCGAGCCATACATGCGCGCCCGCAAGAACGACGTTCACATCCCGCTGTCCTATGCCTATGCCCGCAGGCTGCTTGAGCATTACCCCGACGCGGACGAGGACATCGTTTCACTCGCGATCATCCTGCACGACATCGGCTGGTACTCGATCGACATGAACGACATCATCGAGAAGGGCTTCGGCCCCAACATGATGCAGTCCGACGTGCGCTTCCTGCACGAGAGCGAAGGTGTCCGCATGTCGCGCGAGGTGCTGGAGCAGGCCGACTGGCCGGAGCCGGTCATCGTTGCGGTCGCCGAGATCATCGACGGCCACGACACCCGTCCCTACCCGCGCTCCCTCAACGATAGGATCGTACGCGACGCCGACAAGCTGTGGCGCTTCACGACCACCGGTGTCGCTGTCGCCTGCGACTGGTTCAAGATGACGCCGCACCAATATGCGACGCGTCTGACGACGCAGCTTGCCTTGCTGGAGACCGAGGCCGGACGGCTGATGGCCGAGGAGGCACTGGACAAGACCCGGGCAGCGCTGATGCTCGATCTGATTTGAACCAGAGGCCGCGGACATGGACATTTTCATCGACGGCCGTTGGGTTGCGGCGCGCAGCGGCGCGACCTTCGCCGTCTTCGATCCTGCGACGGGCGAGACGATCGATAGCGTTCCGGATGCCGGCCGCGCGGATGTCGATGCCGCGATCCGATCGGCCGAGACGGCTTTCCAGACCTGGAAGGCGACGCCGGTCGCCGAGCGTGCGCGGCTGCAGAAGAGCGCCGCCGGGCTGATGCGCGAGGCGGCCGACGAACTCGGCCGTCTGCTGACCAGAGAACTTGGCCGTCCCCTGGCGGGCGCGATCACCGAAATCCGGCGCTCGGCCGAGTTGCTCGACGTCTATGCCGAGGAAGGCCAGCGCCTGCATGCCGAGATGCCGCTGACGGGCATGGCCGGCGAGAAGATCATCATCACCCGCGAGCCGGTCGGCGTCGTTGTCGCCATCACCCCGTTCAACTATCCGGTCACGCTGCTCTGTTTCAAGCTCGGAGCCGCGCTGATGGCCGGCTGCACGGTCGTCGCAAAGCCAGCCGAGGAGACGCCGCTGTCGACCTTGCGGCTCGCTGAACTCTTCCGAACGGCGGGCTTTCCGGCCGGCTGCTTCAACGTCGTCACCGGCCGCGGCCCCGACATCGGCATGCAGATGATCGAGCATCCGACGCCGCGCAAGATCGCCTTCACCGGCGGGACCAGGGCCGGCAAGGCCATCGCCGCCGCAGCAGCGGGAACGATGAAGCGCGTCACGCTCGAGCTCGGCGGCCAATGCCCGGCCGTCGTCTGCGCCGACGCCGATATCGGCGCCGCCGCTGCGGCGATCGCGCGTCACGCCTTCGCCAATTCCGGCCAGTTCTGCTATCGCGTCAACCGCGTCTATGTCGAGCGCGCGGCCTACGCTGCGTTTCTCGATGCGCTCGTCGACAAGGTCTCGCAGCTCGACGTTGGCAACGGCCTGACTTCGAATTGCGCGCTCGGCCCGCTGATCAACGAAAAGATCTATCTCAACAGCGAGCGACAGATCGCCGATGCCCGCGCCCACGGCGCGACTGTGCTGACCGGCGGAGCCCGCTTGACGGGCGGGATCTACGACAAGGGCTGGTTCCTGCCGCCGACCGTCATCGCCGATGCCGGCCCCTCTTCTCTCGTGATGACCGAGGAGACCTTCGGGCCGGTGCTCGGCGTTGCCCCATTCGACGATCGCAGCGAGGTGGTGAGGCTCGCCAATGCGACGGTCTATGGACTGGCCGCCTTCGTCTTCTCGCGCAACCTCGCGACGGGGCTGACCCTAGCCGAGCGCCTCGAAGCCGGCTCGGTCTGGGTCAACGACATCCAGCGATCGAACCAGCGCGCGCCGTTCGGCGGCATGAAGCAGAGCGGGATCGGCCGCGAGAAGGGCCGCTACGGCGTCGAGGACTATCTCGAATACAAGACGATCTACCTCACCTACGACGCGGAGCTGCGATGACGCACTTTCTGCGCGAACAGGATCTGCCGATCTGGCTTGCCGCGCGGCCATGGCTGGATGTGCGGTCCAACGACGAGCACACCCTGATCTCTTATCGTCTTGGCCAGGCGCTACTGCGGATTCATCCCGAAGCGGACGCCTCCGTGGTCCTGCCCGCGATCCTCATGCACGACGTCGGCTGGAAGAAATTCCCGCCAGAGCAGCTCGCCGCAGCGGTCGGCCCCAATCCCAAATATCCAGAGTTGCAGCGCGCCCATGAGATCGAGGGCGTCAAGATCGCGGCCAAGGCTTTCTCGCAACTGGCGTTTCCCTGGCTGCAGGCCGATGCGATCCTTGCGATCATCGATGGGCATGACACGCGAAAATCTGCGATCTCACGCGAGGATGCGCTGATGAAGGACGCCGACAAGCTGTGGCGCTTCACCGCTCACGGCATCGCGACGATCGGCGGCTGGTTCGATACCCCGCCGAAGGAGACGCTCGCGATGCTCGAGAGCTTCGTGCTGCCGTCGATGCTGACCGACGCTGGCGCCGGCATGGCTCAGGCGCTGATCGCGGAGGGCGTCGCGTCCGCGTTCATGGCGGATCTCCTGCACATCGAGGTTCCTGCATGAGTACGATCCAACTGGTTGGGAAACGCGTGATCGTCACCGGCGCCGCCGGCGGGCTGGGCCGCGGATTCGCACTCGCCTTCGCCGCGGCAGGTGCCGAGGTCGTCGCCGCTGACATCCGCCTCAGCGGCGTCGAGGAAACCGCGCGGCTGATCCGCGACCGCGGCGGCAAGGCACATGCCGCAGAGGTCGACGTCGCGAACGAGACGTCCACTGCAGCATTGGCGCAAACAGCGTTGGCGCGCATGGGAGGCGTCGACGTACTGGTCAACAATGCTGCCATCTATGCCGGACTCGAACGACGCGGCTTCGAGGCGATACCCGAGGCCGAATGGGACCGGGTGATGCGCGTCAATGTCAAGGGTGTGTGGATGATGAGCAAGGCCGTGGCGCCGCTGATGCGCCGCGCCGGCGGCGGCGCGATCGTCAACGTGTCGTCGGCGACGGTCATGAGCGGCTCGCCGATGTGGCTTCACTACGTGTCGTCGAAAGGCGCCGTCATCGCCATGACGCGCGCGCTGGCGCGTGAGCTGGGCGATGACAAGATCACGGTCAATGTCATCGCCCCCGGCTTCACCCTCACAGAAGCCAGCCTCGGCTTGATGGAGAATGCTGCGGAATATGGCGTCTCCAGGGGAGCGCTGAAGCGCGCAGCCGATGTCGACGACATGGTCGGCGGCGCCCTGTTCTTCGCTTCGCCTGCCGCGACCTTCGTTACCGGCCAGACTTTGATCATCGATGGCGGCCGGCAGTTCATCTAGGAATTCGAAGATCCATGCCCAAGATCACGTTCATCGAGCCCGACGGCACCGTGCGCCTCGTTGACGCCGAGCCCGGCGAGAGCGCCATGCAGGCGGCGAAGCGCAACGGCGTCGACGGCATCATCGGCGAATGCGGTGGATCGTGCATCTGCGCCACCTGCCATTGTCACGTCGACGAGACCTGGATCGCGCGCGTCGGCGCAGCGGGCGACATCGAGGCCGACTTGCTCGAATTCGAGGCCACGGACGTCCGCCCGGAGAGCCGCCTCGCCTGCCAGATCCCGATCACCGAGTCCCTCGACGGGCTGCTGCTGCGGGTCGTCGGCCGCAGCCGCTGATCGCGACAAGCCCACGCTGTTCTCGCGCACTTTCTTCTCACCTGACGGCTCTGAGCTGACGTCCTGCACCGCAGACAGCCGATCCGTCGCCTTGCGATGCCTGCTCATCCGAACTCACTCGTCTGACGAGGATAGCCGCCCTTCTCAGGTCAATCGATTCTCGTCTCGCTTCAGCGAAGCCGACGCGCTGAGGGCCTGCTCGCATCATTCCCCCGCACTGCATCATTCATCTCCGCGCGTCCGCGTTCGCGCTTTCCATCAGGCCTGCATACCAACTCAATCACGTGCGTGAACCAGGCTAAAGAAAAACCAAAGAACGAGACATACACTGTCCGACAAATTTCGATCGGCGATCTTCATATCTGCTGTTGAAGATCGGACGCATCGATCACGAACCGCGCAAAGCAACCTGTTCAAGACGGGCGGCGCGGTCCGGAACGACACAAGAGCGAAACGCGATCATAGCTCGGGAGGAGCGCGCATGCCGAAGCTGCAGCGGCGGGATTACTACGATATCGCCCGCGACATGAACTGGACCTTCTCCTATGTCAGCGAGGAAGAGGCCTTTCCCGAGGCGCTCTCGAAGAGCTTCGGCATCCACGGCGAGCAATGGTGGGGCTGGGACGAGCCCTACAAGCTGACCTATCGCGAATACGTCCACAACCAGGCCGGCAAGGACGACGGCATCTACTCCATCCGTTCGACCATCGCGCGCTCCAACCTGTACGACAATCTCGACGCCGGCTGGAAGTCGGCCATCAAGGCGCATTACGGCGCGATACCGGTCCCGGAGTATTTTGCCTCGATCGGCGAGGCGCGCATGGCCCGCTTCGGCCGCGCTGCCGCGTGGCGCAACATGGCCGCGTTCGGCACGCTCGACGAATGCCGCCACGGCCAGGCGCAGATCTACTTCCCCTACTGCCTGCTGGCGAAGGATCCGCAATTCGACTGGGCTCACAAGGCGATGCACACCAACGAATGGGGCGTGATCGCAGCGCGCAGCCTGTTCGACGACATGTTCACCGCGAACGATGCGGTGTCGACGGCCATCCAGCTCACCTTCACCTTCGAGACCGGCTTCACCAATCTGCAATTCCTCGGCATGGCCTCGGACGCGCTGCATGTCGGCGACATCGAGTTCGGCGCGCTGATCTCCTCGATCCAGACCGACGAGGCCCGGCATTCGCAGCAGGGCGAGCCGACGCTGAAGATCATGATCAACAACGGCAAGAAGGCGGAGGCGCAGAAGCTGGTCGACCAGATGTTCTGGCGCTCGTGGAAGCTGTTCGCGCTACTGACCGGCATTTCCATGGACTACTATACGCCGCTGGAAAGCCGGACAATGTCGTTCAAGGAGTTCATGCAGGACTGGATCTGTCGGCAGTTCATGGACCAGTTCAAGGACCTCGGCATGAACGTGCCGTGGTACTGGGAAAAGCATTTCCTACCCGAGCTCGACTGGGTCCATCACGCCTATCACATGGGCGTGTGGTTCTGGCGGCCGACGGTGTGGTGGAATCCGGACGCGGGCGTGTCCGCCGCCGAGCGAGACTGGCTCGAGCAGAAATATCCCGGCTGGAACGATCGGTTCGGCAAGCTGTGGGACGTGATCGGCCACAACGTGCGCACCGGTCAGATTGAGAAGACCTATCCCGCAACGCTGCCGATCGTCTGCAATTGCTGCCACATTCCGATCTGCAGCCCGAGCATTGGCCAGGCGCCGCGGATCACCACGCATAACGGACGCAAGCTGAACTTCTGCTGCGAGGTCTGCGAGTGGGTCTGGAAGAGCCAGCCCGAGCGCTACGATACCCATCTCTCGGTCGTCGATCGCTTCCTGGCGGGCCAGATCCAGCCTCCGACGCTCGAGGGCGCACTGCAGTACATGGGCATTACGCCCGACGTGGCCGGCAACGACGCGCAAAATTATGCCTGGAACGGCGTGTCACGCCTGGCCGCCGAGTAACGCGTCGACCGGCGCGAGAGACAGGCGACAGGACAGACACAACAGGGATTGAGAAGCGCCGCTCACGAGCGGCCCGCCCAATCGATACAACAACAGACATGGGAGGTAAGCGTGGCTTTGTTCCCGCTTCAAGCCAATTTTCGCGGCGATTTCGTCGTCATGCTGATCCCCGTCGACGACGGCGATAACATGAGCATCGTGGCCGACAAGGTCGCACAGCACGCGGTCGGACTGCGCGTGGCCGAGAAGAGCGCGTCAAAATGCGTCTACTACAACGGCAAGGAACTGCCGTCCGGGATGACGGTCGCCCAGTCCGGAATCCAGCCGATGGATTGGATCGAGGTGGCCTATGTCTGACGATGCCGACGTCTCGTGGATAAAGGTCGCAACCTTGGATGACCTGTGGGAAGGCGATTTCCTCGGCGTCGAGGTCGACGGGGAGGAAGTGATCGTCGTGCACCTGCCCGGCGGCGAGTTGCGCTGCTTCCAGGGCATGTGCCCGCACCAGGAAATCCTGCTGGCGGACGGCACGGTCGACTTCGAAGCCGGCACCATCACCTGTTCGGCTCATGAGTGGGAGTTCAGCATGGATGACGGTCGCGGCCTCAACCCGCGAGACTGCCGGCTCTTCCGCTACGCGGTGAAGAAGGACGGCGAAACCATTCTGGTCGGCGTGCCGAATGACGGCCGGCCGCGCCGCCTGCGCCACAAGGCCGAACAGGACGCGTAGGACAAGACCATGACCACAACAGCAGCAGCACCGAAGCTCGTCGGTCCCGTCATCAGGGGCGTCGACGAAGACATCATCGACGCAGTGATCGCGGCAAGCGAGCAGGACAATCCGGACGTCGAGATCGTGGTCGAGGACCGCGGCGGTTACGTCCGCATCCAGGCCGACAGGAACTTCCGTCTGACGCAGAAAAGCATGCAGGCGGCACTGGGCCGGCCGTTCCGGCTCGCCGAGATCGAGCCGAGCCTAGTGTCGTTCGGCGGACGGCTGGATTCGATGGACGACGAGTGGGTCTGGACCATCCATACATAAAAATCCTGGGAGGAAACGCCATGACCGCGATGACCGCGAAGCCGGCTGCGCGCAAGCAGAAGAAGACCTGGAGCCTGTGGACCGAGCGGCGGCTGCCGTCGGAATACGAAGCCGTCACATACAAGTTCCACAGTCATTTCCGGCGCGCGCCCGCCCCGTTCGAACTGTCCGAGAACTGGCCGATCAACCAGTTCTATCTCAAAAATCGCGAGGGCTCGAAACTTTCGCTGGACGACTGGGAGGGTTATCGCGATCCCCTCACCTATACCTATCGCCGCTACGTCACCGATCAGAAGGACCGCGAAGTCTATTGCGACAATCTGATCGACGAGTTCGAGCGGCAGGACAGCTACCGCAAGCTTCCGACGCCCTGGCTCGACTTCCTCGGCCAGGCCTATCTGCCGGTCCGGTTTCCCGGGCACGCGATGCAGATGAGCGCAGCCTATGTCGCGCAGATGGCGCCGTCGGCCTTCGTCACCAACACTTTCTACTTCCAGATGGGCAACGAAATGCGCCGCGTGCAGCGCCAGGCCTATCTGGCCAAGGCGCTTGCGCTCGACACCGGACGCCCGGAGCTTGCCGACAGCAACAGGACCCGCGCGATCTGGACGCAGGCGCCACAATGGCAGGCTCTGCGCGAGTTGATCGAGAAGCAGCTGGTCGCTTACGATTGGGGCGAGGCCTTCGTCTCCCGCAATCTCGTGCTGCGGCCGATCTTCGATCACGTGTTCAATCGCGAGATCGCCGATCTGGCTCGAGCGAACGATGACGACCTGCTGGCGCTCATGCACGACGACTTCCGCAACTATGACGAATCCTACGCCGTCGAGACCACGAAGGCTCTGGTGCGATACGCCACCGGCAAGGTTCCCGCACATGCGGTGCTGTTGCGAGAATGGGCCGCGAAATGGATGCAGCTCGGCGAACGAGCCGCGCGTGGTCTCAGCGAGGCGCTCGCGGCTGCGCCAGGGGCCGACAGTGCCCAAGCGATCCTGGAGCGGACCATGACGGCGCAGACAAGGCTGATCGCGGATTGCGGACTGTAGTTTGGCAAGTACGGTCGGCATCGAGCAGCCGACCGCCAAGGCCGAAAGGATGGCGTTGATGACGCGGCAACTCCGCATCGAGCCCGATGGTGTCGCAATCGACGCGACCGAACACGAAACCATCCTTCAGGCCGCGCGGCGAAGCGGAGTCGCGCTGCCTTACGAATGCGGCTGGGGCAGTTGCGGCTCCTGCAAGGTGACCCTCGTCGACGGACAAGTGGCACTGATCTTCCCCAGCGCGCCAGCCGTGAATCCACGCGACGCGCGGCGCAACCACATCCTCGCATGTCAATCTCGCGCAGTCTCGGATGTCACCATCGCGCGCGGTGCCGGCGACTGGTCCGCGCCGACGCCTCGATGCGTCGAGCAACAGGCGATCCTGCGAGAGGTCGAACATCTTGCGCCGGAGATTCGCCAGTTCACCTTCGAGACCGCCGCGCCGATCGACTTCCGGCCTGGCCAATATGCGATCCTGCATCTCGGCGAAGGCCTACGACGCTGCTACTCGATGTGCAACCTGCCGGGCAGCGCCATCCTGCAGTTCATCGCCAAGCGCTATGACGGCGGCCACGGCAGCAATACGCTTGCCGCCTTGCAGCCGGGCGCTCGCATCACCGTCGAGGTCCCGTTCGGCACCTGCACGCTACGGCGCCAGCCGGGCCGCAAGGTGTTCGTGGCCGGAGGCACAGGCCTTGCGCCGATCCTGTCGATGATACGCGAGGCGGCGCAAACGCAACTCGATTTCGGATCGCCCGTGGACGTGATCTACGGCGCGCGTGCGCCGGCCGATCTCGCCGCGGCCGACATGCTGGAAGCGGCGATCGCGCACGTGGCCCACAGTCGCTACCTGCCGGTCGTCGAACAGGCGCCGGCGAGCTGGCCACATGCAGCCGGCTTCATCACCGATGCGATCAAGGCAACGGTCACCGATCCCGCCGCGGCGGAGTTCTATGTCGCCGGGCCACCGGTCATGGTCAACGCGGTCAAGGCGCTGCTGCGCAGCGCCGACGTGCCTATCACGCAGGTCCACTATGACAGCTTCGGCTAGCATGTGGCTGCACGGCGCGCCGGTCTGGGTCATGGCACCAGGACTGCGCCGTCTCGCCGCGCGGCAGGGCGACGCCCCGCGGCTCGCGCCGACATGGCCTTGCCATCAGCTCGATGACGCCTCGCCCGCCGGATATGCTGGGCAGCTTGCCTCATGCGCATGCGCGCTGGCCGGCGTCGAAGAGGTGCCGCCGCCGCTCAACACTGCAGGCCGCGCCTTCGCGCTCGACGACACCAATGCCATGGGCCAGCCGGAGGCCTTCGTATTCGCGCCGGTCTGGCTGGTGGTTCGTCCGGACGGGTCGCTGCACCTCACCCTGCGACCAGAATGGGCGCAGAAGGTCGCGGCCAAGGGCTGGGGCACGGTGCATCCGTTCGCGCGCTACATGGCCGGCGCCGTGCCGCCGCAGAGCCTCATCGTCTACGCGCCGCGCGATCCCCGCGAACTGGCGATCGCGGCCCGCATCATCGCGGCGGCGCATTGCTACGCGCGCGGCTGCATCGGCGAGGTCGCCTTGCCCGACAGCCGCTGGTGAGCTGTGACGGAGAGCACGAACATGAACGACGAAGCCGACGCCAGCCGTTTTCACGTCAGGCTCGAGCGTAGCGATGGAACACTCACTTTCGAGGCTGCAGCCGACGAATATCTGCTCTACAGCATGATCGATGCCGGCATCGAGAGCCCCTTCATCTGCGAGCAGGGCTGGTGCCTCGCCTGCGCGGCGCGACTGCTCCAGGGCGAGGTCGACCGCTCCGCCGCGCTCACAGTCTATCCCGAGGACGCCGAAGCCGGCTTCGTGCTGCTGTGCTCGACCAAGCCGTGTTCAGATCTCGTCCTGATGCTGGACGAGCATCAAACCCGCCGGGACATGATGCAGCATCGGATCGAGCACAATCAGCTCGCGCGAGCCTACCCGCCCGGCACACGCTCCCGCTTCCGCCGCGGCCGCGCCACCGCGCAAACGAACCGTCATGACTAGCGCCCGGCACTGATCGTTCGCGCAGTATCTCTCGAGCGCAACGGTGACTCCGCCTGTGCATCGGCACTCGCTGACAGCCCGAGCGCCGGAATCATTCGCGGAGGTTCTTACCGCAAGCGCGCCCCGGAGCTCAACGCCCGAGCGATTTCAACGAACTGCCGCTCATGTAGATCGAGCCTGGCGACCGGCCAATCCAACGTGTCCGGCCAGGCTTTCGTCGACGAGCGCCAGCGCGGCGCGCGCCTCCTCGAAGCACTCGGCTTCACTCAATCTGGCAAAAGCACGCTTGCGATGCGGCAGATAGATGTTCTCGGCCACCGACAGATGCGGCAGCAGCGCGAGCTCCTGGAACACGACGGCGATCGCCTTGGCATCCGGATCGAGCCGGCCGTCGATGCTGATCGATCCGCCGTCGTGGCGATGCGAGCCGGAGATGATCCGGATCAGGGTCGACTTGCCGGCTCCGTTGCCGCCCAGCAGCGCGTGGATCTCGCGACGGCGAATCCACAGATTGGCGCCGCGAAGCACCTGGGTGGCGCCAAAGCTCTTTTCGATGTCCCGGGCTTCGAGGACGGATGCTGTCGCGTTCGTCTCTTGCGTCATCATCTCACGCGCGACTGGCATTTCGGTGCTCATGATGCGGGCTGTTTCATTGCATCGTCTCAGAGGAAGCCGATGGACAGCCGGGGCACGAAGGCGACCAGCAGCAGCCCGAGCACCAGCGCACCGAGATAGGGCCAAATGCGCGTCAGTCCGGCATTGGGATCGATCTGCCCGATCGAGCACGCCGCGTAGTAGCCGAGGCCGAAGGGCGGCGCGAACAGGCCGATGCCCATCGCCAAAATGATCACCATCGCGTAGTGCACCTCGTGTACGCCGAGCAGCTTCGCCGCCGGGAACAGCAGCGGGCCGAACAGCACCATGGCGGGGAGACCTTCGAGGATGCTGCCGAGCAGGATGAACACGACGATCGAGATCAGGAGGAAGCCATATTTGCCGCCGGGCACCGCGACCATCATCGCCGCGAGCGCATGCGAGAAGTTCGATTGCGTTAGCGCCCAAGCCATCGCAGTGGCGGCCCCGATGATGAACAGGATCGCCCCCGACAGCGCCGCGGTGTGGACCAGCGCCGGATAGAGATTGCGCCAATCGAAGCGGCGGTAGACGAACAGCCCGACCAGGACCGTGTAGGCGATGCCTATGGTCGAGACCTCGGTCGCAGTCGCGACACCCTCGGTCACCGCCGTGCGGATCAGCACGGGCAGTAGCAGGGCCGGCATCGCAGTGATCAGCGCAGAGCGGATGGTGGTCCACGATGGGCGCGGCCGGATGATGCCTTCTGGTTCGACCATGCGGCGCTTGGCGACGATGGCCAGCGCCGCCGCGAGCACGAGGCCCGGCACGATGCCGCCGGTGAACAGCGCCGAGATCGAAACGCCGGCGACCGAGCCGATGATGATCAGCACGATCGAGGGCGGAATGGTCTCCGCCATCGCGCCGGAGGCGGCGAGCAGCGAGACCAGCTCACCGTCATGAATGCCGCGCCGCTTCATGTCCGGAAACAGCACCGGCGCGACCGCGGCCATGTCGGCGGTCTTGGCACCGGAGATACCGGAGACAAGGAGAATCGCGCCAAGCAGCACATAGGACAGGCCACCTCGCACGTGCCCAACCAGCGAGACCAGGAAGCCGACCATCGCGGTTGCCATTCCCGTCATCACGATCAGATGGCCAAGCAGGATGAATAGCGGAATCGCGAGCAGCACGAGCGAGGAGACGCCTTCGTCGATCCGGCTGGTGACGACCTCGAGCGGCGCGGTGGTCACCGTCAGCAGATAGGCCACCGTGGCAAGACCGAAGCAGAACGCGATCGGAACACCCGAAAGGACCGCCGCGCCCAGCAGGATCGCGAAAAATACCACGAGGTTCCAATTGCCGAGCGCCTTCAGCGCCGGCGCTGCGATCCACAATGCGGCTCCGATCGTCGCCAGGAGTGCGAGCGTGATCGCGATGTCACGCGAGGCGTGGCGTGCCATCCGCAGCAGCGCGGTTGCCAGCATCAGCGCGATTCCAACCGGCACCGCGCCGGCCCGCACGCTGTCTGGCAGGCCGAGCGCAGGCGTTTCCGCAAACGCCTGCCCGCTCGCATAGTCGATCGCGGGATGCAGCAGGATGGCGAGGAACAATGCCGGCGCCATCAGCGCTGCGCTTTCCAGAACCGCGCGCGTGCGCGGCGCGACGCGATCGACCAGCGCAGTCATCCGCATGTGCTCGCCGCGGCCGAGGGCGAGCACCGCGCCCAGCATGGCGAGCCAGAGAAAGGTGATCGACGCGAGTTCGTCAGCCCAGGTCAGCGGCCGGTTGAAGGCGAAGCGCGCCGTCACGCTGGTGAAGAGAATTCCAACCTCCGCGACCAAGGCGACGATCGCGGGAATCTCGATCAGCTTCGTCAGCGCCCGCTCGAGGCCGTCGACGACGCTGTACTTCGTGGATGCTGCCAGAGACGCGTCGACGGTGTTCATCCTAGCTCTCCGACATTCGACTGCAGGATCGTCCAGGCCTCCTCGCCGAACCTGCCGCGCCAATCCTTGTAGAAGCTGCTCTTGGCGAGCACGGCGCGGAACGTGCTCTTGTCGACATCGATGAAGGTGAAGCCCTTCGCTGCGAGATCCGCGCGCAGACTCTGGCTCAGCGCGGCAATGTCGGCGCGCTCGTCATCGGCCGACTTGCTGAACTCGCGCAGGACGAGCGTCTGCAGGTCGGACGGCAGCTTGCCGAAGGCGGCCCGATTGCCGAGAATCCAGTAGGCATCCCAGACATGGCTGGTGAGCGAGCAGTACTTCTGGACTTCATAGAGCTTGGCCGTGGCGATGATCGGCAACGGGTTCTCCTGCCCCTCGACGACCTTGGTCTGCAACGCGGTATAGACTTCGTTAAAGTTGATTGGGGTCGGACCCGCGCCAAGCGCCTGGAACAGGCTGGTCAGGATGGGGGCGGCCGGAACGCGGATCTTGAAGCTCTTGAGATCGTCCGGCGTCTTGATCTCGCGGGTCGACGAGGTGACCTGACGGAATCCGTTGTCCCACGGCTTGGAGAGCGCGATGGCGCCGGTCTTCTCGATGTCCTTGCGGATGTGGTCACCCAGGTTGCCGTCCATCGCCTTCCAGACCTGGTCGTAAGATGTGAAGGCAAATCCGGTATTGACGATGCCGGCGAGCGGCACGCGTGTCGCGAGTACGGAGCTCGAGATGTTGATCGCATCGACGGCGCCGACTCGGACCTGCGAGATGAGGTCGGTGTCCGAGCCCAGCTGGTTGGCCGGATAAAGATTGATCTCGAGCCGTCCGCCGCTGGCTTCCTTGATGCGGTCGGCGGCCTGCTGCGCGCGCTTGTTGACCGGATGCGACGGATCCTGGCCGGTCGCGAGCTTCATCGTGAACTCGGCCGCCTTTGCATAGCGCGAGACGGCGATGGCGAAAGGCAGGGCTGCCGTCCCCGCCAGGAATTGTCGACGCGTCTTCCCCTTGCGCATTACCATTCCTCCAATATGAGCTTGTTGTTATGCCCGGCGCTCAAGCGCACCGGAGTATCGACGATGATCGTGAGAGGCGGCTGGCTATTTGAGCCAGCCCTTCACCTGCCTGGCGACCTCCGACAGAGAGATGCCGTAGCGGTCGTGCAGCGTCGGCAGCGCGCCCGCGTCGAGGAATTCGTCGGGCAAGCCGATCTGCCGGAAGCGCGCGTGCACGCTGGAGCGCATCAGCAGTCCCGCGACGGCCTCGCCGAGACCGCCGATCACCGTATGGTTCTCGGCGACGACGACCAGGCGGCCGGACCGGCCGGCCTCGCGCACGATGGTCTCGGCGTCGAGCGGCTTGATGGTCGGCACATGCAGAACGGCGACGTCGACACGATCGTCAGCGAGCGCCTTGGCCACCTCGAGAGCACGCATCGTCATCAGGCCGGACGAGATCATCAGCACGTCCCTGCCGTCGCGCAACAGCTTGGCCTTGCCGAGCTCGAACTTGTAATCATACTCGTCGAGCACCAGCGGCACCTGTCCGCGCAGCAGCCGCATGTAGACCGGCCCCTGATGCGCCGCCATCGCCGGCACCACCTGCTCGATCTCCAGCGCATCGCAAGGATCGATCACGGTCATGTTCGGCATCGCGCGCATCAGCGCGAGATCCTCCGCCGCCTGATGGCTTGGACCATAGCCGGAGGTCAGGCCGGGCAGCGCGCAGGCGATCTTCACGTTGCGGTCTTCCTCCGCGATGGTCTGATGGATGAAATCGTAGGCGCGGCGCGAGGCGAACACGGCGTAGGTCGTCGCGAACGGCATGAATCCCTCGGCGGCTAGACCCGAAGCGGCGCCGAACAAGAGCTGCTCGGCCATCCCCATCTGGTAATAGCGGTCGGGAAATTCCTTGGCGAAGATGTGCAGGTCGGTGTACTTGCCGAGATCGGCGGTCATGCCGACGATCTCGGGACGGCTGCGTGCCAGCTCGATCAGCGCATGACCAAATGGCGCGGCTTTGGTGCGCTGGCCCTCTGAAGCGATCGAGGCGATCATCGCCGATGTCGTCAGGCGCGGCTTGCTCAGATCTGGTGCTGCTCGCGGCGTCTTCATCACGGCCTCCCGGCTTCGAGCGCGGCAAGCGCGAGTTGCCACTCGTGCTGCTCGACGCGAATGAAATGATTCTTTTCTCGCTGTTCGAGGAACGGCACGCCCTTGCCCATTAAGGTGTCGGCCACGATCATCCGCGGCTTCGGCGCCTCATGGGTCTTGGCGGCATCGAAGGCCGCCACGACGGCGTCGAGATCGTTGCCGTCGACGCGTTGCACGAACCAGCCGAACGCCTCGAGCCTCGCCACCAGCGGCTCGAATCCCATTACCTGCGTCGAGGGACCATCCGCCTGCTGATTGTTGACGTCGACGATGCCGATGAGATTATCGAGCTTGTAGTGGCTGGCGGACGAGATCGCCTCCCACACCGAGCCTTCGTCGAGCTCGCCGTCGGAGAACAGCGTGTAGACGCGCGAGCTCGACTTCTTGCGCTTGAGCCCGAGGCCCATGCCAACGGCGATGCTGAGGCCGAGACCGAGCGAGCCGCCGGACATTTCCATGCCCGGCGTGTAGGATGCCATGCCCGACATCGGTAGCCGACTGTCGTCGCTCCCATAGGTTTCGAGCTCAGCCTCCGGGACGATCCCGGCCTCGATCAGCGCGGCGTACAGCGCGATGGCATAGTGACCATTTGACAGCAGAAAGCGATCCCGCTCATCCCAATCCGGATCATCGGGCCGGTAGCGCATCGCATGGAAATAGGCCACCGCCAGGACGTCCGAGATGTCGAGCGCCTGGGCGATATAACCCTGCCCCTGCACCTCGCCCATGCGGAGCGCATTGCGGCGGATGTTGTAGGCGCGCTGCGCCAATGTCGGTGCGTTGACGAGCCGAGTCGTTGCGGTGTCCATCGTCTAAGACCTTGTTAATGGATCAGCATGCCGCCGTTGACGTCGATCACGGCGCCGGTGACGTAGGCGGACAGATCCGACGCAAGGAACGTGTAGATGCCAGCGACATCGTCGGCGGTGCCAAGACGGTTGAGAGGAATGCCTTCAAGGATCTTGACCTTCATTTCGTCGGTCAGCTTGCCTGCGGTAATGTCGGTGCCGATCAGGCCCGGCGTCACGCAGTTGACGCGGATGCCATCGATGCCGAACTCGCGCGCCATCGCCTTTGCAAGGCCGAGCACGCCGGCTTTGGCTGCCGAATAATGCGGGCCGCCGAAGATGCCACCCCCGCGCTGCGCCGAGACGGACGACATGCAGGCGATCGAGCCCGATTTACGGGCGCGCATGTGCGGGATCACGGCCTGCGACAGGAACAGCACGCCCTTGAGGTTGACGTCCTGGATGCGATCCCAGTCTTCCGGCGTGATGTCGAGCAGCTTGACCGGCTGGGTGATGCCGGCATTGTTGATCAGGACGTCGATGGCGCCGAACTTTGCGGCCACTTGCGCGACGGCGTCGTTGCATGAGGCCTTATCGGCGACGTTGCAGGCAAGCCCGATATGCTGATCGCCGAGCGTGGCAGCCGCATCGGCGGCCGCGGCAGCATCGATATCGAGGATGGCGACGCGGGCCCCTTCGGCCGCAAACCGCCGCGCGGTCGCAAGCCCGATGCCTCGCCGCGAGGCTGCACCCGAAATGATCGCCGTCTTGCCGCTCAGCAGCATCCTTGTCCTCCCGATGTCTCGTTTTCGTGGGCGCAACCATGACCGGCGGAAGTGACGGCGACAAACGCGCAGTTGTCATGGATCGATGAATCTGGTTCACTTATCGGATGCTATCGAACATCCCGATCTCGTCGATCAAGGCGTTTGAGGCCGCTGCGCGCACCGGCTCCTTTCGCGATGCAGCAAATGAGCTTCACCTGACGCCATCAGCCGTCAGCCATGCGATCCGCAAGCTGGAAGCCACCCTGCGCACCGTGCTGTTCGAACGGAAGGCGCGCGCGGTTCACCTCACCCCGGCCGGCGAAAACCTGATGCGCCACGCCGGCGCCGCCTTCGACCAACTGCGCAGAGGATTGGAAGAAGTCGCCGCACGCGGCCCCCAGCTCGTGCGCGTTCATTCTGCACCGAGCTTTGCCGCGCAATGGCTGACGCCGCGCCTGGCACAATTCCTCGCCGCGCATCCCAAGTTGGAGGTGCGACTCTCGGCCAACACAGACTACGCACGCTTCAAGAACGATGATTTCGACATCGATATCGTCTACGGCGAGCCACATGCCGAAGGCGTCGAGATCGTGCCCTTGGCGGAGGAGACGATCACGCCGCTGTGCTCACCTGCGCTCGCAGCAACGATCAAGCGACCGGCGGATCTGCTGGAACGAACGCTGATCCGCTCCGACGTCAAGCAGATCCAATGGCATCAATGGTTCGCTGCCAACGGTCTTGAATCTCCCGCCCTTCACGGCATGCGCTTCGACCGCAGCTTCCTGGCGCTTGCGACCGCGGCCGAAGGCCTCGGTGTCGCGCTTGAATCGACCCTGCTGGCCGAGCGTGAGCTCGCGTCAGGTCGGCTCGTCGCGCCGCTGGCCGGCCGCGCCACGGACATCCGTTATGTGGGCCATCGCCTGGTATTTCCTCGCAACGATCACCAGCGCATGGCCGTGCGCGCCTTTGCCCACTGGATCACATCCGAGCTGGGTCGGGAGCATTGAGCATGCTTGCGCCAAAATGGCGAAGGTCCCGTGGGCATCACGGCCCAGCCGGAGCCCAACCGCAGAGATCCAAGGCGCAAAGATTGTCGGTGACGCCATGCCGACAAGTCGCGTCGTCCCGCACCTTACTGCGAACCACCCTGGTCATTCTGGATCGCAAAACGGATCAAGTCCGCGAGTGTCCTGACCTGCAGCTTCGTTCGCATCGACGAGCAGGCGTTGGTCACCGTGCTATAGCTGATGCCCAATTTGACGCCGATCTGGTCATAGTTATTTCCTTTTGCGAGCAGCGAGAGGATCTGCAGCTCGCGATCTGAGAGATTCTTGGCCGCCAGTTCGTTGCTCTTGGAGTGCAAGAGAGCCACCTGCACCGCCATGTCGTGGCTGAGATGCGTGGAGCCAGCAGCCACGCGCTCGAACGCGCTGACGAATTCCGAAGACGGCGAGTCCTTGAGCACATAGCCGGCCGCCCCGCTGTCGAGCGTTCGCTTCACGATCGCAGGATCATTGTGCATGCTCAGGACGAGGATCCGCGTCTTTCGCTCGCAGTGAATGATGCGTTGGATCAGCGACAGCCCGCCCAAATCATCCCCGGCGAGCGTGAGATCAACGATGACGACATCGGGCCGATGTTTCAGGAACGCCCCATAGCCGGTCCTGACGTCGGTCGCCTCGTGAATCGGCGCAACGCCGATATCCTGCAAAAGATTCCGGCAGCCTTTCAGCATCATGGGGTGATCGTCAACGAGAAGCGCGCTTGTCATGACACAACGCTCCCTTCAAATGCTTCAACCGGCACGTCACCTCCATCCGCGGCAAGGATCACCGTCAAAATGGTTCCGGACGACGAACTCTCCAGATTGAACGCACCGCTCAGCGCCTCGACACGTTCGCGCATTCCGGCCAGCCCGACCCCAGGCTTGAACGGTCTCCGCAGGCCAATTCCATCATCCGATAGTTGCACGAACACAAACTGTCTTTTCAAGGCGTCCTTCTGATCTATCGTCAAAACGATCTTCTGCGCCTGAGCATGCCGGACCGCGTTGAACATGCCTTCCTGAACGCATCGATAAATGGTCAGATCGATGACAGCCCCATAGCTCTCCTGCAACTCGCCAATTGTCTGTTCGAATTCCGGAGCATTATCCGTACTATCGAATTCAACAATCAGCTTGATTAGACAATCCTTCAAGGGAATCTGCCCCAAGGCCATCGGACGAAGCCGGTCAAGCAGCCGCCGGTTGATGCTCTGAATTTGCGAAACGATATCGATGACGTCCAACGCCCTATCGTGCAATCGCGTGAGCTCGGGTCGATCCTTGGACATACGAGCGATCGCGGTCGCGCCAGCTTCGAGCGTGAACAGGCATGGGCCGACCTCGTCGTGGAGCTCCAGAGCGGTTCGCCGCCGCTCTTCGTCCTGCGCCGTCAGAAGCTTTACATTCAGACTGCGGTTGGATTGATACGCGACAGCCAGCGCTTCGGCCGTCTTGTTGAAATGATCCGCAATGATGGAAAGCTCCGACATCGACGGGCTCGGCAGGCGCACGGCGTAATTTCTGTCCTCGAGGTGTTTCAAGCCGGACACGAGGCGCGTGAGGGGCTCCAATATTCGGCCGAAGAGAATAAACAGGACGAACAGAACAGCTGCATTCAAGCAGAACGCGGTCAGAACAAGAGCTCGAACATAATTCCAGGCTTCATTGATCTCGTCGCTTGGCTCGGACGTAATCACCACAGTTCCAATCTTCTGGCCTGACGCAACGATCTGAAACCGATTTCGCTCGATCGGTGGCGCGATCAGGCGAGTAAACCATTCGGGAGCGTCGTGGATATCCGTGTCATCCGTGGCCTTATCGGACGACGATGCCAGTGCCGCGACAGACCTTCCTTCTGCATCGATCACCGATATCTTGATGTGACGAACGGGTTGAAAATGCAGATCGATGCTCCGTAGCAGAATGGCCGGCGGCATATCCCGTAGCAACCGGATGGTATCTCCAACCAGGGCATCGGCAAGCTGCATCGAGGATGCGATTTCACGTCTCGTGTTGGTTCGCGCATTCATGATCACGACTGTGGTCGTCAGTGCGGCGGCGATGCAGTCGATGAGCAGCACGATCGCGATCAGGCGTATCCGCAACGAACGGAAGGAGAGGGACCGCAAGAGAGTCCTGCTCGCGTGTCGCCAGGACGGGTGATAACTCGTCATTTCATTTCACTTCGCCGGTACCAGTGGTTCTCTCGTCACTTCGGATCCGTGCATGCGGCGTCCTTGCAAGAGGCCGCATGCCTATAGGAGGCGCCGACATGTTCGAGCGCCTGAGTCCGGCCCTCACCATTGCGCCTGAGGATCAGATAGTGCTGGCACATGTCGCCATAGAGCTTACGGTCGGGCGACACGTCGGCCGCATCGACCATGCCGGCCATGATATCGACGTATCGCTCGGGCTGCCCTGCTTCCGCCAACGCATCCGCCGTTTGCACCGTCCGGTTCGCGATCATGCGTTCGTCTTCATAGAAGCGGGACACGGCCTGCCGGATCGCCCTCCGCAGCCGATCGACCTCCGGATCGGTCGCCAGCACCTCATGGCCGACCTCCCGGCCCCGCAACCAGACCGCAGGTTCGATTTTGTCGGTGACCGCAAGCCATGTCGAAACGTCTTCCGGCTTCTTGACCACAACGGTCCGTTCGTCTCGCGACTCCGGCTCCTCATTGCAGGCGGCAAGGAAAGCCGTACACAGGAACAGAAGCACGGAAAAGGATCGGCTGCTGCGCGCCACCGAGAGCATTTGCGCCCCTATTTCCGCACGGCGCACGGCACGAGGCTTCCCGATCGGTCGGCAACCTTGATGCGAGGAATCCCGCGGCGGCCGGCGGGCCCCGACCACCCGAGACCTGCTCCGCCTCCCGTGGCGATCTTCGGGGTCGGCCGTTCGAAAACCATGTCACTCTGCCTCGGCCTTCGCCTTGATCCCTTCCAGTCCGGCCCGGAATAATCTGCGCAGGGCCGACTTCGCCGCTTCGTCATTCAAATCATCCGGCGGCTCGTTGTCAGTGTCACCGCGGTAGACGTGCGCGGTCCATTCGACATTGCTGCCACCATGTGCGTCCGATGTCACGACAAGCGTCGCGGAATAAGAACTCGCCGGCAAGGCTCGTACGTTCGGATTAAGCATCCGATAGGAATAGGTCATTTTTGCCGGATCGTACTCGTCGACTTCCTCCTCGAGTTGCTCGCCATTGCCAAAGGTCATGACCCGTTTCTTGGTCGAACCCTCGCTCGATTTCACCACAGCATCCCATTTCGAGATGCCTGCATAGTCGCCCGCAATCGCCCAGACCCTGTCCGGCGCCGCCTTGATCGCGATCGTCTCGTCGACCTTCTGCGGCGTCGGGCCGTGCGCAAGGGCTCCCGCCGTCCAGGCGAGAAGACAGGTGGCGGCGTAGACAGGATAAAGGCGCATCGGAAGACCCTCACAGGTTGGCGGACTTCAGACCGGCGAGGCGCCGGCCCAACGGCGAGAAAACGGCAAGCAAAGCGAGGAGCGCGAGAGCCCCGGGCACCCAGCGCAGATCGGTCAGGCCAGGGCTCGCATGAGATGTTGCGATCGGGAGATAGCCTTGTGCGAGGTGGGACGAACCGTCCATATGCGCGTAGCCAAGGCCCGCCTCCTGAGCGAGTTGCTTCAGATAGGGCTCGCGAACGGAGGACAGGTGTTCCGTCCCGATTGCGGCGGCGGCCCCGAACGGCGCATTCCGCGGATTATAGCCCGGCCGGCTCTCGGCATCGGGCGGAGGCGATCCGAAGCGATTCTCATGCGGCACATCATCAATACCCCAAAATCCGACCTCGTTACCGCGATCGTCGAATTTCGGGATCGGAGACAGAGAGTAACCGCCGGCCCCGACAATCAGCCCCCTCACCTCGCCGCGCTTGCCCTCGAAAGCGGGAGCGCCTGAGGCCGGCAATGGCGGCGCCTCCTGGCCGTCGGTGATGAAGATGAGATCCGCGCCGAGGCTCTTGGCCATCTCGATCGATCTATAAAGACCGGCAGCCACGTGACTGTCGCCTTCCCAGGCTTCGCGCCAGTCGATCGCTTCGATCGCGCCGGAGACCGCACCATAGTCCTGGCAGACATCGACCGGCTCGAACAGCAGGAACGGTACGCGCTCGCTGAACAAGCCCAACGCCAGCCGGCTCGGGCATGGCAATTTGCCGATCATGTCCTTCAGGGCCGCCTTGGCAACGAGCAACCGGCTGGTCGGCTTGCCAGCGACCTGATAGTCGCGTGTATTCATGCTGCCGGTGATATCGACGATCGCCAGGACGTCGACCCCGATCACGGTCATGGGCATAGGCGGCAACGCAATCGCGACACACGCCAGCGCCAACGCTGCGAGCAGCAGCAGGGCCATCGGATCGCGCAGATTCTGCCGCCAGTTCCACATCACCATGTCACCATGCAAGATCATCAGGGAAGCCCCTGTGGCTTGCCGGGGATGTCGGTCCAGATCTTCTTCCGGTCCGCCTTGACGTCGTCGCCGGACGTGCGTTCGAACGTCGGAAAATCTCGGATCAGCCGTGAGGCCACGTCGAAATTGAATTTCGCATCCCAATCATCGGGCGATAGCGTGAGCGCCCGCCGATATTCTTCGCGCGATAGCACGACAAAGGGGCCTGCACTGTCGAGCTTGCTTGCCGTGATCAGATCGAACGCCTGCCGCAGGCGGCTGTTGGCAAGATCGTAATGCGCGATCGCGGCAAGCCGCCCGGCGTCCTGCTTGTCGAGTGCTTGGACATAAGGTCGCACCTCGTCGATGCGGTCGTGATCGAGCAGGAAGGACACCCGTGCCAGCAGCAATTCTGCCGGTGCGTCCACGGCGACCGGAACATCATGGTTCGTCTTCAACCGACGGATCGCCTCATTGGCCTTGACGATGAGAGCTATCTCGACAAGCAGCGCAAGAAACGCCAAGACAAACAGCGCCAATAGCGCGACCAGCAGGCGCGACCGCCAGCGTGGCCACAGCAGCGTCCAGGATATCCTGCCCGGCCGAGACCTGGTCCGATGGAGACCGAGCGCATGGCTGGAAGCTCCGGTCATATCGGCACTCCGATCGCCGTTTCAGAGGCCGCGCGGCGTGTGACCAGACGCACCTCAACCAGCTTGCCTGCGACCAGCACAAGAATGGCGCCGCAGGCTGCAGCGTAAGCCAATCCCGTCAAATCCCTGCGTGGAACGCGCTCGGCATAGGTGATCGGATAGCGTTCGAGCTGGTCGATCCGATTGATGGCATCGGCGACCTGATCCGGATTCTCAGCCTGGAATGCCCGATAGGGGACGCCGAGCGTCTGGAAGAAAAGATTGAGAAAGCGCTCCGGCATGGCGCGTGGCGTGTCTTCGTCCGGACCGGGCTTGTCGAACATGCCACGACTTCCGGCCGTTCGCAGGAACAGGAAAAGCAGGTCCGCCTTGAATTTCCGGAACTCCGCGCGCAACTGGTCCTGCAGACGGGCTTCGATTACAGCGCTTCCATCGGAGACCAGCAGGATCGCGTGGTGCTCGTCCGGCCGATCGGCGGCAAACATCGAGAGCGCCATGCCGAGGCCGCGCGCCATGTTGGTGAAATCTAAGCCTGGACGATCGCTAGCATCGATCGCCGCCCTGACGGCGTCATGATGATCGGTCAGCGGCAGCACCAGCATCGGAGAGGTCGAGAAGGCAGCGACTCCGAACAGATCGTGCGGTCGCCTGCCGACGAATTCGCGCAGCAGGCGCTTGGTTGCCGAAGCCTTCGATTCCTCATTGCCTTCGGGCGTACGGCCGGCAAACGTATCGTTCATGCTTCCGCTGCGGTCGAGCAGGATGACGACCTGAGCCCCCTCGCCGGCCCGGCTGATCGTCTGGCCAAGGCGATATGGACCGGCGAGTGCGATGACCACCAGCGCAATCGCCGCCATTGCGGAACAGCGCAAGACCCAGCCGATCAGCATCGAAACCGCGTCGGCCGGAATCACGGCCACGGAGCCGACCTGCGCTGCGCGATGCCCGGAGAAGACCAGGGGCAACAGCGCGAACGCCAGCGCCAACAGCACCCATGGCCGATCCACCGCCAGGTTCATGCCCCGGTCCTTTCCGCAACAGCCAGCTTCCGCGCCAGCATCTCGATCCGATCGAACGAAAACTCCCGCCGCGCGCGCTCGGGATCGTTGGCGAAGAATGCCAGCCGCGATGCGCCGAAAAAGCCGCCTAAGCCCTCTCGCAAAGCCCGATAGGCCGCATGACGCTGCAGAAATATTTCGAGATCATCGGCCAGCACCGATCGATTGTCGGCCTGATCGATACCGCGATGAAGGGCTTCCAACGCCTCGAGATAGGCCGCGACTTCGTTCTTCCGGCTGCGCAAGCCCCGCAGTCGATTTGAGGCCAGCGAGAACGCACGCGCCGGACGCCGCACGAACGGCCACCAGGCGCGGTCATGAGCCACCAGGACCAGACAGAACAGCACAGCAACGGCTGCCGCGGTCAGGGACCAGACATGCGGACTGAGATCGATCACGGATGCGCCGCGGTCCGGCCGCAGATAGTCCTTTGGATCGCTCTTGGCCGGCGGCGCCACTTCCCGCAGCGGCGAAACACCAATGGTCCAGGCCGGAACATCGAACGATGCGGTCTCATCCGCCCGGTGAAACAGCAGCGAGAAGGCCGGAATCTCCTGCAGCCGCACATCGAGCGCATCATAGAAATTCTGGTAGATGATCGTCAGGACGTAGCGACGATCGGCGCCGTCACTTCGCTGCTTGATATCGACGGAACGAATGTCGAGCCAATAAGCGACGGCGCCAGGACGCGGCAACGACGCCATATCGATATCGGTACGGCCATCGACAACCAGCGTGATATCCGCTCGGATCAAATCGCCGACAAAATAGCCGATGTCGCGCGGCGTACGGATCGTCACCTGCTTCACTGCGGGCGCGTCGGCCGCCGCCAAGGTCGATGCCGGGGCGATCGCGCAGACCACCAGCATCGACGCAATGGCAAGGATACCCCGCATGAGGCTGCACATGACGGCTCTAAGCCTCCATGAGCTGCCGGGAGATCCGGTCGACATCCAACGCGTCTGAGATCACGATGGGCGCGCGCCCGAACCGCAGCAAGGTTCGCTTGATTCCGGCCTGTCGTTCGGCCGCCTGTTCGCGCCAGCGCCGTTTCAAGGCCGGGCGCATGAAGACGATCTTGCACTGCCCGGTCTCGAGATCGGTGAGCTCCATCAGCCCCCAATCCGGCAATGCTTCATTTTCCGAGGAATCGTTGATCACAACGGGGATAAGATCGTGCCGGCTGAGCGCCTCGCATGCCGAATTCAGCATATCGAGCGGTAATAGGAAATCGGAGATCACGAAGACGATTTTCCGCTTGCCGGCAACGCATCGTGCGGCTTCGATCAGGCCATCGGCATTCCGCCCGCTCCACTCTGCCTGCCGCAGGCGTGCCTCGACCTCCAGAGTGGCACCGAGACGGCGGTTTGGAAGGATGACACAGTCTTCCCTGATCCCGGAATCGAAGCCGATCAGCGCAAAGCGGTCGCCGCTGCGAACGACCGAGCGCGCCAGCGCACCGCAGAGCTCGGCAACCAGGTCCTGCTTGCGTGCCCGCCCTTCATAGGATAGCGACCGCGTGAGATCGACCAATGCATAAACGTCGATCGCACTGCGCTGTTGAAAGCGGCGGACCAGCGTGTTCTCGAACGGGTCGCGAAGCGTGCCACGGACATCGATCCGCCTCGCATCGGGATGCGCCATGAACGGCACCTGATCACGAAAAGTGCCGAAAGCACCGATACCCAAGCTCGAATGCGCGCCCGCCCGGAGGCCCGAGATGCGGCCACGCGGCCGGTAATGGATGTCGCGGGCTTCGGTCATGGCGCTGGCACGCTGGCAACCACGGCTGTGCAGAGATCGTGGACGATCTCTTCGCGCCGCAGCTCATAGATCGGATCGAGGAAGATCCGGTGCGCCATGGTCTCGATGAAGACGTCGCGGATGTCTTCCGGGACCAGCATGTCACGGCCCTCCAGCCAGGCACGTACGCGCGCGGCGCGGACAGCGAATGCCAGCCCTCTTGGACTTCCGCCGCCCTGAACGAGACGCCCGGTATCGACACCGGGGATCGAGATCCCGGCCGCCCCAGGGTGCACGATGGCGTCCCACAGGCGCACCACATAGGCCTGCACCGCCTCGCTGGTATGAATGCTGCGCTGGATCAATGGCGCACAAACGGTCAGGGATTTGAAATCGAGGGCCGGTGCAGCGATCGCTTGCAACAGTTCTTCGGTGTCATGAAAGCGTGGATCAAATACCAATTGTCGGCGCACATCCGCTTCGATCGGCGTCTCGATGGCGATCTCCATCAGAAAGCGGTCTCGCGCAGCGGCAGGCAGCTCGAAGGTCTCCTCCTTTTCGACGCGGTTGCGATCGGCATAGACCTGCATATAGGGGAACTCGAACGTGCGGTTGAAGGCCGAAACGCTTCGTTCCGCCATCAGCCGCAGCAGCAGCGAGTGCATCTGCGGCCGCGCCCGGTTGATCTCGTTGAAGAAGAAGACCGATAATTCCTTCGATCGTTCGAGAACCGCTGAAGGCTCGACCCTCGGCCGGCCGTCATCCCCGAGATAAGTATGATAGAGCAGATCGCTCGGCATCATGTCCACGGTTCCCTCGATGCGCTCATAGCTGCCACCGAGAGACCGCGCCACCGCTCGCAGGATCGTGGTTTTTCCCACGCCGACATCGCCAGCGAGCAGCACGTGCCCGCGCGCGAATACCGCGATCGTGATCAGGCGGACCGCACGCGCTTGTCCAACAATGACCTGCTCGACCGACGCCTCAAATGCCGACGCGGCGGATCGCCAGCGCTCCAACAGGGAGGCGGTTGAAACGGCATCGTTCATCGAGACTCCGCGGGATGACCGTCACGGATTGCCGCCCGGACGGCAGGACATGAAGCCGAACGGATCCTTGACGATCGGCTTCAACGTCATACGGTCCGGCCGAGATGTCTCACTCTGCCGATTTGTCAGCGCGAGACTGTTGCGCTGGATCGGTACGCCCGATCCCGACTACTTCTCGGATATCTTATCGATCTCGTAGACGAACTTTCCGGTCTTGCGGAAATTCTCGACACGTTTGGCGTTACGCGCTTCCATCTCCCGCTCAGAGGCGTCCTGCTTGGCGACCTCCTTCGGATCGAGCTTGGGATCATATTTCGAGCCGGCGATCTTGTCCGGGAAACCAGGCTTCGGTTCCCAGCAATTTCCAGGCGCCTTGCACTTGGTGCCGTCATAGGCCGACGCCGGCGCGGCTAAGGCCACCGCCGCAACCACGACGATTCCCAAGGTGATAGAGTTCAGGGCATTTGTCACTTGGTCTTCTCCTCTCGCTGAAGCAGTTCTTTCCTTGACGGCTCTCGACAGTCGGCCGGAATGTCATGGTGCCTTGCATAGGCCCGGCGGATCATCCGGAAAGGTTTCTCCCCGCGTGAACGGCTTGAACTTCTTCTTCTGATCCGCCGTCAGCCACGTCGCCGCCTTGACATCATCCTTGTAGATATGCCGCACCCAAGCCATGACCTCGAGCATCTGATCGAGGGTCAAATCGTCGTAATGCGGCCCCATCTGAGCTCTTGCACCGCCAAAGATCGTCTCAAACAATCCCTGATCGGTCGTGTTCTTCGGGTAAGTCCAGTAGTCGTCATTAAGACCCGGACCGATTTTTCCTTCGCCGATTTCTCCGTGACAGCCCGAGCAGGAGGTGAGATAAAATGACTCGCCCACTTTCAAGCAACTGACGTCCTCGGCGTAAGGATTGACCCCGGTCTGAAGGAACTTGCGCACGCCCTCCGTATTGCGCCCCTCTTTCTGCGCTTCCGACAGATCGAGCGGCTCTCCGGTGTCGGTGTTGCGAAGGTCGAGCGAGGTGGGCGGTATGGGCTCGGCCGGTGTCGCGAACAGGCTCTGCGCAGTCATACCAAAGACAAGATAACCAATGATGAGCGATAATTTTCTCATTCCTGATCCCAACACGATTTCGGCAAGTTCTATCTAGTTTGATTTCGCAACTTGCATGGTCGGTATACCCTCGTCCCGGAGGATGTCCGCGATCTCTGGAGCCGCTTTTGCAAGGGCGGTATCGAGTGCGACGAGAAGCGCGTCATCTCCGAGCCGCACGCCCATCGACTGGTCATATTGCTGCGGCACCCGCTCGCCATCGCGGTCCGCATCGTCCTTGACAGGCGTCATCCTCAGCGCCGCGTTCGTCTTGACGTAACGCGCGACGTCAGGGGCGAACACAGCCGCCAGATCTGCGTTACCGCTTTCGACCTCGGATATGATCTTCTGCGGCGGGATTTGAGTGTACTGGTTGCGGGGCGAACGGAAGCCGACCAGCGAATAGAGATATGCCATGTTGTCGGTGTATCTTCCGACCTCCTTCAACATGACCTCGCTGGGCGATCCGAACTCGACGACGATATGTCCGAGCGACTTGATCTGCGGGTCTCCCCACGATTCCAGATTGATGTTCTTGTCCTTGCGAGTCACGAATACATAGCCCGCCCGGTAATATGGCTTGGTGGTCAGCACCCGCTGATCGCCGCTGTCAAGGCCGACCACGACATCGCATTTCTGCTTGTTCAGCCAGTCACGGACGAGATAGATCGCCGGCTTGTCGGAGAACACGAACACGGACTCACGGCCCATCGCCTTTGCGACTGTCGCGGCGATCTTGTTCTCGAAGCCGGTCCGATCCTTGGACGAGAACGGCAATTCGCTTCCGGCAGCGCAAATGCGCAACTTCGACTCGTCGCTCGTGCCTGCCTGCGTCGCACGGCCCGACGCATCCGGATCGGACGCCGCAGCCGCAATCGGCAAAGGATCAAGCAGACAGGCGATCACGCCGGCAGAGGCGAACATAGAAACCATTAATGGTCGCGACATCACAATTCCAAACCTTGGATGAAGCCAATTGACGTTGAGGGATTACTCGGCCAGCGAGCGCGCGAACCACCACACCCCGCTCTTTCCAGCCATGCGGCCGGAAAGAGCACTGTTGTCGACGGCTCTGCGTAACATCCGACGAGGTTAGTTCGACGCCTTGTATTCGCCGAGGTTCACGTCGTCATAGGGGCCTTTCCCGTTCAGCGAGAAGACCATTACGCCACCGCCCATTTGGGTGTAATTGGCGAGCTGCTTGAAGGCGCCGACCGCACCAAGACCAGCCGTCGGATCCTGCAGGTCGAATACGAGACCGACGCCCGGCCAGCCGCCGACACCGTAGTAGATGGCGACATATTGGGTGCCGTCATGCATGTAGGTGATCGGATAGCCGATGGCCCCGGAAGGCATCTTGAACTTCCACAGCAATTCGCCGGTATCGCTGTTGCGGGCCTTGATGAAGCCATCCAACGTCCCGTAGAAGACCAGGTTTCCGGCAGTCGCCAGCGTGCCGCCCCAGACGGCGAAGCGTTCCATCTTCTCCCATTTGAATTTGCCGGTGATCGCGTTGTAGGCCTTGATCTGGCCGAGACCTTCATAATTCTGGCGATCGCCCTTGGGACCAGGATACATGTTGAGCGTCGCGCCGACGAAGAACTGTCCGGCACGGTAGGGCAGCATGAAGGGCTCCCAATCCATGCAGATGTGATTGATCCCCATGAAAAAGAGCTCTTTGGTGGGATCGTAGGAGTCGTGCCCCTGGTTGTGATAGCCCATCGCGGACGGACAGATGTCCTTCGCGAGATGGTCCATCCTTGTGCCGTATTCCGGATCTCGTACCGGCTGGCCGCTCGCCAGATCGACGGTCTTGAACACGTTCACCGTATCGTCGATCTTGTTGGCGGACACCAATTCGCCATTGGTGCGATCGAGTGTGTAGACGATGCCGTTGCGGTCCGGATGCGTCAGCAGGCTTCGAGTCTTGCCGTCCTTGTCCTTCTGCTCGGAGAGCATCATGACGTTGACGCCTGCATAATCCCACTCGTCGTGCGGCGTCTTCTGATAGCCGAACTTGGCTTCGCCGGTGTCGACATCGCGACCAAAAATGGTCATCGTCCACTTGTTGTCGCCCGGACGCATGGTCTCGTTCCAGGGTGCCGGATTGCCGGTGCCGAAATAGACGAGATTGGTCTTCGGATCGAAGGCGTACCAACCCCAGTTGGTGCCGCCGCCAACCTTCCAGGCATCCCCTTCCCACGTCGAGAGGCCGAGACCCTTCTGCCCGTATTGGGGATTCTTGATATTGAAGTCTGATGCAAGCAGCAAATCCTTGTCCGGACCGGTCGCGTAGGCGCGCCACTTCTGTGCACCATCGTGCACGTCATAGGCCGTCAGATAGCCGCGAACGCCGAGCTCGGCGCCGGAGGAGCCCACCAGCACGGTGTCCTTGACCACGTAGGGCGCGATCGTCAACGTCGAGCCGACCTTGATGTCCGAGTTCTCCATCTTCCAGAGCAACTCGCCCGTCTTGGCGTTCAGCGCTTCGATATGCCCATCGAGCAGTGTCTTCAGAATCAGCGGTGGTGTCTTCGCGTCTCCCGGCCAATAGGCAAGACCTCGGTTGACGATGTCACAGCACGCGACCGCTCGCGCCGCCGGGTTCTGCTTCGGCTTGTCCTGCCACAAGATCCGTGTTGGATCCTTGAGGTCTAATGCGAAGGTGTTGTTCGGGAACGATGTGTGGATGTACATCGTGCCATTGACGACAAGCGGCGCGCCTTCGTGGCCGTTGAGCAGTCCTGTCGAGAACGTCCAAGCCGGCCTCAGATTCTTGACGTTATCCGTATTGATCTGGTTAGCCTTGCTATAATTGTCCGATTTATAGTCCTTGCCGGGCATTGCCCAGTTCTCGTCGCTCTGCGAGAGCTGGTCGAGCTTGTCGTTCGCGCTTGCAAGGCCTGCCCCTCCCAGCGAACCCATCGCAAGAAGCGCTGCAAATGATGCGGTTTGTAAAAGCCTGTGCATTTAGGCCCATCTCCTGCTGTTTCCTGCCCTGCCTGTATTCGGCAGGTGCCGCGCCCATGATTTTAAGAAGTGCCATTTGGTCGCACTTCCTGCGATCCTCGCTATGTTGAGGATTGCATCAAACAATCCTAAGTCGTCTTCTTCTTCTGCGCAGCAAGAGGATGTCTCAAACTTCCTATGGCAATCTTGCTATTAATGCGGGAAAAATTCCCAGGGCATCATTTGCCGGGAATGGCTTCGCGCTCCCCCGGGGAGGCGTCGGCCTCTACTACGGCAAAGAACCCGGATATGGATGGAAGGAATCGCGTGGATGCCGCTCAAGATCGCTTCCGCCATTGGCGCCGGCTTTATGATCCTGCTTGGCCTGACACATCCGCACGGGATCAAGCCAATGCCGGCAGCTCTCTATCTGGAAGAGCATCGCCGCGCGATGTCGAGCAGCGATTACCAGCGTTACCCCGGCGCTGGCGTGCTGTTCTGCCGCGACGAAGCCCGACTATTCCAGAAAGCTGCCGCTGCCTGGCTGATTGGAAGCCGCTCGCTGGTGATGATGAACGCGCATAACTTTCGCGACCGTCATGGACGACAGACGCGTCCTATCAATGACTGCTATTTTCAGGTCGGCGGCAAGAATTACGATTTTGGCGGCGATCTGCAGCTCGGCATCCCTGCAGACGCAGATGCCTTGCACATCACCGACGACTGGGCGCTTGCGCGCCTCGAGCATGCGGTTGCCGCGGACGTCGCCCCTCAACCGGTCCCGAAGGCTTCGACATTGACGACCGGCTATGGCGTCCTCCAGGTGACGATGGTCTCGCCCGCGGGGCACGGAAACTACAATGGACCCACCAGCATAGAGCCATGCCGGATCCACCTGATCGATCCGCCGACTGAAGGCGGCATCCGCAGGGCCCGGCATGACTGCAACGACGGTTATGGCGGCTCGGGCTCCGGCCTATTCGATGACAGCGATCACCTCATCGCGATGCAGAGCGCTTCGCTTGACATGAACCGGCGTCTCGCCTTCGATATCGAGCGGCATTACGGCTCAGCCCTGGTGATCGAGGGCGAGCTTCGCAGCGCGATCGTGAAGATCCTTGAGAAGGCACCATAAGCTCAAACGTATAAGCTGCATTTCCCTTTGTGTTCGCCATTCTGATGCCTGATGCCAGCTGACCGTGATAGGCGCTTACATGCTGGCTCCATCGCGCTGATGGTCAAGCACGATATCAAATTCGGGACATGGCCGAGACATATGTGACGCCTCGGCCATGACGCGACGGCAGGCTCGCGCCCTTACTTGCTGTCCTGACTCACCGTCGTTTTCGGCCTGATCGCGTCGGCCGTGCCCTGGATGAAGGCCTGGATCTTGACGACGTCCTCGTCCTGCAGCTTGCCGGTGAAGTCCGGCATGCCGCGTTCGCGGAACGGCCCCTTGAACACGACGTCTTTCAGGTTGGCGATCTCCTCGGCCGGCACGTAGCCGAGATTGCGGACATTGCCGCCCTTGTCGACGCCAGGGACACCATGACAGGTGGCACAAGCGGCGACATAGATCGCGGCCCCCTCGGCCACATCTTTCGGATCGTATTTGACGCCCTGCAGCAAGCCTTCGACCTGATACTTCACGAACTCCGGCAGCTTGGCTTTGCCGTTGAGCGCGAACGTATAGACCGTGCCGGGGCTTCTGCGCTCGGTCGCACGCTGCACGATTCCATAAACGCCACCCCAGCCGACAGCGACTGAGACATATTGCTGACCGTCGAGCATGTAGGTCGACGCCGCCGCCACCACGCCGGTGCCCGTCGGGGTCTCCCATAGGCTCTTGCCGGTCCTTGCATCATAGGCGACGAAACGCCCGTCCGCGGTCCCCTGGAATACCAGGTTTCCGGCCGTTGTCAGCGTGCCACCGTTCCAGGGCGACGCATAGTCGATGTGCCACGCTTCCTGCTGCTTCACCGGGTCCCAGGCAACGAGTCGACCGAAGGCAGGCGCCTTCGGCGGCGTGCCGTTCAGTACGAAGCCGACATTCCAGCCGGTCGCGCCGCCAAACTTGCCGGGTGTCGCTGCATTCTGTTCTAACTTCTGCTCCGGCGTCAGGTTCACGGGCACGTTCTGAGCCGGCAGATAGACCAAGCCGGTCTGCGGATTGAACGACATCGGGTGCCAATTATGCGCACCATAGGGGCCCGGCACGCTATCATAGGGCGCAGCGCCGCGCGCGGCCGGCACTTCGATCGGCCGCCCGTTGACGTCATAGCCGGTGGCCCAGTTCACATCGACGAAGTTCTTTGCCGAGATGAACTTGCCATTGGTCCGATCCACGACGAAGAAGAAACCGTTTTTCGGCGCATGCAGAATGACCTTGCGCGGCGCCCCGTCGATCGTGATGTCGGCGAGGATCATCGGCTGCGTCGAGGTATAGTCCCAATTGTCGCCGGGCGTCTCCTGATAGTGCCAGACGTATTTCCCGGTATCGGCGTTCAGCGCGACCAGCGAACTGAGATAAAGATTGTCGCCGCCGGACGGACTACGGATCGCTCGATTCCACGGGGCGCCGTTGCCGGTGCCGATATAGACCATGTTCAGGTTGGGATCGAATGTGATGGTGTCCCACGGCGTGCCGCCGCCGCCATTGAGCCAGTATTTGCCGGCGGGATCCCAGGTCTTGGCGGCAGCCGCCATCGAGTCATCCTCGAACGGCTTCGACGGATCGCCGGGTACGGTGAACCAGCGCCATATCTGGTTGCCAGTCTCGGTGTCATACGCGGTGATATAGCCGCGCGCGCCGTATTCAGCTCCGCCCTGCCCGATCAGGACCTTGCCGTTGAATGCCCGGGGCGCACCGGTGATGGTGTAGGAATGCGCGTGGTCGATCAGCGTATCCTTTTCCCACACCTTCTGACCGGTTGCGGCATCAAGCGCAATCAGCCTGCCGTCATAGGCGCCGACGAACACCTTGCCCTTGTAGACGGCGACGCCGCGATTGACCGTATCGCAGCACCCCTTGTAACCGAGCTCCCGGTTGACACCGGGATCGAATGTCCAGAGCTTCTTGCCGGTGCGTGCATCGATCGCATGCACGATGCTCCACGAGGCGCTCTGGTACATGATGCCGTCGACCACGACAGGCGTCGCCTCGACGCCACGCTCGGAATCGAGGCTATAACTCCATACCAGTCCCAGCCCCTTGACGTTGTCGGCATTGATCTGGTCAAGCTTGGAAAAGCGCGTCTCGGCATAATCGAGGCCGATGGTAGGCCAGTCTTTCGACGTCGCGGTGTTGGCCTTGATCATCGTTTCATCGACAGCGGAAATCGCGGTCCTGATACGCGCCGGCGTCAGCTCGTCAGCGATAACAACGCCTGCGGGCAGCGCAAGAGTCACCAAAAGCGTAGCTGTTCGTGACGCAAGACGCGCGAAAGCCGGATGTAGCCATCCCATCATGTTTCCTCCCTTTGGTCTCTAACTAACGGACCTTCGCGCATCGTAGGCGTTTATCGAGGGAAGCGTCAATTCTGGAGCAGTACAAGACAGGCGTGAATGATACGGATAGAAAACAAGCCCGCCTCAGAGAGACGGGCTTGAGTTGGGATAGAATGAACGATCTACGCAAGGTGCCAAAATGCGCAGAGCTATAAACATGAAATCTCGATCATCGTGAAGCAACATGAAGAAAACGTAGATTTTGCGGGAATGTTTCCCGATTGTTATCAGACATATGCCTCAAGATGCCGCACTAAGTTCAGTGGACGGAAAAATCCGCCTTGTTACCGTGTGTCCCCGCGAGTGGTGTAGCTCGCCGCCTTCATGGATGAAGCCGAGGCCGACGTGCTCGCCTACATGAGCTTCCCGCCTCAGCATCGGGCCAAGCTGCACTCGACCAATCCGATCGAGCGCCTCAACGGCGAGATCAAGCCAGGACCGAGGTCGTCAGCATCTTCCCCAACGAAGACGCCATCGTCCGCCTATAGTCAGCACCATCCTGCTCGAGCAGAAGGACGAATGGACCGCTGCTGCCGAAATTCGCTTGCCGTGCTGGAGCATCGTTCATTACAAGCGCACCGGTCGGAAGATCCGCGTGATGGAACGGCGTGATCAGGAACGTGCAGCGCGCGCGGACATCGCTCGTCTCGAGGAAGGATGCCGTGAGCTCAAGCGCAGACTCCGGGCGGCCAGCGCGAGTGCCGAGTACTCCCCTGCCCCTCAGATTTCGGATGCTCCGCCGCAACTGATTTGCTTCCCGTTCAGGATCGCGAACCCGGCAGAGCGTGGCGGTCTGTCAAAAACGGCTCTCCCGGCGACAGCTCAGGTTGCGATGGACTCCGATCTGCCTGGTTCGAGGTACGGACCGTAGGGACCTTTGCTGGTCGGGACAACTGCGGCTGGATCAATAGTTCTGAAGACGTGCTGAACTCAGTCGCTCCATTGAGGAGATCGGATCTCCGATCCTCTACTCGTGTGGCACGTCGCCGACGCCCGGCGGCGCATCTCTGCCGAAGCGATCGTCGATGTAGCGCCTGAGCGCGGCGGCCGCATTCAACATGTGCGCACGCATTCTGCGCGATGCGGTCTCACCATCGCCCTCCGCGATCGCTTGCATGATGGCATCATGCTCGTCACGGGACTTTCGAATGCGATCACCCTGGCGCAATTGCGTACGACGGAAGGCGCTGAGCCGCGCGCGCACGTCTTGTGCCTGTTCCGCCATGAACGCGTTGTGCGTCGCGCTGTAGATGCATTCGTGGAACTGGCGGTTGAACGCGTCATAGGCATCGACGTCGCTCGCCTCGACCATCGCCCGCGAGTTTTCGTGCAACTCGATCAATTGGCTTCGCTCGAGCGGCGTCATGCGATAGGTGGCGAGCCTGACGCACATCGCCTCCACCTCGGCGCTGGTCTCGAACATGTCCATGATGCGCTCGGGGGTCAGGCGAGCAACCACGACTCCGCGGCGGCCGCGGACCTCGACGAGCCCGCTGATGACGAGTTGCCGAAGAGCTTCCCGCACCGGCGTGCGGGAAGCCCCGAAGCGATCGGCAAGCTGTTGCTCCTCCAGGGCCGAGCCGGCGACGAGCGCACCTGACGCAATCTCGTCGGTGAGCGCATTTCGGATGCGATCGGAGAGCAGCCCTCCATCGTCTTCCGCATCGGTTGCGACCTTGAGCAAACCTGCCATTCACGCTCCTATGATCGCGCGCACCGCGAAATAAAGGATCGACGGCGCGACCAGACATCCCAATCCGGTATGAAACGTCGCGGTCAATGCACCGTAAGGCACCAGACGCCGATCGGTTGCCGCAAGGCCTCCGGACACGCCGCTGACCGTCCCCATCAAGCCGCCGAACACCATCGCACTGCGCGGATTGTTGAGGCCGATCATCTTCGCGACAAACGGCGTGCCGATCATCACGATGACCGCCTTGAATACACCGGTCGCGATCGAAAGCGCAATAACCGGGGAGGACGCCCCGATCGCCGCTCCCGTCACCGGACCGACGATGTAGGTGACCGCGCCGGCGCCGATCGTCGTCAGCGAGATGGCATCGGTGTAGCCGAAGGCCGCGGCGACGAACACGCCGAGAATGAAGGGAACGACCGTGCCCAGCCCGAGCGCGATTGCACCGATTGCGCCGGCCTTCCGCGCGTGGACGACATCGACCTCGAAGGCGGTGGCGACGATGGCGAAATCCCGCAGCATCGCGCCGCCCATCAAAGCAATTCCGGTCAGCGCCGGCAGGTCGGCCACGCCCTTTTCGCCCCCGGTCGCAAGCCCACCGAAGAAGGCCAGCAGAAGGCCCAGCATGATTGCGATCGCCGAGCCGTGAACGCGCCCGAAGGTGAGGTATTTCGAGATCACCCCGGAGATCCACATCAGAATCCCGACGGCGGCAAAGGCGGTGAGCAGCGCATTGGCGACCAGCACGTGAGAGATCATGGTCATGCGATCCTCCCGGACTTAAAGTGAGGCGCGGCGAGATCCGCTGCCTCTCGCGCCTCGATCTCGTCCATTGTCTCGACACGACCGCTCAGCCGGCCGATCAGGGCGACCATCGCGAAGCACACCACGACCGCGCCGACCCCCGCGATGATGACGATCGGACCGCCTTTTGCCGCAGCTACCACGTTCTGCTGCGCGGCCATGGCGACCACGATCGGGATGTAGAAGCTGCCCCAGAACTCGACGCCGGTCTTGAGGCCGTGGCTGAGCAGCTTGTGCCGCACCAGCCAGAGCCGGGCCGCGATCAGGAACATCATGGCAATGCCGACGCCGCCGACATTGGCCTTCACGCCGAGTGCGACGCCGAGCAGATCTCCAAGGAAGCCCCCAACAGCGTGCAGATCGCGAGCAGCGCTACGCCGGAAATGGTCACGGGCGCCTCCCTTCTGCGGGCGGAGTAGCGGTCGCAGGACTTGGACACCTTGTATGCATTCGCATCGTATACTTCCTCCTGTGTATGCGAACACTTCTCGTTTATAGCTTTTCGTATAC
Source organism: Bradyrhizobium sp. SZCCHNGR1005 (assembly GCF_032489995.1). Taxonomy (NCBI): domain Bacteria; kingdom Pseudomonadati; phylum Pseudomonadota; class Alphaproteobacteria; order Hyphomicrobiales; family Nitrobacteraceae; genus Bradyrhizobium; species Bradyrhizobium sp. SZCCHNGR1005. The sequence continues at coordinate 48,508 of NZ_JAUEZC010000005.1, forward strand.
TTCAATTGACGATTTAAGGAAATACGCATACATTGAAGTACATCACACCCACTCCGGCATGCCAGGGAGTCGAAATGAGCGATTGGGGTATGCAAAGGACCGCCCTCGGACTGCGCCTGGCGGCTGGCCGCCAGCACGCCAAGGGAAAGGTCGTCCCGGTCCCCGGCCTTCCCGCGTTTCTGAAGGCGGTGATCCGGTCAGGGGACCGGGTGTGCCTTGAGGGCGACAACCAGAAGCAGGCCGACATCCTCGCTGCGGCGCTCGCGAGCCTCGACCCCGCGGACATCAATGACCTTCACATGGTGCAATCGGGCGTGGTGCTGCCTGCGCATCTCGACATCTTCGAGAAGGGCATCGCTCGGCGGCTCGACTTCTCCTATTCGGGCCCGCAATCGGCGCGGATCGCGCGCATGCTGTTCGGCCGCAAGATCGAGCTCGGCGCCGTTCATACCTATCTCGAGCTGTTCGCCCGCTACTTCATCGATCTCACGCCGAACGTGGCACTGATCGCGGCGGTGAGCGCCGACAAGGACGGCAATCTCTACACGGGGCCGAACACCGAAGACACGCCGACGGTGGTCGAGGCGACCAGCTATAAGAACGGCCTCGTCGTGGCGCAGGTCACCGAGATCGTCGACAAGGTGCCGCGGGTCGACATTCCCGGCGATCTCGTGCATTTCGTGGTCGAGGCCGGTCGCCCCTTCTATGTCGAGCCGCTCTTCACCCGCGATCCGGCCGCCATCACCGAGACCCAGATCCTGACAGCGATGCTCGCCATCAAGGGCATCTACGCGCCCTACGGCGTGCGCCGGCTCAACCATGGTATCGGCTTCAATACCGCCGCAATCGAGCTGCTGCTGCCGACCTATGGCGAGAAGCTCGGCCTGAAGGGCAAGGTCTGCACCCATTTCGCGCTCAATCCGCATCCGACGCTGATTCCGGCGATCGAATCCGGCTGGGTCGACCAGATCCATTGCTTCGGATCGGAAGTCGGCATGGAGGACTACGTCGCGGCGCGCTCCGATATCTTCTTCACCGGGCCCGACGGGTCGCTGCGCTCCAATCGCGCCTTCTGCCAGACCGCGGGCCTCTATGCCTGCGACATGTTCATCGGATCGACACTCCAGATCGACCTCGAAGGCCACAGCTCGACCGTGACGACCAGCCGCATCGCCGGTTTCGGCGGCGCGCCGAACATGGGCTCCGATCCGCGCGGCCGCCGCCACCCGAGCGAGCCCTGGCTCAAGGCCGGCGCCGAGGCGGCGCCCGAGGACAACGCCGCACTACGCCGCGGCCGCAAGCTGGTGGTGCAGATCGGCGAGACGTTCGGTGAGCGCAATGCACCGCTGTTCGTCGAGAGGCTCGATGCGCTCGACCTGGCGCGCGAGCTCAAGCTCGATCTCGCGCCGGTGATGGTCTACTCGGACGACGTGACACACATCGTCACCGAGGAAGGCATCGCCAACCTCCTGATGTGCCGGACCAAGGACGAGCGCGAGCAGGCGATCCGCGGCGTCGCCGGATACACCGACATCGGCCGGGCTCGCGATGCGAAGATGGTCGAGACGTTGCGTGCACGTGGCGCGATCCGCCGGCCCGAGGATCTCGGCATCGATCCGCTCGATGCCGATCGTCGCCTGCTGGCGGCACGCTCGATCAAGGATCTCATGCTGGCCTCCGGCGGCTTGTACCGTCCGCCCAGCCGCTTCCGCAACTGGTGAGGAGTTTCGCATGGAAAAGCTCAGCTTCAGGCTGACCGCAGCAAGATCCGCCGGCGGCACCCGTACCCAGGCGATCGTCGGCGTCGTCGCTTCCGGCAATCTCGAAGTGCTGCTCGAACGGAGCGCGCCGGCCGACGTCTGCACCATCGACATTGCCACAGCCGCCCATGGCTTCGGCATGGTCTGGGACGCCGTGGTTCGGGACTTCGTTGCTCGCCGCTCAGCTGGAGGCTTGCGCATCTCCATCAATGACGGCGGCGCCCGGCCGGACACGGTCGCGCTGCGCCTTGCACAAGGCATCCGCAAGATCGAGGAGCCGGAACGATGAGAGCGGCCGCAACCAACATGGAACCGCTCAGCTGGTATGAGGCAAGCGCCCGGCAGCGAATCGATGCGCTGATCGACACCGGCAGCTTCTCTGAATTCATCGGACCGGAGCTGCGCGAGGTGAGCCCGCATCTGGCCATCTTCGATCTGCCGGAACAGTTCGATGACGGCATCGTCATCGGCCGCGGGCGCCTCGAGGGCGCGCCGGTGCTCGTTGCCGCGCAGGAAGGTCGCTTCATGGGTGGCGCTTTCGGTGAAATTCACGGCGCGAAGTTGACCGGTCTGTTGGGCGCGGCCTGCGCACTGCATCAGGACGTGCTGATCCTGTTCGACACGGGCGGCGTGCGCCTTCAGGAGGCCAATGCCGGCGAGCTCGCGATCGCAGAAATCATGCGCGCGGTCGTGGAAGCGCGGCGCGCGGGCGTCAACGTCATCGGGCTGATCGGCGGTCGCGCAGGATGCTATGGCGGCGGCAGCCTGATTGCGGGCACCTGCTCGCGCCTGATCGTTTCCGAGCAGGGGCGGATCAGCGTCAGTGGCCCCGAAGTGATCGAGACCAACAAGGGCATCGAAGAATTCGACTCGCGCGACCGCGCGCTGGTCTGGCGCACGATGGGTGGGAAGCACCGCTACCTCATCGGCGGGGCCGACGTATTCGTGGACGATGACGCTCGCGCGTTTCGCGAAGCCGCGATCGACGTACTTCGTATCAAACGCGCTTGCAGCGTCGCATATCTGGAAGCCGAACAAACGCGCCTGGAGCGGCGGCTGCAGCGCTTCGGCGAGGCCAAGGATGCCGTCGAGATCTGGCAGGGACTCGGCATCGACGAGCCGTCCGAAATCCCCGCCCTGCCGACCGATCGGTTTCTTCGCGCGGCCCAGGTCAGGGAGAACGCCGATGACGCTCGATGAGATTGTGGGCGCTCTGTTCCCGAACGACAGCGGGATCGACCTCACGGGCACGATGATCGCCGGGACGGCAACCCTGCCCGGTGGGGAACCGATCCACGTGCTCGGGATCACCCAAGGCCAGCCGCTCGGCGTCGACGAGGCCATCGAGCTTGCAGGGCGCGTGATCGAGATCATCAAATCAGGCGATCGTGCGCCAATCCTGGTCCTGGTGGATTCTGCCAGCCAGCGCATGAGCAAGCGTGACGAGCTGCTTGGCCTCAGCGAATACCTCGCCCATCTCGCCAAGACCCTGCTGCTCGCGGAAGCGCAAGGACATCGCACGGTCGGCCTGCTCTACGGCGGCAGCGCAGCTGGCGCATTCATCGCCACGGCGCTCGCGACCGGCACGCTGGCGGCGCTGCCCGGCGCGCATCCCGCCGTGATGGATCTGCCGTCGATGGCGCGGGTGACGAAGCTGCCGATCGACGTGCTGAAAGCCAAGGCCGAAGCGACGCCTGTGTTCGCGCCCGGGCTCGACAACATGGTGCAGACCGGCGGCGTTCACGTCGTCTGGGACGAACACGCACCTCTGGCGCAGCAGCTTGCGGCAGCGCTGGCACGGCCGACAGGAGAGGATGATCGCGCCCGACTCGGCTTGGAGCGTGGCGGACGGCGCAAGGCCTCCGAGATCGCTGAGCGGGTCGCGGCAATCGCGGCGAGCACAGATCCCGAGCAGCAGCATGTGTGAACCTCTGAGCCGGCATACGATGGTGACACCCTCCGCGGCAGCCTGGGCCGCGCTCATGGCACGTCATCCCGAACTCGCCGAGCACGCGATCGTTGAGGGCTGGGTGCGCGATGGTCGCCCTCTGGTCGTGCGACGGCAAAGTTGCAGCGATTCGGCCGGAGCCATCCCGCTCGGCTTGCCGCTTCCGCCCTCTCACGGCAAGCGACGCATCGCGGTCACGCTCGAAGCCCGCGAGATAATCGAACGCGAGCCGCCTCCGCTCCTCGCTGATGCCGCAGCCACAGCACCACCCGCATGGCGGGAGACGATCGATCGACTTCTCCGGCTCTGCCCGCAGACCCGGACCTTCGGCAGCCTGGCCTGGCAGCATCTCACGGGCCTGCGCTATCTGACGGCGTCCTCGGACCTCGACCTGATTTGGCCGCTGTATTCGGCCCAGCAAGCAAGCACCCTGCCCGCCGACATCGCCAACATCGCACGAAACGCTCCAATTCGGCTGGATGGAGAGATCACCTGCCCTGTCGGCGACGTGCAATGGCGCGAACTGATGTGTGAGGACACGGACGAAGTTCTCGTCAAGCGGCTCAATGGCGTCCACGGCATGACGAAGGCTGCATTTCTCTCCGGTGCCGTGTCATGAATCTAGCGCTGAATTGGCAAGCGCTGCCGGAGCACCCGCTCCATGCGGAGCAAGTTGGCCAGTTGGCATCGATGTGCCTGAGGCTCGAAGTCGAGACCTACCCGAAGCCGGGTCTCGTCAGCCATGTCGACAATGGTGCCCACCACGACATGCACGCTGAGCTGCTGCGCCGAAGTGCCAATACCTTGCGGCCATTCTTCCGCAATCTGGCAGCTGCAGGCGCTGAAGGCGCCGGCATGAGCCGCTTGCGCGCGATCGGCGTTGCCGCGGAGCGCGCCATGCTCGACGTGACTTCGGGCGTGAACACGCATCGCGGCGCGATCTTCGGTTTGGGTCTGCTCTGTGCCGCGGCCGGATATCGCGGCGCGCTCGGAATCAGAAAACCGCTCGGCGAACTGGTGTCGCAGCGTTGGGGCGAGGACATCCTCGCCGGCCCCGTATCCTTGCGCAGCCATGGCGCTGTGGCCTCCCGTCGCTATGGTGCCGGCGGTGCCAGGGCGGAAGCGGCACACGGCTTCCCATCGGTCTATGACGTCGCCCTCCCCGCGCTTCGTGCTGCGCGCGCGCGCACACCTCACGATGAAGAGGCGGTCCGCATTCAGACGTGTATGGCGCTTATCGCCGATGTCAACGATACCAACCTCCTGCACAGAGGCGGTCCGACGGGATTGCACTTCGCGCAAGCCAGCGCATCCGCGTTCCTGGCCGCGGGAGGCATCGAATCTCCAGGATGGCGCGAGCGCGCCACCGGCATTCATCGCGCGTTCGTCGAGCGCAACCTGAGCCCCGGCGGCTCCGCGGACCTGCTCGCCATGGCACTGTTCGTCGATCGGCTGGACTGCTGATGCTCGCACTGCTCTGCGGTGGACAAGGCACTCTTTCAGGCAAGATCTTCGATCTGGTCGCCGACCAGCCTGCGGCGCAGCCGGTCTTCACCGCTGCAAGCCTCTATCTCGGGCAAGATCCGCGCATGCTGGTCCGCGAGCGGAGCGCTGACGAATTGTCCGCCAACCATGTCAGTCAGATTCTGACGGTCACATCAGCCCTCGCAATCCACGCCTGCGTTGCCGACCTGCTGGACGAGCAGACCGCCGTCACGGGCTACAGCGTCGGCGAGATGGCGGCCTGGAGCATTGCGGGAGTATGGACAGCGAACGAAGCCTTGCGGCTGACGGACGTTCGCGCGCGGCTGATGGAAGAGGCGGCTGGGGCCGATGGGCGCCTTGGCTACGTCCGCGGGCTGGATCGGGCCACGCTCGAACGCCAGGTCAAGCAACATCGCTGCGAGATCGCGATCGAGAATCCCAGCCTTCTCTTTGTAGTCGGCGGCGCGGAGCGGGACGTGATCGCAGTCTGCCGGGAGGCCGCCGAACTCGGCGCCGCGCGCACTGGCCTTCTCGCCGTGAAGATCGCCTCGCACACGTCACGGCTCAAGCTCGCCTGCGAGCCGCTGGAGAGAGCGCTCGATGCCAGCAAGCGTTCTCCTATCGCAGACCAGCGCATCCTGCTCTCCGGTAGCGAGGGCGAGCGCATCTTCAATGCAGGGCATGCGACAGCGAAGCTCGCGGGCCAGATCGCGCAACCCATCGACTGGTCGGCGACGCTGGAGGCCCTCTCCGAGCTTGGGGTCGACCGTGCGCTGGATCTAGGTCCAGGGCATGCGCTCGCCGAGATGATGCAGGACTTTGTTCCGTCCATCCGCTGCTACGCCGCCGACGGCTTTCACTCGGTGGAAGGTTTGCGCAATTGGATCGCTTCCAATTAGGCGCAACAGCCGTCGTCACGTGGCTCACCCGGCCCCGCTCAGTTCATCGACCGCCCACAGGCATATCAACGCGCAAAAAAGAAAGGTGGGGGATCCGTTGGTAGCGGGGGAACGCGACCGCCTTTACCCATATCAACCGAAGCTGCGATATCTCATCCAATCCCTCGCGCCCTACGGCTCCTTCACAGCCGAGATGCGCGCCTTCAGCGCCGCAGCGCCGACCGCACCGGGAATGACGCTATCGCCGATCACATAACCGGGCGTGCCGTTGATGCCGAGCGCGGAGGCTAGGCGCATGTTCTGCTGCAAGGCCTCGTTCACCTCGGCGCTCGCCGCCTCCTTTTCGATCTCGCCGGCATTGAAGCCGAGGTCAGCTGCAACCGCGAGCGCCGCTGCGCGATCGACCCGTCCCTGCTTCGTCAACAGGCGGCGATGAAATTCAAGCGATTCCGCCGCGCTTGGATGATGCATCTGCAGCGCGATCGCGACCTTCGCGGCCTCGACGGAGTCAGGGCCTAGGATCGGGAGTTCCTTGAGCACGATGCGCACATTCGGCGCGTCGGCGATCAGCGCAAGCGTATCGCCGACGGCCTTGCGGCAATAGCCGCAGTTGAAGTCGTAGAACTCGACCACCGTGCGCGCGCCATCAGCGGCGCCGAGCGTCGTCTGCAGCGGCGCCATGTACAGCGCCTTGGCATTGTCGCCGATCACCTGCTTGGCGTTGTTCGCCGCAAGCGTCGGTGCGGTCTGCGCGGTAGCGTTGCGCTTGGCAATCAGCGCCATCAGCGCAGTGCGGACCGCCTCCGGGTGATCGGCCAGGTATTTCTCGATCGCCGGCCCCAGAGCTTCCGGATGCGCGGCGAGATATTGCTGGATCGCCTCGTCGACGTCCGCGCGCCGCATTTGAGCGTGCGATGTCCCGGGCACGGCGATCGTCGCGGCGACGAGCGCCACCGCGGCGACTGCGCGTATCCGGACCAAGGCGCGCTTTGGCATATCAGCCAGTCCAATCATCGCTCAGTTCCTCCACTCATGTCTTGTCGCCATCGAACGGCAGCCGCAATCACCGGCCCCCCGACAGTCCTCCTAACGGTCGCCTCTCAAGCAGCGGCGGCGCAAGCCGTCGCGGGGCGAGCGGCGCAATACGACCACGCGCGATCGGCCAGCAGCGCTTCCCAAGCGGCCCGGGAACCATTCCGGGAGGACACGTGATCGGGCCAGTGATGGATGGCGCACGTCTTTCCGGCGCGCGCTTTTCCGGCACCTTCGGTGTTGAGGGCTGCCGCCGCACCGGCCCGGGCACAATCGGCACAGCCGCCGGCTTGCGCGCCACGCAGGCGCCCTTATCGTCGCGAACCTCGCCCACGCGACAGGGCTCTTGCGGAACGAACTTCTTCTGGGCGGGCGCAATGCACTGCGAGCGGTCCTTCGGATTGACGGGAGCCGGACAGCACTCGCCGCTCGTCGTCAAGTTCGCAGTCGCACAGCACTTGCCCGCCGCGGTCGGAACGTAGCCGGCGACACAGCAAAGCGAGATCTTCGGAATCTTGAACGTCGGCTGGCACTGCGTCCCGTCGGCGCTCGGCGACTGTCCGGCCGGACAGCAAACCCCTTTCGAGGTCGCCTGGCTCTTCAGGCAGCACTTGCCCGCGATCTTCACATAACCCGGAGAACAGCAATCGGTGCATGTTCCGTTCGGGATTTTCGGGATCGACGGCTCGCAAACCCCGTTCACCAGCGCACTCAGGCAGCAGAGCTGGCCCCCGCCCGGACCGGAATAGATGTGATCATTGTTGCAGCACTCCTGGTTGGGGCCGATCGCCGTCTGGGTCGTGCCACACATCGGCTTGGCGATGTCGGTCGACGGAATCGAGGAGCCTCCGCTCGAGCAGGCACCGCCTGGCTGGAGGTCGGCAGACGAGCAGCACTTGCCGCCAATGAGGATTTCGGACTGCGCGCAACCCGGCGCGCAGGCGCCCTTGCTCCAGACCTGGTTGACGGGACAGACCGGCCAACCCGGCGGACCGCACACATGGGTCTGACAGGCACGGAAGCTCGGCGGCGGCAGCGGCACGCCGAACGGGAGTATGCCCGGCTGGAGTTGCGCCGGCTGGTCAGCGCAGGTGCGGAGGATGGCGATGTCTCCCAGATGTCCCCGCGCCGACAGATCGGGCGGCGCATCGGCGTAGTCTATGAAATAGCTGAGCCGCGGCGGCTCGTGGTCGCGGCGGATACGCCAGGCCGGATTGCCCTGCAGTCCATCGATGGCGAGCATGTCGGGCTGGCCAAGCTGTGCGGCGGCTTTCGGATCCGTGGCGTGGCGCAACTGCTCTCCGGTCGTCCAGACAAAACCGCCGCAGGAGCGCGGATTGATGTTGCCGCGATCATCATAGCTGTAACCGATGGCAACGCCGCCATTGTCGTTGCGGAAGGTCTCGGGGAAACCCACCGCGTATTCATCCGGCACAGCCTGCCAGATCGGCTGCTTTGCCTCGGTCACGCCGATCACCGTGTAGCGCAGCACGCGGCCGATCGACGGCACCGACAGCGCTTCGAAATCCTGCGCGCCGGTCGGCGCCGGCCGCTCGGCGAGATACATCCGCCCCGCATCGTCGAACGTGATGCGCGAGATTTCAGTGGGGCCGGCCGCTGGCGGCGCGGCCACCTCGATCCTGATGTCCGAGCCGAACGAGCCGTCCGCGTCGAGTCCGACCGACCAGACCCGCAGTCCGTCGGCAACAGCGTAGTAGAGACGGTGATCGCGGATCGCGAGGCCGAACACGCGCCGTTCCGGCGCGGTGTACTCCCAGGTCTCGGGCCCTGCGCTGTCGAATTGCGGGCTCGCGAGATCAATGCCGGGCCCGGCAGCTGCGGGGACCGGAGCAAGACCGATGGCGGCGGTGCCGGAAACACCGTGGTCATAGGCGCCGAGATCGGTGCCGTTCATGCCGAAGCGATGAATGAGGCCGGTCTCGCGATCGGCGACGAACAACGATTTCGTGGCAGGATCGTAGGCCAATCCGCCGAGCGCTGCGCCCGAATTCGTCCGCCCGCCAGTGACGACATTGGCGAACAGCTTCACCTCGCCGGTAAGGCCGTCGATCTTCCAGATCGACCCAGGCCCGCCTCCGGGTCCCCACTGCGCCGGCATGAAGGCCGCATTGTTCGTCCCATACCTGATGTGCTGCGGCTTGCCATCGGCTCCGGGTGCGACGATCGACAGCCCATAGGCCGACGTCGCCGCGACGTAGATGTTGGCGGGCGATTGGTCATCGAGCGCGACACCGAACACTTGCCCAATCCACTTCGCGCTCACCGTAAAGGGTTTTGGCGCGCCGACGAGCTGCGCCTCCGGCGGAGCGCCCATGCGACTGAGATCGACGACGCGCAGCGACGACCCGTCGGGATTGAGGAAGGAGTGCGCATCGGCGTCCTGGCCGGGCTCGATCTCGAACGGCCGGAGACCGCCGGAGAAGCCGGTGACCACGGCCTGGCCCGGCGCGTAGATGCCGCGGGGCGCCTGAGCCGAGGCCGTGTTGCCGTGCGCGAGAGCCACGCTTGCTGCGACGGCGATACAGCGTATCGCATGGGCTGCGATGACAAACGACCGATGTCGACGAGGTTCCATGACGCTCTGTCTCCTCATTTCGGAGGCTGAGGTCGGGGGACGCAGGTGCCGCTCTTCGGGTCAGGCACGGTGCTCGGCGGACAGCATTGCCCACAGGAAGACATCTGGGTGGGATTGCAGCAGCTCCCATCGAACGCCATGCCCTGGCTTGGATCGGCGCACGGTGTTACGCAGGCGCCGACCCCGCCGATGCGGACCTGTCCGGTGGGACATGCCGGCGGCGGACACATGCCGAATGGTGCGAAGCCCAGGTTCGCTGGCTGGCCCGTGTTGTCGCAGAGGCACTGCGATAGGCCGCTTGGTAGGATCGGGCCCGGATGTGTTTGATGATCCGGATTATCGGCCTCATACGGACAATCGCAGGCGAACAGCCAGCGATGCACGTCGGTGCCTGGATTGGCGACCTCATGCCAGGCGGGCACCATCGGCTTGGGACAGAAGCAGGATTGGACGGGGTCACAGCCCGTGTTCTCCTGCGTCGGCGGCAGTTGAATGGCCAGCGTTCCCTCTGGCGACTCGATCCTCTCCACCGTTGGGATGTTGTCGCCGTAGCCGCACTTCTGCCATTTGTCGTTACAGTTCGCGATCGAGCTGTAGGGGATGCAGGCGGGGTCCTTCATCTGATCGTAGTGGCCCTGCGGTTGGCAATGCTTGACGTCGACCGATCCGCAAAAGGCCATCTGAGGCGGCGGCCGCTTACAGTTGCAGCCGATTCCCAGCCCGCCGCACAGCGCGTCTTCAATGCATTCGCCGATATCGCCACCGATCGAGTTTGTGCTCTGCTCCGTCTCGCAGGCGCACTGCACAACCTTGGCAGCCGAGCCGACCGCCGCAAGCTGCGCGGATAGATCGCCGAGCACCTCCTTTGCGATGGCGTTGCCGAATATCGTGTTCAACGCACCGACGATATCTTTGCCTTTCACCTGCGCTTCCGCACAGAATTGATCGACCAGCTTTTGTCCTTTTCCGGTGTCCGATCCTTGGAGGGCTACTCCCCCAAGCGCGATGTCCAAGGCGACCGCCGCAGCGCAGGATGCCTCATCCTCGCAGACCGACTTGCAATCCAATGTTGCCTTCAGCGTGCCGTAGAAGGCGTTGCCGATGTCCTCGAAGCTGCACCCGGCGCGCGCGGGAGAGGCAAGCAGCGTCACCGCTGCCATGATGGCTATACCTTGGGCCCGCCAACCTGCTGGAACTCTCATGGTCATTGCCCCAGTCCGGGTACTTCAAGTCTAGGCAGACTCCCATCTGTTGACATTGAGATGCGTCAATCGACACGCGCCCCGTCGGGCACATACAGGTGGCACCTCTGAAGCCTTCCGCGTCCCTGCCCGACTCGGTCCCTTGGGAACACCGACGAAGATCGGCGCCACCGCAGCTCCGGTCTCTGCCGCTGTTCGTGGTCTTGCGCGAGGGCATCGCTCGATGCTGCGATGAAGCGGAAGATCAACATGGCACGAGAGAGCGATGAGCGGTTCGACGATACCCGGCGACAGCGAAATGATGCCGTACATCGTAAGTCCGAGCGTCACCGAATGCGTGGGCGAACCGTGGCCGGACTTTCGGGAGTGTTCTTGTGAAGAGCGAAGAGTCTCGCTCAAGGTCGAACAGGGAACGGTTCCCCCTAGACGCACCAAGAGTTCTACGACTTAGCCTCGTTTTGAAGAAACCGTCGAATATCCGTTGAATGAGCAACGGTATGCAAACTCGCAACTTACAGCTATCGCATATATCCGGCCTGGGGCCGCTTTATCTCAGAGGATCGGATTGGCATTGCTGGTGGTATAAACCTGTATGCCTACGCAGCTAATAATCCCCTGAGTTTCGGTGATGCGACTGGCAATTGTCCAGTCTGTGTTGCCGTAGGCGCGGAAGTACGATCGGCCGCAAAGCGCGCCGCACCGGGCCGCAAAAGCCGGATTCGTTTCGATTGGGCGACCGCATCGCTATCTGACGATGCGTTGCAATGTCCAGAACAGTGCGGTGACCGCAATGGCGGACGAAGCAGGTAGAACGATGCGGACCCGATACCACCGCTTTTCGCGATGCCACATAGCGACTGTCAGAAATACGGTAGCAATGATCGCGAGTTGCGCCAGCTCGATTCCGACGTTGAATCCAGCCAAGGCTGGTAGAACCTCAGCTTTCGACAGACGGAGCTCGCGTAGCGCCCCCGCAAAGCACTAATTTCATTTGCGTCAGCGAAGCTACGCGTGATCCGTCATTCGTCCAGCAGATCCAAGAACTGTTCGACCCTTCGCAACGCGTCCTCGCTGCTCCGTCCGACATAGATGACCCGATTGCCGTCGCGCTGCAGCAACCGTGAATATGACTTCCGGAGCCTTCCCCCGAGCATCGTTGCGGCAATCGCCTCCGGTCCGACATCAAGGCGCATGATGCCCCGCTCCCTGCAGCTTACCCTGAGCCTGGCAACAGCGAAGAAATTGGTGGCCGCAGGCGGCAACTTGCCGAACCGGCGCAGCGTTTCATCCTCGAGCTCCTCCAGCTCGTCATAACTTCGGCACCGAGCGGCTCGAGCATAGATCTCGAGCCTGACCGCCTCCGACTGCACATAGACTGAGGGAAGCAGCTCAGCGATAGGCAAATTCAGCTCCGGAACCCAGAGCGCGCCCATTCCGTCGCGATCTCCGTCCAGGGCTAGGGTCAGAAGATGGCCGTAGAGGGTCGGGCCGAACACCTGCATGTGGCCGGACTGCCGATCCGAGAGCATGTCGCCGCCGCCGCGGAGGTCGAGATCGCGCGCGCTGATCGCAAAACCTGCGCCCGGACGATTCAGCTCCTCGAGAACGGCCAGCCGCTTCTCCGAGCGATCGGAGCCACCCTCCGTCAGAAAATACGCAAACGCCCGGATACCGCCGCGCCCCACCCGCCCCCTGAGCTGATGCAGTTGTGCCAAGCCAAATCGTTCCGGCCAGCACACCACGATGGTATTTGCACGCGGGATGTCGAGCCCGCTTTCCACGATGTTGGTCGCAAGCAAGACATCGGCCTTGCCTTCGACGAAGTCCATCAACCTCTCGTCGATCTCATCTGCGGGCAGCTTGCCGTGAATCGTGATGATACGTAGTTCAGGCGCCAGCGAGTGGATGCTGGCGAGCATGGGATCCAGATCCTGAATCCGGGGACAAATGACGAAACTCTGACCATTGCGTCTATGCTCGCGGACCAGAGCGGCGGCGATCGCTATGTCCGAGAGCGGCGCCACCTTGGTGACGACCGGAACACGATGGGCCGGCGGGGTTGCGATCACGCTGAGATCCCGAAGGCCGGTCAAACCGGCCGCAAGTGTGCGGGGGATCGGCGTCGCGCTCATCCAAAGCCGGTGACCGTTCTTATTGAGGCCCGACAGCGTGGCTTTTTCGGCCGCCCCGAAATGCTGCTCCTCATCGAGGATGATCAGACCAAGATCGGCAAACCTCACGTCCTTCGATGCGAGCGAGAGCGTTCCGACGACGACCTTGAGCTCTCCGCTCTTCAGTCCCTCTCTCACCTGCCGCGCCTCGGCAGCCGACGCGACCCGCGACAGGTTTCCGACTTCGATGCCGAGCGGCGCAAAGCGCTTGCGGAATGTTTCGACGTGCTGTCGTGCCAGCACCGTCGTCGGCACGACGACGGCAACCTGCTTTCCGGCGAGCACAGCTGCCGCCGCCGCGCGCAACGCCACTTCGGTCTTGCCAAAGCCGACGTCGCCGCAGACGATACGGTCCATCGGATGCCCCGACCCAAGGTCATCCAGAACGTCGCGGATGGCCTTGGCCTGATCGGGGGTGGTGAAATACGGAAACCGCGCGACGAACTGCTCATAACTGGCTGGGCGCGGCACGAGCTTCGGTGCTGGGCGCCGCCTGCGCTGCCTCATCTGCTTGGCGAGCTCGTTGGCGACCACGTGAATCTCGGTCTCGGCAGCAGTTCGCCGCGGCCGCCATGAGCTGCCGTCGGCCCTGTCCAACGAGATGTCTCCAAGCTCACCGGCGTACGGCCAGATCAAGGCCAATTCCGCAAGAGGCACCAAAACAGCGTCGTTTCCGGCAAACACCAACCTGACCATCTCGCGTGCGGTGAGATCTCCTGTGCCCATCGACCGCAAACCGCCAAGGCGTGCCAGCCCACGTTGCAGATGGACGACCACAGATCCGAGCTCAGGCAGGTCCACCGCATCGAAGCCCGGCGTCCATGCCCAGTTCGCCGGTTGCGGTTGATGCGCCCTGCTGCCGAGCACGTCGGCAGCAGTGATGACCACGAGCGGCTTTCGTCCGGGAACGACAAAACCGGCATCGAAGCCAGCCAGCATCGCGGCCTCTCGCCTGCCCTTCGCGGTCGCCTGCGCCCAATCAGGGACGCATTCGGCCTTGATCGCGCTCATCCGGGCCATGAGACGCAAATCCGCTTCCACCGCGGCAACGAACAGCAGACGTGCGTCGCCACGCTGGGCCTCCTCGATAAACGCTCGTAACGCCTTCCGCGGAGAGGGTTCCTTGTAGAACTCCGGCGTCGCCCGATACGGGGCGGTCGGGGGCAACAGGGCGATCCTCTTCGCCGCCTGCTCCCATTCGCGTCGGCTCAGATACGCACGATCACGCTCGCCGCGGGCGGCCGCATCCTCGATCGTGCTCAGCCAGGTGGCGGCGTTCCTGGGCACGGCGGTGTCAGCGATCCACTTGGCGCGCGCGCAGTACTCGACAAGGTTAGATTTTTTCCCAGCTCGCTTCTTGAACGCCAGGCGCTCGGACATTGGATCGATCAGGAGCTCCTTGGGTTCGGAAATCACCTCCTGATCCATCGGGTTGAAGGCTGCGATCCGCCGTATCCTGCCTCCGGAATGCTCAATTCTGAAGGGGCCGAGCGCACCGGCTGGAAAGATCTCGAACGTATTGCCGTGAAACAGAACGCCACCGGGATAATCCGGACTGTCGTCCAGATCGTATCCGAGAGCACGCAAGCGGGCTTCGAGATCGTCTTCGGAATAGACGCCCCCGATGCGAAGTGGCAAGCCGAGCCGAGACCAGTTCGCCGGCAACGGCAAGCGTTCCATTATTGCTTCCGCCGTAGTGATCAGCAGGATCGGCTTCTTTGCGCCCGCAAGACGTCTCAACACAGAGCTCCGCCTGCCCGCGATATCACGTGACGGCTCCAGCTGATCGAATGGCAGCGTGTTCAAGCGCGGATAGACGAGCACGTCACAAGTGGGCTCGACGACCTGGATGATGGAACCCAACCGCTCGGCGCGGCGCTCGTTCTCGGCGAGAAACACGAGACCGCGGCGCCCCGACATACGCCACTGCGTCACGACATGCAGCGCCAACATGCCGAGCGGAGATGAGGAGGAAACGCCAATCCGGGGTGGCGCCGCCTTCTTGGGCGCACGTGTCGCCTTCTTCCGAGGAGCGACCTTCTTTGGTGCCGTGGAGTGCTTTGGTGAAGCGGTCTTTCGCCGCGCCGAGCTGCGAGGGGTACGAAGAACAGAGGACAACGAGATCTCGTGCGTGATGGGCAAACGCCAGGGAGCCCCAGCGAATCTGCCCGAGCTTTAGCGGATTCGGTCGTTAAAGGGGACCGAACTTCGGCAGCCTGATCACCGGGCAGACCTCGAGCTCGAAGGTGTCACCGATCAGCATCAGCCGCACCACCGGCATTCCCCGGAAAGCGGTGCGCAAGGCAGATCGAACGAAAGCAACGATGAAGATCGCAGCGATTGGGCGGCAACTCCATATCCTGGCCGTCGATGTTGGCCCCGAAAATGTGAATATCGGCCCGGTTCTCCACCAGCGCGCGCACGATCGCGGGGCTGAGATCCTCCTCGAGGTCGATGCGGACCAACGGGGGCCGCTCAAGGAAGAGGCTGAGCTCGTCCGCGGGCTTCGAGGATCACAGACTTGTTGGCAGATCCGGATCAACCCACGCTTGCCCTGCCGATATCCCGTCAATTCGGTCTCGAGCCTTACTCAGGTTTCCCAGGATGACGCGGGCGTGCTCAAGCAAGGCAAAGCCGGCAGGTGTCGGCGCGATCTCTTTCGAATGGCGACGCAACAATTCAACCTTAAATAGGTGCTCGATATCCGAGATGCGGCGGCTCACTGCGGACGCGGCGATATTCTTCTTTTCCGCCGCTTTCGCGATACTCTGCTCCTCGACGATCGCCACGAACAATTGCAGCGTCAAAAGATCGATTTTGGCCGTCTTCGATCGTATCCTTACGACTGTTCACTATAGCGCTTTTTCAATCGCAGCGAGCTTCCCGTGCCCCTGCCGGATTCCGTTATCCTATTCCGATCCGGAATAATCGTGCCGCCAATCTTAAGAACCGAAGCTCGCCAGAGATCTGCAGCTCCGATGAGAACCGCCTCTTTATGAGATGGATCCGGATTTCTACCGGTTCAATATTGGCGCGCAGCGCTGTCGAGTGCCGCTTTCAGCTGTACCATTCTGTCACAGACCTCTGCGACATGCGCTGATGGACTTTGGCGTGCTCGCTCGCATCGGGCGCGACCCTAATGAGCTGTCTTTGCACAGGCCGCGTTAACAGGGCAAGGCATATCAAAACGAACAATATCGTGAAGACCAGCGACAGAGCATCGTTGAGTGTGAGCGGGGACCGCACATCCTCACGAAATAGGCCTTGATGATCAAGCCTCGATCGAAGCGCCACTGTTGCCTTATCTCCCAAAAGCCGTCTCCGAATTGTTCGATCAAGATTACCGGCAGATTACAACCGCAGCCGAACGGTGCTTATTCGCGCAACCTGGGGGCTCCTCGTCTCGAGCGGCCAGGCTGCCGCCCCGCACACGGGCGGCTGACGCAACACGCCGCCCTGGCCCCTTATATTGCGGCAAGGATGACCGGTTCGGTTGCGCTGAGACATGAAACTCCGGTCCGAGATAAAATTGCGTGCTGCGCCAGACCGATCCGCAGAACGCACGGGTCAAAGCGGCATCACCGTTCGGCTTAGGTTTGGGTACTAGTCCGTTTCCAGCGCGTGCGGCCCCGTGTTGGTGTCGGCCACCTCTGGTTTTGCGACATCGATCTGGCCATCCCAGCCACCACCGAGCGCCTTATTGAGCGCAATATAGTTGGCGGCGATGAGGACCTGGCTTTGAAGGAGCGTGTCTTCGGCGCTGTAGAGCGAGCGCTCGGCAGTCAGCACATCGAGGAAACTCGAGGATCCCGCCCTGTAGAGGGATTGAGACAGGCTTGCCGCCTGCCGATAGGCCATTGCGGAAGCGGCGAGCATACGGCTCCGCGACCGCTCCTTACCAAGTGAGAGGAGCGCGTCTTCGACGTCCCTGAGGGCGACAAGGACCGACGACTGATAGGCGATGAAGGACTGGTCTCGCTGGGCTTGCGCGATCTCAACCGCTGCCCGCAGCTTGCCACCGTTGAAGACCGGCACGCTCAAGCTCGGACCGAACGACCAACTGATCGACGAATTCCTGCCGAGATCACCCAGTTGCGTCCCCGAGGTCCCAATGCTTCCGGTGAGATTGACACTGGGATAGCGCGCAGCCTCGGCCTGCCCGATCCTGGCGGTGGATTGCGCATACTGACGTTCGGCGAGACGCACATCCGGACGCGTGAGCAAGATATCGGCCGGAATGCCGGCCGTGATCGGCAATTTCGGCATTGGGATCGACGCCGGTTTGGCCAGACGGCCATCCAAGGCTGCCGGTGGCCGCCCGATCAATACCGACAACCGATGCACCGCTTCGGCGTAAGACATCTCCAGCGTCGGAATCGCTGCGCGCGTGGTTGCGGCCTGTCCTGTTGCATTTGCGACGTCGGCGGCAGAGCCGGAGCCGGCGGCCAGGCGATTGCGCGTAATTTGGATCGTCACGTCCTGAGAAACTGCAGTACGACGGGCCAGCGTGATGCGCGCCTGATATCCGCGCAGTTGAACATAGTTGGAAGCAATGTCGCCGACGAGCGTCAGGAGGACGCTGCGAAGATTGTTTTCGGACGCTTCCGCGCCATAGGCCGCCGCCTCGACCGCCCGCCGGTTCGCGCCGAACAAATCGAGCTCCCAACTCGCATCGAAACCAGCCTGAAACTGCGTGTAGGGTCCGTCGAACCCAGGTCGGGATGGTGAAGGTGTGTTGCCCATTGGCTGCAAGCCCGACACCCCCTGCGATGAAAAGCCAGGGCCTTTGGAACGCATTGCCGACTCTGTGTTCCTGAGCGTCGGAAATAGCGCGCCGACGGCTTGCCGATAGCTGGCCCGCGCCTCGCGGATTCTCGCCCTAGCGGCGGCGACATCGAGATTGCCGCCAACCGCCTCCTCGACGAGTTGATCCAGCAGCGGATCGCGAAACCGGGTCCACCAATGCGCCAGGTCAGGCGGCCGGGATGGACTTGCGGCTTCTGCCCTGCTCCAATGCGATGGCAATGCGAGCAGCGGCGCCTGATAATCCGGACCGACCGCGCATCCGCCCAGCATCATTGCGCCCACGGCCAACAAGGACATCCCGCTAGACAGCGAGCAGATGCGCTTCGAAGAGGCGCCAGGCGCCTGTGCTGTCGCTCCTTGCGTTCTCATTGCTATCCCCAGCGCTGCGCATCTGTCGCGCTCGCCCTGGGGCCGTCCATCGATGCATCCGTCCGGGAACCGCCCTTGAAGACGCGCCGCACGGAGACGAACAGCAACGGTACAAAGAATATACCGAGCACGGTTGCGGCGATCATGCCGCCCATCACGCCGACACCGATCGAGTTCTGGGCGCCCGAGCCGGCGCCGCTCGCGACGGCCAAAGGCGCAACCCCGAGGATGAAGGCGAAGGAGGTCATCAGAATTGGACGCAAGCGTTGTTTGGCGGCGAGCAATGTAGCGTCGATCAATTCCAGTCCTGCGTCTTGGCGAGCGATCGCGAACTCGACGATCAGGATGGCATTCTTTGCGGCAAGGCCGATCGTCGTCAGCAGGCCGACCTTGAAGTAGACGTCGTTGCTCTGGCCGAGTAGAAGTGCCGCGACCAGCGCACCCAGGACGCCGACCGGAACGGAGAGCATGACGGCGAAGGGGATCGACCAGCTCTCGTAGAGCGCTGCAAGACACAAGAAGACGACCAGGATAGAGACCGAATAGAGCGATATCGCCTGGTTGCCGGACAGCTGCTCTTGCCGCGAGAGCGCGGTCCATTCATGGGCGACGCCTGCGGGCAACGCGGCGACGAGACGGTTGATCTCGGCCATCGCATCGCCGGAGCTGACGCCGGACGCCGCGTCGCCCTGGATCTCGACGGCCGGCGATCCGTTGTAGCGTTCCAGGCGTGGCGAACCGAAGGTCCAGCGGCCTGACGCAAAGGCAGAGAACGGCGCCATCGTGCCGGAGGCATTGCGAACATGCCAGCGATCGAGGTCCTCGGGCTGCATCCTGAAACCCGGTGCCGACTGCAGGTAAACTCTCTTGACGCGACCGCGATCGATGAAATCGTTCACATAGCTGCTGCCCCAAGCCATCGAGAGCGTCGTGTTGATATCGGCAAGATTGACGCCGAGCGCGCTCGCTTTGTCCTGATCGATACCGACCGAAAACTGCGGCGTGTCGTCCTGGCCATTTGGACGGGTGCCGCGCAGGAGCCTGCTCCGCGCGGCAGCGCCGAGCAATCGATCGCGCATGGCCATGAGCTTGTCGTGGCCGGCGCCGGCGATGTCCTTGAGGTAGAAGTCGAACCCGTTGCTCGTGCCCAGCCCCTCGATCGCGGGCGGCGCCAAGGCAACAACCCGAGCGTCCCTGATACCGCCGAAAACCGCCATTGCCCTGCCCATCACAGCACCGGCAAAAAGATCAGGAGTCTTGCGTTCAGCGAAATCCCTCAACCGCACGAAAGCCATGCCGACATTCTGGCCCTGGCCCGAGAAGGCGAAACCCGTCACGGTCATGATGCCATCGACGGCCTTCGTCTCGCGATCGAGAAAATACCGGGTGACCTCATCGAGCACGCGCTCGGTCCGGTCAGCCGTGGCACCGACCGGCAATTGCGTCACCACCATGAGAAGGCCCTGGTCCTCCTCCGGGAGGAACGAACTGGGTAAGCGGACGAACATAAGGACCGCGCCGACGACGATCAAAGCGAACGCAATAAGCCCAGGCCATGGCCGCCGCAGGATCGCGCCCGTGCGGCCGTAGTAAGCATCCGCGCTTCGTTCGAGCGCTTGGTTGAACCAGCCGAATACCCTCCTCTTCCCATCGTGCGGTTTCGGCGGACGCAGAATGGTCGCGCACAGCGCCGGCGTCAGGATCAGCGCAACAAGCACCGACAGCACCATGGCCGACACAATGGTCACGGAGAACTGGCGGTAGATGACACCGACCGAGCCGCCGAAGAACGCCATCGGCACGAACACGGCCGACAGCACGGTGGTGATGCCGACCAGCGCGCCGGTGATTTCCGTCATGGACCTTGCGGTCGCATCGCGCGCCGACAAGCCCTCCTCGTGCATGACGCGTTCGACATTCTCGACCACCACGATGGCGTCATCGACCAGGAGGCCGATGGCGAGCACCATGGCAAACATGCTCAATGTGTTGATCGAATAACCGGCAAGCGCCAGGACGCCGAATGTCCCGAGGAGCACGACCGGCACCGCCAGCATCGGGATGAGCGTGGCGCGGACGTTCTGCAGGAATGCCAACATCACGAGGAAGACCAGCGCAATCGCCTCGACCAGGGTGCGGGTCACCTCCTCGATCGAGATCCGGACGAAAGGGGTGGTGTCATAGGGGTAGACGACCTTCAAACCTTGCGGGAAGGTCGGCGCGAGCCGATCGATGAGGTCCTTGACCGCAACGGCTGTGCGGATGGCATTGGCGCCGGTTGCGAGATTGATGGCAAGCCCGGTCGCCGGCAGGCGGTTATAGGTCGATGAGCTCGTATAGTCTTCGGCGCCGAGTTCGACGGTTGCGACATCATTGAGACGAACGAGCGAACCATCGGCCGTGCTCTTGAGAATGATGTTGCGGAACTGCGCCGGCGTCTGCAGGCGGCTTTGGGCGGTCACGGTCGCATTGAGCTGCTGCCCCTTGCGGGCCGGCAAACCGCCAAGCTGGCCGGCCGACACTTGGGTGTTCTGGGCCTGGATCGCGGCCGCGACATCGGCCGGAATCAACGCATATTTGACGAGCTTGTCCGGATCGAGCCAGATCCGCATCGCATAGCCGCCGCCGAAAAGCTGCGTATTGCCGACGCCTTCGACGCGTTTGAGCGCGTCATTGAGCGAGCTTTTGACGTAGTCGGACAGATCGGTCTCGCTCATCCGGCCATCTGTCGAGACGAAGCCTATGACCATCAGAAAGCCGCTGGAGGACTTGGTGACGGTGAGACCTGTGGTCTGGACCATGGCCGGCAGCAAGGCGGTGACGAGTTGCAGCTTGTTCTGCACCTGCATCTGCGCGACGTCGGGATTGGCCCTGTTGGTGAAGGTGAGCGTGATCTCGGCCTGCCCGGTCGAGGTCGACGACGCCGTCATGTAGTCGAGGTTGTCGAGGCCGGTCATGCCCTGCTCGATGATCTTCGTCACCGAATTCTCGACCGTCTGCGCATCGGCGCCGGGATAGCTCGCGCTGATCTGGATCGATGGAGGTGCGATCTCCGGATATTGCGAAACCGATAGCGTGTTCAGCGCCAGGAGGCCGCCGAGCATGATCCCGATGGCGATCACCCAGGCGAAGATCGGCCTGTTGATGAAGAAGGCGGAGATCATCTGTCAGCCCTTGATGTCCTGATCGCGCGGTGAGCTCATCCCGCGCTCGCGTACCTCGCCCGTCGTCTCGTCGATCACGACTTCGGTGCCGGCGGCCTGTTGCCCAATGCGCACGAACTGGGTGCCCTCGACGATCACCCGGTCGCCGTCGCGGGCGCCGGCGCCAACCAGCCAGTTGTTGCCGACGCTGCGCGCGACCGACAGTACGCGCTCCTCGACCTTGCCGCTCTTGTCGATGAACATGGCCGTCGCCTCGCCCCTGGCATTTCGGGCAACGGCGCGCTGCGGCACGAGGAAGCTGTTCTGCGCCACGCCCTCCTCAACGCTCGCGCGGACATACATGCCCGGCAGTAGCAACCGCTGGGGGTTGGGAAAGACGGCCCTGGCGGTGAACGTGCCCGTCGTTGTGCTGACGTTGGCCTCCGAGAATTCGAGTCTGCCCGTCAACGGATAGAACGCTCCATTCTCGAGCTTCAATTTCACGGCGATATTGGTGCCGGTAACCTTGACCCGCCCGGTGTCGATCGCTTGACGTAGGTTGAGCAGGTTCGTGCTCGACTGGGTGGCGTCGACATAGATCGGGTCAAGCTTGCGAATTGTCGTGAGCACCGTCGCCTGACCGGCGGTGACCAATGCACCTGGCGTCAACGAAGACTTGTCGGTTCGCCCACTGATCGGCGCCTTGATGGTCGTGTAATCGAGATTGATCCTCGCGGTCTCGACGTTGGCCTTGGCAGTCGCCACCTCTGCCCTGGCCTGGGCCAGCGCGGCACCGGCATCATCGAGATCCTGCTTGCTGACGGCGTCGTGCTTGACCAGGCCCTGGTATCGTTCGACCTTCGCCTGCGCGCTCGGCAAGGCCGCTTCCGCCTTCTGCAACGCGGCCACGGCGCTGTCATGCGCCGCCTGATAGGGGGCCGGATCAATCTGGTAGAGCGGCGCGCCCGCGGCGACTTCGTCCCCTTCCGTGAACAGCCGCTTCTGGATGATGCCGGCGACCTGGGGACGAACCTCGGCCGTCAATGAAGCAACGATGCGACCGGGAAGTTCTGCGGTGATCGCGACAGCCTGCGGGTGTAGGGTGACGATGCCGACCTCTGGAGTGGTCATTCCAGCAGCAGGGACCGCATCGTTTGATACCGGCTTGCAGCCGGCCAGCGCAACGCTCGCCGCGACGGCAGCGATGTTTACGATCTTTGAACGATAACCCATGAGCTTCCACATTCCGAGCGCACAGCGATCGGTCCCAGCCGTTGCCGAGACGCGATGCGGAGTGCACGCGCCACCTATCCGGCGTGCATTGGGCGATCGTGGAGATTTGATGGAGGTCTGATGGAGGCGACAGATCGTCGCGTCGCAAGCGCGCTCGTAGCAGGATATATGCCAAATCGAGAAATCGGGTTTGGATCAGCACTCACCTGATCGAGGGCGAAGTCGGTCGCAACGTTAGAGGGTCAGGCAGGCGGTTCCTGAACCGGTGCGACGATAGGAGTTCTGTTGATCGGATGAAGAGTACGCTTGCAGATCAGCCGGGCTACCAGACATGAACGAACTTATTCTGGTTGCGGAAGATGAGCCGGAAATCGCCAAGATTCTGGACGCATATCTGGTGCGGGAAGGATTCCGGACCGTAGGTGCTACGGATGGCAAGGCTGCGCTCGATCAGCACGTCATCCTCAAGCCCGATCTGGTTCTTCTGGACCTCAAGATGCCGAAGGTCGACGGCTGGGAGGTGTTGACCGAGCTGCGGCGGCGCGGCGACACGCCTGTCATCGTGATCACCGCCCTCGATCAGGACATCGACCGTCTGCAGGGGCTGCGTCTAGGGGCCGATGACTATGTGGTTAAGCCCTTCAACCCTGCTGAGGTTGTGGCCCGCGCCAAGGCCGTCCTCCGAAGATCGAGGCCCTCAGGAAACAGTGCCGTCTTTCGGATTGGCAAGCTCGAAGTCGACCTGGAAAGCCATCTCGCGCGCGTGCGCGCCGACGATGCCACAGTGCCGTTGCAGCTGACCCTGACCGAATTCCGGCTTCTCGTTCATATGGCAAAATCGCCGACGCGGGCCTTTAGCCGCGGCGAACTCGTGGATGCCTGCCTTCCGGGCGGTGATGCGCTCGAAAGAACCGTGGACAGCCATGTCAGCAACCTTCGCCGCAAGCTTGATGAGGCCGGAGCAGCAGGAATGCTGGCGGTTGTCCGCGGGATCGGCTACCGGTTGGCAGCGATATGAGACGACATCGTCTCGGTCGGCAGATCACACTCTCGATGAGCGCCGTCGCGGTCATCGCGATCCTGATGGTCTTCGTCGGCTCGTTCCTCTTCTATGGAATTTATCTGACCTGGTTTCCGCAGCCGCCCGGCCCGCCTCCCCTTCTTCCGGAGGCACCGGATGTCATGTTGATCGCCGTCTTTCTGCTTCTCGGCCTTGCGATCGCCATTCACGTCGCGCTTCGGCTGGCCCACCGAATCCTCACCCCCCTCAATTCATTGGCCGAAAGCGCCCGTAAGATCGCCGATGGCGATCTTACGGCGCGCGCTTCCGCCGGCGACCGTTCCCTGGGCGAGACCACCCAGCTGGTGGACGATTTCAATGCCATGGCCCAAAGGCTACAAGACGTGGCAGACGCAATGCTGTCATGGAATGCCGCGGCAGCGCACGAGCTGCGGACACCACTGACCATCCTACGCGGCACGTTGCAGGGACTGACCGAAGGCGTGTTCGAACCCAGCGACGAATTGCTCCGCAACCTGTTGTCCCAGGTCGAAGGCCTGTCACGGCTGGTCGATGATCTGCGGATCGTAACGCTTTCGGATAGCCACAGGCTGGAAATGCACTTCGAACGGACGGATTTGACCGCGGAAGTTGCGCAGGCGGTCGATGCAATGCGCCCTGCTCTCGCCGAAACAGGCTTCTCGATCGAAATGATTGCTCCCCCCCTGACGCTGTGTTGTGACGGCACCAGACTTCGCCAAGCGCTGCTCGCCCTTCTGGAAAACGCGCGCCGCTACGCTGACCCGGGGCTGCTCAAAATCTCGCTGTGCACCGAAGAAGCTGTTGTCACCCTGGCCGTCGAGGATCAGGGACCAGGCTTGAGCCTGGCATTCGCAGGGCGCGCCTTCGATCCATTTGCACGGGCGGAGCATTCCCGGTCACGACGATTCGGTGGTTCCGGGCTTGGTCTCTCAGTCGTCCGCGCGATCGCCGAAGCTCACCACGGGCGAGCCCAGTACAGACCATCCGTTGTCGGCGGTTCGATTTTCGAGATCATTCTTCCTTTCGATACCGCGTCGCAGATTTAGCACCGATATCGCAGTCGTTGGCGCTGGTGACGGGGCCACGAGGCGCGACACGATGCTACGCGGTTGGCGCCGCGATCCGGGCCGACGACGTGGCAACCGCTGCGACTACACGACGCCACTCAAGATTCGGATCATCGAGGTCAGCGAATCGCATGGACGCATCCCCGGCCGCAGGCCGTCCGGGTGTCACGGGGGCTGGAGACGCGTCCCGGACGGCCTGCTCATCGGGCGTTGCACCACGTGGGATTGCAGTGCCGCCTGACATCGAACCTCGTGTTCCAGCACCTAGGAACGCCAGCTATTGCTGAAAGTGAATGCTCTTGATTTTTCGTTCGATTTGCCGTCGGCGGTGCGCACCACAAACTCAGCGGGACCAAACGGGCTCGCAGGCACGGTCCCCTATAATGCCCGCTCAATGAGCGCAAACTTTCTCATTCGCACCTCCAGTCCGTTTCCTAAACCGAACTCGCCTACCTGCATTACCGAAACATTACGGCCGCCGCGTTATCGGCCCGCTCCTCTTAGTGTGATGGATTTCGATTCATGCACTCCACGAAGCACGTCTGATACGCAATTGCGCTCCTCTCACCCTACATTGAGTTGCAACGCCAAACGTCGGCGTAGGGCATCAAAATCGCTCACGGCCATCATAATCGCACAACGAAGAGCGCGGCGTAATTCTTTGGTAAGCGACTGAGCAAAGCTCTTGTCACCGAATGCCTGACGGAACGCCTGTGAAAGGCGCATAGCGAAGCCGACGCACGATCGCGGTCCGCGAGGATCAAATGCGACCGCTTCACCATCGCGCCCAGCGAGCCTCAGGACCAGCCAGCCCATTCGGAATGTCTCGGCGCCGATCCAATTCCGGCGCTCCAGCATCTCCGTCCTGCCCCTCTTGCGTCCTCAGCGGATCATATGCCGGTAGACTTTGCGTTTTCCGTAATGGCCAGACAATCGGATCGTTGCCCCGCGCCATGGCGACGTCCCTTCATACGATGGATCGAGGGAGTCGAAGCAGGTTGGGCGGTGCCCCTCCTGCTCCTTTGCTTTGTCGTTGTCTGGACGCTCGCCTTGTCGATTGCCTATGTCGGCTCCGGCCTACATCCCGACGTACTTGAGACATGGACGCTAGGCCGGCACTTCTCATGGGGCTCTGTCAAACATCCGCCATTGATGGGCTGGGTCACAGGCGCGTGGAGCTCGATATTTCCTTCGACCAACTGGTCGCTGCAATTGATGGCAATGTCGAACGCCGCTCTTGCGCTCTGGCTCGTCGATCTCATTTCGAGACAATTCGTGACCGGTCACAAGCGACTGATCGTGTTGCTCTTGCTGATGTTGACTCCCGCCTATCAGTTCCACGCCCAACGCTTCAATGCCAATGCTGTCCTGCTGGTGCCGTGGCCACTAGCAACCTACTGCTTTCTGCGCGCTTTTGAAACGAGGACTGCGCTCTGGGCCATCGCTGCAGGAGTGACCGCCGCCCTGGCGATGTTGGGGAAATACTACTCCATCTTTTTGGTAGCCAGTTTTGTTCTGGCCGCCATTGCCCACCCCTCGCGGCGCGCATATTTTACGACGGCCGCGCCGTGGATCTCCGTGGCGACGGGACTGATCGCGCTCTCACCGCATATCTTCTGGCTCATAAAGAAGGGAGCTCCACCATTCTCCTATGCGCTGGCGCACGCTCACACCGATCTAGCGACATCGCTTCGAGAGGTCGCCTCTTTCCTGGCCGGCCTTGCGGCGGCGATGAGCGTCCCTGCGATAACCTGGGCAATGATTGCTGGTTATCGCCTCAGGCGCCTTGGTCACGATTTTGCGGCACTGAACGCCGGTCTTCGACTGCTTCTCTACATCGCCCTTGGTTCGATTGCTCTGCCAATCGTCACGGCGGTCGTGGTCGGCACCGACCTGCCCTCCCTGTGGGCCCTGCAAGGGCTATTTCTGTTCGTCGTTGTCGCAGTGTGCAGCACGCGCTATCGCATCGAGCGGTTCTATACTGTAAACACAACGGTCCTTGTGGCCTGCATCGCTGCCGTAGCCGTGGTGATCGCAGCTCCGATCCATGCGCTTTACCGCAACAGCTACGGCTATCAGGAGGGGCGTACCTTCTACCCCGAGGCGGCGAACGAACTTACCCGGCTCTGGCGCGAGCTGACCGGAGTCCCGCTTGCAGTCGTCGACGGAAATGAAAGCCTTGGTTTTGCTGTCGCCTTTTATAGTCCTGATCATCCGCAGTATGCACGGGCTTTCGCCTATCCGTACGGATGGAAATTGCCAAACAAGGTGGCTATGGAACGCGGCTGGGCTGCCCTCTGCTTCCAGGACCAGATCGATTGTCTCGCTTGGATGCACCGGACGGCGCTCCAGGCGGAGAACGTCGCGTTCGTCAGGCGCGTGTTCACCGTCCAATCTGATCTGCTCGGCTTGCCTGGGCTGAAGCGAAATATCGTTGCCTTGATGGCGGTGCGACGTCCTTGCGCGCCCGAGGCTCTCCGAGCCCAAAATGGGATGCCAACCGACGAGACCCCCGCGTCTTCCGATGAGACGCAGCCGATTCTGCCCTAGCCGCAGCAACGCGGGCACGCTTTGCCGGACACGCTCCGGTCGCCCGACAACATCTCGCGTCCAAAGCTTGATGATCTCGGGAGATCGCAGGCGTAATTCTCCGGCAATGTTCGGTAGGCAAATGGCAGGGCATCGCATCGACGAATCCGGAAGGAGCATCCCATGAATAAGCCAGTTGTGATCGCGGCGGCGGCGCTGATCGCTGTTGCATCGTTTTCGCCGTCGGGGGCGCAAGCCGGTGACGGCGGCGCCATTGCGGCCGGCGTGATCGGCGGACTGGCCGTTGGCGCCTTGGCCGGATCTGCCATTGCGAACTCCCATCGCGCGCCAGTCTATGTCTATGAGGATCAACACGCCTATGTTCCGTCGTATCGGCGACGTGTTCACGTTCACCGATACTATGAGGTGCCGGCCTATTCTGGGTACGACTACCCGGATTACGACTATTCCTCAGGCTATCGTGACGGCTACTATGACGCCTCATCTGATTGGTGAACCCTGAGGCGGACTCTGGCAGGTGAACGCTGAGGGCGTGGTCTTCAACGGAAGACGACGCCCTCTTCGCTTGCGCGCCTGATTCCCGGCGTCCGCTCGGCGCGCGGCGCGCGTGCTGCGGTTCCAATCCTGGACGAAGTATCCGCCCCCACCCCAGTCGGCAGTACGTCACTACGCGGCGCGAACCGGTTCTCGTTCTTTCGCCTTGCGTGACCGTGGGTGATCTTAGAGGGAACCAAAACTAACAGCCCCATCCACCACCTCAACGAGATATGACATCGTTCTACAACACCAGGCAGGTGTCGCCGCCGCCCGAGTTGGCGAGATAGCAGGGACGCCCTTGGGTCCCGGCCCAAAGTGCTCGCGACCTGACGCAAAGACACAAAAAAACACGCATAATCAATTGTTTCTCAAACAGCCCAATTCGAGCTGGGCTCGTAATCCTATTGCAATCTAACGGTAATGATTGGAGAGAGTTATGACCTAGAGAACCCTAGGAGAGAATGGTGCGAGTTCTGGTCGTGGAGGATGATCCCCAATTGGGGCCTTGGCTGCGGGATGCGCTCGCGACCGCCTTTGGCTCCTCCGATATGGTGACGACGCTCGACGAGGGCAGAGCCGCGGTCGCAGTCCGCAATTTCGAGCTCGTCGTGATCGATAGAGGACTTCCGGATGGCGACGGACTGGCGTTGCTACCTGACCTAAGGTTGCAGAAGCCGAGCCCCGCAACGATCGTCCTGACCTCGCTCGACGATCCCCTCGATATTGCTCGTGCGCTGAACGACGGGGCCGATGACTATGTACCCAAGCCGTTCGAACCGGTTGAACTGCTGGCAAGGGCAAAGGCCGTGCTGCGACGTCTCTTCCTTGACAAGGGTGCCGTGGTGAGCATCGGAAATCTGAGCTACGACATCGTCAACCGCGTGGTCTGCATCGACCAGACTCCCATCGTTGTTCCGCGACGTGAATTGGCGATCCTGGAGGCCATGGTTCGACGGACCGGTCGCGTCGTGTTGCGCGAAACGCTCGAGCTCGCGGCCTATGGTTTTGAGGACGAAATCCAGTCGAACGCGATCGAGTCGCATGTCTCTCGACTGCGCCGTCGCCTTCGCGAGGCAAATTGCAAGGTTGTAATTCGACCGGTCCGCGGCCTCGGGTATCTGTTGGCTGAACAACAATTCTGAAGTGTCAAATGCTTAGACGCCTTCGTCGCTCGATCACGGTCTTGTCCGCGACTCTTATCGGAGTCGTGACCACCATCATGCTGTTGTGCGCAGCCGCCCTGCTTCTTCGACTTGGCGGCGATGACGACGGCACGTGGGGGGCCGCCGACGTGGCCGACGCTCTGAAAGAGGCTGTCGCGCGCAACGAGCAGGGACAGCTCGAGGTCAAACAGACCAAGCGACTCGACAAGATCGTTCGCGACTTCCCAACGTTCTGGTACGTTGTGTCTGACAAGAGTGGGGAGGTCAGTTTTGGCGCAATTCCAAAGTGGCGCCCACAGAAACCACTTATGCCACAGCCGGGAACAAGTTTCCTTGCTTACGCGGTTGACGGCCAGACCCGAAACATCAGGAAAATGGTGGCCGTTCGAGATACGCCCGCCGGCGAAGTCTGGATCGAGACAGGAGGCGTCGCCTACACTGCAACACAGCTCATGATCGGAACGCTCACCGATGCGACGTTTGTCGCGCTCCCGATCCTCATCGTCCTCGTCGCGACGGCGTTTACGGCCCTGGTCTTTGTACCAACGCTGATTGCACGTCCGGTCCGCGCGGTCGCAACTGCGGCCGAGATGATCGACGGTGTTCCTGACGGTCGCAGATTGCCGGAACAGGACGCTCCCGCGGAACTGCTACCGCTGATCGCGGCATTCAATCGGGCATTGTCGCGAATTGATCGCGCATCGAACGCGCAACGGGCGTTCTTGTCCAATGCGGCCCATGAGCTGCGAACTCCGCTCACCAACGCGCGCACGACGCTTGAGCAGGTCGACGATCCCGAGCTCCGTACCAGGCTCATTGCCGAAAACCAGAAACTCTCATCGATCGTCACGATGCTCCTTCAGCTGGCCCGCATTTCGATAGAGCCTGCCGAACGTACAGAGATCGACCTTGTGGCACTCGCGCGCAGAGTTGCAGCCGATCATGTGCCCATGGCCTTGAGAAGCGGGCGTGAGATCGCGTTCACCGACCCCGGTTGCGCCGTCTGGGTCCTCGGCTCGGAAGCGGCGATCTCTGTTGCGCTTTCGAACCTGATCCGAAACGCGGTGCTTCACGCAGCGACCAGCAGTCCCATTCATGTCAACGTCAGGGCCTCGGGACAACTGAGTGTGGTCGACACAGGACCTGGTATGAAGGCCAGCCAACCTGACCTTCTGCTTGAGCCGTTCCGGCGTGGAGACACCCGAGCTGAGGGGATGGGCCTAGGTCTCTCCATCGTTTCCCAGGTCATGGCCACGCATAATGGCACTGTCGCAATCTGCGAGACACCCGGTGGCGGCACCACGATTGAATTGAATTTTCCGATTACAGACCGCCGACCACCAACTTCGGCTCCAGCCAAACCGAGAATGATCGATCAGACGTCGACCGATGCGCAGACAAGCGACTCCGTATCGGCGGCATGAGGGCTTCGACTGATTGAAGTGTACGAGGGCGACAGGCAGGCGTATTGCATATCATGATATGCATATCGAGCGTCTCGCCCCGCTCGGAGTAGCACGTTCGCTATCCGATTTTCTCTTCTTCTATCTTGGCCCGCACCTGCACAGCCGGCTCGTCCTGAACTATCAAATCCACAGGGGCAGGTTTGGCTTGAGCCATGACGTCGGGCTGCTGCGCCTGCGCGAGGAGCTGAAGCGGCATGGGCTTACGCTGAACGATGTCGGATCGGAAGCCCTGCCGAGAGCTGCCGCGGAATACTACACCGAATGGCGTCGTCTGTGTTGCCGCCAACTCGTCGATTCGGTTCGTTCCCTCCTGAGCTTGGTCAGCTTCAACTCCGTTGTCGTTTCGAGCTATGCGCCACCGAAACTCGGAGAGACCCTGTGCTCCCAGCTTCATGAGGAGGTACCCGAGGTGGATTTCCTCTACGGCGCGAACTTTGTTGCGCCCAAGGCCGTAGGCGCAGCCAACCTGCCGTATCACTCCCGTTTCGTGGTGCAATAGGCAACGCGGCGTCGATTACGAAGATCTCAGTACTGATCTGCGAAAGCGACGCGCCTCTGCTCACTCTTGCTCGGCCGGCGACGAGCAATCGGGCAGTCACGAGGCACGCAAACCGCCTCCAGTGGCCCGCCCTCACGGCGTGTGCTTCGGCCGCAGCCTTCTGGCAGACCGCGTATCTCACACCGCAATCACCCTCCCGGTGGCCTTGTCGAACAGGTGCGCCTTTTCCAGATCGAGCGGCACGTCGAAGCGGTTGTCGGGTTCGGCCGCCACGCCGACCGGCATCTGCGCCGTGAAGGGGGAGTGGCCGACCGAACCGATGACCAGCGTGTGCGGGCCGAGTGGCTCGACATCTTTCACAATCATGCTGGCCACCGCGCCTGCCGCAGTGCCATGTCGGGCGATATGGTCGGGCCGCACGCCGAGTACCACCGGCTTTCCGACATGTCTGCCGTAGACCGCTTCTCTGCATTTCGGCAGAGCGAGCGCCACGCCTGACGCTTCGGCGAACACAAGTGCACCGTCGCGCGCGATCACCTCGCCTTCGATGAAGTTCATGCTGGGCGCGCCGATGAAACCGGCGACAAACAGGTTGCATGGCCGCTCATAAAGGGAGATCGGGTCGGCCGCCTGTTCGATGCGCCCCTTGTTCATCACCACGACGCGGTCGGCCATCGTCATGGCCTCGACCTGGTCGTGCGTGACGTAGACGACGGTCTTTGCGAGCCGGCGATGCAGCGCCTTGATCTCGGTGCGCATCTCGATCCTGAGCTTGGCGTCGAGGTTGGACAGCGGCTCGTCAAACAGGAACACGTCCGGGCTGCGCACGATCGCGCGGCCAATCGCCACGCGCTGGCGCTGGCCGCCGGAGAGCTGCTTGGGACGGCGATCGAGATAAGGATCGAGATCGAGCACACGTGCGACCTCCTTGACCGCCTCGTCGATCTGCGGCCGCGGCTCCCCGCGCACCTTCATGCCGTAACCAATGTTCTCGGCGACGCTCATGTGTGGATAGAGCGCATAATTCTGGAACACCATCGCGCAGTTGCGTAGTCCCGGCCGCAGATCCGTGACATCGCGCTGCCCGATCCGGATCGTGCCTGACGTCACCGTCTCCAGCCCTGCGATCATCCGCAAGGTCGTTGTCTTGCCGCAGCCGGAGGGCCCCACCAGCACCACAAACTCGTTGTCAGCGACGTGGAGGTCGAGCCCTTCGATGATCCGGTAGGACCCATAGGCTTTGGAGACGCTGTCGATCAGAACGTCGGCCATGATTCGCTTTCTGTCTCTCATGCGATCCCGGACGGTTCGCACCGTCCGGGACCTGTCATCCTCACATCACTTCTTCGGCGGCAGGCCCATCGCAGCGCGATAGCCAGCGAGTTGCTTCTCGCGGCCGAACTCGTCAGTCAGCCTGTTCCATTCCTTGGCCATCGCATCAAGCGCGGCCTGCGGCGTGGTCTGGCCGGCCAGCGCCTTGCCGAGCTCGATCTCCACTACCTCGGTGTAGGAGAAATAGCCGGGCAGACGCATGTCGAGCGCGACGTTCTTGCCGTTGATCGAATCCGCCTGGGCACCGAGATATTCCTTGGCCTCCTCGGGCGTGAAGATCTTGCTCCATAGCGCGATGTTCGCCGTATGCGACTTGCGGTACGGATTGACACCGGTGCCGCCGGTGATCGCGGCTTGCCCCGAAACCTCAGGGCTGGTCAGCGTCTTGACGAAGTCCCAGGCCGCCTGCTGGTTCTTGCCCGACTTCGGCACCGCGATCTGCCAGCCGCCGAACGCCATGAACGGAGCGGGCAGCACCTCGGGGAATTTATCCCACTTCTTGGTCTTGGCGTTCCAGATCTCATCGGAGCCAGGCAGCACCGCCGAGCCGACCTTGCCTGAGATCTTCGACTGCTTCGGATCGGCGGCGATGACGCCGGTGTCGCCCCAGCCGATCGATTCCGCGACCTGGCCGCCGGCCACCGCCGCGTTGACCTCGCCGAACGAGAAGTTCAGCGCGTTCGGCGGCCCGAGCTTGGAGGCGCGAATATATTCCTCCAGCCCCTTTACCCAACCGGGATTGTTGATCTGCGCATCCATCGTCTCCGGATCGAAGAACATCGCGCCGGGATAGTTCGGATTGTTGGTGTAGGCCGCAGCGTGGCTGAAGAAGAACCAGAACTGCTGGCCACCTCGGCGGAATGCTTCTGCCGTGCCCCACAGCCCTTTATCAGGCCGTTGGAAGTACTCGGCGATGTCGAGATATTGCTTCCAGGTCTTCGGCGGCGCAAGATCGTAGCCGTACTTGGTCTTGAAGCCTTCCTTCTCCTTGGGATCGTCGAACAGATCCTTGCGATAAGTATAGGTGTGGACGTCGCCGTCCATCGACTGCGAATAGATCTTGCCGTCCCACACCATCAGGCGCTCACGATAGGCCGGCTCGATGTCATCCCAATCCTTGCCGGACCGCATCTCCTTCGGCATCTCGGAAAGATACGGCACGAAGTCCGGCAGCCAGGCGGGAGCGAAGCTCACCATGTCGAAGGTGGCATCGCCCGACGTGAGCGACGTCGCGATCTTGGGATAGAGCTCCGACCAGGGAAATTCGACGACGTTGACTTTGCCGCAGGTCTTCTTGGCCCATTCATCGGCACCGAGCTTGAGCGCCGACGCAATGTAGGGACCGGTCTGCGTCGCGACGGTCAGCGTCACGCCCGTGTAATCGGGGCTGCAGGCCAGCGCCGGACCGAAGGTGCAGGCCGTGGCGAGCGATGTCGCCAGCATCAGGACAGTTCTTCTCAGCATGGTGTCTTCTCCCTCCTATAGGCTTCCTTTTTGGTCGTTACTTGATTGCGCCGAGCAGCATGCCCGACCGCATCATCCGGCTCAGCAGAGCTGCCATCACCATCATCGGAACGATGGCGACCAGCGCAGCCGCGGAAATCGCCCACCATTCGTCGCCGCGCTGGCTATTCTGCCCCGCGACCAGGATCGGCAGTGTCTGCCAGCGCGAATTCGTCAGAAACAGCGCGAACAGAAATTCATTCCAGACGAAGGCGAGCGTGATCATGAACGTCGCGATCAGCCCGTTCATCGACATTGGCACCACAATGCCGAGGAAGATGCGCCAGCTCGGCACGTTATCGACCATCGCCGCCTCTTCGACCTCGATCGGCAGTGCCTCGAAGAAGTCGCGCATCAGCCAGACGACGATCGGCAGCGAGAAAGCCACGTAGCACAGGGTCAGGCCGATGAAGCTGTCGATGAGCTGAAAGCCGAACCGGCCGATCTCGCTGTAGAGCAGATAGAGCGCGAACGCGACCACGATCGGCGGAAACATGCGCTGGCTGACGAACCAGAACAGGATGTCCTCATTGCCCAGGATCGGCCCCGGCAAAGGCAGCCGGTTGGCGATGATCGCCGATATGAGCGCCAGCGGAAACGCCAACAACAGTGCCTGCGGCCGCGTCAGCCCGAGATAGGTATTGAAGGCGAGATATCCGCCGAGCGCGAGACCGAAGAACACGAGTCCAGCGCCGAGCCGCACCTTGAATTCGAAGCGTACGAGCGCATAGGCCGCCATCGCGCCGATCGCCGTCGCAATCAGCGCCGCCGAGAAGCCGACCATGGTCGAATTCAGGAAGGTGCGAAAGAACTCGCCGCGGATGCCCTGATACAGATCGATGAAGGGCTGCAATGTCGGGGTGAAATCGACAAAGGGAATATAGGTTGGCCCGCCCACGACGCCGGGCGGCGTCTTGAACGCGGTGACAACAACCCAGTAGAGCGGAAACACCGTGATCAGGCACCAGGCGAAACAACCGAGCGCGATCAGGCGCCGCGACCATGGCGACAGTCCTCGGAGGCTGCTCGCGCTCATCGGCGTTTCTCCAGATGCGGCCGCAGCAGCGCCAGATAGGTTACGCCGATGATGGTGATCGCGATCAGGAACAAGAAGCTCAATGCCGAGGTGTAGCCGAGATTGAACTTCTTGAATCCCTCTTGATAGGCGAACAAGGTGAGAGTCTCGGTATCGACGCCCGGACCGCCACCCGTCATCACGAACACCGTGTCCATGATCTTGTAGCTCTCGATCAGGCGGATGAAGACGACCGCGGCCGATATCGGCAGCATCATTGGAAAGGTGATGCCCCAGAACTGCTGCCAGTTGCTGGCATTCTCGAGCTCGGCCGCCTCGTAGACGTCCTCCGGCAAGGTCTGCAAGCCGGCGAGCAACATCAAGATCACAAATGGCGTCCACTGCCAGACCTCCACCGCGATGATGCAGCCAAGTGCCCAGCGACCATTGGTCAGGAACGGCAGGTTGACGAGGCCGAAATGGCTGAGCAGCTGGTTCAGCGGCCCCATCGTCGGATTGAACATCATCCTCGCAACCAGCGCGACTGCGACTGGCGCCAGCAGCATCGGCAGCAAGAAGGCGACCCGGAACAGCCGTTCGCCGGGGATGCGCGCTTTCAGCGCCAATGCCACCGCAAATCCGATCACATATTGCAGGCCAACCGCCACGACGGCGATCAGCGTCGTGGTCAGGATCGCGTTCCAAAACCGCGGCTCCTGCAGAAGCTGCCCGTAGTTACCGAGCCAGACCACACGCGGCGGCATCGGTGGGATCAGTCGGTAGCTCAGGAAGCTCGTGGTCAGGGAAAAGATCAAAGGAAAGATCGAAATCGCGAGCACGACGAGCACCGCCGGCCAGATGAAGACGTGCTTGATCGGATCGTTGCGCATCATGGCGCGGGCTGCTCCTTCAGCAGCGCCTCGATCTCCGCACGGCGCGGCATGGACGGCGCAGTGCCTGGCCGCGTCACCGAGATGCCGGCGGTCGCCGCGCCGAAGCGCGCGGCGTCGAGCGGATCGGCACCGCCGGCGAGCGCTGCAGCAAAGCCGCCGACGAAAGCATCACCCGCGCCGGTGGTCTCGACGACCTTTCCAGCGGCGAATGACGGCACGTGAACCGATCGACCTTTGCCATGAAACAGCGCACCGCGCTCACCAAGCGTGATCAGTGCAGTACCGGCGCCCTTGGCGAGCAAGGCGTCGCCTGCACGGCGCGCGCCGGCGAGATCGGAAACCGCGATGCCCGTCAGCGCTTCGGCCTCGGTTTCGTTCGGCACGACGTAATCGCAGAGTTCATAGAGCGCGTCGTCAAACGGGACGGCCGGTGCCGGATTGAACACGGTGATGCTGCCGGCGCCGCGCGCAGTCTCCAGCGCATGCCGCGCCGCCTCCACCGGCTGCTCGAGCTGCGTGACGAACACCCTGCTCGCCCGGATCGCATCCGCCGCCGCATCGACATCGGCGACGCAGATGCCGCCGGCCGCGCCCGGTGTGATGATGATGGCGTTTTCCCCACGAGTCTCGTGCACATAGATGAAAGCCGCGCCCGTCGGGGTCTCCACCTGCGTCACCTGCGGCACGATGCCCTCCGCCGCCCAGGTCTTGAGCGCGAGTTCGGCAAAAGTGTCTCGGCCGATCCTTGAAATGAAGCTGACGCTCGCACCCGCGCGCGCCGCCGCCACCGCCTGGTTCGAGCCCTTGCCGCCCGGTCCGACCGCGAAGCCCGAGCCGATGATCGTCTCGCCAATCGCCGGCAGCCGCGCTGCGCGGAATGCCAGATCGGCCACGAACACGCCGAGAATGGCCACGCCCTGCCTGCTCATGGTCATTGCGCGGCCTCCGGCGGAATGACACCCTTGGTGAACAGGAAGCAGCCGTAGAACCGGCGCTCACCAGTGGCGATCACGCAATAGGCGCGCTTCGCCTGCTCATAGAAGGCATGACGCTCGACGCCGACCAGGGGCCAGGATCTGGCCTCCGCGCGATCGACCACGGCCTGCACCTCCTGCTGCACAGGGGGCACTTCCGTTGGCGCACCGACGATCTCCATGCGGATCGCGGCATCGTCGACGAAGGTGTCGAGCGGCATCACCGAAAGCACAGCCTGGATAGCGCGCGCAGCACTGACATTGTCGATACGCAACAGCTCGCCAAACACAGTCTGCCGCGCGATCGAATCGGCCGGGAAGTTGGTGTCGCAGATGACCAGACGGTCGCCGTGGCCCATCGCGCGCAGCGCGTAGAGGACATCGGCGTTGAGCAGCGGATCGATGGTCTTCAGCATATTCCCTCCCTTCTGTTGTTTTGTCATTGCGGGGACCTCAGCGGTCCCGATCATGATCCGAGGACAAGAAATCGGATCATGATCTCATCGATTTTTGGAGCATGATCTTTCGGAACACCGGCTCCCGCTGGTTCGGATCATGCTCAGGTCCGTTCTGTCACGTCACTAATCGCCATAAGGAATCCAGATATTCTTCACCTGCACCGCGTGGCGCAGCAAAATGAGACCTTCGGATGCCGCGGCGTCGTACCAGTCCGTGAGCAGCCCGTGATCGACCAGCGTTCGCTTGAGATTGCCGACGGACAACCGCTCTGCGTCGGTTGCGGCCTGCTTGGAGCCGAACACCCAGAGCGCGTCGACATCGTCATGCTCAGCCAGCACCTTGACCAGGGCGTCGCGTCGGCCAGTGACGATATTGATCACGCCGGCCGGAACGTCGGAGGTCTCCAGCACCTGATAGAAATCGGTCGCGACCAGCGGATGCCGTTCGCTCGGGACCACGACCACCCGATTGCCCATCGCGATCAACGGCGCGACCAGGCTGATGAGGGCAAGCAGCGGCGCCTCGTCTGGACAGGCGACGCCGACTACCCCGATCGCCTCGTGCATGGCGAGCGCGACGCCGCGCAACGGCGGCGTGTGCACCGCACCTTCATACTTGTCGGCCCAGGCGCCGTAGCTGAACAAGCGCGCGATTCCAGCATCAACTTCCGCTTTCGCCTTGACAGCCGTAACTCCCGTCATCGCGGCGATACGCGCGGCAAGTTCGTCGCCGCGGGCGGACATGTTTTCGGCCAGGTAATACAGGATCTGCGCACGGTTGTGCGCCGTCGCCCGGCTCCACGCTTCGGCAGCGCGCGCTGCCGCCACCGCGTTGCGGATGTCCTTGCGATTGCCGTCGCCAACCTCGCCGAGAAGTCTTCCCTTAGGCGACAGCACCGCGCGCGAGTAATTGCCGTCAGGCCTGACCTGCTTGCCGCCGATGAACAGCTTTGGCGTCCGATCGATCGGCGGTAGCGCAAAACCTGCGCGCTCTTCAGCTACGCTGGGCGCGGGCTGCGCTATGCGTGCCTTTCGTCCGCTCCAAGCCACTGGCTTGAGATACTCGTAGATGCCCTCGCGGCCGCCTTCACGGCCAAAGCCGGATTCGCGATAACCGCCGAAGCCGACACCAGCGTCGAACAGATTGGTGGCGTTGATCCAGACCACGCCCGCCAACAGCTTTGGCGCGATATCGAGCGCCCGCCCGATGGTCTCGCTCCAGATACTGGCGGCGAGACCATAGCGCGTGTTGTTGGCGAGCAGCACGGCCTCGTCCGGCGTGCGGAACGTCATCGCCACCGCCACCGGACCGAATATCTCCTCGATAGCCACGGTCGACGACGGCTGCACGTTCCACAGCAAGGTTGGCGGATAAAAGCAGCCATGCGGCGGCAACGCGCCCGGCGACTGATATTTCTGCGCACCTTCGGTCACACCGGTCTCGACCAGGGACCTGATGCGCTCGAGCTGCACGGGATCGACTATCGCCCCCATATCGATCGCCTTATCGAGCGGCGGGCCGACACGGAGCGTCTCCATCCGCCGCACGAGCCGCTCCCGGAAGGTCTCCGCGATACCTTCCTGCAGCAGCAGCCGCGAGCCGGCGCAGCACACCTGCCCCTGATTGAAGAAAATGGCGTCGACCACTCCTTCCACGGCGGCATCGAGGTCGGCGTCGTCGAACACAATGAAGGGCGACTTGCCGCCGAGCTCCAACGTCAGCGACTTGGCCGTGCCGGCGGTGGCCTGGCGAATCAGCCGGCCGACTTCGGTCGAACCGGTGAAGGCGATCTTGTCGACGCCTTGCTGAGCGACCAACGCAGCCCCGGTGGTGCCGTCGCCGGTAACGACGTTGAGCACACCCATGGGCAGGCCCGCCTGCGCGGCGAGTTCGGCAAACAGCAGCGCAGTGAGCGAGGTGAACTCGGCGGGCTTCAGCACCACGGTGTTGCCCATCGCCAGCGCCGGCGCGATCTTCCAGGCCAGCATCAGCAGCGGGAAATTCCACGGGATGATCTGCCCGATCACGCCGAGCGGCGCGTAGGCGCCGAATTCGCGCTCCTGGAGCTGAGCCCAGCCGGCATGATGCAGGAAGTGCCGTGCCGCGAGCGGAACGTCGATATCGCGCGTCTCGCGGAGTGGCTTGCCGTTATCGATCGCCTCCAGGACTGCAAACAACCTGCCATGACGCTGCAACATTCTCGCGAGCGCGTAGAGATGCCTGGCACGGCCGTGGCCGCCGAGCTTCTGCCATGCCTGCTGCGCCTTGCGCGCCGCGGCGACGGCCGCGCCGACGTCGGCAGCAGACCCTTGCGCGAGCTTCGCCAACGCCTTGCCGGCGGCAGGCTCCGACGTCGTGAAGTACTTGCCGTCGGAAGGAACTGCAAAAGCGCCATCGATGAAATGCCCGAAGCGGGCCTCGTGCCTGGCGAGCCACGCTCGCGCCTCGGCATCTGCCTCGGGCGCCGGACCGTAGTCCATCGTGTCGTAGTAGTGTGCGACGGTCACGGCCGGGTCCTCATGCCAAGGGATGACGGTTGAAGGCCGAGTAACGACCGGTGACGTGATGTTCGAGCTGACGCTCGATATCGGCGAGCAAGCTGGACGCACCGATGCGGAACAACGAAGGCTCGAGCCAGTCACGCCCGAGCTCTTCCTTCATCAGGATCTGGTAGTTGAGCACATCCTTGGCGGTCGAGATGCCGCCGGCGGGCTTGAAACCGATCTTGAACCCGGTGCGATCGTGATAGCTCCGGATCATCCGCAGCATCACCAGCGACACTGGCAGCGTCGCATTGACGCTCTCCTTGCCGGTCGACGTCTTGATGAAGTCGGCGCCTGCCATCATGCAGACCATGGAAGCCTTGGCGACGTTGCGCAAAGTCTTCAAGTCGCCGGTAGCGAGAATCGTCTTGAGATGCGCCCGCCCGCAAGCGGCACGGAAGTCTCTGACCTCCTGATATAGCGCGCGCCAGTCGCCCGTCAGCACGTGCTCCCTGGTGATGACGATGTCGATCTCTTCGGCCCCGTCGTTCACCGAGGCCTCGATTTCCCTGAGCTTGACGTCGTGCGGCACGAGGCCCGCGGGGAAGCCGGTGGAGACAGCAGCGACCGGAATGCCGGAGCCGTCGAGAGACTCGACCGCAGTCGCCACGAAACGATGGTAGACGCAGACTGCCCCCGTCTGCAGCTTGCGGCCGGCGAAACCGAGCGCATCGAGAAGATCGGCCCGCACCGGCGCCCTGGCCTTTGCGCAAAGCCGCTTGACCCGCCCGGCCGTGTCGTCACCATTAAGCGTGGTCAGATCGATGCAGGCGATCGCCTTCAGCAGCCACGCCGCCTGCGCCTCGTTCTTCACCGTGCGCCGGCCCGGCAGGCTCGCGATGCGCCGCTCTGCCGCCGACAGATTCACCCTGATTTCGTCGATCCAGTCTAGCTCGAGGGCTCGGCCTGCATTGCGAGCGAGGGCGGCGGCCTGGACCGAGACCGGCCGCTCGTGTCCGCACAACGGCATGCGGGATGCCTCCGGTATCGAAGCGCTCTGCGACATCAAACGCAGCCTCCTGCTACCCGGCCGCGCGGCGCACTGAATGTTTGGATCGAAACATCGGCTTCCTCCCTGAAGAAGCCCGACTGCGAGCCCTGCATTCGCAGGCTCTGCCGCCGCCTCCCCATGCTGCCGGTCTCTGCGTCCGGCGGATTTGTTAGATTCGTAACGTCTTCTTGTTGGATTTTTCACATCATGTGAGACTATTGTCAACCAGCAAAGGCAGGGTTATCGAAAAGCATGGTCGACCTCCCCATCGGCGCGGCAGCTCAGCGCGACGCGCGCGCCCAGCGCCTGGAACGGCTCCGGCGCGCCATCGCCGAAAACGGCGCATTGCATCTGAAGGATGCGGCTCAACTCCTGAACGTCTCCGAGATGACGGTGCGCCGCGATCTCGCAGCATCCGATGCCGCGCTGGTCTGCCTTGGCGGCCATGTCGTGAATGCAGCCGCGCCGAGCGCGGCAAAGTACACGCTCGAGCAGGAGATCGATCAGCACACCCATGACAAGCGCCTCGCCTGTCGCGCGGCGGTGGCGTCATTGCAGGACGGCGACACCATCTTCATCGACTGCGGCACCACGATGCAGTCGCTCGCAGAGGTGCTGCCGGAGGGCATGTCGCTGTCGGTGATCTGCTATTCGATGAACGTGGCGGCGCTGGTGACGCGACGTCCCGCCACGCAGCTGATTTTGGTGGGCGGGCTCTATCATCCCTCATCGCAGTCCTTCTCATCGGAAGAAGGTCTGTCCTATTTGCGCAGGCTCGGCATCAACAAGGCCTTCATCTCGGCGGGCGGCGTACATGCGGCCCGGGGCGCGAGCTGCTCGAATTTTCATGAGACGGCGGTCAAACAGGCGGCGATGGCAACGGCGATCGAAAGCATTCTGGTTGCCGATGCGAGCAAGCTCGACAGCCTAAAGCCGGCCTTCTTCGCCGACCTCCATGCGTTCTCCAAAATCATCATTGGTGGCGCCGTATCGCGCGAACACCGCAAGCCATTCAAGCATCTCCCTGTCGAGTATGTAACCAGGACGGGCTGAAGCCGTCGTTTCGCCTGGCAAATTGCCGCGCCGCTGAGGTCATCGCATCTTCGGCAAAAATCACAGTCGTAGCTTGGCGTAGAAATCGCCACGATTGGTAGCGGGGGCGCTACATCGCGCCCCCAGGCTCTGTTTTCCTGCCGGCGAACCTTACTCGGAACGTCAGTCTCGATAGTTCGCCGAAGGCCGCCGCTCCTTCGCAATTCGTCGCCGGAAAATGGGTGGACGAGCAGGTTCAAACCTGGCTGGCTCCCGCTAGGGAAGCGGGGAAGCCAACAAAATCAGCGGGCTGACAAACCGTTTTGGGAAGGATGGCATCATTGTTTTGCGAGACGTTTCAAGAACGCTACCCAAAACCGCACGCCGTCCTCGTCGCGATTGGTTGTTACGGATGGTCACATCGTCACGGCAACAGATTTGAATTTCGAACACGTTGAATTCTGGTGCGACGATCGTGAAGGCGCGCATCGCGCCTCTCGCGCAGCGATCGATATCCGGTGAGGTCAGCCGGCTGACGTCATTTCCGGCAGACGCTCGCATAGTCGCATCCGATCGTCAGAAGTCTGCGACCTTCTTGGACTCATGCCGCGCGAAACGCGCGGGCTCGTGGGGCTCGGGATCGACGATCGGCGTGGCGCCGGTGACAAGATCGGCGATGAGATGGCTGGTGCCGGGGGCGATGCCGAAGCCATGGCCGCTACAATCAGGCCGGGCAGCGCGGCGAGCTCGCCGATGGCAGGCACTCCATCCGGCGTAGAATCGATATAGCTCGCCCAAGTCGCCGTGATCTGGCTCTGCTTCAACGCCGGGAGCAGCTCCACCGCGCGCCCATGGGTGAGGCGGATGGTCGCCTATTCCCGCCACGTTTTGTTCAGAGTCGTTTCACCGCCCTTGGCCTTGATCGGCATCGAAATCGCATTCCGTCCGCGGAAGCTCACTCGACGATTTCGTCAGCACGCAAAAGCAGCGAAGTTGGAATGGTAAGGCCGAGCGCTTTGGCCGTTTTAAGAACGACTACGAGTTGAAACCGCGACGGCCGCTCGACCGGCAAGTCTTCAGCCTTTGTCTCATCAAGAACCTTCCCGACCAGAACGCCTGCTTGATAAAGTAGATCGATAAGGTTCGTACCGGAGGCCATGAAGCCGCCGACCTTTGCAAACTCGGGAAACAGAGTTATCGCGCCCAGCTCAACCAGGACGGCAAGCATGAGGTTGGCAAGGTGGGGCCGACGGGTGATTGCTCTCCGTCCAGCCAATCCTGTTCCTCGGAGGGTGCGCGCGGCGGACTTTCGCACATGCGCCTTGAGCTTGGCGAAGGCATTTTCAATCGGATTGAAGTCGGGACGGTGGGGGACAGATAGAGGAGTTTGGCGCCATCATCAGTTCGACCCAGGCGAGACCGTCGAGGCGCTCAGCATCCGCGCCACGGGCAATCGTGGACGACTTCTGACGGGGCGCGAACCGCATCGCGATGTCGTCACCGGAATTCGGGCGTACGGTTCTCCGTTGCGGCCCGCACGGCTTCGATCTGGTTGGAGCTGCCGAGAAGCCGCTGCTGCTCTAACGACTCCACCATCAGCACCCGCCCGGCGTCTACAGGAGCGGCGGCGTTGAGCAGGCGTTTGCCTGCACGAACGGCCTCCGGGTTGTGGGCAGCGATCCGCCGCGCAAGCTCGCGAGCTTCCTTCAAGGGGTCATCGCTTACTCGTGTCGCAAGACCGAGAGCGAGTGCCTCAACACCTGAAACCACCCGGCCGCCAAAGACCAACTCGCGAACCACATCCGCACGCGCGAGCTCCGTCAAAATCACGCACCCCGCCATGTCGGGCACCAATCCCCACTTGGTCTCAGCCACGGAGAGCTTCGCCTCGGGATGCAAGTAGCGAATGTCAGCGCCCAGCGCGATCTGCAGGCCGCCGCCGAATGCGACACCGTGCACCGCGGCAATCACCGGCACAGGCAGCTCCCGCCAGCCCCACGACACTTGCTGCCAGAGATTGGCGAGGCCATGCGTGCGTTCGGCGAGATCGCCCATCGCGGCCGCGCCCTGGGCGACAATCCGATCGAACAGGCTCTTGTCCAGCCCCGCGCAGAAGGCGCGCCCCTCGCCGTGCAGGACGACGGCGCGCACCGACCGGTCTGCATGCAGGCGGTCGACTGCGGAGGCAAGCGCCTCAAACATCGCGTCGTCCAGCGCATTCATCTTGTCGGCCCGAACCATGGCGACATCCGCAACGCCGTCGTCATCCACACTGATGCTGACTCGCTGATCGCTCAATTTGGTTTCCTTCATGAAGATGGGCCTTTTCGCAATGCAGGAGAAATGGAGG
Organism: Bradyrhizobium sp. SZCCHNGR1005; assembly: GCF_032489995.1. NCBI lineage: Bacteria > Pseudomonadati > Pseudomonadota > Alphaproteobacteria > Hyphomicrobiales > Nitrobacteraceae > Bradyrhizobium > Bradyrhizobium sp. SZCCHNGR1005. Next base: position 92,568 of record NZ_JAUEZC010000005.1, read on the forward strand.
ATCGCAGGCTAAAATCTGACGCGCGGTCGCCACCCCCACACTGAGCCAACAAGCCAAACGAATGGGATGTCCGGCGCACAAGGACTTTTTACCATTGCCCTAATCACCAGACGATGCCGCCCCCAATTTGGAAGCCGGCGATCCGATCTTGCTCCGACCAGTGGACAGTTCCGCCGCCTCCGCCCGCAGGCGGGCCTTGAACGCCGAGACGAAGATCCTGACAAGGATCGCGGCAACCATTTCGTTCAACCGCGAACCCACTCTGGCCAAATGACCGCTGATCTCGGCCTGGAGCACATAGCGCACGCGGGTCTGTCTGCCCTCTTCGGTCAGCGAAATCTTGCCCGAGCCCTTGGTGCCGCGCCTGCCCTTGAACGACAGCACATAACTGGTCGGCACATGAACGTCACTCACTTGAATCGTGCCCTCCAGGCCGAGGCTGAGCGGCCCGACGCCCATCGCCAGCTCGATCTCCAGCACGTGCGCCCGCACCTGGTCCAGTCTCTTGCATCCTGGAATGCAGCGCCTGAGCACTTCAACATTGTTGAGCGCATTGAAAGTCACGAACAACGGCGCGTCGATCAATCTTTCTCCGACGAGCTCGATCGGCGTCGCCCTCCTGACAAGGCGCCGCCTTGCCGGCGCCTCGGCCATGCGCTGAACGTTGGCATCGTGCACCAAGGTCTGAGTCAGGGGTGGCCGCAAAAAGGCATGGACTGGCGGCGAGACCAGCGCGGCGTTCTTCGACGCGGCATTGCTCTGGCTCTGGTGAGAAGGCACGAACGCCCAGGACTGGCGGAGGACGGAATTTTCGTTCGCCGCTTCATTGCCCGATGCCGCCTTCAATCGCGCTTCAAACGCCGAAAAGAAATCCTCGGTGATTTTCCCTACCGCGGCATCGATCAGGCGCGATCCGACTTGCGCCAGGCGACCACCCACCTGGGCTCGGGCCGAGTAACGCAGAAGCGTCTGATAGCCCTGTTCCGTGAGCGAGACCTCCGCCGATCCCTTGCCGAAACCCGCGATCCCGCCCTGCCCTTCGAAAGTCACCTCATAACTGTTCGGCGGTTGTATATTGCTCAATCTCGCCATGCCCTTGAAGCGCGCGCTGATAGGTCCCACCCGGGCAGCCAGCACGGCCACAAACGTATCCGCCTCCACGGCTTCCAGCGACTCGCACCCCGCAATGCACGCCTTGAGCGCCTCGGGGTCGTTGAGCGCCTCCCAGGTGGCGCCAATCGGCGTGGGGATCAGTCTTTCTCCAATGATCTGACCGACACAGATCTTTGCTGGAAACATTCGCTGAGCGGAGCGGATCCCGCTGTCGTCCCTCTTTCCCGGCGGAGTCCGCGGGACCTTGCTGAACCGCAAGGGGTAGTGCCACGGTTTTATGATACCGTTCTCAGGCCGATCGCGCGGAGAATGCCAACCTTATTCTCCGCAAGATTTGCGGAGAATACTCTTGCGGATGCGGGGATAGACCTCCATATTCTCCGCAAGGAATGCGGAGAATGACAGTCTATATCCATCAGCTGCCTGAATGGCCTCGGTTTTCCTGGGATGCCACTGCCTTGGCCAAGCAGCTTGCAGCTGTCCGGCTGCGGCAGGGGCAACTCATCGGCCGCATGCAGGCCCTTGGTTTCCCCCAGCAGGAGGAAGCCGCCCTCACCACCCTCACCGAGGAGGTTCTCAAGTCCAGCGAGATCGAGGGAGAGAAGCTCGACAACGACATGGTGCGCTCGTCACTCGCCCGTCGGCTCGGCATGGACGCGGGCGCCTTGCCGTCCGCTGATCGCAACGTCGAAGGCGTCGTCGAGATGACGCTCGACGCCACCCAGAAATTCAAAACCGAACTCACGGCAGAGAGGCTGTTCGGCTGGCATGCGTCTCTGTGTCCAACTGGCCGCAGCAATATGAAGAAGATCGCCGTGGGAGCCTGGCGCGACGCCTCGGCGGGAGCGATGCAGGTGGTCTCCGGCGACTACGGACGCGAGCATGTCCATTACGAGGCACCACCCGCCGCAAAGCTCAACGCCGAAATGGCTGGGCTTCTTGACTGGTATAACGCCGAAGAGAAGATCGATCCGATCATCAAGGCAGCGATCGCCCATCTCTGGTTCGTGACGATCCATCCTTTCGAGGACGGCAACGGCCGTATCGCCCGCGCCATCGCGGACATGTCGCTTGCCCGCTCGGAAGGGATTCCGCAGCGCTTCTACAGCATGTCGGCGCAGATCCGGGCGGAACGCAAGACCTACTATGACATGCTGGAGAGCACGCAAAAGGGCAGCCTCGACATCACGCCTTGGCTCGAGTGGTTCCTGGGCTGTCTCGACCGCGCATTCACTGGAGCCGAAACCATTCTCGCAGCCGTGCTCGAAAAGGCGGATTTCTGGAAACGGCACGCCACAATCCAGATCAACGATCGGCAGCGGGATATGCTCAACCGCTTGCTGGACGGTCTCGATGGTAAGCTCACATCGAGCAAATGGGCGAAAATCGAGAAATGCTCGCCTGACACGGCGTTGCGCGACATTCAGGGCCTTGTTGATCAGGACGTCCTCGTCAAGGATCCAGGTGGTGGTCGGAGCACGAGCTACTCCCTCGTCTCCTCCTGAGGCCAATCGCAAAGGGACGCGGGATCGGACGCAAGCTCGGGCGTGGCATCAGAGCGGAGGCTCCACCTCAAGCCGGCGGAGATAGGATCCAAAACGCGCGCGCGGGTTATACGATCTTCGCAAGAGAATGGCATAACCAGCAATAATCGCAGCACCTTGTGCGACATTCGGAAGGATTTGCGCGAACGGCTTCAGGGGAAACTGAACCCGCTCTCGCAACACCCAGCGTCCTTCAGCGTCCGATCCCGCGTTTGATCCCGACGGACCAGGATATCCCCTCCCCGCCCACGCGGCCGGTGACCAATTGGCCGCGCGCACGCTCCAGCACCGGCCGCCACGGCACCAGCGCGAAGTCGTGGGAGCGCTCGATCAAAGCAAACCGGCCACTGTTGAGTGTCAGCATTCGCCTGCAGACGCCGCTGATGCTGTCGCCGGTTCCAACCTCCAGACGTTCAAGCCCGGTTTGGACAGTTATGTCAGCTGCTGCCCGACGAAGCTCGATCGTCTCCAGCGTCCGTAGCAGATCGCGCGCGTAACGCATTTGGCCCTCGTGCTCACGGGCCAGACCCTGCTCGATCAACCATTGCCGTTTGGCCCGCAGCGCGGTCTCGACGTCTGCGCCCATTCCGGCAGGGCCGAGCGCCTCCGGCGTCCTGGCGCTAGGCCGATCCCGACCACTTCTGGGTCGCCCGTCCGAGCACTTTCCACGGGTCGCCGCGCATCCCGTCCGTGGCCATGTAGTGCTCGCCGTAGCGCGATATCCACGGCTTGTATCCATCATCGCGGCGGTGACACTCCACGATCCACGGTTCGCCATCGCGAAGACCTGCCGTGGCGTTGAATCCGTTGCCACCGGCATAGATGTATCGGCCGCCGCCGGCGATATAGTCCTCGGTCGCGTCCAGCATACGCTCGGTGTAGTATTCGGGCCGAGCACCGCTGATAACGCAGGCGTACGGCGACAATGCCGCCGGTCCATCGCGATGCAGGTCTTCGTCGGTCAGAACCTCGTATTCGAAGTCGCTCTGATCGAGCCACGCGATGACGGAGAGATCCGCAGCCAATCCCATTGGCACGTCGAGGCTCGGCATCCTGTATTTCGGCCGCATGTTCATGATTGGACGGTGATAGGAGCTGTAGCAAACTCCACTGCCGTCGGCGTGCGTATCGTAGGTCGACAGACCGAAATCGAATCGCCTGTACATCTCTATATCGATCTCGGACAGCACGGCGGGCTGACCGGTCAATGCCTCGCGTTCGGGATGGTCGAAGCTCAAGCGCTCGTTCGCAAAGGCAAGATAGGTCAACGTTGGAAATAGGAATGCAATACGCGCCCGCGGCTTTTCCGGTCGCACGAAAAAAACAACGTGCTCCTCGCTGAGGCTCTCACCGCTACCGGAACGCAGCCGTATGGCATAGCAGCCACTTTTGAGCTCGCGCGGCAGCGTAACGACCTTGGTCGCCTTCCAATTGCAGTCCGTCAGCGCGTCGGCGTGACGCCGATCAGCAACTTCCGGAAAAAAGTATAAGGATTCCAACCCTAAACGTGGGGGTGGTGCGCTCGGAGGGACTCGAACCCCCACGGTGTTACCCACTGCCACCTCAAGGCAGCGCGTCTACCAATTCCGCCACGAGCGCGAAGGGAAGGCCGAAACCGGCCCCAGGAACCAGCCTCAGGGCCGGTCCGGATCAGTGGCGCCGATGTAACAAATCGGTGCAGGGGCCACAAGGCCTGCTTCTCCCCAATTGGGAGGTTTGTGGAGGTTTTCCTCGCCTACGCGCCGCCGGGGGATTTCGGCAGCATCTGCTTGACCTCGACCGCGATGCGGTTGCGGTCGACCAGGACCACGCCGCTGGCGATCGGCAGATTGTTGGCCAGCACCTTGACCTCGTCGGCTTCGGTCGCGTCCAATTCGATGATGGCACCGCGCGACAGGCGCAGAACCTGGTGGATGGGCATGCTGGAGGTCCCGAGAACGACCATGAGGTCGACGGTCACTTTATCGAGGGTTGACACTGCAAGACCACCGAAGTCACGACTGGATTTCCTGCCCGAGAGAACACCATGTTACGGTTAGCCAATGGTTAACAGCCGCGAAAACCTCGACCTGACGACCTTTGCCGCCCGCTCTGCGGACGCGGTCGAATGGCGCATCTCGGACGCGCCTGTGGACTATGCCGAGGCCGCCGCCTTCATGGAGGCGCGCGTGGCTGCGATCGCGGCCCACCAGGCGCCGGAGATGGTCTGGCTGCTGGAGCACCCGCCGGTTTACACCTCCGGCACCTCGGGCAAGGCCGAGCACCTGCTCGATTCGCGCTTCCCGCTGATTTCGACCGGCCGCGGCGGCCAGGTCACCTATCACGGTCCCGGCCAGCGTGTGGCCTATGTAATGCTCGACCTGAAGCGGCGACGGCCCGATGTCCGCGCCTATGTGGCGGCGCTCGAAGAACTGATCATCCGCACGCTCGCCGCGTTCAACGTGCGCGGCGAGCGGCGCGAGGACCGTGTCGGCGTCTGGGTGAAGCGCCCGGACAAGGGCGACGGTTACGAGGACAAGATCGCCGCGATCGGCGTGCGGCTGAAGCGCTGGGTCTCGTTCCACGGCATCGCCATCAATGTCGATCCCGATCTGTCGCATTTCAAAGCGATCGTGCCGTGCGGCGTGGTCGATCCGCGCTATGGCGTCACCAGCCTCGTCGATCTCGGTCATCCCGTTGCGATGGCCGACGTCGATATCGCGCTTCGGCAAGCGTTCGACGAGGTGTTCGGTGCGGCCGCCGCCACACTGCCGGAAACGGCGTGAGCCTCACTGCGCTGCGGTCGTTCCAAGGCCGGGAGACGCGCGTTGCCTGGAACCTGCGCCCGCCAAGACCGGCGGAATTGACGCGATCCCCTCGTCATGTAGCATGATCAGATCGCGCGTCCGCTGCGCGAGCGATGCGAATTCCTCGCGAATCATGTGCGTGAAGATACTGCGTGACGATGAGCGAAGCCCATCCTGATCCCCTGCACCATTTCTCGCTGGTCAGGACCTCTGACCCCGAGGAACTGCGGCAACTCGGGACGCGCTGGTTGGGCGCCGATCGCCTGGATTTGCGCAACATCGGCGGCCTTCAGGCCCGGCTCAACGCCGTCGAGCTGGAGACGATCGCACTCGGCTTCGGGGCCACGAGCTGCGATCTGGTCGCCGACACCTTCGCCGCCGATTTCGTGCGCCTGCAGATCGCGCTCAAGGGGCGCGGGCTCGCCTGCGTCGGTCGCCAGGTCACCGATATCAATGAGCGGCAGCACGCAGTCACCTCGGCCGGTGTATCCTGGCAGATGGTTTGCCAGGGCGGCCACGAGCGCCTCACCCTGCGCATCAAGCAGGAGCCACTGCTGCGGCGCCTCGCTGCGCTGGTCGACGTCAAGCCGAGAGCCGACTACGAATTCGAGGGCGCTATCGCTGCCGACGATCCGCAGGCGCGCGGCCTGGTCCGACTGCTCAAGTTCCTGGCGTGGCAGCTCGACGAGAATCCGTCCGGCTTCGCGCCTGCAGTCTATCGCGAACTCGAAGACGCCGTGCAGATCGCCTTCCTGTCCACGAGCCGTCATAAGTTCAGGGACTTGATTGCCGCGCCCGGCCAGATGCCGGACTTCGGCCTGGTCAAGCGGCTGGAGGACTTCATCGAGGCGAATTGGCGCGAGGCCATGACGATCGAGCGGCTGGTCGCGGAATCCGGCGTCAGCGCACGCTCGCTGTTTCGGGCGTTCGAGCGCGTGCGCGGCTATTCGCCGATCGCCTACGCCAAATCGGTCCGCCTGCGCCGCGCCCGCGAGATGCTGCTCACTGGCGATCCCGCCATCACGGTGGCATCGGCCGCCGCGGCCTGCAACTTCGTCAATCCCGGGCACTTCGCTCGCTACTATCGCGAGACCTATGGCGAACTGCCGTCGGCGACGCTAGCCAGATCCCCGCGCTGAAGCATCGCGGCATTGCTTGGCGGCGCGCCGGCGCCTGGGGGGGACAACACATACGGCTATGGCGGCGCTCAGATCACATTTCGGCGGCCGGCTGAGCAATCAAACCGTCGGCAACACCGAGAATTCTTCCCCTGCCCGGCGCAGCTGGAGCTGATCCGCATGTGCCGGCATGTCGTGCACCGAATCGACCCGGCAGGCCGGTGGACCCTTGCGGCACAATTCGACCAGTTCGGCCATATCGGCCGCCGGCCCGGCGAACACCGCCTCGACGCTGCCGTCTTGGCGATTGCGCACCCAGCCGTCGAGGCCTGACAGCGTCGCCTGGTCCTCGACCCAGGCCCGATAGCCGACGCCCTGGACGCGGCCGCGGATCATGACATGCACGATGGTATGGTGGCTCGTCATGGCTTCAACTTGAGGAAATCACGGCTGCGCGCCTTCACGTCGGCCTCGCGCGTCACGCGCGCGGTCAGTTCTCCTGAAGCCAATCCCTTCAGCTGCTTCGGCGATGTGCCGTCGCGCAGCGCCCTCAACGTCTCATGCACAGCCTGGGTTGCTGCAGCAATCGGGGCATGGCCCTGCAGCGCGATTCGCACGCGGCGAGACGTGAGGTAATCGAGATCTGACATCTCCTCCGGCGCGCCACCGAGCACGATCGGCAAGCTCGTCGCCTCGGAGATCGCATCGAGCTCGGCGCGCGACTTGATGCCGGTGAAGAACAGGCCGTCCACGCCGCAGGCCTCATAGGCCCGCGCCCGTGCGACCGCATCCTCAAGCGAGATGATCGACACGGCTCCCGTGCGCCCGAGGATCACCAGCGAGGGATCGCCGCGGCCGTCGAGGGCCGCCTTCATCTTGCCAATACCCTCGTCGAGCGAAATCAGCTGCGTCTTGGTCTCCCCGAAGGCCTGCGGCAACAGCGTGTCCTCGATCGTCAGCCCGGCCGCGCCCGCCGCCTCCAGTTCCTGCACGGTGCGGCGGACATTCAGCGCATTGCCATAGCCATGATCGGCATCGACCAGCACAGGCAAGGACGCCGCGCGCGACATCCGCCGCATCTGCTCGGCAAGCTCGGTGAGCGTGATCAGCGTGATGTCGGGGTCGCCGAGCACCGCGAGCGAGGCCACCGAGCCGCCGAACATGCCGAGCTCGAAGCCGATATCCTCGGCGATGCGGATCGAGATCGCGTCATAGACGGAGCCGGGACGGATGCAGCGAGCACCCGTCAGGATCGATCGAAGTTTGTCGCGACGTGCACGGAAGGTCATTGCACCTCTCGTCCCGTCATTGCGAGGAGCGAAGCGACGAAGCGATCCAAGAATAACGCGTCAGGTTCTGGATTGCTTCGCTCCGCTCGCAATGACGGATGTTGTTTCTCAATATCATTCCGGGGCGATGCAGCAGCATCGAACTATGGTGCGCGATTGGGCACCTGAGAATCTCGAGATTCCGGGCCCGGTCCTTTGGACCGTCCCGGAATGACGAAGCCCAGACTTACGCAAACTCCAGGATCAGCGCATCCACGGCCAGGGTCGCGCCGGCCGACGCGTGGATCTTCTTCACGGTGCCGTCGCGCTCGGCGCGCAGCACGTTCTGCATCTTCATCGCCTCGATCACGGCGAGCGTTTCGCCGGCCTTGATCTCCTGCCCCTCGGTCACCGCAATCGAAACCACCAGGCCCGGCATCGGGCACAGCACCTTCTTGCCGCTGTCGCCGGCGGTGACGACCGGCATCAGCCGGGCCGAACCCGCTTCCGCTTCGGTGTAGACATAGACCGCAGCCTCGACGCCCTGATGAGCGAGGCGCACGCCATTGGGTATCGGGCGCGCCTGGACGGCGACCGTCTGCCCGTCGATGGTCCCGTGCCAGACCGGGTCGCCGGGCTTCCAGCTCGAGTTGAGACGATGCGCCGGCCCCGCGCTGTCATCGGCGCCGACGAAGCGTACGACAATGCTGCCGCCGTCGCGGACGATGTCGAGCAGGATCTCCTCGCGGTCGAGCCAGACCGCACGACGCCCTTCCCGCTTCACCGGACGGCCGATCATCTGCCCTGAGATCTGCCGCTTGCGTTCGCCGAGCACGTGATCGATCGCCGCGCCCACGGCGGCCAGCCGACGCGCAATCTCGCCGGATGGCGCATGCGCGGCAAAGCCCTTCGGAAACTCCTCGGCGATGAAACCGGTCGACAGCCGCCCCTCTCGCCAGCGCGGATGGTTCATCAGCGCGGACAGGAACGGGATGTTGTGCCGGATGCCGTCGACATAGAACGCATCGAGCGCAGTCGACTGCGCCTCGATTGCGGCTGCACGCGATTCCGCATGCGTGACCAGCTTGGCGATCATCGGATCGTAGTAGATCGATATCTCGCCACCTTCCTGCACGCCGGTGTCGTTGCGCACGGTGATGCCGTGGCTCTTGCTCTCCGCCGGCGGACGGTACTTTACCAGGCGCCCGATCGAGGGCAGGAAATTGCGGAACGGGTCCTCGGCATAGACGCGCGATTCCACCGCCCAGCCGGTCAGGCTCACATCCTTCTGCGCGATGGCCAGTTTCTCGCCGGCGGCAACCCGGATCATCTGTTCGACCAGATCGATGCCGGTGACGAGCTCGGTCACGGGATGCTCGACCTGCAGGCGCGTGTTCATCTCCAGGAAGTAGAAGCTCTTGTCTTGCCCCGCGACGAACTCGACGGTGCCGGCGGAGTCGTAGTTCACGGCCTTCGCAAGCGCGACCGCCTGCTCGCCCATGCTGCGGCGCGTCTCCTCGTCGAGCAGCGGCGACGGCGCCTCCTCGATGACCTTCTGGTTGCGGCGCTGGATCGAGCATTCGCGCTCGCCGAGATAGATCACATTGCCATGCTTGTCGCCGAGCACCTGGATCTCGATGTGCCGGGGATCGATGATGAATTTTTCGATGAAGACACGGTCATCGCCGAACGAGGATTTCGCTTCCGCCTTGGCGAGGGTGAACCCTTCGGCGACCTCGGCTTTCGAATGCGCGATGCGCATGCCCTTGCCGCCGCCGCCGGCGGAGGCCTTGATCATCACGGGATAGCCGATCTCGTCGGCAATCCGCACCGCGTGCCGTTCGTCCTCGATCACGCCAAGGAAGCCCGGCACGGTCGAGACCTTGGCCTTGGCCGCCGCCTTCTTGGATTCGATCTTGTCGCCCATCGCGGCGATCGCCTTCGGGTTCGGCCCGATGAAGACGATGCCGGCCTCGGCAAGCGCGCGCGGAAAAGCCTCGCGCTCGGAGAGGAACCCGTAGCCCGGGTGCACGGCTTCCGCGCCGGTCCTGCGGCAGGCCTCGACGATGCGGTCGATCAACAGATAGCTCTCGGCCGCAGCCGGCGGGCCGATCAGCACGGCATCATCGGCCATCTCGACATGGAGAGCATCGCGATCGGCTTCCGAATAGACTGCAACGGTCTTGATGCCCATGTGGCGGGCGGTCTTGATGACCCGGCAAGCAATCTCGCCGCGGTTTGCGATCAGAATGGTCTTGAACATGTTTTTGCTTGGTACCTTTGGGCGGGCTCCCCGTCCGCGGCGATGGCGTGGGCCACGGATCTTCTCGGTTCGTCTATAGCAAAATCGGCTGCGCGCAACACATGCCGCACGGCAGGGCTGCGCCGCAGCCGCCGGCCCCGATCCCGTCATCCGGAATAGCTGTGGAAACGTCCGCGCGCATAGGCGTTGGACACGGCCTTCATCAGTTCGGCCACTTCGGTCTCGAGATAATCGTTCGCAATAATCAGCGCGCGAATGGTGCCGCGCAGGTCGCCGCCGCAGGCGGCGATGGCCTGATCGACCGCAACCTCCAGTTCGCTATCCTCGGATGTTGGCTTGTGATCAGGCGACATGGCGAACCCTCGTCTCCGCTCGTGCCCGATTGTTCACTTTATGTTCTTTCGAGTCAAGGTGGGATCACCCCATCCGGACTGCTTCCTTGGTCTTTTCCCTCGTTCTGTCGCCGAGCTTTTCCTCGATCCTTCCCTTCCCCGCGTCTTGCACCAATTCGTGGACGAAGCCGAGCTTGCCGATCACTGGGGGTGTCAGGATGAAGGGATAGAGGTCGCGCGCGCCCATCGCCCGGGCAACGCTGTTCATCGCAAAGGTGAACGGCAGCCAGGCCGTCACGATCACCTCAAAGTCCCTGATCGCATACGGATCGAAGGTGACGCGCGCCGTCAGCCCGCCGATCCGGTCGGCCGGCGGGTTCACCTCCATGCCGAATTCGGACGCCATTTCGAGCGTATCGACGATGTGCAGATAGTGCGCCCAGGTCTCGGCAAAGTCCTCCCATGGGTGCATGGTTGCATAGGCCGAGACGAAATTCTGCTGCCAGTCGGCGGGCGGGCCCTGGTCATAGTGGCGCTGTAGCGCCGCGCCGTAATCCTGGCTGTCATCGCCGAACACGGCCCGGCAGGCATCCAGTTGGCCGGCATCGCGCACCAGCACGTCCCAGAAATAATGCCCGACCTCGTGGCGGAAATGGCCGAGCAAGGTGCGATAGGGCTCGCCCATTTCGAGCCTGCGCCGCTCACGCTCGGTGTCGTCGGCCTCCGCGAGCGCGATGGTGATGAGACCGTTGTCGTGCCCGGTCAGGACGCGCTGATGACTGTCCGGACCGTCCGCCAGGAAATTGAAAATTAGGCCGTGCTGCGGATCTTCCAGGCGCGTTTTCAGTGGCAGCTTCCAACGGATCAGCGAATAGAACAGCCGGTGCTTGGCCACCTCCAGCTCGCGCCAGCCGGCGAGCTGGGCGGGGTCGGAGAGGTTCGGGATGGTACCATTGTGGCGGCAGGCGCGACAAAAGCCTCCAGCCTCGCCCGGCTCGAGCAGCCAGTTGCAGGCGTCATGCTCCGCGTTCGCGCAGAAGAAGCGGCCTTCCTTGTTGTCGGCCAAGGTGCGAAAGCCAAAGCCATCGGTTGCAGGCTCGATCGCCGACAGGACCTGCCGCTCCGGCATGAAGGCGAGCTGATGGCCGCACCGCGCGCAAACGCGATTCTCGAAATAGAGGACGTTCTGACAGGCCTGGCAAACGAACAGCTTCACGACGAGCTCCCAGCGCGTTGCAGTTGTTCAGCGCCTGACGACGCCCGACCCTATCAGTCGTTCCGGGGGTGCCGGAACTTTTTCTGCGTCCTCACGTTCCCATCACGCGCGGGTGTTCGCTGAGCCTTCTCGTCTGCAGATCGATTGACGTTCCTCCATCGTGGCGTATGTCTCGCAATTGCCGATCGGTGCTTGTCGCAAGCCGGACCGGCAATTGCGAGACGCCACATTAGCGCTGCACGGGAGGTGCATTGCCCAAGGTGTCATTGCTCAAGGTGATTGCCGGCTCCAATAACAATAACGAAGGTACCTATGACTTCCCCGGACGCTCCGCACGACGTCCTGCCCGATTCCGACGGCGTTGCCGCGGCCGAACTGCGCCAGCACCTTGAAGAAGTCGCGCGCGACCGAGATCAAGCCTATCGCGCCGTGCAGGAGCGCGAGGCGGAGCTTGCGCGCATTCAGCGCATCGGCCGGGTCGGCGGGTTCGAGGTGGACCTGCGCGATGGCTTGCGCAACCGTCGCTCGCCGGAATATCTGATCCTGCACGGCCTGCCGCCCGAGGCCGCCAACGAAACGCATCAAGCCTGGGTCCAGCGGGTTCATCCCGAAGACCGCACGCGGGCAGAGCAGCACTTCATCGATGCGATCAAGGGCACGGCTGAGGATTACACTGCAGAATATCGCATCATCCGCCCCACTGACGGCGAGGTCAGGTGGATCCGTGTGATCGCGGAGATCGAACGCGACCGGAACGGCCGCGCACTGCGGCTGGTGGGCGCGCATATCGACATCACCGATCAGATGCTGGCCCAGGCCAAGCTGCGCGAGAGCGAGCAGCGTTTCCGCCTTATCGCCGACTCCGCGCCGGTGCCGATCTGGGTGACGAAGCTCGATCGCACCCGCTCGTTCGTGAACCAGGCCTATGTCGACTTCCTCGGCCAACCTTACGAGGATGCACTGGTCTTTGACTGGCGCAAGGTGCTGCATCCCGACGATCTGCCGCGCATTCTCAATGAGCAGTTCACGGGCGAGTCATCGTTGAAACCGTTCGTGCTGGAGGCGCGTTATCGCCGCACCGACGGCGAATGGCGCTGGTTGCGCTCGGAATCGCAGCCGCGCTGGGACCCCACCGGCAAGCACATCGGCTTCATCGGCGTAGCCCATGACATCACCGCGGCCAAGCAGGGCGAGATCGAGCTCCGCCGCATCAATGAGACCCTGGAGCAGAGGATCAAGGAGCGCACCGCCCAGCTCGAAGCGAACGAGGCGCAGATGCGCGCCATTTTCGAGACCAGCAACCAGTATCAGGCCATTCTCGACATCGACGGCGATGTTCTGCACGTCAACAAGACGGCACTGGCCGCGATTGGCGCGGAGGCTGACGACATCCTCGGCCATCCGTTCTGGGACACACCTTGGTTCTCGGCCAGCGAAGGCATGGCCGAGATCGTACGCAAGGCTTTTGCGGCCGCGCTGAATGGCGAGACGGTCCGCACCGACATGCGGCTGCTGCTGCCGATCGGCGAGCGCCACTTCGAATTCTCGATGCGTCCATTGTCCGACCAGCACGGCGTGATCACGGGCGCGGTGGCCGAAGTGGTCGACATCACCGAGCGCATTCAAGGCGAGGAAGTGCTGCGTCAGTCGCAGAAAATGGAGGCGATCGGACAACTGACCGGGGGGGTCGCGCACGATTTCAACAATCTGCTCACCATCATCCGCTCGGCCACCGACTTCCTGCGCCGGCGAGATCTGGCCGAGGAACGCCGCCGCCGCTATGTCGATGCGATTTCAGAGACGGTCGAACGCGCCTCCAAGCTGACCGCGCAGCTGCTGGCCTTTGCGCGACGCCAACCGCTGACGCCGCAGGTGTTCAATGTCGGCGATCAGGTCGAGAACATCGCTCAACTGATCCGTCCGCTGGTCGGCACCCGCATTCAGATCGACGTCGGGGTGCCCGATCGCAACCTGTTCACCCTGGCGGATGTCGCGCAGTTCCAAACTGCGCTGATCAACCTTGCGGTCAATGCGCGCGACGCGATGGATGGCGAAGGCGAGCTCAAGATCGCGGTGCGGCGCGCGGATGCGATCCCGGCCCTGCGCGGCCAGCCGGCGCGGGCCGGCGCCTTCATCGCGATCTCGGTGATGGACACCGGCTCCGGAATCCCGCCGGAGCACATCACTGCGATCTTCGAGCCGTTCTTCACGACCAAGGAGGTCGGCAAAGGCACCGGCCTCGGCCTGAGCCAGGCGTTCGGCTTCGCCAAGCAGTCCGAAGGCGATATTGCGGTGACGAGCCGGTTCGGCCACGGCGCCACCTTCACGATCTACCTGCCGCAGGCCGACGCGCCGCATGCCGACGCTGAGGTGAACGCGATCCGTCACGAACCCGCCACGATCGGCCGCGGCTACCGCGTGCTCGTGGTCGAGGATAATGACGAGGTCGGCCGCTTCTCGACGGAACTGCTCGAAGATCTCGGCTATGTCGTGCGTCGCGTGGCCAATGCCAAGGATGCGCTCGCGATCCTCGCGAAAAACGAGTTCGAGGTCGACCTCGTCTTCTCCGATGTGATCATGCCCGGCATGAACGGCCTCGAGCTCGCCGGCATCATCCGCGAGCGCTATCCCGGCCTTCCGGTGGTCCTGACGTCCGGCTATAGTCATGTGCTCGCGGAGAATGCGCATCACGGCTTCGAGCTGATCAAGAAGCCGTATTCGGTGGAATCGCTGTCACGCATCCTGCGCAAGGCGATGGCGGAGAAGACCACGGCGTCGCGCTAACGCGCCCGGCCGGGAACCGACGCAGACGTTCTCTGTTACATCTGCTCGGCTTGCAGGGAGGCTGCATGGCAGGATGGGACGACGGCGCACAGCTGACCCGCGCGGGCCAGGCGCTTGACGCCGCCAACTTCTTCCTCGCCGACGTACGCGACGGCCTCGGCCCCTATCTCGCCGTCTACCTGCTCACCGAGCAGAAATGGGACGAAGCAAGCATCGGCGTGGTGATGTCGATCGCAACCATCGCCGGCATCCTCGCGCAAACGCCGGCGGGCGCCCTGGTCGATACGACCAGGGCCAAGCGCATGGTGATGGTGGTTGCGGCTCTCATCGTCACCGCGGCCTCTGTGCTGCTCCCGCTGATGTCGGGCTTCTGGCCGATCACCATCTCACAGAGCATCGCGCACGCGGCCGGCGTGATCTTCCCGCCGGCGATTGCCGCCGTCTCGCTCGGTGTGGTCGGTCCGGCGGCCTTCGCGGCGCGGATCGGCCGCAACGAGAGCTTCAATCACGCCGGCAACGCGGCCGCGGCGCTGATTGCGGGCGCGGCCGCCTATGCGCTCGGCCCCACGGCGGTGTTCTATCTGATGGCGGTCATGGCGGTGGGAAGCCTTGCCAGCGTGCTTGCGATTCCCGAACGTGCGATCGATCACGATCTGGCGCGCGGGCTGCACGAGCAACGCGCGGCGCCGGCCGGCGGCGAGCAGCCGTCGGGCTTGAGCATCCTCCTGACCTGCCGGCCGCTTCTCATCTTCGCGATCTGCGTCGCTCTGTTCCACCTCGCCAACGCCGCGATGCTGCCGCTGGTAGGCCAGAAGCTCGCATTGCAGGACGAGAACCTCGGCACCAGCCTGATGTCAGCCTGCATCGTGGCCGCGCAGGTGGTGATGGTGCCGATGGCGATGCTGGTCGGCGCGCGCGCCGACCGCTGGGGCCACAAGCGCTTCTTCCTGGCGGCCCTGCTGATCCTGCCGCTGCGCGCGGTGCTCTACACCTTCTCCGACGCCAAAGCCTGGCTGGTCGGCGTGCAACTGCTCGACGGCGTCGGCGCCGGCATCTTCGGCGCGATCATGCCGGTGATCGTCGCCGATCTGATGCGCAACACCGGACGCTTCAACGTCGCGCAGGGCGCCGTCATCACGGCGCAAAGCATCGGCGCTGCGCTGTCGACGGCGCTGGCCGGCCTAGTCGTGGTGGAGGCCGGCTACAGCGCGGCGTTCCTCGCGCTGGGCGCGATCGCGGCTGTCGGTTTCGCGGTGTGCTGGTGGATGCTGCCTGAGAGGCGGGAAACCGCCGCAGCCTCCGTGCCAAACCGGCAGACATCGCCCTCGCCTTCGGCTATCGCAGCCGAATGACATCGCCTATCGAGCACATCCTTTGACCATGCCCCCGCAAGACACTCTGCTCGCCTGGAGCATCATCGTTCCCGCCACTGCCGGCGTGATCATCCGCCCGTTTCGCTGGCCGGAGGCGATCTGGGCCGTCGCCGGCGCGATCGCACTGGTCGGATTCGGCCTCTTGCCGGCGACCGATGCGCTTGCCGGCATCCGCAAGGGCGTCGACGTCTACCTGTTCCTGATCGGGATGATGCTGATCGCCGAGCTCGCCCGCCGCGAGGGCCTGTTCGACTATCTCGCGGCCTATGCGGTCGAGCACGCGCGCGGCTCGCCGCAGCGGCTGTTCCTCCTGGTCTACGCGGTTGGCACGCTGGTCACCGTGCTGCTGTCCAACGATGCCACCGCGATCGTTCTGACGCCCGCCGTCTATGCCGCGACGCGCGCCGCGGGGGCCTCGCCGCTGCCTTATCTCTTCGTCTGCGCCTTCATCGCCAATGCCGCGAGCTTCGTGCTGCCGATCTCCAACCCTGCCAATCTCGTGGTGTTCGGCACGCGCATGCCGCACCTGGTGGACTGGTTGCGCCAGTTCACCCTGCCCTCGATCGCTGCAATCGCCCTGACCTATGCCGCGCTGTGGCTGACGCAGCGCCGCCCGCTGAAGCAAGAGACGATCCGGGCCGACGTGGAGAAGCCGCATCTCAGCCACGAGGGCCGGCTGGCGGCGCTCGGGATTCTCGCCATCGCTGTGGTGCTGCTCACGGCATCGGCGCTCGACGTCCAGCTGGGATTGCCGACCTTCATCTGCGGTATCGTCACCGCCACCGCGATCCTGCTGATCAGCCGGCAATCGCCCTGGCCGATCATCAAAGGCGTGTCCTGGGGCGTGCTGCCGCTGGTCGCAGGCCTGTTCGTAATGGTGGAGGCGCTGGGACGGATCGGCACGATCGGGCAGCTCAGTGCCTGGCTGCATCAGGGCGTGGCGCGATCGCCGGCCGGCACGGCCTGGGCGGCGGGCTTCATCACGTCGATCGCGGACAATATCGCCAACAATCTTCCGGTTGGCCTGGTCGCGGGCTCGGTGGCGGCCAGCGATCATCTGCCGCGCGAGGTCGTCAGCGCCATCCTGATCGGGGTCGATCTCGGGCCCAATCTCTCCGTCACCGGCTCGCTCGCCACCATCCTGTGGCTGACGGCGCTGCGGCGCGAGAAGATCGACGTCAGCGCCTGGCAGTTCCTTAAGGTGGGGCTCATAGCAACGCCGCCGGCGCTGCTGGCAGCGCTGGCGGCGGCGATGTGGTGAGGCGAGCCGAGCAGGCTCTAAGCAGCGGCCTCGTAGTTGACCTCGCTCTCGGCGACCTTGGTCAGCAGCTCGTCGGTCTTCTTCTCCTCCGCGAGGGTCTGGTCGAGCAGCTTGATCGCCTGCTTCAGATCCATCTTGGTGGCCCACGACTTCAGGGTGCCATAGCGGGAGATCTCGTAGTGCTCGACGGCCTGAGCCGCAGCGAGCAGGCCGGCATCGAGCGCACTGGTGCCCTTGTACTCGTCCATGATCTCCTTGCCCTCGTCGATGATGCCCTCGATCGCGTCGCACTTCTTGCCGCGCGCGGGCTTGCCGAGAAGCTCGAAGATCTGCTCCAGGCGTTCGATCTGGCCTTCGGTCTCGTCATGGTGATTCTGGAAGGCCTGCTGCAGCTTCTCCGACTGCGCCGCCTTGGCCATCTTCGGCAGCGTCTTCAAGATCTGCTTCTCGGCGTAGTAAATGTCCTTGAGGGTATCGAGGAAGAGTTCGTTGAGGTCCTTGTCTGCAGGCATGGTGTGCTCCTTGTTGTTGTGAGCGACAACCGCGCAGCAAGACCCTGGTTCCTGGCAGAACCCGCAAGCCTCGCAAATTCGCCCTTTCCGAATTTCGGACGCGGCTCCGGCAAACGCGGCCGCTTGCAACAATTCTGTCATGCAGCAAAACTAAACCCCTTCTGTGCGACCGAAGGTCGCGATTCCGCTTTTCGCTTTTAGGAGTTTTTGATGCGCCGCTCGCTCGTGCTGCTATGCGCCGGACTGACCCTGCTGTCGGCCGGCGCGGCGTCCGCGGAGAATGCCGCCCCCCATAACCTGATCCTGTTCATTCCCGATGGCCTGCGCGCCCTGAAGGTGACGCCGGAGACCGCACCGGCCATGGCCGCGATCCGCGACAAGGGCGTCAATTTCAAGAACCCGCATTCGATGTTCCCGACCTTCACCATGGCCAACAGCTCGGCGATGGCAACCGGCCATTATCTCGGCGATACCGGCACCTTCTCCAACACGATCTGGACCGGCTATGTCTCCAAGCCGGCCGGCGACACGGTGGTGCCGTTCCTCGAAAACGATGCCGTGCTGGGCGACGTCGACGAGCATTTCCAGGACGATTATCTCGACGAGGAGACGATCCTGAAGCTCGCCCGCAAGGCCGGCTACTCGACCGCGGCGATCGGCAAGGTCGGCCCGACCTACCTGTTCGACCACACCGACTGCCCCTGCAAGGGCGCCACCCACTCGATCGTGGTCGACGATTCCACCGGCGGCAAGGCCGGCGTTCCCCTGTCCGACGCGGTGAAGGATGCGTTGACCAAGGCCAACCTCGCTTTGGCTGCGCCCTCGCGCGGCGACAACGGCAAGGCGGGCGATGCCAAGACGCCCGGCACGACCTCGGCCAATACCACCCAGCAGGCCTATTTCGCCGATGTCGCCACCAAGGTGGTGCTGCCGATGTTCAAGGTCCGCAACAAGCCGTTCGTGCTGGTGTTCTGGTCGCGCGACCCGGACGGCAGCCAGCATAATCAGGGCGACAGCCTCAACACCGTCACCCCCGGCATCAATGGCCCGACCACGATGGCCAGCATCAAGAATGCCGACGACAACCTGGCTCAGCTGCGCAAGGCGCTCGACGATTTGGGGCTCGCCTCCTCGACCAACATCATCGTCTCGGCCGACCACGGTTTCTCGACCATCTCCAAGGAAAGCAAGACCAGCCCCTCGGCCAAGGTCGCCTACGACGATACGCCGAAGGATTTCCTGCCGATGGGCTTTTTGGCGCTCGACCTCGCCAAGGCGCTCGACCTGCCGCTGTTCGATCCCAACGACAAGAACGCAGCCGTGAAGGACGGCAGCCACCCGAAGGCCGGCAACGGCCTGCTCGGCAAGGATCCGGAAAAGCCTGAGCTGGTGGTCGCCACCAATGGCGGCTCGGACCTGATCTATCTGCCGACCAAGGACAAGAAGCTCGCCCGCCGCACGGTCAAGGCGCTGCTCGCGCAGGATTACGTGTCCGGCCTGTTCGTCGACGACAGCCTCGGCGAGATTCCGGGCACGCTGCCGCTGTCGCAGATCAACCTGAAGGGCAAGGCGGTGACGCCGGTCCCCGCCATCGTGGTCAACTTCCGCTCCTACGTGGCGGGCTGCAACGAGCCGACCAACTGCTCGGTCGAGGTCGCCGACACCGTGCTGCGCCAGGGCCAGGGCATGCACGGCTCATTCGGCCGCGGCGACACCATGAACTTCATGGCCGCCATCGGACCGGACTTCAAGGCAAGCTTTGCCGATCCCCTGCCCGTCAGCAACGCCGATGTCGGCGCCACCGCGGCGAGGCTGATGGACCTGAAGGCCAAGCCGAACGGCAAGCTGGTGGGCCGGGTGATGACGGAAGCGATGCCGAACGGCCAGACGCCGAAGGCGGTCTCCGACACTATCCGCTCGGACCGTGCCGAGGGTGGCCTGCGCACCGTGCTGAAGCTGCAGCGGGTCGGCAGCCAGCGCTATTTCGATGCCGCCGGCTTCCCCGGCCGCACCGTCGGCCTCGATGCCGAGAGCGCCAAACAGAAAACGGCGGGGAAATAACCCCGCCGCTCTCAAGACAAACTCAGCGATATCGGGATGTCCTCACATTCCGATATCGATCATCGACGGCAGCTTGGCGAGCGGCAGCACGGTGACGCCGACGAAGGTCGCCACCATCGCCATCAGCGCCTTGTTGCCCGGGCGCTTGCCGCGCATCTGGCGCGCCACCCATTCCAATACGTCGGTCTTGACGCCGCGCGCGTTGGCCGGCGCCCAGCTCTCGATCGCGGTGTCCGGCGACAGCGCGACATGGCGCGGCGGCACCGGCAGGCCGGAGCTCGAGGCCGCGTGATGCGCGATCGCCTTGGCAAGCAGGTCCTCGAAGCGCCCCTGGTCGTTGCGCTCGGTCGCGGCCTCGTCGATGGCGAACAGCACCTCGGCTTCGGCGCGGCTCACCGGGATGTCGTCGACGGGGGCAGAGGTCAGGATGCGCGCGCACCAGGCCACGTCATCGGCGTCGAGCACGCGGGAGAAATGCACCCGGCCGCTCGTGGTCGGGCCTTCGCCCGTGATGACGCCGTCGCGCACGATTTCGAGCGCCGAGGCTGCGCTTTGACAACAGGATGGCTCAAGGACGTCGGCTGTCTCGACGTCCTTCATTGCAGAGGCAGACATTTTCGCTTCTCAGTTGCTGGTTAGACCCACCATGTCGGTCTTGGTCTGAACGGGTGGTTAACGGCTGTAAACTCCGCGGTGGGTTTTCGGCCCGGTTGCCGATATGTCGCAGTGACCCCGGTCAGGGTTCGCCCGGCTCCCGGGGGCCGGCGTGGTGGTCTCCAGACATGGCAAAATCGGGGCGGCCGGTCCTCTCACGGATGTTTCGTCGCAGCCCGGGAACTCAAAAGAAGTTGTTGTGCTTTTGCGGATGCAGAGAATTAGCTTCTCTTTTTTAACCGGAGGTTCCCTTCGCGCCGGCCGTTTCTTATAGTGCGGAGAAAGAATTTACCCGCAATGACGTGAGGTCGACTATGGCACTGCAGATTGGCTCCGTGGCCCCGGATTTCGAGGCCAACACCACCGAAGGACGCATCAAGTTTCACGACTGGATCGGCGACAGCTGGGCGCTGCTGTTCTCGCACCCCAAGGACTTCACCCCGGTCTGCACGACCGAGCTCGGCGCGCTCGCCAGGCTGAAGCCGGAGTTCGACAAGCGCGGCGTCAAGCTGATCGGTCTGTCGGTCGATCCGGTCGAAAACCACACCAAATGGTCGGAGGACATCCGCGAGACGCAGGGTGCCGCGCCGAACTATCCGATGATCGGCGACACCGATTACAACGTCTCCAAGCTCTACAACATGCTCCCTGCGGCGGTGTCCGGCGATGCAAGCAAGCGCACCGCGGCCGATAACCAGACCGTCCGCAACGTCTTCATCATCGGCCCGGACAAGAAGATCAAGCTGATCCTGGTCTACCCGATGACCACGGGCCGCAACTTCCAGGAAATTCTCCGCGTCGTCGACTCGCTGCAGCTCACCGCCAAGCACCGCGTCGCCACGCCGTCCGACTGGAAGCAGGGCGAGGACGTGATCATCGCAGGCTCGGTGTCGGACGACGAGGCCAAGACCATCTATCCGAACGGCTGGAAGGCGCCGAAGCCTTACCTGCGCATCGTGCCGCAGCCCAAGTAAGCCCAACTAAGCCCAAGTGCCCCTACGTGACGGCGGCGAACGAAGTTCGCCAACGTCGTCCCGGGGGCGCCGGACGCGACAAAATGGCAAAGCCATTTTGTGCGGGCAGAGGCGAACCCCGGATCTCGAGAGTCCGGGGTCGCGACTTCGTCGCGTCCCCGAACGAGTTTGAACTATCCGCGCGGCGTGGCCCAATCCGCGATCAAGAGGCCCGCGGTCGCCGCGACCGCGGTGAGCGCGACACCCCAGCTCATGTCGAGCAGCGCCACCGGCCAGGTCCAGTGCCTGAGCATCGCGAGCGATGTCAGCTCGAAGGTCGCGTAACAGAACAGCCCGAACAGCCCACCGTAGAGCAAGGTGGACCGCCAGCTCGCGTCCCCCTGCCCGCTGACGAAGATGACGACGCCCGCGACATAGAGCACATAGAACAGCACCGCAGGCGCGAGCCTGATCTCGCCCAGCATGTCGCCGACCTGCGACTGGAAGAAGCCCTTGGCGACCAGCCCGAGGAACGGCAGATCGAGCCCGAGCAACGCGGCGAGCGTCGACAGATAAAGAACGGCATACCGGCTCATGCCCTGCTCCACATGCGGCAATATGATGCGAACCTGGGAAGCGGAGCACTCGGCACAAATCAGCGGCGACGTTTGTTCGTCGCCTTCTTTCCGCCTGGCGTCCTTCCCCGTGAGCTGCTCACCGGAAACGTTTGCCCGGTGTGATTGGACTTGTTGCCGTGTTTCTTTTTCTTCGCGAAAGCCGGCTCATTGCCGGATTTCGGTCGGCTGTCCCGCTGCGGCTTGCTGCGTTCCTTGGACGCCGTCCCCCCGCGAGCATCCTCGCGTCGCGGTGCACGCTGGTCGGCGGCCTCCGCTTCGCGCCCGTGCGGCCGCTTGTCCGACCGCGCCTGCCCTGACGGCGGGCCGGCCAGCGGCTCTATCCGAATGTTGTCCTCCTTGTCCGGACGGCGGATGTTGGCGGCAAAGGCGTCCGCGACGCGCTCGGAAATCTCGAACTCGGTCGTGGTGTCCATGATGCGGATGGTGCCGATGTCCTGCTTGTCGATACCGCCGCGACGGCAGATCATCGGCAGCAGCCAGCGCGCTTCCGCATTCTTCTTGCGTCCGATGGCAGCCCGGAACCAGACGCTCGGCTCGCCCATGCCATGACGCGGCGACGGCTTTCCCGTTTTCGATCGGGGAGTCGGTACGCGATCGTCATCCCGCGCCGGCCTGACGGCGTCGCGACCGCGATCGCTGCGAGGACGGCCGCCATCCTGGCCCGGATCGAGAATATCCTCGGGCGCGGGAAGCCGGGCGCGATAGAGCCGCGCCAGCGCCGCGGCAATGTCCTCGGGCGAGCGCTCCGCGAGCAAGGCCTGTGCGAGCGTCAGATCGTCCGGCGTCGTCTCCTCGG
The DNA here is from genome assembly GCF_032489995.1 of Bradyrhizobium sp. SZCCHNGR1005. Classification (NCBI taxonomy): domain Bacteria; kingdom Pseudomonadati; phylum Pseudomonadota; class Alphaproteobacteria; order Hyphomicrobiales; family Nitrobacteraceae; genus Bradyrhizobium; species Bradyrhizobium sp. SZCCHNGR1005. Next base: position 115,240 of record NZ_JAUEZC010000005.1, read on the forward strand.
TGAAGATCGAATCCTGCAGCATGCGCTCCTGATCGAGCCTGCGGATCTCGTCCGCCTGCGGCGCCGCGCCCCAGACGGCATCGATGCCGGCCAGATTCAACAGCAATTCCGCCCGCCGCCGCCGTGCGGGCGGCACCAGCAGGACGCTGACACCCTTGCGCCCCGCGCGGCCGGTGCGACCCGAGCGATGCTGCATGACCTCCGGATCGTTCGGGAGCTCCGCATGGATGACGAGATCGAGGTTCGCAAGGTCGATACCGCGCGCCGCCACGTCGGTCGCCACGCACACGCGCGACCGCCCGTCGCGCAGCGATTGCAGGGCGTTGGTCCGCTCGTTCTGTGTCAGTTCGCCCGACAGGGCGACGACGGAAAAGCCGCGCTCCAGCAGCGCAGCCTGCAAATGCCTGACCGCCTCGCGCGTATTGCAGAACACGATCGCGCTCGGCGATTCGTAGAAACGCAGCACGTTGACCACCGCGTGCTCGACATCGCCAGGCGCAATACGGATGGCACGGTACTCGATATCGGCGTGCCCGCCTTCGTCGCCCGCGACCTCGATCCGGAATGCGTGCTGCTGATATTGCTTGGCCAGCGCCACGATGCCGCGCGGAAAGGTTGCCGAGAACAGCAAGGTCCGGCGCGTCTCCGGCGTGGTCTCGAGGATGAATTCCATATCCTCGCGAAAACCGAGATTGAGCATCTCGTCGGCCTCGTCGAGCACGACCGCCTTCAATTCCGACACGTCGAGACGGCCGCGCCGCAGATGGTCGCATAATCGGCCGGGGGTGCCGACGACGATGTGGGCGCCCGCCTCGAGCTCGCGCTGTTCGCGGCGCGGATCCATGCCGCCGACGCAGGAGACGACACGCGCATCGGCATGTTGATAGAGCCACGCGAGCTCGCGCTGGACCTGCAAGGCGAGCTCGCGCGTCGGCGCCACAATCAGCGCCAGCGGCGCGGCCGCGCGCTCGAACCGCTCGGCCTCGCCCAGCAGGTTGTTCGCGATCGCCAGGCCATAGGCCACGGTCTTGCCGGAGCCGGTCTGCGCCGAGACGAGAAGGTCGCGGTCGACCGCCTCGTCCGCAAGCACCGCAAGCTGGACGGGGGTCGGATGCTCGTAACTGCGCTCGGCCAGAGCTCGGGCGAGCGGCGGACTTGTGGCGGGGAATGACAATTGACCGAAAACCTCGTTTGATTCGGCTGCTTTACGCCAAGCGGAGCGAAATCACCATGCCTCTCCGCGGGACCGGAATGACGGAGATCAAAGTCCTGCGCCCCGCATCCGGTTAGATGCGCACATGAGTTTCCTGACCTTCTTCATCGCCGCCTACTCCCTGCTGGCCGTGCCCGGGCCGACCAATACGCTGCTCGCCACGTCGGGCGCGGGCGCCGGCATCTCTCGCTCGCTGCATTTGCTGGCGGCGGAAGTCTGCGGCTATCTCGCGGCCATCGCGCTGCTCCGCGTCGTCGTCAGCCCGGTCGTGGCCGAGATTCCGCTGATCGGCCTGGTTCTTCGCGCGGCGCTCACGATCTATATCCTCGGCTTGGCCGGGATGCTCTGGCGCCACCGCGCGGGTGAGCTGAGCGCAGCTCGTGCCGTGACGTTCCGCCATGTCCTGCTCACCACGCTGTTGAACCCGAAGGCGATCGTCTTCGCCTTCGTCCTGCTGCCGCTCCAGCTGGAGTTGCCCGCTCTGTTGCCGTGGCTGGTGGTGCTGGCAGTCCAGATCGTCACCGCAGGAGCGGCATGGCTCGCGCTCGGTGCAACGCTTGGACGCGGCGTTCGCCGTCTTGGCCATCCCGACCTCGTCACGCGCAGCGGCGCGATCGCGCTGGTCGGGGTCGCGAGCCTGATCTGGCTGCCATCGCTCAGCGTTTAGCGCCGGAACGCGGCGTTGGTGCAGAGGACGCCGACGATCGCGGCCGCGGCGAAACTGGCCGCGGCGCTGAGCAGAATGGCCAGCGTGTAGCTGTGGCTCGCGTCGTAAGCGAAGCCGACGGCTGTCGGCCCGATCAGTGTCCCGAAGGCAACGCTGGTGTAGAGCACACCGATGATACCGCTGACATTGCGGCCGCCGAACGAGTCCATTGCCACCGACGGCAGCACAGCCACCCACCCGCCATAGAACACGCCATAGATGACGGCGAAGACGGCCAGTGAGGCGGCGTCGGTGGAGACGGCCCAGATCGCCGTCGCCAGCGCCATCCCAATCAACATCATCAGCAATGCGCGCTCCCGGCCTAGCCGATCGGCGATCCCGCCGAGGCAGAACCGGCCTGCGGTGCTCCCCACGCCGATCATGCCGAGAAGCAGCACCGCCGTTTCGGCCTTCACGCCATGGTCCCTGGCGTAGGGCACGAGATGAACGAACGGCACGAACACGCCGAACGAGCAGATCAGGCATGAAGCGTACAACGCAAGAAACCGCGGCGACCGGATCGCATCGACGACCGCGACGCCTTCGCTCCTGGAGGCCGCACGCCATGGCGCAGGTGCATCGCCGTCCGGCGCGGCTCCACGGTCGCGCGGATCGTTCTCGATCAACAGCGAGAGCCCGCCACCCATGATCAGCGCGATCGCCGCGAGCACGACATAGGCGCTGCGCCAACCGAACCCGCCGATCAATTGCGATGCCAAGGGCGGCATGAGGAGATTGCCAAGGCCGATCCCGCTCACGGCAAGACCCGAGGCGAAGCCGCGTCGGCGGACAAACCAGCGCTGCACGGCGCCGACGGCGGGAACATAGGCGGCACCGACACCAAGGCCCACGCCGAGCCCATAGGCCAGATGGACTTCGATAAGGCCATGCGCGCGGCTCGCCGCCGCAAGTCCGGCCGCGATCAGCAGCATGCCGGCGACCGCCAGCGGGCGCGCACCGAACCGGTCCGCCAGGGGCCCGCTGATCACGCCAAGCGCGAAATAAAGGAATCCGGCAAGCGAGAACACGAGCGACGTCGAGCCACGCGATGCGCCGAACTCGCGTTGCAGCGGCTCCAGGAAGGCGCTGAACGTATAGGCGCAGCCGAAGCCGACGAAGGTCACGGCAAAGGCCCCGGCGACGACGAACCAGCCGTAGAAGATGCGGGGACGCAGCGTGGTTTCGATTTGCATGGGAACCTCGAGCGTTACAACACCACTAAAACTATTATACCGGATTCTGTTGCCGTCAACAGCTAAAGCTGCTTTACTGGTGTCGATGTCCCGGCAATCACGCAAATTCAAGGTTCCGGACGAGCTGGCGAATGTCTACGACTTCGCCAACTCCCTCGACCTGCGCCACTTCACGCGTTTCGGTGTGCAGCATCCGCAGGCCGATGAACTTGCCACGCCGGCCGATCTGGCGCGTTGGCTGGCCGAGCGCGCGCTCATGCCTGCCCCCGCCAGGATCACGTCCGCGCTGTTCGATGAGGCGCTGCAATTGCGACAGGCGTTACGGGACTATCTGCAATGCGAGCCCGCCGGACGGCGCAGCAACAGGGCAGTCAGCGAAGCGCTGACCGCGGCGCTCGCGGGGTTACCGTTACATGTTGAGATGCGTGAAGAAGGCGGGACAGTGCTGAGCGGCATGCGCAAGGATGCGCTGGCCGGCCTGTCCACCATTGCGATCGAACTCCACGACGGCAACGTTCGCGGCATGCTCGATCGGCTGAAAATGTGCGCCTCGGACGAATGCCGAAGGGTGTTCTACGACCGGTCGAAACCTTCGACGCGCCGCTGGTGCATGTCCGACCTGTGCGGCAATCGCATGAAGACGCGGGCCTATCGCGAACGCCTGCGGCAGACGAACGCGTCGTCGTGAGGCGTACAGGAGTGGCGAGGAAAGCCGATCATCGTTGACGCCGACGCCTGGACGGCGCCGGTTAACGCGCGTTGAAATCCGGCGCACGACTCGCACGCGAATCCCTCACACTGCCCGACGAGCAATTCCCGCGTGCGCGGCATGCACGAACTGCCTGTCGTGCCACTCTGTCGCACGTGGCTACGCTTGCGGCGTCGGGCAAATCAGGACGATCTTTCCGCGCATCCTGCCTCATGCAGAGGGACGTACGCGCGTCGTCACGAACGTCGAGGCGGGATGCGGTGGGCGCAGCGGGTTGCAGCATGATCTCATCATGCCGACGAACACCCCGGTGCGCACGGTGAAGTCGTGTGGTCCTGGCGCCCCGGTGCTGGCGCCTGCGCAACGCTTCTGAGCGTTGTCGCGACGCGATGATGCTTTCGCATCACGCGGACGGGGGCAAGAAAGCCGGTCCCCGAGGAGAGCGCGTATAAGCCGTAAGCCATCGCGCAGGGAATGCCGGTTGATCGGCTGCACCTGTGGTAACTGCCGCCTGCTTTTCTTTCGCAGGCGGGCCATGGGTGAGGCCTTCACCCGGCATTCCCCATAGGCGTTAAGTTTATGCTTGAGTGTTGGAATCCGCCGTGATTCGAACAGGGGATGGCAGACGAATCGCTCCTGAACGAGGACTGGACGAGAGTGGTTGCGCAGCTGGGCGGGGCTGCGCAGCTCGAGAAAACTGCGCGCCAGACGAAGGCCTTCGCGCGTCGGCGGCAGATTCCAGATGCGGTGACGTTACTTCGGCTGATGCTGGCCTATTGTTTGGGTGAAAGAGGGCTGAGATCGACAGCCGCATGGGCGGCTTCTGTTGGCCTTGCCGACCTCACCAGCGTGGCGTTGTTCTATCGGCTGCGTCAATGTGGTGATTGGTTTGCGGTGCTGGTGGAGGGCTTGCTCGCTGCGGCAGCTCCGAAGGCGAGCCAAGGCCGCCTGATCCGCATCATCGATGCGACGACAGTGCCTCAGGCGGGACCGGCTGCGCGCAAGAACAGTGAGCTTTGGCGCGTTCATAGCGCATTTGATCTGCCCTATGAGCGCTTTGGTCACTTCGAGCTGACAGATCAGCAAGAGGGCGAAACGTTTGACCGGATACCAGTGGTCAAGAACGAGATCCGCATTGCTGACCGCGCTTATCTGCAACCTGACCGCATTGCGGCCGTCCGCGAAGCCGGGGCCGACGTTTTGATCCGAGCGGGCTGGAAGAACGCACGTTGGCTTGACGCCAAAGGCCTTCCGTTCGATCTGATGGCCCAATTGCGTGCCGCGAAGGCGCGCGGACTGGTCGATCGGGAGATTTGGATCAAGCGCAAGGGCGGCGCGCCTCTGGCTATGCGTCTGGTCGCAATCAAGAAGCCCACCGGTGCGGCTGCTGCTTCTCGGCGTAAAGCCCGGCAAGACGCAAAAGATGAAAACCGCATCATCTCCAAAGAAACTTTGGAGGCTGCGGATTGGGTCATTCTGATCACGTCGCTCGCGCGGGACGAGTTCTCCACCAAAGATGTGCTTGCGCTCTATCGATTGCGATGGCGGATCGAGCTTGGGTTCAAGCGACTGAAGAGTCTGATTGGCCTCAAGACGCCGCCAGGAACCGATCCGCGCTCTGCCAAGCCCTACCTGCTGGCCCACCTCCTGATCATCCTGTTGCTCGAGCCGCTTGCCAGCGACTTCGAGGACTCTCCCCACTGGACGCAGGCCGCTTAACGACGCCTGGCGCTTGGCGGGTCCTGCAGCAGCTCGTTGCATCCTTGCTGCAAGCAATCATTCCACAACCAACCATCCGTTGCTTGCGCCGCAGAAAACGCGCGTTGGGGCGCCACCTTCGCGAGCCTCCTCGAAAACGCAAGTATCAATCGATGCTCGCGCTACCTTAACGCCTATGCGGCATTCCCTGCACCCTCTCGATTTCGAGGGTGTCGCCTCGCAAAACTCGGGTGCCGAATGCATCGCGAGAAAGCGAAGGCGTGGCCTCTTGTCCGCAATGGTCCCCTGCATTTGCCGCCCTGGCATCAAGGCATAGAACTTGCTCAAACTGCAGCCGAACTGGGTCGATTGCGATGCGGAGGTTTTGGAATGCTTGAGGGCGCCGAAGTGCGGCTGGCCGTCGATATCGGAGGCACGTTCACCGATATCGTCTTGGACGTGGGCAAGCAGCGCAGGACGCGCAAGGTGCTGACCACGCCCACGCGGCCCGAACAAGCGGTGCTGGACGGCACGCGTCTCATTCTTGCCGACGCGCATGCCCATATCTGCGACATCGATGTCTTCGTTCACGGCACCACGCTTGCGACCAACGCCATCATCGAGCGCCGCGGCGCCAAGACCGCACTGATCGCCACCCAAGGCTTTCGCGATGTTCTGGATATCGGAACTGAGAGCCGCTACGATCAATACGACCTCACCATCGACAAGCCCAAGCCGCTGGTGCCGCGCAGCCTGCGCTTCACCGTGCCCGAACGCATCGATGCACATGGCGAAATCAGGCTGCCGCTCGACGAGACCGCCGTGCGCGCGCTCGTGCCGCAATTGCGCGGACTGAACGTCGAGAGCGTCGCCTTCGCGTTCCTGCATGCCTATGCCAATCCCGAGCATGAACGGCGCGCCGGCGCCATCCTTCAGGAAGAGCTGCCCGGCGTCGCCGTGACGCTGTCCTCGGAGGTCTGTCCCGAAATCCGGGAATATGAGCGCACCTCCACGGCGGTGGCGAACGCCTATGTGCAGCCGTTGATGGACAGCTATCTCGCACGCATGGAAGAGGCACTCCAAGTCGAGCAGTTCCGCGGCGCGATCTATCTCGTGACATCAGGCGGCGGCGTCACCTCGATCGACACCGCGCGGCGCTTTCCGGTACGCTTGGTCGAGTCCGGCCCGGCCGGCGGCGCCATCTTCGCAGCGCAGATCGCGGCAAGGCTCGGCGAGGAAAAGGTGCTGTCCTTCGACATGGGCGGCACCACCGCCAAGATCTGCCTGATCGAGAACTTCGCGCCGGAGAGTTCGCGGGTCTTCGAGGTCGATCGCGCCGCGCGCTTCCTCAAAGGCTCCGGCCTGCCCGTGCGCATCCCGGTGATCGAGATGGTCGAGATCGGCGCCGGCGGCGGTTCGATCGCGCATATCGATGCGCTCAAGCGTGTTACCGTCGGCCCCGAGAGCGCGTCGTCGGAGCCCGGCCCCGCCTGCTACGCCCGTGGCGGCCAGCGCCCCGCGGTGACGGACGCCGACGTGGCGCTCGGCATGATCGATCCCGACGCCTTCGCCGGCGGCACCATCAGACTCGCTCCCGAGCTGTCGAAACAAGCCCTGCTCCGCGACATCGGTGAACCGCTGGGACTGTCGGCGGAAACCGCCGCCTACGCCGTGCACGAGGTCGTGTGCGAGAACATGGCCAGCGCCGCGCGCGTGCATGCGGTCGAGCGCGGCGCCATCGTCGGCCAGCATACGCTGATCGCGTTCGGCGGCGCGGCGCCGCTGCACGCGGCGCGCGTCGCCGAGAAGATCGGCGTCGCCAAGGTCATCGTGCCGTCCAATGCTGGCGTCGGCTCGGCCGTCGGCTTTCTTGCAGCCCCCATCGCCTATGAGCTGGTGCGCAGCCGTCACGTCCGGCTAGAGGATTTCGATACCAAGACGGTCTCCGAGCTGCTCGCCGAAATGGCGCGCGAAGCTCGCGCCCTGGTCGAGCCTGGCGCAGCCGGCGCGCCCGTGCGGGAGCGGCGCGCCGCCTTCATGCGCTATGTCGGCCAGGGTCATGAGATCACGGTCGAGTTGCCGAACCGGCCGCTCACCGCGACCGACCTCCCTGTCCTTCGGCAGTCGTTCGAGACGGATTACGCGGCGTTGTTCGAGCGCGCGATCCCGAATGCGGCGATCGAGGTGCTGAGCTGGTCGGTGCTGGTGACGACCGAACCGCGCAATCCCGCCAAGGTGTCGGAGATGGCGCGCAAGCCGGCCGGCAAGGCCTCCGGCTACCGCAAGTTCTTCGACGGCCGCGCCGGCCGCGTGGTCGAGATTCCGCTGTATCGTCGCGAAGACATGGCGCCGGGCGCGACCATCTCGGGCCCCGCCGTCATCGCGGAAGACGAAACCTCGACCTTCGTGTCGATGAGCTTCGACGCCCATATCGACGGTGCCGGCAGCATCGTCATGGAACGGAAGGCAGCCTGACCATGAGCGATACTGTTGGAACGAGCCTGATCGACCTCCAGATCATGTGGCACCGGCTGATCGCCGTGGTCGAGGAGCAGGCGCAGGTGCTCTTGCGCACGGCCTTCAGCCCGATCATGCGCGAATGCGGCGATCTGTCGGCCGGCGTGTTCGACCTTCAGGGCCGCATGCTGGCACAGGCCGTCACCGGCACGCCGGGCCACGTCAATTCGATGGCGGAGTCGGTGAAGCACTTCATCGCGCATTTTCCGCTGCACACGATGAAGCCGGGCGACGCCTACATCACCAACGATCCCTGGATGGGCACCGGCCATCTCAACGACTTCGTCGTCACCACGCCCTGCTTCAAGGACGGCAAGGTCGTCGCACTGTTCTCCTGCACCAGCCATCTGATGGATATCGGCGGCATCGGCTTCGGCCCCGATGCTACCGACGTCTTCATGGAGGGTCTTTATATCCCAATGCTGAAGCTGATCGATCAGGGCACCGTCAACGAGACCCTGATGGCGATGATCCGCAGCAATACGCGGCTGCCGATCGATACCGAGGGCGACACCTATTCGCTGGCCGGCTGCAACGACGTCGGCTGTCAGCGTCTGGTCGAGATGATGGAGGAGTTCGGGATCGAAAGCCTCGATCAGCTCGGCGACTACATCTGCGATCGCTCGCGCGAGGCCGTGCTCGCCGAGATCGCCAAGCTGCCGAAGGGCACCTGGCGCAATGAAATGATCGTGGACGGCTACGATGCTCCGGTCACGCTCAAGGCCGCACTGACCATCTCCGAAGATGGCGTCCATGTCGATTTCGACGGCACCTCGACAGCCTCGAAGTTCGGCATCAACGTGCCGCTCGCCTACACCACCGCCTACACGGTCTTCGGGCTCGGCTGCGTGGTCGCCTCGCAGATCCCGAACAACGCCGGCTCGCTGGCGCCGCTCACGGTCTCGGCGCCGTCGGGCGCGATCCTCAACGCGCCGAAGCCGGCGCCGGTCGCCTCGCGCCATGTGATCGGCCAGATGCTGCCGGACGTCGTGTTCGGCTGCCTGCGCCAGATCATCCCCGAACGGGTGCCGGCCGAAGGCACCTCCTGCCTGTGGAATCTCAACGTGCGCGGCCAGACCCGCTCGGGCGCCGGCGGCAATTACGGGTTCTCGATGGTGGTGACCTCGAACGGCGGCACGGGTGCCCGCTTTGGCAAGGACGGGCTGTCGGCAACGGCCTATCCCAGCGGCGTGCGCGGCACGCCGGTCGAGATCGCGGAGACGCAGACGCCCCTGATCTTCTGGCGCAAGGAGCTGCGGCCGGATTCCGGCGGCGCCGGCCGCACCCGCGGAGGGCTCGGCCAGATCATCGAGGTGGCGAGCGGCGTCGATGCGCCGTTCGACATTCTCGCCGCCTTCGACCGCATCGATCATCCACCGCGCGGCCGCGACGGCGGCCGTGACGGCGAGGCCGGCTATGTCGGCCTCAAGAGCGGAAAGAAGCTGCGCGGCAAAGGTTTTCAGACCATTCCGCCGGACGACCGGCTGGTGGTGCTGACGCCCGGAGGCGCCGGCATCGGCGATCCCAAGGCCCGCACGGCGGAGGCCGTGCGCGAAGATGTCGAAAGCGGACTCGTCTCGGCCGGCGAGGCCGGGACGATCTATGGATGGAGGGACTGAGTGAACGGCCTCGCGCCGGCGTTATGCCGCGCGCATGCCGTTCAGGAAGTTTTCGACCTCCTGCTTCAGGCGCAGGCTCTCGCCCGACAGCGCCTGAGCGGACGCGAACATCCGGCGCGAGCTTTCGCCGGTCTCATCCGCCCCGCGCGCCGCGTTGCGGATGTTGCTGACGACCTCGCTCGTGCCGCTCGCGGCCGAGCGGACGCTCTGGGTGATGTTTTGCGTCGCCGCACGCTGCTGCTCGACGGCGGACGAGATCGAGGTGGCGATCTCGCTGATCCGTTCGATGGTCTGGCCGATCGCCTTGATGGCTTCGACCGATTCCTGCGTCACCAGCTGCATGTTGGCGATCTGGCTGGAGATCTCTTCCGTGGCCTTGGCAGTCTGTCCCGCCAGGGTCTTCACTTCCTGGGCCACCACGGCGAAGCCGCGGCCCGCGTCGCCCGCTCGCGCCGCCTCGATGGTGGCGTTCAGCGCCAAAAGGTTGGTCTGCTCGGCAATGGTCGTGATCAGCTTGACGACGTCGCCGATGCGGTTGCCGGCTTCCGACAGCTCCTTGATACGCTGGTCGGTGGCCACGGCCTGCTTGACCGCCTCGGCGGCGATCGAGGTCGATTCCACCACGCGCCGGGTGATCTCGCCGATCGCGCCGGACAGCTCCTCAGAGGCCGCAGCCGCGGAGCGGACGTGTTCGGAAGCCGCTTCCGATGCGCCCGCCGACCGGCCGGACAATTCCGCCGTGCTGCGCGCGGTCTGCGTCAGCTGCTGTGCGACCTGCTCGAATTCGCCGGACGCGCGCATCACATGCTCGATGATGCCGCCGACACTGGCCTGGAAGCCATCCACGAACCGCCGCAGTTCGGCCCGGCGCTGCTCCGCGGCGGCAGTGGCCGCAGCCGCCTGCTCTTCGCGCAGCCGCTGCCGCTCGCTCGAGGCGCTGCGGAACACCGCCAAGGTCCGCGCGATCTCGCCGATCTCGTCGCCGCGGTCATCGCAATCGATCGCGATGTCGTCACGGCCTTCGGCAATGCCGGTCAGCGCGGCGGTCACCGAGGACAGCGGCTTAGTGAGGCGGCGTACGACCACCACGGTGAGCCCGAGCACGAGCAGCGCCGCGATGGCGGCTGCGATCATCATGGTCCGCATCGCCTGCGTCAGCATGGCGTCGAGCTCGGCCATGGGCACGCCGACATAGAGGATGCCGATCACCTTCCCGGCCGGATTGGTGAGCGGAAAATAGGCCGTCATGAAGGTTTTCCCGAACAGCGTCGCCGGGCCCTTGTAGGCTTCACCGCGCCGCAGGGCGGCCTGCCCTGGATGATCGGATGCCAGCTGGGTACCGACCGCGCGCTCGCCGTTCTCCTTCTTCACATTGGTCGAACGCCGCACGAACTGCCCGCTCGCATCGTCGTAGACGAACAAGGTTGCGTTGCCGCCGGCATAGGAGACGGCGCGGTCGACGATGGCGTGATCCTTGAGTTCGGGAAACGCCGGAATCTCGATGCGGACGACCGAGCCGTCCTGCAAGCTCACCTTGGCGTCCTTGAACGACTCGGCAAAGGTCAGCGCCAGGGTGCGCAGATTGCCCTCGATATCTTTCTTGGCGCGCTCGTCGAAGTCGGAGGTCAGCGACCAATAGGCCGCGCCGATGACGAGCGCGGTGTTGAGCGCGATGACGAGGGCGGCGCCGACAAGCGCCTTCGTGCCCAGCTTGAGCTTGACGGACAACGGATTCGACCTTTTTTGGGAATTGCAACCGGTTCGCATCTTGCCCGTATTTCGTTTCGATCCCGTTATTTCCGGCACGGAGAATTACGGACTCGGGCCCCTCACGCGGTAGAAGGACACCTAAGATGCCGGTGCGTCCTATTATTTTGTGGTTCCGCGAGAGCCTCCGCCTATCGGACCACCCTGCCCTCCACGCAGCCGTCGGCACCGGAGCGCCGGTCATCTGCGTCTATGTCTTCGACGAGGAGAGTCCAGGCTTACGCCCGCTGGGCGGCGCGACGCGCTGGTGGCTGGCGCAATCGCTGCAATCGCTGCAGGCAAGTCTGCGTGCCGCTGGGGCCGACCTCGTCCTGCGGCGTGGTGCGGCGGCCGAGGTGTTGCGCACGCTCGCATCTGAGACCAATGCGGCAGCCGTGTTCTGGAACGATGTCGCGCAGGCGCAGCAGCAAGCCGTGGCAACCGAGGTCGCAGAGACAGTGGCCGCCCTTGGCATCGAAAGCGAGAGCTTTCCCGACGATCTTCTGGTCGACCCCGCCGTGCTGCGGGGCAAGGATGGCCGCGGACCGCGCGTGTTCACCCCGTTTTGGAGACGCGTGCAGGCGATGGGCGACCCGCCGCATCCCCTGCCGGCGCCCCATTCTTTTCGCTCGGTTGCAGGATTGACGAGCCTTGCCATCGACGACTTCCGGCTCGAGCCAACCAGGCCCGACTGGGCCGGTGGGCTGCGCGCAACCTGGCACGTCGGCGAGCAAGCCGCGCGGACAAAGCTCGCCGCGTTCCTCGCGCAGTCCGTGCAGACCTATGCCGCCGATCGCGACCGTCCGGATCTCGATGCGACCTCACATTTGTCGCCGCATCTGCGGTTCGGCGAAATCAGTCCGCGGCAGGTCTGGCACGCCGCGCGCTTTGCCGCGGCCGAACAGCCGGCTCGCTCGGCTGGGATCGACAAGTTTCTCAGCGAACTCGGCTGGCGCGAGTTCAGCCGCCAGCTGCTCTATGACAACCCCGACCTCGCGAGGCGCAACCTGCAGCGATCGTTCGACGATTTCCCCTGGCGTGACGACGGCCGAGCGCTGGCCGCCTGGCAGCGTGGTCAGACCGGCTATCCGATCGTGGATGCCGGCATGCGCCAGCTCTGGCACACCGGAACCATGCATAACCGCGTGCGGATGGTGGTCGCCTCGTTCCTCGTCAAGCATCTGCTCATCGACTGGCGGGCCGGCGAACGATGGTTCTGGGACACGCTGGTGGATGCGGACCCCGCCAGCAATCCCGCCGGCTGGCAATGGGTTGCAGGTTGCGGCGCCGACGCCGCCCCCTATTTCCGGGTGTTCAACCCGGTGTTGCAGGGCGAGAAGTTCGACCCCGACGGCGCCTACGTCCGGCGCTGGGTGCCCGAGTTGGCGCGCCTCCCCGCACCGCTCATCCATCAGCCCTGGACCGCGCCGCCGCTCGAGCTTGCCGGCGCCGGCATCGAACTCGGCCGAACCTATCCGGCCCCGATCGTCGAGCACAAGCGAGCGCGGGAACGCGCCCTCGCAGCCCACGCAACGCTTCGCCGGAGCTGATTAGTTGCGCTTCGCTTTGACAGGTCCGAGAATCCAGCTATCGTTCATGCGTTTCAACACATCGGGGGACCGATATGGACGATACGCCTCTCATCGAACAAGCGACGAATGCGATCAGCACTGCGGCCGACACCGCGAAAGAAGCGGTGACGACCGTGGTCGCCAAGGTCGGACGCGCGACCAAGAAGGCTGCCAAACCAGCCGCACCGAAGCAGGCCGCGCCGAAGCGGGCCGCCAAGGCCAAGAAGGTCGCGACCAAGAAGTCTGCCAAGAAGACCGGCAAGAAGGCGGCGAAAAAGACGGTCAAGAAAGCCGCCAAGAAGAGCGCGAAGAGTTCCGCCAAGACGGCCAAGAAGGCCAGCAAGAAGAAGACCAAGAAGGCCAAGCGCTGAGATCAAGACCGATCCGAGAGCGCATTTGGCGCTCAGAGATTGGCTGTCGCGAAACAATCCAGTGCCCGATGAGGGACAGTCTGGTGCTGGATTGTTTCGTTTTGAGCTCCGCGCCGTCGCGAGCTCGATCGATACCGCCCTGCTCGCGCCGGCCACCGGCGCGAGGGCTGGAACTTCTCCGTACGACCACGCTTAGCCCGCTGCGACCGACAATACCGGTCGTGAACGCGGAGGATGCGATGGGCCGCAGGCTCCGAACGATTGTGTGGGGTGGGTTCGCCGTCGTTCTGATCGCGCCGGCCGCGCATGCCGAGGTCGGCGGTGCCGAGCGTGGCTCGGAGTTCCTGTTGCTCGTCCAGGTCGCCCTGCTGATCGGGATCGGCCGCGGGCTCGGCGAGGTGATGCAGCGCATCGGCCAGCCCTCGGTGATCGGAGAACTGCTCGCCGGCCTTCTGCTCGGCCCCTCCGTGTTCGGCTGGATCTGGCCCTCGGCGCAAGCCGCAATCTTCCCGCATGCGCCGGCGCAGAAGGCGATGATCGAGGGCCTCGCCCAGTTCGGCATCCTGTTGCTTTTGCTGCTTACAGGCATGGAGATCGACCTCAAGCTGGTGCGCAAGGTCGGCCGCCCCGCGATGACCATCTCCCTGTTCGGGATTGCGGTTCCGTTCGCCTGCGGCTTTGCGCTTGGCGAGGTGATGCCTGCGAGCCTGTTGCCCCAGCCCGAGGCCCGGCTCGTTGCCTCGCTGTTCCTCGGCACGGCGCTCTCGATCTCTTCGGTCAAGATCGTCGCTGTGGTCGTGCGCGAGATGAACTTCATGCGCCGTAACGTCGGCCAGATCATCGTGGCGTCTGCGATCATCGACGACACGATCGGCTGGATCATCATTGCGATGATCTTCAGCATCGCCGCGCACGACACATTGGATCTGCGCTCGATCGGCCAGGCTGTGCTCGGCACACTGCTGTTTCTGGCTCTAAGCTTTACCGTCGGACGGCGGCTGGTCTTCCTGCTGATCAGGCTTGCCAATGACCACCTGGTGAGTTCATCACCGGTCGTCACCGTGATCCTGCTCCTGATGAGCGCGATGGCACTGATCACGCATCTGATCGGGGTTCACACGGTGCTCGGGGCGTTCGTCACCGGCGTGCTGGTCGGCGAATCCCCGATCCTGACCCGACAGATCGACGAACGTCTGCGCGGCCTGATCACGAGCCTGTTCACGCCGGTATTCTTCGGCTTGGCAGGTCTCGAAACCGATCTCACGCAGTTGCGCACGCCCGAATTGCTGCTCTTCACGGCCGGCCTGATCGTGATCGCAAGCTTCGGCAAATTTGCCGGCGCGCTGGTTGGCGGTGCCGTTGGCGGGCTCGACCGCAAGGAGTCGCTGGCGCTCGCCAGCGGCATGAATGCACGCGGTTCGACCGAGGTGATCATCGCCTCGATCGGCCTCTCGATCGGGGTTCTCAGCCAGACCATGTTCTCGATGATCGTGATCATGGCGATCCTGACCACGTTGGCAATGCCGCCAATGCTGCGCGCCGCGCTGGCGCGCTTGCCGCCACGACAGGACGAGAAAGACCGGCTGGAGCGCGAGGAGTTCGAAGACAAGAGCTTCGTCAGCAATCTCGAACGGCTGTTGCTAGCGGTGGATGATAGCGCGAGTGCCCGCCTCGCTGCGCAGATCGCGGGGCTTCTGGCCGGACCGGAGGCACGGCCGATCACCGTGCTCAAGGTCAACGAGCGCGCGCATGCCTCGAGTTCGGCCCCCACCGGCAATTCGGAAGCAGCTGTCAAGGATGCTGCGAAGCAAGGCGCGAGCGAGAGCGGAACGCAGGGCGCGCTGGATGTGATGACGCGCGCGCGTGAGACCACGCTACGCGAAGCTGTGGAGGACGAGGCCCGCAAGGGTTTTGACCTTATGATCGTCGGGATCGAGGGCGTCTTGTCCCCCGAGGGCGGGTTCAGCCCGGCCGTACAAGAGCTCGCCGCTGGCTTCGAGGGGCCGCTGGCCCTCGTGCTGGCCAAGGGGGGCGCTGAGCTTCCGCCGCACAACGGGCGCATTCTGGTGCCGGTCTCCGGGCGCAGCGTAGCGCGCCGTGGCGCCGAAGTCGCGATTGCGATTGCCCGCACGAGTCGCGCGCGCCTGCATCTGCTCTACATCTCCACGACAAGCGGCAACGGCGCGAGCTGCGCCGGATCCGACGGCGAACAGGAACGCGCGCGGCAGGTGCTGGCGGACGCCGCAATCGCCGCGGAACACTATCGGTTGAGCGCGACGACATCCGCCCGTGGCAACACTGCGCCGGACGAAGCGATCCTGGAGGAAGCGGCCACGATGAACGCAGACTTGGTTGTGCTGGGCGCCGACCGCCTGCAAGGCGAGACGCTGGATTTCGGTGCGATCGTTGCAACCGTGCTCGCCCGCTCGAGCGCGCCGGTGCTCCTGGTCTCGGCCGAAACCAATCAGCCCGCCAAGCGCGCGGCCGCGTGACGGGGGCGACGGGATGCCGTTACCAGGCGTCGGGACAGGGATCGACGATCTTCCAGAGTTCGACCCCGTTCTTGATCTTCTTCATCTCGGTCGTGAGCCCGCCATTGCGACGGATCCAATCTTTCACCGTGTCGGGGTAATAGGACATCAATTCAGACGTCCCCTCAACGCTGGTGACCTTGATGCCGAAGGTGAAGGCCTTGTCGTAATAGGCCAGGTGGAAGCCGAGGCTTGCGCGCGGGGTGACGCAGATCTTGTTCATCGGCACGATGCCGAACACCAGGGTGCAGGCCGAATTGCAGATACCGTCGATGATGACGCGCTGCTTGGTATCGCGGATGTGCTGGTATTTGGCCTTGTATTCCTCGATATAGCCGCCATGGTCGCGCGTGATGTGCAGGTCGGCGCGCGCCGGCGTCGCGGCGACGAGCAAAAGCATCAGCAGAGGCGAGAGGCGGCGCTTCAAAAGAGAGAACCCCGGTGGATGTCAGCGGGGCGCTACCCCCCACCTTACGTTGCAGGACTTTTGCCGGACTGTCTTAGGAATCGGTTAAGCATCCGGAAAAGGCCAAAATTTTGGCAATCCTCATTCGCTTTTGCGCAGCTTTTCCGGCCCGTTCGCGCTAGATTATTGGTTCGACAACGGGCCTTAGCGTTGTTTCCGGAGAAATGAGATGAGCATGTCGAAGCTGTTCGCCGCCGCCTTGATTGTGTCAGCGGCAAGCCTGGTCCCCTCGCTGGCAGAAGCGCGCAGCCACCATCGCCACCATCACGGTCATCGCAGCTATCTCGGACTGCCCTATCCGATCAGCTACCTGCACAATTACGGCCCCGGCGAGGTACCCGGAACCTTCGCTTATTATGACGGGCCGTCGACGAACCATTGTTATCAGAGCTCGGCCGCCTATGTCGGCCAGGACCGAGCCCGCCATCCCTGCTTCTGATCTCGTGCAACGACCGGTAGCCCGGCATAACCGCGCAATGATCCGCGCGTAAGGGCCAGCGGACACTGGCCCTCTCTCGCCAAGTCTGCTATCCGGAGGCCCCGTGGCCGATAGGCCCAGCACGCGCTCGTAGCTCAGCTGGATAGAGCATCGGATTTCGATTCCGAGGGTCGGGAGTTCGAATCTCTCCGAGCGCGCCAAGGCCACTTCGCCAGGCATTTCCGTCGGCGCTGGACGCGCTTCTTGCGGCAACAGTCTCGATTGATCGTGCCATCCCCCTCGGCTGGACGCATTCATGATGCTGTGGCAGACCACCTCAAGTGGGCCTGCACTTGCACGGATCCTGCCATGTCGCCGAACGAGGACTGGACGCACGCCTTCCCGCCGATCCGGCAGTTGCCGCGCGACGTCTTCGTCCAACTGCGTGACACGAGCCTGATCGTCGAGCTGCCCGAAGACAGCCGGATCTTCGGGCCCGGCCAGGCCCCGGAGTCTTTCCTGCTCCTGCTCGAAGGAACGATTCGCGTTCAGCAGACATCGGAGTCGGGCCGCGAGATCGTGCTTTACCGCGTCCAGGCCGGCGAGAGCTGCGCGCTGACCACGGCCTGCCTGATGGGCTACGAGGAATACCAAGCCGAAGGAATAGCCGAAACCAAGGTCCGGGCGGTTGCGATCCCGCGCGCGTTGTTCGACCAATTGATCGCCAGTTCGCGGGAATTCCGCCAGTTCGTCTTTACCGCCTTCAGTCGCCGCGTCACCAACCTGTTTCGCGTCATCGAGGAAGTCGCCTTCGCGCGCATCGACGTCAGACTGGCGCAGAAGCTGGTCGAGCTTTCCGGCCCGAAGGGACACATCAACGCAACGCACCAGGACCTTGCCAACGAGCTCGGCAGCGCGCGGGAGGTCATCAGCCGGCAGCTCAACGAATTCGCCCGCCGAGGCTGGCTCAAAGTGTCGCGCGGGACAGTCGATATTGTCGACCGGGCAGCGCTCACGCGGCTCGCGCAACACAGCTGATATGGTCCGTCCCAATCCGACGCTCGCCGCTCGGTGACTTAGTTACATACGTCCGGCGCGCCCTGCCCTACTCTTTCGGTCATCATCGCAAAGCCAAGGGGAGCACCTCGATGACACAGAATGTCGGCAAGACGGATCGGCTGATCCGGCTCGTGGTTGGACTGGCGGTCCTGAGCCTTGTATTCGTCGGCCCCAAGACATTGTGGGGACTGCTGGGATTGATCCCGCTCGGAACGGCGCTGATCGGTTGGTGCCCGCCCTACGCGATGCTCGGCATCAACACTTGCGGAGCCAAATCCGCTAGATGATTGGGCCGCCCGGAGGAAGGCGACGCGGACGAGCCGCGACGCCTTCCTTGCCCTAGCCCTGGAGCAGCCATGCCCTATCCCATCGACATCAGCGTCCAGCCGAAAGTGGCAGGATTTTTCGATCCGGAGACCAACACGATCAGCTACGTCGTGAAGGACCCATCCTCGTCGTCGTGCGCGATCATCGAT
The DNA here is from genome assembly GCF_032489995.1 of Bradyrhizobium sp. SZCCHNGR1005. Classification (NCBI taxonomy): domain Bacteria; kingdom Pseudomonadati; phylum Pseudomonadota; class Alphaproteobacteria; order Hyphomicrobiales; family Nitrobacteraceae; genus Bradyrhizobium; species Bradyrhizobium sp. SZCCHNGR1005. The sequence continues at coordinate 133,533 of NZ_JAUEZC010000005.1, forward strand.
CCTGTCATGGATATCGACTATGCGGCCGCTCGCATCGGCACGAGATCCGCGGACGTTCTGATCGATTACGTGAAGTTGAACGGGCTTCAGCTCGAATGGCTGATTGAGACCCACGCCCATGCCGATCATCTTTCGGCGGCGCCCTATATTCAAAGCAAGCTCGGCGGGCGGATCGGGATCGGCGAACATATCCTGACGGTGCAGAAGACGTTCGGCAAGGTGTTCAACGAGGGCACGGAGTTTCGCCGCGATGGCAGCCAGTTCGACCGGCTGTTCAAGGACGGCGATACCTACGCCATCGGCAAGACGACGGCATTCGTGATGCACACGCCTGGACACACGCCGGCCTGCGCTACACACGTCATCGGGGATGCCGCCTTCGTCGGCGACACCCTGTTCATGCCGGACGGCGGGACGGCACGCGCGGATTTTCCCGGCGGCGATGCGCGCACGCTATACCGATCGATCCGTAAGATCCTAGAAACCCTGCCTCACGGCACCCGGCTGTTCATGTGCCACGACTATGCGCCCGACGGCCGGGCGGTTCGCTGGGAAACGACCGTCGGCGAAGAACGGCTGCACAACATCCACGCCCGCGACGGCGTCAGCGAAGACGCGTTCGTCGCCATGCGCGAGGCGCGCGACAAGACGCTCGGCATGCCGCGCCTGATCATTCCCTCGCTTCAGATCAACATCCGCGCCGGGCACCTGCCCCCACCGGATGCCAGCGGCAAGACCTTTTTGAAGGTCCCGATCAATGTGCTCTAGCAGCGCGCAATAGCTCTGCGTCGCCCCTCAACGTCACAGGCACGTCAGTTGCCTGATGCGAAGCTCCGTACGACTTGGCGGGAGAGCCCGGTCCTACGACAAGAGGTCCGCTGACAGCCTAGCTTGGGGCCTTCAGCTGCGCCGCCTCGACTGGCCTGGGCGGCAGCGCGACCGCCCGCGGAAGTGTCGAACGCCGCCAGGAGTTCGCCGGCGAGTTCGCCGGCCCATGGCCAAGCCGCCCCGGGTGACGCCGCGCTAAGCGACCGGACCGCCCCGCGCGCGCCAGCCGCTCATGCCGCCGGCGTAGTGTCGCACCCCCTCGACGCCTGCAGCGAGTGCGCGGCGCAATGCCGTGGCCGAGCGGCCGCCCGCCTGGCAGATCAGGACGACCGGCTTGTCCTCGGCAAGGTCTTTGGCAAGGCTTGCCGGGTCGAACTGCGACAGCGGATGATTGACGGCGCCCGGAATGTGCCCGCTTTTGAACTCGTGCGGCTCGCGCACATCGACAATGACGCAGCTACGCTCCTGATGCGCGCGAACCAATTCATCGTGCTCGATCGCCGGGACGCTGGCTGATCCCGTCAGCTTGCTCAATAATCCGGACAACATCGTTGGTCTCTCCATGATCTGACTGCATTGCGCCCCTCCCGGGGTCGCTCTAGCGACGCGCCCGCTTGGCTTCCGACGACTCGACCCAGAAGAAGAACGCGCCGGCGCCGATCGCGAGAAGGACGAACCAGGCCGCGTCGGGCACGCCGGTGATGTCGGGCAACCGCACCTTGCCAAGCGTCCAGACGTTGAGGACATGCGCCTTCACCCAGTCGAAGCTGAGCGCATAGAGAACGGCGCCGACGATCATGCCGAACGCGCCGACGGCGGCGTGCACGCTGCCGCTGGCAATCGCGCCGAGAGCCGTTCCGGGGCAATAGCCATAGACGACCATGCCGATGCCGAACAACGCGGCACCCAGCGCAACCGCCAGCATATTGGCGTCCTTGACATAGTATTTGGTATTGCCGGTATCGACCAGCAGCAGCACACCGACGCCGCCGACCACGATTGCCGTGCCCATCACTTTCAGCACGGTGAAGTCACGCAGCCGGAACTGGTTCTCGATCACGTTGCAGCTTGTGACCTTGCCCAGTTGCAGCAGATATCCGAACACGGCGCCCATCAGAAGCGGGCCGGCAATGCTCATCATCGAGGTCATGACCTGATCCCTTTCACGATTTGCGAAACATGAGGCGCGACACCAACAGGCCGGTCGCGAACATCACAGCCAAGAACAGCCAGCTCGACACGGCAAGCTGAAGCCCGCCGGAGATGCCGTGGCCACTGGTGCAGCCGCCGGCCAGCCGCGCGCCATACATGATGACAATGCCGCCGAAAAACGCTGCGACGAAGCGCTTGAAGACTGACGGGCCGAACCGCTCCTTCCAGACCTCCGGAACCAGTTCCAGCCGCCAGGTACCCGAGACGATTGCGGCCAGGAAAGCGCCGAGCGGAATGCCGACCAGGAACCAGACGCCATAATCCCATTTGAGCGGCATTGCTTTCCAATAGCTGTTGGCCGCCACGGCATCAGGCCCCAACACCGGAAGCGCAAACAGCGATGCCACGCGAGAATAAGCGGTCGTGACGCCCAGCGGATCACCGAACACGGCAAAAGCGACCCAGCTCAACACGCCGATCCCTGCACCGACGAGATAAGGCGACCATCTGCTCGGTTCGGATCTTGGCACGTCACGGACCATGACATCGGTCATCATCGTCACGGCGAACACCTCCCTGCCTTCGACAGCGTCAACGCTGATGAAATTTACTATATTCGTATATTCGAATTTGTGAAGATATTTATGACGCCGCCGATCCGGAGAGATCGCCGGGACGCAGGTCCGATTTGGGAGCCGCCATCCAGCGGTCGACCACGAGATCGGTGACCGCTGCGCCGAACCACATTCCGCCCAGCACCAGCCAGGCCGTGAGCGCAAACACCGAGGCGCCGGTCACGCCAGCCCCGACCGCGCAACCACCCGCAAGCATCGCGCCAAATCCCATCAGCACGGCGCCGATGAGATAGCGGCGCATCCCGCGGCCGTCGGAAAAGCCTTCGAGGTTCAACTCATGCGCCAGCGCCGCCGCAACGAAGGAGCCGAGGAAAACACCGGGGATCACGCCGAGGTCGAAATCGGGCTTGAGATGCTGGTTGGCAGCCACTTGCATCAGGAGCTCGGCGGAGGGCCCGCTGAATGTCAGGCTCTTCAAGGTCACGGGCGCAAACGAGGCATGCCCCAGATGGTAGGTGAAGATCCAGCCGGCAACGACCGCTGCCCCGGTGGCAACAGAGGCCAGCATCATGCGCCGGCTGACCCCGAAACGCAGCGCGCCGGCGAGGCCGGCGAGCAGCCACAACATTCCGAAGCCGAGCTTCTCAGGCGTGCCACCGCCGAACAAGCTCATGATGTCACGGGAAGGCCCGCCGTCGACCAACCAGAGATTGGTCAGCCACTCCCGTGCCGGCGACAGCAGTCCGCGATAGGCGGATTGGGCCGCAACCGCGAAGATGAGGCCGGACAACAGGGCACGCAGATTGCCGTTGGCGGACAGCACCAGCAGGCGGCTGGCACATCCGCGCGCCAGGATCATGCCGCAGCCGAACATCAGGCCACCGATGATGGCACCGGAGATGCTGCCCTGCTGCGCGAGCTGGCGGGCTTCCGAGACGTCGAGCAGACCGGCCGCGACGAAGGCCTGCGTCCCCAGCACGGCGGAGGCAAAGGTGAGCAGCCAGACCGACAGGCGTGCCCCGCCTTCCCCGCGCGAGAACTCGATGGTCGCGGCACGCAGGCAGAAGCGGCTGCGCTGGGCGAAGAAACCGAACAGGCCTCCGACCAAGAGCCCGCCCAACAGGGAGACCAGATCTTCGCCCAGGAGATCGATCGCTTCGGTGAACACGGCCACGGTCTCGCGTTAGACCTCGCCGCTAAGGGCGCAGATAGGCGTAGCCGTCCTGCTGCAGCTCGGTCAGCCTGACCACCCCGCCCTTCTCGGCCACGATGAAGCCATCCGTGAGATCATCCAGCTTCACGCCCTGCGCCTTCATCGTGTTGGCGCAGGCTTCGAACACGGTGCCGGCCTTGATCAGGCGGTCCGCGAGTCCCGCGATATTGGTATCGACAGAGATCGCGTGGAAGGCGCGCAGAGCGGGACCATGCACGACCAGCCTGATATCCGCCTTGCCCGGCCCGCCGGTACCGTCGATATGATTCTGGATATTACCGAGAACGAACAGGACGCGATCCTGATCCGCCAGATGGTAGACGACGCGCTGCCGCGGTCGTTCAGGCGCCGCCATCGCCCGGCTGATGCCGAAAGCTCCGATGAGGCCGGCAAATCCGGCGCGCATGATCGACCGTCGTTCCATGAAGTCCTCCTAACGCACGTCCGTGATGAAGCCTGCGATGCGATCGGTGGCATCATCGGCGGCGAGATCGAGAAAGAAATGATCGGCGTCCTCGACGGTCTCGAGCCGCACGCGACGCCCTGTCCGCGAGACCAGCGGTGCGAATGACTGTTGCACATCCGGCACTGTCTTGTCTTGAGCCGCGGCAAGCACGAGGACCGGAACTGCAATTTCGGCGATCAGGCCGGCCGTGTCCTGGCGCGGGTCGGCCCGATAGAAAGCCGAAAAAGCGCGAGCCGTCACCTTGGCGTCGCGACAATAAATGAAGCCGGGCATCGTCATCCACTCGCCGCCGCGCCCGGCGTTCACGGCAGCGTCGGAGCGTGCAAGCAACGGCTCGAGCGGCTGCCCGAAAGTTTCGGCATAGGCTGCGCGCAAACCGGTCTCGACGGCGGTCGTGGCCGGCGCCAGCAGGATGGCTCCCTTGATGGATCCGGGCGGATGCGACGCCAGATAGCGCGCGACCTGGTTGCCGCCGCGCGAATGGCCCAGCAGATACACGCGCGACGACGTTTGCTGCGCTTCGGCAATCCACGCCGCGATCTCGGCCACGGCATCCTCCGACGTATAGTCGTGGGCGATCGCGCAATCGTACATGCCCTTGCGCCTGTCGACACCGAGCGACAGCGTGTGAGCGAGGGTGGCGATGCCTCGCTCGGCCAGCGCTTTCGACAGGCCCTGCACCGTCCCCATGTCCTTGTGCGCGAGGGTGCCGTGGGTCATCACGACGATGGGCATGTCCGCCGAAGGCTGGGGCGGCAGCCGCAACGTTCCCAGGGTAACATGCCCGGCGATGGTCAATTCGCGCGCTTCTTCGGCGGCAAGCACCGATGCAGAGGTCAGAAAGAGAAACGCAAGCGCGAACCGGCAGCGCATCGGATGATCCCATTCAAGGACGCACGATCGTCCAGTTCTTCTCCGCAAGATCCATCAGCGCGGCAACTCCGGTGTCGACGACGCTGACACCTTCAATCAAGCGCGGCTGCCGGCCTTCCTTTCTGGCGAGAGTCTCGAGCGTGTTGCCGCAAGCGATGAAGCTGACATTGGGCATCGATTTGGCAAAACCGACGATGCGCTCCTTGACCGGCGAGCGGTCGGCCAGCAGCATGTCGAGCCCGCCGTTGAAGGCGACGACGACGATGTCGACCTCTTCGCCTTGTCCCGTGTAGTGCCGCGAGACATTGGCCGCAACATCGAGCACCGCGTTCATCTTCACCGGATCGTCATCGCTGATCTGCAGCGCCAGCTTGTGCGGTTCGGCCGCTCGAAGCGGCGCGGCAGTCATGAGTAGAAGGCCGGCAGAGATGATCGCCAGCATCAGACCGCGGCCACTGGGCGCAGCCAGCGTCATTCGACTCCTCTAGACTTTCCTTCCTTGGCGTCTTCAGGGGTGACGTCAACGATCGTCGCACGCCCGGTGATCTTCACCGGCGCGACGCAATCCTTCATGCACGGGTCTTTCTGCCAGAAGGACTTTTCGCTGGTCGCACGGTCATCCATGATGAATCCGGCTTCGTTCGGCATCTTGATCGAGGCGAGATTCTTCTCGTTCAGCTCGAAATTCTGATCCGTAACGATGTCGTTCAGGTACAGAACATAGGCGACCAGCGCGTAGTAGTCGTTGACGCCGAGCGACTCGGCATTGCCGAACGGCATCGCGTGCCGAACATAGTCGAACACCGTCGACGCATACGGCCAGTAGGAGCCGACGGTCTTGACCGGATTGTCCGCGGTCAACGATCCCTTGCCGCCCGCCAGCACGGGCCAGCGGCCATTGCCCTCGCCGAACTCGCCATGGCAAGTCGCGCAATTGTCCATGAACAGCTTCTCGCCCTGGGCGACCGTGCCCTTGCCGACCGGCAGCCCCTGGCCGTCGGGGCGTACGTCGATATCCCAGCCGCGGATCTCCTCGGGCGTCGGTGCACGGCCGATATCGTAGTGTGCAACAGTTGGCTTCGACTCGGCTTTGGACCCGCTCAGCCCACCGGCCAATGCGGCGGACCCGGTCAGGCACGCCAGCGCGGCTACTGCGACAAGCTTAGGCGACTTCAACATTCTCGACCTCACCGTTGGCCTGCACGTGCCAAGTCTGGATGCCATTGTTGTGATAGATGGAGTTGTAGCCGCGCACCTTGCGCAGTTCCGCCTTGGAAGGCTGCACATAACCAGTCTCGTCCTGGACGCGCGACTGCAGCAGGAGCGGCTCACCGTTCCAGTCGAACTCATAATAGAAGCGGGTCAGCGCCTTATCGAGCACCGGACCGTCGAGTCGCGCCGGCCACCAATTGCGGCCGCCATCGAGCGAGACGTCCACGCGCTTGACCTTGCCATGGCCCGACCAGGCGAGGCCGGACAAGATAGTGAAGCCCTTGCCGTGCTTGATCGGCGCCTGTGGGCTCGGGCTCGTGATCACGGATTTTGCATCCATCACCCAGGTGAAGCGCCGCGCCTTGCCGTTTGGCAACAGGTCGGTGTATTTCGACGTCTCCTCGCGGGTCTGCCAGGGTTGATCGCCGACCTTGATCCGGCGCAGCCACTTGACCCAGAGATTGCCCTGCCAGCCAGGCACGACGAGCCGCATCGGATAGCCCTGCTCCGGATACAGCGCCTCACCATTCATCTTGTAGGCGATCATGCAGTCGTCGAGCGCCTTCTCGATCGGCAGGCTGCGGTCCATCGCGGCCGCATCCGCGCCCTCGACCAGCAGCCATTTGCCGTTGCTCTTGACGCCGACCTCCTCCAGCAGAGTACGCAGCGACACGCCCGTATATTGCACGCAATGGACCATGCCATGAGTGAACTGGCAGCCATTCAACTGAGAGCCGCGCCACTCCATGCCGGAATTGGCAGCGCATTCCATGAAGTGGATGCGGTTGACACGCGGATAGCGCTTCAACTCTTCGAGAGAGAGTATTAAGGGCCGCTCGACCAAACCGTGGATCATCAGGCGGTGATCGGCCGGATCGACATCGGCCATGCCGCCGTGATGCCGCTCGAAGCACAGCCCGTTCGGCGTGATGATGCCTTCGAGCTCATGCAGCGGCGTGAAGCTGACCGAGGATTCGCGCGATGCCGTCAGCCATTCGACGTCGCGGCGGATCACGTCCTTTTCGAATTTCGACGGCTTGCCATAGGGGCGCGCTGCGACGCCCTCACCGAGCGAACGCGTCCATTCGGGCACGTTCGGCGGTTGATTGGCCGGGTTGCCGTCCGCCCGCGCCGAAGGTGCAACCGCAGATGCCGCAAGCCCGCCGGCCGCAGCGAGAAAACCGCGCCGGGACTGCCGGGCCAGCGAGGCTGGTTGATTCTTGTTGTCCTTGGACATCATCCTCACACTCCGGTGACTTTGACGGCGCGGTTGGGCTCGAGACGCACGGTCTTCTGGCGCTGCAAATAGGAGGACACGACCTCCCAGATCGGCGGCCCCTGCGTGCCTTCGTTGACGCTGGCCCAACCGGCCACCTGATATTCGCGCGATGGATCGATCGCGGTGCCGGTCTTGATCAGCCGCATGTCGGAGATGCGCTGCCCCTGCGGCTTGTTGACGTCGATCGCGTAGGACATGCCGCCGATACGGACCATGTCGCCACCCTGCTGATAGTAAGGATCGACGTTGAACAGGTTATCGGCGACGTCCTCAATGATCTCCTTGAGCCGCGCGCCGGTCATGCCCATCCGATAGACTGCAGGATAGGTGATCGCGGTCGCGTTGGTGACGTCCTCGAAGGTGATGTCCTGGCCCGGCATGACGCTGGTGCCCCAACGGAAGCCGGGCGAGAGCGCGATCTCCGCATCCCGCTCCTGCAGCAGCGCCTGGCAGATCAGATCGTCGAAGGTGCCGTTGAAATTGCCGCGCCGATACAGCAGCGTCTCGGTGCGGCCGAGCGCGCGGCCGAGATCGGCAGCGAACGGCTTGCGCACCTCGGCGATCTTCGCGGCCATCTGCGCATCCGGCGTGATGACGTCGGAGAACAGCGGGATCAGCTTGTAGCGATATCCCCTCACCTCGCCGTCCTTGACGTCGAGATCGAGCCGCGAGACGAACTTGCCGGACGAGCCCGATGCGATCAGCAGCGTCTTGCCGACCTTGATCGCTTCGGGCAGCGCATCATGCGTATGTCCGGTCAGGATCACGTCGAGCCCTTTGACCCGGCTCGCCAGCTTGCGGTCGACGTCAAAGCCGTTGTGCGACAGCAGCACGACGAGACCGGCACCAGCCTTGCGCGCCTTGTCGACCTGAGCCTGGACGTCCTCCTCGCGGACGCCGAACGACCAGTTCGGGATCATCCAGCGCGGATTGGCGACCGGCGTATAGGGAAAGGCCTGGCCAAGCACCGCGATCTTGACGCCACCGCGTTCGATCATCGTCGAGGGCTCGAAGGCCGGTTCGTTCCATTCGGTATCGCGGATGTTCAGCCCGAGGAACGGGAAGCCAAGCCCGTCGACGGCCTGCTTGACGCGCTCGGTGCCGTAAGTGAACTCCCAATGGCCGGTCATGGCATCGGGTTTCAGCAGCGCCATACAGTCGATCATGTCCTGGCCGCGAGTCTGCAATGACGACCACGAGCCCTGCCAAGTGTCGCCGCCATCGAGCAGCACCACCTTGTCGCCGCGCTCGGCACGGATCGCCTTAATCACCGTCGCGGCGCGATCGAGCCCGCCGATCCGACCATAGGTCTTGGCCAGCGCCTCGAAATCCTCCGAGGTCAGCGCGTAGGCCGCCGACGAGCCCGGCGCGATTCCAAAGCGAGCCAGGAATTCCTTGCCCGTGACATGCGGCGGCTGGCCCTTGGCGTCGCCGACGCCGAGATTGGTCGACGGCTCCCTGAAATAGAGCGGCATCAGCTGGCCGTGGATGTCGGTGACGTGCACCAGGGTCACATTGCCGAGCGGCTCGAAAGCCAGCAGCTCCTTCTCGGTCAACTTCTGCTGGGCAAAGGCGCGCGTCGCTGCGCCGCCCGCGCCGGCACTTAGGGCGGCGGTCGCAAGCGCAACCTGAACGAATTCCCGGCGCGATATCATCGCTCTTCTCCTTGCGGCATTGATTAGTTACGGACCGATGGCGTCTCGACCGGCAGGCCGATCCCGCGCCAGGCCACGTACAGCTCGAGCGCGAGGAACTCGTCCGATAACGGCGCATAGGGCACGGCCCGAACGTCGAACATGCAGCCCTCGAACCGCTCGTGGAGCGGGACCAGCCGCTGATCGCGCAGCCGGTAGGTCGGAAAGCCGTTGGTCTGGCCCTGGCTGAGGAAATCGGCGCGCATGAACTTGCCGTTGTTCTTCTCGTGACAGGAGGCGCAGGCGAGGTCGAGCTGGCCGGTCCGCGTGTAGTAGATCTGCTTGCCTTTCTCGAACCACGGCGACATCGGGCCGTCGGTCTTCACCGTCACCGGCATGCCGCGCGACTGGTAGCGGACAAAGGTCGTCATGTCGGTCAGCTCCTGCGACTTGAAGGCCCAAGGCTGCGCCTTCATGTGCTCGGTGCGGCAGATGTTGATCTGCTGTTCCAGATTGACCGGCTTGTTGAGCTTGTCGCTCCATTTCGGCATCGCGGCGCCGACACCCTTCATGCTTTTCTCGGCCTCGCCGTGACAGCTCATGCAGGACTTGCCCTCAGCACCGTCGACCGCCTTCCATGCGTCGGCCGCCCGCTCGATCGCGAGAAAGCCTGGGTTCTCCAGATCGTCATCCTGCAGGGCACGCGTTTCCTTGCTGCGAAACTCGTAACCCGAGATGATGGTCTTGAAGACGTGGCCGAGAGGCGCCGGAATGCCCTTTCGCTCCGCCTCCTGGCCCGATGAGGCGATCGCCGACAACGTGAGCGCAGCCGTGGCCAGGACGGCCAGTGCACCGTAGCGCGTATACATCCGTCCCTCCCCGTGACCGTGGCGCAGCAGCAATCAGGCCTTCAGCGTGATCTTTTCTTCCGCCGAAATCACCGAGCCGTCATCGTCCGTCCAGGCGAACTTGAACGTCCCCTCCTGCTCGATCCTGGCATTGAACTGGATGTAGGGGTTGGCCGAGATGGCCGGCTCCAGCGAGCAGGCGAACACGGGCTTGCCGTTGAACTCGCAAGAGAACTTGTTGATGATCTTGCGTGGAATCGTCTTGCCCTGCGCATCCTTGCGCTGGCCTGATTCCATCAGGTGCGAGACCAGGGTCTTGATCTGGATGATCTCGCCCTGCTTGGCTTCCTTCGGAAGCTTGATCCGCGGCTTGTCTGCCATTTTTTCTCTCCTGTTTCAGCCGCCGCAGCCGCCGATGGTGACCTTGACGGTCTTGCGCTCGGTGAAGAGCGACCCGTCGCTCATCTTCGCCACGGCAATGACGTTCTGCGTCTGCGCGAGGCGGATACGGATCGACGCCTCGGCCTTGCCCGACAACGGCGTGAACATGAGCGTCGCGACGCCGCCATTCGGGTTGCCGTCGGCGACGAACAGCACTTCCTTGACGTAATTATCGGCGGTCATCGGACTGTCGACGGTCAACGACAACGGCACCGTATTGCCGTTCTCGGCTATCTCAGGCAGGTCAAGCGAGATCTTGCCGCTTGCCGCTTCCTTGCCGCCCGTGAACTTCTTGATCAGTTCGGCCGCATCGTTGCTTACCTCGGCATTCGCAGCCATCGGCAGCATCGTCAGGGCGACGAGACCGCCGCCGAGAACGAATGCCTGTCGTCTGTTGATTGGCCTCATGCATCATCCTCCAAAGGCAGTCATTTCAGGATTTCGAGAAAGGCGACCACATCCTCGACCTGCGCAGCGGTCAGGATAGGCTTGCCGACGAACTCGGGACGGACCCGACTGAGGCCCTCATTGCGATAGAACGCAGGCATCACCGTATCGTCGAAGACGCGTTTGGGATCGGCAACGATGAGGCGCAGCTGCGCCTCGGTGTAGCGCCCGGCGACGCCATCGAGCGAAGGGCCGAGTTCGCCGTGAAATTCTTCGGATTTGAGACTGGAAACCTGATGACAGGCGAGACAGTTGCCCAGCGTCCGCGTCAGGAAAACCTTCCGTCCCGCATCCGCATTTCCGGCCGTGCCCGTCAGGGATTTCGGCAGCGCGCCATCGACGACAGTGAGCACGATGGGCTCATCGGCCTGCACGGTCGACGCAAGCAACAGATAGAGGCAAGCGGCCGGAAGCCAGCTACGCATGTTTCCACCCTTGAGACGAGGCCACCCTCGCCGGTTTTATCAACGGGGCTTACGGCCCCACCACATTCACAAATTATGATATTAGAATAATTATGGTGTCAAGCAGGTTTCGGTGCGGCAGTGCACTCAGCCTTTCAATGCGGTCAGGTAGTCGCGAAACGAGCCGTGCTCGTAGGCCATCTCGCGCACGAAGCGGAACATCGCAAGAAAGTGCTGCGGCTTGAGATAGCCCGGTGCGCGTGCGACTTCGCGCGCGGCCGGCTCTTTCGCAGCGAGGCCATCGCCGGAAGCGGGAAAGAACTGGAAGGTCGGCGTGAAGCGAATGGCATAGCGCTCGGCCAGCTCCTTCTCGCTGAACTCCTTGCCGTCAAAATCGGTCACCTTGCGCGCGCCGACCAGGTTGAGCTGCAACACCTCGAAATTGGCGCGGATGTAGCCCGTAATCTCCGGATCGGCGAAATTCACCAGATGCGTCTCGCGGCAATAAGGGCAGCCGCGCAGCTCCCACATGATGGCGAGCCGCTTGCCTGTGGACGCAGCAGTTTCGAGATCGTCACGCAGGTCGAGGAAACTGTTGAGGAACCAGGGCTCGTGATAGAGCCCGTCGTCGCCCAGCGCGGGTTCGGCCCGCGCAGGAGAATGGGCCGTTGCCGCGATGAGAGACGGCATCGCGACAACGAAACTGCGCCGCGTCATCGGGCGATGCGAGAGCTTGAGGAACTTCATGGATTTTGCCAAAGCTTACGACGGACGATACATGATATTCGAATAAACGAATGTGAAAAGGACATTCGATGTTGCATCGCGCCATCACCCTCTCACTTCTCCTCACATCCGTCCTCACCTGGATCGGCTGTGCTGCAACTACGCATGCTGCAGAGGCTTTGGATGTCTCCACGTTATTTCAAGGCGCCATGGCGAGCCTGCGCACCGCGGCAAGCTATGCGCGCACCGGCAACGTTGCCCTGGCCCAGATCGAGATCGATGATGCAAGAAGCGACTGGCACCGGCTCGACCAGCACGCCGATCAGGTTTCGATCTACCCAAACCAGGCTCTTCACGAACTGCTGGTGCGTGGAGACACCGGGCTCGCCAGCGCAGCTGACGCGCTGGCTGCAGGTGATACGGCGCGGGCCGGGACGGAGATTCTCTCGCTGCGACGGGCCATTCACGCTCTGAGTCGCGAAGCCGGAGTCAATGATCTCAGCGGCTGCGTCTTCGAACTGGCGCCAATCATGGAAGAGTTGCGAACTGCGGCGACGCGCTTCAGCACGACGAAGAGCGATCCCGATCGGGTGAAGAAATCCGGCGAGGCGCTGCGCGAGCGTCTGCAACGCTGCAACGCTCTCGCCCCCTCAGAGGTCGCCGGAGAGGCCGAATTCCGCCGGCTGCTCGACGGCGCGATTGCGAGCGCCAGCGAGATCGGATCCGCCGCCCTCAAAGGCGACGCCGATCTGGTTCATCGCTACCAGATCGAGCTGCAGTCCTTCATCAGTCTGCTGGACTTCCGATTCGGCTGATCAGCCGATGGCAGAGAGGCCCGGGAACAGCTCGAAGATCCACTGCGACATACGCGGGATCACGCCCGTCAGAAAGGCAGCCCCCGTCAGGACAAGAAAGCCCCCCATCGTCTTTTCGACCAGCCCGAGATGAGGACGGATGCCCTTCAACATCGTCATGAACCGGCCGGTGAACGCCGCTGCGATCAGAAAGGGCACGCCGGTGCCGATCGAATAGGCCGACAGCAGCAGCATGCCCTTGCCGACCGTCGCCTCGGCACCTGCCATCATCAAGACGGCCGCCAGCACCGGACCCGCACAGGGCGTCCAGCCGAACGCGAAGGCCAGCCCCATCGCGAACGCGCCGAGAAAGCCGGCCGGCCGCTGTCCCATCTGGATCGTGGCGCTGCGATACAGCAGCGGAATCTTCAGGATGCCCAGAAAGTGCAGGCCCATCACGATGATCACGAGCCCAGCCATGATTCCGAGCTGGGCGAGATGGCCGGAAATGAACCGACCGAACACCGAGGCGGTGGCACCGAGCCCGACGAAGACGGCCGAAAATCCGGCAACGAAACACAGCGCCGACACCACCGTCCGGCCGCGCCTGGAAGCGTCGGGCTCGCTCCCCGCCTCGGCTGCCGAGACCCCAGCGATGTAGAACAGAAAGGGCGGCACGAGCGGTAAAATACAGGGGGAGAGGAAGGACAACAGGCCAGCCAGCAGTGCGGCCCCCAAGGTCACGTCCAGATCCATCGTCTCCCCACCCATCCCTGGTACATATTCGAATTTAATGATAGATATGGGTGGAAGTCCATAGGATGGCTACATGTCCCATACGATTGCAAAATTTGCCGTGGCCTGGCTGCTCGGCGCGGTCCTGCCGAGCTGCGCTTTCGCATCCGAGCTCGTGATGTTCGAACGCCCCGGTTGCGCCTGGTGCGCCCGCTTCAACGCCGAGATCGCGCCGATCTATCCCAAGACCGACGAAGGACGCGCCCTTCCGCTCCGGCGGATCGATCTGGACAAGCCGCTTCCAGCGGACCTCGCCGGGATCGATCCCGGCGCATTCACGCCGACCTTCGTGGTCGTGGACCAGGGCCGCGAAATCGGACGAATCCGGGGGTACCCAGGGGATTCATTCTTCTTTGGGCTGCTCGGCCGTATCTTGACGAGCGCACCTCCATCGCAGATTCATTCTTGAACGGAATGCAAGGGATCACGAACTCATGCCGCTACCGAAGCTCAAGGATCTCGGAACGTCTGCCGAACTGGAGCAGATGATCGAGAAGGCGCGGGAAGCGAGCGAAATGCTCAAGGCGCTATCCCACGAATCCCGGCTGCTGCTGCTCTGCATCCTCGCAGAAGGCGAGAAATCGGTCACCGAGCTCGAACAATTCCTTGGCGAGCGGCAGTCGACGGTGTCCCAGCAGCTCGCCCGCCTCCGGCTCGACCGGCTGGTCACGACGCGTCGCGACGGCAAGACGATCTACTACAGCCTGGCCAGCGATGACGTCCGCAAGATCCTGACGGCGATTTACGACGTTTATTGCGAACCGGTGCGCAAACGAAAGCGCTAGCGACCCGACGCGAACCGTCGTTCCGCTAGAGGACGGTGCTGGATTCCCCGGTCGACTTGGCGCACAATACAGCCAACGCGCGCAGAAAAGTCCGGAGGAATGCTCAACCAATCTGCCATCATGTTTGCTTGCGGGCTGTTCGCCGGGGCCGTGCTCGGCGTGGCAGGGCGAGCCGGGCGCTTCTGTACGCTCGCGATGCTGGAGGATGCCTTCTTCGGCTCAGACACGCGGCGTCTCAAATCATTCACGCTGGCTGCGGCCGTTGCGCTGGTGGGCACTCAGTGTCTGGCCGCGCTCGGTCTGATCGACCTCACCCAATCGATCTATCTCGCGCCCTCCATTCCGCTCGGCGGCGCTATTATTGGCGGGTTTGCGTTCGGCGTCGGCATGGCGCTGGTGGGCACGTGCGGTTTCGGAACGCTGGTCCGCATCGGCGGCGGAGACCTGCGCGCGATCGTCGTCTTCCTGGTGCTTGGAATCTCGGCATTGGCGGCGATGCGCGGGCTGACCGGATTCCTGCGACTGGCGCTGATCGAGCCGCTCTCCGTGCGGATGCCCGAAGGAACCACCCAGGCGCTGGATTCCCTGCTGTCACCCCGGCTCGGTGCGCTCGCGCGGCCGATCGCCGTATCGGCGACAGCTGTGGCCCTGACGATCTGGTCGCTCGCGGACGGCCGTCTGATCAAGTCACCGCGGCTCCTGCTGTCGGGAATCGGCGTCGGCCTCGCTGTTGTTTTCGGCTGGTTCGCGACCGGATGGTTGGGAAGCGATGATTTCGATCCCGCCCGCCTCGCTTCCCTCACCTTCGTCGCTCCGCTCGGCAACGCCGTCTTGTATATCGCGACCATGTCGGGCACCCATGCCGACTTCTCCATCGGCTCGGTCGCCGGCGTGATCCTCGGGTCCTTTGTCGCGGCGATGTTTTCACGCGTTTTCCGCTGGGAAGCCTGCGACGATGCGCGCGAGCTGAAGCGTCACATGATCGGCGCCCTGCTGATGGGAACGGGCGGCATCATGTCGATGGGCTGCACCATCGGCCAGGGTTTGTCCGCCTTTTCGACGCTGGCCGTCTCGGCCCCCCTCACGATGCTCGCGATCGCTTGTGGCGCGCGCGTCGGCCTGGAATACACGATGACCGGTGAGTGGCGGCCGGCGCTGCGCAATCTCTTGAGCGTGCATTCCTGGTCGACCAAATAGATCGGACGCGGAAAATTGGCATACTCTTCCTCAGCAGGGGGCGATGGGCATTCGCCGAACTCTGGAGAGAAACCAACGGCCGCGCGAAGCGAAATCGTCAAGGCGATCGTTGCTGGAGTCTGCGGCAGCCTGGCCCACCTGCTGTTGATGTCCTTCAAGTCTTGGTCGGGACTGCTTCCCTCGTTCCAGCCCTATGAAAGCCTGCAAGCCACTCTCAACCAGATCACGGGCAGCTCGGTCGATCCAATCGTGCCCTGGGCACTGTCCTTCCTGAATGGCTCGACAATCATCGGCCTGGTCTTCGGTCAGCTTTATCGATCGCTGCCAGGCTCCTCCGGCGCAGTCAAAGGCGCGGTGTACGGCCTGCTCGGCTGGCTCGTCATGGGAGTTCTATTCTTCCCGATGATCGGTCTCGGCGCCTTCGCGACAGGCGCCGGGCTTGGCGTCGCTCCCGCCCTGTTCTCACTTGCCATGCTGCTCACCTACAGCGTGGTTCTCGGCAGCGTCTATGGCGCGCTCGATCGCGCAGGCAGCTGATGGTCCAATCTCATCGCGACCCGGTCGCGCGGGACGCGGAGCGGATCAAGCGGCCCTCACACCGTCGATGAACTTCTTGACCTCCAGCTTGAGCCTTGCGCTGTCGCCGGCCAGCGACTTCGCCGCCGACAGAACTTGCGACGCCGCCGAGCCGGTGTCGACGGCACCGCGCTGCACGTCGGTCACGTTGGCCGAGACCTGCTGGGTGCCCGCCGCGGCATGCTGAACGTTTCGCGAGATCTCCTGGGTTGCTGCGCCCTGCTGCTCCACCGCCGCAGCAATGGTGGAGGAGATTTCCGACAGCTTCTCGATCGTGCCGCTGATCTCCCTGATCGCTCCGACCGACTCCTGCGTCGCGGCCTGGATGCCGGAGATCTGCTGACCGATCTCCCCGGTGGCCTTGGCCGTCTGCTCGGCCAGCGTCTTGACCTCCGAAGCGACCACCGCAAACCCGCGGCCGGCGTCGCCGGCCCGCGCAGCCTCGATCGTGGCGTTGAGCGCGAGCAGATTGGTCTGCCCGGCGATCGTATTGATCAGTTCGACCACATCGCCGATGCGCGCGGCTGCCTTGGAGAGCTCGCTGACCTGCTCATTGGTCCGGCGCGCCTGCGCCACGGCCTCGTTGGCCATGCGAGCCGAGTCCTGGACCTGTCGGCTGATCTCGTTGACGGACGCCGACAATTCCTCGGTCGCCGATGCCACGGATTGCACGTTGGTGCAGGCTTCCTCGGACGCCGTGGTGACGGCGGTCGCCAGATTCTCCGCGCGATTGGCGGTGTTGCTGAGGCCACCGGCGTGACCTTCCAACGCGCTTGATGCGGAGGAGACGGTCTCGACGATCTCGCCCACCGCCGCCTCGAATCGGCCGGTCAGTTCATCGAGCCGCCTGCTGCGCTCCAGCTTCACCTGCGCCTCTTGCTGCGCGATGTCGTCGGCTTCCCTCTTGGCGATCAGCGCCGTTTTGAAGACCTGCAGCGCATCGGCCATCATGCCGATCTCAGTCCTCTCCCCACGATGCGGTATTTCCGTCGCGAGATCCCCCTCGCCCAGCGCCTGCATGGGCCGGATGATCGAGGCGATGCACCGGGCGATGTCGCGAATGAACCAGAAGCCCACACCGATGCCGATGAGGACGGCAAGGACGACGATTGTCGACACCGTCGTGAATGCCTGCGCATAGCCCTCGGCGGCGATCCTGGTCTCGGCGTCGGCGCCTCGATTGTTGAGGTCGATGGCCTTCTTCAGATATTCGTCCGACTGATTGGCGATGCTCCGGACCGTCTTGTTGAACAGCTCGCTCGCCTGCTTGGTCGCATTACCGTTCCCGTTGCGCAGAACGTCGAGCACCCCATCCGCCGCCTTCACATATTGCTCCCAGCCGCGCGACCAATTGTCGAACAGGCTGCGCTCCTCGGCCGACGAAATCATCGCCTCGTAGGACCGGCGTGCTCCTCCAATGACCGCGAGCGTCGCCTTCATGTTCCGGTCGAGAGTGTCCCTCTCCTCGGCGGAGTCGGCCGTCATGTAGGCACGAAGCTGGGCCCGGTTGAGATTGATTGCGGATCGCAATTCGCCGAGTACGCGTACGCTCGGCAGCCAATTGTTGGCGATCTGCTCCGTGTGCGTGTTGATCGCCTGCATGCCCCGGACGGCGAGCAAACCGAGCGCCGTCATGGCAGCCAGCAGCAGCGCGATGACGACGACCATCTTTCCCCGGATCGACAGTTGCGACATCTCGCGTCCTTTTCGTTGCTCGACGGTTGTGTCGCCCGACCAGTGATGGCGCCGTCCCAACGATAAAAGGTAACATCCAACGTTCGTGAAATGGTTAACGCGGCTGGCTACAGAGCGCATCTGTGTGCTGCGGACTAACAAGCTCAGATCATGAGCGGCCAGCCACGGCTTGCGGATGGGCCACGACCGATTCGGAGCAGATCGGCCGGACCGGCGGCCAAGCGCTGCGTCAATGACTGAAGCGTGTCACCTTCATGGACGGGATTAGTTCCCTTGCTTCGGGCCAACGTCCGCGCGAAGCCTTTGGTGGCACCCAATACCGGCGGGCAAGACCTTCCTTCGAGTCCATCGCAGCGATCTGGACAACGCTGCACCGTCACGAAGATGTCAGTTGCCACACGGGCTCGCCCGCGCCACCCATCCACAATGGAGACGACCGTCCTTCGATGAGAGCCCAGACGATCACGTTGCCCCCGACGATCCGCCGCATGACGGCGGCGCTGTTGGTGCTCGTGTTGAGCCTGGCTTCCTTGCTCGGAACGTTCAATTCCGCATCGGCCAGCAATTCCGGCCCCCGCGAAATCTCGGAATGGTCGGGCTCCACGACCGCCGCCCCGAAGCCTTGCAAGAGGGCCGTCCTGCCCGGCGCCGTCAACACGTGCCCGTTCGCCGGTCTCAGCCTCACGGCCGTGCCAGCGAACGAAAGCGACACTGTTCAGCCATTCCCGGCCGTCCAGGTCGTAACGTGGCGCCCGCACAATGATGTCTTGCCGGCGCAGTGCAACGCATCGTCCCCCTATCGCCCGCCCAGCCACATCTCCTAGGCACGCGGTCTTGATCTTGTCGCGCGCAACGTAACGCTGCGACCTGAACAGACGAACATCCATCATTGATCGCACGCTAAAGATCGGCGCCGAGCGTCCCATGAGTTGTGACGGCCCTGTGGCCGTACCGGCTGCGCAGCCGCTCACGCGGCACGATCAATGCCCGCACATCAATGCCAAGGGAGATCATCATGTCCATCCGTCTTACCGGCTTGGCCGCGCTGCTGCTCGGAGCACTGCAATCCTCCCCGGAAGTCGCAGTTGCCGGCCGACTGCCGCAGCAGGCCGAGGTCGATGCACGCTTGCTGATCGGCGACGCCACGGCAGAGGGCAGCACGGCCGCGGCATGGGCCGGATTGGATGTCCGCCTCGCGCCGGGCTGGCACACCTATTGGCGCTCCGCCGGGGATGCCGGTGCGCCACCCGAATTCGACTGGTCGGGCTCGCGCAACGTCGCCGATGTCAGCGTCGAATGGCCGGCTCCCCGTCGCTTCAGCGAACAGGACGTCGACACGTTCGGCTATGTCGATCACGTCCTGTTTCCGCTGCGAGTACGCCTGCAGGACGGCTCGGCGCCGGCGCACCTGGCGCTGAAAGCTGTGCTGTACGTCTGTTCCGAAATCTGTACGCAGCAAGAGGCGAACCTACAGGCCGATATTTCGCCGACATCCAGCCAGCCCGAGAACCAGGCGCAAATCGATGCGTGGCGGCAGCGGGTGCCACGCGAGACGTCTCCCACTCTCTCAATCACTTCGCTGCGCCTGGAGCGGCAGCCCTCGCCGCAGCTGAGGCTCGAGGTGCATGCCTCGCCATCGCTGAGCGCCATGGACGTGTTCATCGATGGCGACGTCGCCGTGTCGGGCGGACGCGTCCAGGCGAGCCGGCGCGCGGAGAGCGATGTAAGCCTGACCCTACCTGTGCTGGGTCTCGATCAGGCCAAACCATACGCAAAGTTGCGCGTCACCCTCGTGGACGGTGACAGGTCGCTGGAAGCGGTCGTCCCCGACGAGGCCGCCAAGTCGCCCTCAGATTCCACAGCGATCGGGGCCAAGCCCACGCCCGCCGGCAGATCGGCGTCGATCTGGGCAATCCTCGGCATCGCCCTGCTCGGCGGCTTCATCCTGAACTTCATGCCCTGCGTATTCCCGGTGCTGTCGCTCAAGCTGGTCTCGCTGGTCGATCACGGGCATCCCGATTCAGGCTCACCGCGGTCGGCGTTCCTGGCGACGGCAGTCGGCATCGTGGCGTCATTCGGGGTGCTGGCCGCGACGCTCTCCATCCTCAAGGCGAGCGGCAGCGAAGTCGGCTGGGGCCTGCAATTCCAGCAGCCCGCCTTCCTCATCACGATGATCGTCGTGCTGGCCGCATTCGGCGCCAATCTGCTCGGCCTGTTCGAAATCACCCTGCCCTTTTGGATCACCGGCCGCATCGGCAATGCAGGCATGGGCCGAACGGCCACGGCGCATGTCTTCAACGGCTTCGTCATGACGCTGCTGGCGACGCCATGTTCGGCTCCCTTCGTTGGAACGGCCGTGACCTTCGCGCTGTCGCAACAAGCACCTCAGATCATGCTCGTCTTTACTGGTCTCGGCCTCGGCATGGCTTTGCCGTATCTCAGTCTCGCGGCAGCGCCGGGCCTCGCCGCGCTGTTCCCGCGACCCGGCCGCTGGATGTTGACGCTACGCGCCCTCGCGGCTGCCGCCATGCTCGCGACCGCGCTGTGGCTGCTCACGATCCTCGCCGAGATCAGTGGGCCGACGTCGGCCGCCCTGCTCGCGATCACATTGCTCTCGCTGGTCACGGTGCTGGCGGCACGCCGCTTCCAAATGCGACGTGCGATGGGCGCAGCCGGCGTTGCCGTGATGCTCGGCCTGGCGGTAATGGCCGCCACCCGCATCACCGAGCCCGCCGCAACGGCCGCCGCCAGAGAGATCGCGTGGCAGCCATTGGTGCCTGCCGATATCGCCACGCAGGTGCGTGCCGGCCGCACCGTCTTCGTCGATATCGGAGCCGCCTGGTGCGTCACGTGCAAGGTCAATGAGAAGCTGGTCATCGACAGCTCTGCGGTGAGACACCGCCTGACCACGGATGTCGTTCCCGTCAAGGCGGATTGGACGACGCCCAACGAGGCGATCTCCGCCTATCTCAGATCCTACGACCGCTACGGCCTGCCCTTCAATGCCGTGTTCGGACCGAAAGCGCCGACCGGCATCCTGCTGCCAGAGCTCCTGACGCAGAAGCTCGTGCTCGACGCCATCGATACCGCATCCGCCACCTCTCACTGACCACCGAAAGAAAGATAGAATATGACAATCAAGACACTGGCCGCATCGCTCGCCGCGGCTCTCCTCCTCGCCGTCGCCGCTCTGCCGGGCACCGTTCGTGCTGCCGACGACGATGATGGCGACATCCTGAGCGAAGCTCGCATCCTCCATGATCCCGACATTCCAGCCTTCGGCAATGCGGACGGAGACATCACCATCGTCGAATATTTCGACTATCAGTGCCCCTATTGTCGCAAGGTCAGCCCCGATCTCGCCAAGGTCGTGCGCGAGGACGGCCATGTCAGATGGATCATCAAGGATTGGCCCATTTTCGGCGGCCCCTCGATCTACGCCGCTCGCCTGGCGCTGGCGGCGAAATATCAGGACAAGTTCAAGGAAGCATATGAAGCGCTGATCGCGCAGCATGAGAAGCTTTCGGAGGACAAGGTCGACGCGGCGCTCGCTGCGGCCGGCATCGACATCGCCCGCGCCAAGAACGATCTTGCCGCTAACAGCAGCACCATCGATGCCGTTCTGGCACGCAATCACGAACAAGCGGTCGCGCTTAGTTTCCGCGGGACCCCCGCTTTCATCATCGGGCACTTCCGCGTCCCCGGCGCTCCCAACGCACAGGCGTTCAAGCAGGCGATCGCTGACGCGCGTGCGGCCGCGCGCCGCAAATGACGCGGCGGCGCATCGTTCAGCTTAGAAGCCACCGTCGCGGTTAAACGGCGTCTCGGCCCAAGGAACCGTAACGACGGGCCGCGGTTGAGTCTCAGCGGTCAGCTCCGAGACGGAACTGCGGTCCCGGGACCCAGCCTGGTCCAGGCTTCAATTGGTCCGTGGGGCCATCGTTTTTGACGCCGAAGCGCCCAACGGCACCCTTGAAATCGTTTCAAGAGCCGTACCGCGAGCAGCAAGCTTGATCATGAAGTGAAACGCAGGCGATGCCTCGGCGTCGCCTGTGTTCGGGCTCCAAATTCGCATCGCCTCGACGTAGGTTAAGATTCTGGATTTGGGCGAGCTGATCGCGCAACATAGGTTTTGCTCAATAGGTTTTGCTCAATGGATCTTACCGAGATCGAGCGCCATTTCCTGGCTCGGCTGGTTTCCGAGCCCTGGATCAGCCCGCCCATGTTCGACCATGAGCGCATCGCAAGACTTATCGAACTCGGATTGGTGGAAACTGAGCCGCTCGCCTCTGGCGAGGTCGCATACAGGATCACGGAGGCCGGCCGAGCTGCCCTATAGGTTCTTGGGAGCAGGCCCATGGAGGCGTCGATGAGCACGGTCGCGAAGCTGCTAGCCCAAAAGCAACAGTTGATCGAGCGCCTGGACGAAAATCCCGGTCCGCAGGAATCCGAAGAGATTCAGCACCTCCTGCGCAAGATCGAAGCTGCCTTGGAGCTGCTCGCGGAGGCCGGACCGGGGACGAGCTCCGGAAATGACGATTAGGTCGCTCGCCCCGCAACAGATGCGAATGCTGGCTCACGATCGCGCCCAAATCGCGACCGATGAAAGAGCCGAGCGAATGGTATTCTCAACTTTACGCCTTCACTTGATCCTGCAGGCGCGATCGCGCTTGCTCCACGCAAAGCCTGGTCCGCACGGGGGCCGCGGCTGAATCCCGGCCGGGCATTCGTTCCGCACCGGTGCACCTCTGTCCCAGCCGTCCACCATGCAGCCGCCGTTGCTCCCGGCATGGCAGCCAGGCCCACATCCGTCAGCGGCCCGCACCGGGCCGATGCCCACCATCAGTGCGGACGCGAACAGGACCGCCAGGAAAAGTCTTGCCATGGTTTCCTCCCTGATTCCTGCGTTCAAAAATGAGACGAATCGAGGCTCAGTTTGCAATTCCGGGCCAAGTGGTCCGGTTCCTGGCAGACTTAGCAGCGCAACGAAACGCCACCAAACTGCGCACACTTTTCACACGCGCTCAGCCGCCCCATGGTCATTGATAAGGCCGCTCCGGCAGCGCTTGCGCGCGCAGCGTCCGTCGGTTAGCCCTGAATCGTCGCTCGGGAGGATCGGAGCATGCGTTGGTTATCAATCGGCTTGGCCCTGCTGCTGATCGCCAGCAAGGCGAACGCGGCCTGCACCTGCCGCTGCGTTGATGGCCAGGTCCAGCCGATCTGCGACCGCGCCGGCGATCTTCCACGCCCGTGTCCGCCGACACTCTGCCCGCTTCCGGCGCCGTCGGTTGCGCCGCTCAATCGGCCCACCCTGCCGCCGCTCGGGACCTCGCAATGCCGGCAGGCTCAGGTATGCGGCCCGTCCGGCTGCGGATGGCAAGAGGTCTGCCGGTAATTAACCCGATCGGGCGAATGATCGATCCGGTGAGCAGCTGCACGCGCGAGACATTTAGTCACAGCTTCACGCCAAAATGATTCCCGCAAATTAGCCAATCTTCTTCCCAACAATACGGGCGTTTCTAAGTAGTTCGGGACAGCATCAGGAAGGGTCATCGCATGTCTCCTAAGCTCACGCCGCGTCAGGTCATCGCCAGATCGTACCCGACCTGGGACTATGCCATGGCCGATCGACTGATCGCCTGGCTTGATGATTGTGGCTACACAATCGTCGAGAAATCCGAGATCAACGGGAGCGATCAACTTCTTCTATCGGACGCCGACGCAAGGCTTGCTCCCGCCTGTTGACCACGGGCAACTTGGACAGCCGGCTCAGACCAACATGCGGGCCTAGGAACGCCCTGCACACCGGGTTGTGAGTATGGTCCGGACCCGACATGGAACCCGCCCGGTACTTCACGGTTTGTGTCGAGACGATTGAGGACAGCGCAAGCCAAGAGGATTCGC
This sequence comes from Bradyrhizobium sp. SZCCHNGR1005, assembly GCF_032489995.1. Taxonomy (NCBI): domain Bacteria; kingdom Pseudomonadati; phylum Pseudomonadota; class Alphaproteobacteria; order Hyphomicrobiales; family Nitrobacteraceae; genus Bradyrhizobium; species Bradyrhizobium sp. SZCCHNGR1005. The sequence goes on from NZ_JAUEZC010000005.1 coordinate 157,377, forward strand.
AACGATGTCTCGCAAGCTTACGCCGCGGCAGGTCATTGCCCGCTCCTATCCGACCTGGGACTACGCCATGGCCGACCGACTGATCGCCTGGCTCGGCGATTGTGGTTACGAAATTGTCGAGAAGGATTCCCACCGGGACGCAAGCCTGGTTCCTGCCGATGCCAAGCCTCAGGATCGGACGAAACTGGAGCCGGCCCACTAACTCGTTGCAGCGAGCTCCGACGGTCGCACGCATCACGTGCGCTTCACTTTTGAGCGAACGCATGGCAAGGCGGGCTCACAAATGATCCCGCCTTGTATCTTTTGAGGATCTTACATGAGGCCGAGGCGCCTTCCGCGAGGGCGTTGGCGCGGAGAGGTCACGCCAGGAGCTGCTTCTCGATCTCGTAGACCGGCATCTTCACGAGGTCCTTATGGATCTCGCCATGCAGCGCCTTGCGGACCGCATCAGAATAGTCGGCACGTATCATGCCAAGCGCCCGCGGTGATGCGACAACCGTCAGCGCCCTTGTCTCTCCGGCGAGAACAGCCTGATGCAGCCGCCCAGCCAGTGACTTCAGAAACATTCGTTCCGCTTCGTCATGCCAATCGGATTGGTCGACCGAGCTGCGGGCCGTGCCAAATGACGGTTGCACCGAACCAGGCTCATCGGCACCGAGCGCAGCCGTACGCTCATCGGGATGCTCACGCACTTCCTTGGTGTGCAGGTTCGGAAACATGCTGTCCCCGATGTTTTCCAGGATCAATGCCTTGCGCCCGTCGCAAACGACGACCCAGTCTCCGGTTCCAATTTTCATCTTATCCATGAGCATGCTCCAACCTTGCAGCCAGCCAACCTTCCGGCCAGCTAGATGCTCTCTTCAAAATCTTCCAGCGACAGCCCGAACTCCGAGAGCGCCTCTTCCAAATAGTCGCCGAGCATCGGAGTCTCGATCAAATACGCCGCTGTGCGGTTATTGTGGGCCTGAGCGGCCTGCGCCCGCAGTTCATCCCAATTCTCGAGCCCACCGTCACCCCGACCAAGCCACATCAGAGCGACCAGATCGATCTGCTCGTCGACATTGAGGCCTTGAATGAAGCTCGCCACTTCAGCGCGGTCGGTGCTCCTGCCACGCCCGCCCGAACCGTGAACCGTGTCGTCATCGGTCAGGTCGGAGAGCAGCTCGGGCTCGGTCGACTCCATCTCGTACTGATGGACCTTGTTCACGACGAACGCGACTTTGTCCGGCGAAATCGTCAAATTTGGAGTTGTTTGCATGCGGCGCCTCCCTGAGCGACCGGGCAACGCCCTTGGTGTCAACACAAACACGCTAAGCGGTCCGGAGGGGGCGTACCTTGCGCAGGATCAAGGCCGCGGCGGGGCACAAGGGCGGACCGGCGCACCGCAGCGCCGGCAGGAACTCACCAAAACTCACATGATCGGGAGCGGCCAAGCTTCTGAACACGAGCACTCTTGCCCGGCGAGACCAGCTGCGCAACATCTCCTGCCGGCCAGCCCATTAGGTCGACGATCGATATCAGCAACATCGACGGAATCACAGATGGTGAAGAGCATAGCAGCGGCAACCGGAATCGCCGCCCTTCTGATCGGCGCGACCGTTCTTCCGGCTGCCGCTCGCGGCGGCCACGGTCTTGGTCATCACTTTGGCGGACACGGATTTGGCCGAGGCTTCCATAGTGCGGGAACGTCGTCCTTCGCAAGCAGCGGCAAGCGCACCGACGATCCCTATGTCAAAGCCGCTTCCGATGAACTCGACAAACTGCTCGACACCAAGATGAAGAGCATCTGCCGCGGCTGCTAGGCCGTAGGTGGTCACCAAGTCGAAGCGAACCAGCCAAAGCCAAAATGCGGCTGCTGCGCGACAACGATCGGACGAGCTGGACGAGCCCTGGCAATCTTCCGCCTCAGCTGCGCCTTCGGCCCGGCTGCCCTTGACCTTGAGCTCGCATCCGCAACATGGACCGAAGTCGGCTTCGCCGAGCGTTGAGCCTCGGTCGGCCGTTGCTTTGATTCGGTCGGCATCATCTGGGCGAACGCCTCACGCGCTGGCGCCGGCGCGGCAGCCGCCTTCGCATTCGGCTCGGCGGCGGCGAGCTGCGAATGCACCGGCGTTGGAATGGACGTATCGATCACCACCCGCTCCGGCCATTTGCGCTCGGACCAGATGCGAATGGCGGGACGATCGGTACCGGAGGTCAGTGTCGACGGAAGCGGAATGTTCGGGAAAATCGCATCGCAGATCAACAGCAGCGCGAGCAGAACACCGCCGACGAACACAAAATAGCGCAATAGGGGCATAACAATACCACTCCGGCCGCGATGCCGCGTGCCTTCGCTACAACGGAGTCCACAAAGATATGTTCCACGCGTGGCCGCCATGGTTCAAACGCAATCACAACTTTAGAAAGAAATTTTTAACTTTTGCTCGCCGCCACCAAGGTGCAGCTGGCCTTGCTGGCGTTAACGTTGACGAATCCGACGTGGACGGCGGTAAAGGTCTTCCGCCCCCTCTTGTCCACCTCGCCGGGAATGACCCGCCGTCGGTCGGTCAGGTGGGTACCGTCCCGCCGGCGAAAGGCGCAGGCGATTTCGACATCCTTCACTGCATAAGGGTTGTTGTTGCGCAGTGTGAACGTCACCAGCGCCTTGGATCCGAGGCCACCGCGCCGCCAGGATTGCGAGCTGATCTTCAGCCCCTCGAGGGGTGATGGCTCGACCGCCGCGGTTGATTTGTCGTCAACGGCAGCGGGTTTCGCAACATCGGCCCGCCCCTCGCCGAGCGATGCATGCCGCGCCTCGGACTCCGATGTCTCCGGCGGCGGCTCCGAAGCCGTCGCGCTCGCGCCTGAATCGTCGCCAGTCGACCTGCCGGTCGACTGCGCCACCGTGCCGTCTGCGCTCTCGCTGTCGTCGACCGACATCACGAGCCACCCGACGGTACCGAACAACAGGATCGCAAGTGCGGCCAGACCGATCAGCGCGGACTTCAAAGCCACGCCGGACTTCGACGCGCGAGGGGCAGCGGACGTGCCCATCCCGCCAAATCGGCGCCACAGCAAACGGTAAAGCCCTGTGCTCATATCGGCACCATCGACTGCCCAGTCAGCGCACCGAAACTATCAATCGACCACAGCAACATTGGTTCCAGGCAAAGCCGACAATTGGAGGGCAGCCAAGCAACCCGACGCAATCCTGCTGGCAGGGATGGCCTTGCCGATCGCCGCTCGCTACCATGATCCCATCACCCTCCATTCCCACCGCCGGCCACCGCGGCGTGGTCAACCATCACGAGAGACTCCAACCATGCCTGAGGTCACCTGGGACCATATTCACCTGCGCAGCCCCGACCCCGAGGCGACCGCGATATGGCTCCGCGATGTTCTCGGCGCTGAGATCATCCGCAGCCCGGGCCGTGTCGACGTCAGACTTGTCGGAGCGAGCGTATTCATCGCCAAGGTCGAGCCGGGCGACGGCGTCAACGCAGCGCCGGCGACGCCGCATCAAGGCCTCGATCATTTCGGCCTGACGGTGAAAGACATCGACATCGTTGCGGCCGAACTGAAAGCCAAGGGCGTGACCTTCACGACCGAGCCGACCACGATCCGGCCCGGCGTGCGCGTCTGCTTCATCCGCGGTCCGCAAGACATCTCGATCGAGTTGCTTGAGCGCGACAGGAAATAAGCGTGAACGCAAGCCCTCGGTCCTAGTGTCGCCGGCCTACGTCATGCTGCCCGGCATGAAGCAGCGGATCGATATGCCCTGATAGCCGCGGATCGGCCACACCATGGTGCGGCCGACCCGGTTCGGTTCGGTGATCACGGCATCGTCCGGGACGTCGAGCCATTCGCCATCGAGCCGCACGCGATAGTGTCCGTCGCGGGTCTCCCAATCGACATCGCTCACCGCCGTGCCGTCGGCATCGGAGCAGCACGGCCCCTTGCCGCTGCGCAGGCCGTCGAACCAGGCCTTCATCTCCGGCGACGAGTTGGCAAACTGGCCGCGATCACGTGCCAAAGCGAGCGGCACGCTGAGCGCGATCAGCAATGCGGCACCTGTGACTTGAAAGCGCGGCTTCAAGCCGGCTGCCTGCTGCCGCCGGTGCGGGTTGCGGGAAAATACCGTTCCGACCAGGTGCGGCGCATGGCCGCCGGAAAAGATCCTGTTGCTCATTTCCACCTTGCTCCAGCACCACCCCACGGTGCGGTAATGGATATGCATCAACCAGGCCATGTTTCGATTCGTTCGCGACTTCGTGACAGTCAAGACGCGGTGCAAAGGAAACCCGGCTGCTCTTCCCGCAAAGCAGCGCGAACGAAGCACCATCGAAGCCGCGCGCCTTGCCTACTCGGCGGCCTGCTCCAACGGCGCGACACGCGGCAGAATGATCTGGATCCGCGTGCCAGCCCCAGGCTCGGAATCGAGTTCGAGCCGGCCGCCGAGCCGATTGGTGACGATGTTGTGGACGATGTGCAGTCCAAGCCCGGTACCGCCCTGGTCGCGGCGGGTGGTGAAGAACGGATCGAACGCGCGGCGGCGCACATCGAGGCTCATGCCGCAACCATCGTCGGAGAAAATGATCTCGACATTATCCCGGCCCGACTCGCGTGCACGGATTTCGATCAGACCAGGCCGTCCGTTGGGAAACGCGTGCGCGACAGCGTTGAGGAACAGATTGGTCAACACCTGGCCATACGGGCCAGGATGGCTGTTCATGATCAGGTTCGGCTGACAGTCGACGTTGAGCGTCAGATTGTGCTTGCGCAGGCTTGGCCGCAGACTCATCACGACCTGTTCAGTCAGATCGGCAAGGTCGAAGGTGCGCTGATCGGAATAGTTGCGGTCGGCTGCGACCTGCTTGAACGACTGGATCAATTCGGCAGCGCGGTTTAAATTCGCGACAAGCTGTCCTGCCGCGTCGCGGTTGGTCTCGAGGAAATCGTTCAAGGAGGAACGGCGGAGTTCACCGCGCGCGACCTCCTCGCCGAAACGCTCCGTCTTGCGTTCGAGCGCCGAGGCAACTGTCAGGCTGATGCCGACGGGATTGTTGATCTCGTGGGCGACACCGGCAACCATGCGCCCGAGGGCGGCGAGCTTCTCGGCCTCGATCAGCGAGGCCTGCGTCTCCCGCAAGTTGCGCAGCGCGGTCTCAGCCGCCTCCTTCGCCTTGCGCATCTCCTGCTCGCTCTTCTTGCGCTCGCAGATGTCGAGCGCGACGGTGACGATCCTGTCGACCTCGCCATCGGCATCCAGGATCGGCAGCTTGTTGACCAGCCATTGCCGCATACTGCCGGTCGCGTCGAGATACTCCTCCTCGTAAAAGCCGAGTCCGGATCGGGTCGCAAGCACCCGCTTGTCGTTCCCGTCGGTCTTGCTTGCACCATAACGCACCATCAATTCGCCGGTGGTATGGCCCAGCGCTTCCTCGGGCTCGACCTTGAAGATGCCGGCCATGTAGCGGTTCATGAGCACATAGCGCAGGTTGCGATCCTTGACGTTGATGACGGCGGGCACGGTGTCGATGACCTGTTGCAGCAGCTTGCGCGCTTCCGCGATCGCGTCCTCCGCGCGCTTCTGATCGGTAATGTCGCGGATAATGCCCTCGTAGCGGATCCCCTCGCCGCTTTCGTCACGCACCACCGTTCCGCTATCCGACAGCCAGCGGATATCGCCATCGCGCCTACGCACCTGGTATTCGAACTCGCGCACCATGCCGTTGCGCCGCATCAGCCGCTGATATTCTTCGCGCGCGGAGGCATGCACATAGATCGTATCGGCGATATCGTTGACGCTGGTGATCAGCTCACTGGCCGTGTCGTACCCCATGATCCTGGCGAGCGCAGGATTGGCGTCGAGCACGAGGCCGCCGGGCGTAGTGACGTAGATGCCGTCGATCGAGGCCTCGAACAGCTTGCGATAGCTTTCTTCGGCCAGCCGCTGCTCGGCGAGCGCACGCACGGCGGCCTCGCGCGCCGCGTCGGCTTCCTGCAAAGTCCGGCGAAACACTTCTGCTGCACGGGCAATATCGCCGATCTCGTTGTCGACATCGGTCTGCGGAATCGAAGTGTCCTTCTCGCCTGCGGCCAGTGAGCGAATCGACCCCGCAATAGAGGCGAGCGGCCGCACCGTGCGGCGGACCACGAAGAGTGCTGCAAAGATGCCGATCAGGACGCCGGCCGCGCCGAGGATGATGCTCTGCCACTTCGTCTCGGCGAGCGTGCGGGCGAAATCGCGCGACAGGACGCGGCCCTGCTGGGCACTGAGCGACCGCAACAGCTCGGTGACGCGCCCGATCAGCCGCCCCTCGGTCCCCAGCACTTCCTTGTCGAGCCGCGCGATCTCGTCCTCGGTCCCGGCGATCGCAATGATGGCGTCGGCGTAGCGGTCGGTCGCCGAACGCAGCGCAGGACCATCGATTTGCAGCGCCCGCATGCTGCGCGCAGCCTGCTCGGCATCGGCAGGATCGCGCGCCAGCAGCGCCGAGCCCACTTGGTTCTGCAACCGGAACAGCGCCCGCGCCGTCATCCGATCCGGATTATCGGCGATCGCCGCCTCGAACTGCACCCGGGCGGCCGGGAGCGTGGCGAGAAGCTCAGCGCGATGGGCGATCAAGGCGCTGATGCGATCGATGCCCTCGCGATAATTGGCGAGCCGCTGCGCGACACCGTCGATCGTGACCTGCTGCTCGGGCGCGAGCCCAAGCCGGGTCTTCTTCAGAAGCGTCCCGAGCTCGGTGGCGGCCTGCTCGACCCGATCGGAGCGCGCTCCCGGATCGGTGACGAAGTCACGCGCCGCCAGCCGAAGCTCGTTCATGCGGCGGTCGATCTCCTCGGAGAGGTCGCCGACATCCTGCAACCGCTGCAACTCGGCAAAGGTCGCATCGATATGGCGGATCGCGATCACGCTCGCCATGCTGGTGGCGGTGATGACGGCGAGCAGCAGAAGAAAGCTGCCAAAGGTCAACTGACCGATGGACAGCGACTTCGGTCGGATACGCTTCAAAACTGCCGCCAAGGCTGCTGGCATACGCATGGTATACGCGCTGGGATCCGCACTACGGAACCCTATTATATACGGGCGACGCGATCATCGCGAGAACAAATAAAGAACAATTATACCTTTCGGCCCGGCGAATTCAATGCCCGATCAGCCGGCCGGCCCGAACGCAAAGACCTCGCCATCATAGCCGGCGTCCCGGGGGATGCGCAGTTGGCGACCGCCATCGGCGGTCTTGGTCATGACCGGCATCACGGTGACGATGTTCATCTCCCGCGCCGCCGCCAGCGCGGCTGCGACACCGGCTTGCTGGCCGAGCCTGATCAGGTTGCGCGTGGTCGGGAATGGCAGCTTGAAGCGGCCATCCTCGCCGCCGGCCAATGCCTCACGCGGAGAGAGCCAGATCGAGTCGGTAGATTCCTTGCCGTCATGGGCACCGAGTTGATCCGGTGGCGCCGCGGCCAGGAAGAACCAGGTATCGAACCGCTTGGGCATGCCTTCCGGCGTGATCCAATGCGCATAGGGCACGAGGGCATCGAGCGCGAGCACGATGCCGTTGCTGCTGATCACATCGAGAAAGCTCGTCTTGCCTTCGCAGAGCGCCGCGCGATGGCCCGCCTCGATCTCGCGCGCCCGTTCCGCATCGATCAGCGTGGCCGCGCCTTGCGGTCGCGCGAGCAGGATGCCGCTCTCCTCGAAGGTCTCGCGGATGCCGGCGATGCGGAAGCCGAGCGTGTCCGCATCCAGGCCCTCGCCGCCCGAATAGAACTCGGGTCGCGCCGCGACCGCCTGGTCCGCCTTGTCGACGCTGCCGCCGGGAAACACCAACGCACCCGAGTTGAACTCGATCTGATGGTGACGCACCATCATGAACACCTCGATCTCGCCCGCTTCGGCGCTGTCGCGCAGCAGGAGCACCGTCGAGGCGGAACGGATCGCGGCGGGTTCAGTCATCGCTTTACTCCGCAGCGCTGGCTTGCGGTTGCAGATTGGCCCGGCGGTCGTGGCGCGCCACGCGCGAGAGCAGATAGTCCACCTCGGCCTTTGCAGCAGCGCTGATGCCGGATGCCGGCTTGCGCTGCGCGGCAGAAGCGATCGCGCCGCGCTTTTGCAGCACATATTTGCGCACCGCGAGGCCCGCGCCCGGCTGCTGCTCGTAGCGGACCAACGGCAGATGCGCGTCGAACAGATCATGTGCGGCGTCGCGCTTGCCCGCCTTGGACAACTTCACCACGTCGACCAGCATCTCCGGGAAGGCATAGCCGGTCATCGCGCCGTCGGCGCCCCGCTCCATCTCGAAATCCAGGAACAGCCCGCCATTGCCGCAGAGGATCGAGAGCGGCTTGAGCGAGCCATCCTTCTGGAAGCCGCGCAGCGCCGAGATCTTCTCCAGGCCCGGCCAGTCCTCATGCTTGAGCATCACGCAGGACGGACTATCCATCACGATCTTCCGGATCACCGCCGGCGTGAACACGACACTGAGCGTCAGTGGATAGTCCTGCAGCACCCAGGGAACGTCCTCGCCAATCGTCTCCTGCGCCTGCTTGAAATAGCCGGTGATCTGGTCGTCGGTGCGGAGGCTGGGCGGCGGCGCAATCATCACGCCTGCCGCCCCGGCATCCATCGTGGCCCTCGCCAGCGCGCGCATGGTAGCAAATCCGGGTGAGGACACGCCGACGATGATCTGCATATTTTTGGCCCGCTTGACGAAGCGGATCGCGACCTCCGCCGCCTCGGCCGCATCCAGCTTCGGCGCCTCGCCCATGATCCCGAGCACCGTGATGCCGTCGCAGCCGGCCTCCGCGTAGAAATCCACCAGGCGGTCGATCGAGGCGTGGTCGATCCGGCCGTCATCATGGAACGGCGTCGGCGCGATCGCGAAGGTGCCCTTGGCATCGGCGGTGAGTTTCATCGGGAGCCTCTTTGTCAGCGTGTCATTCCGGGGCGCCTCGATTAGAGGCGAACCCGGAATCTCGAGGTTCCGGGTCCGGTCCTTCGGACCGTCCCGGAACGACGTATAACCTAGAACCGCCGCGCGGACTTCCTGATGTCCGCTTCGGAAAAGAATATCTCGTCTGCGTGGGCGGCAATATCCTCGGCCTTCCAGCCGGCGAACGGCGGCTTCCAGCCCTCCATCTCCATCATCCGCATCTCTCGGACGCCGCGCGGGCCGGAGACGCCGAGCACCTTGCCGGTCTGATCGCCCGAGAGGTCGCTGACCATGTAAAGCACGGCCGGCGCGATGCCCTCAGGACCAAGCGCCGCGGAGGGATTCTCCCTGTAGCGCGGCAGGTCCTCGGTCATCCGGGTCAGCGCGCCCGGCGCCAAGGTCCACACCCGGATGTTGTATTTGCGGCCCTCGATCGCGAGCACATTGGAAAGGCCCCAGATGCCGCCCTTGGCCGCGCCGTAGTTGGATTGGCCGAAATTACCGATCAGGCCCGAGGTGGATGACGTGTTGACGATCACCCCGCCGCCGTTCTCGCGCATCCAGCGGAACACCGGAAGCGTGCAGCAGAACGTGCCCTTGAGGTGCACCTGGATCACCTTGTCCCAATCGGCTTCGTTCGCCTTGGCGAAGGTCTGGTCGCGGAGGATGCCGGCGTTGTTAACCAGGATGTCGGCACGGCCGAAATGCCGGATCGCATCGTCGAACACGGATTGCCCGCCCGCCATGGTCGAGATGTCGGCGCCGTTCGCGACCGCCCGTCCGCCTTCGGCCTCGATCGCGGCCACCACCTTCTCCGCCATCGACAGGTCCGAGCCGGAGCCGTCGCGCGGACCACCGAGATCGTTGACGACCACAGCGGCGCCCTCGCGCGCGAACAGTTTCGCATAGGCTTCGCCCAGGCCACCGCCTGCGCCCGTGATCAGCGCCACCTTGCCGTCGAGCAATCCCATGGTGCGTCTCCTTACCCTTGTTGTCATTCCGGGGCATCGCGAAGCGATGAGCCCGGAATCCATACTCAGGATCGTAGTTATGGATTCCGAGCTCGCGCGTTTCACGCGCGCCCCGGAATGACGGCCCCAATCACTTCAACATCGTCTTGCCGTTCTTGATTACCGTGACACCCCGGGCCTTCACCCTCGCCTCGAATGAAATGACATTACCGTCCTTCCAGAGATCGACCGTGACGGTCTCGCCGGGAAAGACAGGCGAAGAGAACCGCGCCGCGTGCTGCTTGAACGCGACCGGATCGTAGTCGGCATAGGTCTGCAGCACGGCACGGCACGTGATGCCGTAAGTGCACATGCCGTGCAGGATCGGCCGCGGGAAACCGGCGCGCCGCGCAAACTCGGGATCGGAATGCAGCGGATTGCGGTCGCCGCAGAGGCGGTAGACCAGCGCCTGATCGGGCCGCGTGGAGATGTCGACGCTGAGATCCGGCGCGCGGGCCGGCACCGGATGCGGATCGGGGATGCCGCCGGACGGGCCGCCGAAGCCGCCGTCACCGCGCGCAAAGCGCGAAGCCACCAGTGTCGCCAAAGCCACGCCGCTCTCGTCGCGCAGGACGGTCTGGTGACGGATGACGGCGCCCTTGTCCTTGCCTTTGTCAGAGACCGCCAGCACCGAAGAGTCCGCGGTGATCTTCGCTGCGACCGCCAACGGCTTGTGGAAGGTGATGTCGCGCTCCCCGTCGACCACCAGCACGCGATTCAGATTCATCTCGCCGGGGCCGGCGCCCCAGGCGGCGACGGAGGCGAAAGTCGGCACCACCTTCAGCGGCCGAGGCTCCGCGCAGGCCTCATTGACGAACGCCAGCTCCCTCTCGTCCATCGGGTCGGCGCCCATGCCGATGCCGTAGGCATAGAGCATCACCTCGCGATCGCTGTAGGCATATGTCTGGCCGATGTTCTTCAGGGCCATCAGCTCATCATAGTTGATCGGCATCTTGTCAGTTACCTCCCGAAGTCATTCTTTGGCTTCGTAGGGTGGGCAAAGCGAAGCGTGCCCACCGACTTCATCATGTTGGAACGGTGGGCACGGCGCGCCACGCCTTTGCCCACCCTACGACCACGACGCTACTCGCGGCTCCGTCATTGCGAAGAGCGAAGCAACGAAGCAATCCAGATGTCCTGCTTGGCCGCAGGATTGCTTCGCTTCGCTCGCAATGGCGGTACGGGCCCGCATGTTTCCCTCACGCACTACACCGGCGTGAAGAACGGCAGCGGGGCGCCGTCGGTCGGCCTGAACACCACCTTCACCTTCTGGCCGATCTTCAAACCATCGAAATCGCAATCGACGAAATTGGTCTGCAGCGACGGGCCTTCCTTCAGCGTCACGTAGCCGATCGCATAAGGACCGGTCGGGGACTTCCGCATGATCGAGAAGGTGTAGATCACCCCCTCGCCCGAGCTCTGCTCCCACACGGTCTGGTCCGAGAAGCAGAACGGGCAGATCGAGCGCGGAAAATAATGCGCCTCGCCGCATGCCGTGCAGCGCTTGATCATGAACCTGCCCTCGGCCGCAGCGTCCCAGAACGCCTTTGTTTCGGGATTGGTGACGGGGGCCGGATATTTCTTCGCTTCAGACATCACACGCGCTCCAGAATGCAGGTCGAGGCGGCGTGGCGGACGCCGAGCAGGCCGCCGGTGCCGTGGGCAATGGCGAGATCGCAGTTCGGCACCTGCACCTTCGGATGGGCTTCGCCGCGCAGCTGACGCACAGCCTCGATCACCTTGGTCATGCCGCCGCGGTTGACCGGATGGTTGCTGCAGAGGCCGCCGCCATCGGTGTTGAACGGCAGCTTGCCGACGCCCGAGATGAGATTGCCGTCGGCGACGAACTTGCCGCCCTCGCCCTTCTTGCAGAACCCGAGGTCCTCGAGCTGCATCAACACGGTGATGGTGAAGCTGTCATAGATCGAGGCGTATTTGATGTCCTTGGGCGTCACGCCCGCCTCCTCGAAGGCGCGCGGGCCGGACCAGACGCCGGCGGAATAAGTGAGATCGAGATCCTTGCCGCCGCGCGGGCCCTTCATCGCCTCGCCGTGGCCGATCAGTCGCACCAACGGCTTCTTCAGGCTTCTTGCGATCTCGGGAGACGTCACGATCAGCGCGCCGCCGCCATCGGTCACCACGCAGCAATCCATCCGGTGCAGCGGATCGGAGATCATGGGGGAGTTCAGGACGTCCTCGACCGTGACGACCTCCTTCAGCATCGCATGCGGATTGTACTGCGCGTGATGCGAGGCCGCGACCTTGATCCAGGCGAGCTGCTCGCTTGTGGTGCCGTAGTCGTGCATGTGCCGCATGGCGCACATGCCGTAAGCGTTGTGCGTCGTGGCACCATAGGCCATCTCGAAATCGGCCTCGGCGCCGGCGGCGCGCGGCGGCATCGGACCGGTGCGCGGCTTGCCCGCCAGCGTAATGAGCGCGACCGAGCACTTGCCGGCGGCGATCGCCTCGGCCGCATGGCCGACATGGATCAGATAGGAGCAGCCGCCGGTCTCGGTGGAGTCGACGTGGCGCAGCCTCTTGGTGTCGAGGCCGAGATAGTCGACCATCGGCCACAGCCCGCCCGGCGCGTCGCCGGCGCAGAAATAGCCGTCCACGTCCTGGACACTGAGCCCGGCATCCTCGATCGCGCCTTTGGCGACTTCCGCATGCAGCTGTGCGGTGGATTTGTCAGGTGCATGCCGGGTCGGATGCTCATAGATCCCGGCGATGTAGGCCTTGCCCTTGATGGTCAATACTCTCTCCGCTTGGCGTTTCGTCCCTTGTGGTTGGAGATTTTTTGGACCGTTAGATAGAGCTTGGCAAGCGGTGAAAATATTCCGCGCGGTGGAGATGGCGATACGCGACGTCTGACACACCGGTGCACTTCTTTGGCTGTCATTCGGGGGCGCGCGGAACGCGCGAGCCCGGAATGACAGCGTGTGAATCGGACGATCTCGCAACACACGGCGCCGCGCTCCCGCGGCAGATACTGCCCGGGTCATGCTGATCTCGCTCACCCTTGAAAAATCGAAGGGCGCAGGGAAGGCCAGGCGTCGGCTGACGCCTGCGGCCCGCCTGCTAAAAAAGATGCAGGCGGCAGGTACCACAGGTGCAGCCGAGAACGCCCGGCCTTCCCTGCGCGATGGTTTTCACGCTTATACGCAGTCTCCCTGGTGCGCCGGGCTTTCTGGCCACCATAGCCCGTGCAATGCGGAGCATTGTCACGCGCGTGATACCAGCGTCGGGGTATCAGGACCCTGCGACTTCACGTCCGCATGTTGCCGTTCGTCCGCGCATCCAAAGATGCGCTGCGGCTTCATCGCGGCCATCGCCTCCCCGCCTCGCGTGTCGTGACGATCGCGCGCAACGCCCCTCCGTGGTGAGGCGGGATGCGCACATCAAAACACAATTTCTGATTTTCGTAAAGCGAAATCTTGCAGCCCGTTGTGCCCGACGGGCAGTGCGCGCACGGCAAATATGCACCTGCCCTTCCGAACTATTGAGCGTACAAGCCGAACCTCGCGTTGAGCACTCCGGCCACCGTCATTCCGGGGCGACACGAAGTGTCGAGCCCGAAATGACGGAGTGTTGCCCTACTCCGCCGCCATCTGCCGCGGCGCGGGCGGCGGGCTGGCGAGGTCGGCGGCGAGCTGGGCGTAGCGAAGCTTCGCCTCCTGCACCGCCTTCTCCTTCACCGGGCCGTAGCCGCGGATGCGATCGGGCAGCGACAACAGCTCCACCGCGATCTCGACATTGGCCGGCGACAATAGGTTCAGCACCGTCGCTACGTCCTTCTCGTAGCCGGCGATCAGGTTGCGCTCCATCTTGCGCTCGGCCGCATAGCCGAAGATGTCGAGCGGCGTGCCGCGCAGTCCCTTCAGCTTGGCAAGCAGCCGGAACATTTTCATCATGCCCGGGCCGAAGCTGCGCTTCTTCGGCCGGCCCAGCGCATCGACGCCGGAGTTCAGGATCGGCGGCGCCAAATTGAAGCTGATCTTGTAGTCGCCTTCGAACGCGTCATGGAGCTGCTTCTCGAAAGTGCCGTCGGAGAACAGCCGCGCCACCTCGTACTCGTCCTTGTAGGCGAGCAGCTTGGCATAGTTGACGGCCACCGCCCGCGGCAGCGCCTCGCCGTAGCCGCCCTTGTCGGCGGCCTCGCGGACCTGATCGACCAGTTTGCGGTAGCGCTTGGCGAGCCGCGCGTTCTGGTAGTCGGTCAGGAATGCGGTGCGATGCGCGATGATCTCGTCGAGCGTCATCGCCTCCAGCGGCTTCGGCGCGGCGACCTCGTCATGTCCCGTCATCATCGCGTCGAGACGCGCGGGATCGACCACGGCAAGACGGCCGAGCCGGAACGCCTCGGTGTTCATCTTGATCGCGACGCCGTTGATCTCGATCGCCTTCTCGATCGCTTCGGCCGAGAGCGGCAACAGCCCCTTCTGATAGGCGTACCCCATCATCATCATGTTGGTGGCGATGGCGTCGCCAAGCAGTGCTTCGGCGGGATGGGTGAAATCGAGGAAGCTGGAGTCCTTGCGCAGCGCGGTCTCCAGGATGCTGGTCACCTTGCGGTTCTGGAAGTTGTAGTCGCGGTTGAGCACGAAATCCGCCGTCGGGATCACGTGGCTGTTGATCACACCGCAAGTGCGTGACGAATCGCACAGCGTGATCGTCTCCTTGGAGCCGGCCACGACCTCATCGGCGGCAATCACGAGATCCGCGGTGCCGGTGACGATGCGCGAGCAGGTCACATCAGCGGTGTGCTCGGAGAGACGGACATGGCTCAGCACCGCGCCGCCCTTCTGCGCCAGGCCCGACATGTCCAGGATCATCGAGGCCTTGCCCTCGATATGGGCGGCCATGCCAAGCAGCGCGCCGATCGTCAAGACACCCGTACCGCCGACGCCGCCGACCGCGACATTGTACGGGCGATCGAGCGACGGCTTGGTCGCGGGCTCCGGCAGCGCGCCGATCTCGCCGAGCTCGGCCGGCGCGCGGCTGCGCGGCTTGCCGCCGTCGATGGTGACGAAGGACGGGCAGAAGCCCTTCACGCAGGAATAGTCCTTGTTGCAGGAGGACTGGTTGATGACGCGCTTGCGGCCGAGCTCGGTTTCCAGCGGCTCGACCGAGATGCAGTTCGACTGCACCGAGCAGTCGCCGCAGCCTTCGCAGACCGCGGGATTGATGAAGATGCGGCGCTGCGGGTCCTCCATCGTGCCGCGCTTGCGGCGGCGGCGCTTCTCGGCGGCGCAGGTCTGCACGAAGACGATGGCGGACGCGCCCTTGGTCTCGCGCAGGGTCTTCATCACGTGATCGAGCTCGTCGCGGTGGGCGGTCTTCACGCCGGGGGCGATCGTCTCCGGCGCATAGGCGTCGGGATTTTCCGAGACCAGGTAGATCTCGCGGATGCCCTCGGCATGGAGCTGGAAGGTGATCTGCTGCGGCGACAGGTCGCCGTCATGGCGCTGGCCGCCGGTCATCGCGACCGCGTCGTTGTAGAGGATCTTGTAGGTGATGTTGGCCTTGGAGGCGATCGCCTGGCGGATCGCGAGGCTGCCCGAGTGGAAGTAGGTGCCGTCGCCGAGATTGGCGAAGATGTGCTTCTCCTCGGTGAACGGCGCGATGCCGACCCACGGCACGCCCTCGCCGCCCATATGGGTGAAGGTCTCGGTGTTGCGGTTCATCCACAGCGACATGAAGTGGCAGCCGATGCCGGCCATGGCGCGGCTGCCTTCGGGCACCTTGGTCGAGGTGTTGTGCGGACAGCCGGAGCAGAAATACGGCGTGCGCGCCACCGGCGAGGTCAGCTGCATCTGCGAGGCCTCGCGGCCGTTGAACCAGTCGGCTTTCGCGCGCAGCATCTGCGCGATCTCGGGATTGAGGTCTAGCCGCAGCAGGCGCTCCGTGAGCGAGCTCGCCAGCGAGGCCACGCTCAGCTCGGCGGCGAAGGGCAGGAAGCGCTTGTCGTGGTCGTCCATCTTGCCGATGATGCGCGGGCGGACGTCGTCGCGCCAGTTGAACAGCTCCTGCTTGACCTGGTTCTCGACGATCTCGCGCCGCTCCTCGACGATGAAGATCTCCTCGAGCCCCACCGCGAACTGCCTGACACCTTCCGGCTCCAGCGGCCAGGGCATGCCGATCTTGTAGAGCCTTAGGCCGATCTTGGCGGCGACCTCCTCGGTGATGCCGAGCTCGCGCAGCGCCTGGCGGACATCCTCATAGCTCTTGCCGGACGCCATGATGCCGTAGCGTGCGTTCGGCGAATCCATCGTGACGCGATTGACCTTGTTGGCGCGGGCGAAGGCGATCGCGGCGAAGCCCTTGTAGTCCTGCAGCCGGCGATCCTGCTCGAAGCGGTCGTCGGGCCAGCGCAGGTTCAATCCGCCCGGCGGCATTTCGAAATCGGTCGGGATGACGAACGGCGTCATCTCGTCATTGAGATTGATCTCGGCCGTGGTCTCCACCGTCTCGGTGATCACCTTCATGCCGACCCAGCAGCCGGAATAGCGCGACATCGCAATCCCAAGCAGGCCCATCTCGATCATCTCGTGGATCGAGGACGGATAGAGATAGGGCATCAAAGCGGAGATGAAGGCGTGGTCCGATTGATGCGGCACGGTGGAGGATTTGGCGCCGTGGTCGTCGCCGGCCAGACACAGCACGCCGCCGTTCTTGGCCGAGCCCGCCGCGTTGCCGTGGCGGAAGACATCGCCGCAGCGGTCGACGCCGGGGCCCTTGCCGTACCAGATGCCGACCACGCCGTCGTATTTTCCGCCCGGCGACAGATGCAGCTGCTGCGAGCCCCAGATCGCGGTCGCCGCCAGATCCTCGTTCACGCCGGGCTGGAACTTGATGTTGTACTGCTCGAGATGCTTGCGTGCCGAGAACAGCTGCTGGTCGTAGCCGCCGAGCGGCGAGCCGCGATAGCCGGAGATAAAGCCCGCAGTCTTGAGGCCCGCGGCGCGGTCACGCCGGATCTGGGCCATCGGCAGCCGCACCAGGGCCTGGATGCCGGTCAGGAAGATATGGCCGGTGTCAGCGGTGTATTTCTGATCGAGATTGATTGCGCTCTCGTTGAGTCCCATTCCGCCCTCTTGCCGTCCTTCAGCCTGTCGCGCCGGCAGCTCCTCGCTTCAATCGAGGCGGTGCGCCCGCGCGCATCTGTATACTTATGTAGTCTATGTCGGCTTTCCCGCCGCGCGCACCAGAAATATCGATGCATTTGTAATGGTGTAGCAAATCGCAATTTCATGGCGAAAGCTGCGCACGCCGTTGCGGTTTCTGTCGGGAAGCCCGGGTCCCACGAAACGGCGTGACGCTCGCTTTCATGGCGCGCTGCGCTATAACGTAGGATGAAGGTTGTCAGGGCATGAAGAGCTGAGCGGGGCATGCGGGCGATTCTGCTGGGTCTATTATTGTGCACCGCATCAGCGGCCCATGCCGATCCCGCCGAGGAGATCGCCCGCGGCGAGATGCTCGCCACCATCGGTGACTGCGGCGGTTGCCACACCACCGATTCCGCCAGGCCCTTTGCCGGCGGCAAGCGGATCGAGACACCGTTCGGCACGATCACCGCGCCCAACCTCACCTCCGATCGGGACACCGGCATCGGAGCCTGGAGCGACGACGATTTCCGGCGCGCGCTGCGCGAGGGCGTGGCGCCGAACGGAGCACGCTATTATCCCGTCTTCCCCTACCCGCATTTCACCAAGCTGGTCCGCAACGACATCCTGGCGATCAGGAGCTATCTGGCCTCGCTACCCGCGGTGAGCAACAAGGTAGCCAGCCCCGAGCTGCGCTTTCCCTATGGCTACCGGCCGCTGCTGCGGCTGTGGAATTACGTCTTCCTCAAGCCTGGCCTGTTCGAGCCCGATCAGGGCAAGAGCGCCGAGTGGAATCGCGGCGGCTACCTGGTCGAAGGGCTCGGCCATTGCGGCGCCTGCCACACACCCAAGAACCTGTTCGGCGCCGAGAAGCGCCGTGCAGCCTATCGCGGCAACCGCGTCGCCGGCTGGTTCGCGCCGCGCCTGGACAACGCGCCGCGCAGCGGATTGAAGCGCTGGAGCGTCGACGATATCGTCGACTACCTCAAGACCGGCCGCAATGCGAAGAGCCATGCGGCCGGACCGATGGCGGAGGTGATCGCGCGTTCGACGTCCAAGATGGAGGCCGCCGACCTGCGCGCGATCGCGGTCTACCTCAAGGAGCTGCCGGCCGGCTCGTCTGAAGCGACGATCTCCCCGCCCTCGGATGCCACGATGATCGCGGGACAGACCGTCTACGCGCGTGCCTGTATCAGCTGCCACCAGGCGGACGGCACCGGCGCTCCAGGCGTCACGCCGCCACTCCCCGGCAATGCGCTGCTGCAATCCGGCGACCCGCTCAGCACGCTCCGCGTCGTCCTCGACGGCACCCAAAATGCAGTCATGACGCGCGCGCCGAACGCACCGCCGATGCCGGCTTATGCGCGGGAGCTCACCGACCAGCAGATCGCGGACGTCGCGACCTACATCCGCAATGCCTGGGGCAACGCCGCGCCGACCGTGAGCGCCGACGACGTCCGGCGCATACGGCCCTGATCGCTCGGTTCAGCTCCGCTCCTCGCCGGTGAAGACGAATTTCGGCATATTCCATTTGTAGCGGATCGCAAGCAGCCGGAAGCTCAGACCGAAGATGAAGGTCATGATGGTCCACAGCTCACCGCCGGCATTCAGCGCAAAGCCGGTGGCGTAGACGAGCCCCGTCAACAGCGAGACGCTGGCGTAGAGCTCGGCGCGGAACAGCAGCGGCACGTCGTTGCACAGGATGTCGCGCAACACGCCACCCGCGCAGCCGGTGATCATGCCGGCGACGATCACGATGCCGAATGAGACATCCATCTGCCAGGCCACGTCGCAGCCGGCCATCGTGAACACCACGAGCCCGATCGCGTCCAGCACCAGGAAGGCGGTGGTCAACCGATGCACCAAGCGCGCCATCGCGATGGTCACAAACGGCGCGAGCACCGTGAGTGCGAGATAGGACGGCCGCTCGACCCAGACCAGCGGGTAATGGCCGAGCAGCACGTCGCGCAGGGTGCCGCCACCAAGCGCGGTGATCGCGCCGAGCAGGCACACGCCCATCCAGTCCATGCTGCGGCGTCCCGCCGCCAGCGCGGCCGTCATGGCCTGCGCCGCCAGTGCCACCCACGACAGCAGGTGCAGCACGCTGTCCGATGGCGGCAGGTTCCACATCGCAAGCTCCGAAGTCGATTCTTGCCTGGGAACTTAAAGCTGTGGCGGCACCCTGGCCAGGGCGCGGAACCGCCGCAGTTCCGGGAACGGCCAGCGGAGGCGCTGGTTGTCCCGGCACAGAAGAAGAGGAGATGAACATGGCCAACGAACGCTTTCCGAACGATCCGTATCGGCCGGCAATGAGCGATCCTGCAATGACCGACACCGAGTATAACCGCGCGGCCCAGACCGACAGCCAGATGCAGCCGGATCCAGAACTCAGCGAAGGCCGGACTTCGGGAGGAAAGATCGCAGCCTATGCGCTCGGCATCGCGATCCTGCTCGGTGCCGTCTTCTATGGCCTGAGCAACTCGTCGAACCACGACCAGGCCAGCAATCCGCCGCCGACCAAGTCGGCCGCCACCCAGCCGGCTCCGAACAGCCCCGCGCCGAACACTGCGCCCGGCGTGACCACCGGTGCGGCCAGCAACCGGCCCGCGCAGCCGACCCCTTCGCAGCAGCAGGGCGGCTCGGACGTCGATCAGTCGGCGCCGCAGCCGACCGGACAGAACAACAACACGCACTGACGCGCGCTCGCGACAGTGGATGTGAAGACGAAGTTGTGATGACAAGCGCGGCGGTGAGCCTCTCACCGCCGCGCTCTCATATGCAGGCGATTCCTACCCGAACAGCTTGTTCAGCTCGCCGCCGGGATAGCCCGCTGAAAGCTCGGTGAAAGTGCCCTGCTCCGCCATCTCTTTTGCCGCACGCATGAAGCCGGCCCAGGCCACGCGCGCCAGCGAGCCGCCGACGCTGATGCGGCGAACCCCGAGCGCCTCGGCCTCGCGCAGCGACAGGCCGGAGGCGCCGATCAGGAGATTGACCGGCTTCGGCGCCACTGCCTTCACCACCGCCTCGATCTCCTCCCGTGTCTTGATCCCAGGCGCATAAAGGCAATCGGCGCCTGCCTCCGCATAGGCGATCAGCCGATCCGTCACGAGCTTGATGTCGGGCTGGCCCCACAGAAAGGCCTCGCAGCGGCCGGTGAGCAGCACCTCGCCGCCCGCCGCATCGATCGCGCGCCGCGCAGCTTTGATACGTGCGACCGCAAGTTCGCGCGCATAGAGCGGATTGGCCTTGTCACCGGTGGAATCCTCGATCGACAGCCCCGCGATGCCGGTTGCAACGGCGCGCGTCACATTGGCCACGACGCCCTCCGTGTCATGCGCAAAGCCGCCCTCGAAATCGGCGTTGACGGGAATGTCGACGCTCGCAGCGAGCGCGGTCAGATGCGCGAGCACCTCGTCCACGGTGACGTGGTTGTCCGCCTTGCCGATCGACCAGGCAAAGCCGGCGCTGGTCGAGGCGATCGCCTTGAAGCCAAGGCGCTGCAGGGCTTTCGCGCTGCCGACGTCAAACGGATTCGGCAGCACGAAGCAGCCCGCCTCGTGCATCCTGCGAAATGTCGCGCGCTTGTCCGCAGTCGAAACCATCATGTCGTCCTCCTTGTTTAGGGCAGCAGGCTAGCGGCCCGCTCAAGCCGGGACCACCACCTGGCGCAGGAAGCTGCGTTGCTCGGCGAGAATGAGCTTGTGCTGTTCCGCGAAAGCGAAATTGGCGCGCGCCTCTTCGTCGTCCCGCAGGGCGGCCCGGTAGCGTTCATAGGCGGCGAGACCGTCGAACGAAATCAGCCCGAAGGCGATGTTGTTGGTGCCCTCATGCGGCATGAAATAGCCGATCAGTTCGCCGCCGCAGCGCGGAATGATCGCCAGCCAGCGCTGCGCGTAACGTTCGAACTTGTCGCGCTGGAACGGATCGATCTGATAGCGGATGAACACGGTGATGGTCATGACAAGCTCCGATGGATTGCGACGCACGCAATCTACCCGCTTGCCGCGCATCGATGCTTCGGCTAAGATCGAAGCATGAAATCAGGACCCGACATTGCCATGGTCGCCGCCCTGGTCGGCGATCCCGCCCGCGCCAACATGCTGATCGCGCTGCTCTCGGGGCGTGCGCTGACCGCGACCGAGCTCGCGCAGGAAGCCGGCGTGACGCCGCAGACCGCAAGCTCGCATCTGGCCAAGCTCGAGACCGGCGGCCTGATCGAGCCGGAAAAGCAGGGCCGCCACCGCTACTACCGGCTGGCCGACAACGATGTCGCCGATGTGCTCGAGCGGCTCGCCGGCCTTGCCGCGCGCGCCGGTCATATGCGGGTGCGCACCGGGCCGAAGGAGCCGGCGCTGCGGCGCGCCCGCATCTGCTACGACCATCTCGCGGGCGATCTCGGCGTGCAGATGCTCGACAGCATGACCGACCGGAAGCTGGTGCGCCACCGCAAGCAGGAGATCAGCCTCACCCCGGAAGGCGAACAGTTCCTGGCGACGCATCTGCAGATTTCTCCCGATATGCTGGCCCATCCGCGGCGCCCCATATGCAAGGCCTGCCTCGACTGGAGCGAGCGGCGCCATCATCTGGCGGGCACCTTGGGCGCCGCGCTGATGAAGCGCTTCACCGAGCTGAAATGGGCGGCGCGCGATCCCACGCCCGGCAGCCGCGTCGTCAATTTCAGCCGCACCGGCGAGAAGCGGTTCGCCGAGCTGTTCGGGCCGGTGGACAACTGACCATCACGCGCAGTTTAGCTGCGCACCGGTGAACTTGCTCCTATCTGGGAAGCGCCTGTCGTGCTCGCGCGGCGAGTGATCTGTCCCATTTCTCGATTTGCCGGAAGCACAATGATCCGTCTTGCCCTGTCCCGTCTTACCCTCGGCTTGCTCTGCGCCGCCGTGCTCGTCGCCTCGCCGTCTTTTGCCGCGGACCCTCAACCCAAGGAACCCTACGGCATCAACCTCGAAGGCTTCCCCTATCCCTATCCCGTGCAGCTCTTCCCGGTCGTCAATGACGGCGAGCAGTTGCAGATGGCCTATATGGATGTCGCGCCGGCGCAGCCGAACGGCCGCACCGCGCTGCTCCTGCATGGCCGGAATTTTCCGTCGAGCTATTGGGCACCGGTGATCAAGACGCTGACGGAGGCAGGCTACCGCGTCGTGGTGCCGGACCAGATCGGGTTCGGCAAATCCTCAAAACAATCGGGCGATCTGCATTTCGACACGCTCGCGCGCAACACCATGGCCCTGCTCGACCATCTCGGGATCGCGAAGACCGAAGTGGTGGCGCATTCGACCGGCGGCATGCTCGCGGTGCGCATCGCACGCGCCTACCCCGACCGCGTCGCGCACCTGGTGTTGACGGCGCCGATCGGGCTCGAAGACTACCGCTTCTTCGTGCCGCCGGTTCCGACCGAGAAGATCATCGAAGCCGAGACCAAGTTGACCGCGGAAGGCTACCGCAAGCAGCTCGAGACCAACTACGCGCTGAAACTGCCGCCGGACCAGATCGCGCCCTATATCGAGGCCCGCTTCAACATCAAGGGCAGCGCCGATTATCCCCGTTGGCTGCGCGCCTTCGTCGCCTCCTACCAGATGATCTACCGCGAACCGGTGGTCCATGAGATCCCGCTGGTATCGCAGCCGACCCTGTTCATCATGGGCGCCGACGACCACAACGCGCCGGGGCGGCCTTACGCCCCGGAAGCGCTGCGCGCCAAGATGGGCAAGAACGCCGAGCTCGCGGTCGCCCTCGCCAAGCTGATGCCCAACGCCCGCGCCGAGGTGATCCCCAACACAGGACATCTGGTGTTCCTGGAAGCGCGAGAGAAGTACGACGCGCTGCTGCTCGACTTCCTCGGCAAGTAACGACGGCGCCGGTTATCCTATTGCGGGACGTCGATTTGGTAGATCGACCCGTCTCCCCAAGTCGCCGTCAGCAGGGCCGTCTGGTCCGGGGTCAGCACCAGGCCGACCGGACTGGAGAAGCCATCGGCGACGGCCTGCGAGGATCCGCTCATCAGGATTTCGCGTACCGTCGTGCCGCCGTAATCGGCAACAAATACGCGCCCGCCGCTGGTTTGCACGATGCCGGCGCCGGGCGCGCGAAATCCCTGACCGGCTTCGACCCTGCTTCCGTCGACACGAACGATGGTGATGCCACCGGCGATGTTGGCGACGACATAGCCACCGTCCGCCTTTTGCACCACGCCGACCGGGGTTTGCAGATCGCTGATGACCGGCACGAGACGGCGGTCGGCAGTGACGGCCAGAACCTGGTTGGTCCGCCGATTGGCAATCAGCAGACGTCCCGACCGGTCGAAGCCGATCCCGGCCGGGGTGGCCAGCCCTTCAACGAACACACTGCGCTGGCCCTCCGGCGTGAAATGATAGATTTCATCGCGGGCATAGGAGCCGACATAGATTGCGCCGTCCGGCCCGATCGCAAGCCCGGCCGGCCCTTCCAAGCCCGTCGCGAACGCCTTCCGCGTGCCGTCCGCTGCGATGCGCGAAACCCGGCCGGCGCTCCATTCGGCAACATAAAGGTTGCCCGCCGCATCGAAGGCCATGCCGACCGGCGCGCTGAACCCCTCATAACGCTTCACCGCGCGGACCGGTTCGGCCCGCGATGCTTGCGTCGTCGACAGCGGGACTGCGGCGACCGCCGACAGCGAGGTCGCGCCGACCAACAGAGTTCTGCGGGTGGTGCTCACGACGTGGCCCCAGCCGTGGCGGTCGCACGGTCCCGGAACACGTCCTTTGCAGCGAACAGGCCGTTGAGCGCCGCGGGGAATCCGGCATAGACCGCCATCTGGATCAGAACCTCGATGATCTCCTTCTGCGTCAGCCCCACATTAAGACCGGCTTCGATGTGGACCTTCAGCTGGGGCGTCGCATTGCCCATGGCCGCGAGCGCAGCGATCGTGGCAATCTCGCGGGAACGCAGATCGAGGCCCGGCCGGCAGTAGATATCCCCGAACGGGAATTCGATCACATAGGTGGCGAAGTCCGGGGCAATGTCGGCAAGCGCGGCGATGACCCGCTCGCCCGCTTCCGCGTCGATTTCGACAAGCGCGCGCTTACCGCGCTCGAAGCGGCTTTCGCCGCCGTTCTGGTAGAGTTGCGTCATAGTACTTCATCCTCTGTTCCGTATCGGCATAACCGCCGATCTTGGTATCGAGGATGAGAAGACAGGCATTCAACTCATCGAGGCGAGCACGGACGCGATCGCGATGCTTCTCGAGCAATTCGCGTCGTTGCGCCTCCGTACCAGCGCCCTGTTCCCTGAAAGCTGCATAACGCAGCATCTCGCGGATCGGCATGCCCGTTTGCTTCAAACGGGTGAGGAACGCGATCCAGGTCAGGATCGAAGCATCATAGTCTCTTCGGCCCGACCGGTCCCGCGCGACCTCAGGAAGCAGCCCGATCCGCTCGTAGTAGCGGATCGTATGAGCCGTCAATTCGGTCCGCTTGGCCAACTCGCCGATCTTCATGAGCACCTGTCTCTCATCACGACGCTCAGGAACATACGACTTCGAGCGCGCTCTAAGTCAAGCGCGATTCAAGCCGGAGTCAAAAGGCAGGAGTCTCCTCACCCGCAGTTCGCTGGCGCCAGGTGTCGCGGCCGCCCGCTCGCGAGGGTCGGATCGATGGAACAACGTGCGGATAGACGGATCGGAACGTCGAACTTGCCGCACGAGTGAGCAATGGATTGGATCGAAAAATCGGCAAAAGATAAATCGAGAAAAGAGAGCCGGCAGAGGCCGCCTTGATGCGACCTCCGCCCAGTCCTGTCAGCTTAGAAGTTGCGGAAGCAACGCTTGCCGTACGGGCCGATGTGCCAGCCCGGAGGGCAGTTGTAGAGCGGCCGACACGCGCCGCGCGGCCCGCGATGGAAGCCCGGCCCGCAGCCCTGTGCAACCAGAATGATCTCCCCTGCGGAAGTCCCCTGTTCGACCGCCGGTGCGATCGGCGACACCGGCGCAGCCTGCGCACCGCTCAGACCGAACAGGCCGAGGCCAATCGCCAAGGCAGAAGCAGCAAGAATCTTCGTTAATTGCGTCCTTCTCAATGTGCTGCAAATCCGCGGATCAAACTTAAGTCAAGTCACCATCGTCTGGGTTCATTCGCGGCTGCCGCTCACCAATGGCGGTGATGCCAATGGTGATGATGCCAGCCCCAGTGACGATGGTGCCAGTGCCGGTGATGCCAGCCCCAGTGGCGGTGATGCCAATGATGATGGCCCCAGTGAACCTGCTGCGGCGCGAGCCGTTCAGCCTCCCCGGCTGATGTGACGGCGCGCTGCGCATTGCCGTCAACCGGCGCCTTGTCGACGAGCGGTGCCGGCGACAGCGGAGCGGCGATCGACGGGGGGGCGAGGAGTGCGGCACTTGCGGCGACCACGCATCCCAGGGCCATGGTCAGGTTCAGAAAGCTCCGACGTTCCATGTTATCCTCCATGAGGTGATCAGCAGATCGGGAGGAGCTTGTGCGCGGTCACCTGAATGGGCGCTGAACTACGCTGCCGGATGACAAAGATTTCATGATCTGCTCCGGCGGCGGCTGCCGGACAGGTGCCGCCGCGGCATGCCGACACCGGCGCTCCCAACGATTACTCCGAGACCGTCTCCGTGACGACGAAGCTCTCGCGGGTGCGCGCGACGTCGGGCCAATCGCGACTGAAATCGGCAATGAGTCGCTGCATCGCGTCACCGCCGACGGCGCGCTCCATCATCGCGACATCGTCGAATTGATACATGGCTTGGTGCACTGCAGGATCGGTCAGGCTCCAGAAGCGCCACGCCTTCCGCACACCGAAGCTCTTGATCGCATCCGGCAGGTGGACGTCGCGATACCATCGATCGAAGGCCTCGCGCTTTGCGGCATCGGTCACGGTGGCGCGCACGACGAACATGGCAGCGGGCATTGGCTCCTCCGGTATTTGGTTAGCCGATCACTATCGCGGTCCATGCGTTGCAACAAGCCGGACCATAGAGGCCGCGGGTCATTGGTACTTGATGGGCGTTCAGGGCCGCGTCGCCGACTCCTCCGCCGGCCGCAACGTGAGCTGAGCCGCGGCGGAAAAGACGCGCCGCCGCATCAGGACGGTGGCGACGAGGCCGGTGATGCCGGACGCGGCCAGGATCATGGCGACGATGATGAACTGATAGATTCCGGCATAGACCGGGCTCACCCCCGAGACCACCATGCCGGCCATCACGCCGGGAATCCACACCAAGCCGAGCGACTTCATCATGTCGAGCCGCGGCAGCAGGCTGGCATAGACCGCGCTTCTGAGATAGGGCGCGACCGTCACCGCAGGCTCGGCGCCGAGCGACAGCGCCGCCTCGATCTGTCCGACATGGGCCGTGATCTCGGCGCGGAAGCGCTCGATCGCCTGCGCACAGGAGTTCATCGCATTGGCGATGATCATGCTGCCCACCGGCACCAGCACGGCGACATCGGAGCGCAGGCTGCCGGTCGCGAGCATCACGGCGAGCACGATTCCGGCGCCCACCGCAATCGACCAGAAGCAGAGCATCAGCGCCCCGCCCATGCCCTTGATGCGGCCGGCCGCGGTGACCGCCGCCGCACCGGTCATCAACAGCAGGATCAGCGTGCCGACCAGCAGGCTGCCATGCAGCAGCACGGTCAGCACGACGCCGACCAGCACCATCTGCACCAGCCCGCGCAGCAGCGACACCGCCGCTTCGCGTTCGACACGGATGGCCTGCCAGCGGCAGAGCAGCACGACGGCTGCACACAGCGCGATGGCGCCGGCGGCCTGCGCAAGCCCGATCATGACGTCATGGCCGATCATATCGCGCAGCTCAGCCAGCATGCAGCACCTCTGCGGTCGGGCCGATCGTCACCAGCCGTGCCTTTTCCATCACCATCGTCCGGTCGGCGAGCCGCTCGGCCTGGGCGCGATTGTGGGTCACGATGATGCAGGTCATGCGCCGCTCGTGCACGATCCCGAGGATCAGTTCCTCGACGCCGCGCACCAAGGCCTCGTCCAGCGCCGAGGTCGGCTCGTCCAGCAGCAGCACTTCGGGCGCGTTCGCAAGCGTGCGCGCCAGCGCCACCCGCTGGGCCTCGCCACCGGAGAGATGGCCGATATCGCGATCGGCAAAGCCGGCAAGGCCAACGCGCTCCAGCAGCGCGGCGATCCTCTCCCGTGGCAGAGCCTCGCCGCGCTGCTGCGGACCGAACGCAATATTGGCGGCGACCGTACCGGGAAACAGATAGGCGGTCTGCATCACCATGCCGACGCGCCGCCGCAACTCCTGCGGGGCCATGCTGCGGCAGTCGGTGCCGTTAAGGAGAACGGCGCCGGAGGTCGGCTCGTCGAGCCGGTTGAGCAGCCGCAGGAATGACGACTTGCCGGCCCCGGAAGGCCCGACCACCGCGACGATCTCGCCGCGTGCGATCTGCACGCTGACGTCATCGACCAGCGTGCGAGTGCCAACCCGACGCGACAGATGGCGGGTTTCGAGCACGATAGCGGCCTCGCGCGGCTGCCCAGCATTCTGATCCGGAGACGACATCGGCGCAGCCGCGCCGCCGAGGTCGCTGGATGAAGCGGCTGTCGTCACGCGACGTCCTTCATTCTGAGGCTTCGGTCAGCGACATCCGCCTGAGCCTCCGATCCGCAAGATCTACAGGACAATATCTGCAAGAAGGGGCTCGCCTCGCCGACGATTACGACGTCGATTATGCACGTGTCGGCACGCAAGGGAACGGCGAGATGCGAGCAGACCTGACTTGCGCTCGCAAGATGCGCGCGGGTTGCGGCGAGAGGACGAGGCCCGGAGTGCCTAGGAGTCCGGGCCTCGTCACCAGAACGCCTCGGCATTGCAAGGCGTTCCGATGCCGCTGAGCGGGTCTGGATCAAGGTGTCTTGAGGTGACCTCAGATGCGCCTGCCGGAACATGCCCGGGCGCATGTCACCGCAGGAAGCAGCCGGTCAGTAGCAGCGCATGATGTTGACGGTCTGCTCGCCGCCACGTCCCGGGACTTTCACCGTCTCCGTCGGACAGCTGGAGACATAGGGGTGATCGGAGGGCGTGACATTGGGCGGAAAGCGATGCGCCCAATCCCACGGAACGTCCTCGGTATAGGTGTAATGCACATCCGCCGGCCCCTGCGGTGGCGGCGGCGGCGCGGACTCCGTGACCGGCGCGCCGTCATAGGGACCGTAGGCGTAGGCACCGGGCCAATAAGCGAAGCCGCGCTGATGATGGCGGAAGCCGCGTGCGCCGTGCACACGAGGTGCAACATGGATCGGAGCGCCTCTTGCGCCGGGCCCCACCCCAACCACGCCGCCGGACCGCGCCGAAGCCGTCTCGACCGGCAGGATCAACGCGGCTGCGCCGAGGCAGGCGAGCAAAGCCCAAGATGTTCGATGAGCCGATGGTCTACGCAACATGGCACGCACCTTACCGCTTGTGACTGACCACCCCCCAGGATCGAAGCTAGGCCGGCAAGCGAGGCACCGCAAACCCGTCGTTAAGGAGTGGTTAACGCGCGAGCTTAGCGCCGACGGAACAGACGCGCCAGGGCACGCGCCCACTTTAGCCAGGCTGAGCCGAGCGCTTGCGGCTGTGCAATCCCGGCCCAAGTCCACGGATGGGGGGCGCGCCCCGCCCTCAATCCGGCAGCGTCTCGCCGGAGCCGCCGAGATCGGCCGGCAGGTCAGCGAATTTCGGCAAGCCGTCCTTCACCGAGATCATCTTGCTCGCGTAGTTCACATGCAGTGTCGGCTGATGGACGAAACCCTGCAGCAGGTTCGCATAGACGTCGGTCAGCCGCATCCGCGGATGCTCGGTCATGAGATGTCCGCCGCAGCGCCGGCAGAACTTGCGGTAGGAATGTTCGGTCTTGTTGAAGGTCCCGATCTCGGCTTCGCCCTTGACGACGCGGACATCGTCCGACCTCCACAGGCTGAACGCATTGATCGGCGCCGCCGACCAGGCCTGACAGTCCCGGCAATGACAATAGCCGGCAAATACAGGCTGGCCGATCGCCTCCACTTCGACTGCACCACAGAAGCAGCTGGCTTTGTAGGCGGCCGTGGTCCTGGGCGCTGCATCTTCCGGCGCAAGGAGATCCTTGTACTCAGGCGTCTTCCGGATCAGGCCACGGATGAAATCGCATTCCACCGACAGCTTGCGCCCCTGCACCCTCACCGCATCGAGCGTGGCACGGCCGAGCTTCGAGCCAACCCCGCGGCCGCCGAGCTCCGGCGGCACCTCGGTGTGCACGAGCGTGATCGCCCCGGGCGATTTCCGGTAGGTAACGAAAGCGGTGATGCCGTCAACATCCTGCTCGAAACGGCTGGCGGCCGCATTGTCGCGAAATTCGCCCATCGTCTGCACTCCTCCCGGATGTGGTGCAGACGTTCGACCGTCTGCGCCTTATAGCGGCAGATTGTCGTGCTTCTTCGCCGGCATTTCCATCTTCTTGTCGCGGAGCATCGCGAGCGCGCGGGCGATGCGGCGGCGGGTCGAGTGCGGCATGATGACGTCGTCGATATAACCGCGCTCGGCGGCGATGAAGGGCGACAGGAAGCGATCCTCATATTCCTTGGTGCGCGTGGCGATCTTGTCGGGATCGGCCATGTCGGCGCGGAAGATGATCTCGACCGCACCCTTGGCGCCCATCACCGCGATCTGCGCGGTCGGCCATGCATAGTTCATGTCGGCGCCGATCTCCTTGGACGCCATGACGTCGAAGGCGCCGCCATAGGCCTTGCGGGTGATGACGGTCACCAGCGGCACCGTGCATTGCGAATACGCGAACAGGAGCTTGGCGCCGTGCTTGATCAACCCACCATATTCCTGCGCCGTGCCCGGCAGGAAACCGGGAACGTCGACGAAGGTCACGATCGGAATGTTGAAGGCGTCGCAGAAGCGGACGAAGCGCGCGGCTTTCCTTGACGCGTCGCTGTCGAGCACGCCCGCCAGCACCATCGGCTGGTTGGCGACGAAGCCGACGGTGCGGCCGGCGATGCGACCGAAGCCGGTGATGATGTTCTTGGCGAACGCCTCCGCGATCTCGAAGAAGTCACCCTCGTCGACGACCTTCAGGATCAGTTCCTTCATGTCGTAGGGCTTGTTCGGATTGTCCGGGATCAGCGTGTCGAGCGACATGTCGACCCGCTCGATATCGTCGAAGCTCGGCCATTCCGGCACGCCGTCGCTGTTGTTGCTGGGCAGGAAGTCGATCAGCCGGCGCATCTGCAACAGCGTCTCGACGTCGTTCTCGAAGGCGCCGTCGGCGATCGAGGAGCGCGTCGCATGCACCGAGGCGCCGCCGAGCTCTTCGGCCGTGACCACTTCGTTGGTGACGGTCTTCACCACATCGGGCCCGGTGACAAACATGTAGCTGGTGTTCTTCACCATGAAGATGAAGTCGGTCATGGCCGGCGAATAGACGTCGCCGCCGGCGCACGGCCCCATGATGACGGAGATCTGCGGGATCACACCCGACGCGATGACGTTGCGGCGGAAGACATAGGAATAGCCGGCGAGCGCCGCGACGCCCTCCTGGATGCGGGCGCCGCCCGCATCATAAAGCCCGATGATCGGCGCCCGCGCCTTCATCGCCATGTCCTGCAGCTTGGTGATCTTCAGCGCATGGGTTTCCGACAGCGAGCCGCCGAACACGGTGAAGTCCTTGGCGAAGACGAAGGTCTTGCGGCCGTTGACGGTACCCCAGCCGGTGACGACGCCGTCGCCCGGCACCTTGGTCTTCTCCATGCCGAACTCGGTCGAGCGATGCTCGACGAACATGTCGAATTCCTCGAAGCTGCCCTTGTCCAAAAGAAGCTCGATACGCTCGCGCGCGGTCAATTTGCCGCGAGCATGCTGCGCCTCGATGCGCTTCTCGCCGCCGCCGAGACGTGCGCCCGCGCGCCGCTTCTCAAGGGTGTCCAGGATGTCCTTCATGCGTCTCCGCCCATTCCGATCTCATGACTGTTGGCGCCGTTCTAACACGGCTATTTCGGAGGCGAAAAGCGGATATCGGGCGTCCTGCCGCAGGTCACCCAGGCAGGAATCGATTGCATAATCATGGTGATGTCCGCCGAAATTCCAGCTGTCTGCGAAGGGGCGGATCGGCCGTAGGCCACCACCGGCCCACGATGGTCCAAATATCAGGACGGATTCGGCTCGCCCGTCAGGGGGCCGATCGGCTCAAGGCAGCAGCCGGATCACGATGGGCGCGCACTTTGCCACCCTCGTGAACCGTTGTGGGATTGCGGCGTTGACGCCTGCTTGCAATGCCGATCAAGGAACCAGCCATGCGCGTCTCTTCCCTCGCGACCACCACGACCGTCTTGACCGCGCTCATCGTCGCGGGCGCAGCGCACGCCGCAATGTCGCCGTTCCGCGCCATAGCGGGCTCCTGGGCCGGCGGCGGCACGCTGAGCATGCAGAACGGCGAGCAGCAGCGGCTGCGCTGCCGGGCCGCCTATGATGTCGGCGGTGACGGTGACCAGCTGCGGCTCAACATCCGCTGCGCCAGCGACAGCTACAATATCGACCTGTCCAGCGAGGT
Source organism: Bradyrhizobium sp. SZCCHNGR1005 (assembly GCF_032489995.1). NCBI lineage: Bacteria > Pseudomonadati > Pseudomonadota > Alphaproteobacteria > Hyphomicrobiales > Nitrobacteraceae > Bradyrhizobium > Bradyrhizobium sp. SZCCHNGR1005. The sequence goes on from NZ_JAUEZC010000005.1 coordinate 188,969, forward strand.
CGCCTATCGCAGCGGAGCAATCTCCGGCCAATGGAGCGAGGCGAGCCACAATGCCACCGGCACCATCGAGGGCCATGCGGCCGGCGAGCGCATCGAGGCACAGGCACGCGGGCAGACCTTCTCGGCCGGGCTCGCACTCACCACGCGCGGCAACCGGCAAGTGATCTCGATCCGGCCCGCCGGCACCGAGGTCACGGATGTGAGCCTGGAGATGCGGCGGCGCTGACACTCAGATCGCGCCGATCTCCGTCAGGCAGGCCTGGGTCAGCGTCATGCGGTCAGCGACGTGACGCTGCTCCGGGCAATCCATGTTGAGCGCGAACACGGTCGGCTGGTCGCCCTTGTCCACCCAGCCGACCATCCAGCCCAGCGAACGCTCGCCGCGCTCGGCGCCGAGCAGGCCGGATTTGAAATGGATCACGGCTTCACCGACCTTGGTGGTCGGGATGATGTCGCGCACCAGATCCTGGCTGCGCTTTGAGACCGGCAGCGTGCCACGCCGCAAGCGGTCGACGAAATCGACCTGTTGCACCGGGTCGATGCGCAAGGCGCCCGTCAGCCAGAACTGATCGATGCCGCCTCCGATGTCGCGATTGCCGTAATCGAGCAGATTGAGATATGTCTGCATCCGCTCGGGGCCGATGCGGCGCGCGATCTCCTGATAGACGGGCACCGCGGACGCTGCGATCGCGCTGCGCATGGTGTGGTCCTTATTCCAGGCCTCGATCGGCCTGACCACGCCGTCCCATTTGAAGACATCCTTGTCGGGGTCTTCGACGACGCCGGTCTCGAGCGCAATCAGCGAATTCGCGATCTTGAAGGTCGAGGCCGGCAGCTTCGCCTCGCCCGAGCGCTCGGCGTCGCTGGCGATGACGAGATAATCCTCGACCTTGTAGCCGACGAAGGTGCCGTTGGTGCCGTCGTCGGTGAAGCGCTTGGCGAGCGACGCGCGGATCTCGCTGCGCTGTGGCGCGACATGCGCAAAGGCGCGGGCGGGCAACAGGCCGGCTGCGGCAATCAGTTGGAGCACATGGCGGCGATGGATCACGCGTAACACCTCGGCAGCTGAACAGGCGGCCCCTTTGGCGACCACATCATGGTGAAACCATGGCGGCCCAAGATGCTCATTAAAGGTGTGCTATCTGTCATCCTCATCGCGTGCCACGCGATCCAGCGAGACGCGGCTAGACCACCCGTCCCGACAGCTTGAGCACGAACACCAGCACCTCCGCGACAGCCTTGTAGAGCTCTTCCGGAATTTCGTCACCGAGTTCGACATTGGAGAGCGCACCGGCGAGCACTTCGTTCTCCTCGATCGGGATGTCGTGCGCCTTGGCGACCTCGATGATCTTGGCCCCGATCGCCCCCTTGCCCTTGGCGACCACGCGCGGGGCGCCGTGGCCCTTGTCATAGTGCAGGGCGACCGCGAGCTGCGTCTTGCTGTCCGTGCTCATGATGCGCGATTCAGGAAATGGCCGGCTTTGGGCGGCGCCACCGGAGGCGGCGCGCCGTCCTGGATGACGATGTCGCCCGGCGACAACTCGGCGCGGGCGAGCGCCTGGCTCAATTCGCCCAGCCCGGCGCGCAAGCGCGCCGATGTCACCGGACGCTCCGCCCACATCCGCACCGAGGTCCGCTCACCGACCAGGCTGATCAGCGCGTGCACGGGACCGGCCGGCTCGACATCGATCGAGAAGCGCGCGCGCCAGACCCGTTTCGGCGCATCGGACGAGGCACCGCTGCCGTCTCGCGAGATCTCGAACTGCGCCATCGCGGTGCCCTGGCCGGTGGCAAACGGGATCTCGAAATTCCACCGCGGCTGCAACGGATCGGCGTGCGCGCCGGAAGCGTCGGTGCGATCCGGCAACGATGCGATCTGCAACAGCGTCTGCCGCGACAGCGCGGCGTCCGTCTCATCGAGCAGCCGATGCGCGATGGCCGACAGCGGCGCTTCCGAGGCCAGCGATGGCGTCGACACCGGCTGCGGCGTCGGCAGATTGCCGCGGAACGGCGGCGGCGGGGTGCTGGTCCGGACGATCACATCTCCGCCACGGCCGCTCGGGGCCGCGCTGCGCGCCGGCAACGATCCCGCCGCACGCGGGACCTGCTGCTGCGCCTCCTGCAGAAGGGCCAGCACCGTGCCGGGATTGAGCGATTGAGGCTTGGCCTGCGCCAGCGCGCTCGCCAAGGTGGCGCCAAGCGCATTGCCGGGCGCTGGCCCATCCGCCGGTGGACGCCCCGACATGGAGGCTGCCTGCGCGGCCTGCTCAGGTGGGTCCGGCACCAGCGACGGGGCCGGCATCTGCACGAGCTGCGCCGGTGCTTTTGCTGGCTGCGGCGTGGCCGGCCCATAAGGTGTCGTGACCACGCTGGCGCTTGCGCCCGGTGCGACGTCCCCTTCCCTCAGCAGGACGGAGGCGAGGGTCTGCCGCAACACGATCAGTGCCGCCTTGAGGTCCGGCGCGACGCCGCTTGCGACCGGCACGCCCGCCGCAAGCGAGGTTTCCAGAAACAGGCCGGAATTCTGGAACGCCTTCTGGACGTCCTCGCCGCTCAAGCTTTGAGCGAGCGGCATCTGCTGGCCGAGCACCTGGGCGATCGCCGCGCGCAAAGCCGGCGGCAGATTGGGTGAACTGGCGACCGTCGCAAGATCGGCGAACAATTGCCCCTGGCCGCCCTGATGGGTCGCGGCCTCTTCCGTCGCGATCGCGACCGCGATCCGCTCCAATCCGGTCAGCGGGTCTGCCGGGGGCGCCACCACGGGCGCAAGCGGCACGGCGACATCGATCACGGTTGCTGCGGTCGATGCGGCCCCATTCGTTGCGGCCGCTGCTCCGCCCTGCCCGACGATCGCGAGCTGAAGGCCTTGTCCGGATTGGGTGACCGCAACCTGCACGGTCTGCCCCGCCTGCAGCGCCAGGTCGCTGGCAAGCTCCATCGACAGATTGCCGATCGCGACCTGGACCAGGTTCTCCGCCAGCACCTGCTGCACCCTGGCGCTGAGCACGGTGCCGGACTGCAGCGCCGTCCCGGCCGTCGAGGTGCCGACGTTGCGGACGCCGTTCACCGGAGGTGACGGGGTGATACTCAGAACCATGGTACGCGCACTCGAGGTTACGGGTCCGGAGCTTAAGCGGACCCTCTAAACCTCGCGTTAACCGGCATTGTCCCAGGCGCGGTCCAAGGCGCGCAGGATCTCCGCGGCAGCGCCGAAATCGACCTTCCGGGCCGCCCGGCGCGCCAGCGCCTCCTCGTCAGCGCCCCATTGCTCGGCATTCCAATCCTCGTCCACATGGGCCGCAGCCCAGACCTGGTTGGCATCCCGCACGCCATGGAGCAGCGTCAGCGCCAGCAGCGCGGAGCCGGTGATGGTGGTGACCACGTGCGCGGCGGCAATCCGCCAGGGATCGAGCGGCAGCGACGCACGGGCCGCCTCCACGGCGGCATCAGGCTGCAGGACATGCATCACGCCCTCGGCCAGGATGAAATGCGCCCCCAGGCTGTCGCGCGCCCAGGCCAGCACAGGATCCCAATGCTGCGCCTCGCGCTGCACCAGCGCCTCCGGATGACCGGCGCGATAGAACAACAAGTCGGATTGCAGGTACTTGGCGACGTCATCGCGGACGAGTTCGGTGCGGTCGACCACACCCTCGATGACGCTGTTGGCAAATCGGGTCAGCGGCATCGTCATGGGATCGATGGTCTCGGCCTGCGCCTGCCATTCGGCCGCCACTGCATCGGCCAGTTCCTTGACCGGAACGGTGATGATCCGCGCAGACGGGCTGCGGATCGGCCGGTCGTCGAGCGTGATCACGAAGCCGCCGCCCTCGGCCTCCTTTACGCCAGCCTGTTTGTAGAACCGCTTGCGCTGAGGGCTGCGCATGGCTTCGCGCGCCTTCTCCTGCGGATCCGGCGGCGATTGACCAACCTCGTCGAACAATTCCCGCATGCGCACGTGCCTTCAGATCGAAATGAATGAGAGCATCGGATGTTCCCGGCCTTGTGTCTCCTGGCCCCGGCGGCAAGCGCCACATGGCTGCAACGCTGCCGATGGATATCCTGTCAATGTCGTCATCTCGCGCCGAACAGCAAGCGGAGCTTACTCCTCCGGCGCGTTCTCGATCGGATCGAAGCGATCGGCCTCGAGCCCGAGCAGATTCCAAGACTGCAGCATGTGCGGGGGCAACGGTGCGGTCGCGTCGATGACGCCGCCGCGCGGATGCGGGATGACGATGCGCCGCGCCAGCAGATGCAGCCGGTTCTGCAGGCCGCCCGGCAGCGCCCAATTCTCCTTGTTGAAGTATTTGGGATCGCCAACGATCGGATGGCCGATATGGGCCATGTGGGCGCGGAGCTGATGGGTGCGTCCCGTGACCGGCTTCAGCGACACCCAGGCGAGCTTGGTCGCGGAGGCCTCGACCACGGCGTAATAGGTCACCGCATGGCTCGCGCCTTCATCGCCATGCGCGGCGATACGCATGATGGTGTCGTCCTCGCCCTCATCCTTGGCGAGATAGGTCGAGATGCGCCCCTGCTTCGGCTTCGGCACACCGGCCACCAGCGCCCAATAGATCTTGCGCGCCGATCGGCTGCGGAATGCGCCGGTCAGATGCGTCGCGGCAAAGCGGGTCTTGGCGATCAACAGGCAGCCGGAAGTCTCGCGGTCGATGCGATGCACCAGCCGCGGCTTCTGGCCCTTGGCATCGCGCATCACCTCCAGCATCTGGTCGATGTGACGCGTCATGCCGGAGCCGCCCTGCACTGCGAGCCCTGCCGGCTTGTTGAGGACGAGCACGTCGTCGTCCTCGTAGAGCGTCATCGCCTTCAGGCTTTCCAGCGTCTTCCGCTCGGCCTCGGACAATGCGCCGCGCTCTTTCGGCGCATCGAGCTTGAGCGGCGGGATGCGCACGCTCTGCCCCTCCTCCAGCCGATCCTTGCTGTCGGCGCGCTTGCCGTCGACCCTGAGCTCGCCTTTGCGGACGATGCGCTGGATGTGGGAGAACGACAGGCCGGGAAAACGCGCCTCGAGGAAGCGGTCGACCCGCATGTTGTTCTCGTCGGCGGTCACCACGACGGTCTGCACCTTCGTCGGCAAGGGCTGCGCTTCCGGTTCAGGCTTGCGCGTAACCGGCTCCGCAGCAGCCCGCCGCTCCGTTCGCTCGAAGGCCGGCCGCGCCGGCTTGCCGGCGGGACGTTTGAGCGAGGGACGCTCACGCGAGCGCCGCTCCTCGCTAAAATCCTTCCGGCTATCCTTGCGACTGATTTTGCGCTCATCCTTGCGCTCGCCGCGCGGCGCGCGGTCCCGATCGCTCCTGGTCTCATTGCGAAGACCTGCGACGCGTTCGCTCTTGAAGCGATCGCTGCTCGGATTGTCGCGGCTTGGACGATCGCCCTTGGCGCGATCGCCGGTTGGACGAGGAGTCCGTACGCGCGCATCCTTGCGCGCGGCCGAACGATCCGATCGGGTTTCTGTTCGCTTGATGCGGCGGCTCATGGAAGCTGGGTACCCCAAAAGCCCCTGTCAGTCACGGCGGAATCACGATAAATCCGCCTGAAATCGGGCTTTGTAGGCTGCAGAGGCGAGGAACGAATCGGATGAGACGGATCAAGCCGGCGCTGATGCTTGCTGCGGCGTGGCTGGCGACGACGCCTGCCCAGGCCCAGCAGACCCCTATGCCGGACGACATCGCCTGGAAGCTGATCGAGATCGGCCGCGTGATCGATCCGTCGAAGACGGCTGCGATCTACGCTCCGCTGCAGCAGAAGGAGCCGTATACCGGCGTCAAGGTGCAGCGGGATATCCGGTACGGTCCGGCCGAACGCAATCTGCTCGACGTCTTCACGCCGGAGTACGGCGCGTCGTCGCACCCGATCCTGATCTTCGTGCATGGCGGCGCTTTCATCGCCGGTAACAAGCGCACGACGCCGGACAGCCCATTCTACGACAACGTCATGCTGTGGGCCGCCAAGAACGGTTTCGTCGGCGTCAACATGACCTACCGCCTGGCGCCGAAATGGCCGTGGCCGGCCGGCGTCGAGGACGTCGCCAGCGCCGTGCAATGGGTTGGCGCGAACGCGGCACAGAATGGCGGGGATCCCTCGCGCGTGTTCCTGATGGGGCATTCGGCGGGCGCGGTGCATGTCGCGACCTATGTCGCGCATCCCGAGTTTCACAAGATTCAGGGCGGCGGCCTTGCCGGCGCCATCATGGTCTCCGGCATCTACGATCTCACGGCCTCGCCACTGGGCGACAAGGAGATGGCCTATTTCGGCACCGATCCCTCGCGCTTTCAGGAGCGCTCGTCGCTGCAGGGCTTGCAGGCGTCCAGCCTGCCGCTGATGATCGCCTCCGCCGAACTCGACCCGCCGCGCTTCGTCGAGCAGTTCGATCTCCTGAAACAGGCGGCATGCAAGCGCCCGGCCGGCTGTGCGCACGCGGTGATGCTGCCGCAGCACAGCCATATGTCGGAGGCCTATTCGATCAACACCGAGGATGACCGGCTGACGCGCGAGATATTGGAGTTCGTGCGGACGGGAAAATAGCTAGATGCCGCCGCGCTCCTTGCGCAGCTTGGCCCAATAGTCGAGCCGCTTCCTGATCTCGCGCTCGAAGCCGCGCTCCGGCGGATCGTAGAACTGCTGCCGACCCAGGCTTTCCGGAAAGTAGTCCTGGCCGGAGAAGGCATCTGGCGCGTCGTGATCATACTGATAGCCGGTGCCGTAGCCTTCGTTCTGCATCAGCTTGGTCGGCGCGTTCAGGATGTGCTTGGGCGGCAGCAGCGAACCGCCCTCCTTTGCCACCCGCTTGGCCGCACCGAACGCCTTGTAGGCCGCATTCGACTTCGGCGCGGTCGCGACATAGATCACGGCCTGCGCGATCGCGAGCTCGCCCTCGGGCGAGCCCAGGAAATCGTAGGCATCCTTGGCCGCATTGGCGATCACCAGCGCCTGCGGATCGGCGAGGCCAATGTCTTCCACCGCCATGCGCACGATGCGCCGCGCCAGGAACAGCGGGTCCTCGCCGGCATCGAGCATCCGCGCGAAATAATACAGCGCGGCATCGGGATCGGAGCCGCGCACCGACTTATGCAGCGCCGAGATCAGGTTGTAATGGCCGTCGGCGGATTTGTCGTAGATCGGCGCGCGGCGCTGCAAGATGTCCTGCAGCTGCACGGCATTGAAGATCTCGTCCTTGCGCGCGGAGCGCCAGACCTCTTCGGCGAGCGTCAGCGCGGCGCGGCCGTCGCCATCGGCCATGCGGATCAGCACGGCACGAGCTTCCGGATCGAGCGGCAGCTTGCGGCCTTCGACCGCTTCCGCATTGGCGTAGAGCTTTTCGATCGCGGCCGCATCGAGCGAATGAAATACCAGCACACGCGCGCGCGACAGCAACGCGGCGTTGAGCTCGAAGGATGGATTCTCGGTGGTGGCGCCGACCAGCACCACGGTGCCGTCTTCCATCACGGGCAGAAAGGAATCCTGCTGCGCGCGGTTGAAGCGGTGCACCTCGTCCACGAAGAGCAGCGTGCCCTTGCCGGTCTCGCGGCGCGCACGCGCGGCGTCGAACACCTTCTTCAGGTCGGCGACGCCGGAGAACACTGCCGAGATCTGCTCGAAATGCAGCTCGGTCGCGTCGGCCAACAGCCGCGCGACCGTGGTCTTGCCGGTGCCCGGCGGCCCCCAGAAGATCAGGGAGCCGAGCGTGCGCGTCTCCAGCATGCGCGTCAGTGCGCCGTCGGGGCCGAGGATGTGATCCTGGCCCACCACGTCGGAGAGCTTGTGCGGCCGCAACTTCTCCGGAAGCGGACGGGGCGCATCCTGCTCCAGCCCCGCGGCGGCGAAGAGACTTGGTCCCTGTTGTGGGCGCTTCGCGCTCATCCGCCGAGCGTGACGTTGATCTGTTGGCCGCCGCGCAGGAGCGTGATGCGCCAGACCCGAGCAGCGTCACGGGAGGCCTTTTCGAGCTCCGTCGTCTTGGCGATGCGCTGGTTGTTCACGGCCATGATGATGTCACCCTTCTGGAAGCCGACATTGGCGGCCGCCGTGCCGTCGCCCGGCTCGACAATGACGACGCCTTCGGTATCGGCATCCAGATGCAGCTCGTCAGCGAGCGCAGGCGAGACGTTGGCGACGCGCGCGCCCTGGAACGGCGAGCGGCCACTGATGACGATCTCGTTGCGGCCGCCATCGGGCGCAGTCTCCAGCGGCATCGCCAGCTTCACCGGCTTGCCCGCGCGCTGCACCTCGACATCGGCGGTGCCGCCCAGCGGACGGGTGGCAAAACGATAGTCGAAGGCGTTGGGGTCCTCGACGGCCTGGCCGTCGATCGCCGTGATCAGATCCGAGGCTTTCAATCCGGCGCGTGCCGCCGGGCTGTTCGGCACCACGCTGGCGACCAGCGCACCGGTCGGCGAGCGCAAGCCCAAGCTGTCGGCGATCTCAGGCGTCACCGCCTGCAGCTTTGCCCCGAGCCACGGACGCTTCACCGCCTTGCCGCCGCTCTTGGCCGAGGCGACGACGACGCGCACCATGTTGGCCGGAATGGCGAAGCCGATGCCCTGCGAGCCGCCGGAGCGCGAATAGATCGCGGTGTTGATGCCGGCGAGCCGCCCGGTCATGTCGACCAGCGCGCCGCCGGAATTGCCGGGATTGATCGGCGCATCGGTCTGGATGAAGAACTGATAATCGGTGATGCCGACCTGCGTCCGCGCCAGCGCCGAGATGATGCCGTGCGTCACGGTCTGGCCGACGCCGAACGGGTTGCCGATCGCGAGCACGACGTCGCCGACCATCAGCTCGTCCGAATTGGCGAAATCGAGCGTCGGGAACTTCTCTTTCACGTTCTTGAGCTTCAGCACCGCGAGATCGCTGCGGGTGTCCTTGAGCACGATCTCGGCCTCGAACTCGCGCTTGTCCGACAGCGAGACCTTCACCTCGTCGGCGCCCTCGATCACGTGCACGTTGGTGACGACGAGGCCGGACGGATCGACCATCACGCCGGAGCCGAGCGAGCGCTGCATCTGCTCCTGCTGGCCTCCCTGCAGCCCGAAAAATTTGCGGAAGATCGGGTCATCCAGGAACGGGTTGTGGTTCTGCACCATCTTGGCGGCGTAGACGTTGACCACCGCGGGCTGCACCCGTTGTACGATCGGCGCGTAGGACAGCCTCAGTTCGGCCGGCGAGGACGGCACGCGGCGGTCCTGCGCCAGCGCGGGAGCCGCAGCCAAGACCGAGAGCAGCAGCGCGGCGAAAGTTCTGATCAACGTCATTCGGCGAATCCTGGAATTGAATGCCTTCGATATAGGCGGAACGTGAGGGACGGCCAAGCTTAGGCCGCGGGATGAGGCGTTTTGACGGTGTCGTGAACGGGCCCGCAGGACAGCCGTTCCTGATGGCTCTCACCCCAGGCCTTGAGGATGTCGATGACCGGCCGCAGGCTCTCGCCGACCTCGGACAGACGGTATTCGACCCGCGGCGGCACCTCCGCATAGACCGTCCGGATGATCAGCTTGTCCTCCTCCAGCGCGCGGAGCTGCTTGGTCAGCATGCGCTGGGTGATCCCAGGCATCCGCCGCCGCAGCTCGCCGAAGCGCTGGCTGCCCTCCTGCAGGTGGTAGAGGATCACCCCCTTCCACTTGCCGTCGATCAGATCGAGCGTAGCCTCCACCGCGCAGCCGGGCCTGCGTTCAAAATCGCGCCGTTTCACCGAGACTTCCCCAATAGTATCCAAACAGGGACTAGTTCCCTGTTTTTACAGTACTTGCGTATTCAGCGCCAGCAGGAGAGGAAGCGCGCACGCGCCATTCAAACGGAGGTTCACGATGAAGGCCGTCGGTTACAAGAAATCCCTGCCGATCGAGGATGCGAACGCCCTGATCGATGTCGAAATCGCCAAGCCCGAGCCCAAGGGGCGCGACCTCCGGGTCGCGGTGAAGGCGGTCTCGGTCAATCCGGTCGACACCAAGGTGCGCAAGCGCGCCGCTCCGCCCGAGGGCGAGGTCAAGATCCTCGGCTACGACGCGACGGGCGTGGTCGAGGCCGTCGGTCCCGAGGTCACGCTGTTCAAGCCTGGCGACGAGGTGGCCTATGCCGGGTCGATCCAGCGCCAGGGCACCAATTCCGAATTCCACCTGGTCGACGAGCGCATCGTCGGCCGCAAGCCCAAGAGCCTGTCCTTTGCCGAGGCCGCCGCTCTGCCGCTCACCTCGATCACGGCCTGGGAGCTGCTGTTCGACCGGCTCGGCGCCGTCCCTGGCAAGAGCCTGGACCCGCGCACGCTGCTGATCACCGGCGGCGCCGGCGGCGTCGGCTCGATCCTGATCCAGCTCGCGCGCCGTCTCACCGGCCTCACCGTGCTCGCCACCGCGACCCGGCCGGAATCGCGCGACTGGTGCCTGTCGCTTGGTGCGCATGCGGTGATCGATCACAACAAGCCGCTGAAGGAGCAGATCGAGGCCTTGAAGCTGCCGCCGGTCGAGCTCGTCGCGAGCCTCACCCACACCGAGCAGCACTATAAGCCAATCGTCGATTTCATGGCCCCGCAGGGCAAGTTCGGCCTGATCGATGACCCGGCCGAGTTTGCCGCGACCGCCTTCAAGGGCAAGGCGATCTCGATCCATTGGGAATCGATGTTCACGCGCTCCTCGTTCACGACGCCCGACATCATCGCCCAGCACAACCTGCTGAACGACGTCGCCGACCTGATCGACAAGGGTGTGATCCGCACCACGCTCGGCGAGCATTACGGCACCATCAACGCCACCAATCTCAAGCGCGCGCACGCCCTGATCGAGAGCAACAAGGCGCGCGGCAAGGTCGTGCTGGAGGGGTGGTAGACGCGCCATTGCTATAGGTCCAAAATTATAGGCGCACGTTGTCCGGCAGGCGAGGGAACGATGGAAAGCCAGTTCACCTTTGTTGCCGGACAGCATCATTGCATCGCCGTCCAGAGCAATCGTCCGTGGGGCACGGCCTTCACGTAAGTATTCGTTACGAGCCTGAGGGCGAAATACTGAACGTAATCCAATTTTCCTGCCATCCGGACTCCGCTGGATACGATCAACTCCGGGCCATGAGTACCGAACAACTGATATCTCTTGCAAAGGTGCAATTGGAATCCGGCGCGTTAGATGAAAGCTTGGCGCAAGCCCGTGCCAACGGCTTTGTGCTCATCGTTCGCTTAGAGGCTTCGGATTGATCGTAGGATGGGCAAATGCGCGCTCGTGACAAGGTCATAGTGACGCTCAGCGTCGCTCTGCGACATCGCCTCAACCACTCATCCCGCTTGCTCCATTTGATAACTCCATCAATTGGCTATTCGTTGCCAGTGAGCCGCGATCTCCTCGGGGGACGCATTTGCCGGTCCAAGATCCAACCCGCCAGTGCGTTCCCAGCATTCCGCCGAGAACTTCCCTCCTGCGGCGTTTAAAACGACACCGGATGCTGTGCATGCGGAGGACGCCAGGAATACAACCCCGGGGGCGACCAGTTCAGGCGTCAGTTCCGGCGCATTCCGGCGGAGTACACGCGTCGCAGCCACCGGAGATATGGCGTTCACGCGAATATTCGTATCTTTCAGCTCTGCAGCGAGACCGACCATCAGACCGACCTGCGCCATCTTGGCTGCCGAATAGGCGACTAGCTCAGGGGCGCAATGCTCAACTCGCGCAGCCCGCCCCGATGTGGTCAGGACGATACGCCCATAGCCTGCCCGCTTCATATGGGGAACGGCGGCACGAGCGAGATGAAAAGGAGCATCAACACCGATGGACAGCATGCGATCCCACAGCGCGTGATCCGTCGTTTCAAGGCTCGCGAAAACGACGAGCCCCGCATTGTTGACCAGGACGTCGACGCGGCCAAAGCGGGAAACGGCGAATTCAATGATGCGAACCGCGGCGACTGGATCTTCCAGATTCTCGTAGCATGCGGCAGCGATTCCGCCTGCTGCCACGATTTCTGCAACGACGGCGTCCGCGACCGAGGGGTCGAAGCCGCTGCCGTCTTGCGCTACGCCTGCATCATGGACGACGACGGCGCCGCCGCGAGCGGCAAAGAGCCGCGCATAGGCAGCTCCAAGCCCCCGTCCCGCTCCGGTTACGACGATGACCTGGCCGTCAAAGCGGATGGGTTGTTGATCGGCATGTGCGGACATCGCGGGCTACCTTGATCGAGGAAACGAGAGCTACGGCGGTAGTTCGGTCAGCGACGTAGCAAGCGCCTGTGACTGCGTCAGCATAGGATAGTGTCCTCCATCCATATCGCGACAATACCAACCCGCGCTGCGCCCTTGCTCCATCAGCCGGCCGTAAAGCGGGGATCGTTGGGACGACCGAATGAACGCCCGTCGCAGCATCGCTGCGGCTTTTGAACGAAGCTGCACAGGCTCCTCCAGAGTGCGAAGAGGATGCGGCGTCAGCCGCTCCTCGACCCATGGCCGCAACGCATCTGGCAGCTCCCAATCCGCCACCGAGGCGGGGGGCACGAGCCATTTCTTATCGCCACGGACGGCCGACCGAATGCGAGCCGCGAGCTCAGGTCCAAGGACATCGTTCGTGGATTCTCCATCCTGGGGAACGGCCGCGTCCAAGTACACCATGTAACGGATGCGATCCGGGACCCGCTCGGCGACTGCCGTTATGACAGTTCCGCCGTAGCTGTGCCCCACCAGAGTGACGTCGTTGAGGTCTTGAAAATGCAAAACGCTGGTGATGTCAAAGATGTGGGTATCGAGCCCAATGTCGGGAGTTGCCAGGTGCGCTCGCTCGCCAAGGCCCGTCAGCGTCGGGCAGATCACCCTGTGACCACCGGCCCGGAGGTAAGCCGCGACGTCACCCCAGCACCAGCCGCCGAGCCACGCACCTGGGACGAGCACGAAGGTCGTCATCGGCGCCTCCTGATTGAGAAACCACGCCCTGATCAGACGTACAGCCAGTCTCAGCTCAATGCGGCAGGATCAGGCGGTCCACAATACTTCTAACTCACCAGATTCGGAGAGAGAACGTATCGTCGCACATCGGTACCGTATGGCTGGGCCTAGGCGACTTACCCAAGAACACCCGACAAGGGTCGCGACGAATGGAGGGCTCCGCGACGCCTGACCACAGCCTCCCTGCCGCCCTGCATCATCACGACTTCGATGCAGCCGCCTCTTCCGCCTTCGCCACGAAGCCCTTGGCGAGCGCGTGATAGAGCCCCTCCTCGCAGATCAGCCGCGAAGTGCCGTAGGCGATCAGCGAGGCCATCATGACCGGCACCACCATCGCGTGGTTGTCGGTCATCTCGGTGACGATGACGAAGGCGGTGATCGGCGCCTGCACGACGCCGGCGAAATAAGACACCATGCCGAGCAGCATGATCGGCGCCAGCGGCGTATCGTGAAACAGCGAGGCGACATTGGCGCCGAGCCCGGCTCCGACCGCCAGCGACGGCGCGAAGATGCCGCCGGGAATGCCGCTGATCGCGGCAAAGGTGGTGGCGAGGAATTTCAACACGCCGAAATTCTGCGGCAGCGGCGTGCCGGTCTCCAGCGCCGACTTCACCTGCGCGTAGCCGGTGCCATAGATCATGTCGCCCGAGACCAGCCCGCACAGCGCAACCGCGAGGCCGCACACCAGCGAGAACGCAAGCGGATAGCCCTTGATCGTTCGACCAACAGCCCCAGGCAGCCCCCGCGCCATCGTGATCAGGATGCGGCTGAACAGCCCGCCCATGGCGCCGCCCACGACTCCGCAAAGCGGGATCGCCAGCCAATCGATGCCCTTGCCGAGCGCGATCGGGGTCGAGCCGAAATAGGTGTAATTGCCCATCAACGCCAGCGAGGTGAGACCGGCGGCAATGACCGTCGCGATGACGAGGCTCGAGGTTCGGGTCTCGTAGGCGCGGCTCATCTCCTCGATCCCGAACACGATGCCGGCGAGCGGGGTGTTGAACGCGGCGGCGACGCCCGCCGCCGCACCCGCCAGGATCAGGCCCGGCTGTCGCCGCGGCGACAACCGGCCGAGTGCGAACATGATGGAGGCGCCGATCTGCACGGTCGGACCTTCACGGCCGACCGAGGCGCCGCATAACAGACCCAACAGCGTCAGAACGATCTTGCCGATCGCGATACGGATCGAGACCAGCGGACTGCGCGCGCTGGTGTCGGACAGGTGCCGTGCCGCGATGGCCTGCGGAATGCCGCTCCCTTGCGCATTGGGGAAGAAGCGCCGGGTGAGATACACCGACAGCGCAAAGCCTGCCGGCGTCACGACCAGCGCGGCGTAGCGAGAGAACGACAGCAGCCAGTTGAAGGCGAGTTGGGCCTGGTCGGCGAGTTTTGCCAGCGCCACCGCCGCGGCGCCGACAACGAGGCCGCCGGCGAGAAAGATCGCGCGCCGCTGCCAGCGCGCCGAGGTCAGCTTCAGCCACCGCTTCCGGCGGCGAGAGATCATGGTCATCAAGCAAGATTCGGTTCAAGGGACGGGTATCCCGGCGCCCTACCCTCGACGAAAATCCGCCGGCGGTCCAGTGCGGCCACGGACCCGACAGGCCGCCGGCGGAAGCATGCGCTATGCGATCGTATCGATGATGCCGCCTTCGACCCGCAGCGCGGCGCCATTGGTCGCGGAGGCTTCTTTCGAGGCCGCATAGACCACCATGTTGGCGACCTCATCGACCCCGGCAAAGCGCTGCAGCAGCGAGCCCGGGCGGTGCTGCTTGACGAAGGAGGATGCGGCCTCGTCTTCCGATTGACCGTTCTGGCGCGCGAGGTCCTTCACGAAGCTCTCGACGCCTTCGGACATCGTGGGTCCGGGGAGAACCGCATTGACGGTCACGCCGGTGCCGCGCGTCAGCTTGGCGAGCCCGCGCGAGATCGCAAGCTGCGCGGTCTTGGTCATGCCGTAATGGACCATCTCGGTCGGGATGTTCAGCGCCGACTCCGAGGAAATGAAAATGACGCGCCCCCAATTGCGCTTCAGCATGCCCTGCATGTAAGCGCGGGCCATCCGCACGCCCGACATCACGTTGACCTCGAAGAAGCGGCTCCAGTCCTCGTCGGGAGTCTCGAAAAAGTCCTTCGGCTCGAAGATGCCGGCATTGTTGATGAGAATGTCGACCTCGGGCAGCGCCGTGACGATCTCGTTGCAGCCTGCGACGGTCGCGACGTCACCGGCGACGCCGCGAACCTTGGCGGCCGAATGCGCGGCCCTGAGCTTGGCAACCGCCGCATCGACGCGATCCCGGCTGCGGCCGTTCAGGACCACCTCCGCGCCCGAACCCGCCAGGCCCTTGGCGATTGCAAAGCCGATGCCGGCAGTGGACCCCGTCACCAGAGCAGTTTTTCCGGAAAGATCGATCTTCATTCAAAATCTCCTCATGTGCGGACGATGTCGGCATCGTGAGATCGAGTCGCAATTACAGCTCACTCATCTGTGAAGCAGGCCTATCGAGACTGACAATCGCACGACGGAAATAACGGCGCGACACCGGCGCGGCGCGTTCATCGCTCTCGGCTCATTGGAGAAACGACGTTCACGACACCTCAACGCGAACGTCGATCCGTCGCGAGCGGCAACTACAAGGACGCGCGCACAGAAGGTCATGAATTCGTCACATGCGACATAGAGCCCTCCCTACCTAATTACTTCACGAATTCTCAACCCCTGCTCGCTAGGCCGTGCGCGCAAAAGGACCGGCGGCTTCAGCGATGCGCATCGCAGACTGCTGCCTCAAACAACAACAAAGTCCCCCACATACTGGCGTCGGACCTTCTCGACAGGAATGCAGGACATGTTTGCGATCGCTCATCCCGACAGCCGAACTTCGAAGATCCTGCGCCGTCTACGCCCAAGTCTGAAGACCCAGATCGCGATGCTCGGCATCTCCGGCGTGCTGGTCGTCAGCGCCACCTGCCTCGGCGGCCTGGATCATGCCGCGCGAATTCAACGCGTGTCGGACGACAGCATGCGATTTGAAGCGGAACTAGCCTCGCTCTCGGATGGATTTCTGGAGTCGCAGCAGCTCACCGCGCGCTTCCTTCGCACCCATGACGAAGGACTGATCAAGAAGCACACCGACCGCATCGCGAAGGAACTGCAGGCGCTGGAGACGATCGAGGCTTATGCGGCGGCGGCGCCGGATGGCGATCCCGTCAAGCAGATCGGCGCGCTACGCAGCGGCATCAATCTCTACGCGACGCGCTTCCAGAACATCGTCGGAGCTCAGCGCATCCTTGGATTGAGCGAAAGCGACGGATTGCAGGGCAAGCTGAGCACTGCCGTGCGGCAGCTCGAAGCGAAGCTCGCCGACGTCGACGAGCCGCGGTTGCGCGTGCTGATGCTTTCGATGCGCCAGCACGAAAAGGATTTCATGCTGCGCGGCGAGGAGAAATTCGGCGATCAGCTCAATGAACGCGAGAGCGAGTTCGAGACTGCGCTTGCCGCGACCACCTTAGGCGCCGGCGCCAAGTCCGACATCGTGGCGCTGGCGCGCGGCTACAAATCGGCCTTCGCCGGCGTCATGGTCTCGCGCCAGACGCTTGCCGACCAGGTGGAAGACCTGGAACAGATCTACGACCGCACCCGGCCGGCCTTCGTCAAGGCGGCGGCGGCCGCGTCCGCGCGCTCGCAGGCCGCCGAGCGCAAGGCCGAGGATTTCAGGCAGATGCTGACCTGGGTCACCGCGATCACCGCGTTGACGCTTGCGCTGCTCGCCGTGTTGTTCGGCCGGCGCGTCGCCGGATTGATCAGCCGAATGAGTGCCGCCATGCATGAACTCGCCGCCGGCCGCTTCGATGTGGTCCTGCCCGGACTCGAGCGCAGCGACGAAATCGGCGAGATGGCGCGCGCCGTCGAAACCTTCAAGCGCAAGGCCGAGGAGAAGGCTCGTTTCGAGCTCGAGGCGCGGCTGCAGGAGGACCGTCGCGCCGCCGAGCGGCACAAGGCCGAACTTGCGACGCTGGCGGCCGCTTTCGAAGCCGCGGCAGGCAAGGTGATCGAGCAGGTCTCGTCCGCCTCGGAGCAGCTCGCGACATCAGCGCATAGCCTGACCGATACCGTGCATCACACGCAGGCGCTGTCCACCGCCGTTGCGACCGCGTCCGAGGAAGCCTCGGCCAACGTCCAGCACGTGGCCGCCACGACCGAGCAGATGATGATGTCCGCCTCCGAGATCGGACGGCGGGTCGAGGAGTCCGCTTCGATCGCCCGGGAGGCCGTACAGCAGGCCAAGCAGACTGACGATCATATGGGTCAGCTGGCGTCGGCGGCCGAGCGAATCGGCAGCGTCATCCAGTTGATCGCGGCGATCGCACAGCAGACCAACCTGCTGGCGCTGAATGCGACGATCGAGGCCGCCCGAGCCGGCGAAACCGGCGCCGGCTTCGCCGTTGTTGCGCAGGAGGTGAAGACGCTGGCCAAGCAGACCGCCGATGCGACCGCGGAAATCCGCGAGCAGATCGCCGGCATCCAGACCGCGACCAAGGAATCGGTCGGTGCGATCAGCGGAATCGTCGGCACCATCGGCCGCATCTCCGAGATCGCATCCACGGTCGCGACCGCGATCGAGGAGCAAGGCTGCGCCATCCGCGACATCGCCCGGAACATCCAGGGTGCGTCGGAGCGGACCTCCCAAGTCGCAGGCAGCATCGGCGAAGTGACCAAGGGCGCGTCCAAGACAGGCGAGGCGTCCGCGCACGTCCTCAACGCCGCGACGCTGCTCAGCGAGGGCAACGACCGTCTCCGGCATGAGCTCGACAGCTTCATCGCCACCGTTCGCGCCGGCTGAGGCGCAAAAAAAACGGCGCCCGAAGGCGCCGCTTTGAAACCAGTGATCGGATCAGCCTCAGGCCGCTTCCGAGGTCTCCTGCACCGGACCGGAATCCTGGCCCTTGGCATCGACGTCGCGGTCGACGAACTCGATCACCGCCATCGCGGCATTGTCGCCGTAGCGGAAGCCGGCCTTGATGATGCGGGTGTAGCCGCCGTTGCGGTCCTTGTAGCGGGGCGCCAGCACGTCGAACAGCTTCTTGGCCATCGCCTCGTCGCGCAGCTCCGAGACCGCCTGGCGGCGCATCGAAAGGCCACCCTTCTTGCCGAGCGTGACCAGCTTCTCGACGATCGGACGCAGCTCCTTGGCCTTCGGCAGCGTGGTGACGATCTGCTCGTGCTTGATCAGCGCGGCGCACATGTTCGCGAACATCGCGCGGCGATGCTCGGCGGTGCGGTTGAGCTTCCGATGAACCTTGCCGTGACGCATTGTCTATTCCTTCAGTTTCAATCTGCCGCGACGGTTCGTCGGACATTTGCTCAGGTGGGCTGCCTGCGTTCGCCCGGTAGCAGCAAGTGGCGAATGGAGAATAGCGAGTAGGTCTGCCCTATTCGCTACTCCTACTCACCATTCGCTCAGTAGTGATCCTCGAAGCGCTTGGCGAGCTCGTCGATGTTCTCCGGCGGCCAACCCGGCACTTCCATGCCGAGATGCAGGCCCATCTGGGCCAGCACTTCCTTGATCTCGTTCAGCGACTTGCGGCCGAAGTTCGGGGTGCGCAGCATCTCCGCTTCCGACTTCTGCACGAGGTCGCCGATATAGACGATGTTGTCGTTCTTCAGGCAGTTCGCCGAACGGACCGACAGCTCGAGCTCGTCCACCTTCTTGAGGAAGGCCGGGTTGAAAGCGAGATCCGGAATGATCTCCTGCGCGACTTCCTTGCGCGGCTCTTCGAAGTTGACGAAGACGTTGAGCTGGTCCTGCAGGATGCGGGCGGCATAGGCCACCGCGTCCTCCGGCGAGATCGCGCCGTTGGTCTCGATCGTCATCGTGAGCTTGTCGTAGTCGAGGATCTGGCCCTCGCGGGTGTTCTCGACCTTGTAGGAGACCTTGCGGACCGGCGAGAACAGGCTGTCGATCGGAATCAAGCCGATCGGCGCATCCTCAGGACGGTTGCGCTCGGCCGGCACGTAGCCCTTGCCGGTCGTGACCGTGAATTCCATGCGGATCTCGGCGCCCTCGTCCAGCGTGCAGATCTGCAGATCCGGATTGAGCACGACGACGTCGCCGACGGTCTGGATGTCACCGGCGGTGACTACACCCGGCCCCTGCTTCTTCACGACCATCCGCTTCGGGCCTTCGCCCTGCATCTTGATCGAGATGTCCTTGATGTTCAGCACGATGTCGGTGACGTCCTCGCGGACGCCGGCGATCGAGGAGAACTCATGCAGCACGCCGTCGATGTGCACCGACTGCACGGCGGCGCCCTGCAGCGAGGACAGCAGGATGCGGCGCAGGGCATTGCCCAGCGTCTGGCCGAAGCCGCGCTCCAGCGGCTCGGCAACCACGGTGGCGAAACGGGTCGCGTCGGAACCCGGCGTGACCTGGAGCTTGTTCGGCCGAATCAATTCTTGCCAATTTTTCTGGATCGTCACTGTTTCACCCATACGGGCCAGTCTATCCCGGTCTGATCGACTGGCGTTGGAGATCCGCGCATCAGATCGCGGCCATCGAAATATCTCAAAAGCACAAAGAGGCGGACGATGGGCCCGCCTCCGTCACATCACACACGCCGACGCTTGCGCGGACGGCAGCCATTGTGCGGGATCGTCGTCACATCGCGGATCGAGGTAACGGTGAAGCCCGCAGCCTGCAGCGCACGGAGCGCCGATTCACGTCCCGAACCCGGGCCTGCGACCTCGACTTCGAGGGTGCGCATGCCGTGTTCCTGGGCCTTCTTGGACACGTCCTCCGCCGCGACCTGCGCAGCATAAGGAGTCGACTTGCGCGATCCCTTGAACCCCATCGTGCCGGCCGACGACCAGGCAATGGTGTTACCCTGTGCGTCGGTGATGGTGATGGTGGTGTTGTTGAACGACGAGTTCACATGCGCGACGCCGGAGGCGATGTTCTTACGCTCGCGACGACGAACGCGTGTGGCTTCCTTGGCCATATAAGTACCTTTCTTACGATCTCAACGCCGCCGTAGTGCCAGCGGCTACACCAAAAAGGCGAATGGTAAACGGCGAAAAGCGAATAGGGCTTCCCCTACTCGCCATTCGCCACCCGCAATCCGCCAATTACTTCTTCTTGCCGGCGATCGCCTTGGCCGGCCCCTTGCGCGTACGCGCATTGGTATGGGTGCGCTGGCCGCGCACCGGCAGGCCGCGACGATGACGCAGGCCGCGGTAGCAGCCGAGATCCATCAGCCGCTTGATATTGATGCCGGTCTCGCGCCGCAGGTCGCCCTCGACCACATAGTCGCGGTCGATCACTTCGCGGATCTGCAAAACTTCCTGGTCGCTCAGCTGATTGACGCGGCGATCCTCGGCAATCTTGACCTTGTCCAGGATGTCGGCCGCGATCTTCGGGCCGATGCCATGGATGTACTGGAGCGCGATCAGAACGCGCTTATTGGTCGGGATGTTGACACCGGCAATACGGGCCACGGACTTCTCTCCTGTCGCCGATCCGTTGCGGAGCGGCTTTCGTTCTCGCTATCTCGGGCAGATGTCCGCAAACGCGAACAAGACGCCCACCCCTCGATTCGTGGGGCCCGGCATCTTTTTGAAAACTATCCGACTTGGATGTGGGCTTATTAATGGATTCATACGCCTGTCGTCAACCGCCCCTAGGCTCTTGACTCCGCTTTTCGCTGCTTTTTTGCAGCCTTTCCAGCGGTCTTACGCGCTCCCTTGGACGCCTTGCTGGCCGCAGCGACGGCGTGCTTGGCCCCCTTCTTGGCGGCCTTTTTCGCCGATTTTCCAGCCTTTTTGGCTTTCGAGGCTGCTTTGGCAGCCTTTTTGGGGGCCGCCTTTGCCGCTTTCTTGGCAACGCCAGCCTTTGCCGCCTTCTTTGCCCCTGCCTTGGCGGTGGTCTTGGCAGCCGCTTTGGCCGTCGTCTTGGCAGCTTTTTTGCCAGCCTTCTTCCCAGCCTTGGGGCCTCGTTTGGCGGCGCTGGCCTTCTTGGCGGCGCGGCTGGTGCCACTGGCGCCGACGGCAGCCAGGATCCGGCTGATTTCCTCCGTCACCTCTTCGACCGACATCATGCCGTCGACCGTGGCGAGCCTGCGATGATCGGAATAGTAATGAACGAGGGGTTCGGTCTGCTCGCGATAGCTCGCCAGCCGCTTGGTCAGCACCTCCGGCGTGTCGTCCGCGCGCACAGCCTCGCCACGCGCCCGGGTTTCCGCGGCCCGCCGCTCCACGCGCTCCAACAGCACGCCCTCATTGACCTTGAGCTCGATCACGGCATCGAGGTTCATCTGCTTCTTCTTGAGCAGCACGTCGAGCGCCTCGGCCTGCGGCACCGTCCGCGGGAAGCCGTCCAGGATGAAGCCGTTGGCAGCATCCGGCTGTTCGATCCGGTCGGCGATGATGCCGACCACGACCTCGTCCGGCACCAAGCCGCCGGCAGCCATGATGTCCTTGGCCTTCAGCCCGATCGGGGTCTGGGCCGCCACCGCGGCGCGGAGCATGTCGCCGGTCGACAACTGGACGATGCCGTAGCGCTGTACCAAGCGCTGCGCCTGCGTTCCCTTGCCCGATCCCGGCGGTCCCAGAAGAATCAGTCTCATCTCTATTCGCCCCCCGGCACATGGTGAGCGAAGTGACCGCGCACCTTGTTCTTGGCTGTTGGTTTTCCGGGCGCGACCAGCCGCTAGCCGCGGCGCCGCCCCCGCAATTTCGACTTCCTGATCAGGCCCTCATATTGATGGGCCAGCAGATACCCCTGAATCTGCGCCACGGTATCCATCGTCACGCTGACCACGATCAGAAGCGAGGTGCCGCCAAAGTAGAACGGCACGGAAGCGTAGGAAATCAGAATTTCCGGAATCAAACAAACAATTGCCAGATAGATGGCGCCGATGACGGTGATCCGGGACAGCACGTAGTCGATATATTCTGCGGTCCGTTCGCCCGGCCGGATGCCCGGGATGAAGCCGCCATGCTTCTTCAGATTGTCGGCCGTCTCGGTCGGGTTGAACACGATCGCAGTGTAGAAGAAGGCGAAGAACAGGATCAGCGCCAGGTACAGGATCAGGAACAGCGGCCGGCCGTGACCGAGCTGGGTCGTGATCCACTGGAACCACTCCGGTCCCTTGCCCGCGTTGAAGTTGGCGACCGTGGTCGGCAGCAAGAGCAGCGACGAGGCGAAGATCGGCGGAATCACGCCCGAGGTGTTGAGCTTCAGCGGCAGATGCGAGGACTGCCCCTCGAACATCTTATTGCCGACCTGGCGCTTCGGGTACTGGATCAGGAGCCGGCGCTGGGCCCGCTCCATGAAGACGATGAAGGCGATCACGGCGACCGCCATGATGATCACCAGCAGGATCACGCCGGTGGACATGGCGCCCTGACGGCCGAGTTCCAGCATGTTGGCGAGCGCCGACGGCAGCTCCGCCACGATACCTGACAGGATGATCAGCGAAATGCCGTTGCCGATGCCGCGCGAGGTGATCTGCTCGCCCAGCCACATCAGGAACATGGTGCCGCCGGTGAGCGTAATCGCGGTCGACAGGCGGAAGAACAGGCCGGGATCGCTGACGACGTTGCCGGCGCCTTCCAGGCCGACTGCAATGCCGTAGGACTGCACGGCGGCGAGAATCACGGTGAGGTAGCGCGTGTACTGATTCAGCGTCTTGCGGCCCGCCTCGCCTTCCTTCTTCAGGGCTTCCAGCTGCGGCGAGACGGTCGTCAGGAGCTGAATGATGATCGATGCCGAGATATACGGCATGATGTTCAGCGCGAAGATCGCCATGCGGTGAATGCCGCCGCCGGCGAACATGTTGAACATGCCGAGAATGCCGCCGGCCTGGGTACGGAACACCGAATCCCAGATCGCGGGATCAATGCCCGGCAGCGGAATGTAGGTCCCAAGACGATAAACGAGCAGCGCGCCAAGGGTAAACCAGATGCGCTTCTTCAGCTCCTCGTTCTTGGCAAAATCGCCAAGATTGATGTTTGCCGCCAGTTGTTCCGCTGCTGAGACCATCTTTGGCTTTCTCCCGCCGCCCTTCTTGGCCGCCGATTTTGGCCGCATATCCCGCGATGGGCTCGCGGGACGAGTGCTTCGTTTCCGAAGGCGAGCGCCGGATATATTTGGTGCGCGGGTTTAATCTGTCTATCGCCCTGCCCGCGCCGTTGACGCTTAAGGCAGAGCGATGACGCAGATGTTACGCCGCCTCGCCGTCTTCGACGGGCGCGGGCGCCAGGATCTTCACGGTGCCGCCGGCCTTCTCAACGGCCGCGATCGCCGACTTCGAGGCGCCGTGCACCTCGATATTGACCTTGGCCTTGAGCTCGCCGCGGCCAAGCAGCCGTACGCCGTCCTTGGCGCGGCGCAGCGCACCGGACTTCACCAGCGCCTCGGCGTTGATCACGCTGCCGGCGTCAAGCTTCTTGGCATCGATCGCCTGCTGAATGCGGTCGAGATTGATCTCGACGAAATCGAGCCGGAAGATGTTGTTGAAGCCACGCTTCGGCAGACGGCGATGCATCGGCATCTGGCCGCCTTCGAAGCCCTTGATGCGCACGCCCGAACGCGCGGTCTGGCCCTTGCCGCCGCGGCCCGAGGTCTTGCCCTTGCCCGACCCGATGCCACGGCCGACCCGCATGCGCTGCTTGCGCGAGCCGGGATTGTCGGCGATCTCGCTGAGCTTCATCGCCCTTCTCCTTAAATTACTTCTCGTCGACGACGCGGACGAGATGTTGAACCTTGGTGATCATGCCACGAACCTCCGGCGAATCCGGCAGCTCGGCGACCCGGCCAATCTTATTGAGCTTCAACCCGATCAGCGTCGAACGCTGCGAGTGGTGGCGGCGGATCGGGCTGCCGATCTGCTCGACCTTGATCGTCTTGGCGCTAGCCATCGTTTTAACTCCAAGATGCGCTGCGAGCCCCGCAGCGCGAATGATTAGTCGGCCGCGGCCTCGGCATCGCCGCCGACGCGGCGAGCCTGCAGGGTCGACACCTTGATGTTGCGGCGCGCCGCCACCGAGCGCGGCGAGTCCTGGTGCTTCAGCGCGTTGAAGGTCGCCCGCACCATGTTGTACGGATTCGACGAGCCGATCGACTTCGCAACCACGTCCTGGATGCCGAGCGTCTCGAACACCGCGCGCATCGGGCCGCCGGCGATGATGCCGGTACCGGCCGGAGCGGCACGCAGGTAGACGCGGCCGGCGCCGTGGCGGCCGAAGATGTCGTGGTGCAGCGTGCGGCCCTCGCGGAGCGCCACCCGGGTCAGGTTGCGCTTCGCCGAGTCGGT
The DNA here is from genome assembly GCF_032489995.1 of Bradyrhizobium sp. SZCCHNGR1005. Classification (NCBI taxonomy): domain Bacteria; kingdom Pseudomonadati; phylum Pseudomonadota; class Alphaproteobacteria; order Hyphomicrobiales; family Nitrobacteraceae; genus Bradyrhizobium; species Bradyrhizobium sp. SZCCHNGR1005. The sequence continues at coordinate 213,204 of NZ_JAUEZC010000005.1, forward strand.
CGCCTTGCGGATCGCCTCCGGCACCTCACGGGCCTTGCCATGGCCGAACCCGACCCGGCCCTTCTGGTCGCCGATCACGACGAGCGCGGCAAAGCCGAAGCGCTTACCACCCTTCACGACCTTCGCGACACGATTGATGTGGACGAGCTTGTCGACGAACTCGCTGTCGCGCTCCTCGCGCTCCCTGCTCCGTTCGCGGCCGCCGCGTTCGCGTTCACCTGCCATGGTGCTATCCAATCTCTAAGGAGGCCCTGAGCCTCTTGATCTATCCGAATAAGTTAGAAGCTCAGCCCGCTCTCGCGCGCCGCATCCGCCAATGCCTTGACGCGGCCGTGATAGAGATAGCTGCCGCGATCGAACACAACTTCCTTGATGCCCGCCTGCACCGCCCGCTCGGCGAGCAGCTTGCCCACCGCCTTGGCGGCGTCGATATTGGCGCCGGTGTTGCTGGACGAACGCATCTCTTTCTCCATCGACGAGGCAGAGGCGAGCGTCTCGCCCCTCTGGTCGTCAATGACCTGCGCATAGATGTGCTTCGACGAACGGAACACCGACAGACGCGGCCGACCGTTCGCGGAGCGGCGCAACGCCAGCCTGACGCGCTGCTTGCGCCGGGCATTCGTAACCTTGGCTCTCGACATGACCGGCTCCGTTACTTCTTCTTGCCTTCCTTGCGGAAGATGAATTCGTTCGCGTACTTCACGCCCTTGCCCTTATAGGGCTCCGGCGGACGATAGGCACGGATCTCGGCCGCGACCTGCCCGACCCGCTGGGAGTCGATGCCCGTGACCGTGATCTCGGTCGGCTTCGGCACGGTGATCGTGATCCCTTCCGGGATCTGATAGACCACGTCGTGGCTGTAGCCGAGCGCGAGCTGCAGGTTCTTGCCCTGCATCGCGGCGCGATAGCCGACGCCGGTGATCTCGAGCTTCTTCTCGAAACCCTTGGTGACGCCTTCGACCAGGTTGGCGATCTGGGCGCGCGCGGTGCCGTAGAGCGAACGCGCACGCTTGGTCTCGGCGCGCGGGGCAACCTTGACCTGGCCGTTCTCGAACTTCACCTCGACATCATCATGGACGATGAACTGAAGCTGGCCTTTCGGCCCCTTCATCTTGACGGTCTGGCCATCGACGGAGGCCGTCACACCGGACGGCACCGCCACAGGCTTCTTGCCAATACGTGACATTGCTCAATCCTTCTTAGAACACCGTGAAGAGAACTTCACCGCCGACATTCGCGTCCCGCGCGTCATGATCGGCCATGATTCCCTTCGGGGTCGACAACACTGAAATTCCGAGCCCATTGTTCACGCGCGGCAAATTCTTCACCGAGGTGTAGACGCGGCGGCCGGGCTTCGAAACCCGCTCGATCTCGCGGATCACGGGCTCGCCGTCGAAATATTTCAGCTCGATCTCGATCTCGCTGCGGCCCGACGAATGCTCCACCGTGGCATAGCCGCGAATGTAGCCTTCCGACTTCAGGACCTCGAGCACGCTGGCGCGCATCTTCGAACCCGGGGTCGAGACCTTCGACTTCGAGCGCATCTGCGCGTTGCGGATGCGGGTGATCAGATCGCTGATGGGATCGTGCGTTGACATGAGCGATCCTCCTTACCAGCTCGACTTCACGAGGCCCGGAATCAGGCCCTTCGAGCCGAGCTCGCGCAGCGCGATGCGGCTCAGCTTGTTCTTGCGATAGTTCGAGCGCGGACGCCCGGTCAGCTCGCAGCGGTTGCGGATGCGCGTCGCCGACGAATTGCGCGGCATTTCGGCGAGCTTCAGGGTGGCGGCGAACCGCTCCTCCATCGGCTTTTCCTTGTCGGCGATGATCGCCTTCAACCGCGCGCGCTTCGGGGCGGCGTTCTTCGCCATCCGCTTGCGCCGGTTGTTCTTCTCGATTGAACTCTTCTTTGCCATGCTTGGCTCCTAGGTATCCGCGTTTGAGAGGCTCGAAGTCAGCGTCTCACTGCCGGAACGGGAAATTGAATGCGGTCAGAAGGGCACGCGCCTCTTCGTCGTTGCTCGCCGTGGTGCACACCGTGATGTCCATGCCCCAGCTCTCCCCCGCCTTGTCGAAGTCGATTTCGGGGAAAATGATGTGCTCCTTGATGCCGAGCGAGTAGTTGCCGCGGCCATCGAAGCTCTTCGGGTTCAGGCCGCGGAAGTCGCGGACGCGCGGCAGCGCGACGTTGATCAGGCGGTCGATGAACTCGTACATGCGCGCCTTCCGCAAGGTGACCTTGCAGCCGATCGGCTGGTTCTCGCGCAGCTTGAAGGTCGCGATCGCGTTGCGGGAATAGGTCACAACCGCCTTCTGGCCGGCGATCAGCGACAGGTCGGCCGCCGCCGTCTCCGCCTTCTTGCGGTCGTTCACAGCCTCGCCGACACCCATGTTCAGCACGACCTTCTCGAGCCGCGGCACCTGCATGACGTTGGCGTAGCCGAACTTCTCGGTCAGCTGGCTCTTGATCTTGCGGTCATATTCCGCGCGCAGGCGCGGCACGTAAGCGGTCTCAGCCATCGATCTCTGCTCCCGAGCTCTTGGCGACGCGAACCTTCTTGCCGTCTGCCAGAACCTTGAATCCGACGCGGGTCGGCTTCCCATCCTTGCCGACATACGCGATGTTGGACAGGTGGATCGGCGCTTCCTTGGAGATGATGCCGCCCTCCTGATTGTGGGTCTGCTTCTGGTGGCGCTTCACCATGTTGATGCCGCGCACCAATGCGGTGCTCTCGTCGGGACGCACCTCGAACACCTCGCCGGTGCGACCCTTGTCGCGGCCGGTCAGCACGATCACCTTGTCGCCCTTGCGGATCTTGGCAGCCATCACAGCACCTCCGGCGCAAGCGAAATGATCTTCATGTGGTTCTTGGCGCGCAGCTCGCGCGGCACCGGCCCGAAGATACGGGTGCCGACCGGCTCCGACTGGTTGTTGATCAGAACGGCCGCGTTGCGGTCGAAGCGGATCACCGAGCCGTCGGCGCGGCGGATGTCCTTGCGGACGCGCACCACGACGGCCTTCATGACGTCGCCCTTCTTCACCTTGCCGCGCGGAATGGCTTCCTTGATCGACACCACGATGATGTCGCCCACGGTGGCGTAGCGGCGCTTGGAACCGCCCAGCACCTTGATACACATGACACGGCGTGCGCCAGAATTGTCGGCCACGTCGAGGTTGGTCTGCATCTGAATCATTGATGCACCTCGTCCTCTTTATATGCTCGCGCGAGACAGTCGCGCCTTGATTGCTCCCGAAAGCGAAACCGGCCCCGAAAGGGCCCGCTCGCCTCAGGCGGTTTTCTTGTGTTCGCCCCGGATCACGGTCCAGCGCTTCAACTTCGAGACCGGCCGGCTCTCTTCGATCCAGACCGTGTCGCCCGGCTTGAACTCGTTGTTCTCGTCATGGGCGTGGTAGTTCTTCGAGCGGCGGATCGTCTTCTTGTAGATCGGGTGGGTGAAGCGCCGGTCGACGCGCACTACCACGGTCTTGGCCTGCTTGTCGCTGACGACAACGCCCTGGAGGGTCCGTTTCGGCATGTGTCGAGCCTCTTACTTCGTCTTGGCGCGCTGCTGCGCGGCGATGGTCTTGATGCGGGCGATGTCGCGGCGCGCCTCACGCAGCCGCGAGGTGTTTTCCAGCTGCCCGGTGGCGCGCTGGAAACGCAGGTTGAAGCGCTCCTTCTTCAGGTTGAGGATCGCGTCCTCCATCTGATCGGGGCTCATCGCGCGAATATCGGAAACTTTCATCTCGGCCATGACCGTTACTCCGCAATGCGCTCGACGAAGCGCGTCTTGATCGGCAGCTTGGCGGCCGCCAGCGTCAGCGCCTCGCGCGCGATCTGGTTGCTCACGCCGTCGATCTCGAACATCACGCGGCCCGGCTTCACCCGCGCCACCCACAATTCCGGCGAGCCCTTGCCGGAGCCCATGCGGACTTCGGCCGGCTTCTTCGACACCGGAACGTCCGGGAATATGCGGATCCAGACGCGGCCGGCGCGCTTCATGTGACGGGTCAGCGCACGACGGGCGGCTTCGATCTGGCGCGCGGTGACGCGCTCCGGCTCCATGGCCTTCAGCCCGAACTGGCCGAAGGCCAGCGTCGCGCCCGAGGACGCAACGCCGTGGATACGGCCCTTATGCGCCTTTCGGAACTTGGTTTTCTTTGGTTGCATCATGGCTGTTAGCCCTCAAACCTGTGTTCTCGCGGCGATCGATCAGGCCGCGTCGCGGCGGGAGCGCTGCGAGCCGCCACCGTCGCCTTCTGCCATCCGCTTGTCCTGCGCCATCGGATCGTGCTCGAGAATCTCGCCCTTGAAGATCCAGACCTTCACGCCGCAGGTGCCGAACGTGGTGAATGCGGTCGCCGTGCCGTAGTCGATATCGGCGCGCAACGTGTGCAGCGGCACCCGTCCCTCGCGATACCACTCCATGCGGGCGATTTCCGCGCCGCCCAGACGGCCCGAGCAGTTGATACGGATGCCTTCGGCACCCAGACGCATTGCCGACTGCACCGCCCGCTTCATGGCGCGGCGGAACGCGACGCGGCGCTCGAGCTGCTGCGCGATCGATTCCGCAACCAGGGTCGCATCGAGCTCGGGCTTGCGGATCTCGACAATGTTAATGACGACGTCCGACGAGGTGATGTCGGCGACGCGCTTGCGCAGCTTGTCGATGTCGGCGCCCTTCTTGCCGATCACGACACCCGGACGCGCCGAGTGGATGGTGACGCGGCACTTCTTGTGCGGACGCTCGATGACGATGCGCGCGACGGCCGCCTGCTTGAGCTCCTTGTGCAGGATCTCGCGGATCTTGACGTCCTCATGCAGCAACTTGCCGTATTCGGCCTTGCCCGCGAACCAGCGCGAATCCCAGGTCCGGTTGATGCCGAGACGCAAGCCGATCGGATTGATCTTTTGACCCATCGTATTCTCCCAGCGCCTTTACGCGCTCGCCTCGACCTGACGAACGACGATCGTCAGCTGCGAAAATGGTTTGAAAATCCGGCCCGAGCGGCCACGGCCGCGCGGCGAAAACCGCTTCATGACGATGCCGTTGCCGACGAAGGCCTCCGACACGACGAGGGCGTCGACGTCGAGGTCATGGTTGTTCTCGGCATTGGCGATCGCCGATTCCAGGCACTTCTTGACGTCGACCGCGATCCGCTTGCGCGAGAACTGCAGGTCGGCGAGCGCAGAAGAGGCCTTCCGGCCGCGGATCATCTGGGCGACCAGGTTGAGCTTCTGCGGGCTCACCCGCAACATCCTGGCGACCGCCTTGGCCTCGTTGTCCGGGAGGCTCCGTTCGCGCTTTGGTTTGCTCATCGCTTAATCCTCAAGCCTACTCTTAGGCCTTCTTGGCTTTCTTGTCGCCGGAATGGCCGTGGAAGGTCCGGGTCGGCGAGAACTCGCCGAACTTGTGACCGACCATCTCCTCGTTGACCGCCACCGGCACATGCTTCTGGCCGTTGTAGACGCCGAACGTCAGCCCGACGAACTGCGGCAGGATGGTCGAACGGCGGCTCCAGATCTTGATCACGTCGTGCCGGCCAGACGCCCGCGCCGCATCTGCCTTCTTGAGCAGCGACGCCTCGACGAACGGGCCCTTCCAGACTGAACGAACCATCTCGGCGTTCCTTACTTCTTCCGCTTGTGGCGGCTCAACAGAATGAATTTATCGGTCGACTTGTTGGTGCGGGTCTTCTTGCCCTTGGTGGGCTTGCCCCACGGCGTGACCGGGTGACGACCGCCGGAAGTACGGCCTTCGCCGCCGCCGTGCGGGTGATCGATCGGGTTCATGGCGACGCCGCGGTTGTGGGGCCGACGGCCCATCCAACGCTTGCGGCCGGCCTTGCCGATCGAGGTGTTCATGTGGTCCGGGTTCGACACCGCGCCGATCGTGCCACGGCAACGGCCGTGCACCAGGCGTTGCTCGCCCGAGTTCAGGCGCAGGATCACGTAGTCCTGGTCGCGGCCGACGATCTGGGCGTAGGTGCCGGCCGAACGCGCCAGCTGACCACCCTTGCCGATCTTGACCTCGATGTTGTGGACGATCGTGCCGACCGGCATGTTGCCGAGCGGCATGACGTTGCCCGGCTTCACGTCGACATAGTTGCCGGCGACGATGGTGTCGCCGACCGCAAGGCGCTGCGGGGCCAGGATGTAGGCCAGCTCGCCGTCCTGATACTTGACCAGGGCGATGAAGGCGGTGCGGTTCGGATCATATTCCAGCCGCTCGACGGTGGCGGGAACGTCGACCTTGTCGCGCTTGAAATCGACCGTGCGGTACGACTGCTTGTGGCCGCCACCAAGAAAGCGGACGGTGATGCGGCCGGTGTTGTTGCGGCCGCCGCTCGACAGCTTGCCTTCGGTCAGAGCCTTGACCGGCTTGCCCTTGTAGAGCGCCGAACGATCGACCATCACCAGCTGGCGCTGGCCCGGCGTCGTGGGGTTGAATGTCTTCAATGCCATGGCAGTACAGCCTTATAGCCCGGTGGTCACGTCGATGCGGTGGCCCTCTTCGAGGGTCACGATCGCGCGCTTGGAGTCCGACTGCGACCCGAAATGGCCGCGGAACATCTTGGTCTTGCCCTTGCGCACGAGCGTGTTGACGCTCTTGACCTTGACGTCGAACAGCTTCTCGATCGCCTCTTTGATCTGCGGCTTGGTCGCCTTGGCGGCCACCTTGAACAGAACCTTGTTGTGCTCGGAGGCGTAGGTCGCCTTCTCGGTCACGACCGGCGAAAGGATGATGTCGTAGTGGCGCGGATCGATGGTCTTCATTTGAAGCGCGCCTCCAGCGCATCGATCGCCGCCTTGGTCAGCACCAGCTTCTGACGGCGCAGAATGTCGTAGACGTTGATGCCCTGGATCGGCAGCACGTCCATGTTCGGGATGTTGCGGGCCGCATTGGCGAACCCGCCGTGCAGCTCGGCGCCGTCGATGATCAGCGCGTTGGTGAGCCCGAGGCCGGAGAAGTGCCCGACCAGCGCCTTGGTCTTGGCGGTCTCGAGCGTCGCGTTCTCCAGCACGACCAGGTCGCCGTCCTTTGCCTTGGCCGACAGCGCATGCTTGAGCGCAAGCGCGCGCACCTTCTTCGGCAGATCAGTGGCGTGCGAACGCACCACCGGACCGAAGGCGCGGCCGCCGCCACGGAACTGCGGCACGCGAGCCGAGCCGTGACGAGCACCGCCGGTGCCCTTCTGCTTGTACATCTTCTTGCCGGTGCGCCAGACTTCGGCGCGGCCCTTGGCCTTGTGAGTGCCGGCCTGGCGCTTGTTCAGCTGCCACTGAACGCAACGCGCGATGATATCCGCGCGCGGCTCAAGACCGAAGATGGCGTCGGACAGCTGGACCGAGCCGGCTTCCTTGCCCTCGAGGGTGGTGACTTTCAGTTCCATGTTATGCGCCCTCCTGCACGGCCGCAGCTTCCGCAGCCTGCTCGGTAGCGACCTTGAACTTGCCGGGCTTCGGCGCTTCCTTCGGCAGCGGCTTCTTCACGGCGTCGCGCACCGAGATCCAGCCGCCCTTGGAACCGGGCACCGCGCCTTCCACCAGGATCAGGCCGCGCTCGACATCCGTCTGCACCACACGCAGGTTCAGCGTGGTGACGCGCTCCACACCCATGTGACCGGGCATCTTCTTGTTCTTCCAGGTCTTGCCGGGGTCCTGACGACCACCGGTCGAACCGATCGAACGATGCGAGATCGACACGCCGTGAGTGGCGCGCAGACCGCCGAAATTCCAGCGCTTCATACCGCCGGCAAACCCCTTACCGATCGAGGTGCCGGTGACGTCGACGAACTGGCCGACAACGAAGTGGTCAGCCTGGATTTCGGCGCCGACCGGAATCAGCGCGTCCTCGCTGACGCGGAATTCGGCGAGCTTGCGCTTCGGCTCGACCTTGGCGACCGCGAACTGACCGCGCTCGGCCTTCGGCATGTACACGGTCTTACGGCTGCCGGCGCCGAGCTGCAGCGCGACGTAGCCGTTCTTGTCTTTGGTGCGGTGACCAACCACCTGGCAGTTGCCGAGCTTCAGCACGGTCACGGGGATATGTTCGCCGGTCTCCGTGAAGACCCGCGTCATCCCGACCTTTTGTGCGATCACTCCGGAGCGCATCGGCGTGCATCCTGTTCTTCTGTGTGTCCGCAACACGCGGACGTGAATCCAAAAATCTTAGAGCTTGATCTCGACGTCGACACCGGCGGCCAGATCGAGCTTCATCAGCGCGTCAACGGTCTGCGGGGTCGGATCGACGATGTCGAGCAGGCGCTTGTGGGTGCGCATCTCGAACTGCTCGCGGCTCTTCTTGTCGACGTGCGGCGAACGGTTGACGGTGAACTTCTCGATGCGGGTCGGCAGCGGAATGGGTCCGCGAACCTGCGCGCCGGTCCGTTTCGCCGTGTTCACGATCTCCCGCGTCGACGTATCGAGGATACGATGGTCGAACGCCTTGAGACGGATGCGAATGTTCTGGCCGTTCATTGCCGTATGCTTTCTCTAGTGAGTGGCGAGTAGCGAGTAGCGAATGGATCTGGTCCACCCGCCACTCGCCATTCCCTATCGCTTGTTACTCGATGATCGCGGCGACGACGCCGGCGCCGACGGTGCGACCACCCTCGCGGATGGCGAAGCGCAGCTTCTCCTCCATCGCGATCGGCACGATCAGGTGCACTTCCATCGCGATGTTGTCGCCCGGCATCACCATCTCGGTGCCTTCCGGCAGATGCACGACACCGGTCACGTCGGTCGTGCGGAAGTAGAACTGCGGACGGTAGTTGGTGAAGAACGGCGTGTGACGGCCGCCCTCTTCCTTGGTGAGGATGTAAGCCTCAGCCTTGAACTTGGTGTGCGGCTTGACCGAACCCGGCTTGCACAGCACCTGGCCGCGCTCGACTTCCTCGCGCTTGGTGCCGCGAAGCAGCGCGCCGATGTTATCGCCCGCCTGACCCTGATCGAGCAGCTTGCGGAACATCTCTACGCCGGTGACCGTGGTCTTCTGGGTCGGACGGATGCCGACGATCTCGATTTCGTCGCCAACCTTGATGATGCCGCGCTCGACACGGCCGGTCACCACGGTGCCGCGGCCCGAGATCGAGAACACGTCTTCCACCGGCATCAGGAACGGCTGGTCGATCGGACGCTCCGGCTGCGGAATGTACTCGTCGACATTGCGCATCAGCTCGAGGATCGCGTCGTGACCGAGCTTCTTGTCCGAATCTTCCAGAGCGGCGAGCGCCGAACCCTTGATGATCGGGATCTTGTCGCCCGGGAATTCGTACTTCGAGAGCAGCTCGCGGACCTCGAGCTCGACGAGCTCGAGCAGCTCCGGATCGTCGACCATGTCGCACTTGTTGAGGAACACGACCAGCGCCGGAACGCCGACCTGGCGGGCGAGCAGGATGTGCTCGCGGGTCTGCGGCATCGGGCCGTCAGCAGCCGACACGACCAGGATCGCACCGTCCATCTGGGCGGCGCCGGTGATCATGTTCTTCACGTAGTCGGCGTGGCCGGGGCAGTCGACGTGCGCGTAGTGGCGGTTCTTGGTCTCGTACTCGACGTGCGCGGTCGAGATGGTGATGCCGCGGGCCTTCTCTTCCGGCGCCTTGTCGATCTGGTCGTATGCAGTGAACGTCGCGCCACCGGTCTCGGCCAGGATCTTGGTGATCGCAGCCGTCAGCGACGTCTTGCCGTGGTCGACGTGACCGATGGTGCCGATGTTGCAGTGCGGTTTGTTACGTTCAAACTTTGCTTTGGCCATTTGACTCTCCGTTCAGTCGCTAACTTGAGCTAACGACAATCAGGCAAACTTCTTCTGGACTTCCGCCGACACGTTGGCCGGCGCTTCCGCGTAGTGGTCGAACTGCATCGTGAAGGTCGCGCGCCCCTGGCTCATCGAGCGCAGGTTATTCACGTAACCGAACATGTTCATGAGCGGCACCATCGCGTTGATGACGTTGGCATTGCCGCGCATGTCCTGGCCCTGGATCTGGCCACGCCGCGAGTTCAAGTCGCCGATGACGGAACCGGTGTAGTCTTCCGGCGTCACCACTTCGACCTTCATGATCGGCTCGAGCAGAACCGATTTGCCCTTCTGCAGCGCCTCGCGGAAGGCCGCGCGCGATGCGATTTCGAAGGCCAGCGCCGAAGAGTCGACGTCGTGATACTTACCGTCGACCAGCGCCACCTTGACGTCGACCACCGGGAAGCCGGCGACCACGCCAGAGCCGAGCACGCTCTCGATGCCCTTCTCAACACCGGGGATGTATTCCTTCGGAACCGCACCACCGACGATCTTGGATTCGAACACGTAGCCGCCGCCCGGCTCGTTCGGCTCGACCACCAGCGAGACGGCCGCGAACTGGCCGGTGCCGCCGGTCTGCTTCTTGTGGGTGTAATCCACATTGGCAGGCTTGGTGATGCGCTCACGGAACGCCACCTGCGGCGCGCCGATATTGGCGTCCACCTTGTAGGTCCGCTTCAAGATGTCGACCTTGATGTCGAGATGAAGCTCGCCCATGCCCTTCAGGATGGTCTGGCCGGACTCGTGATCGGTCGACACCCGGAACGACGGATCCTCCGCCGCCAGCTTCGCCAGCGCGATGCCGAGCTTCTCCTGGTCCGCCTTCGATTTCGGCTCGATCGCGATCTCGATCACCGGCTCCGGGAATTCCATCTTTTCCAGGATCACCTGGTGGGTCGGATCGCAAAGCGTATCACCGGTGCGCGCTTCCTTGAGGCCAGCCAGCGCGACGATGTCGCCGGCATAGGCTTCCTTGATGTCCTCGCGATTGTTCGCGTGCATCAAGAGCATGCGGCCGATGCGCTCCTTCTTCTCGCGGGTCGAGTTCACGACGCCGGTGCCGCTCTGCAGGATGCCCGAATAGATGCGGCAGAAGGTGATGGTGCCAACGAACGGGTCGTCCATGATCTTGAACGCGAGCAGCGACAGCGGCTCCTTGTCGTCCGCCTTGCGCACGACTTCGTTGCCCTTGTCGTCAGTGCCCTTGATCGCAGGCACGTCGAGCGGCGACGGCAGATAGTCGACAACGGCGTCGAGCAGCGGCTGCACGCCCTTGTTCTTGAAGGCCGAGCCGCATAGCACCGGATAGAAGGCGCCGGTCAGAACCGCTTTGCGGAGCAGCTTCTTCAAGGTCGCCTCGTCCGGCTCCTTGCCGTCGAGATAGGCAGCCATGGCGTCGTCGTCGAGCTCGACGGCGGCTTCCACCAGCTTCTCGCGATATTCCTTGGCCTGGTCGGCAAGATCCGCCGGAATGTCGACATAGTCGAACTTCGCACCGAGCGACTCGTCGTTCCAGACGATGCCCTGCATCTTCACGAGGTCGACAACGCCCTTGAAATTGTTCTCAGCACCGATCGGCAGCTGGATCGCAACCGGCTTCGCGCCCAGGCGATCGACGATGTCCGCCAGGCACTTGAAGAAGTCGGCACCGGTCTTGTCCATCTTGTTGGCGAAGACGATGCGCGGCACCTTGTACTTGTCGCCCTGGCGCCAGACAGTCTCGGTCTGCGGCTCGACGCCCTGGTTGGAGTCGAGCACGCACACGGCGCCGTCCAGCACGCGCAACGAACGCTCCACCTCGATGGTGAAGTCGACGTGGCCGGGCGTATCGATGATGTTCAGACGCTTGCCGTTCCAGAACGCGGTGGTCGCGGCCGACGTGATCGTGATGCCGCGCTCCTGCTCCTGCTCCATCCAGTCCATCGTCGCGGCACCCTCGTGCACCTCGCCGATTTTGTGGCTCTTGCCGGTGTAATACAGAATGCGCTCGGTGGTCGTGGTCTTACCGGCGTCGATATGCGCCATGATACCGAAGTTACGGTAGTCCTCGATGGCATGTTGGCGGGGCATGGACCTGTTCCTAAATTTCCGTTCGGGTCGCCGTTACCAGCGATAGTGCGAGAAGGCGCGGTTGGCTTCCGCCATGCGATGCACGTCTTCACGCTTCTTGACGGCGTTCCCCCGGTTGTTCGAGGCGTCGAGTAGCTCCGCCGAGAGCCGCTCGGTCATCGTCTTCTCGTTGCGATCGCGCGCCGCGGAGATCAGCCAACGAATTCCCAAAGCCTGCCGACGCGTCGAACGCACTTCGACCGGAACCTGGTAGGTCGCACCGCCGACGCGGCGGGAGCGCACCTCGATGGTCGGCATCACGTTGTCGAGCGCCTGCTCGAACACCGTCAGCGGATTCTGCTTGGTCTTGCTCTCGATGATGCCGAGCGCGCCGTAAACGATGCTTTCGGCGACCGACTTCTTGCCGGCATACATCACCGAATTCATGAACTTCGTAATGACGACGTTCCCGAACTTCGGATCCGGAAGCACTTCACGCTTTTCGGCAGAGTGGCGACGCGACATGTGTTCTGTTCCCGCTTATCTCGAACGTCTTACTTGGGCCGCTTGGCGCCGTACTTCGAACGGCGCTGCTTACGGTTCTTGACGCCCTGGGTATCCAAGACGCCGCGGAGAATGTGGTAGCGCACGCCCGGCAAGTCCTTGACGCGACCACCGCGGATCATGACCACCGAGTGCTCCTGAAGGTTATGGCCTTCACCCGGGATGTAACCGATCACCTCGAAGCCGTTGGTCAGGCGCACCTTGGCGACCTTACGAAGCGCCGAGTTCGGCTTCTTCGGCGTCGTGGTGTAGACGCGCGTGCAAACACCGCGCTTCTGCGGCGACTGCTGCAGCGCCGGCACCTTCTTGCGCGACTTCTGCACAACGCGCGGATTTGCGATCAGCTGGTTGATCGTCGGCATCTTGGCCTTCACCCTTCTCAACGTTCTTACGAAAACCACGTCGCGTGGTGCCCGCAAATTCCTACTGAGGTTCCCCGCCTCACCGGGCCGCCAGCGCGAAAAACATCTGCGCAAAGCGAAAGCGCGCCAACCGCTCATCGCTGAACGGAAAGCGCTTGACGCCACAGAGGACCGCAGTCAGAGCCGGTCGGCACAGCCGACGGCCACCACCTGAGGTCATGCATCCGAATTCGATCTCAAGAGGACTTGCTCAAGAGAACTAAAATCGTCCTGGCATTGCCTAGCTATAATCGACAGCGTTTGAGCGGCATTCGTCGAGGGTGGTGCCCATCCCTGCCCGTTTCGGGGTGGTCCGGGTGTTCCGTACCGACGCTGGCGAAGCTCACCGCCTGTCGTTAAGTGGGCGCGTTTTATAAGCGGTAAATACCCAAGTCAAGCAAAACGATGCTGCAAGAGACCAGAAGAAAGGCCTCTGGCAGCTGCGCTTTCCGCGGCACCGCAGGCGGCGGCCCGAGCCGGGACGTGCCCCCGCGAGGGCGCCTGTCCGCATGTGCATCCGATTGAGAATATACCGATGTTCCAACGAGATAAGTCTTTCTTTGCATTCCGCAAGGCAGCATCGAGCGGCCACCAAAGACAGCGCAGGTGTTGGCATTGAGGACCGTCATCCCTTGGCGGCGGCCGGCCGGCTTGCCCCTGTCGGCGTCGCCGCCGAACTGTGCCCCCTCGCCGATCTTGACGGCCCGATCCGCTGGATTTTGCGCCCGCCAACGTTGCGATTCCAACAGTTCGCGCCCTTTCGCGGTCGATTCGCTTTGCGAGCTTCGGATTGAAGATCTCGGAAAAGTAATTGATTTTATTTGATTTTTTTCGAATTCAGATCAGGAGCATGCAGACGGGGCGCCGGGAATCGCAAGTTCGTCAGGGCGCCCGGAGGCGCTTGGCGCCGCAGACAGATCGATTCTGCCGCGATGGGATTCGCCCGACCGCCCCGGCCTACGCAACCCACGCAAATGGCCGGCCACCACCCCGCGCGACGATCCCGTTCACGCCGCGTCGTCGTCCTCGTCGTCATCATCATCATCGTCGGGATCGGTCCGATTGGCCGAATCGGCCGTCTGCGGCATGTGCCCTTGGTCATCCCAGAGCTTGCGATAGACCCCGTTCTTGGCGAGCAGTTCAGCATGAGTGCCGCGCTCGATCGCGCGGCCGCCGGAGATCACGATGATCTCGTCCATCTCGACGACCGAGGTCAGGCGATGGGTCGACCAGATCATGGTACGGCCCTTGGCGACCTTCAGCAGCGTGTGGTTGATGGCAGCCTCGGTGGTCTGGTCGAGCGCCGAGGTCGCCTCGTCCAGCAGCAGCACCGAGGGATTGCGGATGATCGCCCGCGCAATGGCGATGCGCTGGCGCTGCCCGCCCGACAGCGTGTCGCCGCGTTCACCCACCAACGTATCGTATTTCTGCGGCAGGCTCATGATGTAGCGGTGGATCTCGGCCTTCTTCGCGGCTTCCACGACCTCGGCGTCGGTTGCGCCCTCCTTGCCGAGTCGGATGTTCTCCCGCAGCGACATGTTGAACAACATGTTCTCCTGGAACACGACCGCCATGCTCCGGCGCAGCGAGTCGCGGGTCACCTTGCGGATGTCGACGCCGTCGATGGTGACGCGCCCTTCGTCCGGAACATAGAGCCGCAGGATCAGGTTGAGCAGCGTGCTCTTGCCCGAGCCTGACGGGCCGACGATCGCAATCCGCTTGCCGACCTCAAGCTTGAGGCTGAGATTGTCGAGCACCGGCGTCGCGCTGCCCTCGTATTGGAAGGTGACGCGCTCGAAGGTGATGTCGTGGCTGATGCGCGGCAGGTCTGGCGCGCCTGCTCGGTCGGCGCCGCGGGTCGGCTCGTCCAAGAGCTCCTGCATATGGCGGATGGCCGCGGCCGACGAAATCGACACCGGAATGAAATGCATGACATGGGCGATGTTGTAGGACACCTCCCAGAACGCGCTTTCGAAGGTGACGAAGGTCCCGACCGTGATCTGGCCCTTGGTGGCGAGATAGGCGCCGAGCGCCAGCACCACGAGGTGGAGCAACAGCACCGCGATCGTCACGGTGCGCTCGACCATGGTCGACAGGAACATGGCAGAGGCCATCTTCTGCCGGGCCGCGTCATTGCGCAGGGTGAACCAGCCGAACACCTTGCGGTGCAGACTGAACGCCTTGATCACCGCCTGAGCTGCGATGTTCTCGTGGATCACGCCGAGCAGCGAGGCCTCGTTGACCTTCTGCTCGTAATTGGCCACCACCGCCATGGGCGTGAGGATACGCGGACCGATCAGCGTAATCGGAAACACCAGGAGCGCCACCACGGCCAGCTGCCAGTTCAGGAAGAGCATCAGGATGATGCCCGCGATCAGTTCCAGAAACGGCAGTGCCGCGCTGTTCGAGAAGCTCTTCACCACCCCTTCGAACGCCGACATGTCGACGGAGAAACGCGACAGGATCTCGCCGCGCTTGGTCCGCTGAAAATAGGCTGCAGGGAGATTCTGGACGTGCTCGAACAGCCGCGTGCGCACATCCGAGATGACGCAGGCGGCGAGCCGCGCGTCCCAGCGCTCGTACAGCACAGCGACGATCGAGGTGAAGATGCCGGCGGCGGCGAGCACGCCTAGGATGCGATAGAGCGCCTCGAAATCCTCCTCGCCGAGCGCGTCGTCGATCAGGAACTTGAGGCTGAGCGGCATGATCACGTTGAACAGCGTCTCGACAAGGACGCCCAAGGTGACGAAGGCCAGCATCTTCTTGTATTTGGCCAGCAGCGGCGCGACGAAGCCATAGACCGTCGCCAACGCACCGGCGGCTTCGCGTGCAGTAAAGACGACGAGGTCTTCGTCGTCGTCATCATCATCGAGGTCGAGGCCCTCCTCCTCCTCGTCCTGCTCGTCTTCGTCTTCGTCCTCGTCATCCTCATCGTCGACCGGAGCCGGCGGTTTGCCGGCGGCCGGCCCTTTGGGCACGGCAGGTTTCGGCGCGCCCGTCTTTGGAGCTTCGGTCTTGAGGGCTTCGGATTTGGCCACAACGAGCTTGGCCGGATCCGAGGCGGGATCGCCTTCGGACGCAGGTTGCCGACCGTCAGACATTGAAGTTTTGGACGCCATTGAACCAACCGATGCTGCACGGCCGGCCTGACCGTAGAAGACTCGAGCGCTCCGGCTTTAACATCTGCGATCCGCCGCAGCCAGCATTCCCACGACAACGCGACGCATCATGGATGACAGAAGACCGTTGCTCGCGGGCCTTCTGCACAGTCGGGCGGGCATTTGCCGTCCGGCTTCCGTTTTTCGGAACATGCCCCCGGCACATAGGGGCACGACAGGCGCGGCCGCCTCAGTCCTCGTCCTTGACCTTGTCAAAGAACGAATAGCGCAGGCTGTCCGCGTCGGCATACCAGTGGCCCGGCCCCTTGTTGGCGGCCAGCGTCGCCGCCCACAATGCGTCGGTACAGTCGTGGCGATGCATCGACAGGTCGAAGCCGTTGCCGAAGAACAGCTCCGACCATTCCCACCAGGTGCCGAGCTTCTTCACGCCCCGCAACAGATCGTAGCGGTCGATCAGCGCCGGCGCCATGTCGGAGGTGATGGAGCCGAACACCAGGCCCGTCTTGACCACGCGGTTGAGTTCGCGGATTGCGCGAGGCACCTGCCTTTCCGCCACATGGCAGAGGCTGGTTTCGAACACGAAGTCGAACTCGCCATCCTTGAACGGCATGTCGGTGACCGAACCGAGCTTGTTGAACTTCTTCAGCGCCTTCGGCGTCTTGCCATGGATGTAGCGGTTGTTCTCGATGCCCCAGGCATCGATACCGCGGTCGCGCAACGCGCCGACCAGTTCGCCGCTCGCCGACCCGGCAACCAGGAGCTTGTAGCCGCGGGCGCGGTTCCAGACGATCTTGATCAGGTCGGTCAGATAGGCCGGATCGGTGAATTGCTGCCAGGCCTCGCTATAAGGCCCTTGCCCGCGATAGTTCTCGAAATACTCGCGATCGATCTTGTCCGAGAGCGGCTTCTCGGACTGCGCCCGGGCGCGACGTAGCCGTATCATCTCGGTCAGGATGATGTCGGTCGCGGCGTCCGACGAATCGAGCAGACCGTTCAAGGTCGAATCGAACAGATAGTCGCCGACCAGCACGATGCCGGGATGCTCCTTCGGATCGGGCCGATGATTGGTCATGACATCGCGCACCGGCAAGCCGCCCGGCAAGGCGTTCACCGACGACAGCCAACGATGGATCTTGCCTTCCATGAAATGCGCGCGGGCGTCGCCAAACGCCGCCGGCAGCGATTTCAGCGCAGCGTCGATCAATTCCTGATCTGACAGATTGGCGAAGGCGAGCGCATCCGAGCCGGCAATCAGCCAGTTCAGGACGCCGTGCCGGCCGACATCATGGCGCGAGCCCTCATTGTAGATGCAGCAGCCGCCGAACGCTTCCGACATGAACCAGGAGCCCGGGATCTTGTCACCCCAGAACGGCTCGTCGAACAGGATCGAGACGCGCAAGTAATGCGCAGGACGGTCGAAATAGGCGACGTGCTTGACCATCGACTTACGCAGGCTTTCACCTTCCCAGCCGAGGGTGGCAAGCCAGGAATGCGGCAGGCAGACCAGCACCAGGTCGAACTCCCGCGTCTCCGGCCCCTTGCCGTTCATCATGTTGATCCGGTAGCGGCCGGACGCGGTCTTGCCGACCTTCAGCACACGATGATTGAGCTGGATGTCGGCGTCGACCTCGGAGCGCAAGCCCTCGATCAGCTGCTCATTGCCGTTCTGGATGGAATACAGGCCGATATAGCCGTCGATATCCATCACGAAGTTCTTCAGCGCATTCAGCCCATTGGTGTTGTGGGCCTCGGTCGCGATGTCGGAGCGCGCCATCACCTTGAAGAAGCGCTTGGCGGTGGGATCATCGACTTCCTTGTCGAGCAGCTCCTCGCAGGAGACATAGGCCCAGGGATGCTCGTTATCGTGCGCGCCGACGCCCTCGTAATATTCGACCGGTGACATCACCTCGGTGCAGCGCTGGCGGAACGCCTCGACGGCGGCGGCCGTCTTCGGCCCATATTTGCGGCGCAGGCCGGGAACGTCGTCGAGCAACTCGCCGTCGAGCTGCACCTGGAGCGCATCCATCGGGATGGTCTGCAGGCCGAAATGCTGGATCAGCTCGCGCAGGGGATCCGGCCCGCTCATCGAATAATCGTAGATTTCGGCGACGCCCGCTTCGTAGATCGCAGGCGCGGTATCGAACTTGCGCGTGACGATCTTGCCGCCCAGCCGATCGGACGCTTCGAAGATCGTGACCTTGCAAAGGTCACCCAACTTTTTCCTGAGGTACCAGGCGCTCATCAGCCCGCCGGGGCCACCGCCTACAATCGCAAGGTCAAGCATCTGCGTTCCGCTATCTCCGGACGTCCGTGACGTCGCCGGTCGTCGATCTCAGGGGGGTCTGCCACCCTCGGGGCTCGATCGGCCATAGCGCAGCCAGTCCACACAGGGTTTGCGCTTAAGCAAATCGGCGCGTCGTGATGGCGGTCGGTGGAGATCATTATGGCGGATCAGACGGCACCAGAAGCGCCTCTTTGCCTGAAGGGAAGATGAACAACGGGGATGTGCCCCTGCAACAGGACAAAAAAATGTTAAAAAAAGGCCGGCGACAGCCGGCCTTTTCTCCGTTCGATGAATGAACGCCGGAGCGCGCCGACGCGCGCTCCGTAGATTTACGGCTACTCCGCCGGCGGCAACGCGAGCGGCTGCGGCTCCGGAGTGCTCGGCACGATCGCGGCCTGCTTCTCGCGCTCGTCGAGAATGAGCTTGTCCCGCTTCACGGCGACTTCGCGGATGCGCGCCATGGAGGCGCCGGTGCCGGCCGGGATCAGGCGACCGACGATGACGTTCTCCTTCAGGCCCTCGAGCGGGTCGATCTTGCCGTTGACCGCCGCTTCCGTGAGGACGCGCGTGGTCTCCTGGAACGATGCCGCCGAGAAGAACGAACGGGTCTGCAAGCTCGCCTTGGTGATGCCGAGCAGAACCGGGGTGCCGGTGGCGGGCTTCCTGCCCTCCTCCTTCGCCTTCGCGTTGGTCGCGTCGAACTCGATCTTGTCGACCTGTTCGCCCGAGATCATGTCGGTGTCGCCCTGGTCGGTGATCTCCACCTTCTGCAGCATCTGACGGACAATCACCTCGATGTGCTTGTCGTTGATGAGCACGCCCTGCAGCCGGTAGACCTCCTGGATCTCGTTGACCAGATAGGCTGCGAGTTCCTCGATGCCCTTGATGGCCAGGATGTCGTGCGGTGCCGGATTGCCCTCGACGATGAAATCGCCCTTTTCGACGATATCGCCGTCCTGCAGGTGGATGTGCTTGCCCTTCGGGATCAGGTACTCGCGCGGCTCCTCGGTCTTGTCGACGGGCTCGATCGAGATGCGACGCTTGTTCTTGTAGTCCCGGCCGAAGCGGATGGTGCCTGCGATCTCAGCGATGATCGCTGCGTCCTTCGGCTTGCGCGCTTCGAACAGTTCCGCCACCCGCGGCAGACCGCCGGTGATGTCACGCGTCTTGGCGCTCTCGGTCGAGATACGGGACAGGATGTCGCCCGACTTGACCGTCGATCCGACGTCGACCGACAGGATGGCGTCGACCGGAAGCATGTAGCGGGCGTCGCCGCCGCGGGCGAGCTTCAGCACCTTGCCGTCCTTGCCCTTGACCACGATCGCGGGCCGCAGATCGGCGCCGCCACGCGTCGAGCGCCAATCGATGACGACACGCTTGGCGATACCGGTCGACTCGTCGAGCGTCTCGGAGATCGACTGGCCTTCGAGCAGATCCTCGAAGTCGATGGTGCCCTCGGCTTCCGACAGCACCGGGCGGGTGTAAGGATCCCACTCGGCGATGCGCTGGCCGCGCTTGATCATGTCGCCGTCGTCCACATGCATGCGCGAGCCGTACTGGATACGGTGCGTCGCACGTTCGGTGCCGTCGGGGTCGACGATCGTCACGACCATGTTGCGGACCATCGCGATCAGGTGACCTTCGCTGTTGCGAGCGATCGCCTTGTTCCTGATGACCACCTTGCCTTCGAAGTTCGATTCGACGAAGGACTGCTCGTTCAGCTGCGCAGCGCCACCGATGTGGAAGGTGCGCATCGTCAGCTGGGTGCCGGGCTCACCGATCGACTGCGCGGCGATGACACCGACAGCCTCACCGTGGTTGACCGGCGTACCGCGTGCGAGGTCGCGGCCGTAGCACATCTTGCAGATGCCGTTGACCAGCTCGCAGGTCAGCGCCGAACGGATCTTCACCTCCTGCACGCCCGCCTGCTGGATGGCGTCGATGTGGCTCTCCTCCATCAGCGTGCCGGCTTTGACCAACACGGCGTTGGTGGCGGGATCCCGCACGTCATCGCAGGGCACGCGGCCCAGGATGCGCGAGCCGAGCGAAGCCACCAGGGTGCCGGCGTCGACGATCGCGCGCATCTTGATGCCAAGATGAGTGCCGCAATCGTCCTGCGTGATGATGCAGTCCTGCGCGACGTCGACCAGACGACGGGTCAGGTAACCCGAGTTCGCGGTCTTCAACGCGGTGTCCGCGAGGCCCTTGCGGGCACCGTGGGTCGAGTTGAAGTACTCGAGAACCGAGAGACCTTCCTTGAAGTTCGAGATGATCGGCGTCTCGATGATCTCACCCGACGGCTTGGCCATCAGGCCGCGCATGCCGGCGAGCTGACGCATCTGGGCCGGCGAACCGCGCGCACCGGAATGCGACATCATGTAGATCGAGTTGATGTCGGCATCCGCCCCCGTCGCCGTCTTCTTGGTGACGGAGATCTCCTTCATCATCTCCTTGGCGATCTCTTCGCTGGCCTTCGACCAAGCGTCGACGACCTTGTTGTACTTCTCGCCATGGGTGATCAGACCGTCATTGTACTGCTGCTCGAAATCCTTCGCCAGCGTACGGGTGGTGTCGACGATCTTCCACTTGCCTTGCGGCACGACCATGTCGTCCTTGCCGAACGAGATGCCCGCCTTGAAGGCGTTGTAGAAGCCGAGCGCCATGATGCGGTCGCAGAAGATCACCGTCTCCTTCTGGCCGCAGTGACGATAGACCTGATCGATGACGCCCGAGATTTCGCGCTTGGTCATCAGCTTGTTGATGACCTCGAACGTCACGCGCGGATGCTTCGGCAGGAGATTGCCGAGCATCACGCGGCCCGCGGTGGTTTCGATCCAGCGCTTGGCGACCTTGCCGGTCTCGTCCATGCCCTCCCAGCGATACTTGATCTTGCTGTGGAGATGGATGGCCTTGGCATGCAGCGCATGCTCGAGCTCGGCCATGTTGCCGAACGCCATGCCCTGACCGGCCATGCCTTCGCGCATGATCGAGACGTAGTAGAGGCCGAGCACGATGTCCTGCGACGGCACGATGATCGGCTGACCGTTGGCCGGATGCAGGATGTTGTTGGTCGACATCATCAGGACGCGCGCTTCCAGCTGCGCTTCGAGCGACAGCGGAACGTGCACGGCCATCTGGTCGCCGTCGAAGTCGGCGTTGAACGCCGAGCAGACCAGCGGATGCAGCTGGATCGCCTTGCCCTCGATCAACACCGGCTCGAACGCCTGAATGCCGAGGCGATGCAGGGTCGGCGCGCGGTTCAAGAGCACCGGATGCTCGCGGATGACCTCGTCCAGGATGTCCCAGACCTCGGGCCGCTCCTTCTCGACCAGCTTCTTGGCCTGCTTGACGGTCGTCGACAGGCCCTTCGCGTCAAGCCGCGAATAGATGAACGGCTTGAACAGCTCGAGCGCCATCTTCTTCGGCAGGCCGCACTGATGCAGGCGCAGCTCGGGACCGACCACGATCACCGAACGGCCCGAATAGTCGACGCGCTTGCCGAGCAGGTTCTGACGGAAGCGGCCCTGCTTGCCCTTCAGCATGTCGGCGAGCGATTTCAGCGGCCGCTTGTTGGCGCCGGTGATGACGCGGCCGCGGCGGCCGTTGTCGAACAATGCGTCGACAGCCTCCTGCAGCATGCGCTTTTCGTTGCGGATGATGATGTCAGGAGCGCGCAGCTCCATCAGCCGCTTCAGGCGGTTGTTGCGGTTGATGACGCGGCGGTAGAGGTCGTTGAGGTCCGAAGTCGCGAAACGACCGCCGTCGAGCGGCACCAGCGGCCGCAGATCCGGCGGGATCACCGGAACCACGGTCATGATCATCCATTCCGGCTTGTTACCGGAATGGCGGAACGCTTCCACGATCTTCAGCCGCTTGGCGAGCTTCTTGTGCTTGATGTCGGAGTCGGTCTCCTGCATCTCCACGCGCAAGGTGGCCTCGAGCTTCTCAAGCTCGAGCCCGCGCAACAGCTCGCGGATCGCTTCGGCGCCGATCATGGCGGTGAAGTTGTCCTGGCCGAACTCGTCCTGCGCCTTCAGATACTCGTCTTCCGACAGCAGCTGACGTTCCTTCAGCGTGGTCGTTCCCGGCTCCAGCACGACGTAATATTCGAAGTACAGGATCCGCTCGAGATCCTTCAACGTCATGTCGAGCAGGAGGCCGATGCGCGAGGGCAGCGACTTCAAGAACCAGATGTGGGCGACGGGAGCTGCAAGCTCGATATGGCCCATGCGCTCGCGCCGGACGCGCGACAGCGTCACCTCGACCGAGCACTTTTCGCAGATGATGCCCTTGTACTTCATCCGCTTGTACTTGCCGCACAAGCACTCATAGTCCTTGATCGGCCCGAAGATGCGGGCGCAGAACAATCCGTCGCGCTCGGGCTTGAAGGTGCGGTAGTTGATCGTTTCCGGCTTCTTGATCTCGCCGTAGGACCAGGACAGAATCTTCTCAGGGCTCGCGATCGAGATCCGGATCTGGTCGAAGACCTGAGCCGGCGTCGTCGGATTGAAGAGATTCATAATTTCTTGGTTCATCGTCTTCTCCTCGCATGCCGATCGGGGCCGGCAGCAAATTCGAAAATCTCTTTCATAAAGCGCCCTGCCCTGACCCGTGGGCAAGATGCCGATGCCCGGCCGTCACTCACGGCCGGGCCTGATGACTTGAACTACTCTGCGGCTTCCGATGTCGGCGCCGGTCCCATCTTGGAGTTGTGCAGGTCGACGTTGAGGCCGAGCGAGCGCATTTCCTTGACCAGCACGTTGAACGATTCCGGAATACCGGCTTCGAACGTGTCGTCGCCGCGGACGATCGCCTCGTAGACCTTGGTGCGGCCGGCGACGTCGTCCGACTTCACCGTGAGCATCTCCTGCAGCGTGTAGGCCGCGCCGTAAGCTTCGAGCGCCCACACCTCCATTTCGCCGAAGCGCTGGCCGCCGAACTGGGCCTTGCCGCCCAGCGGCTGCTGGGTGACCAGCGAGTACGGGCCGATCGAGCGCGCATGGATCTTGTCGTCGACCAGATGGTGCAGCTTCAGCATGTAGATGTAGCCGACCGTCACCTTGCGATCGAACGCATCGCCGGTGCGGCCGTCATAGACCGTCGACTGACCGGATGCGTCGAGGCCGGCGAGCTTCAACATCTCCTCGATGTCGGCCTCCTTGGCGCCGTCGAACACCGGCGTGGCGATCGGCACGCCGCGGCTCAGATTGTGACCAAGCTCGATCAACTCGTTGTCGTTGAGCGTCTTGATGGTCTCGTCATCGCCGTAGATCCGCTTCAAGGTCTCCTTCAGCGGCTTGACGTCCTGCTTCGACAGGTAGGCATCGACCGTCTGGGCGATGCGCTTGCCGAGGCCGGCGCAAGCCCAGCCGAGATGGGTCTCGAGGATCTGCCCGACGTTCATGCGCGAGGGCACGCCGAGCGGGTTCAGCACGA
This sequence comes from Bradyrhizobium sp. SZCCHNGR1005, assembly GCF_032489995.1. Taxonomy (NCBI): domain Bacteria; kingdom Pseudomonadati; phylum Pseudomonadota; class Alphaproteobacteria; order Hyphomicrobiales; family Nitrobacteraceae; genus Bradyrhizobium; species Bradyrhizobium sp. SZCCHNGR1005. The sequence continues at coordinate 236,858 of NZ_JAUEZC010000005.1, forward strand.
TGTCCGCATGGGTGCCGTCCTCGAGGAACGGCATGTCCTCGATCGGAACGATCTTGGAGACGACGCCCTTGTTGCCGTGACGGCCGGCCATCTTGTCGCCCGGCTGGATCTTGCGCTTCACCGCGACGAAGACCTTGACCATCTTCATCACGCCCGGCGGCAGCTCGTCGCCACGCTGCAGCTTCTCGACCTTGTCGAGGAAGCGCTGTTCAAGCCCCTTCTTCGACTCGTCGTACTGCTTCCGCATGGCCTCGATCTCGGCCATCAGCTTGTCGTTCGGCGAGGCGAACAGCCACCACTGCGACTTCGGATACTCGTCGAGCACCGCGCGCGTGATCTTGGTGTCCTTCTTGAAGCCCTTCGGACCGGAGATGCCCTGCCGGCCCTCCAGCATGTCGGCGAGACGGCTGTAGACGTTGCGGTCCAGGATCGCCTGCTCGTCGTCGCGGTCCTTGGCCAGACGCTCGATCTCTTCCCGCTCGATCGCCAGAGCACGTTCGTCCTTGTCGACGCCGTGGCGGTTGAACACTCGCACTTCGACAATCGTGCCCTGCACGCCCGGCGGCACCCGCAGCGAGGTGTCGCGCACGTCGGAGGCCTTCTCGCCGAAGATGGCGCGGAGCAGCTTCTCTTCCGGCGTCATCGGGCTTTCGCCCTTCGGCGTGATCTTGCCGACCAGGATGTCGCCGGCACGCACTTCCGCGCCGATATAGACGATGCCGGCCTCGTCGAGGTTCTTCAGCGCTTCTTCCGAGACGTTCGGAATGTCGCGGGTGATTTCCTCAGGACCGAGCTTGGTGTCGCGGGCCATCACCTCGAACTCCTCGATGTGGATCGAGGTGAAGACGTCTTCCTTCACGATCCGCTCGGACAAGAGGATCGAGTCTTCGAAGTTGTAGCCGTTCCACGGCATGAACGCGACCAGCACGTTGCGGCCGAGCGCGAGCTCGCCGAGATCGGTCGACGGACCGTCGGCGATGATGTCGCCCTTCTTGACGATATCGCCGACCTTCACCAGCGGACGCTGGTTGATGCAGGTCGATTGGTTGGAGCGCTGATACTTCATCAGCCGGTAGATATCGACGCCCGACTTGGTCGGATCGAGATCTTCCGTGGCGCGGATGACGACGCGGGTGGCGTCGATCTGGTCGATGACGCCCGAACGGCGGGCCGCGATCGCAGCCCCCGAGTCGCGGGCCACGACACCCTCCATGCCGGTGCCGACGAACGGCGCCTCGGCGCGAACCAGCGGCACCGCCTGGCGCTGCATGTTCGAGCCCATCAGCGCGCGGTTGGCGTCGTCGTTCTCGAGGAACGGGATCAACGCCGCGGCGACGGAGACGAGTTGCTTCGGCGACACGTCCATGTAGTCGACCTTGTCCGGCGTCATCGGCACGACTTCGCCGGCATGACGGCAGACCACGAGGTCTTCGGTGAAGCGCCCCTTCGCATCCAGCGGCACGTTGGCCTGCGCGACGCGATAACGCCCCTCTTCCATGGCCGACAGATAGACCACTTCGTCGGTGACGCGGCCGTCCTTTACCTTGCGATACGGCGTCTCGACGAAGCCGTATTTGTTGACGCGGGCAAAGGTCGCGAGCGAATTGATCAGGCCGATGTTCGGACCTTCCGGCGTCTCGATCGGACAGATACGGCCGTAATGCGTCGGGTGCACGTCGCGCACTTCGAAGCCGGCGCGCTCGCGGGTCAGACCGCCCGGGCCAAGCGCCGACAGGCGGCGCTTGTGGGTGATCTCCGACAGCGGGTTGGTCTGGTCCATGAACTGCGACAGCTGCGACGAGCCGAAGAACTCGCGCACCGCGGCCGCGGCTGGCTTGGCGTTGATCAGGTCCTGCGGCATCACGGTGTCGATGTCGACGCTCGACATGCGCTCCTTGATGGCACGCTCCATGCGGAGCAGGCCGATGCGGTACTGATTCTCCATCAGCTCGCCGACCGAACGGACACGGCGGTTGCCGAGATGGTCGATGTCGTCGATCTCGCCCTTGCCGTCGCGCAGGTCGACCAGGGTCTTGATGACCGCCAGGATGTCTTCCTTGCGCAGCGTGCGCTGGGTATCCGGCGCATCGAGCTCGAGGCGCATGTTCATCTTGACGCGACCGACCGCGGAGAGGTCGTAACGCTCGGCATCGAAGAACAGCGACTGGAACATCGCCTGCGCCGAATCGAGCGTCGGCGGCTCGCCCGGACGCATCACGCGGTAGATGTCGAACAACGCGTCCTCGCGCGTCATGTTCTTGTCGGCCGAAAGTGTGTTGCGGATGTAGGGACCGACATTGACGTGGTCGATGTCGAGCAGCGGCAGGTCCTTGTAGCCCTGCTCGTTCAACACCTTCATGAGCTTGTCGGTGATCTCATCGCCCGCTTCGGCAAAGATCTCGCCGGTCTTCGGGTTGACGAGGTCCTCGGCGATGTAATTGCCGAGCAGTTCCTCGTCGCCCATGCGCAGGGCTTTCAGCCCCTTCTCCTGAAGCTGGCGGGCGGCACGCACGGTGAGCTTCTTGCCGGCTTCGAGCACGACCTTGCCGGTATCGGCATCGATCAGGTCGTTGGCGGTCGAGTAGCCACGGAACCGGTTGGCATCGAACGGCACGCGCCAACCGTCCTTGGCGCGCTTGTAGATGATCTTCTTGTAGAAGGTCGACAGGATCTGCTCGCCATCGAGACCGAGCGCGAACATCAGCGACGTCACCGGAATCTTGCGGCGACGGTCGATGCGCGCGAACACTACGTCCTTGGCGTCGAACTCGATGTCGAGCCAGGAGCCGCGATAGGGAATGACGCGAGCGGCGAACAGGAGCTTGCCCGAGGAGTGGGTCTTACCCTTGTCGTGGTCGAAGAACACGCCCGGCGAACGGTGCATCTGCGAGACGATGACGCGCTCGGTGCCGTTGACGATGAAGGTGCCGTTCATGGTCATGAGCGGAATGTCGCCCATGTACACGTCCTGCTCCTTGATGTCCTTGACCGACTTCGCACCGGTCTCTTCATCGATATCGAACACGATGAGGCGCAGCGTCACCTTGAGCGGCGCAGCAAAGGTCATGCCGCGCTGACGGCACTCGTCGACGTCGTATTTCGGCGGCTCGAACTCGTAGCGAACGAACTCCAGCATCGAGGTGCCCGAGAAATCGGAGATCGGGAACACCGAGCGGAACACCGCCTGCAAGCCTTCGTCCGCCCGGCCGCCTGCCGGCTCGTCCACCATCAGGAACTGGTCATAAGACGCCTTTTGAACCTCGATGAGGTTCGGCATCTCGGCGACTTCCTTGATGTGTCCAAAAAACTTGCGAACGCGTTTGCGACCGGTGAATGTCTGCTGCGCCATCGTGGCCTCTCATTTCGTCGCCCGGAGGGGCGGACCTTCCGAACCTGCGGCTGCCACCGCTATTCGGGTTGAATTTCGATCCATCTCGAAGATCGGAAGCACAAGGTTCGGAACCGAAGCGTCCCAAATTCGTTCTTCAGACCATCAAAACGCAAAACGACGCGCGGGGCGCAAAGACGCACCCGCTCGTCAGAACCATCTCGTTACGGACTGCAAAAGCCCGAAATTGCCTATCTCCCAACGGCCTGCACAGGAAACCTCGCCGCTCCCTGCACGATCGGCTTTTCGTGCTGCCGACCCAATATGGGGCGACAATAACCGAGATTCGAGGGGCAAGCCCCTAGATCCCCACACATTTTCGTGTTTGACGCGCATTGGACGCTCCCTTTGCACGCCTTTTGCACCAGCTCCCGCAGGGCGCCCGATCCAGCACGGGATACCACCACAATCTCTCGTGCGCGATGGCCGGGTGACTTTCGTCCTCCCGACCACCGAAACATTTGGCAAAAGACCCCAACCTCGCCGTCGCTCGGCCAGAATCTCAGCTGAAGCAAGCCGTGCTTACTTGAGCTCGACCTTGGCGCCAGCCTTCTCGAGCTGAGCCTTGATCTTCTCGGCCTCGTCCTTGTTCACGCCTTCCTTCAGCGGCTTCGGCGCACCCTCGACGAGGTCCTTGGCTTCCTTCAGGCCCAGGCCGGTGATGGCGCGGACTTCCTTGATGACCTCGATCTTCTTGTCGCCGGCAGCGGCCAGAACGACCGTGAAGTCGGTCTTCTCTTCGACCGGAGCGGCGGCAGCGCCACCAGCACCCGGAGCAGCGACAGCCACCGCAGCCGCGGCGGACACGCCCCACTTCTCTTCCAGCAGCTTGGCGAGCTCAGCGGCCTCGAGCACGGTGAGGCTCGACAGGTCGTCGACGATTTTCTGCAAGTCAGCCATTGATGTACTTCCTTAATGTGGTTCGGTTCGAAACCAGGTTGTGAGTGTTTGCGAAGGGCGTCAGGCCGCTTCGCCCTTTGAGGCATGAGCCTGAATGACGCGCGCGACCTTGGCCGCGGGTGCATTGGCGAGCTGGGCGAGCTTGGTCGCCGGAGCCTGGATCAGGCCGACGAGCTTGCCGCGCAGTTCGTCCAGCGACGGCAGCGAGGCGAGAGCCTTGACGCTGTCGACATTCAGGACGGTTTTACCCATGGAGCCGCCGAGGATGACGAACTTTTCGTTCGCCTTGGCAAATTCCATGGCAACCTTGGGCGCCGCGACAGGATCGTTCGAAGTTGCGATCACGGTCGGCCCCTTCAACAGGGAACCGATGCCGACGACGTCCGTGCCTTCAAGAGCAATTTTGGCGAGACGGTTCTTCGAGACCTTCACCGACGCGCCCGCCTGCTTCATCTGCTTGCGCAGGGTCTGCATCTGGGCCACGGTGAGGCCGGAATAATGAGCGACGACGGCAACGCCCGTGGTCTTGAAGACCTCGTGCAGCTGCTCGACCGCCTCTTTCTTTGCCGCTCGTTCCACAGCAAGCTCTCTCCGGTTGGCGGCCTTTGCCATAGGCGGGACCGCCGGGTTGCACCCATCGTCCCGCCAAACCTGACCTTCGGTTAAGAACCATTAAGGACACGCAGGGCGGCACGACGACTTCAATAGCCTGCCCTTCCGCCCCTTTGAGGAGACGGAGTGTCGAGGTTCGAACCAAACCTGCATCCCAACCGCCGAAAGCGGCGCGATGCGAGAAATCCGGTCTTCACCCGTCTATGCAGGCCATCAGATTAAGCCTTAGAGAATATTCGCATATTCTCGCGGGCGCCTGCAGTCTCGGACAGGATCGGGGCCGCTCGGCAAGCCGAAAGGCCCCTGACTCGCACGCCGCAAAAGAGAACGGCCATCCTTCCTTTCGGGTGATCCGCGAGGGACGTCCTGAAAGGAATGATCTCCTGTTCGTCTCTATTCGGAATGCGAGCGTGGACGTGCCAGCCAAGCCAGCACGTCCGGAGCGCGGTATTTAGCCGGTCTCCACCGACTTGCCAAGAGCAAAATTCACACCAGTTCGGGGGCCAGCGGCTCGGGCGCCCAACACGTTCGGACCGCCAGCCTGCGCGCAGGCCGTCTCGTGTCACTTGACCGGGAACGGCAACCTCTCCCCGGCAAAAAACGCCTTCAGATTGGCGACGACACAGCCCTGCATGGCGACATGGGATTCCCGCGTATTGCCGCCGATATGCGGGGTCAGCACCACGTTCGGCAGTCGCGTGAGTTCGTCAGGCGCATGCGGCTCGATTTCGAACACATCCAGCCCGGCGCCGGCGATCGTATGATCGGTCAGGGCAGCAACCAGCGCAGCCTGATCGATCACCGAACCGCGAGAGATGTTGACGACATAGCCATCGGCGCCGAGCGCCTTGAGGAGATCCGCATCGACGGCATGATGCGTCTCCGCGCCGGCCCGGACTGCGATCATCAGCACGCTGCACCATTCGGCGAGCGCATCGAGGCTGGGCAAGTACCGATACGGCAGGTCGTCGTAGCGGGTACGGCTGAAATAGCCGATGTCGGTCTCGAAAGCCGCGAGGCGCGCCGCGATCTTGCGGCCGATCTCGCCCATGCCGTAAACGCCGACCTTGCGGCCGGACAGGCCTGACGGCGGCTTCATCAGCGGCGACGGCTTGGCCGCAACCCAGTCGCCGCTGCGCACATAGGGATCGATGATCGGAAGCCGCCGCATCGTCGCCAGCAGCAACATCAGCGCGGCATCGGCGACCGACGAGGCGTTGGCGCCCGGGCTATTACCCACCACGATGTTGCGCGCGGCGGCAGCCTTCAAGTCCACGCCATCGTAGCCGGTGCCGTAGCAGATGATCGCCCCGAGCGCCGGCAGCCTGTCCATGTCAGCCGCGCGCAACGGCGTGCCGCCGGCGGTGATCAGCGCGCGAACCTGCGCCAATTCCTCGGCGGCAAACACTTCATTGGCCGGCTTGCCGGCGGTGTCGAGCAGGTCGAAATCCGCAGAGAAACGCTGGGTCAGGGATTTGGGAAGGCGGGAGTAGATCAGGACTTTGTCGGGCATGGCGCTCTCGGGCATCGCGCTCTTCAAAAAGCAAGAGCGGGACCAGTTGCCCGGCCCCGCTCTCAAACTCTCACATGATGTGCCGCCAAATCAGGCGAGCACGGTGCCCGGCTCGACCTTGACGCCCGGGCCCATCGTCGAGGACACCGCGACGCGCTGGACATAAGTGCCCTTGGCACCGGCCGGCTTCGCCTTCACCACCGCGTCCGCGAGCGCCTTGATGTTCTCGACCAGCTTCTCCTCGGAGAACGAGGCCTTGCCGACGCCAGCCTGGATGATGCCGGCCTTCTCGACCCGGAACTCGACAGAGCCGCCCTTGGCCCCCTTGACCGCACCGGTGACGTCCATGGTCACGGTCCCGATCTTCGGGTTCGGCATCATGCCGCGCGGACCGAGCACCTTACCGAGACGGCCGACCAGCGGCATCATGTCGGGGGTGGCGATGCAGCGGTCGAAGTCGATATTGCCGTTCTGCACCTTCTCGACCAGATCCTCCGCGCCGACCACGTCGGCGCCGGCGGCCCTGGCCTCGTCCGCCTTGGCGCCGCGCGCGAACACGCCGACGCGCAGGGTGCGGCCGGTGCCGTTCGGCAGCATGACCACGCCGCGAACCATCTGGTCCGCATGGCGCGGGTCGACGCCGAGATTGATCGCGACCTCGATGGTCTCGTCGAACTTCGAGGTTGCGCGCTCCTTGATCATCTTGATCGCCTCGGGAAGCGCATAGAGCTTCGTGCGGTCAATGCCCTCGCGGGCGGTCTTCAAGCGTTTTCCGATCGCCATGGCGCCTTACCCCGCAACTTCCAGACCCATCGAGCGGGCCGAGCCCTCGACCATCTTCATGGCCGATTCGATGGTGTCGCAATTCAAGTCCTTCATCTTCTTCTCGGCGATCTCGCGCACCTGCGCTTTGGTCACCTTGCCGGCCTTGTCGCGGCCCGGAGCTTTCGAGCCGGACTGGATCTTGGCGGCCTGCTTCAAGAAGTAGGACATCGGCGGGGTCTTCATCTCGAAGGTGAAGGACCGGTCCGCGTAGATGGTGATGATCACCGGAATCGGGGTGTTCTTCTCTTCCTTCTGGGTCTGCGCGTTGAACGCTTTGCAGAACTCCATGATGTTGAGACCGCGCTGACCGAGCGCGGGGCCGATCGGGGGCGACGGGTTCGCCGCCCCGGCCGGGACCTGCAATTTCAGGTATCCCGTTACTTTCTTTGCCATTATTCAATCTCCAATGCGCCCGCGCTTTGCCTGTTACGGACGCCCGCTGCGGGAAAACCCGCGGCGATGGTTTGGGACCGTGGTGCGGCACGCTTGGCTCCGGCTGGCAATGCCGGCCGCGCCTCCCACGAGCGAAATGCCCCCGACACCGGTCGAGGGCGAAGGGCGCCCGATACACGAGATCGGGCGAAAAAGAAAGTCTCAAGCAGGACTGGATGCCCTGCTCCCAGCTTAGCCGGCGATCTTCTCGACCTGGTTGAACTCGAGTTCGACCGGGGTCGCGCGGCCGAAGATCGACACCGCGACCTTCAGGCGCGAACGGGCCTCGTCGATTTCCTCGACCACGCCGGAGAACGAGGCGAACGGGCCGTCGGCGACGCGGACGTTCTCGCCGATCTCGAACGAAACGGTCGACTTCGGCCGCTCCACGCCTTCCTGCATCTGGTTCAGGATGCGCATCGCCTCGCCTTCGGAGATCGGCATCGGCTTGTTCTCGGCGCCGAGGAAGCCGGTCACCTTGGGCGTGTTCTTGATCAGGTGGAACGCCTCGTCGGTCAGCTTCATCTTCACCAGCACATAGCCGGGGAAGAACTTGCGCTCGGCATCGAACTTGCGGCCGCGCCGCACCTCGGTGACCTTCTCGATCGGCACCAGCACCTGCTCGAACAGGTCTTCCAGCCCGCGCTGCTTGGCCTGCTCGCGGATCGATTCAGCGACCTTCTTCTCGAAGTTCGAATAGGCGTGGACGATGTACCAGCGCTTGTCGGCGGTTTGCGTTGCGGTTGCCATCAGTGAATGCCCAACACGAGGGTGATGAGATAACGAATGATCTGATCGGCGGCGAAGAAGAAGACCGAGGCCAGCGCCACCATCACGAACACCATGATCGTGGTGATCATCGTCTCGCGACGGCTCGGCCAGGTGACCTTGGCGGTCTCCGAGCGCACTTCCTGCAGGAATTTGAACGGGCTGGTGGCCATCGTGGGGTCCGCGTGGTCTTCAGACGATCAGGTCTTCGGACGATTAAAGAGTTTGCATGGAATCCGAACAGTGCTTTTTGAACAGCCGTCTTTGGCCCACCCTCGTTTCGAGAGATGAGCCGGGAATCGGGCTCGCTTGTTCGGGGAGTGAAAAGCCGCGCCGGAAATCCGCTTTTCTCACGGGCCGGCAGCAGGTTGCGCGATATCTACTGGCAGATGGGCCCAAGGTCAAGATATGGGCATGCGCGAGGCCGCTTGCGCCCGTCTCGTTCACAGCGCGAACCGATCTTTCGCCTGCGCGACCCGATTCTTTGAAAGCTGGGCTTAAGTGCTTGATCTCGCTGGCAGGAGTGGAGAGGCTCGAACTCCCAACCCCCGGTTTTGGAGACCGGTGCTCTACCAATTGAGCTACACTCCTAGCGAACCGGGACTGCGTCGCCGGTTCGCGCTCGTTGAAGCATAGTCGCAGCCCCGAATGCAAGGGTGCAATGGGCCAAATCCGCTGTTCAAACCACAGCATCTCGGCCAGACTTGATGCAAGCCGACAATAATATCCAAGGGAGAGACCATGACTGTGCCCGCCGCCCGCCCCGCTTCGAGTGCCCGCCCGCAGCCACTCCCGGAAGCGCGACCCGAGCAGCTCGGCCTCTCCGCGGCCCGGCTGCAGCGGGCCTCGGATGCCTTCAAGCGCGAGGTCGACAAGGGAACCGTGCCCGGCGTGACCCTGCTGGTTGCCCGCCGCGGCCAGATCGGCTGGTTCGACGCCATCGGCCGGCAGAGTCCGGCTTCCCATGCGCCGATGGCCCGGGATTCGATCTTCCGCATCTTCTCCATGACCAAGCCGATCGTCTCGCTCGCCATCATGATGCTGGTCGAGGACGGCGAACTCCTGCTCAGCGACCCCGTCGCGAAGTTCATTCCCGAATTCGCCGACCAGAAGGTCGGCGTCGAGACCGGCAGCGGTGAGCTGGAACTGGTCCCGCTCGAGCGGCCCATCACGATCCAGGACCTGCTGCGCCACACCTCCGGGATCGCTTACGAGCACACCGGGACCGGCCCGGTGCACCAGCTCTATCAGCAGTCGCGGGTGCGCAGCCGCAAGATCACCAATGCCGAACACGCCTCCATCGTCGCCGGCCTGCCGCTGATCTGCCAGCCCGGCGCCGGCTTCAATTACAGCCGCTCCACCGACATCCTCGGCCGCGTCATCGAGATCGTCTCCGGCAAGCCGCTCGGCAGCCTTCTCGCCGAGCGCATCCTCGGCCCCCTCGGCATGGCGGATACCGGCTTCTATACCGAGCAGCACAATGCCGGACGTCTGGCCGAGCCGCTCGAGCGCGATCCCTGGACCGGCGAGCAGGTCCAGCTCTTCAACATGATCGAGCGCCCGATCATGGAATCCGGCGGCGGCGGGCTGGTCTCGACCGCCATGGACTATGCCCGCTTCTGCCAGATGCTGCTCAATGGCGGCAGTCTGGACGGCGTCCGCCTGATCGGCCGCAAGACGCTGGAGCTGATGGCCTCCGATCATCTGCCGCACGGCTGCAAGATCGAGGGCACGATCCTCTCCCCCGGTCACGGTTTCGGCCTCGGCTTCGCGGTGCGCAAGGACGCCGGCGTCGCGCCTTTCCCCGGTTCGCCCGGCACCTTCTTCTGGAGCGGGATCGCCGGCACCTTCTTCTGGATCGATCCGAAGGAGGAGCTCACTTGCGTCTTCATGGCCCAAGGTCCCGGCCAGCGCGACTACCTGCGCACGCTCGTGCGCGACGTCGTGTATGCGGCGGTGGAGTAGTTTCGCACCTCTCTCCGCTCGTCATGCCCGGGCTCGTCCCGGGCATCCAATGCTCTTCCGCGCCCGTCGCTCGACGTGGATGGCCGGGACAAGCCCGGCCATGACGGAGTACTAAGATGATCCCTACCCTCAACTGATCGTCGCGCCGCCGTCGATCACCATGGTCTGGCCGGTCATGAAGTTGCCGGCTGCCGAGCCGAGGAACACCGCGGCGCCCGCGATCTCGTCGGGGATGCCGATCCGAAGCAGCGGCGAGCGCGACGTCGCGGCCTTCAGATTGTCCGGGTTGTCCCACAGCGCCTTCGCGAAGTCGGTCTTGATCAGGCCAGGCGCGATGCAGTTCACGCGCACATTGTGCGGCCCGTACTCGCAGGCGAGATTGCGCGCGAGCTGCATGTCCGCGGCCTTCGAGATCGCGTAGGCGCCGAGGATGGTCGAGCCTTTCAGGCCGCCGATCGAGGACACGATGATCACGGAGCCGTCCTTGCGCTCGATCATCTGCGGCACGACCATGCTGATCAGCCAGTTGTTGGCGACGATGTTGTTGTCGAGGATCTTCCTGAACTGATCGTCGGAGATGCCGGCCAAGGGACCGTAATATGGATTCGAGGCGGCGTTGCAGACCAGCACGTCGATCTTGCCGAAGGCGCGGTTGGCCTCGTCGACAAGGTGCTGCAGGTTCTCCTTGCTGGAGATGTTGGCGGGAACGGCGAGCGCCCTGCCCGCGCCGTACTTGGCGTTGATCTCTTTGGCGACCTGATCGCAAACATCGGCTTTGCGCGATGAGACCACCACCTTGGCGCCGTGCTCGGCCATGCGCTCGGCGATGGCAAGCCCGATGCCGCGGGTGGAGCCGGTGATGACGGCGACCTTGCCGGTCATGTCGAACAGGGTCATGTGTGTTTCCTCCTCGTTTATGAATGTCGGTCCGGGGCGGCGCACCAGCGACGAACCCGCAGCCTCGAACGTGTGACGCCACTCCGCGTTTAGCCCTGCGGGGCCGCCCCGAATGACGGCTCTCATCAAGCCAGCTTGCTGGTCGTCACCTCCGGCCCCGCCGGCTGATGCATCGCGGCCTGCGCTGAAGCGGCCATCCAGGGCTGCTGGTTCACCATCGGCAAACGCCAGGTGCTCAGGTCTCCGGTCGCGACATGGTCGAGCCGCGTCACCGAGCAATTATCGATATCGAAGGCCAGCGCCTTTTCGACCAAACCGCCGAGCGCAAAGCCGACCGCGGCCTTGATGGTGCCGCCATGGCCAACCGCGATGATGTCGCGGCCCGCCTGCTCGGCGCCGATCCGCACGACCGCTCCCGTGACGCGGCTGTAGAGATCCATGAAGCTCTCGCCGCCGGGCGCGGGTTGATCTATCGCGGCAAACCAGTTGCTGCCGGGCGGCCGGCTCGCCAGGAACGCCGCGCGGTTCATGCCCTGCCATTGCCCGAGATGCTGCTCGGCGAAGGCCGCTTCCTTGATCATCGTCTCAGGTTGCGGAAAGCCGGTGGCCCAGATCGCCTCCGCGGTCTGATGCGTCCGCCTCAGATTGCTCGCATACCAGACCGCGTTGCGCGGCAGGATCTTCGCCACCGCCTCGAACACGATACGGTCGCTGGTGTCGCAGGCAATGTCGGTCTGGCCGTAGATGTTGCCGCCGTCGTTGCGGACCGGAGCGTGGCGCACCCACCACCAGCGCGTGGTGACGACGGCCGGCTTATCCTGATTGTCCGACATCACGATCACTCTTCCCTGTCCAGCATTGTGGCTGTACGTGAGACGCACGGCCGTCTCAAGTGACTTCGCGCGATGGGGCACGTTTGAAACGGCGTTTGAATTCCATCGTGCGGGCAACCCGCCGGGACAACAGCGAGCAGGAGGAAAGCATGGGCCGCCTTCAAGGCAAATCGGTCATTATCACCGGCGCGGGAAGCGGCATCGGCCGCGCCGCCTCGCTGCTGTTCACCCGCGAAGGCGCCAAACTGATCGCGGTCGACCGCACTGACGGCGTCAAGGAGACGGTCGAACTGGTGAAACAACAAGGCGGCGTCGCCGAGGCCGTGCTTGCGGATGCCGGCTCCGAGGCGGACGTGATCGGCTTCGTCGACCGCGCCGTCGCCACTTATGGCCGGCTGGACGTGATCTGGGCCAATGCCGGCATTTCCGGCGGGCTGAAGCCGATCGCCGAGCAGACCGTCGAGCATTGGCAGGAGATCCTGCGCATCAATCTGATCGGGCCGTTCCTGGCGATCAAATATGCGATGCCGCACATGGTGCGGCAGCAGCGCGGCGCGATCGTCTGCACGGCATCGGTCGCCGGCTTGAAGTCGGGCGCCTCGGGCCATCCTTATGCGGCGAGCAAGGCCGGCGTGATCAGCCTGGTGCAGACCACCGCCTATTCGCTGTCCGGCACCGGCGTGCGCATCAACGCGGTGTGCCCCGGCCTGATCGAAACCGGCATGACCAAGCCGATCTTCGACGGCGCCAAGGAGCGCGGCACCGAAGGCAAGATCGGCCAGCTCAATCCGCTCAAGCGCGCCGGCCAGCCGCACGAGATCGCCGCGATGGGCCTGTTCCTCGCCAGCGACGAGGCCTCCTATGTCAACGGCCAGGCGTTCCCGGTCGATGGCGGGCTGACCGCCTCGATGCCCTATGCGGGCAAGCCGATTTAACACCGCAGCAGCTCCCCCTTCTCCAGTCGGCCCACAAAGGGGGGACCTCGGCGCGAGCGCCGTGCGCTCGTCGCCATACCGCGAAGTCTCGCGAGCAACGTAGCCGCGAGACGACAGCCTTTTACTCGCCGCCGCGACGTCATTGCGAGCGATAGCGAAGCAATCCAGACCATCCCCGCATCGGCAGTCTGGATTGCTTCGTCGCTTCGCTCCTCGCAATGACGATCCTGGAACACACACCTTCGCGTTCCCGCGGTACGATTGCGCCCGGGTGATGCTGAATCTGAAACCCTCTTCGATATCGAGGGCGCAGGGAAGACCGCATAGGCGTTAAGGTAGCGCGAGCATCGATTGATACTTGCGTTTTCGAGGAGGCTCGCGAAGGTGGCGCCCCAACGCGCGTTTTCTGCGGCGCAAGCAACGGATGGTTGGTTGTGGAATGATTGCTTGCAGCAAGGATGCAACGAGCTGCTGCAGGACCCGCCAAGCGCCAGGCGTCGTTAAGCGGCCTGCGTCCAGTGGGGAGAGTCCTCGAAGTCGCTGGCAAGCGGCTCGAGCAACAGGATGATCAGGAGGTGGGCCAGCAGGTAGGGCTTGGCAGAGCGCGGATCGGTTCCTGGCGGCGTCTTGAGGCCAATCAGACTCTTCAGTCGCTTGAACCCAAGCTCGATCCGCCATCGCAATCGATAGAGCGCAAGCACATCTTTGGTGGAGAACTCGTCCCGCGCGAGCGACGTGATCAGAATGACCCAATCCGCAGCCTCCAAAGTTTCTTTGGAGATGATGCGGTTTTCATCTTTTGCGTCTTGCCGGGCTTTACGCCGAGAAGCAGCAGCCGCACCGGTGGGCTTCTTGATTGCGACCAGACGCATAGCCAGAGGCGCGCCGCCCTTGCGCTTGATCCAAATCTCCCGATCGACCAGTCCGCGCGCCTTCGCGGCACGCAATTGGGCCATCAGATCGAACGGAAGGCCTTTGGCGTCAAGCCAACGTGCGTTCTTCCAGCCCGCTCGGATCAAAACGTCGGCCCCGGCTTCGCGGACGGCCGCAATGCGGTCAGGTTGCAGATAAGCGCGGTCAGCAATGCGGATCTCGTTCTTGACCACTGGTATCCGGTCAAACGTTTCGCCCTCTTGCTGATCTGTCAGCTCGAAGTGACCAAAGCGCTCATAGGGCAGATCAAATGCGCTATGAACGCGCCAAAGCTCACTGTTCTTGCGCGCAGCCGGTCCCGCCTGAGGCACTGTCGTCGCATCGATGATGCGGATCAGGCGGCCTTGGCTCGCCTTCGGAGCTGCCGCAGCGAGCAAGCCCTCCACCAGCACCGCAAACCAATCACCACATTGACGCAGCCGATAGAACAACGCCACGCTGGTGAGGTCGGCAAGGCCAACAGAAGCCGCCCATGCGGCTGTCGATCTCAGCCCTCTTTCACCCAAACAATAGGCCAGCATCAGCCGAAGTAACGTCACCGCATCTGGAATCTGCCGCCGACGCGCGAAGGCCTTCGTCTGGCGCGCAGTTTTCTCGAGCTGCGCAGCCCCGCCCAGCTGCGCAACCACTCTCGTCCAGTCCTCGTTCAGGAGCGATTCGTCTGCCATCCCCTGTTCGAATCACGGCGGATTCCAACACTCAAGCATAAACTTAACGCCTATGGGGAAGACCGGGCGCCGGCTGGCGCCCATGGTCCGCGTGCAGCAAAAACGCACGCGGCAGAACCACAGGTGCAGCCGAAATCGCCCGGCCTTCCCTGCGCGATGGTTGGAACGGCTGCTTCGTGCTCTCCCTGGGGACCGGCTTTCTTGCCCCCATGCGACGACGCTTACGCGTCGCGTTGCGCAGGCATCAGCACCGGGATGCCTGGACCACACGACTTGACCGCGCGCATCAACGCTGTTCGTCCGCGTGAGATCACGCTGCAACGTCGATGCGCCCACCGCATCCCGCACCCAACGCTCGTGACGATCGCGAAGCGCCCCTCTCATCGAGGCGGGATGGCGTAAGGAAATCATAATTTCTGAAAAAGAGAAATAGAAATATTTTTCGCGCCGGGACTGGACAGGGGTGATCGCCTTGATCGGGGACGCGAATTTGGCTTCTCGGCGCACGCTGTTTGTGCTGCCCCGTCGGGCACACGAGCACATCGGCGCCACTTTCCCCCGGGAGGTGATTTGCCTAACCCGGCCGTTGGGCCGCGTATCTTTCATTCACATCGTCGATCAGCGATAATGGCGCTTCGCTATTCCTGCTTCCAGTCCTCATTGGGCGAAGGGCATACAGGCCGAGATTCCCGACGATCATGCCAAGTGAACGTACCGACCATATCAAGACACTCCTCGCCGATCTCGTCGGCTTCGACACGGTGAGCGACAAGTCCAATCTGGCGCTGGTCGATTACGTCCAAGATTATCTCGCCGGCTTCGGCCTCACCGCGCAGCGCATCGTCGATGAGACCGGCCGTAAGGCGGCGCTGTGGGTGACGATCGGGCCGGCCGACAGGCCCGGCATCGTGCTGTCGGCCCATACCGATGTGGTGCCGGTCACTGGGCAGGACTGGAGCGCCGATCCGTTCACGCTCGTCGAGCGCGACGGCCGGCTCTACGGCCGCGGCAGCGCCGACATGAAGGGCTTCGTCGCGGTGTGCCTCGCCATGGTACCGGAGATGGCGCGCGCGAAGCTGGCCTCGCCGATTCATCTGGCGCTGTCCTATGACGAGGAGGTCGGCTGCGTCGGCGTGCGCCCGCTGCTCGATGAGATCAACAAGCTCTCGGTCAAGCCGCTCGCCTGCTTCGTCGGCGAGCCGACGCTGATGCAGGTCGCGATCGGACACAAGGGCAAGCATGCGCTGCGTGCGATCTTCCGCGGCCAGGCGTGTCATTCCGCGCTGGCGCCGCACGGGGTCAACGCGGTCGAACATGCCGCCGACCTGATCACCGAGGTGCGCCGCCGCGCGCGAGAGATCGCCGCACATGGCGCACGTGACGAGCTCTATGAGGTCGCCCACACCACCCTGCTCAGCAGTGTCATCCAGGGCGGCACCGCGCTCAACATCGTGCCCGATACATGCGAGCTGCAATTCGAGGCGCGCGGGCTCGGCGTGCACGAGGCCAGGCAACAGACCGGCGAGATCGTCGCGTGGGCCAAACGCGAGATCGAGCCGGCGATGCGGCGCGGCCATGCCGACAGCGGCGTCGAATTCGAAGATATTCTCGAATATCCGGCGCTCGACATGGCGGCCGATCATCCGCTGGTGACGTTTGCCAAAACTCTCGCCGGGCGCAACAGCCACATCAAGGTGTCGTTCGGCACCGAGGCCGGATTGTTCGTGGCGATGGCCGACATCCCGAGCGTGGTGATCGGCCCCGGCGCGATCGCGCAGGCGCACAAGGCCGATGAATACGTCGAGATGGCGGAGCTGGAACGTTGCGCGGGCTTGATCGAGAGATTGATCGCGCAGTGTTCGAAGGCTGATGGACTGGATGTTTTGCGGCAGTAGCCCGGATGAGCGACAAGGACATTCGGGGAATGACCTCGCGGATCGCGCACGCGGGCTACGAACTGAAGCCCGTCATCCGTCCCGACGGGCGGACGGCAAAACCATCAGCCTGACTTGTTCATCTTCTTCACCTTGGCGTCGGTCGCCTCGATCGAGGCCGCCAGTTCCAGCACTGCTTTTGCCAGCAGGTCTGCGGCCTCCTTGGGATCCTGCGACCGTTCGGCGCGCAGCGCGTAGTTCTTGGCTGAGGAGATTGACATTGGCGACCTTTCCCACGGAAAAGCCCGCCGGGTTGAGACGGCGGGCTTCCTTACGCATTACGCTCGCGAGTCGCCCTTGCAGGCCGTCCGCGATTGACATGACCATAGCGGGCACGAGTTAAGAAAATCCTCGTGACCGTGACTGGTCCGCTGCCTACTTCGCGCCCGCCCTCTCGGCGTACTCCCACGCGGTCTTGGTCATCGGCACCATGCGCTTGACGGATTCGATCGCCTTGTCGTTGGCGGCGGTGCCGTCGCGGATGCGGCCGATAATGCCCTGCAGGATGCCGGCCAGGCGGAACAGATTGTAGGCGAAGTACCAGTTCAGATCGGGCAGCTTCATGCCGGTGGCGCTGCAATAGATCTGCGCCGCTTCTTCCATGGTCGGAATATTGAGCGCGCGATGATCGACGCCGGCCAGACCGGGCATGATCCATTGCATCAACAGATAGGTGAAGTCGGCCATGGGATCGCCGAGCGTCGACAGTTCCCAGTCGAGCACCGCGATGACGCGCGGCTCGGTGGCATGGAAGATCATGTTGTCGAGCCGGTAGTCGCCATGCACGATCGAGACGCGCTCCTGCGCGGGCACGGTGCGCGGCAGCCACTCGATCAGCTTCTCCATCTCCGGAATGTGCTGGGTCTCGGAGGCCCGATACTGCTTGGTCCAGCGGTCGACCTGGCGCGCGAAGTAGTTGCCGGGCTTGCCGAACTCGGACAGGCCGATCGCGCTCGGGTCGTACATATGCAGTTTGGCGAGCGTCTTGATCTTGCTCTCGAAGATCGCGGGCCGCTCGGACGGATCGACATGCGGCAGCGTCGGATCCCAGAACACCCGGCCCTCCTCCATCGACATGATGTAGAAGGCGGCGCCGATGACGGAATCGTCCTGGCAGAGCGCATAGGCGTGCGCCACCGGAAATCCCTGCTTGCCGAGTGCGGAAATGACGCGAAACTCGCGATCGACCGCATGCGCCGACGGCAGCAATTTGCCGAACGGCTTGCGGCGCATCACGTAGGAGCGCGCCGGGGTGTTGAGGCGATAGGTCGGGTTCGACTGGCCGCCCTTGAACTGCAGCACGGTCAGAGGGCCGGCAAAGCCCGCGACATGCTCCGCCATCCAGGCGGCGAGTTTCGCCTCGTCGAAGCGATGCCGCTCCTCGACCGGCTTGGTGCCGGAAAAATCTTCGTCCTTCCTCACGGCGTCAGCCAAGACGGGGCTCCCTGTCTCACTTAGTTCTGTGTCTCTTCGTCGATCGTCGTTCCGAGGCAGCAAGCGTAAGGTGGGCAAAGGCGCGTTCATGCATCGCGCGAAGCGCCGCGCCCACCACGGCTTGCGTCCTTGTCACGAAGCAGGTGGGCACGCTTCCGCCTACGCCCTTCGGGCTACGGCGGACGGGTCGCTTTGCCCCCCCCTACATCTTCGTCACTCAGTGGTTCGTGTTTGCATACTTCTTGACTTCGAGCCTGGCAATGGCGCGGTTGTGCACCTCGTCCGGACCGTCGGCCAGCCGCAGCGTGCGGATGTTGGCGTAGTCCTTGGCGAGGCCCGCCTCGTCCGACACGCCGGCGCCGCCGAAGGCCTGGATCGCGTCATCGATGATCTTGAGCGCCATGGTCGGCGCCGCCACCTTGATCATCGCGATCTCGCCCTGCGCGGTCTTGTTGCCGACCTTGTCCATCATGTCGGCGGCCTTGAGGCACAGGAGCCGGGTCATCTCGATATTGGTGCGGGCCTCGCCGATGCGCTGCTCCCACACCGAATGCTCGATGATCTTCTTGCCGAAGGCGGTGCGCGACATCAGCCGCTTGACCATCTTCTCCAGCGCCTCCTCGGCCTTGCCGATGGTGCGCATGCAGTGATGGATGCGGCCGGGACCGAGCCGGCCCTGCGCGATCTCGAAGCCGCGGCCCTCGCCGAGCAGGAGGTTGCTGGCGGGCACGCGGACATTCTCCAGCAGCACCTGGGCGTGGCCGTGCGGCGCATCGTCGAAGCCGAACACCGGCAGCATCTTCTCCACCTTGATGCCGGGCGTATCCAGCGGCACCAGGATCTGCGACTGCTGCTGGTGCTTGGCGGCGGAGGGATCGGTCTTGCCCATCAGGATCGCGATCTTGCAGCGGGGATCGCCGACGCCGGACGACCACCATTTGCGGCCGTTGATCACGTAATGATCGCCGTCGCGGGTGATGCGGGTCTCGATATTGGTCGCATCCGACGAGGCCACCGCCGGCTCCGTCATCAGGAAGGCGGAGCGGATCTCACCGTCCATCAGGGGCCGCAGCCATTGCCGCTTCTGCTCCTTGTTGCCATAGCGCATCAACACTTCCATGTTGCCGGTGTCGGGCGCCGAGCAATTGAACACCTCCGAGGCCCAGGAGATGTGGCCCATCTCTTCCGAGAGCAGCGCATATTCGAGATTGGTGAGGCCGGCGCCGCGGAATTCATCGTCCTCATGCGGCGAGGGCGGCAGGAACATGTTCCAGAGGCCCTCGGCCTTGGCCTTCGCCTTCAGCTCCTCCAGGACCGGGATCACCTTCCAGCGGTCGCCCTGGGCGTCCTGCTGCTTGTAGATCGGCACCGCCGGGCGGACGTGCTTGGTCATGAAGCTGCGAACCCGCTCCAGCCATTCCTGCTGCTTCGCTGACATCGTGAAGTCCATCGGGCCCTCCTTGGGTGTTTCCTCGTCGTCTTTGGCCGCAGTGTTCGCCCGCCCTCGCGCGCCCGCAAGCCTCTATCTTGCCTGCGCCGATCACGATGCGAGCCACCGCAGCGCCGAAATGCCGCCGCGCGAAATCGCTCGCCTTGACATCACGGCCTCCTCAAACGATAGTTTCATACAAGTGTTTGAAAAGCAACTCCCCTGCTCCGCGCCGTTATCGCCTTCTCATGCGCGCGGCGGACTGAGAAAAAAGTGAGGGCTGACCCATGGCCAGCGATCAGACCCGAACCGCCATCATCGCCGCGGCCGAGCGGCTCTATGCCGAGCGCGGTTTCTCCGACGTCACCTTGCGCGACATCGTGGCGGAGGCGAACGTCAACCTCGCGGCGGTGAACTATCATTTCGGCTCGAAGGACGATTTGATCGCGGAATTGTTCGTGACGCATTCGATCGCGCTCAACCGTGCGCGGCTGCGCGAATTGCGGGCGGCGGAGCAGGAAGGCGGCGGGCGGGCCGATATCCACGACATCCTGCGCGCCCTGGTCGGCCCAACCTTGCGCGGCTGCCTGGGGCCGGAGAACCAGCGCTCCACCGCGGCGCGCTTCATGATCCGCGTCAATATCGAGTCGGTGCCGCCGATCCGCCGCATCCGCAACCGCGAGATCGACCATTTGCGCAAATTCATCGCGGCGATGGCGCGCGCCCTGCCCGGCTGCGACGAGGTCGAACTCTATTGGGGGCTGCACTTCGCGCTCGCCATGGCGCAGCAGACCGTGCGCGACAGCGAGCGGCTGACCAAATTGTCCGATGGCAAATGCGATGTCGACGATGTCGAGGCCGTGATCGAGCGCGTGGTCAAAGTCGCCGCGATGGCGCTGACGAGCGCCGCAGCCCCCGGCATGCGTGCCACGGGCCGCGCCGCCGCCAGCGTCAAATAGCGCCGCTCGCCTTCAGCGCGGCGATCCTGTCCGCGTCATAGCCGAGCTTGCCGGACAGGACCTCCTGCGTGTGCTCGCCGAGCAGCGGCGGCGCGCGATAGTCGGTGACCGGAGTCTCCGAGAAGGTCAGCGCGTTGCGGATCAGCGACAGATGCGGCTCGAACGGATGGTTGACCTTCACCTCCATGCCGCGCGAGCGCACATGCGGATCGGCGAAGACATGGGCGAAATCGTTGACCGGCCCGCAGGGGACGCCGGCCTTCTCCAATTCGTCCAGCCAGTGCTGCACGGTGTTCTTCAGGAACAGCCCGGCGAAGATCGCCATGATCTCCTTGCCGTTGACAACGCGGTCGTTGTTCTTGACGAATTTCGGGTTGGTCGCGAGCTCGGGCGCGCCCAGCACGGCGCAGGTGCGCGCGAACTGCGCGTCATTGCCGACCACCAGCATCAACTCGCCGTCCGAACAGCGGAATACGCCGGCCGGCATGCCGCCATTGCCCCAGGTGCCGCGGCGCGGCGGCGACTTGCCGTTGACGAGATAGATCTGCGCGTAATGCGACAGCGAGGCGATCACGGTATCGAACAGGCAGACGTCGATGTGCTGGCCGCCGCCGCCCTTGACGTCCCTGTGGTAGAGCGCGGCGAGAATGCCGATCGAGGTGTTCATGCCGGTCATGTAGTCGACGATCGACGGGCCGACCTTCATCGGCCCCGCGCCGGGCTCGCCGTCCATGTGGCCGGTGACGCTCATCAGCCCGCCCATGGCCTGGAAGATCGCGTCATAGCCGGCGCGCGGCGCGTAAGGGCCGGTCTGGCCGAAACCGGTCACCGAGCAATAGATCACGTCGGGATTGACCGCGCGGATCGATTCATAGTCGAGACCATAGCGCTTGAGATCCCCGACCTTGTAGTTCTCCATGAAGACGTCGCAGTCCTTGGCCAGCTCGCGGATGATGTCCTGGCCTTCCTTGCAGGCGATGTTGACCGTGACCGACTTCTTGTTGCGGTTGGCGCAGAGATAGAAGGAATTGTTGTTGTTCGCATTGCCTTCGGGGTCCGGCAGATAAGGCGGGCCGAAGGCGCGGGCGTCGTCGCCGGTGCCCGGCCGCTCGATCTTGATCACCTCGGCGCCGAGATCGGCCAGCATCTGCGCCGACAACGGTCCCGCAAGCACGCGCGTGAGATCGAGAATCTTGATGCCAGAGAGCGGCAGCGCCGACATGAACATTCCTCCGAGAGTCTTATTCCTTGTCGCGGGAACAGCGAGCGTTCTCCGCGAAGCCTCTCGCGATACACTATTTTTGGCGCAAGAGCACTGCGCTGTCGGCATGCCGCCATCCCGCTGTGCGGGACTGACCTCCGGAGCTGGAAGCGCCGAGAGTGCACGCAGGGCGGACGAAGCGCGTCCCGGCTCAGGCCACGCGCAACTCGCCGACGAACTGATCGACGTCGCGGCGCAGATCCGCCGCCAGCAGCGCCAATGTGCTTGCCGAGTCCAGCACCTCGCCGGCCGCACGGCCGGTATCGGCAGTGGATTCGGAGACGCCGACGACATGACGCGAAAGCTCGGTCGTGCCTTCGGAGGCCTGCAATACATTGCGCGCAATCTCACGTGTCGCTGCGCCCTGCTCCTCTACGGCGGCCGCGATCGCCGAGGCGATATAATTGACGCGCTGGATCGTACTGCTGATCGCCTGGATCGCTTCGACCGATGAGCGCGTGGCGCCCTGGATATCGGTGACCTGCGCAATGATCTCCTCGGTCGCCTTCGCGGTCTGGTTCGCCAACGTCTTCACCTCGGCCGCCACCACCGCAAAACCCTTGCCGGCTTCGCCCGCACGCGCCGCTTCGATCGTCGCGTTCAACGCGAGCAGGTTGGTCTGCTCGGCAATGCCGCTGATCAAAGCCACGACATCGCCGATGCGCTGCGCGGCGTCCGACAACGCACGAACCTGCTCATTGGTCTTCTCGGCCTGCGTCGCGGCAGCACCGGCGATCGCGGTGGATTCGGAAACCTGGCGGCTGATCTCGTTGATCGAGGCCGAGAGCTCCTCCGTGGCGGCTGCAACCATCTGCACGTTGCCGGACGCCTGTTCCGACACGTTGGCGACCGACGAGGCCTTCGAGCGCCCCTGGTCCGCGATCGCCGACATCGATTGCGCGGTCGCGTTCAACTCGGTCGAAGCCGAGGCGAGCGTCCGCAGCGATGTCGTCACCGTGGATTCGAACGCCTTGATCAGCTTCTCGACCGCACTCTGGCGCCGTTCCTTGCGTTCCTGATCGGCCTCCTTTTCACCGGCCAGACGATCGCCCGCGATCAAGCTCTCCTTGAACACGGCGACGGTGCGCGACATCTCGCCGATCTCGTCGCTGCGATCGAGGCCGACCAACTCGACTGCATAGTCGCGGTCGGCGAGCCGTCGCATCGCAGCCGTCAGGTCCAGGATCGCGGCAGAGATGCGTCGTTGCACGACGAGCAGACCCGTAACCGCCACTGAAATCGCGACCAGCATCGTCACGCTGGCGGCGACGAGGCCCTGGCGCGCCGCACTGATCTGCGCCCCGGCGACAGCGACCATTTCCGCCAGCGCGGCATTGGCTGCTTCGACGCTGTAGTTCAGGATGGCGGTATTGAGTTTCGAGAGGTCGGCGAATGTGACGTCGATCCTCTGGTTGTTACGGAGCGCAGAAACGTAGGCGGCCTGCTGCGCGGCCATCGCCTGCACATCCGGCTGCTTGGAGCGGTTCACCACGTCGAGCAGCGCAGGCGGCGCATCCGGTCGCGCCGCTGCCACCAGCACTTGGCTCCATGCCTGGGCCTGCCGGCCGACATCCTCGGCGCCCGCCACGATCTCAGCCGGGCTCCACGGCTTGCCGGAGGCGGCTGCGTTCTCGATCCTTACCGCAAACAGGCCGCCGAAATTGCGCGCGGCCCAGGCAGACTGCTTGATGTTGACCATCTGGTCGACCACCGGGTCGACCAGCTTCAGCGTCTCTTCGAGATCAGCGGCGAAGACGAGGATGCCGTCGAGATAATCCTGCGCAGCCTTGCGGAAGGCGTCGGCGGCCTGCATATCGCGCGACGTCTTGGGCAGATGGATGGCTCGCTCGGCATCCGGGCGCAACGCCGCAAGACGGTCATGCGCCGCGCCCAGCGCGCCGAGCCGGTTGGCAAGCCTCGGATCGGCAAGACCGGACAGAGCCTCGAGCACGTTCCTATAAGCGCTCTCCGAAACCTGACGGTTGGCTGCGATCCGCGCATCCGCAGCGGCATCAGCCGCGCCATCGGCGACCAGCGTCGCAAGGAAGGTGCCACGTTCGATGCGGAAGCCGATCAACGTTGCGAACAATTGCTGGTCCGCACCGGCGAGCTGCGCAACGCGCTGGGCAGCGCGATAGCGGCCGAAGGATTCCACCAGGTTCACTCCGAGACACCCGACCAAGAGCAACGCAAGTGCCCCGATGATGAAACCGAGAATGATGCGGATCGAAAGGCCGGCGAGCAGCTTCATGCTTATGTCCATTTGCGGTCAGGATTTTCCGACGGGAAATTAGTTCGCGATCAGTGTTAATTTTCTGTCTGCCGCCATCGTTTCCGCGCGCAAGGGGAGGCGCTTGTTAGTTACAAGGTATCATCATCCTCATATGCCGGGCTCGCAAGAGAGCCGACATGGCTTTGCACGCATGTTCGCGTGCATATCGCGAATCAGTTCGATTCGGCTGATTCGGTCGGCGGATGCAAAACGCCTCGCCGGGAAGGTGCCAGCGCGTCGAGCGGCACGTAAATCCACGGAGGCGCCGGACTTATTGCTTCATTATGTGTGTGACCGGCGCCAGTACATATCGGGAAACACAGCGCAAGAGCCCGTTAATTCCGGGCGATTTTACCTGCTCACAGGTTTTGATGTTTGACCTGGGAGCAAGCCATGACGTCAATCTCTGCAGCCTCTACCACCGCCTATTCGCCGCTCGACCTCTTGAAGCAGGAGCTCGCCAAGGAGGTCTCCTCCGGCAAGGTCAGTTCGTCCGACCAGACCGCGTTGTCCTCGGCGCTCGACGATATCGATTCCGCGCTGAAAAGCGGTGCCGGCAGTTCGTCGTCCAGCACGAGCTCCAGCGCGCCGCCATCGCCGCAGGACATGCAGTCCAAGATCGACAGCCTGATCGACAAAGAGGTATCGAGCGGCAAGCTTACCTCCAATCAGGCGAGCGAGCTGAAGAACGTGTTCGCCAGCGCGTTCTCAGCCGGTCCCGGCGGCGCCTCCGCGGCCCAGACGAGTGATAACTCCGCCAGCACCAGCTCGAGCACAGCCTCGACGACCTCGTCGTCATCGTCGAGCACGGATTCGGATATCGCGGATCTGTTGAAGAAGCTGCTGGCTGCCCTGCAGGATGCCAACAAGAACGCCTCCTCGTCATCCTACGGCGCGAACGGCTCGACCTCGTCGAGCACGAGCGGCACCTCGTTGGTGCTGGATTATTCGGCCTGAACCGGCTGGACAGCGATCTCCCCTCTCATGACCTCGCAGGCGTCCGGCCGGATGGTTTGACCTCGGATCGGACGCTCTGTTGCCGAACGATCATCACGCCGCCGGCAAGGATCATGCCGGCGGATTGAACGTCCGCGTGAAGTACACCGGCGTCTTCGCCGCCTTGAGCCGGTAGAGCTGCGCCGGCCGGTTCGGTCCTTTGCGCATTTTCGCGACCGGTTCGATCAGATCCGCCGACAGCATGCGGGTGCGGAATGCGCTCTTCTCCAGCGGCCGGCCGAGTACGATCTCGTAGGTGCGCTGCAGCTCCGGCAAGGTGAACTCCTCCGGCATCAGATAGGCCGGAAGCGAGGTGTATTCGACCTTGTTGCGCAGCCGCTGCACGGCGGCCGCCAGAATCTCGTCGTGATCGAAGGCGAGCTTGACTTTGACTCGCTCTCCGAGAATCTGAAACCATTGCGCATCCGCGGCCAGCGCGCGCTCCGCCACGGAGGCCGGCATCAGCGCATAATAGGCGTGTGTGGCCGACCAGCCGCGCGGATCGCGCGCCGCGCTGCCCCAGCTTCCGAGCTGTTCGAGATAGGGACTGGCGACGCCCGTCTTCTCCTTCAGCTTGCGCGCGGCGCAGGCCTCGAGATCGCGGTCCTTGGCGACATCGACGAAGCCGCCGGGCAGCGCCCAGGCCCCCGGAAACGGCTCGCTGTTGCCCTGTCCCCTCTGAACCAGCAGCACATGCAGCGCGTCCGCCTGGATGGTGAAGATCACGACGTCCACCGTGGTCAGGGGCCGCGGGAAGTCCAAGCCCGCCGCTGTCCGGCCTCTCTCCTGCTGCGCCTTCTGTCCCGGCTTCTCGGCCACGTCTGACTCCCTTCGCTTGCCGCTTGACAATAGCATGCTTAGTTGTACTGTCCAACTTACTTAGTTGGTGTGACGCACTTATAGGAGGCTTGCCATGTTCGGCATTCGTTTCATCAAGGCCCAGCCCACGACTTACCTGCTCAAATACCGCGCCGGCCAGGTGACCCAGGAAGGCGTCGGCCTCTCCACCTTCTATTACGGCCCGGTCACCTCGCTGGTCGCGATCCCGGTGGGCAGCCGCGACGCCGCCTTCATCTTCCAGGAAACCACGCGCGACTTTCAGACCCTGACCGTGCAGGGCCATGTCACCTACCGCATCAACGAGCCGAGGAAGGCGGCCGCGATGCTGAACTTCACCCTCAGGGCGGACGGCAAGACCTATGAATCCGACGATCCCGAGAAGCTGCCGCAGCGCATCCTCGGTGCGGTGGAGGTGCTGGCGCAACAGGCGGTGAAGGAGATGACGCTGAAAGAAGCGTTGCGCGCCTCCGACCACATCGCCGATACCATCGCAAACGGCCTCAAGAGCCGCGCCGATGTCGAGGCCCTCGGCCTGGAAATCCTCGGCGTCTCCGTGCGCGCGGTGAAGCCGACGCCCGAAACCGCCAAGGCGCTGGAGGCCGAAGCGCGCGAGGCGATCCTGAAGACCGCCGACGAGGCGATCTTCGCCCGGCGCAATTTTGCCGTCGAACAGGAACGCGCGATCCGCGAAAGCGAGCTCGACACCGAGATTGCAGTCGAGCAGAAAAAGCGCGCGATCCGCGAGACGCAGATGGATGCGGAGGCCAGCGTCGCGGCCAAGCAGAACGAGCTGCGCGAGGCCGGCATGGTCGCCGACATCGCGTTGGAAGGCCGGCGCAGGGATTTCGTCGAACTCAACGCCACCAACACCCGCACCCTCGCCGATGCCGAGGCCTACCGGGTCGGCGCCTTGATGAAGATCTTCGAGGGCGTCGACACCCGGGTCATCCAGGCGCTCGCTGCGAGCGGCATGCAGCCGGGGCAGCTGATCGCGCAGGCGTTCTCTGGCCTTGCCGAAAAGGCCGAAAAGATCGGGCAATTGAACGTCTCGCCGGAGCTTCTGAACGCGCTGATGGACAAGCCCGCCCAGATCGACCGGGAGGCCGCCCGTGTCCGCCGCCAATGACCGCAAGGTGGTGCTGGTCGTCAGAAAGACGCGGCTCGAGGACCTCGTCGCGAGGTTCCTCACCGCCGAGCAGGCGAAGTTCTATGTCGAGCATCTCGGCGCCGATTTCTCCGACTACGAACGCGAGCACGAGGTCTATCGGTCCGCACGGCTCCGTGCGGTGCAGACGCTGGAGCAATGGGGCCGCTACCAGATCATCGACCGCGGCTTCCTGCCCAACTTTCTCTTCGGCCCCCATGACATCGTGGTGGCGCTGGGCCAGGACGGCGTCGTCGCCAACACGATGAAATATCTCGAGGGCCAGCCGCTGATCGGACTGAACCCTGACGCCAGCCGCTATGACGGCATTTTGCTGCCGTTCAAGCCGAACGACCTCCCTACCCTGCTGCCGGAGGTCGCGGCTGACAAGCGCGCGGCGAAGGCAGTGACGATGGCGAAGGCGCGTCTCTCCGACGGCCAGACGCTGTACGCCGTCAACGACCTTTTCATCGGCGCGCGCTCGCATGTCTCTGCCGTTTACGAGATCGCGACCGGGGGCGAGCGCGAGCGTCAATCCTCCAGCGGCCTGATCGTCGCCACCGGCCTCGGCTCGACCGCCTGGTTCAAGAGCATCGTCACCGGTTCGCTGGCGATCGCCGGCAGTTTTGGCGCTCCGTCCGCGAGCGCCCATTATGACGCCCTGCCTTGGGACGCGCGCGAGCTGCGGTTTGCCGTGCGCGAGCCGTTCCCGAGCCGGAGTTCGCAAACGCGCCTGGTCTGCGGCAACCTTGGCGCGGATGAGAGCTTGCGGCTGCGCTCGCTGATGCCGGACAACGGCGTCATCTTCAGTGACGGCATCGAGGCCGACCGGCTCGACTTCAATTCCGGCACCGAGGCCACGATTACGCTTGCCGAACGTCAGGGCCGCCTGATCGTGTGACGGCTGCAAACCACGGCCACGGCCATCACCCCCGCGCAAACACCAACAGCCCATTGGCGGGAATCGTCAGGTGCGCCGAGCAGGGCCGGCCATGCATCGGCGGGCCTTCCGCCATCACCTCGCGGTTCTCCGCGGGATGGGCGCCCTCTTCATAATCCTCGCTGCAGAACACCAGGTGCCACGCGCCGCCGGCCGGGAAGCCGATCGCATAATCGGTCCACGCGGTCTCGTTCAGGCTCACGACCACCATCAGCGCGTCATCCGAGCCCTCCGCCCAGCGCTCGAAGGCGAGCACGCGGTTGCCATCATGCACATGGACGATCGCGCTGCCCCCGCCTGACAACGCCTTCAGGCTGTGCCGAAGGCCGATCAGTTCGCGGGTGAAGCGCAGGAAATCCAGCGTCGTCTCATCGCCGCCGTCGAGCCGCGCCCAGGCGATCTGGGTGTCGGGATGCGGCGTGTCGCTCCACGGTTTCTCCTCCAGGAGCTCCTGGCCCATGAACAGCATCGGGATGCCCGGCGCGGTCAGGAGCAGGCCCGTGGCGACGCGGCTGCGGCTGCGCGCATACCAGGAGCGCGACGAGAGCGCGTCGGCAAGCCGCGCGATCCGCGGCTCACGGCCGGCATAGACGATGTCGTGGTTCTCGATCGAATGCACCGCGCGGGCCCGTTTGCCAAGACTGTCGTCGGCGATCGCTTCGGCAATCGCCTGCATCGCGACCGGCGCGGTCGCGCCCCCGGCCGCAGCGTGAACAGCCGCGCGCACGCTCTCGCGCAAGCGATCGCTCCAGGTTGCGTCGAAGCCGGCGCCGCCCTCGGCATGGTCCTTCACCACCCAGGGATTGACCGGCCAGTATTCCGCGACCTGGATGGCCTCCGGCCTCTCGGCGCGCAGCGCCGCCGTCAGTTGCTGGCAAGTGGCCCAGCCGCCAAAGCGGTCCATCACGCTGACTTCGTCGAAGCGCAGGCCGTCGATGCGATATTCGCGATAGAGCGACAGCGCATTGTCGACCAGGAACTGCCGGATGTCGGCATTCCAGTAAGCGAACACCTGGCCGCCGGCCCAGCCTTGATCGGTGAAATACAGGCTGTCGTTGGCGTTGCCGTAAGGCTGGCGGTCGAAGAACCAGATGCTGTTCTCGTCGAAGCCGCCACCGGCGTGATTGTAGACCACGTCGAACAGCACGCCGATGCCGTGCACATGGCAGACATCGACCAGCGCGCGGAGCTGGTCGTCGCAATGGCGGAGCACGTCCGCGCTCTCGTAAGGCGCCTGCCCCGCCTTCACCAGGATGTCGTTGGTGCGCGCGAGGTAACCCGCAAGGTGGGCCGGGTCGGCCTCGCCATATTCCGTTTCCGGGCTGAACAGGTCGGTCCCGTTGTAGCCCATGCTGAATGCGGTCGGGAATTCCTGGATCGGCAACAGCTCGATCGCGTTGACGCCGAGCGAAGCGAGATGCGGCACCCGCTCGATCACATCGAGAAAACAGCCGTCGGGATTGCCTGGTTTCATGTCGAAAGTGCCGACATGGAGCTGATAGATCACGAGTTCGTTGAAGGCCGGCGGCTTGAAATCGACCTCATGCCAGGGAAAAGCGTACGGATTGCGCAGCACCGAACGGCAGTACGGAAACGGCGGCTCGACGGTGAGAAGACGCGCATGCGGATCGCGCTTGTAGCCAGCCGAACCCGTCCCCTCGATGAAGTACATATAGGCATCGCCGTCCCTTAAGCCCGGAATGAAGATCGCCCAAAAGCCGGCGCCGATCGGCGCCAGGCGACAGCTGTCGTCCTGGGCCCAATCGTTGAAGTCGCCGGAGACATAGACCGCCTTGGCGTGCGGCGCGAACACGCGGAACGTCGCGCCGCCCGGCACCAAGGTGCCGCCCATCGGGGATTGCAGCAGGTGCAACTGTCTTAGAGACATGCGTGAGCCGACACTGGAGAGCGGCAGGTTAGCACGAGCGACAGTAGTATCCACGATCTTTGTGACTTACGGTTGAAGGATCAGAAAAGGCGGGCGCCGTTGGGGACGCGCTGATCGGGCGCGAACAGCACCACATGGCCCTGCTCGTCCGGAAAGCCCAAGGTCAGCACCTCCGACATGAACTTGCCGATCTGTCGCGGCGGAAAATTGACGACGCCCGCGACCTGCCGGCCGATCAGCGTCGCGGGGTCATAATGCTGCGTGATCTGCGCACTCGAGCGCTTGATGCCGATGGCCGGGCCGAAATCGATCGAGAGCTTCAGGGCCGGCTTGCGCGCTTCCGGGAACGGCTCGGCCGCCACGACGGTGCCGACGCGGATATCGACGGCGAGAAACTGGTCGAAGGAGATCTGTGGCGCCGCGGGCGCGGCGGGATCGTGGGAGAGGTGCATGGCGGACTTCTCGATGGGGGGCGCGACGCAGAACATGTGCCGCTTTGGCTCGGATGACTTTCATAGTGGCCGGCCGAGGATGTGACAATGCGATCGTGGCGCCCGCGGTTGCGCAAGACGTATGACGGAGGCAATCCGCTGGCGCGCGGTCTGATCTATGTGCGAGAACGGCCCCCAACGCTTGCAAGCGCGTGCCCGCCGCCCGGCCGATAGCGGACTGCGCTATTTCAGGCGATAGCTGGCATGGCAGCTCACACAGGCGGCCATGACCTCGCCGAGCGCTCCGAGGGCGGGCTTCAGGTCGCCTGCCACTGCGGCGTTTTGCGCTTCGATGGCAAAGCGACTGGCCGCCTTATGCATCGCTGTTCCGGCATCCTGCATGCCTTGCGGCATAAACTTCGCAACCTCAGCGGCTCCATGCAGCCGCAACGAACTCATGCCCAGCCTCTCCTCGGCGATCTTTCCCGCCGTCTCCGGCTCGTTGCGGGCCAGCGCGTCGTTGATCTGCTGGAGCGCGAGGAGGTGATCGCGCATGTTCGCGGTGGTGTGGTCGACCAGCTCCGGCGGAAACCTGACGAACTCGCGCGTGTCGGCTTCGGACGAGCCGTGGTCCATATGGTCATGATGCATCTGATGCTGGGCGCCGGCATATCCGACCGACAGAACCAGCGTCCCCGAAACCAGGAGAGCGAGTCTAGCGCGCATGACGAATTTTCCCGATGGACGGCTTGAAGGATAGCAACGAGACGACGCCTCGCATATGATCACGATCATATGCCCATCGAGAAAACCCCGAACGAGACCCGGGCGGCTCCAGTCCTCGATTGGAAGTCCCTGACGCTCGGATCGCCCGTGCTGGCTGCGCTGCCCGGACCTGCCCGGCGGGTGACGCGATTGCTCGATATCCCGCGCCATGCTTCGGTATTCAACCAGGGCGACCATCCCAAGGCCATGTTCTTCGTGCTTTCAGGAGATGTGCGGCTTGTCCGCCGATCAAGCTCCGGCGGAGAGACCATCCTTCAGCGGACGCGACGCGGCTTTCTCGCCGAAGCCAGCATCGATCAGCCGGCCTACCATTGTGGCGCGATTGCCGCGGAGCCCTCGACCGTGCTGGCGATCCCGCGAGGGGCCTTCAGCAAGGCGCTATCCGTCGAGGCGTTCCGCGACGGGTGGATTGCCCATCTGGCGCGCGAGCTTCGCAGGGTGCGCGCTCATTCGGAACGATTGAGCCTCAAGACGGCAAGGGAGCGCATCCTCCATTTCATCGAGACCG
This sequence comes from Bradyrhizobium sp. SZCCHNGR1005, assembly GCF_032489995.1. Lineage (NCBI taxonomy): Bacteria > Pseudomonadati > Pseudomonadota > Alphaproteobacteria > Hyphomicrobiales > Nitrobacteraceae > Bradyrhizobium > Bradyrhizobium sp. SZCCHNGR1005. Next base: position 268,349 of record NZ_JAUEZC010000005.1, read on the forward strand.
AGGGCGAGCGAGGTGCGATCGACCTGAAACAATCCAAGAAGGACTGGGCGGCAGAACTCGGACTGACCCACGAGGCGCTCTATCGCACGCTCGCGCAGATGGAGAAGCGCGGCGAACTAATTGTCGAGCATTCCCGACTGACCGTGCGATGACGCGACGTCGCTGCATGCTGAACAGCGCGGCCGCCCGTCTCGCAACGAGCGACCAGGCCGCAAGCTAGATCGCCTCGATCACAGCCTTCAACTCGCCGGCGACATGACCCGCGATCGTTGCCAGTGCATTGTTCTGGATGGCCTGCATGGACGCCACCGGATCCACGGCGGCGACCTCGGTCTTGCCATCGATCTCCTGCACGACGAGATTGCATGGAAGCATGGTGCCGATCTTGTTTTCGGCCTGCAGCGCCTGATAAGCCATCTTCGGATTGCAGGCGCCCAAAATGACATAAGGTCGCAAGTCGGCACCGATCTTCTCCTTCAGCGTGGCTTGCACATCGATCCGGGTCAGCACGCCAAATCCGCGCGCCTTGAGTTCGGCGATCGCTTTATCGACTGCCTGCTGAAATGGGAGATCGACCGTCTTGGCGAAGTAGTAGCTCATGCTGCTCTCCTGAGGTCGGGCGGCGACGCGATACGATCATGCGTATCATGACCAGCAGGCCCAAGACCTGTCGGGCAGCTGCTGAGCTGACCGGTTGTGATTGTTTACCCCTCGACCCTGCGGGACGGCAAGCGTGGCCGGCGCAGCGTGCCGCATCGCACAACCTCCGATCGTCATCAGCCGGTTATGCGACGCAGCTAGCCTGCGTCCTTAAAACCATAACGAAATCCGGGAGGACGACCATGCATCGACCCGATCTCGTCGCTGCGGCGCTGGGCCTATTCGCCTCAGTCGCGATCATAGCTACGCCCGCCGCTGCCTCGCCCTGCACCAATCTGCAGACGCTCAACCTCATGCACACCACGATCACCTCGGCAACCGATGTCACCGGCGGCACGTTCACGCCGCCGGGTTCCACGCCGATCACCGGACTGCCGCCGTTTTGCCGCGTCACCGCGACGCTGACGCCGACCGCCGATTCCAACATCAAGATCGAGGTCTGGCTGCCGGAGAACAATTGGAACGGACGCTTCCTCGGCACCGGCGGCGGCGGTTATCAGGGCGTCATCACCTATTCCGAGCTCGCCACCAGCATCCAGACCGGCTACGCGGTCGCCAACACCGATCTCGGCACCGGTTCCTCCGGCTGCAATCCGCTGTTCTGCGGCTCCGACGGCAACAAGGGCAACGCCCTCGCCATCGCGTTCGGCGATCCGGCCAACCCGTCGACCGGCCTGTTCGGGCATCCGGAACGGATCAAGGATTTCGGCTACCGCGCGATCCACCTGATGACGGTGAGGGGCAAAGAGATCGTCAAGGCGTTCTATCCGCGGGCTGCGAACAAGGCCTATTTCGCGGGATGCTCGACCGGCGGCCAGAATGCGCTGATGGAAGCGCAGCGCTTCCCGCATGACTACGATGGCATCGTCGCCGGAGCCGCCGCATTCAACCGGACGCATCTCCACATGTGGGCGCTGTCGGTGTGGCAGGACACGCATGCGAGCGCCACGCGCTTCATGCTGCCGGCGCAGATGCCTGTCATCAACAAGGCCGTGCTCGCGCAATGCGCCGGCCACGACGGCGGCGCCAAGACGGACGCGTTCCTGACCGATCCGCGGGACTGTCGCTTCGATCCCAAGGTGCTGGAATGTAAAGGCGGCGAGGCGCCGCCCGCCTGCCTCACGCCCGACCAGGTGACGACGATGCGCAACTATTATCTCGGCGCCGTCGATCCCGTGACCGGAGAGGTCATCAATCCCGGTCCTGCGCGCGGCAGCGAGACCGACAACGTTCTGGCGCTCGGGCTCGTGTTCGCCGAGCAGCTTCCGGAGCCGGCCTTCGACGGCCTGTTTTATTGGGTCTATGGCGCGAGCTTCGGCATTCCGACCAGCCCGACCAATTTCGCCAATTTCGACTTCCACCACGACATCGGAAGAGTGGACGAGCAGCTCGCGCCCGTCCTGAACGCGACCAGCACGGATCTAAGCGAGTTCCGCGAACATGGCGGCAAGCTGTTGATGTATCACGGCTGGGCCGACCCACTGCTGCCATCGCAAGCCAGCATCAACTATTTCAATGCGCTGGTGCGCAATGGCCGTGCCTTCGCGCAGCCGGCGCATTTGGGGGACGACGACCCTGCCCTCAAGGAGACCCAGAGCTATGCGCGGCTGTTCATGGTCCCCGGCATGTATCACTGCTCGGGAGGCCCGGGACCGAACGTGTTCGACGCGCTGACACCGCTCGTCAATTGGGTCGAGCACGCGGATGCGCCGGAGACGATCCTTGCGACGAAGTTCGTCAACGACACGCCGTCGTCGGGCGTACAGATGACGCGGCCGCTCTGTGTCTATCCCAAGGTCGCGAAATATAATGGCAGCGGCAGCACCAGCATCGCGGCGAATTTCACCTGCGTCCCCGACGGACACGACTTCAACGAGACGCCGGCCCCGCAATACGGACCGTGAGACCCGAACTGCCCCGGCGGGACAGCCGCCGGGGCAGCGCTCAGCATCCCCGGCAGATCCTGAGCTTGCGGTCGAGCGCTGCACTCTCCCCATCGATCGCTTCGATGCCGGACTCGTCGTAGACGACGTCCTTCACGCTCGGCTGGCGGTGGCCAATCGGCGCGGGCAGCGGAGCTACATGCGGCCGCGACCTCGCCGACATCGTCACGGAGGTCACGGGGCAGCACCGGGCACCACGGTCTGAGTCACGGTCTGGGACAGGGCGGCGCGGCCATTGAGCAACGCAGCAAGCAGGAAGGTCTTGACCAGGCTGTGCATGGAATCCTCTCCGTTCGCAGTGCGCGCGCTATCGGTTCGACACGGGCCGCTCGGCTTGGGCCGACAGCTTCCTGGAGGTCGAGGCGAGGTGATACATGAACGGCATGTCGTGCGGCGCGGCCTTGGGCTGGCGGATCGGGATCTCGTGCGGCGTCTGAATCATCGGCTGATCTCGATCGTGCTGGAGCAGCCTTTCCGGATCGCATGGGCTACCGCCAGATTTCAGCGCCCGACAAAACGGTTGCCGGCGTAAAGTGCGGCCATGACATCTGAGGCGCGCGCACGTCGCCTTCTGAGCGCAGCTTTCGGACCGTTGCTCCAAGACATCAGCATGCCGGGAATGCGCGAGATATGTTTCAGCTGTAATTCGATCCGGGTTGCAGGCGGCCAAACGCGCACTAAGTTGCACCTCGCATCGAATCAAATCAGGTCGCGCCGTGTCACGCGCGCCGAGCCAGTTCGCCAGCGGCGACCGCCTCGGCCAGTAAAAACGATGTGATGGAGGCGACGTCCCTCGGTGTAACCCGCCACAACACCCTGAAGACGAACGACACCTGAAGAAGGCATGGCATCCATGCGCAGCAGTTCAAGCCGATTTGCGGCCGCCTTGGCCGCGGATGGCATCCGACATCCGGAGGTCCGCCGGTGATGTCCATGACGCGACGCGAGCTTCTCTGGGGCGCGGCCGGCCTGCCGCTTGCGGCTGCCGTGGCTGCGAGCGTGATCGCGCCTTCGCGCGAGGGCTACACCCAGACCGCCCGCGGCAAGATCTGGTGGAAGATCGAAGGCTCCACCTCGCGCACCCCGTTGCTGTTGCTACACGGCGGCCCCGGCGCCGGACACAATTATCTGGAGCCACTGGCGAGGCTCGCCGATCAGCGTCCCGTGATCTTCTACGACCAGCTGGGATGCGGCCGCTCGGACAAGCCCGATGCGGCCGATCTCTGGCACATCGACCATTTCGTGCAGGAGATCGACCTGTTGCGCGCCGATCTCGGCTTGGATCGCGTCATTCTCTATGGGCATTCCTGGGGTGGATGGCTGGCGCTGGAGTATCTCGCTCGGCACGGCAATCAAGCCAAGGTCGATGCCCTGGTGCTGGCAGGAACATCCGCTTCGGCGCGCCAATTCGCGGATGGCGCCGCGCAGCTGCTCGCGGCCATGCCCGGCGGGCTCGACGCCAGGCGCCGTGAGCTCGAAGCGGCCGGCAAGACCGACACGCTGGAATATCAAGACATCGTGCAGGCCTTTCTCGATGCGCATGTCTATCACGACACCCCGCCCTCTCCCCATTTTGCGAAGACGATCGAGAACATCTCGACCTCGAAAACCTACGCGCCGATGAATGGCCCCAACGAATTCACCATGACCGGCACGTTGCGGGATTGGAACCGGGAGGGCGCGCTCGCCGCGATCGACATCCCGACCCTGGTACTCACCGGTGAATTGGACGAGGTGACGCTCGACTGCCATCTCACGCTTCAACGTGGGATCAGGAATGCGCATCTGGTGGTCATGCCCCATGCGCGACATCTGGCGATGCTGGAGCAGCCGGAAAGCTACAACTGGATCCTGCGAGGCTTCCTGTCGAACAAGGCGTAGTGTTGCGGCGCTACGCTCGTACCTTTTGTCCGAAGTTCACGCCATCGTTGGCGGATGCAGGCTCAGCGCGGCACCTGCAGAAGCTCGTCGTCGCGCCGGACGGACGCGACGAACCGGTAGCCGACGCCGCGTTCCGTCGCGATGATCGGCCCCGAGGAGGATGCTCGCTCAAGGATGCGCCGAAGCCGCAGAACCTGAACGTCGATGCTCCGGTCGGAAATATCCGCGCGCAGGCGCGTCGCCTGCAAGAGCTGGAGCCGCGTCAAGGTTCGTCCGGGCGCCGCCAGAAACGCCGCAAGCAGCGCGTGCTGGGCGCGATTGAGTTTCACCGCCTTGCCTTCGGGATCGATCAGCGCACGCGTCATGCGGTTCAACGTCCAGCCGTTGAAGCGATCGACACCGCGTTCGCCGGCGGGAACGTGAGCCTGACGCGCCAGGCACTCGCGACGGCACAAGGCGCGCGCGATCGCCCACAATTCCTGTAAGTCGCCGGTCTTCGCAAAGCAGGCATCGGCACCAAGCTTCAGCGCCAGAATGCGATCGGCGGTATCGAGCTCGGTCCCGGTCGCGATGATGGGGATGGAGACTTGCGACCTGATCCAGCGGAGCTGGTCCACCCTGTCCGCAACGATGGGCCAGAGATCGATCAGCAGAAAGCCAAGCAGCGGGCTCTTCAGCAGTGACGCCAGCTGGTCCGACCGCTGTGCCGACCAGACGCTACGGACGCGGCCGTCGAGAAACGAGATGACGCGATCACGGAAATCTCCATCGTCGCTCACGATCACGGCATCGTCGAGCAAATCGGCCCTTGCTTCCGAAGTCCCCCACCCGGCAGCGCGGTCCGGCAGATCCTGCAGGCAACGCCGGTCATGATACATCATCGCCGCCTCTTCGAGGTTGCACTCCGGCGGATTGATCACGGGGCCAGCAAGACCGCTTGTCATCTCGTGCAGCGGATTGTCGAGGCGTGCATTTTTCGACGCCGCGCCACCCCTTCGCGGTCGGGTTCCTTCTGCCCACGCACCTCAGCCTCGCATGGAATTGGCTTGTCGGTTGATCAAAACTGAGGCAACGGTTCGGACCTATGCCGTCATCGACTGCGTGAATCAGGTCGCCTATGCTCGAACAACGTGCCCGCATTTCTGCTGCCGGGTCTGTCTGCTCGCCGTCAAATCGAACGGCACCGGCTGTAACGACCCTGCCCCATGGCGGTCACCAGGTTCGTGACATGCTCGCTGAAGCCTTTCCGAACATATTGTTCGACGCGCCGCCGCGTTCGATCGTCGAGATTGCCTACAGCCGGATCGGCGCCCATCAGATCACCTATATCCGTTCGGGCAAATGGACCGGCGAAACATCGGCTGCGCAGTCGGATGCGCTCGGATTCGGCGAGAGCATCAAGCTGGTCTGGCTGTTGAGCGGATGCATGGCCATTGAAGACCGCGACAGGAGGGTTGCGATCAAGGCCGGCGAGGCCTTGCTGGCGCGCCATTCCTCGGATTGTCTTCTGGCCGGCAGCGACGATTACGAAAGCCTGGTGCTGAGACTCCATCCCAGCGCCGATCCGGCCTGGCGCGACCTCGTCGAGGCCGGCGGGCAGGAGCTGCGCATCGGCTGCAGCAGCGCGGCAGCCGCGGCGCATGCCGGCTTCATGGCCCTGTTGCGCCAGACCAATCACGACAGCACCAGCGAACTCGCGGTACAGTCCTTGTTCGAGCTGGTCACCCGCTCCGCCAATCGCGGCATCGTGAAGCCGGCGTCGGACCCGGTCGCCCCGAGCCTGTATCGGGCTCGCGAGCTGATCCGGCAGAACATCGCCGACCCCCGCTATACACCGGAGCGGCTGGCGCATGACCTCGGCCTGTCCCGCCGCTCGCTGTATAATCGCTTCGCCGACAACGGAGTGACGCCCGCCGCGTTCATCCGCATGGTCCGGCTCGCGCAGGCGAGACAGGAGATCGAGAACGATCCGTCCGGAGCAACGCCGCTCACCACGATCGCGCTCCGCAACGGCTTTCCCGACAGCTCCAGCCTGTCCCACGCCATCAAGTCGGCCTACGGCGTATCGCCGCGCGCACTGCGCGGCCGTCGATAGGCTTCTCGTCGAAGAGAAGGTCGAGCGCCTCCGCTCGAACCGCGCCAGCCTAAGGTTGCGATCTGCGAACAGGCAGCGGTCGCCGCAGCTCGCCTGCAACCCGTTATCAGACAAGCAGGAAGCGGGCCGGCGCGTCGTCAACCGCCAATTGTCGAACATCTGCGCGTAACGAATCCATCATTAAACGGCCATCCGCAGTTAATGAACTTTTCGTAAGGTCGTCATCGGCCGGTGACGCCGAGCCCCTAGAGCACGCCCGCGATTTCTCGCGCATTCTCATCATCCGATTCCCGTTTTCGCTCCTCAGGAGTTATCGATGCCCGCTCTCGGTTCACGCCGGCGCCTTGCGCTTGCGTCCATCTCGCTCGTCGCGCTCGCCTTCGCGTCTCCTGCGCTCGCGACCACGGTCACCTACGCCCCCTACATCCAGCCCGGCGATCTCGGCCCGCTCGGCAACCGCGACCAGGTGGTCATCGCCTGGCAGACCGACGAGACCGCGCCGAACCCGTCGGCCTACAAGGTCGAGTTCGCCGCCGCGCCGCAGCAGTTCGCGGCCGTGCAGCCTCAGGCGCGCGTCGTCGACAATTACCTCGCCGCCGACCGGGCGCTGCCGGTGCCGCCCGGCGCCTATGGCGCACACTCCAACTACACCGCCGTGCTGCGCAATCTGAAGCCGAACACCACCTACACCTACCGTGTCACCGGCCCCGGCCTGCCCGCCGGCGGCTTCCAGGCGCAATTCCAGACCCGCAAGACCGGCAACAAGTTCTCCTTCACGGTGATGGGCGACGAAGGCTTCTTCCCGGCCCAGGCCAACTCGAGCATGCTCACCGACTATTTCGCCCGCATCGTCCACCTGATGTACAATTCGGGCAAGATCGCGCTGCCGGGCGAGCCGGCCCGACCGGCCGGCGAGTTCGCGCTCAACACCGGCGACAACGTCTACAACACCGGCTCGGAGCAGAGCTACCGCGACTACTGGATGCCGGTCTGGAACAGCGACGTCGATAGCGTCGACCGGGGCGCGCCGTTCATCCGCTCGATGCAGAACTATATCGTCGTCGGTAACCACGACATCGGCGGCAGCGGCGATTACGTCAACCTGCTCGCGACGACCACGAGCGCAGCACGCTATCAGGGCCAGACCGGCGGCGGCGACGCGCTCGCCTACTACAATCTCTATTATTTCCCGCTGAACGGTCCGACCGGTGTCGATCCTGCCTATGTGCTGAACGGCGACACCAACGCCTCGGACATGACCGGCTTCAAGTTCGCCTATAACGGCACCAACTACTCATCGCCGGCGGCAGCGGAAGCTTTCCGTGCCTCGACCGCGGTCGACACCGGTCAGGGCATGAAACGCCAGATCGACCACATGGGCAATTTCTCGTTCGACTATGGCAATGCCCATTTCGTCTTCCTGGATTCCAACCCGCATCTCTTCAATGCCCTGGTCGATTACGCCGCAATCTACGCCAAGGCGCCGTCGGCATTCCCGGCCTACCCGAAGATCCTGCGTGACTGGCTGATCAAGGACCTGGACTCCTCCGACAAGACCTGGAAGATCGTGGTCTACCACCATCCGGCGTTCTCCTCCGGTCATGCGACGCTCCGCAACAACCAGATGCGCCAGATCACCAAGCTGCTCGAGGATCACGGCGTCAACGTCGTGTTCAACGGCCATGAGCACAACTATCAGCGCACACGTCCGCTGCGCGCCGGCGCGACCGTCGCGGCGGTGCCGACGTCAACCGGGCCGGAGGCGGTCTCCGTCGACACCGTGTTCGACGGCGTGAAGAGGCGCGTGCCGGATGGCGTGCTTCACGTGGTCGAGGGCGCCGGCGGCAACCGCGACTTCGACGGCGACGAGGATAGCCCGCGCGGCTCCGGCCGCGGGCTGGACCAGGAAGATTCCGCGACCGGCAGTGTCGTGCTGGGCGACGGCAACAGCTACCCGCAGGGCCAGGCCTCCTGGCTCGACACCCACCTGACCAACGCCGAGATGTCGCCGTTCATCGCCGGCGCCGGCAAGGGAGCGAAGATCACGGTCAACTTCAAGGCCAAGGTGTTCTCGTTCGGCCATGTCGTGGTCGACGGCAACAGGCTGACGCACTATCAGATCAGCGAGCCGCTGCTTGCGACCTCCTCGGCGAGCACGGCGCTGCCGGCCCCTTACGGTCGCGATTATTACGGCAATCCGGTCAAGGATCCGGTGCCGGACACCGTGGTGGATCCCGCGACCGGCAAGGTCGTCACGCCGAGCCAGGACGGCCCGTCCGTTCTGCTCGACAAATGGACGATCGAAAAACCCGATCTCGACGACAAGGTCACGGTGCGGCTGGTCTACCAGGACAGCGGGCTGAAGCTGAAGGTGAAGAACCGTTCGCAATATGCGCTGAACGGCGCGCAGCTCGTGCTGGAAGCCGGCTCCTATTCCGGTCCCATCGACGACACCCACAACGTGATCGGCGACGAGCTGGTCGTGACGCTGGGCCGCATCGCGGCCGGCGACAGCGCGACGCTCGACCTGCCGACGGAGAGCCGTCACATCCACGGCAAGCTGCGCTCGGCGACCGCCCAGCCGATCGAGGTCGATTGCGATCGCAACCGCGACCGTGATTATGACTACGACTCCATCCGCGATCGTGTCGAGGATCAGATTCGGGAGCTGCTGGGCAACTATGAGCGCGACTAAATCCCGGTCGCAAGCCGGATAGCAAGCATCGTCGGAGCGGATGGCGCGAACGCCATCCGCTCCCTTGTTTTTCAGCTTCGTGCGTGGCGGTCGTCCCGGCTTCCGAGGGCCTTTCAGCCCTTCAGCGCCGTGACCACGATCTCGATCAGCGCGCCGCCGCCGAGATCGGCGACGCCGACGGTGGCGCGGGTCGGCAGGTCGTCGCCGAAGAACTCGGTCCAGGCCGCGTCCATCTCCTTCTTCTTCGACAGGTCGGTAACGAAGATCTGGCCGCTAACCACGCGCGACTTGTCGGTGCCCGCCTCCTTGAGGAAGCCATCGATCTTGCCGAGAATGTTGCGGGTCTGCTCGCCCATCGACACGGAGGTGTCGTCGGCGATGGTGCCGCCGATGAACACGAAGCCGTTGGCCTCGACGATGCGATGATGGATGGCCGAGCGGATCTTGCGGGTGATGGTCATGATGTCCTCATGCTGTTGTTGAAGGGCTAGAGTTGCGGAACCGCGCGATGCTGAGATCGCCGATGCGGGTTTGCGTGCCGCCATGGACGATCAGCTCCGCCATGACGGCGCCGGCACCCGGGCCGAGCTGAAAGCCATGGGCCGAGAAGCCGAACTGGTGATAGAGGCCTTCGTGAACGGCGCTCGGGCCAAACACCGGGATATCGTCGCGCATCCGTGCCTCGATCCCGGCCCAGGCGCGCACGATGGTGGCGTTGCGCATCACCGCGAACAGCTCGGCGACGGTGCGCGCGCTCTCCGACAGTTTGCGCCAGTCGAGCACGGTCGCGTTGCGGTCCTGATAGGGCGTGGCGAGATGGCCGCCGCCGATCAGCACCGTGCCGTTCTTGAACTGCTTGAAGGAGAGCTTGCGGCCGCGCAGGATCACGACGGGATCGATGAAATGGGCGACGGGTGAGGTGATCATCAACATCGGCGCGATGGTCTCGACCGGCACCGGCTCGCCGAGTGCGGCTGCGATACGGCCGGCCCAGGCGCCGGCGGCGTTGACCAGCACCGGCGCGGCATAGCTCTCGGTCCCAACTTCGACGCGCCAGAGCTTGCCATCCTTGCGGATATTGGTCGCCGGCACGCCTTCATGAACGATCGCGCCAAGCTGTTCGGCCTTGCGGCGGAACGCGGTCGTCGTCCGCGCCGGCTGTGCCGCGCCGTCGCGCCGCGACACCACGCCGCCCGGACAGCTCTCGGCAACCGCCGGCACCAGCCGGCGCAGCTCGGTGCCGTCGATCAATTCCTCATGGATGAAGCCGCGCGCATTCAGGTCGGCGACGCGCGCGCGACACGCGGTCAGCTCGGTCTCGTTCTCGGCGACCAACACCTGGCCGTGGCTCTCGAAGCCGCAATCATCATCGACGAGATCGGCGATGCTTTCCCAAATTCCCATCGAGCGGATCGACAGTGGGATCTCCGCGACATCACGCGCGAGCTGGCGCACGCCGCCGGCATTGACGCCGGAGGCATGACGGCCGGCATAATCCTTCTCGATCAGCACCGGCTTCAATCCGGCGAGACAGAGATGCAGCGCGGTGGAGCAGCCATGGATGCCGCCACCGACGATGATGGCATCCTTCCTGACGATCATCCGCGCACCACGGCCTTGGTCGCCTGTTCGTTCTTTGGCAAAGCGGCAAGCTCCGAGAGCATGATCGGCTTCACCGGCGCGCGCAGGCGGTAGTAGCCGATCTCCTGCGGTGTCTTGCCGCGCGCCTCTGCCATCAGCTCGGTGACGGTGAGGCCACAGAGCCGGCCCTGGCACGGCCCCATGCCAGTGCGGCGATAGGCCTTGAGCTGATTCGGCCCTGTGGCACCGATGGCCACGGAGTCCAGAACATCCTGCGCGGTGACCTCCTCGCAGCGGCACACGATGGTGTCGCCCTTTGGAATGCGAAACTGCTTGGCAGGTTGAAACAGGATGTCGAGGAACCTACGCCCGCGTTCAGCGCGCGCACGCTCGGCGCGCAGATCGGCGACCCCTGCCATCTTCGCTGCGGCCTGCGGCGCCAGCGCCACAACGGCAGCATGGGCCGCGATCCGCCCCCGCCACACCGCCGCTTGCGCACCGCCGATGCCGGCGCCATCACCGGCGATGGCGATGCCGGGAACGGAGCTGTTGCAGTCCTGATCCAGCACCGGCGACCAGCAGAGTTGCAGCTCGTTCCAGCGATGCTCGACACCGGCGGCCATCGCCAGATTGACATTGGGCACCACGCCCTGATGCAACAGCAGGAGATCCGCCGGAATGGTCTCGCGCTTGCCGCCAGCGACATAGCTGACGGTCGCGAGCTTGCCATCGCCGGCGGCGGCAAACTCGGTAACGCCTTTGACCACCGGCACCTTCGCACGCACCTCGCGCATCATCGCCAGGCCCTTCATGAAATAGGGCGAGGTCATGAAGGCAAAGGCGTGCGGCAGCGCGGCCAGGTAGTTGGCGCGCGGCGTGGTATCGAGCACGCGGTCGATGCGGCCGCCCAGGCGCAAAATCTGCGCCGCGAGGAGCCACAGCAGCGGGCCCTGCCCCGCAATGACGGTGCGACCATCCGGCACCAGGCCTGAGGATTTCAGCATGGTCTGCGCCGCGCCCGCCGTCATCACTCCCGGCAATGTCCAGCCGGGAATCGGAAACGGCCGCTCCAGCGCGCCGGTCGCGATGATCACGCGCTTGGCCTTGATGAAGGCCGAGCCGCCGCCGACGGAAACGCCGAGCTCGAGATTGCGATCGAGGCTCCACACGGTGGCGCGATGGATGATCTCCGCACCGCTGTCACGCGCGGCCTTCGCGATCTCGGCCCCCGACCAGTAGTCGCTGCCGAGCACGGCCTCGCGCTTCACCGGCGTCGAACCGATCGCGCGCCAGACCTGGCCGCCGGGGCCGGCATTCTCGTCGAGCAGCAACGTCGACAGGCCCGCGCCGGCCGCCGTTGCGGTGGCGGCAAGTCCCGCGGGGCCTGCGCCGATCACGACGACGTCGTATTGATCCCGTTTCGGCGTGCTCATCGGCCGATCTCCCGCTTGCCCTTCTGGATCTCTATCTTCATCCCCTCCGCGACCTGGACGAGGCAGCCTTGGCGATTGCCGACGCCGTCGATGGTGACGAGGCAGTCGAAGCACACGCCCATCATGCAATATGGCAGGCGCTTCGCGCCGCTGACGGCAGTGGCGCGGCGGGCATCAAGGCCCGAGGCAAGCAGCGCAGCGGAGACGCTGTCGCCTTCACGCGCCTCCACAGCCGCGCCTTCGACATAGATCGTCACGGGTGGCCTGCCGTCAGCATCGGTTCGTTTGAACATTCTCAATTCTCCTGGCCGCGCGCGGCCGTATCGATGTCAGTAATAGCCGCTGCCGGTCGCTGCGGTGTCGCCCGAGAAGCGCCGCGCCGAGAACGGCTCGACGAGCTCCGGCTCGAGCGCGCCACGCTGAACCATCCGCGCGATGTCGAAGGCATGGTTCGCGGCCAAGGTCACACCGGAATGGCAGCAGGCGACGAAGGCGCCGGGATGCGTCTCCGACTGGTCGTAGATCGGGAAGCCATCCTTCGGCATCACGCGCAGGCCGGACCAGCTGCGCACCACGTTGAGCCGCGACAGATGCGGAAACATGCGCTGGGCGCGATCGGCCATGACGGCATTGATCGGATGGTTCTGCACGCGATCGTCTAGTTCGTCCTCCTTGCTGTCGCCGATCATCACCGTGCCCTCGTCGGTCTGGCGAATCGTCGTCAGCGCATGCGGCAGGAACGGCATGGTCCGCTCGGTCACGATGATCTGGCCGCGCGTCGGTCCCATCGGCGCGGACAGCCCGACCATCGGCGCCAGCGTCTGGTTGGCGTTGCCGGCGGCGAGCACGACCTTGGCCGCACGCAGCTCGCCTTGCGCGGTCGCCAGGCAGAACTCGCCACCATCGCGCGCGATCGATGAGACCGGCCGTTCCGGAAGATAGTCGACACCGAACTGTTTCATGCCGGTGTGGAAAGCGCGGAAGGTGCGCAGCGAATTCACATGGCCGTCGAACGGACAGAAGCTGCCGCCGGAGACCTCTGGACCGATCAAGGGCAGCATCTTCTTGACCTCGGCGGCAGGCAGCATCTCCATCCGGTAGTCGGCCGCGCTGGCCTGGTTGTGCATGCGTGCCACGAGCTGACTGCGCTGCTCGTATTCGGCATCGCCCAGCGTCAGATGGAAGCCGCCGTTCTGCTGCAACACCACGTCCAGTCCGGTCTGCTGCTTCAGCTCGGCCGCAAGTGTCGGCCAGGCCTGCGAGCCGCGCACGGTCCAGCCGGTATAGGCCGGCATGCCCAGCCCCTTGCTCTGCACCCAGACCAGCGCGAAATTGGCGCGCGAGGCGCGTTTGGCGATGTCGCCTTCGTCGAGCACGGCGACGCGCTGGCCGAGCCGGCCGAGCCCCCAGGCGATGGCGGAGCCGAGCAGTCCGCCGCCGACGACGGCGACGTCGTAGTCTTTACTCATAGTATCTCCTATCGTCCCGCGTCGCTGCCTTTGGCGGTGAGCACGCGGTCGAGCCCGTAAAAGCGATCGAGCAGGATCAGGATGGTCATGGTGATGGCGATGACGCTGGCCGAGACCGACGTCACCAGCGGATCGATGTTGTCCTGGATGTAGAGGAACATGCGCACCGGCAGCGTCTCGGCGCCGGGCGCCGCCAGGAACACGGTCATGGTTAGATCGTCGAACGACTGGATGAAGGCGAGCATCCAGCCGCTGACCAAGCCCGGCAGGATCGACGGCAGGATCACGCGCCGGAACATGGTCCAGCCGTCGGCGCCGAGCGAAACCGCCGCCATCTCGATCCTGCGATCCATCCCGCTCGCGGCCGCCAGGGTCAGGCGCAGCGCGAACGGAAACACGACGACGATATGCGCGATCAGCAAGGCGATGAACGTGCCGCCGATGCCGGCCGAGGTGAAGAAACGCAGGAAGGCGATGCCGAGCACGACATGCGGAATCATCAGCGGCGACAGGAACAGCGCCGACAGCGCCTCGCGGCCGCGGAAGCGATAGCGGCTGATGGCGAGCGCCGCCGGCACCGCGAACAGCAAGCTCACGCAGGACGAGAGCGCGCCGAGCCACAGACTCGTGCCGAAGGCATGCACGAATTCCGGATAGGCCGCGATCGCTTTGAACCAGCGCAGCGAGAAACTGGTGGTCGGAATCGACAGGAAGCCCTCGGGCGTGAAGGCCACCCAGCACACCACCACGATCGGCGCCAGCATGAAGACGACGAACAGCGCGTGGAAGGTGAGCGCGATCGGTCCGTTCCCTTTCATCGGAACATCTCCTGATAGCGCCGTTCGATCAGCGCATTGCTGCCGACGACGATCAGCACCAGCGCGACGAGCAGGAGCACGGCGACCGCCGCACCGAGCGGCCAATTCAACGTGTTGAGGAACTCGTCATAGGCGAGCGTCGCCGCGACCTTCAGCCGGCGGCCACCGATGATCGCCGGCGTGGCGAAGGCGCTCGCGCAAAGCGAGAATACGATGATCGCGCCGGAGAGCACGCCGGGCATGATCTGCGGCAACACGATGCGGCGGATCACGGTCAGCGAGCCCGCGCCGAGCGAGGCCGCCGCATTCTCGATCTGCGGATCAAGGCGCTGCAGCGCGGTCCAGACCGCGAGCACCATGAACGGCATCATCGCGTGCGCCAGCGCCACCACCATGCCGGTCTCGGTGAACATGAAACGCACCGGAGAACTGATCAGGCCGAGCGACATCAGGAGCTTGTTGGCGAGGCCGTTGTTGCCGCCGAACAGCAACGCCCATCCCAGCGTTCGCGCCACCACTGAGATCAGGAGTGGCCCTAAGATGACCAGCAGGAAGATGCCCTTCCAGCGCCCGCTCATGCGATGCAGGATGTAGGCCTCGGGCACGCCGAACACGGCGGTGATCAGCGTGGCGAGCACGGCGACGCGGAAGGTACGCCAGAACATCTCGGCGTAGTAAGGATCGCTGGCGATCTCCTGCCAGTTCTTCAGGACGAAGACCGGCTCGATGCCCTTATACTGTCCCCAGTCGTGGAACGAGAGCATCACCGTCATTGCGAGCGGGATCACGACGACGCCGACGAACAGCATCAAGGCCGGCACGGCCAGCGCCAAGGCGGTGCGCGTCTCGCTCGGCTCTGCCGCAGGGGCTGTGGTGAGGGCCGCGCTCATGCACCGCCTCGCGTCGGGCGAAGGCTCATGTCGTCGGTGCGCCAGGTGAGATGCACCGCCTCTCCCTGCGCGGGCTGCGGCTCGCCGTCGTTCTGGCGGATCACGATCGCGGGGCCGCATTCGGTCTCGCACTGGAATAGCCAATGATTGCCCTGGAAGATGCGGCTCTGAATCCGGCCCGACAATCCGCTCGCGCCGAAACCGATCCTTTCAGGCCGGATGCTGACGGTGACGACGCCCGACAGGCCAGCCGGTGCCGGCGTGCTCCAGGAGCCCGCAACCAGTTTGGCGGTGGAGCCGGAGCGATCGATGCTCGCGGCGAACTCATTGGTCTTGCCGAGAAACTGCGCGACGAAGGCCGACGCCGGGCGTTCATAGACCTCTTGCGGCGTGCCGATCTGCTCGATCCGGCCTTTGCTCATGACCACGATGCGATCGGACAGCGACATCGCCTCGATCTGGTCGTGGGTGACGAGAATGGTGGTGGTGCCGAGATTGCGCTGGATCTGGCGCAGCTCGATCTGCATGTCCTCGCGCAGTCGCGCATCGAGATTGGACAGCGGCTCATCCAGGAGAAGCACGCTCGGACGGATCACCAGCGCCCGCGCCAGCGCGACGCGCTGCTGCTGGCCGCCCGACATCCGCCGCGGATGACGGTCCTCGTAACCGGCCAAGCCGACAAGCGCGAGCGCGGCGCGCACCCGCTCCTCGCGCTCCTTGCGCGCGACCTTGCGCATCTCAAGCCCGAACGCGACGTTCTCGGCCGCCGTCATGTGGGGAAACAGCGCGTAGCTCTGGAACACGATGCCAAGCCCGCGCTTGGCCGGCGGAATTGCAACGAGGTCCTTGCCTTCAAGGTGGATCGTGCCATGCGATGGATCGAGGAAGCCCGCGATCATCTGCAAGGTCGTGGTCTTGCCGCAGCCGGACGGACCCAAGAACGAGACGAACTCGCCCTTGCTCACCGCGAGGCTGAACTCTTCGACGGCCGTGTTCGGACCGAAGGATTTGCCGACGCGGTCAAGTGAGAGGAAGGACATGAAGAATATCCGAGTGGGAAATGAGCACTGTCGCCGAGCGCACAGTGTACTCCCCTCCCCCTTGCGGGGCCGAGACGAGCAGAGCTCGCTCTGAGGGGGTGGGGGTGGGGGTCTTCAGGAACACTGCCGTTGGGGACCCCCCACCCCAACCCTCCCCCGCAAGGGGGGAGGGAGCGGACCGCCGCTGGCGAGAGAGTTGCAACCAGCCACTACTTACCGCTCGACCTCGCGATTCCAGCGCTTGGTCCATTCCTCGCGCTTGTCGTTCACGATGGTCCAATCGGGTGCATAGACCTTGGTGGCACGTTCGCCGATCGGAGCCATCGTGCCGACGCCGGGCGGTACCACGACCGATTTCACCACCGGGCCGTAACCGTATTCCTTCAGCATCACGAGTTGGATCTTCGGGTCGAGCAGCTGCTTGATGAAGGCGGAGGCCAGCGGCGAGACGTTGGGCTTGGCAATCGGACAGGCCGTGGTGAGCAGCATCACCGCGCCCTCCTTCGGATAGACGAAGTCGACCGGGAAGCCGGTATTGGCAAAACTCTGCACGCGGCCTGAGCCCCACACCGCAAGCACCGCCTGCCCGGACTGGAACAGCTCGGTCATCTTGCCCGGCGACGGCTCATAGGCGAGCACGTTCGGATTGATCTCGGTCTTGAAGATCTTGAAACCTGCCTCGACGTTCGACTCGCTGCCGCCGTTCATCTTCGCCAGCATCAACAGCGCATAAAGGCCGTAGGTGTTGTTGATCGGCGGAATGACGAGCTGCTGCTTGTATTTCGGATCCTTCAGGTCGTTCCAGGAGGTCGGCGGTGCCCAGCCCTTCTCGGCGAACACCTTGGTGTTGTACATCAGGCCAGTGGCAACGAGCCCGATCGCGACGGCGCGATCGTCCTTGAAATGCGCGACGTCGTAGAGCTCGGCGCTGGGGACGCCCACGATCTTGTCGCAGAAGCCGAGCTGGATCGCCTGGTACATCGGGCCGTCGTCGAGGATGGCGACGTCGATCTGCTGGTTGCCCTTCTGCGCCTGCAGCTTGGCAAGCGTGTCGGTGGAATTGCCGGCGACGTATTCGACCTTCACGCCATTGGCCTGCTCGAACGGCGGAATCACCTCGTCACGGATCGTCTTCTCGAATGAGCCGCCATAGCCGGCGACATAGAGCGTCTTCTGCTGGGCAAGGCCCGGAGTGGCAGTGGCCAAGACGGCAAGGCTCACCGCTGTCAGAAGGCTGAAGGGCTTCATACGGACAGATCTCCCCTATTGGCGCTCATTCGCCGGTATCAAAAGACCACTCGATGAAAGATCCCGCCGGTTCTGCGTTCTTCACGTCACGGCACCGCACAAAAAACGGGCGACCTCTCGATCTGACCAAAAAGATCGCAGCGCACTCTTCCGTCGTCCAATGAATAATGGCACCCTTCTCATGCCGAAATATTATGGAGACACCTGATGGCCCGGATCAACCCGCGGCAGGTCGAAGCCTTCCGGGCGATGATGCTGACCGGCAGCGTGACCGAGGCTGCGAAGCTGATGGCGGTGACACAGCCCGCGGTCAGCCGGCTGCTGCGCGACTTCCAGGCGCTGCTGAAGATGGAGCTGTTCGAGCGGCGCGGCAGCGGGCTGGTGGCGACCGCGGCGGCGACCGCGCTCTACATGGAGGTCGAGCGATCCTTCGTCGGGCTCGACCGCATCACCGCAGCCGCCGAGGAGATCCGCAGCCGCCGCACCGGCACGCTCCGCGTTGCGGCCCTGCCGGCGCTTGCCAACGGCTATCTGCCGCGGCTCGCCGGCACGTTCCTGAGCCAGCGCCCCAATCTCAATCTTTCGTTCTTCGGCGTGATCTCACCGATCGTGGTCGATTGGGTGCTGAACCATCAATGCGATATCGGCTTCGCCGAAGTGCCGATCGCGCATGCAGGTTTGACGAGCATCCGCCTTCCCGCATTGCCGCGCGTCGCCGTGTTGCCGGCGGGACATCGGCTGGCGGCGAAGACGACGCTCGAGCCGCGCGACTTCGAGGGCGAAACGTTCGTGTCACTATCGGCCGGCTCGAGCAGCAGGCACCTGGTCGATCAGGTCTTCAATCGCGTCGATGTTCACCGCGTCCTGCGGGTCGAGACGACGTTATCCGAGATCATGTGCGGAATGGTGTCGTCCGGCCTCGGCGTCGGCATCTGCGATCCGTTCACGGCGCGCGAGTTCGACGGCCGCGGCGTCGTCGCGCGACGCTTCCTGCCGCAGATCGATTTCGAATTCGCCGCCGTGTTCCCGCCGCAGCGCAGCCCCTCCCCGGTCGCGCTCGACCTCGTCGAGACCTTGCGACAGGAGCTGGAGGAGTGGAAACGGCGGCTTGCGAGTGCCGATGCTGCGGCTTCTGATCCCGTCCTCGCCGGCTAGTTTTACCCGGCAAGACTCATCAACCCGGCACACGATAGTGCAGATAGTCCGGGTTGAACAAGGCCGCGTCCTTGAGCGCGTCGAGATCGTGGACCGTCAGCGTCCGCTCCCGCAGCACGATCAGGCCGGACGAGCGCAATTCCTGCAGCGTCCGGTTGACATGAACCACCGATAGCCCGGTCGCGTCGGCAAGGTCGGTCTGCGTGATCGGAAATGCGCAACTGTCGCCATCCAATAGCCCGACCGGCCGCAGCCGCTCGATCACCTCGCACAGGATATGCGCGACCCGCTCGAATGCGTCGCGGCGACCGAGATTGAGCGTCCACTCGCGCTGGATCGCCGCGTCGGACAGCGTCTCGCACCAGAAGGCCTCGCCGAGCACGCGGTCAGCGGCGACCAGAGACTCGAAACGCTCGCGCTCGATCTCCGCATAGACCACCGATGTCAGCGCGGAGATCGAATGGTCCATCCACTCCAGCAAATAGATTTGCGCGTCACAGGTATCACCAGGCAGCGCCAGGTTGACGATCTGTCGCCGCCCGTCTTCGAGCGATTTGTAGCGGGCAGCCCAGCCCGAGAGCATCATTCGAATCCGGTCCGCCGGATCGCCCTCGCAGACCAGCTCCTGTCCGGCCATCGCCGTGATGATGCGGCCGCGAATGGCATCGTCGAGCATGGCCGCCGTCTCCGGCGAAATCTTGCGGAATGCACTCAGGCGACGGATGACGACATCCGCCGTCCGGTCGCTCGTGCGCGCCGTGCTCATGTCACCTGGTCAGGGCCGGGCTTTTGGACGATGACCCGGCTCAGCGGCAACGTGATCGAGAAATGCACGCCGGTCGGGCTGAACATCAACGCGCTTTTGCCCTTGAACTCAAAGCCCAGCGTCCGCTCCAGGATCTCCGTTCCAAAACCCTTCCGCTTCGGCGACTTCACCGGTGGACCTCCCTTCTCGCGCCAATCGAAATTCAGTTCCGGCGGGGTGACGCCCTCGTCGATGCGCCAGCTGATCTCGACGCGTCCGGCAGGTTGGCTGAGGGCGCCGTACTTGACCGCATTTGTTGCCAGCTCGTGAATCGCCAGCGACAGCGTCTCAGCCGCTTTCGGCTGCAACCTTATCGTCGGGCCGGAGATGCGCACCTGTTCGCCTTCGCGTGCATTATAAGCCATCAATTCGTCGGCGAGCAGATATTCCAGATCGACGCCCACCTCGGGATCGCGCGTCACGGCCGCCTGGGTGCGCGCCAAGGCGCCCAGCCGGCCATCGAGATGGGCGGAATATTCTTCGACCGTCGAGCTCGTCTGCGCGGAACGCCGCGCGATCGAGCGCACCACGCCCAACGTGTTCCGCACGCGATGCTGCAGCTCGGCGAGCAGCAGCCGCTGACGTTCTTCCGCTCGCGTGATCGCGGTGACGTCGATGAAGGTGATTACGACGCCGGCGATGAAATTGTCGATGGAGCGATAGGGCAGCATGCGCACGATATAGCGCTTGCCGCTGTCCGGCGCGGTCAGTTCGCGCTCGGCGCTGGCCAGCGTCCGCAGCACCCGACGGATATCGTCGTAGAGGTCCTCGATCGGAATCCTCGCCTTGATGTGGGCAATCGGACGGCCGACGTCCGTCTCCACCAGATGCAGCACCTGCGTGATCGCCGGGGTGAAATTCATCACCCGCATGTCGTTGTCGAGAAACACGGTCGCGATCTGCGTGCTCTCCAGGAAGTTCTTCAGGTCGCTGGTCGCACGCGTCAGCTCCTGGACCCGGTGCGCAAGCTCGCCATTGACCGTGGTGAGCTCCTCGCGCGAGGTCTCGAGCTCCTCATTCGCCGATTGCAGCTCTTCGTTCAGCGACTGATATTCCTCATTGGAGGATTTGAGCTCCTCGTTGGAGCTCTCCAGCTCCTCGATCGTCGCATGCAACCGCTCGCGCGTGGCGCGCAGCTCGCTTTCGATGCGCTCGACATGCTCGCTGCGCACCAGCGAATTCGCGCTTCCGGACGACGCCGAGGACGGCCGCAGCGCGCCGTCCTTGAACAGCACGATGAAGCTGCGCTGCCCTTCCGGCGCGTCGATCGGCTCGACCGTGATGTCGACCCCGACCGTGTGGCCGTTTACCCCGAGCAGCACCTGATCGGTGTGCGACGGTTCGTTGGTGTCCCGCGCGCGGCTCAAGGCGGTTCGCAACTCCAGCCGAAGGTCGCGATGCACGAGGCCGAGCAGATCCAGCGTGGCGGCGCCGGCGGTCGGCTCGATGAAGCGCCCGGTACGGCCGGAGAAATGCAGGATGTGAAAACTATCGTCGGTGATCACATAGGCCGGCGCGTAGCGCTCGGCGATGCGGTGCGCCTTGCGTTCGAGCCCGACATCGGAGCCGAAGCTCCGGGCCGGCGGCAGCTCGACCGAAGTCCGCGCGGCCGTCGTGGTGATAGGGAATTCCGGCGGCAGCCGCGTGCCGTTATCGAGCTTCTTGAAGATCCGGGCGCGGCGGTCGACCGGAGCAAACAGCTTCGGATGCCGCGTCACGTTCTCCGAACTGCCGAGAAACAGAAAGCGCTCAGGCAGCAGCGCGAAATGAAACAGTGGAATCACCAGGTTCTGCAATTCGGCATCCAGATAGATCAGCAGATTGCGGCACGAGACCAGGTCAAGCTTGGAGAACGGCGCATCCTTGATGACGTTGTGCTGGGAGAAGATGCACATCTCCCGCAACTCTTTGACCACGCAATAGGTGTCGCCCTCGCGCACGAACCAGCGCGCCAGCCGTTCCGGCGAGACGTTGGCTTCGATGTCGGTGCAGTAGCGGCCGACCCGGGCGGTGGCGAGTGCCCGGCTGTCGATGTCGGTTGCGAAGATCTGCACCGAAGGCGGCGAATGAAGCTTCGCAAGATGTTCGCACAGCAGGATCGCGATCGAATAGGCCTCCTCGCCAGTGGCGCAGCCGAGCACCCAGACACGGACCTGCTGGCCGGCCTGCTTGCCGTCGAAGATTTGCGGAATGACCTGCTGCTCGAGCACGTCGAACTCCCGCTGGTCGCGGAAGAACTCGGTGACCCCGATCAGAAGATCGTTGAAGAGATGCTGGACCTCGTCCTGGTCGTTGCGCAGGAAATCGACATAGGCCGAGATCTCGTCGATCTGAACCACCTGCATGCGGCGCTGCACCCGGCGCAGGAAGGTGTTCTGCTTGTAGCCGTGGAAGTCATTGCCGGTCTTGTTGCGCAGGATATCGACGATGCGGTTGATCGAGCTGGCGGCGGCCGCAAGCACTTCGTCAAAGCCTTGCCGCTCTTCCAGACGCCGCAGATGGCGGGCATAGACCGTGATGTGATCGGGAATGTCCTCGGCCGGGAGCACGAAATCCGCAATGGCCGCAGGCGTGCTGCCGTCCATCGACCCGTCGCTCTCGTCTCCGGCGACGTGCTCGGCGATGGCAAGCCCGCCATGGTTCTTCAGCGTGGCAACGCCGAGCGTGCCTTCTCCGCCGGTGCCGGACAGGATGACCCCGATCGACTGTTCGGCCCGCCCCTCGGCGAGGGACACCAGGAAGCTGTCGATGGTTGCCCGCTCACCCGGCGCCTGTTCGGCCGGACGTACGCCGAACCGGTCGCCATGCACGGTCGCGATCATGTTGGGGGGACAAAGATAGATCGTCTGTCCCTCGATCTCGGCCCCATCCGCCAGGTTTTTCAGGGTGACGCTCGTGAGCGGCCGCAGCACGGCGCGCAGCCATTCCTCATCCAGCGCCTCTCGATGCTGCAGCACGAGCACGACCGCGAGATCATTGCCGAGCGCCAACTTCGACAGGAACCGCTCCAGGCTGCCGCTGTTGCTCGGCGAGGCGCCGACCCCGACGATCAGCGGCCGCCGCCATCTGGGCGGTTCCACCGACTGAGATTGACCACTATTCGTCATATCTTGCGGTATATACTAATCGTGCCTCAGTCGGACAGAGGTGAAAATCAGCTCGATCAATATGCAAGCGCAATAACGGTTCCGCACTCCAGACGTCGCAACCGGTCGAAGCAGGAATTTCGCCAATGGCCGCAACTGCGCCTTTGCCCGGTCGGAGTCGGGCCTGCAATTCCTGAAGCTGGCTCCGCCCGATAGTTGAAGCCTAAGTTGATCCGGCCGCGCGTCGTCGTTTGAGATAGGCGATCCTCTGCTCGATCATGGCGCGGTGCCGCTCCCATTCCGCCAGATTGTCCCGCAGCAAGGCGGCCAACCGCACGGCTTCGGCGTAACCCCGGCCGGACGCCTTCAATTGCAAGACCAAGCCCTCCTGTTTGTGCAAGCGTGTCCAGCCTGAGGCGATATCGGCTTCGCTCTTGCGGAGCTGGTCTTCTTCGCTGCGGATATCGCGGTTCACCTGCCACTCGGCAGGACAAGATGCAGCGCTCGCCATGTTGCATCACCCTGGCCGTCGAAGTGGATCGAGCAACTGCAGCGCCATCTGCCCGATCAAATCGGCATATCCTCGATATTCGATCGCCCCGCGCCGCGTACATCCGCTACCGGGCAGACAGAAATCGATGGAACTCGCCTCCATGGCGTGCCGCGGCATCTCGTCGGCAACCGCATCCGACGGATGCTGCACCACGGCCACCCCGCCACATCGCTTAATTGCGTTGAGGCCCGCCGCACCATCTGATAAAAGTCTGCTGAGGGCCACGCCGATGACGCGAGGTCCGTAATGCAGTGCCGCAGAGCGAAATAGCGGATCGATGGACGGACGGACCAGGTCTCACGCGGACCGCGGCCGGGCATCAGGTGACCGTCTGCAATCAGCAAGTAATGATCCGGCGTAGCCAGATAGACGGTGCCATTCTGAATCGGCAAGTCGTTCGCAGCCTGCGTGACGGGCAGCTTGCCGGCGGCGCGGGCGACGGTCGAGAGAACACCGTTCCCTCGTGCCGGGACGTGCAGCACGACAAACACCGCCGACGGCACATCGACGGGCAAGCGCCCGAGAATGTCTTTCAGGGGCACAGTCGCCCCTGAGGAGCCACTGATGATGACGATGATGTCGCGGTTGGGCACAATCAGGATCCTTCCATGTCGGCTTTCGGAACCCACGGGTTCCTAAGCCGTTTTGCATAAGGTCTGGACCCGGCGGATGTTCCTATTGAGCGCGTGCCGACGACAGGAGAGCCTCATGGGGCAAGGCACACCCATTGCGCCGACGAATCCACTGGCGGGAAAACGCATCCTCATCGTCGAGGACGAGTATTTCCTTGCCGATGACCTCGCCGATGAATTCAGGCGCCTTGGCGCCGACGTGATCGGCCCCGTCTCGGAGGTTGTCGAAGCCCAGAAGGCTCTGCAATTGGGCCGGCCGATCGACGCTGCGCTGCTCGACATCAATCTCAGGAGCGAGATGATCTTTCCTTTCGCCCGCGCACTGCGCGAGCTGGACATCTTCTTCATCTTCACCACTGGTTATGACAAGACATCGATCCGACCTGAGTTCGCCGACGTCCCGCTCTGGGAAAAGCCGCTCGACATCCGCGCCTTCACGGAAGGGGTTGCCGAACTCTTGAAGGGGCGGTGATCCTTTCCTTGTGCTTTCCTTGCGCGAGGACGCGATCTCAGCGCTCCTGCCGGGCCGGCACCGCAAGCGACGGCAGTTCGAAGACGAAGCGGCTATCAGCCCGATGAGCGCCAGCGCCAACATTTGCTTGAACGGCTCCGCAAAGGGAAGCGAAGATGGGCATTGGCTCAGAATCGTCGATCAAACGCTCGTCAACTCGTAACATAAGCCCATCGCGATCAGACGGCCCCGAGAATCCGTCTCAAGATCGCGACACGTCGGCGACGAACCGCCCACCAGCATGGCCGCGACCTCACAGGGGCACGGCCCGAGACGCTGGACTCATCAGCGTCGCGGTGGGTATCGGGTCGGCCCTCGCAAGAACTCCTCGAGTTGCGCAATGGCTTCCGCCTCTCGTGCCCGCCTCAAGAGACGCGCCTGATCGGCGCCTGGCGGCAACTGCTTTGCCGCATCACGTGCTTCACGTGCTGACTTTAGGAGACGCTCTCCGAGGGGAGTCGCCTGTTTGAAGCGACGGCGCCGCTTCTTCTGAGTTTCGATTTCCATCCAAACATGACCACGTTGCGACCTCAACCTGCTCGGAACTTACAGTCCGGCTAACAACCTGCATCAACATAGGTAAATCGGCCCACGATCCTGGTCGGCGCGCGGCTCGTCACCGTGCAGGCAAATGGGTCATCCAGCGGACTAACATCGTCGAGCGTTTTGCCCGCCAGGGGAACGGCCGCAGTGCTCGCAGCCGGCGGACCGATCGACTTGCCGGCTGTGCCCGTCGTTACGCACCCGGATGACGAGATCCTGGCGATCGACGGCCGGCTCCGAACTTTTCGGCATCTGACGATCATTCAATTGACGAACGGTGTCCCAGCGAGCGATCGATGCGAGGCAGTTCGGCTTCGCCGGAAATGCTGCCTATGCGGCTGAGCGCGAGCAGGAGGCGCGGAGCGCCTACGCGCTACTCGGCCTGCATTGCCGGCGTATTCGTCTCGATGCGCCCGATCAGGAGAGCATCTCTTGCGCGCGGCGCTTGACCGACCGCCGTCGGCTTGCGTGACGTCCATACGAACCAAGTGCAAGCCGAAGGCCGGTTCCTATCGAGCAGCGGGAGGCATGCTCTCTGCGGCGGGCTTGCTGCCGGTTGTATTTGCGCCTGGCGGTCAAGACTTGTAGTAGTCGACTCTCACAGCGGGAACTCCGCTGCAACCGCGGTGTTTTCCTTCCAGATGGGCAAGCCTGCACGCGCGCCAAGTTCAAGAAAGGCCGGAAGAGCCGGCAAGCGCGCGCCATCCGCTCAACGGCGCCAGGCACTGTCATCCGCCGCGCCGACCGGACTGATCGCGCTTCATTTGCTGAGGGCGTTGGGAAAATCCGGCGCCCGAGGGCTCGTATTTCTCGCAAAGGACGAAGTGCGCGCCGAGCGCCTTGGCGCGATCCTGCACGCGTTTGACCCGAGCTGCGATGTGTTGGTGCTGCCGTGCTTCGACGCGTTGCTCGTCGACGAGGTCGAGCCGTCGCGGGAGACCACGGGCCGCCGCGCCAGCGTCTTGCGGCGGCTCGCAGCGCGAGCCGCCCCGCCGCTTCTGATAGCCACGGTTGATGCCGTGCTGCCGCGTGTGCCGCAGCCGCAGGCCTGGTCCAAGGCCTGCCTGCGGCTTGCGGTCGGGCAGTCGATCGATGTCGATGAGCTCCGGCGGTTTCTCACAGAGGCGGGCTATGAGCTCGACGAGCCGGCCAATTATCCCGGCGGTGTGTTATGTCACGGCCAGACCATCGAGCTGTTTCCCGCCGGGGCCTTGGGTCCGGTGCGGATCGACCATGACGACGGCTTGATCCGTGCCATCCACACCTGCGATCCGGTGCATCAGACCGACCTCGCCAGCCTCGATGCGCTGGTGCTCGATCCGATGTCGGAGCGCAACCTGCTTGGAAATGGCGCGACCGGCGCTGGCATCTTCACCTATCTGGATGGCGTCAGGATCATTGCCGATGCCGAGGTGCCGGTGCGCGCGGCGGCGCGGCTCGCCGCAATCGAGGAGAGCGGCGACGCGCGCAGCCGAGAAGCGACCTTTATCGGCCGACGCGAATGGCAGGAGGTCATGCGTGGTCTGGCGGTGTTGCCGGAATCATCGACGATCGAATCGATCCCCAATTTCTCGCGCGAGACATCGGCGCGCACGGCGCTGCGCCGCTTCATCAGCGGGGCCAGACGGAGCGGCGCTCGTCTGCTGTTCGCCGCGGCGATCGAGCAAGATCTGCAGCGCATGGAGCGCCTCGCCGGGCTCAAGACGCTGCGCCGCTCAGACTGGGCCGGCGCCTCGCGTCCGCCTGCGGGCAAGATCACGTCGCTGCTGGCCGACCTCGATGCCGGGTTCAGAACCGGACGCACGCGGCCGCTGCTGGTCATCGCCGCAGCGGATGTGCTCGGCAGCAGGGCGCACCACCTGCAGCCGATGGCGCGGCAGAACGCGGCCGCCGCCGACGCCGCAACCCGGCCGGCGCTCGGAAGCGCTGTCGTTCACCTGCAGCGCGGACTTGCGGTGCTGCAAGGTCTCGAGCGGCTGTCGGCGCCCGACCTCAGCGACCGCGAGATGGTACGCCTTGCCTTCGCCGATGATGAAGCCGTCTTGGTGCCCGTTGGCGAGCTTGCGCTGATCTGGCCTTATGCAAGCGATGCAAGCGGGATCCGGCTTGATGATGCCGATGGGCGTTCATGGGCCGCGCGCTGCCTGGAGGCCGAACGCGAGGTCGACCGGACCGCGCAGACGCTGTCTCAGGCGATCCAGGCACGGCGGCAAACCAAGGCGCCGCGGCTGGTGCCTCCGCCGGCCGACTACGAACGCTTCGTCGCCCGCTTTCCCTATTTCGCAACGCCGGATCAGGCCAAGGCGATCGAGGATGTGCTGAACGACCTCGCCGCCGGCCATCCGATGGATCGCGTCGTCTGCGGCGATGTCGGCTTCGGCAAGACGGAAGTGGCGTTGCGCGCCGCAGCGGCGACCGTATTCGCCGGCAAACAGGTCGCGCTCGTCGTTCCGACCACGGTGCTCGCCCGCCAGCACGTGCTGACATTCCAAAAGCGCTTCGCCCCGTTCGGGATCGCGGTCGGCCATCTGTCGCGCCTGACTGCCGCCGCCGAAGCGCGATCCGTGAAACAACAGCTGCGCGACGGCTCGCTGCAAATCGTGATCGGCACCCACGCACTGGCCGGAAAGGATATCGCCTTCGCGGACCTTGGACTCGTCATCATCGACGAGGAGCAGCATTTCGGTGCGGCCGACAAGGACAAGCTGTCGGCGCTGCGTGCCGGCGTCCACACCTTGACAATGAGCGCTACGCCGATCCCCCGCACCATGGCCGCCGCCATGGTGGGCCTGCGCGACTTCAGCGTCATCGCCACCCCGCCGGTGCAGCGGCTGCCCATCGTGACCAAGGTCTCGCCCCTGCTCGATTCGACGCTGACGATGGCGCTGCGGCGCGAACAGCGGCGACACGGCCAGAGCTTTGTGATCTGCCCCCGCATCAAGGATCTCGGTCCGATGGAGGAGCGGCTGCATCGCAGCGTGCCCGAGCTGCGCGTCGTCGTCGTCCACGGCCGGATGCCGGCGCAGGACATCGACGATCGCATGATGCAATTCGTCGGCGGTGAGGCAGATGTACTTCTCGCCACCGACATCGTCGAGAACGGGCTGGACATCCCGCGCGCCAATACGATCCTGATCTGTGCGCCCGAGCGCTTCGGACTGGCGCAACTGCACCAGCTTCGCGGACGGGTCGGCCGCGGGAGCACGCGCGCCTTTGCCTATCTGCTCACCGATGCGCCCGGGGAAGAGGCGCAAAAGCGAATTGCCGCGCTTCAGGAGCTGAGCCGCCCCGGTGCCGGATTTCAGATCAGCGCACGCGACCTCGACCTGCGCGGGGCCGGCAATCTGTTATCGGAACAGCAAGCAGGCCACGTCCACGTGTTCGGGCCTGCGCTCTACCACGACCTGCTGGCGCGGGCGCTGCAGGGCCGCCCACGGCGTGCCTCCGAGATGTGGATGCCGGAGCTGCGCATCGAGGTGCCCGCGCTGCTGCCCGCAAGCTATGTGCAGGACGAGGCGACGCGGCTCGACATCTACACCAGGCTGGCGAGGGCGGAGAGCCCGGCCGAGCTCGGCGAGATCGAGGATGAAATCGAGCTTCGCTTCGGGGCGCTGCCGCCGGAGGTTTCGAACCTTCTCGCCATCGCCGACATCGGGCTGTCCTGCCGCGCGCTCGGCATCACCAGGATCGATGTCGGGCCGACCGGCATTGCGGCACAGCTGAGACCCGATGCGCCGGTTGCGCCGCCGTCGCACCTCGTCACGCGCAGCCGCCACCGGCTGGTCTACAAGCACCGGGTCAGCAAGAGCCAGATGCTGCAGACCGTGATCCAGTTCATCAACGCGCTCAAGAAGACCAGCGCAAGCGGGCCGACGCGGCGAACCACTTCCCGCGCGCAAAGGACGGGCCGCCCCGCCACCGCGATCGGCGGGTCATCGTAAGCCGCGCCGCACCGGCGGGTACGCCGTTGGATGAGAACCTTTGCCGGCGGTGGCCGTTGCATCGGCAAATCACGGAGATGGAGACGATCATGGCCGATAACTCGCCAGGAACTCGCAGACTTCGTCATTCGCAAGGCGTTCGATCCGGTGCTGCACGCCAAGCCTAGCGGACGGTCCGGCCACCAACCATCATAAGATAAAGCAAGCCAAAGTATGAGGTGGGCCGAGTAATCTCAGCGCGATCCCGGAACGCCATCCGCGCCCCCGCGTTCGATCCAGAACGTTCGACGACGGAGCTGAGCATGGTCAAGGACACGACGAAGGACGATCCCAGAGAAACGCCGAACGACGATCCGAGGGAACGCACGGATTGGCCGAGCAACAAGCAGACCGACAAGCCGTGGCAGGGCAATCCCGAGAAGGACCAGATCGCGCCCGATCGCCCCGATATCGATCTGGAGAAGTGGAAGCGCGCGAATACCAGCTGACGGATCGCATGCAGGCTTGCCGCGGCTCTGAATGCCGCGACCATTCGATTCGCGTCAGCCACCGTCTCCGCCAGGACCGATGGCCGCGGCAGCTGCGACGGCGTTGCAGCTTCGATCCATCGCGTCACCGGCGCAAGGTCGTCGCGGGCATTGCGATAGGCTCGGATCTGGGAGTCGGCCGGACTGCATGACGATCTGGCAGCGCGCGAGCTCGTCCACACAGCCGAGCGCCCTCGGCGTCGAGGCATGATCCGCTCGACCAGCCGGACCAGCATTTCCTGGCCAGTCACGGGTCCGTCCTCGGCCACCAGGATGCAGTCGGTGCCGTAGCCCTGCGCGCATGATTTGTTCTCCACCGCAATCGCGCGTTGCCGACGCCTTCGGCGTTCTCAAGGTGGAGATAGAGATGGCGGGCGAGCGCGCTCAACCGGTCTGACGTGCGGCTGCACGAAAGGCGAATATTTCTATTTCTTTTTTTCAGAAATCATGCTATCCATGGCCATCCCGCACCCGGTACAAGGGGCGCTTCGCGATCGTCACGAACGTTGGGCGCGGGACGCGGTGGACGCATCAGGTTGCAGCACGCAAGCAGCGTGCGGACGGAACAACCTTGTTGCGGACGTGAAGTCGTGTGGTCCCGGCATCCCGGTGCTGATGCCCGCGCAACGCGTCAGCGTTGTCGCGACGCGATGATGCTTTGCATCACGCGGATGGGGGCAAGAAAGCCGGTCCCCAGGGAGATCACGTATAAGCGTTAAAACCATCGTGCAGGGAATGCCGGGATGTCTCGGCTGAACCTGTGGTGACTGCCGCCTGCTTTTTTTTCTGCAGGCGGGCCATGGGTGCGGCCAGCGCCCGGCATTCCCTGCGCCCTCGTTTTTCCGAGGGCCGGACGGCAGCAAGACTCGGACGCAAATGGCGCCGCGAGACTGCGAAGCCGTGGCTTCGCGCGGACGCGCAAGAACATAATTCTCGCGCAATCACCCGATGAAGAATTTTACTCTTCCATTGCCCCAATCAGTGAAATTGCACCGGGGGCACTGCTCCTGCAAATGATGCCATGAAAAGGTGGCACGCTGAATTCACCGCCGCCGGGAGACTTTCATGATATTCGCTCTCATATCCATCGGCTCGGCCGCCCTCGCGCGGTCTACCCTCATCCGGCGAGGGCTGCTCGCGGCCGTCTTCGCTTTGCTCGCGATCTCGGCGTTGGCGAACCCCGCCGCGGCCGAGGACATCCGGATCGGCTACCAGAGATCATCGACCCTGACCGCGATCCTCAAGGCCAATGGTGAATTGGACAAGGCGCTGGCGCCGCTCGGCATCAAGGTGACCTGGCACGAATTCTCCAGCGGCCTGCCGCTGCTCGAAGCGATCAACATCGGCAGCATCGATTTCGGCGCCGACGTCGCCGATACCGTGCCCGTCTTCGCCCAGGCCGCGGGCGCCAGGCTCGCTTATGTCGCCGAAGAAGCCGCCTCGCCTTCGGCGCAGGCGATCCTGGTGCCGACTGCTTCCCCCATCAGGTCGCTGGCTGATCTGAAGGGCAAGAAGATCGCGGTCACCAAGGGCGCCGGCAGTCATTATCTGCTGCTCGCGGCGCTCGCACGCGCTGGTCTCAGCTTCAAGGACATCACGCCGGCTTATCTGCCGCCCGCCGACGGCCGCGCCGCTTTTGTCAGCAACAATGTCGATGCCTGGATCGCCTGGGATCCGTTCCTCACCAGCGTGACCAGGCAATCGGGCGCACGCGTGCTCGCCGACGGCTCGGATGGGCTTGCGAGCTACAAGCGCTATTACCTCGCTTCCGCGGATTATGCCGATCGCCGCGCCGATACGCTGAACGTGATCTTCGTCAAGCTGGTCGAGACCGGGCAATGGGTGAAAGCCCACCCGGGTGAAGCCGCAAACCTCTTGGCCGGGCTCTGGGGCATCGATGCGGCCACGGTGGAGGAGGCCAACAGCCATCGCTCCTACCGGGTCGGTGCGGTGACGCCCGCGGGCCTGACCGAACAACAGAAGATTGCCGATGCGTTCTTCGCCGAGCACCTGTTGCCGGCGAAACTCGACACCACTGCGATCAAAATCTGGACACCGAAGGCGCCGTGAGGTTCCGGCGTGATAAGAGGTCCCGTCCCGATCCGGGTGCGGGGCACAGGTAAGAGCAAAGGAGACCACCGTGACTGCCCATCTCATCCCGCCGACCGACCGGACCGCCGACCATCCGGCCCATCGTCTGTTCGTTGACCGCTGGTCACCGCGCGGCTTCAGCGACGAAGCCATTCCGGCGGCGGAATTGTTGACCTTCTTCGAAGCGGCGCGCTGGGCGCCCTCCTCCTACAATTCGCAGCCGTGGCGCTTCCTTTATGCTCTGCGCGGCCAGCCGGAGTTCGACACCTTTCTCGGCCCGCTGGTCGAATTCAATCGTGGCTGGGCGCAGCACGCGGCGGCGCTGGTCTACGTGCTCTCCAAGAAGACGTTCACACCGGCCGGCAAGACCGAGCCGGTGGTCTCGCGCACCCATTCCTTCGATGCCGGCGCCGCCTGGGCCAATTTCGCCCATCAGGCCGCACTCTCCGGCTGGGTCACCCATGGCATGAGCGGCTTCGATGTCGAGGCCGCGCAGAAGGCGCTGCAGGTGCCGGATGATTTCGCGGTCGAAATCGCCGTTGCGGTCGGCCGTCAGGGCGACGGCGCGCAGCTGCCGCCGCAGCTGAAAGAGCGGGAAAAGCCGAGTCCGCGCCAGCCGGTCGCCGCGTTCGCCGCAGCCGGCCTGTTTCCGCAGCGCTTCGCGGGAGGCTGATGAACTTCGGGGCGGCGATGCTCAGCAGCGCCGCCCCTGACGCTCTGCTGCAATTTGTGGCACAAGGGATGCTCCATCCGCCGTTCGAATCCGCGAGTCCAGCATGCCAGCGCCAAAACCACCCGCCTTCGAGACCTTGAGCCTGCATGCAGGCCAGCATCCCGACCCCACCACCGGCGCTCGCGCGGTACCAATCTATCAGACCACGTCCTACGTCTTCGAGGATGCCGAGCACGCGGCCGCGCTGTTCAACCTGGAGCGCGCCGGTCACATCTATACGCGGATCTCAAACCCCACGACGGCCGTCCTCGAAGAGCGGCTGGCCGCGCTCGAAGGCGGCGTCGGCGCGGTCTGCACCGCCAGCGGACAGGCTGCGTTACACCTGGCAATCGCGACACTCTTGAACGCCGGCGACCACATCGTCGCCTCCGCCTCGCTCTATGGCGGCACCATCAACCTGCTCGCGCACACCCTGCCGCGCTTCGGCATCACCACCAGCTTCGTCAAGCCGCGCGATCTCGACGGCTTTCGTGCGGCAATCACGCCGAAGACGCGGCTCGTGCTCGGCGAGACCATCGGCAATCCCGGGCTGGAAGTGCTGGACATCCCGAAAGTGGCCGAGATCGCCCATGCGGCCGGCATTCCGCTCCTGATCGACAACACCTTTGCGACGCCCTATCTCAGCCAGCCGATCGCGCTCGGCGCCGACATCGTCATGCATTCCGTCACCAAATGGCTCGGCGGCCACGGCATCGCGATCGGCGGCGCGATCATCGACGGCGGCAATTTCGATTGGCGAGCCTCCGGCAAGTTTCCGCAGCTGACCGAGCCTTATGCCGGCTACCACGGCATCGTCTTCGACGAACAGTTCGGGCCGGCCGCCTTCATCATGCGCGCCCGCACGGAGGGCTTGCGCGATTTCGGCGCCTGCATGTCGCCGACCAATGCCTTCCATCTTTTGCAGGGCGTCGAGACGCTGCCCGTGCGCATGGAGCGCCACGTGCAGAACACGCAGGCCGTGCTGGAATTCCTGGCGAGCAGCAAGGCAGTCGAATGGGTGCTGCATCCTACGCTGGAAACTCATCCGGACTATCAGCTCGCCAAGAGTCTGCTGCCGCGCGGCGCCGGCTCGATCGTCTCGTTCGGCATCAAGGGTGGACGCGTTGCCGGTCGCAAGTTCATCGAAAGCCTGAAGCTGATCAGCCATCTGGCCAATGTCGGCGACGCCAAGACCTTGGTGATTCATCCTGCCAGCACCACGCATCAGCAGATGGACGCTGCGCAGCTTGCAGCAGCGGGAATCGGCGAGGAGCTGGTGCGGCTGTCCGTCGGCATCGAAGCAGCCACCGACATCATCGACGATCTCGGACAGGCGCTGCGCGCCTCGCAGAAGGTGTGAGCCATGCAGCTCTCCATTGACGGTCACGAGGTATTCGTCGGAACGGGCGGCCGCGGCTTCGACCCCGCCCTGCCCGCGGTCGTGTTCCTGCACGGCGCGGGCTTCGATCATTCCGCCTGGGCACTGCATGATCGCTGGTTCGCGCATCACGGCTTTGCCGTGCTGGTGCCCGACCTTCCCGGCCATGGCCGCTCGGCCGGGCCTGCGCTCAAGACCATTGCCGCGATGGCGGATTGGGTGGCCGCGCTGCTGGATGCGGCCAGCGCCAAGCCTGCGCATCTCATCGGCCATTCGATGGGTTCGCTGATCGCGCTCGATGCCGCCGCACGCCATCCCGCGCGCGTCACCAAGCTCAGCCTGGTCGGCACGGCAGCGACGATGACGGTCGGGCCCGACCTGCTCAAGGCGGCGGAGGCCAACGATCCCGCGGCGATCGACATGGTATCGATCTGGGGGCTCGGTTATAGCGCCGAGCTCGGCGGCAGCCGCGCGCCGGGCCTGTGGATGCATGGCGCGGCGCAGGCGATCTTGAAGCGCTGTCCGCCGGGTGTGTTGTTCAGCGACCTCTCGGCCTGCAACGCCTATCAGGACGCACTGGGCTCGGCGGCCAAGATCGCGGTGCCGACGACCGTCATCATTGGCGAGAAGGACATGATGACGCCGGCGAAGGCCGGCAAGGCGCTGGCTGCCGCGATCGCAGATGCGCGCACGATCGTGCTGAAGGGTGCGGGACACATGATGATGACTGAGCGGCCCGACGAACTGCTTGCGGCCCTCAGCGGTGCCCCATCCCCGACGGGTAGATGACGGTGGGGCGATACGGCACGGCGGAATGCCCGAAGTTCCTGCCATATTGCTGCTGAACGGCGGGGATGTTCACCGTACCCACCTTGAGATCCGACGACTTCGCGTCGATCGGCGGCAGGTTGAGCACGGGAGGATTGACCTCATCGACCTTGCGCCTCAGCCGCTCGTTGATGCAACCGAACGAGGTGTCGGTTTCGCCCTTGGCCTCGGTGCAACGCCCTTTGTTGCCACCGGCCTGCCCGCCGCCGAGGGCGGGCGCCGCCGTCGCTGCGCCCGGGTTGGAGGGGCTCGGCAGCAGCG
The DNA here is from genome assembly GCF_032489995.1 of Bradyrhizobium sp. SZCCHNGR1005. NCBI lineage: Bacteria > Pseudomonadati > Pseudomonadota > Alphaproteobacteria > Hyphomicrobiales > Nitrobacteraceae > Bradyrhizobium > Bradyrhizobium sp. SZCCHNGR1005. The sequence goes on from NZ_JAUEZC010000005.1 coordinate 303,125, forward strand.
GACTTGGCGGCGGCGCATCGACCGTCACCGGCGGCAACGGTCTCGGATCCTGCGCCCGCGCCGGGCTCAACGCCGCGACCAGCGCGACGACGATGATCGCAGGCCTTGCTACGGAGACCAGCATCGCTCACCTCCCACCACGAACCTGCATCACCAGCGTGCTCAGCTTTGTATTCAGCGCGGCGAGGTCCACACGCGCGAGCGCGCCGCCGCCGAGACATTTGCGACCGCAGCCGCCGCCCGCAGCCCTCACCCCGACACTGCCGGGCGCCCCGAAACTCGCAACCGGCACGCTGCCGGTCACCGGAAAGCCGCGCGCCACGAGCTTCGCACGCACGGCCACGCAATAATCGACCGACAGATAGGAGAAGCGCGTCTCGCCATGGCCTGCCCGATATTTCATTGTGGCCGTGCAGAGATCGCCGCCGGCGAGCCGCCACGCCTGCGCCAGATACATCACGCCGTAATGGATATTGGTCTCGGGCACCGCGAGTTCGGCATTGTTACCGTTGAAGCCCAGCATGCGCGCGGTCGAGGGCATGATCTGCATCAGCCCGATCTCGCCGGAGCCGCCGATCGCATTGGGATTGAAGCCGCTCTCGACCGCCATCACGGCCTCGGCGATCGCCGGCGCCAACCCCTGCTGCCCGGCCTCTTTCGTGATCAGCGCCCGATAATACGACAGCGTATCGCCGCGGTTGATCGGCTCGTCCGGCTTGGCGGCGGGAACCGATGTCTCGGGCGCAGGGGCGCGCTGGGCAAACGACACCTCGCCCTCGCCCGGCTCGGCGCGCGCCGCGGCGACGATCGTTGCGGCAGTCAATCCGAGCGCCGCAGCCGCACTGCGGCCGTAGGCGCATCGCCTGCCTGTCCCGTACGCTTGCTGCCGCTGCGTCCTCATGAGCCCTCCGCGCGCCCGCTTCTGACGCCGCTACTGAACCGTGCGCGGTGCATCGGATTCGGCAATGCGCGAAGGGATCGTTGCGGTCGGCTGCGCGGGCACCGCATTGCCGGTTTGTGCAGCGGGTGCATTCGCTCTGGCAAGATGCGCCAGCTCCTCGCGCAGGAAACCGACAAGCTGCTGCACAAGATGATCCCAGATTTCGATCTGCGCACGGACATGGGTCTGCGTGACGCCGCCGGCCAGCGAGAAATCGAGCGACAGGGCCAGGAACGGCGGGCTCAACTGCAAGCGCGCGAACCGCCGCGTCGCATTCCAGCGGTTGACCACCTCGATCGGCAATTCGCCCTGGACCTGCAGCACCGCGATCAGCGCGACATCGACGAAGCCCTGCTCGTCACCAGCCGAACGATTGCCAGGACGGATGTCGAAAGCGAGTCCGTTGGTTGCGGATCGCAGGTAGGAAACATTGACAACAGGATCGGTCAAAGCCTCGACACGGTAGCCGGCGAGTTGAAACAGGTCGCGCAGGCCATCGAGCGAGAGCTGGGTGATGGTGGCATCGGACATCGAAAACTCCGTCAGCGTCGTTCAATTACGTCGATCATCGTTGGGCCGGCGAACCTATGTCCCCGGCCTCACTGGAGCGTCTCGCGAAGGGTGACCTGCTCGGGCCAGGCGCGGCGATCGGCATCTTGCTGCGGCGAGAGTCCCGGCGGTCGATCGGGTCCCATCACGGCTCGCACGCCGCGGAGGACATCCGGCAGGATCTGCCCAGCCAGGCAGTCGCAGGTCGCAACCCCCATGCGGATGTGCTGCGCCGTGGCCCGCAGCGCGGCCGGTCGCCGCCCGCCTGCGAACGCTTGGACGACACCTGACCGGCCGACAACCATGTCACCACTGAATCTTGCCTCGATCCGCACCGCCGGCCCTCCTGCATCTGCACCCAGCCGGTCGTTGACCGGCAAATTGCGCAGCGTCGCCTGCGCGTCCGCAATCAACAGCTGCAGATGGCGCAAGGCTTCCTCGCCGCCGACCAGATGGCGGTCGAGATGCACGGTGCCGAGCAGCAGATCGGCATCCACCATGATGCTGAAGCGCTCGTCCTCCACCGCCATCGGGATGGACCTTGAGAGCTGCCAACGCGTCACTCTGGCGGCACGCCTGTCGTCGCCGTTGATCACGATGCTGCACTTGACGGTGATGCGCCGGTTACCCGCCTCATCGCGCGTCATCTCATCGCCGAACTGCAGCACGATGCTGCTTCCCACAGGCAGAACATGCCGGCCGGGCGCGACGGCCATCGCGCTGGCAAAACCGCCCGCCGCGAGCAGTGCGCGCAGGCGGTCGGCGGTCAGTACCGGCTCGGCTTGTGGTGTCGACGAGACTGACATCGCGCAGCTATCTCGCGGCCGGCGACTGTTCGCCGACCAGGCCAGACAGGGCAAGCTCGTTGATGACAGGCGGATGCTGCTTCAGGAGCTCGGTGAGATAAGCACGCCGCACCGCCGTCGCGCGCTCGTTGCGAATCTGCTGCACCAGCGCATCACGGACTTCCGGCAGCGTCCGTGTGTAGGGCGCCCTGGTATCGATCAGCTTGATCAGGTGCCAACCGTCGTCCAGCTTGATCGGATCGGCGTACGTGTTCTTGGCGAGCTCCATGACGCGCGGACGGATCTCGGGCCTGATCTGAGCTTCGGCAACCCAGCCGAGCTCGCCGCCGTTCTTGGCCTCATTGACCTCGTCGGCGATAGCTGCAAAATCGGCGCCCGCCGCCTTCAGCTTGCGCTGCACCTCGTCGATGGTTTTCTTCGCTTTGTCCTCAGTCGCCTTATCGGCGTCCTTCGGCACCGGCACGAAGATCTGCGCGAGCTCGAATTGCCGCGGCACCAGGAACGAGGCACGGTTGGCGTCGTAGACCTTCTGCAGATCGTCCTCGTTCGGGAAGTTGGACGGTGGCGCCGAGACCGACTGCAGATAGAGCTCGACTATCGCGCTCTCACGCACCCGCTCCAGCTGTTCGGCAATGTTCGGCTGCTGGTCCCACTTCTTCGCCGCGACCTCCTGCAGCACCAGGCGGTTGGCCAGCATCATCCGGACTGCCTGGCTGAGCAGCGCCGGATCCTGGCTGACGGCAGCCCGTTCGCGGGGCGCGAGCGAGGCGACATAGGCGCGGATCTCATCTGTCGAGATGTTGGTCGCGCCGACGCGCGCAATCACATCGTCGCTGGTCTTCGCAGCTGCCGCGCCTTGCGCTCCCGCCGTGGCCGCACCTTGCGTCGCCGAAGGCGCAGTTGCCGGCTGCGCAGCGACTGCGGCCGGAGCCGGAGGCTTCGGCTTCACGGCCGGCTGCGCTTGCATCGGGCGGTTCGGGACGGCGCTTTGCGCCGCCACCGCCAGCGAAACGCAGCTCAGCGCGCTGGCGACAGCGGCCAAGCGAAGCGGACGGAAAGCACGGACAAGGCAAAAGGAAGTCATTGTGCGGCCTTTTGATCGAGGAACTTGTCGTTGGTGTCTTGGAGGCTGTTCTGGATTTCGACACGGCGCAGCCCGAGCACGGGCTCTCGCGCAACAATTGTGTCGCCGATGGTGACACTTTGATAACGGCCGAGAAGTTCCTGCCCGGCCTTGATCAGCTGCGTATTCTTGGCGACGCAGCCCTTGGTCGAGGCCTCGTAGGCGTTGGCCTCAGTCTCGAACTTGGCGCGCGCGGCATCCCGGTCGCGCGCGACATTCGCGGCCTCCTCGTAGGCCGACTTCCATTTCTCCAGAGTTTCGTCCCGCTCGGCGAGCCGCCGGTTGAACTCCTCCACCGCCTCGCGATGCTGCTTCTCGACCTGGCGGACCTCGGCCTTGGCCGCCTCGATCTGCGCTTTCGCCGCCGCCTTCTCGCGCTCCGCCGCGGCAAGCTTGGCCTGCAGCTGCGCGCGCTGGTCTTCCAGCTGGCGCGTCTGCAGCGTCGCCGCGCGCAAGGCCTCCCGCAGCTTGTCGGCTTCGGTTTCCGCGCGCGCCGCTCCGGTCTGCAAGCACAACATAACGGACGCAACGCTCAGGGTGATGATGCGCATGGTCATGGCTCAGAACTTCGCGTTGAGATCGACCAGGAGCACGTCGACCGCGTAAGGCACGCCCCCGATATTGTTGGCGCTCATCCAGCGCACCGAGGCCCAGACGTTCTCGCTCAGGCCGACATTGCCGCCGATGAAATAACCTTTGAGATTGGTGCCGCCGAGACCGAAATCAGGATCGGTGAAGGCATCGAGCGTGGCGTCGGACTCCAGATATTTGTAGCCGACATGCGCGTTCCAATCGCCGAGATGCTTGATCTCCCGGTTGCCGACGGTGACGCGCGCCATCCAGCCCTTATCGCCGCCGTCGAAGGGCCCGTATGTGACCGTCCCGGTCGCGTTGGAGCTGGTTCCGGCGCGATTGTTGATTGCAATGCCCGGCGTGTAGGCCGGCACCGTTCCCGTTCCCGGAAGAGTCAGCGCCCGATTGAACGCCGTATTCCAGACGAATTCGCCATCGATCACGATGTGGTAGGGATGGAAGTCGCCAAGATCGACCGATCCGCCGGCGACCAGCGGTCGATATTTCTGCACCAGGCCCAAATATTGATATTGCAGGATCGCGCCGTTGTTGTTCCAAATTCCGGGCTCGATGTTGCGCAGGTACATATAGGTGTTGCCCTTTTGCGCGAACAGCGGCCGCGACAGATCGGAACTACAGCTATCCGAGCTGACATAGATGACGCAGGATGAAGAAAGCTGTCCCTGCACATTCTCGAAATCGTAATATGCGACGGCGAGACGGAATTCGTGAACCGGATCGAAACGCGACGCGAAGCCCGCCTGAGCTCCGAATAACCATTTGTCGTGGCTCTTATACTTTGAATCGAGAAAGAAGGAATTGTTGCTACTTGCATTGAAGTCGGTGTTGAAGATCGGGAAGGCGCCGATGACGCCGAACGGCGTAAATTCCTCGGAAAGCTGGTGCTTGGCCTGTAACGCAAACCCATCGAAGCCTAGTTCTCGGTACCACACCAAATCGGTCGGCGACCAGAATGGATTATCGAAGCGGCCCACCGACGCCACGAGATCCTGGTTCCAGTTCTGGTAGGTCAGATAACCTCGATCGAGCCAAAGGGAATATTTGGAGAAATTCGAACCGCCACCGCCCAGCGTCTGGTTGGTCGAGACCGGCGAGTTGTCCTGGCCGGCGGCAATTCTGAAACCGGCAGCAAAGCCGTTGGTGAGGTCCGCGTCCATCCCAAGCCGTGCACGCAACCGAACCTGATTTCGATTTTGCGTCGTATTGTAGGTTGGAAAGTTGACGTTACTACTGAGATCGTACGGAGCTCCTGCATTGATCGCCGTTACATTCATCGCATCAAGCTGATCGTTGCCGGTCGGGAAGAAGCTGCCCTGATAGCGGGCGCGGAAGTCGCCGTAGAAGTGGACGCGCTGCGCCCATTCCGGATAGCGGCCGGGCGAAGCCCAATTTTCCTTCTCCGCCTTCGCCATGACCTCCTTCTTGATCTCCTCGCGAAGCTGCCGCTTGACGACCTCCGGCACGTAGGTGACATGGCGAGTGCCCGGCGGCTCGGCTGCGGACGCCGCGGCATTGGCCGCCTTCGCCGCCTCATCTGCCTTGGCAGACGCATTCTTCGCCGCCTGCCGCGATACATAGGCCTCGTCATCGGCCTGCTTGATCAGCGCCGTAGCCTGCTCCTCAGTGAGGACACCCTGCTTCACCAGGAGATTGACCAGATTGATCGTCGCGTTCGGCGAGGTCGGCCTCGCATCCGACAGCTTCGGCCGCTTGGTGTCGGCCTTGCTTGCAGAAGCTTGATTGGCGTCCTGCCCGAAGGCGGGCATACCGGATGCAAGCGCAGCCAGCGAAACGGCGAGCATCAATGTGCGCCGGCGTGCGTTTGAAGTGAAGTCCAACATTGGTCCCCTGTCCTCTTACTCGTCGTCTTGCTTATTCAAATCGTGTCAGGTCGGCCGCCGCGCAGTCACGCGCGTGTCGATCGGCATCGGCATGTCCTTCGGGGGCGGCTCACGCAGGGTCAGGCGCGCCAGTTCATCGCGGATCGCCGAATCGAGCTCGGCATCGCCGGTCGACGACACGAGCTGAACCCGGCTGACGCGGCCTGTGCTCTCCGCCCACAAGCGGATGCGAACCTGCATGATCGCATTTCGCGTCTTGTTATTGCCGCGCAGCGCAGACTCCATCTGAGCCTGCACCTGCGAGGCGTACCAACCCCAGCGACTGCCACCTCCGCCGCCGCCCCCGAGCGGACTGCCGCCGACCTTGCTGCCGAGATTGAACGAGTCGCCCGGCCCAGTGGCCTTGGCGTCGAGCGCGAGCGGCCCCGGAGGCTCCTCGTTCTTGGCTTCCTTGATCGGCTCCTTTTCCAGCGGCTTCTCGAGCGGCTTCTCCTCCATGAACTTCTGCTCGGCCTCCACCGGCTGCTCGATCATCTTCTGTTCGGGCGGTAGAGGTGGCGGCGGCGGCGGTGGCGTAATGTTGACGATCGTGATCTCATGGATCTGGCGCGGCGGAGGCAGATCGTCCCCACCAAACAGCGAATAGGCTGCGCTACCGACCAACAACACAACGCCGGTTAGCGCTGCACCGTAACGCGAGCCGGGATGTCCAAAATAGGCCCGCAGACCACGGTCCTTGGCCTCCCCTGCTTCGGCATCCTCTTCCCAATCGGTCCTCGGTTGGTTCATGGCGCGCCTCCGCTCTGGTCCAGCTCGCCATGACGCTCGGCGAGATATTGCAGGACGAACTTCACCAGCGTGGCGAACTCGGCCGTCTCCAGCGTCAGTCGCGACGCCGGTACCGCGTCGATTTTCAGGTGAAAGGTCGAGTCCTCGGCGTGAAACTCGACATAAGCATCGCGATCCAGCGACAGCCGCGGCCGGGGGCTGCGCGACATCGTCATCAGGAACGGATCGTCCGCAGCACCGGCCCGCAGCACCCGCTCGCGCAGCGTGCCCGCGAGATTGACCAGCAGCGCCTCGCCGCGAACAGGAAATGCCAGAACCGCCCCCTCACCATGCTCGACATGCGCCTCGGCTGCAGTCGCAATCGCGACGGTGCTCACGACGGCCGGACGAAATCTGGCCAGCGTGCGCAGCAGAGCGTCGCGCATCTGCACGAGGACACCATCATGCGCGTCCTTGTCGCGAACTGGAGTGTGATGGAATGGGCTGCGCATCGGTTCGGATCACCCCCGGCTTATTTCACGAGCGGTTTGGTCGCCAAGCCGACCTGTGTGAGGCCGATGCGGCCGAGCAGATCGAGCACGTCCATCACGCTCTGGTACTGAGCCTGCGCGTCGCCGCGAAGCACCACCGGAAATTCCGGCGTCAGCGCCTTTTGCTGGATCAGTCGCTGCTCGAGCTCGGGCAAAGTCACGGGAATGGTGTCCAGAAAGATCTTGCCATCATTGGCAACCGTGATCGCCTTGGTGGTCTGCGTCGCCAAGCTCGGCGCAGCAGATGCCTTCGGCAGATTGACCTTCTGCCCCTGCACGGTGGCCGTGGTCATGATGATGAAGATCACCAGGAGCACATAGGCGAGGTCCAACATCGGCGTGATGTTGATGTCGTCATAGGGCTTCGAGTCGGATTGGACCTGCATCGCACTACTCCGCGGCCAGCCGGTGATCGACCGGGTCCGGCCGATCGACGGAATAAAGCTCTGCGATGCGGGTAACGAGCTCGTCGACGAAGATCTGCAGGTCGCTGGTCAGGTCCTTGATCCTCGAGATCAAGTAGTTGTAACCGAACAGCGCCGGGATCGCGACGCCGAGGCCCGCCACTGTGGCAACCAGTGCCGCCGCAATGCCGGGCGCGATCGCGTTGACATTGACGTCGCCACTCGCCGCGATCGCCGCAAAGGTGATCATGACGCCGACCACGGTGCCGAGCAGGCCAAGGAACGGACCGCCGGAGATCGCGATCGTCAGGACCACCATCATTCGGTTCAGCCGCTGCATCTCCTTGACGACGGCGCCGTCGAGCGAGGCCCGGATGGCCGCAATCGAGCTCGCCGACAGCACCGGCATTGCCGTGCGGGCGGACCGGCGGCGGACTTCATCGGCGCAGACATGATAGATGCGGTAGAGCGACGACGAGCTTATCCGCGACGCATCGCCGGTCTTGAGCCGTCCCCCGAGCGTTGCGACCTCCTGCTCCGTGCCCCGGCTGAGCAGGGTCAAATCGAAATTGACGTCGCGGTAGCTGCGCAGGAAACGCGCATTGCCGCGGGACTGTCGATTGAGAAACGAGGCGCGGTCAAGCATCACTACCCAACTGATCGCACCCATCACGAGCAGGATGCCGATCACGACCCAGCCGTCGATCGTGACCGACTTCAGGATCACCGCAAAATAGCCTGACAGCCAGCTTGCGGTTTCCTCGTCGACGCTGAACGAGATCAGTTTGCCCTGATCGGGGCCCTGCCCGATCGCTGCAACGCGGATGAAGCCGGCAGGCCGCGCCACTTTGCCGATCTGAAACTCGTCGATGTCGCCGACGAACCCCGCCATCGCTGCCGGCGCCGCCGCTACGGGCGCAGCCGGCGCACTTCCATCCGCAGACGGCGTCGCTGTACTTCCATCGGCGGACGGCGCCGGCGATGAGGATGCCGGCGCCGCCGCGGGAGCCACGGTGGAGGCAGCCGTGTCTCCGCCGACGAAAGCAAGCGTGTTGAGTGCCGGGAGCGGCACGTCGAGCGCGGCATAAGCGCTGCCGTCAAGATAGAGCGTCACCTTGCCGCTGCCGGCGGCCACCGCGATATGATGCCAAGAGTTGACCGCAATCGGCGCAGCCGTGGTGCTGCGCTGCGTAGCTCCCCCGTTGCTGACCTCGACGAACGGCGCGCCGCTGTCGAGGCCGATGACGAAGGCATTCGCACCGTCGCGGCGGCTATACAACGCCGTGTTCGGCTGCAGCGCGGCCGGCTTGACCCATACCGACCACGTCCAGCCGGTGTCGCCAGCGATCGCGAGCGACGACGAGGACGGCAAGGTCAGCGGTGTCACCCCGTCAAGCCGCAGCCCCGTGCCGATCAGGGCACCATCGGCCGGCTGGCCCACGCTCTGGGCATTGTTGGCCCAGACCGTCGAATCCAGCGCCGGCGTGCCGCGCTCGGTGAAATGATAGACCAGCGCAGCGTCGGGATCATATGTCCCTTTGGCGTCAGCCGCAGGCACCGCTTTCTTGTTCCCGTAGTAGAGCCAGAACTCGGACTTGGCACCAGGCTGCAAGTTCGGCACCGAAACCCACACCAGGGCCTCGCCGAGCAGCGCATCATATTTTTCGATGTGAAACTTCAGCGGGCTTTTGTCGTCAGCTGCAACGAAGCGCAGATCGCTGCCATCATCCTTGGTGGCGCTGAAGCGGAAATTGCCGGGGTGCAGTCGCACCAAGATGGGTGTGGTGCCGATCGGATCGGTAATATTGGCGCCCGCCGCACTCGCGTCGATCGTGATTTTCTTACGCAGCTGCCATTCGTCGTTCCACCACGCTCGCGCCGGCGAGGCGGATAGGAGCGCCACTCCGACCATGGCGAGCAAGGCCGTGAGCATCACCCTCGTTGCCGCGCCTGCCAGGCGATATCCGGCCCGTAGCATGTCATCCCATCCGAGCGTCATCAGAATTCACCCCAAAGCCGGAAGTTGACGCGCGGATCGCCCGCGCGGGTATAGGTCTGGTTCGCCATCGGCATCGAGACGACGACCACGCCATTGATCGAGTTGAACACCTTGAAGCGCGACCCGAGGCCGTAGCTCCAGAGGTCGAACTGCGAGAATTGCTCGGGCAACGGATGCTGGACGTTGACGTGGCCGATGTCCGAAAAGGCGAACAGCCGCCATTCATTGAAGGTGGTGAATCGCGGCGTACCCTGCCCGGTCTCGTCCTTCATCTGCTTCTGCAGCATTGCGCCGATATCGGGACTGCGAATTTCCACATTGCCGATGACACCGTCATCACCGAGCACCTCGGACTCGAGATAGCCGCGCACGGTGTCGAGACCGCCAGCGCTGAGCTGCTCGCTCGAGACCAGCGGTCCGTCGGCGATCTGGGTCTGCAGCCTGCCCCACAACTGGTAGCCTTCCGGCAGTTCCTGGGTGTGCGAGATATCGACGTTGAAATGCGTGAAGCTCGGCGACGCATGGTAGCGCTTATTGTCGAAGGCGATAAAATCGCTCGACAGCGGCCGCAGATTGTAGGTCAGCGCAGCGTTGAACTGGGTGGTGAACTTCTCGTACTGGAAGGTCGCGCCGTAATTGGCGACCAGCGGATAATACGTCACAGGCGAACCGAAGCTGCCGGAGCCGAGTTGTGTCGTCGTCTGCTCGAAATGCTTGTAGTCGATGCCGGCCGACAGGGTGTGAAAGAAGTTGTCCCGGCTCGGCAAGGTCATCACCGCACGGCCGCCGACGATCTCGCCTGGACCGACGATGTTGGTCCCGCCGACGGTTGCGACGTCGCTGCTCGATTTCACGCCATAGAACAGTACGCTCAACCAGTCGATATCCGTACGCGCCAGATATGAGGCCGAGAACACTTCGGCGTCCTGCCGGCGCGCAGGCGCAACCTGATAAGTGAAACTGAAGGAATGGCCGAGCTGCCAGAGATTGTCGTAGTGCACTGTCGCACTGACGCGGGTCGCGGTCGTATTGGGCGACTGCCGATTATTGACTTCGAGACTGCCATGGATAGGCGCCTTGTCCTCGACATTGAGGTCAACGTCCACCGTTCCTGGCGTCACACCCGCGCGCAGCGCCGGCGTCACACGTCGATCCGGCCATTGGTTGAGCGCGACAATGTCCTTGGTGACTTGGTTGAAGTTCGGCACCGTGCCTTCCTTGAGCGACGGCGCCTTGTCCTTGATCTTGTCGAGATCGAAGTAGCGGGAGTTCTTGACGCGCAGTCGCCCGACCTTGAGCTCGGTCACCTTGAGCACGACGACCTTCTGGCTCACATTCTGCTGAGGCACCGCGACGCTGACGGTTTGAAAGCCCTTGTCGTGATAGGCTTTCTCCAGCGCCGCTCGCGCCTTCTCGACATCCTCCGATGTCCTGTTCGGTCCAAGGAACGGATAGATCGCCTCCTCGATCTCGATCTGCGGCAACTTGTCCGCGCCTTGAACGGCGAAGTCGTCGATATCGAAATGCGCAAGCGGCTGCTGCGGTGCCGCTGCGCCCGGCGCAGCAGAACTCGCGGGCTTTTGCTCCGTTGGCTTTTGCTCGCTTTGCGCCGGCGCAGCTTTCTCGGCCGAGGCCTGCCCGATGGCAGCAACGCTGCCGATCACCGCCATCATGGCCAGCCTCAGGCAAAACATCACCGTTCGGGCGGATGCGATTCCGCCACGCCTGAAATCCCGATCAAACTGCACGGACGCTCGCTCGGCTCCCAAACACGCATATGAGCCCGCGGCGGGATGCCGGGTTCATGGTGTCCTTGTTCAAAAGACGATTGAAGCAGGGCGAGACTGAATCGAAATTTTAACGATCATGTGCCCGGCGGCGAAGCGCGAAGCATGACTGTGATATTTGCGCCACGCGCCGATCGCTCCAAGGCGCGACCATCCGAATGGGTCGTGCAAGCAAGATCTAATTTATATTGAGTGAGAGGCGCAGGTTCAGAGGTTGTAGCAGGTCGGGCGGTGGAGACATGCCGACCGTCCCGCGCGCGAGAAGGGTGTGCAGATCCGCATCCGCCTGCACATTCTTCAGCGGCGGAAACGCCACCTTCTCGATCGTGCCTTGCGCACCGACCCAGGTCTGCACCGTGAATGCTTGGGGTGGACCGTCATCCTTGCCGCGGTGCTCGACCAGATAACTCCGAAACCGATTTGCGATTTCATCATCGGCGCTGATGTTCGCTTCGAAATGAGTCGTCACGAGCTTTGCAAAGGCCGCCCAATGCGAAGGCGCGCCGGCGACCGGGCGATAATCCTGCGCCCGTGCTGGGTTGAGCAAGCAGAGCAGCCAGCAGATGATCGCGATCGCAGACGAATATCGATAGCCGACCGATGATCCCGACCTCCATGCCATCTATCGCCTCCCCACTTTAAGGTCTTCGGGCGCCGCTGTGATGTCCTCAGCTCAACAGGACAAGACCGCCGGGCAGAGTCCGCGCATCGGCACCGAACAGACTCTGCACCTGCGCAATGAAATCATCGAGATGATCGAGATAGAACGTGCCCGATATCATGCGTCGGCCAAGTCCTCCCATCACCACGATCCGGCCCGGCCGATAGCGGTTGATTTCCTGGACCAGCCGTTCGACCGGCCAATCGCGGACGATCAGGAGGCCATTCAACCAGGCCTGTGTCTGCTCGATGTCGGCATCCGAGACCGGCATCAGGCCGGCTTGCGCAGAATAAGAGAGCTTCTGGCGGCCGGCGAGCGCCGCGCGTTGCCCCTTCCATTCGATCTCGACGCTTCCCTCGATGCACGACACCGAAACCCTGCCGTCGAGGCATCTGACGTTGAAGATCGCCTGCTGCGCGCTGATCTGCCCACCGGCTGCACCGATCACAAACGGGACCTCGGCCTCACGTGCGGCCTGAACGGCGGCTTCACCTGAGATCAGCTCGATCGACGGCCGCCCCGGCGTACGCCGAACGGTAACGCTTGTCTGCGTGTTGAGCGTGAGCGAGACGTCCTCCGCCAGAGAAATGCGACGCCGCTCCCCCTTGGCGGTCCGGTAGTCCGCCGACAGTTCCTCCCAAGATGGCCATAAGCCAAATGGCGGTTGCGCAGCCAAATAGATGCCGGCCAAGGACGCAGCAGTTGCCATCCCGCCGCCGATCAGCACGCGGCGGCTCAGGTGTGAATTCGTGGCCAGGCGACGCGCTTCGGTGCGACCGCCACTGTGCGGCTCGGCCTGCGCCGCCAGCGTCCGCGCCGCATCTCCAAGACCACGCCACAGTCTGACGGCGTCGCGAAAAGCGGCATCATGTTCAGGACTGCGCTGCCGCCACAGCGCGAGGGCGGCCGCATCCTCCGATGTTGCCTCTCCCGAATGCAGGCGAATGACCCAAGCGAGGGCTTGGCGCAACAACGGGTCCAGTTCGGAAGGCATTTCGTTGCGTGCAGTCAAAGCCGGTCGCTCTTCTCTCTCCGCCGGAAAGCGGCGGCATTCCCGATCACAGCGCGCAGGTCCTGATCAGTAGACGATCCAGCCCCGACCGGACTGAATCGAAAACATCGCGTCGGCGGGCTTTCAAGCTGTTTGTTGGCTGGAACAATCAATCATTCAAAGCTTTTTGCGTGGAATTTTTCGCGGCCAAGTCCTTCCCGGCCGGCCGCTCCGGCCGAAATCCCAGTGCCGCTTCCCGCGCCAGTCTGTCAGTCGCAGGCTCGCGGCTTGGCTTTCGGTCCAAAACGGCGAAGAACCTTGCGACCGAGGCGCTGGCCGAGGTGCTCCATAGCATATTGCAAATCGAAATCGACCGTCCGAACGTTGATCCCGAGGCGGTCGGCAATCTCGCGATGCGGGAGCTGGTGGACATGGGCTGCGATGAAAACGTCGCGCCGACGGGTCGGCAGTTCCGCCAGCGCCTTCTCGAATTCCTGCATTTCGATGCGCGATTCCGCCGCCGCTGCCGGATCCGGTGCTTCGTCGGCGAGATCGACGATCGTCTCAATCTCCGCCGCGCTCAGGAGCTGCTGATCGCCTCTGCGCCTGTCACGCGCAACGTTGAGCGCGGTCTGAAACAGATAATCGAGCGGGCTGCGGACCTCGACTGCATCACTGACCCGGTCGACACGAAGGAAGGTCTCGTGCAGCGCCTCACGGGCAAAGTCCGCGGAGCCCAGGCGGCGGGCTAAGCGCCTGGTCAGCCCTTCGTAATCGGCCGCAAGGGACTCTCGCAGCGATTTGCTATTCGAATCGGACACTTACGCTGCCCCATCCCGCTGCCGTTCGGCGCGCAACGGCACTCCGCCCCACCAACGTACCTATCGACCGCGGGTGACAATGGCGTGACGGTGGATGGGGCCGAACAGGCCTCTCACCAACCAGATCGAGCCCGAGCGAGGCTGGCGGACCGGTCGTGCCTCGCCGCGGCCCCCGCTTGTCGATCCCCGTAGTCCCCCGGCGCGAGCAGCGAGCGCGCGACCTATCGCAGATAACTTGCCAGGGTGAGGCTCTGGATCTTCGAAATCGCCGTATAGGATGCAGTAAGCTGGGCCTGATAGGTCGAGAGCTGGGCCGTGATCGACGCCACGTCGACGCTGGTGAGATCGGTGTTGAGGCTCTCGGCGTAGCTCTTGAAATCGCTCTGCAGCGATTTCGCGCTCTCGATCTGCGACGTGGCGTTCGAGAGCTTGGCTTGAACCGTCGCAACATCGTCGACGGCGCTGTCGGCGAGTTTCAGCGCGCTGGTGATGTCGCTGCCCGACAGCGACGAGCTGTTGGCGACGAACTTCAAGACCCGCATCACCTCCTCGACGGCCGAGTTGTCGGCGCTGATTCCATAGGTCACGCTCTGACCGTCCGAGACACGGACGGAGGCGAGCTCGCTGTCGCCCTGGTAGTAACTGGTATCCGTTCCGGTCAGCGAGCCGGTCCCCGAGGCGAAGCTGGACAGATCGACGGCAGCGGTCGAGGTCTTGGCCCCGCTGAAGACATATTGGCCGTCGTATTGCGTGTTGAGAATTCCTCCCATCTGCTGCAACAGCTGTTGCGCGGTGCTGATCGCCGATGCCTGCTCCGTGCTGCTGCCCGTCGTGGCGGCACTGAGCGCGGTCCGCAACTGGCTCACCACGTCCGAGATTTGGCCCACTGCCGAATACAGCACCTGCGCCTTGCTGTCGGCCAGCGTCGCAGCGTCGATGTAGGATTGCGCGCGCGTCACCGAGACCTGGAGATTGACGACGTGCTGGGTGTCGGCGCCGTAGCCGGCGAGATATTCCGACTTCAGACCTGATGCCTCCTGGACCTGCATATTGGCCATGATCGCCTGCGTCCGCAGCGCGCTGGAGACCATCTGGTCGGTATTGGCGAAAGTGGCAATCCGCATGATCATGACACTGTTCTCTCGTCCCGACTAACTAACCCGACTGCATCGCGGTGATGAGCGACGAGAACATGCTGTTGACCGCCGAGATCAGCTGCGAGGCCGCCGCGTATTTGTTTTGCAGCGCGCTGATCCGCGCCGTCTCCTCATCGATATTGACGCCAGTCTCCGAGGATAGCGAACTTGCGTAAGTGGATTGCGCAGTCGTCTTTGCCGTATACGCCGAGGACGCTTGCGACGCCTTACTGGCGACATTGGCCACGATCGCTGCGGCATAGTTGGCGAAAGAGCCGGTGGTGGCGCTCAGCCCACCGGCAGCCGAAAAGCTTCTGGAGCCGGTCAACGCGTTGTAGATACTGTTGATGACGGTCGCCGAACCGGAGGTCAACACCGGACTGCCCGTCGTCAACGTGGCGGAGCCATCGAGCGTATCCGTCGGCAGCCCCGAACTGCCGGACAAGATGCTGCTCCGAACCGCGAAGTCGGAGGCGCCGGTCCCGGTGACCAGATCGTTCATCCCGAAATAGTCGGAGAAGCCTACCCCGCTCACCGAGCTCGTCATGTCGTTGATGGCCACGCCGTCGCCGGACGTGGTCGAACCGATCACCAGATGCCCGCTGGAATCGATCGATGCCGAGACGCCGGAGATGCCGTTCAGCGCCGTCACGAGATCGCCGACCGTCGAGTAGGATGACAGGTCGAGATCTTGATAGGAAACCAGATTGCCGCTCTGGTCGGAGACCGCAATCCGGACCGAACCGGTCGCCGACAAGGCATCCGTGCTCGTGACCGACGCCGTACCGGTCAGACTGGTCGGCGCCGGCACCGAGGATGCCCCGTTGGTGATCGCGTTCAGCGTCGATTTCAACTGCGTCGCAAGTTGGTCGAGCTGCGACTGTTCGGCCGGCAACGTCTGGTCACGCAGCGTGATCAACGCGCCAATCTTGCCTGAAGTGATCTGCGAGGTGATGTCGACCCCGTCGACCGTGATCCCGCTGAAGCCGCCCGAGCTATAGCTGGTCGACGCGGTGACATTTGCCGACGTCGAATAACTCAGTGTATGCGCCGACGAATCCACGAGCGCTCGCCCCGACGATGTGTAGACCTGCAAGTCCCCGTTCGATGCCGTGTAGTAGCTCACGTTCATATAGGACGACAGGTCTTTCAGTGCCGAATTTCGCTGATCCTCAAGATCCGCGGTCGATTGTCCGGCCGCGCCCATCTTCCTGATCTGGACGTTCAGGTCGGCGATCTGCTTCAGGTCGCTATTGATGCTGGTCACCGACGAGCCGATGTCCTGATCCGCGTTTGACCGCAGAGTCTGGATGCCCTGCGAGGTATCGCGCAATTGGGAGGCCACATCGTCGAGCGCGCTCACCACCGCCGACTGCAGCGAGACGCTGCTGGGTGAACTCGCCAGCGACGACAGCGCTGACTCCAACGACGCCAGAGAATTGGCGACCGAAGTGCCCGAGGTCGAGGTACCTGAGCTTGATGCGCTGCCGAACAGCTGCTCGAGCTGCGTCATGTAATTGTTGGTGGTGTCGGCCGAGCCGAGATCGGACGTGGCAGAGATCAACGACTTCAACAACAGCTTGTCGACATTGCTGCTGATCCCGGTGATGGTTACTCCGGTGCCGACACCGCCCGTCACACTGGTGGTCTGATCGGCAGTCTTCTTGGTATAGCCCGCCGTATCTGCGTTCGAGATGTTCGACGACGCCACGCTGATCTGCGTCTCTGTCGCCATGATTCCGCTGAACGCGATCAGCCGTGCAACATCGAGCGACATCGCTTTTGCTCCACTCCTATCCGCGCCTCAGGCTTGAACATTCGTCCCGTAGGATACCGCACGCGCGGTGCGGCGACCGCCCGATCCGTAGGGCGAGACGCTGGCGATCTGCTCACGGATCGCCTGCATGACCGCCTCGATCCGGCGATTGCTCGCCTCGATCGCCGCCCGCAGCCGCATCAGATTCTCGTCCATGGCCACCCGCAGGTTCAGGATCCGCTCCATCAGCTGCTCGCGCAGGACCCGATCCTGGACATGCAGGCTCGCGGTCCTTGCCGCGCATTCGGCGACGCGCTGCTCAAACAGACCCGCAAGACGGTTCTTGTCGTCGAGCTGCTTCGAACGCGACGCCGGCAGGCCTTTGGCAAGCTCCAAGTTCTCCTCGGACACCACCGCCACCAATTCGTCGATCAATGCGATCAACGATTTCACACCATCATCGCCGCCGTGGCCGGGTGCGGCCTGGATTGCTGGATTCATCTTGTCGCTCCCGTATCGTTCTCAATGACCGTTCCGCTGCGGCGAGCCGGCCGTCCGCGCCACACGCGCATAAGTGTTCAATGCCGCGACCCTGACCGCCGCCAGCTTCCGTTCCTCGTCGAGCAGCGCACACTCGCGCAGCAGCTTGCGACGTACCGTCTCGATATCGTCGATCAGCGCGAGCAACTGCATTCGATCCGCACCGTGAACCCCAGCCGCACGGATCTTCAGCCGGCGCAACCGGCGCAGCAATGCCTCGCCCTCACCGAGCCGTTCTTCCTTCAGATCGGCCATGATCACCTCATCGCCGAGATCAGGGTGTCGAACATCTTGTTCACCGACGTGACGACCTGGGATGCCGCCGAATAGGCCTGCTGAGCCGAGATCATGTTGCTGAACTGGCCTGTGGTGTCGGTCGTGCTCGATTCAAGCTCGCTGCCATAGACGGTGCCGGCGCTGCCCTCTCCCGAGGTCTGTAGCTTTGCCGTGCCGGAGTCCGCGGTCGCGGTATACATGCCGTCGCTATGGGCCTGCAGACCATTCGGATCGGCGAAAGTCGCGACGGCCACCTTGTAGATCGGAACGGTCTGGCCGTTCGAATAAGTCGCCTCGACGACGCCTCCCTGGCCGATCGATACGCTGGTCAGCGTACCCAGCGCGGTACCGTCCGAGTTGGCGCTGAAGTCAGTGACGCTCGGCGTGGTGCTGCCCGATGACAGCTGGGTCAGGCCATTCGTGCCGCCGTTCTGCGTACCGAAATTCATCGAGATCGCGCTGCTATTGGCGCCGTCAGTCCACTGGATGTTGAGGGGATCCACCTCACCCGTGGTGGCATCCGTCGGCGAGACGGTGCTGAGGGAGCCGTCACCGTTGAACGTGATCGTATAGGTGGCGGCGCCGCCATTGACTCCGATCGAGCTGACGTCGGAGGCGTTCGCCGGCGCGAAAGTCGCGCTCCACGTGTTACTCGCGGTTTTGGTCCAGGTGACGTCGAGCGTGTGCGCGTCTCCTAAGGAATCGTACACCGTCATCGAGCTGCTGAACGAGCTGCCGTCCGTCGGCGTCGTTGTCGTGGAGGTGTTGACGACCGCATCCGACGGCAAATTGGCGGTAATTGTCGACTTGGTCGTGGCACCGCCGTTCGACTTCGCGATATCGGTCTTGACCGGCTCGAGCCCGCTGCCAACGACGTTGCCGTTGGCGTCGGTGCGATATCCTTCCAGATAGTAACCGTTATTGACGAGATAGCCGCTGTTGTCGGTCGTGAACGCGCCATTTCGCGTATAGGACGTGGATCCCCCTGCATTGAGAGAATTGGTCACGACGAAGAAGCCGGAGCCAGAGATCGCAACGTCCGTGGCATTTGTCGTAGCCGACAACAGTCCTTGTTGCGTGATATTGGAGCGACCGGATACGGCGACGCCGCCGGACGAATAAGCTTTGCCGCTCGTTCCCGTTACCAGCTGATCGAACATCCCCGAGGTGGTCTTGTAGCCCGTCGTATCGGCATTGGCGATGTTGTCGCTGATCATCGCAAGCGACGAGCTCTGCGCATTGAGCGCAGAAATCGCCGAGGAAAGTGCTCCAGAAAGACTCATAATCCAACTCCGAATAATGCTGTCAGGAGGTTACGCCGATGATGTTCGCGGCACTGACCGACGCGCCGCTCACGGTAAGCGAGGGCGTGCTGGTCGAGGTGTCGATACCGGTCACGGTGCCCGTGATCGTCGTGTAGTTGAGGACCGAAGTGCCGGCTGCGTTGGTCGCCGACACCGAGATCGTGTACTGTCCGCCGTCACTGAGCTGATTGCCGGATGAGTCTTTGCCGTCCCAGGTGAACGAGTTAGACCCCGCATTGCCGGTTCCGGTGCCGGTCCAGACAGTGTTGCCGGAGGAGTCCTTGATCGAGATCGACACGTTGGAGGCGACTGAGGACAACGAATAGCCGTAGGTCGCCGATCCGTTGGACAGCGTCGCAGTATCGCTCTTCGCCTCGACCGTGTGGCCGATGTAGTTGACCGAATTCAGCGTCACCAGGCTGGAGAATGAGCTCGCCAGCGAGCTCATGCTGGTGTTGGTCGCCGATTGCTCGGTGAAGGTGGCGTAGGACGTCATCTGGTTGACGAAGTCCGTGACGCTCGTCGCATTCAGCGGATCCTGGTTCTGCAGTTCGCTGACGAGCAACTTCAAGAAATCGGTCGAACTCATCGCCGTGCTCGACGACGAACTGGAGGACGACGTTGATGAATTCGAGGTCGTTGAACTCGTTGCCGAAACCGTCATGGCAAACTCCGGACCTGCTCGTGTGGCTCACGCGCCGGGCCACGTCGCAAGCTTGCGATCATGGCGGCGTTTGCAGATCAAACGGACGGCACGCCGAATTCAGGCGGAGAAAGATTGGGCGGAATTATTTGATAAGACGGCAGAATTTGCCGCCGCGCCGCCATGCAGGCGGCAAAAAAAGCCGATCGACTCGGCCCTGTCGAGACCGGCAGCACGGTGCCCAAACAGAATGGATTAAAATAAGAAACATGGACGCGACGTCGCGTCCGGTAAGGCGCCGGCGAAGCCTATGCGCCCTGGAAGCGATCAGCCCGGATGCGGCGCGTCGACGACGGCCTCAACCGTCCCCTCGTCCGCCGCTGGCGTCACCGCCTCGAGCCGGCCCGCCGCAGCGACGATTCGGTCGGCCAGACCGGCCGGCGCGCGAACCGCTGGCGACGAAAGTGCCTGACGCAACGCGCGCGCCTCTTCGAGCAGCGCGCGTGCTTCCGGCGATGATGCCAATAATTCTGCTGCAATCTGACGCTGCCCTTCGGGCCAGCAGGAGACGTCCTCTCCCAATCGATCGATCAGATCTTCGAATTCCCTGACGTCCATCGTCCGCCCAATCCAGCGTCTCCCGGAGCGTCATAAACCATTCGTGGGCAACACGAAATTGATATCACCTGTCGCAGCAGACCACCCTAACCTGATACCTCAATCCAAGCGAACCGGCAGCGTAAATGCACACTACGATGCACAATCGCGACCCAAACCGCGGACGGGGGCGAGCCCCTCCCAGACCCGATTCGCCGAGGTCCGCGAATCAGGCCAGCCGGCCGGAGCGGCGCTCAGTTGCGCCGCAAGGCGACCGTCAACGTCGCGGGATCGAATGCCCGGCAGAGCGTGGCCCACCCTTGGTCGCGGCATCGGTTGCCTCCCAGGCATCCCGCAGTTCGGCAATGCTTGCGATGATGCGTTGGTAGTTCTCCCGCATGTGCGGGCGACCATACGAGCGCAAGGCCGCCAAAATCAGCGAATTGTAGGTCCGGAACAACCGCTCCGCGACCGCACCGCCACGGACCGAATCGAGATGGTGGCTCAAACCACGCAGGATGGCGGTTGCCCGCGTCAAGTGTTCATGCCCTTCCTCGAAACGTCGCGCCTCCTGGGCGTGCAGCGATTTCTGCAAGTACATGGCGGCGCCGTTGAGCAGCATGATCACGGCTTTGAGCGGCGGAACTGCAACGGCTGCACCGCGGTAGGCCTGGTTGGCGCGATAGGCCATCGAACTCTGTGTCATCAGTTACTCGAATTCACATTGAGAAGAGCTTTGAGATAGGTCAGCGTGTTGTTTGCGCTCTGAATCGCGGCTTGATACTTGGCGTATTGCGTCTGGAGCTGGGCCTTATATGTCGACGCAGCACTCTCGATATCGTTGACCTTGCTGGTCATCGTATCGTCCTGGCTCGTCAGATTATCGATCAGCGTCTGCAAGGAGCCACTGGTTCCCGAAGCATCCTTTGCGAGCTGATAGATCTGCGTGGCAAGGCCCTGGGTCGACGTCACCGTGATCGATTGTGAGGTCGAACCGGTATAAGTGAAGGCCATTCCCGCATAGATGGTTCCAGAATTGCCGATAATGGTGTTACCGCTGATCGTGAATAGCGAGCTATCCCCTCCAACCGAGGCCGAGGTGAGATTGCCCGAGGAATCGACGGCCACGTCGAGCGTAAACGATTGCGGCGAGGTTCCGGTGTTGACGATGCTAAGCTGACTGGACGACGTCGTCGTCTGTGCCGACAACAGCGCCGTCACACCACTCAGATTGGTGCTGAGGATCGTCGACAACGTCCCGGTGTCAAGCTGCAGTTCGTTCTTGCTGTTGAAAGAAAGGCCGAGATCAGCCATCGTCATGCCGCCTACCGAAGTGCTCAGCACACTCTGGAGTTGGTTCATGATGTCGCGCATGGTGCCGTCGCCGAACAGCACCGCGCTCGACGAGGCGGTACCGTCTGAATTCGTGGCCTGTTGAGCGATCACAGCGTCCCGAAACGCGTTGTAGTTCGTCACGAAAGTTTGCAGAGCTGACTGAATCTGGCTCGTATCCGTGCCGATGCTGACGTCGATCGAGGTGCCGCTCGGGGTGGCCTGCAGCAGGTTGAAGGTAACCCCGCTCAGCACGTCCGAAACGTCGTTGGTGTCGCGGGTCAATGAGACACCATCGAGGGTGAAATTCGCCGCCTGCGCCGTCTGCAGCACCGTCGAGAACGCCCCCGAGCTGTCGGTTACGCCAAGCTTGTTCAAAATGTCGTCGCCGGACGTGCTCGAATAGGTGATATTGGCGGCATCCTGGGTTCCGGTCAGCACCAATTCGTAGGAGCCGGTCGAAACCTGGAGGATCGATGCCTGTACATTCGTGGTGGAAGTCTGGGCATTGATCGCGTCGGCGACGTCCTGCAGAGTCATGCTGCTCGTCACCGTGATGCTCGTTGTGCTGCCCCCGGAAAGACCGAGCGTAAATGTTCCGGAATAGCCGAGCGCGGTGGTCTGGCTGGACTGGCTGCTGCCGGCGACCTTCTGGGCCGTCGCGATCTGGCTGATCGTCAGCGTGTGATCACCGGTCGCCGCACCACTGTTGACCGACATCGACAGCGCTGACGAGGCGCTCACATCGCCGGTCGAGCTGAGGGTTGCCGCGCGGGTTGCGAAAACGTTGGTCGCGAGCGAATTGACGACCGAGGTGGCCAGCGAGGCCAAGCCGGACGAAAGCGTGCTGAGATTAGTCTGCAGTGTCTGGTAGGCCGAGATTTTCGCCTGGTTGGCGGTGATCTTGGTCTGGATCTGCGTCGCCTGCGTCAACTTGGCATTGACGGCGGAGTCGATCAGACCGGTCCAGTCGATGGAGCTGGTCGTGCTGGTGCCTGATGTCGTGACGGAGCTGGAGCTTGACGAAGATGACGAGGATGACGTCGTACTGCTCGTGCCCGAGGTCGCGCTGCTCACTGTCATGATTTGGGGCCCGCCTTAGCAAGTGCCGGGCCGGCATCGCGCCGGCCCGGAAGATCGCACATCAGCCGAGAAGCTTCAGCAGATATTGCGGCATCTGGTTTGCCGCGGCTTCCGCCGAAACGGCCGCCTGGGTCTTCACCTCGGCGGACGACAGCGTCGCCTGCTCGGCGGCGATATCCACGTCCTTGATCGCCGAGTTGGCGGACTGCAGGTTCTGGGTCTGGGTCGAGATCGAGTCGGCGCTGAAGTTGAAGCGCGATTCCTGCGCGCCGATCTCGGCGCGCGCCTTGGAGACCGTGTCGATCGCGGTGTCGAGCGCCGACAGGGCCGCGGTGGCGCCGCTCTGGGTGCTGACGTCGAGCGAGGTGATCGCGAGAGAGCTCGAGCTCAGGTTGGAGAGCGTGATGTTGATGGTATCGGAGCTGGAAGAGCCGACCATCACGGCGACGCCCGACGTGAAGGTGGCGCTGCTGCCGTCGAGCAGGCTGGTGCCGCTGTAACGGGTACCCGACGCGATCGAGTTGACCTGGCTGATCAACTGCGAGAACTCCGACTGGATGTAGGTGCGGCTGGAGTTGGTCGTGGTGCCCGAATCCGATTCCGAGGCCAGCGACTTCATGCGCGCCAGGATGTCGCTGATGTTGGAGGCCCCGCCGTCGGCGGTCTGCAGGATCGCCGTTGCCTGGGAGACGTTGGTCGCGGCCTGCTGCAGCGTGGTGATGTCCGAGGAAATGCGGGTGGAGATCGCGAGACCGGCAGCGTCGTCGGACGCTGAAGTGATACGCGAGCCGCTCGACAGCTTCGAGAGAGCGCTTGTTTCCTGGTTCGAGTTGATGTTCAGGTAGCGGACGGCCGAGTTGGCCGCAACGTTGGTGGAAATTGCAGGCACAGTGAAGACTCCTGAGTGGTCGGCGCGACAGGCCGGATCGTGGAAGGACTGACGGTGCGGATCAGCCCCGTCTGTTCGATCAAACGGAGAGTCGTGCCGGGATCAGGCGAAAATTCTTTCCGCCGTGGAGCTTATGATTAGCAGTCGGTAAACGCACCGCGGATGTCGCGCTCGTGCCGACGCAGCAATTCACGCAGCTGTTGGCGCCCGCGCTTGAGCAGCGACTCCACCGCGGCGATGGTCGTGTCCATCACGTCGGCGATCTCGCCATTGCTCATATTCTCATGATAGGACAGGATGACTGCAACGCGCTGCTGCTCAGGCAGCCTCTGCATCGCAGCCTCGAGCAGATCGTTCATCTCGGCGCGTTCGATGACGCTGCTGGCGTCAGGCTTGGAATCCGCAACCTCCGGAACGACGTCGACATTCTCGGTGCGCGGCTTGCGCCGCAGATCGATGCAGCGATTGCTCACCACACGATAGAGCCAGGTCGAGAACTTCGCCCGGCCGTGCTGCCAGCGTCCCCGATGAGTCCAGACCTTCAACATCGTGTCCTGCACGACATCCTCTGCATCGGCTGCGCTGCCGACGATCCGCAACGCGATCGCGTAGGCGCGGTCGATGTGACGCTCGACGAGCTGCCGAAAAGCCGTCTCATCCCCGGTTGCCAGCCGATCGAGCAGATCCTTGTCCTCGTCGAATACGGCATCGCTACAGGGGGGCGCGCCGTCCGGCACGATTGCGGCCGACTCTTGCCAAGGCACCGTCGCAACCTCTTGCTGGGCCGGTTCCTTGACCGCCTCGAACTCGGCGGGAGCCCAGACATCAAGCGCGTAGCTCATTCCTCAATCTCCAACCCCCAGCGCCGAATGCACAGACTCCAAACGGCTTCCACCCCTTGAACGCCGCAGGCGAGCAAGTCAGGCGAACTATTTTCGTTATTTTTCAATAGCTTAGGGGGAATGTTTTGCCCACCTGCAGGCAAAAAATGCCGGACGGAGCGACGCCGCCGTCCAAACAGAGACCAAGTGAAGCATTCAGTCCGCATCGCAGGACATTCATCTGGAAAGGAAAATCAGCAGGAAACGCAGCTGTTACGCGGACTCTACGTGGCTCATGCGGCAGGCGCACGAGGCGGAAGATGACCGGCTCTGCTGAGCAGAGTCTCGCACGAAGCGATCTCCGTACTCGGCAACTTTTTCCGAATCACGAACTCAAAACTATCCGATTTTTCGAATCTGTCAGTCGTCACGCGCGCGTTTTTGAACTGCGCGATGATTTTTTTTGAAATTCGAGCGCCTGATTTGGTGCGACCGACCGTTAATAGCATACGGAGCGGGGGATTTTTTCAGATGAAGGTCGCAGCGGTCGGCGCAATGCGTCGAGCGAAGCTTGTTGCTGCGTGCTCGTTCGATGTTTTCGATACGTTTGTAGTACGCGCCTGCACTATGCCGGATGGCGTTTTCGAACGGACTTATGAGCTCTCAGGCTTATCTGTCACGCATCCGAATGTTACAGAACATTTCACTCAGCATCGCATTCGCGCGGAAACGCGCGCCCGCGGTGAGGCCAAGAAGAAGCGTGGATCGGCCGAAGTCCGGATCACCGACATATATTCTTTCTTTCCTTTCAAGCTGTTTGGCCTCGATCGCGACGCTCTGAACGACCTGGCTGTTGCCGAGTTTCGCGCCGAGCTCGATCTCTGCCGCACCAACCCGGACATGCTTCAGCAATATCTGGAAATGAAGCGGCAAGGTTTTCGCGTCGGCTTTATTTCGGACACCTACTGGACCACGAAGCAGCTTGCTCATTTGTTGCGCAACTGCTGTCCCGACTTGAGCTGGGATTTTCTGTACGCCTCATGCGAGCATGGCCACGGCAAGAGCGAAAAGCTGTTCGCCAAATATCTTGCCGAGCAGAAGGTCGACCCGGCGAAGTCGTTTCACATCGGAGACAATGAGCGCGCGGACATCCAGGGTGCGCGCCGGCATGGCATTCGGCCCCGCTACTATCCGCAGGCGAGCGCCCAATTGGCCTCCAAGCTGCAGCGGGAAGCCGCGTTGTTCGAGCTCTTGTCGCCGGGCCGACCGGCCCGACTGGATCATGGGCTGCGCACCTTGCGGCGAATGATCGCCGCCCAGACCGCGGAACGATATCCCGCGTTCCATCTCGGCATGACGGTGATCGGCCCGGTCATGGCTGCATTCGAGGCCTTTATCGAATCCCGCTGTGCTGCGTTGAGGCAGGCCAGCGGAAAGGTGGCCCTGGGCTTTCTCGGGCGTGACGGCTTTCTCTCGCATCGCGTTTGGCAGAACCGACGTGATGATGCCCACTACATCGAGGTGAACCGCCGCGTGGCCGTGATCGCCGCCGCCGACACGCTCGAGCCGCTGCGCAAACTGCTTGAGACGATTCCCGCACTCGACGCACACAGCTTCTTCGGTATCAGCAAGGTCCTGCCACCGGCTGTGGCCAACTTCTTCGCCACCCATTCCGATGGTGTCGTCAAGGGTTCGGAACTTGCGGACGCCCTTCCCGACCTCATGAGCCGGCGTGAAAGCATGCAACTCGCCTCCGGCATGCGGTCGCGTCTGCTCGATTATCTCCGTGCTGCAATTCCCGAGTTCGACTCCTGCACAGACCTGGTGCTGGTCGATCTCGGCTATTCCGGCAGCGTGCAGAAGGCCTTGCGCCGCGTCTTCGACCGCGAAGGCGTCAAGATCAGGCTGCACGGCACCTATCTGCTCTCCGTCGACGATGCATTTCACGATCTCCCGCGAGGCGACAGCGCCAGCGGCCTGATCTCCGACCTCGTCGTGACGCCGCACATGAAGCGCGCCCTCCTCCGTAACGTCGCGCTGCTCGAACAGCTGTGCAGCTCTGCGGAAGGATCCGTCCGCGACTATTGCGGCAGAGACGTCCTCCACGAAACCAATCCGCTTCCCGCCGCGCAGCTCGCATGCGTGGCCGAAGTCCAGGCCGGCGCCATCGCGTTTGCCTCAGCTGCGCGCGATTTGGCGGCGACCTATCGGCTCCAGCCATTCATCCCGTCGGATGTCTCGGCACGCTGGACCGCGGCGACCTTGGCCCGCCTGCTGTTGCTCCCGGATGACGACGAACTCGCTTTGCTCGGAGGCTTCCAACATGACGTCAATCTCGGGACCGCTACGCTGCAACCGTTGAT
This sequence comes from Bradyrhizobium sp. SZCCHNGR1005, assembly GCF_032489995.1. Classification (NCBI taxonomy): domain Bacteria; kingdom Pseudomonadati; phylum Pseudomonadota; class Alphaproteobacteria; order Hyphomicrobiales; family Nitrobacteraceae; genus Bradyrhizobium; species Bradyrhizobium sp. SZCCHNGR1005. The sequence goes on from NZ_JAUEZC010000005.1 coordinate 329,700, forward strand.
CGACAGAAGCTTCATCGATAATCAGCTGATCGCCCGTGGCCTTAGCTCTGCGTGCGCCGCCGAGGAGCCGCCGATGTGGCTGGCCGGAAGTCTCGCCTCGATCTCGCCCGCGCATTCCTATCTCTACACGCTGTTCGGCGCCAACCGGCTGCCGCCCGACGTGTTTGGCGAAGCGGCCTGCGACAGGCTCGAGGTTGGCCTATTCAAGGCCGACGGTTCTGCTTCGATGGAACAAATTACCCTATACCGGACGGGGCTCGGCGACATCAGGATCCGCATTCCAGTCTCACGCGGGATGAAGATCGAGATGATCGTGCTGCCGCTCGCCAAATTTGCACGCGCGGGAATTCTGCATGGCATCACCGTTCAGAGCGGCGAGACCGTCGCGGAGGCAGCCAAGTCTGCCGACGTAACAGCCCTTCCCGACGATAGACTGACGTTTGCAAACCTCGAACGTCAGGGCCGCCACTATCACGCCACGAGCGAGGACGGCTGCCTCATCGTTCCAGTGCTGGCCGCCAAGGGCGATGTCAGTGTCTACACCGTCGCTCTCACGTCTCTCAACCATGATCGGATTAGCACCAGCCGACCGGCCGCGTCCGATGAGAACCCCTGGCGAATGATCGCGTCCCAACTCGGCGAACAAGGCACGGCAACGGCGACATGATTAGTCCGCCTGATCCGACGTCGTGATCCGTTCTAGCTCCGAGGAGCCAGGAGCATGATGGGCAGCAACACCGACCGGACCGACGATACCAGCACAGCGCTTGGAGGGGTGTTGAAGTCTCAAGGAGTCAAGCTTGGCGATGCGCAAAATCGCCGGATCGAATGGCTGATACGCAGCTTCGGTCGCGCCGAGATCTGGGGAAGCGGCGCCCGCCCCGGAAGCGGCCGTGTTGTCATCGTGATAGACCCACCGAGCGGCGCAGGCGCGGAGCTATTATACCGCTCGTTGGATCCGACGGCTGCGGTCGTGATCCCGTTCGGCGAAAATCCCGCCTTCGACTTCCTGAAGTCCAAGCTGTCGGAATTCGGAACGGTCGGCACATGCGGTGCCGACGGCCCTCATGAACTCTGGTGGGGCGGCCTCCACTGGAGGTCACCGGCCAGCGCGACACAGGTTAAGGGCCCCCTCGTCGTGTCCTGCTATCCCCGTGCACTCGGCGATATGACGGCCTACCATTTGAAGAGCTCGCTGGAGCGGCTCGGGTTGAGCTTCATTGTCGAGGCTATCGACAGCGTTCACGACGACCGCATGCTCGCATTCGAGAAGGCCGACTTCATTGCCCGCATGTGGGAACGGCACGCTCAGCCGCTACTATTCGTCGATACCGACACGATGCTGCAGTCCGCACCGGAACTGCCGGTCGAAGCGGCCTGCGATTTCGCCGTCCACAAGTGGAACGGCTGGGAGATGTCGGCGCGCACCCTGTATTTCGGGCGCTCGAATGCCGCCGAAGCGATGCTGCGGACATGGCAGACCCTCGCCCATTCCTATCCTGCCGTGTGGGAAGCCTATCTGCTAGACCAGGCCTGGAGCCTGACCTCGTCGCAAATTCCGCTCGACACGCTCTGGCTGCCCCGCGCCTATCACGCCATCGCCGGCGAAGCCGGCGCGAAACTCGCGACGATCGTCCATAATCTCAGACCGACGACTGCAGATCTCGGTCCGGATTCGGACTTTGCCGATAGGGTCCGGGCCGCGCGACGTGCCGGCCGCATCGGCGCACGGGACGCGTTGCTCGTGCTCAATTCGGCGGTCCGATCGAACAAGGCGGTCACCGTGATCCTGCGCGACTTCGAAGCCGCAGGAGCGCGCGCCACCGCAGCCAGCATCCAGGCCGTGACCAGCGCGTTCGCTGCCGACTGCGGCGGCTTCGCGCGGCTCGAGCTGTCGCTCTGCCCCTGGCAGGACGATGTGCAAGTCGCAAAAGAGGCCGCATTCCTCGCCGACAACCGGGTGATCGAGATCGCTCCCACACAGAATCTTCCGAGTGATCTGTTCCGTTCGCTCGCGACCTCCGAGTCCGCGATGCAACCGGCCCGCGTGATGCGCAATCCCCGCTGAATTCAGGACCCGAAGCCACATGCTCAACACGATCATCCTTCTGACCGGCAGCCGCGACCAGCAGATGGCTTTGACCGAACTGCTCAAAGCGCACAATCCGGGCCTGTCGTTCCGCTGCGCCGTCACCCTGGCCGAGCTCGAAGCCATCGACCCCGCGGTGCTCACCAACGCGCGGCTCGTCGCATTTACGACGGGCGTGATCGTCCCGGCACGCATCCTTCGCGCGCTCGGCCATGGCGCCTATAATTTCCATCCAGGTCCGCCGGACTATCCGGGCTGGGCTCCGGCCCATTTCGCACTCTACGACGATGTCAAACGCTTCGGTGCGACCGCGCATGTGATGGAAGCGCGCGTGGATTGCGGCGCTATCGTTGGCCTCGAAGAATTCGACATTCCCGACGGCATCGAAGTCCGCGGCCTGGAACAGATGGCGTTCGTGCGGCTCGCTTATCTGTTCTGGCGCATGGCTCGCGACATCGCCTGCGAAAGCGCGCCGCTGCCGGCGTTGGAGGTTGCGTGGCACGGCATCAAGAGCACGAAGCAGATGTATGCTGCGATGTGCGACATGCCCGCCGGCATCGCGGCGACCGAGATGAAGCGCCGCATCCGAGCCTTCCACGACGACTTCCGCGGCATTCCGCTGACGGTGACGCTGCATGGCATGCGCTTTCAGCTCGTTGGCGCCACCGCACCCCAACCGATTGCAGCGGTGGTCGTGGAAGCGCCGCCGCTCGCGCTCGCGTCCTAGATCATGATGCGATTACAAGGAATCGCATCATGATCTCATCTCTTTGATTGAGTATGATCTTTTCGGAAAACCGGTTTCCACTTTTCCGAATCATGCTCTAACTCAACGTTTGAGCGGCTTGACCGCGGCGTCGCACAGCCGCGCCTCCCAGCCATGACGCTCCAACTCCGGATCGTCATGCTCCTCCTCCGGCCAGCCGACGCAGAGATAGGCTATGAGCGTCCAGTCCGGCGGCAGGTCGAGCGAACTGCAGGCTGCCTGCGGATCGAGGATCGAAACCCAGCCGACCCCAAGTCCTTCTGCGCGGGCCGCAAGCCAGAAGGTCTGGACCGCCGCGACGACGGAATAGCGCAGCATTTCCGGCATCGTCTTGCGACCGAGACCATGGCCGGTCTCGGTCGCTTCGTCGGCGCAGACCACGAGATGCACCGGCGCCTGGGTCAGCCCTTCCAGCTTCAGCTGTGCGTAGATCGCACGCCGCTCGCCGTGATAGCCTTCCAGCGCAGCCTGGTTCGCGGCCTTGAAGTTGGCTACGATGGCGGCACGCCGTCTCGGATCTTCGACCAGCACGAAGCGCCAGGGCTGGCTGAAGCCGACCGAGGGGGCGTAGCACGAGAGCGCCAGCAGCCGCTCGATCAGCTCCGGGCTCACCGGCGCGGACAGGAAGCGGCGGACGTCGCGCCGCCAGCGCACCAGCTGTGCAAAGCGATCCTTGAACGCGGCGTCGAACTTCGGCGGCTCCGGTTTCGGCTCGCTCATGACGCCTCTCCGCTCACGGCGTGAAGAAACGATCCGCTGACCGGACCGCGGCGCGCCCCCGGCTCTGCGATGGCGCCGCCCACTGCATCACAACACTCGATCAGCGGATCGTCGGCTTCCGCCAAGATCGAAGCATAGTGAAATTCGTGGCCGAACACGATCGCATCCCGTGCGCCGAGCGCGCAATCGGCGAGCAGCCGCGCGCGACGGTAGCCGAGATGGAGCCGCCGCTTGGCGAAGGAGGTCTCGAGCGACAGCAGACCCGCCATGGCGTGGCGAGCCCCCTGCGCATCCTCCAGGCCGGTCCCCAACACCATGTAGCCACCGCATTCGCCGTGGATGCGCGCCCCTCTCTCGGCCGCAAGCCGCAAGCCGCCGAGGAAACGATCGGCCGCGGCCAGCCGGCCGGCATGCAGTTCCGGATAGCCGCCCGGCAGCCATACGGCATCGGCCGACCCGTCCGGGGCCTCGTCCGCCAGCGGTGAAAAGGTCACGATCTCGGCACCTGACTCACGCCAATGGCGCGTGAGATGTGGATAGCTGAAGGAGAATGCAGCATCCGAGGCCAGCGCGATCCGTTGCCCCGGTGGCTTGATCCCGAAGCCTGCGGCGCCCGCATCATGTGACCCGCCCGCCATCGGCCGGGCCAACGAACTGATCACGTCGAGATCGGTGGTTTCGCAGATCCGATCCGCTAAACGATCAAGATGCTGCTCGATCGATCCGATCTCCTGGGCCTGAACCAGGCCAAGATGCCGTTCCGGCAGCACGAGCTCTTGGTCGCGGATCAGGGCGCCCAGCAGCTTGATCCCGATCCGCACGAAAGCGGGCTCGATCAACGCGCGATGCCGCGCACTGGCGACGCGATTGAGGATCACGCCGGCAATCTCGATGTCGTCGCGATAGCGTGCGCAGCCGAGCGCGACCGCGGCGGCCGTCTCGGCCTGACCGCTGACGTCGATGACCAGTACGACGGGCCAACCAAGCAGCGCCGCCAAGTCGGCTGCCGAGCCCCTGCCCGCACGACCCGAACCCGGCGCGCCGTCGAACAAGCCCATGACGCCTTCAACGATGGCGAGATCGGCACCGGCCGTCGTGTCGCTCGCCAACCGACGAAGCTGCGGCGCTGACATCGCCCAGCAGTCGAGATTGTAGCTCGTCCGCCGGGCGGCAACCGAATGGAAGGCGAGATCGATGTAATCCGGTCCGCACTTGAACGGTTGGACCCGCGTTCCACGCCGGACCATGGCCCGCATCAGCCCAAGCGCGATCGTGGTCTTGCCGGCGCCGGAACGCGGCGCGGCGATGATCAGCCCTTTTGGTCCGGCCACCGTCATGGCCGTGGTACCGTTCCAACGCAGCAAACTGTGCTATGCGATCGACGATGACTGAAACCGTGGGAGCACCGGAACGTCCCCTGAAGCGTGGCTGGACCACAGGCAGCTGCGCCACTGCTGCTGCCCGCGCGGCTTATGAATTTCTGATCACGAGAACCTGCCCCGCAATGGTCGAGATCACTTTGCCGAGCGGCCAGCGAGTCAGTTTTGCGGTCGCGATGCACGAGGGTGACGCGAGCGCCGCCACCGCTGGTGTCATCAAGGACGCCGGCGACGACCCCGATGTCACCCACGGCGCACTGATCAAGGCGACCGTACGGCGCGGGCCTGATGGTTCGGGTATCGTGTTCCGGGCCGGGCCAGGCGTCGGCACCGTGACCAAGCCGGGACTGCCGCTGCCGCCCGGGGAGCCCGCAATCAATCCGGTGCCGCGACAGATGATCAGCGCGGCGGTCCGCGAGGCTGCCGCCGCATTCGACAGTCCTTCCGACGTAATCGTCGAGATTTCCATTCCCGGCGGCGAGGAGCTTGCAAAGAAAACGCTCAACCCGCGGCTTGGCATTCTCGGCGGTCTGTCGATCCTCGGCACGACGGGAATCGTCATTCCCTTCAGCTGCGCGGCCTGGATTCACTCGATCTATCGCGGCATCGACGTCGCACGCGCGTCCGGGCTTGCGCACATCGCCGGCGCGACCGGATCGACCTCCGAGAAGGCGGTGCAGCACTTGTACGGACTGCCGGATGCGGCCCTGATCGACATGGGCGATTTCGTCGGCGGCATGCTGAAATATCTTCGCCGCCATCCGGTCAAGCGCGTCACGATCGCCGGTGGCTTTGCCAAGATGACGAAGCTCGGCCAGGGCCTGCTCGACCTGCATTCGCGGGCCGGAGAAGTCGATCGCGCCTGGCTTGCGGACGCGCTGTCCGACGCCGGTGCGCCCGATGCGCTTGTGGGTGCCGCGCGCGGCGCCAATACGGCGCTGCAGGTTCTCGACGAAGCCAAGCGGCTGGCTTTTCCGGCCGGCGACGTGGTCGCACGCGCAGCGTGGCGCACCGCAAGGCGTGCGCTTGGCGATGGTATCGCCCTCGACATTGCGGTGTTCGATCGCGTTGGGCTGCTGGTCGGACAGTACGACGGTGCTGATCATTCGCCTCTCCCACGAAAGCGGCGCTGATAATCGGCATCGTAGAGAGCGCTGGCCCGAAAATCCTTTGCAGCGAGTGCCTGCCCGACCAGGATCAATGCCGTACGCTCGATCGGATCGGACTTCGTCGTCGCAACGATCGTGCCCAGCGTGCCGCTGATGATGCGCTGATCCGGCCAGCTTGCGCGATAGACGATCGCGATCGGGCAGTCGGCGCCGTAGTGAGGCACCAGTTCCTCCACCACGCTTTCGAGGACATGGATGGAGAGATGGATCGCGAGCGTCGCCCGGGATTGCGCGAAAGTGGCGAGCGTCTCGGTCTCCGGCATTGCCGAGGCTCGGCCGGAGGTGCGCGTCAGCACCACCGATTGCGCCAGGCCCGGGAGGGTCAGTTCACGCCCCAGCGCCGCGGAAGCCGCGGCAAAGGCCGGCACGCCCGGCGTAACCGTGAATGGGATTCCAAGCTCATCGAGCCGCCGCAGCTGTTCACCGAGCGCGCTCCAGATCGACAGATCGCCCGAATGCAGCCGCGCGACGTCGCCGCCGGCTGCAGTCGCCCGCGCCATCTCCGCAATGATCTCGTCGAGCGACAGCGGCGCGGTGTCGACGATGCGCGCGTCAGGCGGACAATGATCCAACAGCGCCTTTGGCACCAGCGAGCCAGCATAGAGGCACACCGGACAGCGCGCGATCAGGTCGCGGCCGCGGACCGTGATCAGATCAGGCGCGCCAGGACCGGCACCGATGAAATGCACGGTCATGCTTGGAACTCCCCGGCAGCCTGCCCCTCTCCTTCCGCGAGCGCGCAGGTCGCTCTCGCATTGGCGATGCGCGGCAGGATCAAACGTGCATGCGCGCCGGCGGCCGCCAACGCCGCCGTCTCCGCCACCGACGGCACCCCTTTCAGGTGCTGCACGCGATCGCTGTTGGTGACTGCGCTATGCGACACTCTGCCAAGCTCGCTGGCGACGATACCGATGAGCGGACGTCCCAGCCGACGCGCGGCTTCAATGATCCCAGGCTCCTCTGCCTTGGCGCGCTCGGTCGCGACAACGCCAATGGACTCGGCCTGCAACGCTGCCATCGTGAGTGCCTCGGCGATCAGTCTCTCAATATCATCCGCTGATGCGTTGCGGCGGCAGCCGATCCCGAGCGCGATCATGGCTTCGTCACCCGCCATTGCGTGACCGGCATCGCCGGCTTCCAGCCATGCATGGTGCCGATTGGTCTCACATGAGCCACAGCCACGCGGACCAATTCGCCGCCATGTTTGTGAAACAACTCAGTCAGCCGCGCCTCGCCTTCGAGCGAGACGGCATTCGCCACCAATCGGCCGGCCGGGTTCAGCCGAGACCAGATTGTTTCGAACACACCTTCATCTGAGATGCCGCCGCCGATGAAAACCACGTCAGGCCACTCCAGATCGTTCAGAGCGGCCGGCGCGGAGCCGACGATGATCCGGAGATCCGGCGTGCCCAGCGCAATGGCATTGCGCGCCGCGCGATCGGCACGATCCTGTCGCGCCTCGATCCCGACGGCACGCAGCGATGGATGTCGCAACAACCACTCGATCGCGATCGACCCGGCCCCAAGACCGACGTCCCAGAGCAATTCGCCCGGCCGCGGCGCCAGCGCTGACAATGTCACGGCGCGAATTTCGCGCTTGGTCAGCTGCCCGTCATGCTCGAACAGGTCATCCGGAAGACCAGGCGCCAAGCTGATGATCGGCGCATCCGGATCGGCAACGACTTCGATCGCGATCGTCGTCAGCGCGCCGATGTCCGTGAGATCGAATTCCTTGGCAATTGCCCGACGCACCCGCTCCTGCGGTCCGCCCATTGCCTCCAGCACGGTCAAGCGCGAGTGGCCCATGCCACGCGACGACAACAGCACCGCGAGCTTCTTCGGCGTCGAACCGTCCCAGCACAGCGCGACGATCCGCGCACGCGGACTGAGATGACGAATGATGCCTTCCAGAGCCCGGCCGTGCAGGCTGATTTGCGTGACGTCCTGCAGCGCCCAGCCGAGCCGCGCCGCGGCCAGACTGAACGACGACGGCTGCGGCAGGCACAACATCTCTTCGGCGGCAAACCGCTCGACGAGCTGTTTGCCCACGCCATAGTTGAAGGGATCACCGCTCGCGAGCACAACGACAGCGTTACCGCGTCGCGCAGCGATCTCGTCGAAGGCAAGATGCAACGGGCTCGGCCAGGCCAGCCGCTCGCCGGAGATCAAGGAGCGCGCAAGTTCCAGATGGCGCGCGCCACCAACGACAAGCGATGCGCTTGCAACCAGCCGGCGCGCGAGCGGCGACAATCCGTCCGGGCCATCTTCGCCGATTCCAACGATGGACAGCCAACGTGTCGCGTTGCAAGCTGCGGCCGAACTCATCACGGACCACACCCTTCATGCGCGTTCTCATTCTCGGCGGCACCACGGAAGCCTCGGAGCTGGCGCAACTGCTGGCCGGCGACAACCGATTCCAGCCGACGCTCTCGCTCGCGGGGCGTACGACCTCGCCGAAACCGCAGCCGATTCCGACGCGCATCGGCGGCTTCGGCGGGATCGCCGGACTTGAGGCGTGGCTGCGGGACAACGACATCGCCGCCGTGGTCGATGCCACCCATCCTTACGCCGCGCAGATTTCGGCTCACGCGGTTGCGGCGTGCCAGACGCTGTCCCTCCCGCTCGCCTCCATCGTTCGGCCGCCCTGGATGCGTGCGGACGACGATCGCTGGATCGACGTCGACACGGCGCACGCCGCAGCGGCCGCGCTCGGCGCCGAGCCCGCCCGCGTCTTTCTCAGTCTCGGCCGTCTCGAACTCGCCGCCTTTAGCGCAGCGCCCCGGCATCACTATATTGCGCGCACGATCGATGCTGCCGGCAACGTGCCGCTGCCGCCCGACATCAGCTTTGTCTACGACCGCGGTCCGTTCGATGAAGCCAAGGAAGAAACCTTTCTGCGGCGCGAACGCATTCAGGCCATCGTATCGAAGAATTCCGGCGGCCCCGCCACCTATCCGAAAATCGCGGCCGCATGCCGACTGCAGATCCCGGTGGTGATGATCGCGCGCCCCGACAAGCCCCGCGGCGTTCCGCTCGACGGTGCGCGCGACGCCCTGCGTTGGCTGGAAGGACTGTCCGCTCACGATGTCGGCTCCATCTCCCGACGCGGCGTGTAGACCCACGGCGCCTTGCCGTCACGCATGATGAGGCGTGTCGCCGACGATCCGATCAGCACCAGCGTTCGCATGTCGGCGTGCGCCGGATCGATCTCGCCGAGCGTCGTCACGATACAGCCGACCTCGCCGGTGCCGGCCGCGCGCACCATCATGGCGACCGTGGAAACCGGCTTGGTCCGGCGCAGAATATCGAACGCTTCCCCGAGCTGATGCGGCCGCGCCCTCGATAGGGGATTATAGAGCGCGATCACGAAATCGCCGCGGGCTGCGGCCTGCAGTCGCCGCGTGATCGTGCTCCAGCTCTTCAGATTGTCTGAGAGCGAGATCGCACAGAAATCCCCCCCTAACGGAGCACCGACTTCGGCAGCCGCCGCGAGCATGGCAGTCACGCCCGGTTCCACCCTGATGTCGAGCTGGCGCCACTCCGCCGGCCCCATCTCGACTGCCTCGAACACTGCAGCTGCCATCGCGAACACGCCGGGATCGCCGCCCGAAACCACCGCGACGTGCTTGCCATCAGCAGCCAATTCGAGCGCGTGTCGGCCACGATCAAGCTCGACACGATTGTCGCTCGCGTGTCTACGCTGGCCCTCCGGCCGCGCCGCAATGCGATCGAGATATGGGCCATAGCCGACCAGATCAGTCGCGCGCGCGATCGCCTCGGCCGCGGACGGAGTCATGAGCTCCGGCCGCCCCGGGCCGAGGCCGACCACTGTGAGCGTTCCGGTCATAGCTGACGTCCCTGGCCTGGGATCAGAACCATCGAGAAATACGGTCCTCGCTCATCGTCGCAGGCCGACAACGGAACGATGCGTTGGTTGTCCATCGTCCCGCGCTCGACATAGAGCGCGCGCGACAGCAGCCCGGCGCTTGCGACCGCACGTTTGACCTTCGGCAGGTTACGCCCGACCTTCATGATGACAGCCGCTTCGCAATGTTGCAGCCTGTCGCACAGGATTTCTTCCGCCAACGTGCCGGGCAACACGGACAGGATATCGTCTCCCCAGGTGATCGGCACATTGGCGCGGGTCCAGCAACCGGACATGCCGGTCACGCCGGGCACGACTTCGACCGGGAAGTCGCGCTCCAGCCGCCGCCACATATGCATGAAGGAGCCATAGAAGAACGGATCGCCTTCGGAAAGCAGACCAACCGAGCGGCCTGCCCGTAGATGCGCGGCAATGCTCTCGGCGGCGCGCCGATAGAAGGCTGCGATTTCCGTCTGATACGTCGCGTCCGCAACCGGCGCTTCCTCGGTGATGGGATATTCAAGTCGCAACTCGTGCCGCGATGTGTCCATCAACGGCGCCACGGTGCGGCGCGCATTGCCTTCGAGACCACGCTTGGCGAAGAAGGCCACCACATCCACCGCGCGGATCAGTCCTGCCGCGCGCAAGGTCAGATAGCGCACGTCGCCCGGACCGACGCCGATGCCGTAGAGCGTTCCGGCCTGCGCCGTGCCGGCGATGGTGTCGAGCAGGCTCATTCGATGTCGCTCGCAATCGCATTCACGGCGGCGACCGCCATGGCGCTGCCGCCCTTGCGTCCCCTGACGATCAGATACGGGACGCGGCCGTCGGCCGCGAGTGCTTCCTTGGATTCCTTGGCGCCGACGAACCCGACCGCGGTGCCGATGACAGCCGCGGGTCGCGGCGCCCCTTGGTCCAACATATCCAGGAGGTGAAACAGCGAGGTCGGCGCATTGCCGATCGCAACCAGCGCGCCGGCAAGATGTGGGCGCCACAATTCGAGCGCGGCCGCCGAGCGCGTGGTGCCGTGGCGCGCAGCCAACGCTGCGACTTGGGGATCATCGAGCGTGCAGATGATCTCGTTCCTTGCCGGCAGTCGCGCGCGCGTGATCCCCTGCGCCACCATCTTGGCATCGCACAGAACCGGCGCGCCGCGGTTCAACGCGGCCCGCGCTTCTGCCGCAAAGCTCTCCGACATCTCGATGTCGGATGTGATCTCGACCATGCCGCAGGCATGAATGATGCGTACGGCGATCTTCTCTTCCAGCCCCCGGAAGCGCGACAGATCGGCCTCGGCGCGGATGGTGGCAAAGGAGCGTCGATAGATCTCGGCACCGTCGCGAATATAGTCGCGCACATCAGACATGAGTACTGCGCTCCTGGGCCAGCAAGGTCGGGACAACGGTTGAGATCCCAGACGGATCGAGTTCGATGAAGGCGCGATCTCTTACCGTTCCCTGCCGTACCACCCGATAATGGGCCCCGTCCCCGACAAACACCAGATCCGCCGGGGCCGAGCGCGCGCAGCCCTTGGGGCAGCCGGAGACGTGCAGCGTGCCGGCAAAGCCGCTGCGCTCCGCGATATCAGCCAATGCCCTTGCATGGTCACGCGTGGCCAGCGTCGTCGAGCTGCAGCAACCGACGCCCGAACAGGCATCGATACGCGTCAGCGGATCGGAATCATCGACGATGAATCCGAGGCTGCGGGCAAACGCGAGGATCTGCTCAGCGTCCGGGCGGCTCGACGTAGCAACATAGAATGTACGCCACGGCGACAGCCGAACTTCGGTGAGACCAAGTCGGGTTAGCTCGCTCAGCAATGCCGACACGGTCTCGCTATCGAGGCGACCGAAAGCCGCTCCAAGTCCGGCGGCATAGCTCCCACTCGCAAGCGCGATCAGGCCGCGGCGGTGCGAAGCTTCACGCCTTGCTGGCGTGATCGGAAGACCCGACGCTTGCAAGCCGAGCTCGGCGCGGATGGCAACAACCGCATCATCCGGCAGCGCGCGCGCGCGGCTGGTCGGACTATGTTTGAGGATCGCGAGCGCAAGCTGAGCGGCCGCCAAGGCTGCTTGCTCCGCATCCACCGTACCCAGCCATTCAAGCCCGGCCGCAGCTTGAAGTCCGATTGCGACCGAGGCGCCGTCGCGATACGCGACGAGACAAACATCAGCCTCGAGGTCCGTCAGCGGAAGTCGCCCTCCCCCGTCGAGCAAGAAGCTGAACTTGCCCGGCAGTTGCCGCAGCGAAGCGACGGCCATCAATTGACGTTCGAGCGCGTGCGCGACCGGACGCATGTCGGCGATCTCAGTCGGGTCGATCCCTGCGAGCGGATTGATGACGATATTCCTGATGGCCTCCAGCTCTGCATCGTCATCAAGCAGATCGAGCGAGGACAGGACCTCCCACAAGGGTGCAAGCGTCTCCGGCTTCACGCCGCGAAGCTGCAGATTGGCGCGCCGCGTCAGATCGATCTGTCCGTTGCCGAACCGGGCGGCGGCCTCGGCCAACGCTTCGAGCGCGCGGACTGGCAGTCTGCCGCCATGCGGCCTGACGCGGACGATCAAACCATCCCCGCTCTGCATCGGGCGTCGTGCGCCAGGACACCATCCCTTGATGTCGAAGGAAGCCGTCATGCCTTCGCCTCCGCAACTCTCACACGCGCTGCGATTGCAGCGAGCTCATCCGCGACGGCGTTGCGGCGCGGCACCCACATCCGGCGCCGCAGTGCATCGTCGAGCCGGGAGATGATGGAAGCCACCGCTGCAGGATTGCGCGCCAGCATCGCGTCGCACACCGATGGATCGAGCAACAGGGCCGAATGTGTCGCATCGAACAGATGGCTGGGTACCGTGTCCGACGTAGCGGCAAAAGCATACAGCGCATCCACGCCTTGGGCGATCTCCGCGATGCCGCGATAGCCATGCGCGAGCATGCCGGAAATCCAGCGTGGATTGGTGAGCCGGCCGCGCACCACCCGTGCGATCTCTTCCGAGAACGCCCGCGCCTTCGGCGCATCGGGACGGCTGGTATCGAGATGCAGAAGCGCTGGCGAGACACCCAGCGCGGACGCTGCCGCAGCGAAGCCGCCGGCGAAATCGGCCACCTCTTCGCCGTCGAGCAGGTCGCGCTCGCGGTCGTCCTGCGGATGCACCAGCGCATCGGCGCTGCGGACGCGCTCGCGGAAGCCAGTCTGGGCCTGTGCGATCTCGGGGGCAGTACCAAAACTGTGACTCGTCGCCGCCAGATAGGCTTCACCCAATTGTTGGCGGCTCTCCCAATCGGAGCCAAGCGCCAGGCTCGCAGCCACCGCGCCATAAGTCCCGGGGGCGCCGCCGAACACGCGCGTCAAGCTCTCGCCGCGACGCTTTGCGGCAGCGAGCGGATTGTCGGCATCGTCCTCCTCACGGGCGGCGACGGTCTGCACCGCGAGGTCGAACAGCGCGATCTGCGCTTCGAAGATATCGCGGAACAGGCCCGAGATGCGCAAGGTCACATCGATGCGTGGACGGTCGAGCGAGGCCAGCGGCAGCACATCGACGCCGGTGACACGGTTGGAATTAAAATCCCAGCGCGGCCGCACGCCGAGATAAGCGAGCGCCTGCGCGAGATCGTCGCCGCCGGTGCGCAGCGAGGCGGAGGCCCAGAGATCGAGCACCAGGGTCCGCGGATACTCGCCGTGATCCTGCAGATAGCGGCGGATCACCTCATCGGCGGCGCGGGCACCGACCACGGCAGCGGTGCGGGTCGGGATCGCGCGCGGATCGATTGCGGTGAGATTGCGCCCAGTCGGCAGCACATCGAGCCTGCCGCGGCTCGGCGCTCCGGCCGGTCCAGCCCCGATGCGTCGGCCGTCTAATGCGGCGAGCAGCGCCGCACGTTCGGCCGCGGCGCTGGCGCGGATGCAGGCATCGATCCCGGCACGATCCTTCGCCTCGTTACGGGTACCGCCAGCAGCGGCGATAGCATCGCCGAGCAGTCCGATCGCAACATCATCCGGCGCACGACCGAACACGTGCAGCCGCTCACGAACCGAAAGCTCCTTGATGTCGCAGAGCTGCGCATCGAGCTTGGCGACGGCCTCCCGTCCGCCTGCGCCTTGTTTCAGGCCGCAATCCGCAGCGAGGCCGCTTGCCCAGGCGCGCCCGACGATCTCGTCCTCCAGAAGCTTCAGGCGACGCTTATCGAGCCCATCGGCCTCCGCATATTCCTCGACCAGCCCCTCGAGCTCGAGCAGCGGACCGTGCAAGCCTGCTTGCGACAGTGGCGGCGTCAGATGGCCGAGCGTCACCGCGCCAAGCCGGCGCTTGGCTTGCATGGCCTCGCCCGGATTGTTGACGATGAACGGATAGATCACCGGCAGCGGACCGAGCACGGCCTCCGGCCAGCAATTCTGCGACAAGGCGAGCGCCTTGCCCGGCAGCCATTCCAAGGTGCCGTGGGCGCCGAGATGCACCAGCGCGTCGATCTGCTCCACTTCGCGCAAATGCGCATAGAGCGCGACATAGGCATGACGCGGCGGCACCGTGGTGTCGTGATAACCCGCCTTGCGATCGACATGAGCGCCGCGATCCGGCTGTAGCAGGATCAGCAGATGTCCTGCTCGCAGCGCCGGAAAGCGGAATGCGCCGTCAACAAAGGTCGGATCTGCCTCCGCTGCGCCCCAACTCGCCGCAAGCTCGCGCTGCAAATCGTCTGGCAAGGCCGCGAGATGGCTCTGATACGCAGCAAGAGGCACTGCGAGCTCCGACGCTTGACCTCTCAACAGCGCCTCGATGTCAGCGGCAGTTGGGCTGGACGCACCGAGATCATAGCCCTGCTCGGCGAGCAGCTGCGCGATTTCGGTCGCGCTTTGCGCGGTGTCGAGGCCGACCGCATAGCCGCGACGACCGCCTCGCGCCGGATAATCCGACAGCATCAGCGTGAGGCGGCGGTTCGCCGCTGGCGTCGTCCGCAGGCGACACCAGCGCGCTGCGAGCCGCGCGACGAAGGCGATGCGATCAGGCTGCGGTACATAACGGACCGCGCCGAATTCGAGCTGGTCATCGAACGGCGCCTCGCCCTTGAACGCGATGGTGCGCGCCAGCAGACGCCCATCCAGCTCCGGCAGCACCACGTTCATGGCGAGATCGGTCGGCGACAGACCGCGCGCAGACGAGGTCCAGGCGTCCTCACTGCTTTGGGCCTGCACGATCTGCAGCACCGGCGCGACGGCGAGGTCAAGCACGGTGGTGCCGTCCTCACGCAGGGCCGAGAAGGCCGTGGCGTTAAGGACGACGCTTGGCCGTCGCGCCTTGATCAGCCGTTCCAATCCATCCGCAACGTCAGGATCTTTCAGGCTTGTCACCGCGACGGCGGCGGACGCAAGCCCTTCCCGCTCGAGCGCCGCCTGCAGAACTTCGATCGCCGCGGTGTCGGCCGCGAGCAGGCTGGCGCGGTAGAACACGATCAGCGCGCATGGCTTCGTGTCACCCGCAACGCACAACTCCTCGACGGGAACGGCGCCACGCCCGGCCGCGAATCCAACGATAGAGCCAAGCGCAACCGGCTCCGCAAATGTGGCTTCACGCCCCAGCAGCGAATTCAGATAGCGCAGCGCCTCGCGCGCATTGGCGGTGCCGCCCTCGTGCAGGTAGCCATAGAGTCTCGAGGTGACGTCGAGCGGCAGCGTCGAGAGCGCATCGAGCCGCTCGTCGGCGCGGTCGTCGCCCGGCAGCACCGCCAGCAGAATGCCTCGGCTCCGGCACACATCAGCCAGGCGCTCCAGCCCGTAGCGCCAATAATCGAGCCCGCCGAGACAGCGCACGACGACGGCGCGCGCCGAAACGGCGACACGATCGATATAGAGGTCGACCGACATCGGATGCTTCAGCCGCTTCAGGCTGGCGAGACGCAAGCTCGGCAGTTCTGACGGCGATCCTCGCCACGCTTCGGCCAGTGCCGACAGGTCGCTGTCGGAGAACGACAGAACCACAACCTCGGCCGGCGACTGCGCGAGATCGACGGCCTGTTCGAGGTCGTCGAGCGCGGCACCCGATGTCGCCAGGAGATGCATCGGCCCTCGCTAGCCGGCAACCAGGTTCTTGATCGCGGCCACGTCGAGGCCGCGCTCGCCGATGAACACGAGCCGTCCACGCCGCTCCTCGCCGGCGCGCCAGGGCCGCTCGAATTGATGCTGGATGCGGTTGCCGACCGCCTGGATCAGGAGCCGCAGCGGCTTGCCTGCGACTTCCACGAAACCCTTCACCCGCAGCACATCGTGCGCACCGACAGCATCCGCGATGCGGGCCAGGAGCACGTCGGGCGAGGCCTGCGCCGGCACGTCGAGCACAAAGCTTTCGAAATCGTCGTGATCGTGCTCAGCCTCATTGTCGTGATGCGATGGCCGCGCGCCGAGGTCGCCTTCGGCCGCCGCACCCAGCCCGAGCAGCACGGAGGCCGACAGCTTGCCGTGCTCGGACGCGATCACCTTGACGGCACGCTGCACCTTAGCTGCGATCTCGGCAGCGACCGCCTGCCGCTCCGCATCCGTCATGAGATCGCTCTTGTTCACCACGATCAGATCGGCGCAGAGCAGCTGATCCTCGAACACCTCTTCGAGCGGATTGTCGTGATCGAGCGAGCCGTCCGCCGCGCGCTGCGCCGCCAGCGCCTCCGGATCATCGGCGAAGCGGCCGGCGATCACGGCCGGCCCGTCAACGACTGCAACGACTCCGTCAACGGTGACACGGGTTGCGATCTCCGGCCAATTGAACGCCTGCACCAGCGGCTTCGGCAGCGCGAGGCCGGAAGTCTCGATCACGATGTGCTCGGGCGGTTCGTTCTGATTGAGCAGGCTCTTCAGCGCGGGCACAAAGTCGTCGGCGACGGTGCAGCACAGGCAGCCGTTCGACAATTCGACGATGCGATCCTCCGGGCAATCCGGCACGCCGCAGCCTTTCAGGATATCGCCGTCGATCCCGACATCGCCGAACTCATTGACGATGATGGCGAGCCTGCGACCGTTCGCGGTCTCGATCAGGTTGCGCACCAGCGTGGTCTTGCCGGCGCCGAGGAAACCGGTGACGATCGTGCATGGCGTCTTTGCGAAGGATTTCATGGCAGCGAAGCCTCTTTGGATGAGCGCGACGGCAGCGGCGGCACGCGGGCGATCGTGTTTTTTCTCACGTATTCGGGACGCTCCCGCCACGGCGGCAGGCCGGCCTCGTGGACCTGATGCAGCCTGGCAAAAGCGAGCACATCATCGGCATGGACATCCGGATCGAGCGCTCCGACGATATAGGTCCACTTGCCAGGCGCAGTGACCGCAACCGTGCAGGCGCGACTGCAATTCGAGAGGCACTCGACCGGCACCACGGTGACATCGCGATGCTCGGCTGCGACCGCATGGATGGCCTCGAGTAGCCGCGCACCGGCACGCGGCTGCTCGCTGGACGCAGGCTCGGCGCTCTGCATCCGGCAGGTGACGCAGACGAACAACGTCGTCGCGCCCGGGTCTGTGCTGCTCATCCGGCCAGACCAGCCGCCATGGCGGCTGCCGCACCGCCCACCAGCGCAATCGCGGCGCCCGCGATCCGCAGCGCGAAAAGCGAGAAGGAAACGCCGCGCGCAGCAATCATCCGGGTGGCCAGTAACGCACCGGCGGCAATGACGCTCTGGATCACCAGCAGCCCGGCGAGATAGGCGCCCAGCGGCGCGCTTTCAGCACCAACGATCGATTCGCCCAGCGCGTAGCCATGCACTATCCCGGTCAACGCAAACAGGATCGCGACCGGCAGCACACCGAAGCCGGCGCGCAGCAGGATCAGCAGGCCGATTGCGGCCGTCGACAACCCGACGAGAAGCTCTGCGGCGGGAATATCAGCGCGGCCGACATGCAGCATCACGCCGGCGATCATAGCCGTGGTGAAGGCCAACACCGGCGCAAAGCCACGGCCGATCAGCGCAGCGACGATGCCCGCTCCCACAATCGCGGCGAAATGATCGAGCCCGATGACGGGGTGAGCAAGCCCGGAGAGCAGGCCTTGCGCCAAGGTCTGCGGCAGCTTGCCGCCCATCATATGGTGGGCCGATGCAGGATCGGCGAACAGTGCCACGACTGCGACTGCAAACGCGATGCGGGTTGGAAATCTGGTGGGAAATCTCATGGCCGTCTCCGTCGATGCCCGAACCTGTCAGGGTTCGTGCGATACGCTGCGCCCGACGGCATCCCAGACAGTTCCGGGATCAGAACCCTGCATCGCGACTCCCCGCGCGACGGGTCGGCCAACAGCAATGTCGACGGCAGGTCTCCTGGCTCTCGGGTCGCCGCGCGAGACCACCTTCCCGGTTTCCCAGTGGTTCAAAGGCCTCGCACTCACCGATTACAGTTGCGGGGGCAGCCGCGGCCTTGGGAGGAGATCCCGCACCGCGTTCCCTAAATCTCTCCTTTCGGAGAACCGTCATCTGTTAGATACGGGATCGAGCCAAAGCCCGTCAATCGGAAATCCTGCCGTCATGCCACCCGCCCCGCCTAGCCCTGCCCTGCCGCGCCTGACCCTGGTGCTCGGCGGCGCGCGCTCCGGCAAGAGCCGGTACGCGGAGGCGCTGATCACCGCCCTCCCTTCCCCCTGGATCTATCTCGCAACCGCGCAGGCGTTCGACAACGAGATGGCGTCGCGCATCGCCGAACACAAAGCGCGCCGCGCCGATGGATGGCGGACGATCGAGACACCTCTCGATCTTGCAGCTGCCGTGGCGGCGAACGGCGATTCTGCAACACCTGTTCTGGTCGATTGTCTCACGCTCTGGCTCAGCAATATCATGCTGAGCGGCCGCGACGTTGCCGTTGCTTGTCGTGAGCTCGCCGATGCATTAGCTGCCGCCAGGGGCCCAATCGTTGCCGTCTCCAACGAGGTCGGGCTCGGCATCGTGCCGGATAACGCGCTGGCCCGCGCGTTTCGCGATGCGCAGGGCCGCCTCAACCAGGATATTGCAACATCCGCGGATCGCGTGATCCTGATGGCGGCGGGCCTGCCGCTGACGTTGAAATAGCAGCGCATCGAGAGGAAACGAGAATGAGTGACCACAACGAGGATGCGCGCCACAAGGCCAAGATGGAGAACCGCAAAGCGATCCAGGACGCCGAGGTCGCATCGAAGACCGTTGAAAAAGGCCTGCTGATCGTCCACACCGGCAAGGGCAAGGGTAAGTCGACGGCTGCCTGGGGCTTGATGCTGCGCGCCCTCGGCCGCGGCTTCCGCATCGGCGTGGTGCAATTCGGCAAGGGCGCATGGCAAACCGGCGAGCGCAAGGCGATCGAAAAGTTCGGCGACCAGGTCACATGGCACACGCTCGGCGAAGGCTTTACCTGGGAGACTCAGGATCGTGCCCGCGACGTCGCCGCGGCCGAGCGCGCCTGGGCCAAGGCCAAGGAGCTCATGGCCGATCCCTCGATCCGGCTCCTGATTCTCGACGAGCTCAACATCGCGCTGCGCTATGATCACCTGCCGATCACTGATGTCGTCGAAACCTTGCGTGCGCGTCGCCCCGATCTGCATGTCGTCGTCACCGGCCGTAATGCCAAGCCCGAATTGATCGAAGCCGCCGATCTCGTCACAGAGATGAATCTGGTCAAGCATCACTTCACCGCCGGCGTGAAGGCGCAGGAAGGCATCGAGTTTTAACCGCATGGTCGCGCGCGCCATCATGTTCCAGGGCACCGGCTCCGACGTCGGCAAGTCGCTCATCGTTGCCGGGCTCGCGCGGGCGCTGACTTTGCGCGGCCTCAAAGTGGCGCCATTCAAGCCGCAGAACATGTCGAACAATGCGGCCGTGACCGCAGATGGCGGCGAGATCGGCCGCGCTCAGGCGCTGCAGGCGCGCGCGGCGAAGCGGCCGACCTCGGTACACATGAACCCGGTGCTGCTGAAGCCGCAGAGCGAGGTCGGATCGCAAGTCGTCGTGCAAGGCCGCGTGATCGGCAACGCCAAGGCATCGGCCTATCAGGCGATGAAACCACAACTGATGGGCGCGGTGCTCGACAGTCTTTCGCGCCTCGCCGACGACGCAGACGTTGTGCTGGTGGAAGGCGCTGGCTCGGCTTCCGAGATCAATCTTCGCGCCGGCGACATCGCCAATATGGGCTTTGCCCGTGCGACGGACCTGCCGGTGGTCCTGATCGGAGATATCGATCGCGGCGGCGTCATCGCGAGCCTGGTCGGGACCAAGGCCGTGCTGGCGGCGGAGGATGCTGCGCTCATCGCAGGCTTTCTCGTCAACAAGTTCCGCGGCGATCCGGCCCTGTTCGCGGCTGGAATGGCCGAGATCGCGGCGCGGACGAACTGGCAGGCGTTAGGGCTCGTGCCGTATTTCGCCGGCGCGCATCGCTTGCCGGCAGAGGATGCGCTGGGGCTTCCTTCGCGCGGGGCCTCACCTCCAAGCGGCCCGCCTAAGGTCGTCGTACTGGCCTACCCGCGGATTTCCAATTTCGATGAGTTCGATCCGCTACAGCTGGAAGACAGAATCGAATTGCAGTTTCTGCGTCCCGGGACCCCGATCCCCGGTGATGCCGCCGTCGTCATTCTGCCGGGCTCGAAAGCGACCATCGCCGATCTGACCGCGCTGCGGCAAACCGGCTGGGATATCGATCTTGCAGCTCACGTCCGGCGCCGCGGCCGTGTGCTCGGCATCTGCGGCGGCTATCAGATGCTCGGCCGGATCATCAGCGATCCTGATGGCCGCGAAGGTCAGGCCGGCGCGGTCCCCGGCCTCGGCCTGCTCGATGTGACGACCGTTCTCACCTCGGACAAGGCGCTGCGTGAGGTCGGCGGTACGCTGCTGAGCGGCGGCGCATCCTTCCGCGGCTATGAAATGCACATCGGGCAGACCACCGGCCCCGATACGACGCAGCCATTTCTCAAGTTCGAGGACGGCCGCAGCGATGGCGCGGCCGTCGCAACCGGCCGCATCGCGGGATGCTATGTGCACGGGCTGTTCAGCGCCGACGGCTTGCGCAGCCAATGGCTGGCTGGCCTCGGCGCGGATTCAACGGTCTCGGACTACGAGGCCGAGGTCGAGACCACGCTGGATGAGCTGGCTGCGCATCTCGAACGACACGTTGATATCGATCGCATTCTGGAGCTGGCACGCACACCGACGCTGCCGGTCATTGGCTGACAGCGATCACCAGCCCGGCAATCACCAGACCTTGAATCATGCAGGCGGCCCGGTAGAGCGACAGCGCGCGCCTGATATCGCGCGCCTCCGCTTCCGCGCGCCCCGCGCCAATCCAGGCATCCTCGACGATTTGGCCGTGATAAACACGCGGGCCCGCCAGTCGCAGGCCAAGCGCGCCGGCCATCGCCGCCTCTGGCCAACCGGCATTGGGCGAGCGATGCTTGTGGGCGCCGTGCCAGACTGCACGTATCGCCTCGCGCGGCGCGGCACCAGGGATCACGCAGGCAGCAAGCACCAGCCACACCGCCGAAAGCCGCGATGCCGGCAGATTGACGAGGTCGTCGAGGCGTGCCGCCGCCCAGCCGAAGGCGCGGTGACGCTCTGACAGATGCCCGATCATGCTGTCGGCAGTATTGAGCGCCTTGTAGACCAGCATGCCCGGCAGGCCGGCGACCGCCAGCCAGAACAGCGGCGCGACCACGCCGTCGGAGAAATTTTCAGCCAAGCTCTCGATCGCAGCGCGCGCAACGCCCGCCTGGTCGAGGCTTTCAGGATCGCGGCCGACGATCATCGACACGGCACGGCGGCCGCCGGCGATCCCTTCCTTGTCGAGCGCCGAGGCTACGGCGGACACGTGCTGATCTAGACTGCGCTGCGCCAGCAGACTGCTCGCAACGAGACCTAAGACCAGCGCCGCGAATGGTTCCGGCAATGCCCAATGCGCGGCTGCCGCGAGCGCCAGCCCCACAGACGCGACAGCCATTCCCAGCAGAAGGACCAGCACCACACCCCGGACGCGGCGGGCACGGAAGGAGTCCGATGCGCGGTTCCAGTGAGCATCAGCCCATGCTATCAGCGCGCCGATCCACATCACGGGGTGTCCGATACGGCGGACCAGCGCTTGCGGGTAGCCAAAGAGCGCCTCGATGATGAGCGCGGCAAGCGCGACGGCGAGAAACATCGATCCCCGATCGAAGGACTGGTATGGACCATAAAGCGAGTAGCACGCGGGGCATCCGGCCGGAAGCGGTCGCTCACGGCGGAAATATCGACGAGATCAGCCGCCGCTATCCCGACGCGCCGCAGCCCTGGGTCGACCTGTCGACCGGCATCAATCCGATCGCCTATCCGCTGCCGAGGCTTGCGGCCGAGGCCTGGACGCGGTTGCCGACCAACGCCGACGAACGCACCCTGCTCGCAGCCGCCGCGGCCCGCTGCGGACTTCAAGCCCCTGCTTCCTTGATCGCCGCCCCAGGCACCCAGGCGCTGCTGCAGATCATCCCCCGCCTCCGTTCCCCGGGAACGGTCGCTGTGCTCGGCCTTACTTATGAGGAACATGCGCTGTGCTGGCATCGTTGCGGCCATCGAGTCCGCACGGTCAATGAGGTCGAGGCGCTGGCCGAGGCCGACGTTGCCGTCGTGGTGAATCCCAATAATCCCACCGGTCGTCTACTGCCGCGCGAGACGCTCGTTTCGCTCGGCTCCGAGCTGGCGCGGCGTGACGGCCTCCTGATCGTGGACGAAGCCTTTGCGGATTTTCTACCTGGTGATGCGAGCCTGACGTCTCGGCTGCCGCCAGCAACCATCGTGCTGCGCTCCTTCGGCAAGGCCTATGGTTTCGCGGGCCTGCGGCTCGGCTTCGCCATTGCGGCACCTGAACTCTGCCAACGCTTAAGGGGTGACCTCGGCCCCTGGGCGGTCTCTGGACCTGCGCTCGCGATCGGAGCTGCAGCCTTGCGGGATGATGTGTGGCTGCAGCAGGCGCGGCAACGATTGGCTGCGGATTGCGACCGTCTCGACGCGCTGCTGATGGCCGCCGGCTGCAACATTGTTGGCGGCACCCCGCTGTTCCGTCTTGCCGAGAGCGTGGCCGCCCGACATCTGGCCGATCGCCTCGCGCAGCGAGGCATTCACGTCAGGCGGTTCGCCCATAATGAGACTTGGCTGCGTTTCGGCCTGCCGGGTCGCGAGGAGGAATGGCAACGGCTCGCCGATGCGCTCACTGCAGGCTGAACACGCAGGCGAACAGCAGCAATGTCTCCGTCACCTCGACACTGGCGCCAAGGCCATCGCCGGTAATGCTGCCGAGCCGCGATTGCCAATAAAGCGCAACGGCGGGAATGACGATCAACGCCACGAGCGTCGGGCGCGCGCCGATGAGGGCCAGTAGGAGAAGCGCCAGCGCCCAGCCGCCAATCAGGAGCCAACCGACACTGTTTGCAACGCTGGCCCCGAGCCCCGGCTTCAATGATACGAGCAGCCTGCTCCAAACCAACGTGCCCCAGCGCGCCCAGGCCGGAATGAGCACCAGCGCCCCGATCGCAAGCGACGCCGGCAGATGCGCGATGAGCACGAGCTTCGCCGCGATCTGCAAGGCGATCGCGACCACGGCAAAATTGCCGGCATGAGGATCACCCAGCACCTCGATGAAGCGATCCGGCTTGCCGTGCGAGGCGCCGAATGCGTCGGCCACGTCGCCGAGCCCATCGAGATGCAGCGCGCCGGTGATCCAGATCCAGGCCACGACCACAGCGAGCGCAACGACCCAAGGATTGCTGCCGTGGAGAATGCGCGCGATCAAGGCAAGACATATCCCGACGACGAGTCCGACGGCGGGGAAGAACATCGCGGCGCGCTTGAGATCGCCGGGTCGCATGTCGGCGACACGCGGGGTCGGGAGGCGCGTAAGAAACTGCAGCGCGATCCAGAATTCACGACGACTCATGGCTGGATGATCTCGATGATTTCGCCCCAGAGCGCATCGTCCTCGCCGCGCCCGATCTCGAGCGTGATACGCGTCGCGGGATTGATGCGCAAACTCCACAGCGACCGCAGCGGCCAGTTCAAGATCAACGACAGCGCTGCACGGATGGCCCCGCCGTGCGTCACGATCAGCACGGGAGAGAGCTCAGGTTCTGTCGTCAGCCTGTCGAGGGCTCGACCGACGCGATCGCGCAAAGACACCCAGCTTTCCCCGCCGGGCGCGGTAAAAGCCGTGGGATCGGCGTAGAACGCCTGCAGCAATGCGGCATGATCAGGCCGCGCCGCGATCTCGTCCCGTGATCGCCCGTCCCAACGACCGAAATCGAGTTCGCTCCAGTCGGGGTCGATATGGACCACCGTGCCCGATCGTCGGGCCAAATCGTCGGCAGCAGCCCGCGCCCGCGCCCGCGGCGAGCACACGATGTGCCTCCATGCTCCGTCTTGGGTCTGCTTGGCAAATTGCCGCCACCCCATCTCGCTCAGCGGCGGATCGCTGCGGCCGTCGAGATAGCGCTCGCGCCCGGTGTCGCCGTGCCGCAGCAGATCGATCCGCATCAGCTGTCGCGGCCCGACACCGCGGCTTCGGCAAAAGTCGCCATCTCGTTATGAAGCGCGCATGCCAGCCGCAGCAGGGGCAACGCAGTCGCCGCCCCCGAGGCTTCGCCGAGCCGCAGATCGAGATCGATCAGCGGCCGCGCACCGAGTGCGTCCAGCACGACGCGGTGGCCCAGTTCGGCCGAACGATGCGAGAAGAGGAGCCATGGCCGACACGACGGATTGAGCTTCACGGCAGCAAGGGCGGCGACCGAGACGATGAAGCCGTCGATCAGAACCGGCACGCCCATTCGTGCAGCAGCAATGATCGCGCCGGTCATTGCGACGATCTCGAGCCCACCGACCGCGGCGAGCACGGTCTCCACGGGGGTGCCAACTTCCAGTCCATGCAATGCGAGCGCGTCGGCAATCACGCGCGCCTTTCGCGCGCGCCCTTCCCCATCCAGCCCGGTGCCGCTCCCGACGATTTCAGCCGCGGGCCATCCCAGGAGCGCAGCCGCAATCGCCGAGGCGGAGGTCGTATTGCCGATCCCCATCTCACCGAGAATCACCAGCTGCGGCTTGGGCTCCGCCTGGCGCGCGATTGCGCGCTGCCCGCAGGCGAGCGCAAAAGCCACCTCCTCGGATGTCAGAGCCGTCTCGACGCCGAAATCGCGGGTCCCGCGCCGTGGCTTATCGACGATCACACCCGGTATCGGCTGATCGCCCAACGTACCGGCGTCGACGACTTCGAGCGGACAACCGAGCGTGCGCGCCAGCACCGAGATTGCCGCCCCGCCACCGGCGAAGTTGTGCAACATCTGGACGGTGACCTCGGGCGGATAGGCCGATACGCCGCGGGCCGCGATGCCATGATCGCCAGCGAACAGGATGATCGGCGCCCGCTCCGCCACCGGCCTGTCGGTGGCCTGGAGCGCCGCCAACTCCACTGCGATCTCCTCCAGTCGTCCGAGCGCGCCGAGCGGCTTGGTCAATTGCGCCTGCCGCGCCAGCGCCGACTGGCGGTGACGCTCCGAGGTGGCCGGGCATTCAAGGCTGATCCATTCAGGTAACACACTGAGATCCTTGGCACAGATTCGAACTGGCTCGATTGCCATCGAGCCGGCGGCGTGACAAGCAGCGTCCTACCGTTGATTTGAACGCGCTGGCCCTGACGACACTCTACACTGTCATTGAACTGTCATGGAATGTACCGACAGCTGGCCTCCGACCCAAACTTGGCAGACCCGCATGGACTATTTCCGACGCTTCACCTTCCTGTTCGCCGCTCCGGTCTTTGAGCCCGACGACCTCGCGGGCGTCCGTTTCAACCAGATCATCGAAGAGATCCAGCGTTCCGGGTTCGAGGTGGTGCGGGCCCGCAAGCTCGAAGACGCCGAGATCGCCGTGCAGACCGATGCCGCGATCGGCTGCATGGTGGTCGATTGGGGCAAGAAGGGTCTCGAGGGCAAGACCATGGCTCTGATCAACCTGATGCGCCGGCGCGGCCTCGATTTTCCGATCATCCTCCTGATCCGGCGCAAGCGGTTCGAGGATCTGCCGGTCGAGGTGCTCGACTTCATCGACGGCTATGTGTTCCTGTCGGAGGAAACGCCGCCCTTCATCGCCAAGAACCTGATCAGCCGGCTCAAGCAATATGCCGAGACGTTGAAGACGCCGTTCTTCGGCACGCTCGTCGACTATGCCGAGGAAGGCAATCAGCTCTGGACCTGCCCCGGGCACAATGGCGGCGTGTTCTACAGCCGCAGCCCGATCGGCCGGATCTTCGTCGAGCATCTCGGCGAAGCCGTGTTCCGCGACGACCTCGACAATTCCGTCCTCGACCTCGGCGACCTCCTGACCCATGAGGGACCGGCGCTGCGGGCGCAGAAGGAAGCGGCGCAGATCTTCGGCGCCGAAAAGACCTATTTCGTGCTGAACGGCACCTCCACCTCGAACAAGGTGGTGCTGGGAGCGCTGGTCACCGACGGCGACCTCGTGCTGTTCGACCGGAACAATCACAAGGCCGCCCACCATGGCGCGCTGCTGATCTCCGGCGGCATCCCGATTTATGTCCCGACGGTCCGCAATGCCTGGGGCCTGATCGGCCCGATGCGCTGGGACCTGCTCGACGAGGAGCATCTGCGCCAGCAGATCCGCAACAACCCGCTGGTCAAGGACCCCGACGCCTGGCGCAGGGAGCGCCCGTTCCGCGTCGCCGTGGTCGAGCAGTGCACCTATGACGGCTCGATCCACAGCGCCGAGATGATCCTGAAGCGGATCGGTCACCTCTGCGAGTACATCATGTTCGACGAGGCCTGGGCCGGGTTCATGAAATTCCACCCGCTTTATGCCGGCCGCTTCGCGATGGGGCTTTCGGAACTGGGCCCGAACGCGCCTGGGATCATCGCCACCCAATCCACGCACAAGCAGCTTGCCAGCTTCTCCCAGGCCTCGCAGATCCACGTCAAGGATCGCCACATCAAGGGCCAGCGGCGCCGGATCGAGCATCGGCGCTTCAACGAAAGCTTCATGCAGCACGCCTCGACTTCGCCGTTCTATCCGCTGTTCGCCTCGCTCGATGTCGGCGCGCAGATGATGAAGGGGCGTTCCGGCGAAGTGCTGTGGGATGACACGATCCGGCTCGGCATCGAATTGCGCAAGAAGATCCGGGCGATGCGCCGGGAATTTGAGGAGAAGGAGAAGGATCCGGCGCGGCGCTGGTTCTTCGAGCCGTTCGTGCCGGACCGCGTGGCGATCCCGGATGCCGCAAGCCCGGGCGGGGTCCATGACGTCGCGTGGGAGGCGATCTCGACCGACCAGTTGGCCACCGACGCGTCCCTCTGGCAGCTCGGTCCCAATTCCACCTGGCACGGCTTTCCGAACATGGAGGCCGGTTTCGCCATGACCGATCCGAACAAGCTGACGCTGCTGACCCCCGGCTTCGACCGGGCGACCGGCGGCTATGCCGAGCACGGCATCCCCGCGCCCGTGGTCGCGCAATATCTCCGCGAGAACCGGATCGTGGCCGAGAAGAACGACCTCAACTCGCTCTTGTTTCTGCTGACACCGGGCGTGGAGGCCAGCAAGGCCGGCACGCTGATCAGCGGCCTCGTCGCCTTCAAGAGGCTGCACGACGACAACGTGCTGTTGGAGGATGCGATCCCGGAATTCACCCGCCGCCGCTTTGGCCGTTATGGCAAGGTGCGGCTGCGCGACCTCTGCGCCGAGATGCACCGTTTCTATCGTGCGGCCGACGTGAGTGCGCTGCAGGCCAAGCAGTTCCTGCCCGAGCACATGCCGGAGATTGCGATCTCCCCCCGCGAAGCCGCTCGCGCCCTGATGCGCAATGACGTCGATTATCTGCCGATCGACAAGATCGCCGGCCGGATCGCGACCACGCCGTTCGTGGTCTATCCGCCCGGAATCGCCACCATCGTGCCGGGCGAACGCCTGTCGGAACGGGCCAAGCCGATGATCGATTACCTGAAGATGTTCGAACAGGCCTTCAACACCTTCCCCGGTTTCGACGTCGAGATCCAAGGGCTCTACAAGGAGATCGACGAGGCGGGCCGCATCCGCCTCTACACCTATGTCGCAGCCGAGTGAGTCCGCGCCGATGGAGAATTCGATCGCAGCCGTCCAGAGCGAGCCGCCGGTGCTCGTCCGCCCGTCGCGCGACGAGGACGTCGAGGCCATGCTCGCGATCTATCGCCGGCACATCCGCCGCGGGGTCGAAGACGGCGCCGCCAATTCCGGCGTGCCGGAGCCGGACGATCTCAGGCAACGGCGCAAGAACCTGCGCAACCATCGCATGCCGCATCTGGTCGCGACATTCCGCGCCGAGATCGTAGGCTATGCCTACGTCGTGCCGTTCCGGAAGCGGCCCGCCTATCGCTTCGCCGTGAAGCACTCGATCTATGTGCATCACGAGCATCTCGGCCGCGGCGTCGGCCGGCTGCTGATGCAGGCATTGATCGACGCCTGTGCGGCGGCCGGCTTTCGCCAGATGATCGGCTATATCGACGCCGACAACACCGCCTCGCTCGGCATCCACGAGCGATTTGGCTTTACCCGGGTCGGGCTTCTCCCCGCAGTCGCGTTCCGGTACGGCCGCTGGTCGGACACCGTGATGGTGCAGCGCTCGCTCGGCGCTGGCGGCACTGAGCCACCCACCTCCGGGCGTTGAACGACTTCGGCTGTCTCAAGCCGTCGATCACGACGGGAAATCGGCCGCCCTCACCTGGATGCGATCCGCATGCAGGGACCAGTCGCGTAGCTCCTGCATCTCGCAAAACTTCTTCTTAGCGAGCTCGGCCGCCAGCTTTTCGTCGGCGGCGTCGATTTCGAGCGTGCTCTGGCAGATCTCACATTGCCGGCCGTTTTCGCCGAGCACGTCTTTCATGAAGTTGACGACGTAACGCGACATCGAACCCTCCTCGCCCAGCGCACCTCCATGTTAGCGCGCTTTGCGAGAGACTGTTGAGCGGTATCAAGCCGGCCGCGCAATAATTAATGAAGCAGCGGAAGCCGGACGCTCAGGCGCCGGCCGCCGGAAGGCTGGCCGCCGCGATGGCCACGAACTGCGCCACCACACGCCGAACGCGCTTTCCTGATGCCCACAACATTGAATTGAATCGACGCATCGAACGTCCCTCGCGCGGCGCGAGCACCTCGCTCGCAAACCCTCAGCAAATCCTTGGCGCAAAAGGAAAAATGGCCTCGTCTCAGAGAGCTGTCGATGGCTTGAGAAAAATAGCAAAAGTTACATCGCCGACCGCAGGAGCGGCAGAACGTTCATTACTGCATCGCGGCCGCCGACGATCAAATTCTTCTCATCGCCTAGTCCTGCCGAGCCGGGTCGTGATGCTCTGAAGCGGCAGCGAACCCATTAACGACACGGAGGGCTCAAGGGGGTGTGAGCCCAATCAGTAGCCCGGCTTGTGCTATTCGGAGGGATGACCTTCATCACCCGCTTCGCCGCCTGGCTGCTCGCCGCCGCCGTCACATTCGCAACCCTCGGTCCGGCGCGCGTCCGGCCGCATTCCAATCTGGGCCAGGACGGCGAGCATGCGCTGGCTTTCATCCTTGTCGGGCTTGCCTTCGGCCTCGCCTATCGCGGTCGTCGTATGCTGGCCACGGGACTTGCCGTGGTCTTGATCGGGGCGCTTGAAGTCGCGCAATTGTGGGCGCCAGGGCGGCATGCCCGGCTCGAGGATTTCGTCGTCGACGCCCTCGCGGCCTGTGCGGGATTTCTGCTCGCGGCCATGCTAGACTGGTGCACTCAGCGAGTGCGAAGGCAAGCCGCCTAGCAGACAAAAACCCCGCCGCACGGATGCGGCGAGGCCCTTGCCGGATCATTCGGCGTCAGATCAGTCGATGATCTTGATGACGCGGCGGGTGCGCGGATCGACGATCACGCGACGATCGTTGACGACGGCATAGCGATACTCGGTGTAGCGCGGCACCGGACGCAGCACGACCGTGTCGGGCAGCGGCTCGCCGACCACGACGCGCTCGTGCACGACCACGGATGGCGCACGCTCCTCGTCGATCGAGTGGATGACGGCATTCGGGATTTCGAGGCCGGCGCCCACCGCCGCCCCAACGGTGCCGCCGACCACTGCACCGAGCGGACCTGCCACCGCGCCGCCGGCCTCCGCACCATTATGCGCGCCTTCCACGGTGGTCGACTGCGCGAACGCCGCGCCCGAAGCCAGCAGCGAAGCCGCAATCAGTGAAACAGCAAAACGGGTCCTCATCATTCTCCTCCAGTGTGATTGAAGATGCCGTTCAACAACGGGGGATCGCCCGCGGTTCCGGGTTCCATGCGACCTAAAGTTTGCCAGGCGAGGGAACGAATCCTCCGTTCGAGCTCGTGCTTGCTGTCGGCCGCGCCGCGCCCTCGAGGCGATGAGGCGAACTCTCTCCGCGACGTCATTCCGGGGCGCGCCTGCAAGGCGCGAGCCCGGAATCCATAATCACAGGGCGTGATGCGAGGCACATTCTCCGCCCGACCTTGCTCCCACAGCATCTGCCGAGAGTATGGATTCCCGGTTCACGCTTCGCGTGCCCCGGAATGACGACAGGTAGAGGCTTCGTATTCTTCCTATCCACGTTTCAAACAGCGCGCTCAAATAGCAGATGCACGTCTGCATTCTCGCGGCGGATCACGCCCGAGTGTTGCGATCGACCTGCCCTTCGAGAATCGAGAGGGCGCGGGGAATGCCGGGCGCTGGCCGCACCCATGGCCCGCCTGCAGAAAGAATGCAGGCGGCAGGTACCACAGGTTCAGCCGAGACATCCCGGCATTCCCCGCGCGATGGTCTTAACGCTTATACGTGATCTCCCCGGGGACCGGCTTGATTGCCCCCGCTGCGCATGACGCTTTCGCGTCAGCACGACCTCAGCACCGGGAGGTCAGGACCACACGATTTCACGTCCGCATCCGCCCTGCTCGTCGGCGTGACGAAGCACGCTTGCCAAGGCGGTCACGGCCACCGCATCCCCGCCTCACGTGTCGTGACGATCGCGCGCAGCGCCCCTCTCCTCGAGGCGGGATGCGTCCATGATCCACGATTTCGGTAAAAACGAAAGAGAAATATTCGTCATGGCCTGCCCTGCACGGCGCTTCCTGCTGAATTCGCTTCTGAAATGAATTTTTCCACGCAGGCGATTTTCACCCTCCGAATGGCGATGCCGTGGAGCAAAATCGCACAAAGCCGCATGGTGATTTGCCCGGCAGGCAGCGAGACCTCGTGCAGGCTTGGACGTGCAGCAACAACGATCACCTGCGACTTGCGATCACTTGCAATTTAAGACCGATCGGTCCATATATTGACGATGAGCCGCCACATCCCAGTGCAATTGTCCCGTGGCCGCCCCCGAAGTTTCGACGTGGATGCCGCGGTCGAACGCGCGATGGGTGTGTTCTGGTCGCAGGGCTATCACGCCACCGCGCTCCCGGACCTGCTTCATGCAACCAGGCTCTCGCGCGGCAGCCTTTACGCCGCGTTCGGCGACAAGCACTCGCTGTTCCTGCGGGCGCTTGATCGCTACATCGCCGATGCCTTGACGCGGATGGATGCCGAGTTCGACTCCCGCCACGATCCGGTCGACGGCCTGCGGACCTTCCTGGCCGGCTATGTCGACCGCGCCAGCGGTGCCAATGGCCAGCGCGGGTGCCTGCTGGTGGCTACGGCCATGGAATTGGCCGGCCAGGATGCTGAAGTGAACCGTCGCATCGCGAGCTTTTTCAAAGCCATGGAGGCCAGGGTGGCGGCTGCATTGTCCCGTGCGAAGACGGCGGGCAAGCTGGCCGAAGGTGTCGAGCCTTCGAGTGCCGCCCGGATTCTCGTCTGTTTCGTTGAGGGGCTGCGCGTGGTCGGCAAAACGGCGCCGGCACGGGCCACATCCAAAACCACCGCGGACGCTCTTCTCGACCGCTTCATCAGATAAAGACCAAGGCGCGTTCGCCTTTGGCGCGCCGATATTTAGACCGATTGGTCTTGAAAGGAACGGTGCCGTGTCTGCCATCCAGATCGTCTGCGCGGTCACCGTTCCCCTGCTCTGGGGTTATCAGTTCGTGGCCATCAAGGTGGGCGTTGCGGAGTTTCCGCCGCTGTTCTTCCTCGCCCTGCGCTTCCTGGCGATCGCTCTGCTGCTCATTCCGTTCGTCAAACGGCCAACGCGCCGGCAGGCCGGCCCGATCGCAGCGATTTCGCTGTTCCTGGGCGGACTGAATTTCGGGCTGTTCTATGTTGGCCTTGGGCTCGGCTCCGGCAGCATGTCCGCCGTCGCCTATCAACTCGCCACGCCCTTCACCGTCCTGCTGGCCTGGCCGCTGCTCGCGGAGCGGCCGTCTCTCGCCACATCAGCCGGAGTGGTGCTTGCATTCGTCGGCGTGGTCGTGCTGGCAGCCGAGCCTGGCCGGTCGGCAAACGTGCTGCCGCTGCTGCTTGTGGTCGGGGCGGCCTTCGCATTCGCGGTGTCCAACATCCTGACCAAACGCTACGGCCCCTTTGATCCCCTGATGTTGATGGGGTGGTCGTCGCTGCTCACGGTGCCGCAGGTCATGTTGATGTCGCTGCTGCTTGAATATGGACAAGCGGCGAGCCTCGTCACGGCAGATGAATGGGGCTGGCTGGCACTCGCCTACACGATCTTCGTCGGAGGCATCGTTGGGTTCGGCCTCTGGTTCTGGCTGATCGCCCGCTGCTCCATGAGCCGCGTCGCCCCTTTTGGCCTGCTGCTTCCGGTGTTCGCCCTGATGTCGAGCGTGTTGTTCCTCGGCGACCGCATCAGCGCCAGGCTGATCGTCGGTGGGCTGCTCGCGCTCTCCGGCGTCGCCATGACACAGGTCAGGCCGCGCGCTCGGTCGATTTGAACTCCAGAAGCCGCGTCCCACCGAGATCGGATTTGGCCGATCTCGGCCCCTCGGGTCTGCGCTGAGGGCGTGCGCTCATGGGATCCAATCGCCGGCGCACAAAACTTAGCCATTGATCTAAGTGATCGTCACCATTATAGTTAGCCGTATGGCTCACCAAAATACCGCACTAGATTCCGTCTTTCATGCTTTGGCCGACCCGACCCGCAGGGCCGTAATCCAGCGGCTCGGACGTGGCTCTGCAACGATCAGCGAGTTGGCGCAGCCGTTCGAGATGGCTCTGCCGTCGTTCATGAAGCACATCGGCGTGCTCGAGCGGTCACGCCTGATCGTTTCGAAGAAAACGGGTCGAGTCCGGACCTGCTTGCTTAATCGAGACCGCTTGATCGCCGCCGAGCGATGGTTCGGTAAGCAACACGCGCTCTGGGGAAGCCGCTACAGCAATCTTGATGGGCTACTAGCAAAGTTGAATGGAGTAGAAAATGAAGGCTGACCTACGGTTCGATTTCCTCGCCGACAAGGAGAAGCACACGCTTACCATATCAAGGGAGTTTGCCGCAAAGCGTCAGCTCGTCTGGGACTGCCATACCAAAAGCGAACTGCTTGACCAGTGGTTCGCGCCGAAGCCGCTGACGACCAAAACCAAGCATATGGATTTCCGCGAGGGTGGCTACTGGCATTATGCGATGATCACTCCGGATGGACAGCACTACTGGAATCGTCTGGATTACCTGAAGATTGAGCCGATCGACCGTTACACTGCTCGGGACGGCTTTTGCGACGAAGCCGGGATCGTAAGCCCTGAGATGCCGAGATCGAGTTGGGAGGTTACTTTTGACGATGCATCCGACCGTACGCTCGTCACAACGAAAGTTGTGTACGCCTCACCCGAAGACCTGCAGAAGGCCATCGACATGGGTCTGAAGGATGGCTTGGCTTCGACGATGGAGCGCCTCGACGAACTTCTGCAGACCCTCCTGGAACCCTTGGGTCAATAGCAGTCGCCTCCGCAACGCGTTCCGTCGGACGTCATCCGGTCGGAACGCTCGGCTGGCAGCAGCATAGTGGCGCGATGGCGAATAAGTCGTGCCACTTCGAGGCTAAGACCCCCAAGCTGACCTGAGTGGCCTCCCAACGGCATTTAGTTCGGCTTGTGGGCCCCTTAGCTGTTATGGTGACAGTCCAGCACTGTCACCATAATCCGGTGGAACCAATCAGTTCGGTGAACCAGACGGCGGCTGAATTTTCTGGAGCATCGCCGTGCATTCGGCATACAGACCTTCAGCTTCCAATTCGCGAGCGAATGCGACAGCCGTTTCGACGTTTTGCTTGGCTTCACTCGTCGCCTGCTCGACAGATTTGAGAGTAGGCTGTCGATGAAGCCGTGCAGCGGACGATTCGGGGGCGCTCACTAACGCCTGACCGCTCGCGCGGGCTTTGCTCATCAGCAACTCCACGCGTGCGATTTCATCGCGGCACAATTCCGGCCGGGTTGCTGGCGGCTTCCGGCTCATGGGAGCAGCGTCGGAGGACGTGCGCAAGCTCAAAACATAAGCTCCCACTTGCCTCATTTGAAAGTCGCGAAGGTCGGGATTCGGCATACCGGTGGAGTTGCCGATATTGCGGTGCGTTGTGCTCAGAAACGCTCCTAGCGTCTCGGAGCTGGTGCTGCTGCGTCGGGCAATCGATTCGAACGGTGGCGCAGCTGGCTGCAGGGTCGGTTCGATGGCTTGGGCAGAGCTGACAACATGGCAGTTCGAGCACATGAGGACTGCCAAGTAATGGCCTTTCTGGACATCATCAGACGCGCCGCCGGCCTGCTGCGCGTGTACGGGAGCAAGCGCTAAACATCCGACAGTCGCCAAGCTCACAAGAAATCGCGCCCGCACGGCCGAATGAAAGTCGCTGGACCTCGTCGGCTCGCCGATCCTCCCGTCGCTGTGGGCAAAGTTGGCCAGGCCGGCTAATGCGTTCGAGGTGGTGCAGGACGGCCCCATCTGAAGGTCCACGACGATGGACAGTGCGCCCAGCCCCTTGGAATCGGCACTGGCTTTGTCGCGCGCCTTATGGTCATTGGTCGCGTCGACGAGAGAGCGCTCTCGCGAGCGCTCGTCACCGGGGATTCTTTCTGCGGTTACCATGTAGAGCATCGGCCTATCCTTACCGTTCCATGGACATCGGAGGATTGTCATGCAAGGCCCTTTTGGGAGACGTGACCTGGCGAGCCCGTGCAGTCGAACTAACCACAACCTGAACAATATTCAGCAACTATTGATTGAGCCAGATCAAGCCGCGGGCGTTCAAAGCTCCTCTTTCGGGCTGCACCTCAAGGAAGCGCAGGGGTTCAAGTAACGCGTAGCAACCATTAACTGACGGCGGGGCTTTCGACCCATGGCGTGCCTCGCGCAACGACAGTGTTGGCGTAGATCAGCGGCTTCCGGCTTTCGGTTGGGTACCAGGAGCCGCCATTGAGCATGAGCGCAATTGAATTATGCTAAGCGCTTGGATCGGTGGACCGCGATGCGATTGTTGAGCTTTTTATTCTCATTCGAGGGGCGAATTAGTCGGCGCAGCTACTGGCTCTATTTCGTTCTGCCAGTCTTCGTAATATTTCTCGGCGTGGCAATCGCAGCGCCACCGCTCGCTTTCAATCGCGCCCTTCTGACGCTGTTTCTGCTTGTGATTTGGCCAGCATTGGCCATCGGCGCAAAGCGTTGCCATGACCGAAACCGCTCCGGGTGGCACCAGTTGATTGGGCTAATTCCCGTCATTGGCCCATTTGTGCTGCTGATCGAACTCGGCATTCTTCAAGGTACTGAAGGCGCCAATCGATTTGATTTTCGACAGCCCTCTCCGGATGGCAGACCCGACAGCGTAGGATGACCGCTCTGGGTCAAGGACGGCTGTCGGCGGCAGGCGGACGACACAGCCGGACTTCCCCCAGCCCCGGAAATACCCCGTGCGGCCCAGCACTTACGTTTCGGGCCACAACCGGACTTTACTCGCGCACTATTCGTCGCGATGTAGCCCGGAATCCAAGAGCGTCACACTTAGTCTTGTGCTAAATTGCTTGCGCTTAATCTTCGCTAGACCGCGCTCCACGCAATAGCGAACGACGGGGTCTAGACGCCGACGCTCGATTCTCATTAGCCCCTTTGATGAGCCCCGCCGCTCGGCATTAAGCCAGCGCAAGAATTCCATCGCGCGCATATGCTTTTTTCGTTTGTCGCTGCTCACTTGCGCATCACGAGATTGAATTACCCAGTGGAACTTCTATCGGAATACTCAATATCAGTCCACTACCTCGCATTGCAGAGCCGACATGTCAGCGTCGGGTCAAGGACGGCTGTCGGCGGCAGGCGGACGACACAGCCGCACTTCCCCCAGCTCCGGAAATGCCCCGTGCGGCCCAGCACTCACGTTCCGGGCCGATTTCGTTGAAAAAGTCAGCGGTTGCGACGCAGAGATATCGGTGATTCAGTCTGTCTAGTGGGCAGGACTGAAGGTCATGATGGGGCATCGGCAAGTCGAACAGGCTGCGTTGTTCTATGAGTTCTCGCTGGAAAGGCACATCCCCGCCGACCACCTCCTGCGGTCGATCGATAGGTTCGTCGACCTTGAGGACTTACGGCGGGAGCTGGCGCCGTTCTACAGCAACATCGGGCGGCCCTCGATCGATCCGGAGCTGATGATCAGGATGCTCCTGATCGGCTATTGCTTCGGCATACGATCGGAACGGCGCCTCTGTGATGAAGTCCACCTCAATCTGGCATACCGCTGGTTTTGCCGGTTGGGTCTGGATGGAACTGTCCCCGATCACTCGACGTTCTCGAAGAACAGGCACGGCCGCTTCCGTGAGAGCGATCTCTTCCGTCGCGTGTTCGAGACCGTCTTGCGCCGCTGCATCCGGGAGCGCCTGGTCGGCGGCGAAGGGTTCGCAGTCGACGCGAGCCTGATCAAGGCGGATGCCAATCGGCAGAAGGGAATCGAAGGCGATAAGGGGCTTCCGCCGGAGGCTGCGGGTCGAGCGATCGACGAGTACCTTGCCGTTCTTGATGATGCCGCGTTCGGTGCCGCGACGGAGGTCACGCCCAAGTTTGTGTCGCCCTCCGACCCGGCGGCGCGCTGGACGGGAGCGCACGGCGGCCAAGCCTTCTTCGCCTACTCGACGAACTATCTGGTCGACGTCGAGAATGCGATCATCGTCGATGTCGAAGCGACCACGGCGATCCGCCAGGCAGAAGTATTGGCCGCCAAGCGCATGATTGAGCGTTCAATCGAAAGGTTCGATCTTTATCCAAGCCGGCTTCTCGGCGACAGCGCCTATGGCTCAGCTGAGATGCTTGGGTGGCTAGTCTACGAGCAGGGGATCGAGCCGCACGTGACCGTCTTCGACAAGTCGGCCCGCACCGACGGGACCTTCTCGCGTGAGGCCTTCACCTACGACCATACCAGGGACGTCTATCGCTGCCCCGCTGGCAAACCCCTCACCACTACAGGGACGCTGGTGAACAACGATACGACGGTCCTCTACCGTGCGAGCAAGCACGATTGTCAAGCATGCTCTCTAAGAAGCAGGTGTTGCCCCAACACCCCGGCCCGAAAAGTGCCGCGCTCGATCTACGAGGGCGCTCGCGACATGGCACGCGAGATCGCAAGCTCATGGGAAGGCCGCACTTCACGCCGGCTCCGCAAGAAGATTGAGATGCTGTTCGCGCATCTCAAGCGCATCCTCAAGCTGGATCGGCTGCGACTAAGAGGGCCGAACGGCGCACGCGACGAGTTCACCCTGGCTGCAGCCGCTCAAAATCTTCGTAAGATGGCCAAGCTGATCCCGATGTCCACACCGACGCCCGCGTGAACCACACCGCGCCAATTCGTCCTCGAAACAGCTGGCGTTCACGACGAAACTACTGCCGACTTTTTCAACGGAATCGGCCAAAACTGGACATCAACAGGGCAATAACAAAGTCATGGTCGCCTGTCGGCGGCCATAGCCCGATGCACTTTTTCGCTTTGCGTTGATCGCGGCGATCAAACCCGATTCGTCGTCCCGGCGATAACGCCAATAAACGATCCGCCGACGAAAGTGACGTTAAGCCATATTAGAGCGGAAACCAGCGTGCCTTGAAAAAAGTGAAGTACAATCCACTCTACCAGCATGCAGACTAGCCCGCAGCCTACCGGCCAAAGCGCACGCCGCCGAACTGCGAGCCGCTGGGCGGGGCCAAGCAGCTCATAGTTCCGTGACAGATTCCAGGATCGGCGAAACGATACCTCGAAACTTAAGGCCGCCACGATCACACCAGAAATGAGGACGTACATCGGACACTATCCTTAATACCAACCGTCAAAATCTTGTCGGTCAGAGGCGAGCCAGTAGCATGAACTGTTTGCCTCGATGTTAAGGGGCATATTGAACAACGGCCGTATCCGATCGCGTTTTTCAAACGCATAAACGCGAAACCGGCCAAAGGACCAAGTCCGCACTGGGTCCAATAGTTGACATTCGAATGAAAGAGGCCCGCAACTGAGGCGGCCTCAACCAAGACGGTGAAAGAACAATTCGATGGCTTGGGAAAGAATCGTCCAGCGGCTCGGCTCAGGTTCGCCTTGCTGTCCGAAATGTCGCAACATGGAGGTCGAGTATCAGGAAGAATTTGGATTTGATGAATTGGCTGCCGTCGAGTGTCCTAGGTGCGGTTGGAAGGGCATCTGCCGCGAGTTGAACTTGATCCCCGTGCCGGATGCAAATTAAGGACACTCGCAACTTCAACTTAGGTCTCAAGGCCTAGCCGGGCGTGATTCCGGGGTTAGCCCTGACAGGCTGCCCCGGAATGACGTCGGTTGTGACGCAGCAAGACTGATCCGGCTATGAGCTGAGCCAAGAATAACGACGTGCACTGATAGCGATTTTCGGCTTGCGGTGACGAACGCCGCTGACGCTCACGTCGATCTTGCATGAGAGCCAAGAAGCCGCGTAAATCTCCGCAAATTCAGCTCTTATCCGGACATCCAGACACATGAAGTTCGATGACGTCATCCTCGGTCGGCGCAGCATCCGCGGCTACAAGCCTGATCCCGTCCCCAGGGCGCTGATCGAGGAAATCATCGCTCTGGCGATGCGCGCGCCGTCCTCGATGAACAGCCAGCCCTGGAATTTCTACGTCATCACCGGCGAGCCGCTCAACCGGATTCGTGCCGGCAACACCGAGCGGATGCTGGCGGGCATCCCGCAGTCGCGCGAATTCCGCATCGGCGAGCCGTTCGCGGGCCAGCATCGTGAGCGGCAGGTGCAGGTCGCCAAGCAGTTGTTCTCCGCCATGGGGATCGCGCGGGACGACAAGGACAAGCGCCGGGATTGGGTGCTGCGCGGTTTTCGCCAGTTCGACGCGCCGGTCTGCGTCATCGTGACCTATGA
Organism: Bradyrhizobium sp. SZCCHNGR1005; assembly: GCF_032489995.1. Classification (NCBI taxonomy): domain Bacteria; kingdom Pseudomonadati; phylum Pseudomonadota; class Alphaproteobacteria; order Hyphomicrobiales; family Nitrobacteraceae; genus Bradyrhizobium; species Bradyrhizobium sp. SZCCHNGR1005. The sequence continues at coordinate 368,949 of NZ_JAUEZC010000005.1, forward strand.
TCGTACGCTTGATGGCAGCGACGACACGCCGTTCGATTGCGGCGCCGTGACCACCGCCCTGGTCAACGCCGCCTGGTCGCGCGGGCTGGGCGCCGTGATCAACAGCCAGGGCATCATGCAATCGCCCGTGGTCCGCGAGCACGCCGGGATCGCCGACGATCAGGTCATCATGAAAAGCATCGCGCTCGGCTGGCCGGATCACGATTTCCCGGCCAACGCCGTTATCTCTGAACGAAAATCGGTCGAAGAAGCGACGGTGTTCGTCGGTTTCGACGATTGAGCGGAACGCGCAAATAGAGCGGCGCGTACGCGATCAGCAGGTTGTCCGAGCACGTCTCCAGCGCGGTGGACGCCGAGCAAAAGAAAACGCCGCCCCGGTCTGCACCGGAGCGGCGTCATTGGTCGTCTTTAGGCTAGAGCGAGCTCAGAGCAGCCCTGCCCCGCGCGCCCATTTGTACTTGGCGCCCAGCACCTCGACCGGCAGCTCGGTCGAATAGGCGTAGGCGGGGATGCCGTTCTGGTAGAGATATTCGGCGGCCTCCTCGACCTCGACGTCGCCGGCGAGCGAAGCCACGATCGGCTTGACGAAGCCCTTGGCCTCCATCTCCTTCTTCACCTCGACCATGTTGCGGGCGAACACCATCGGCGGCGTCACGATCGTGTGCCAGTAGCCGAGGATCAGCGCGTGGATGCGATCGTCCGACAGGCCGAGCTTGACCGTGTTGACATAGGTGATCGGCGGCTCGCCACCGGTGATGTCGACCGGGTTACCGGCCGCGCCGAACGGCGGGATGAACTTGCGGAACGCCGCATCGAGATCCGGCGGCATCGCCATCAGCGACATGCCGTTGTCGACGACGGCGTCGGACAGCAGCACGCCGGAGCCGCCGGCACCGGTGATGATGACGACGTTCTCGCCCTTCGGCGTCGGCAGCACCGGCACGCCGCGGGCGAATTCGAGCAGCTGACGCAGGCTGCGCGCCCGAATCACGCCGGACTGCTTGAGCACGTCCTCATAGATCTTGTCGTTGCCGGCCAGCGCGCCGGTGTGCGACGAGGCGGCCTTGGCGCCGGCCGAGGTGCGGCCGGCCTTGAGCACGACGACCGGCTTCTTCTTGGAGACGCGCTTGGCGGCTTCGGCAAAGGCGCGGCCGTCCTTCAGGTCCTCGCAATGCTGGGCGATCAGGTTGGTGTTCGGGTCCTGCTCGAAGAAGGCGAGCAGATCGTCCTCGTCGATATCGGACTTGTTGCCGAGGCCGACGATCGCGGAGACGCCCATCTTGGCCGAGCGCGAGAAGCCGATGATGGCCATGCCGATGCCGCCCGACTGCGACGACAGCGCTGCATGGCCCTTGACGTCATAGGCGGTGCAGAAGGTGGCGCAGAGATTGGCAGGCGTGTAGTAGAAGCCGTAGATGTTCGGCCCCATCAGGCGGATATTGTACTTCTTGCCGACCTCGACGATCTCGGCCTGCAGCTCGGGCGCGCCGGCCTCCGCAAAGCCCGACGGGATCAGCACCGCGCCGGGGATCTGCTTCTCGCCGCATTCGGTCAGCGCCGCCGCTACGAACTTCGCAGGGATCGCGAACACCGCGGTGTCGATCACGCCGGGGACGTCCTTGACGCTCTTATAGGCCTTGTAGCCGAGGATCTCGGAGGCCTTGGGGTGGATCGGATAGATCGCGCCCTTGTAGCCGCCATTGATCAGGTTCTTCATCACCGAATTGCCGATCTTGCCGTCCTCGGCGGAGGCGCCGATCACGGCGACCGCGGAGGGCTTCATGATCCGGTTCATCGCGGTGACGATTTCCTCGTTCGAGCGCGGCGCCGGACGCGGCTTGTAGTCGAAATCGACGACGATGCGGACGTCGGCCGCGATCGCGCCGTTCTTGGTGGCGAAGACCGGGTTGAGGTCGAGCTCGACGATCTCAGGGAAATCACTGACGAGCTGCGAGACCTTGACGATGACGTCGGCGAGCGCCTCGCGGCTGACGGCCTCGCCGCCGCGCACGCCCTTGAGCATTTCATGGGCCTGGATGCCGTCGAGCATCGACAGGGCATCGTCCTTGGTCGCGGGCGCCAGGCGGAAGGTCACGTCCTTCAGGACTTCGACCAGCACGCCGCCGAGGCCGAAGGCGACCAGCTTGCCGAAGGAGCCATCGGTGATCGAGCCGACGATCACCTCGGTGCCGCCGGTCAGCATCTGCTGCACCTGGATGCCTTCGATCTTGGCGTCGGCCTTGTACTTCTTGGCGTTGCCGAGAATGGTCTCATAGGCCTTCTGGGCATCGTCGGCGGTCTTGACCCCGACGATCACACCGCCCGCTTCGGTCTTGTGCAGGATGTCGGGGGAGACGATCTTCATCACCACCGGAAAGCCCATGTCAGACGCCATCTTGGCCGCCTCGGCGGCCGATTTGGCAACGCCTTCCTTCGGCACCGGGATGCCGTAGGCATCGCACACCAATTTGCCTTCCGGCGCGGTCAGGCTGGTGCGCTTATCGGCCTTCACCCGATCGAGAACCTCGCGGATGGTGGCCTTGGCGTTGGGTATCGCGGCGTCAGACATGGGGCTTCCTCCCTTGGGGGCACGTGTTTATGGCATTTGGTATGCCAGACACAAAGTTTGTCAAGCGCAGCGAAGATGTGGAAACGCTGAAAAATCACTCAGCTTGACAGTCTGGCATCTGGCATGCCAAAAAACTTGACAGTAAATTGCTGTATGAAGACGTCTCCCGCTGGAGAGGAGATTGGTCTTGTCGACGCAGAAACCAACTAAGGCATTGCCGCCGATGGCCGAGGCTGACATCGCGATCGCTCGCATCGCCCCGGAGACGAGCTTCAAGAACAAGGCCTACGAGGCCTTGAAGGAAGCCATCCTCAAGATGGACATCTACGCGAGCCCGGAACCGGTGATGCTCGACGAGCGCGCTTTGTCCGAGCGCCTCGGCGTCAGCCGCACGCCGATCCGCGAAGCGATCGCGATGCTGGAGCAGGACGGTTTCGTGAAGACCGTGCCGCGCCGCGGCATCATCGTGGTCAGGCGGACCAAGAGCGAGATCGTCGACATGATCCGCGCCTGGGCCGCGCTGGAGAGCATGGCCGCGCGCCTGATCACCACCACCGCGCGCAAGAAGGACATCTCGGCGCTGCGCGACTTCTTCAAGGATTTCGGTCCGGACCGCCTGCCGCAGGATCATATCGAGGAATACTCCAAGGCCAACATCGCCTTCCATCAGGCGCTGATCTCGCTGTCGGAGTCGCCGGTTCTGGTCGACATGACCAACGACATTCTGCTCCACGTGCGCGGCTATCGGCAACTCACGATCGGGCGCGTCGACCGCATCGCGGCGTCGCTGCCCGAGCATCTTTCGATCATCGAAGCGCTGGAAGAGCGCAACACCGAGCTCGCCGAGAAGCGCGCCCGCGACCACACGCTTGGCCTTGCGACCTATGTCGAGACGCACGGCCAGGAATTGTTCAGCTGACGTTCAACAAAGAAGACGCGCGAGGCGCCTTCGATAGTACCAGGGAGATGAAGCGCATGGCGCAGACCGCGATCAAGGCCGAGGCACCGGACACCCAAGAAGACCTCACCGACGGTTTCCACCTCGTCATCGACGCCATGAAGCTGAACGGGATCGAGACGGTCTACAACGTACCGGGCATTCCGATCACCGATCTCGGCCGCATGATGCAGGCAGAAGGCATCCGCGTGCTCTCGTTCCGTCATGAGCAGAATGCCGGCTATGCCGCGGCGATCGCCGGCTTCCTCACCAAGAAGCCGGGCATCTGCCTGACCGTCTCGGCGCCCGGCTTCCTGAACGGCCTGACCGCGCTGGCGCACGCCACGACGAACTGCTTCCCGATGATCCTGATCTCGGGCTCCTCCGAGCGCGAGATCGTCGACCTGCAGCAGGGCGACTATGAGGAGATGGATCAGCTCGCGATCGCCAAGCCGCTCTGCAAGGCCGCGTTCCGCGTGCTGCACGCCCAGGACATCGGCATCGGCCTCGCGCGCGCGATCCGTGCCGCTGTCTCCGGCCGTCCCGGCGGCGTCTACCTCGATCTGCCCGCCAAGCTGTTCGGCCAGGTCATGAACGCACAGGCCGGCGCCGCATCGCTGGTCAAGGTGATCGATCCCGCACCGGCCCAGCTCCCTGCCCCATCCGCCGTCAAGCGCGCGCTCGACTTGTTGAAGAATGCAAAGCGCCCGCTGATCATTCTCGGCAAGGGCGCGGCCTATGCGCAGGCCGACGAGGCGATCAAGAATTTCGTCGAAAAGAGCGGCGTGCCGTTCCTGCCGATGAGCATGGCCAAGGGCCTGCTGCCCGACCTGCATCCGCAATGCGCGGGCGCGGCACGTTCGACCGTGCTGAAGGAATCGGACGTCGTCATGCTGATCGGCGCCCGGCTCAACTGGCTGCTCTCGCATGGCAAGGGCAAGAGCTGGGGCGATGCGCCGAAGAAGTTCATCCAGGTCGACATCGAGCCGAAGGAGATGGACTCCAACGTCGAGATCGCGGCCCCCGTGGTCGGCGACATCGGCTCGGTCGTATCAGCATTCACCGAAGCGATGGGCAGCAACTGGCCGGCTCCCCCGGTCGAGTGGACCTCATCGGTGCAGAAGAAGCGCGAGGACAACGTCGCCAAGATGGCGCCGCGCCTGATGAACAACAACTCGCCGATGGACTATCACGGCGCGCTCGGCGTGCTCCGCACCATCATCAAGGAACGCCCCGATGCGATCCTGGTCAACGAAGGCGCCAACACGCTCGACCTCGCCCGCGGTGTGATCGACATGTACCAGCCGCGCAAGCGCCTCGACGTCGGCACCTGGGGCGTGATGGGCATCGGCATGGGCACGGCGATCGCCGCGGCCGTCGAAACCGGCAAGCCGGTGCTGGCCATCGAGGGCGACAGCGCCTTCGGCTTCAGCGGCATGGAGGTCGAGACCATCTGCCGCTACAACCTGCCGGTCTGCGTCGTGATCTTCAACAATGACGGCATCTATCGCGGCACCGACGTCAATGCGGGCGGCAGCGACCCCGCCACCACCGTGTTCGTCAAGGGCGCCCGCTACGACAAGATGATGGAGGCCTTTGGCGGTGTCGGCGTCAACGCGACCAGCCCGGACGAATTGAAGCGCGCCGTCAACGCGGCGATGGATTCGGGCAAGCCGACCTTGATCAACGCTGTGATCGATCCGGCGGCTGGCTCCGAGAGCGGCCGCATCGGCAACCTCAATCCGCAGAGCGTGCTCAAGAAGAAGTAAGGCGACCCGCCGGCCATCAACGCCCGCTCGCGCGGGATGACCATTCAGTTACGGAGAGAAACACATGACCAAGGCGCTCGAGGGCGTTCGCATTCTCGATTTCACCCACGTCCAGTCCGGACCGACCTGCACGCAGTTGCTGGCCTGGTTCGGCGCCGACGTGATCAAGGTTGAGCGCCCCGGCGTGGGCGACATCACCCGCGGGCAATTGCAGGACATCCCGAACGTGGACAGCCTGTATTTCACCATGCTCAACCACAACAAGCGCTCGATCACGCTCGACACCAAGAACCCGAAGGGCAAGGAGGTGCTGACCGAGCTGATCAAGAAGTGCGACGTGCTGGTCGAGAATTTCGGCCCCGGCGTGCTCGATCGCATGGGCTTCCCCTGGGAGAAGATCCAGAGCATCAATCCGAAAATGATCGTCGCCTCGATCAAGGGCTTCGGCCCCGGCCCGTACGAAGACTGCAAGGTCTATGAGAACGTCGCGCAGTGCACGGGCGGCGCCGCTTCGACCACCGGCTTCCGCGACGGCCTGCCGCTGGTGACCGGCGCCCAGATCGGCGATTCCGGCACCGGATTGCACCTGGCGCTCGGCATCGTCACCGCGCTGTATCAGCGCACCCACTCCGGCCGCGGCCAGCGCGTGACGGCGGCAATGCAGGACGGCGTGCTCAACCTCTGCCGCGTCAAGCTGCGCGATCAGCAACGCCTCGCCCATGGCCCGTTGAAGGAATACAGCCAGTTCGGCGAGGGCGTTCCGTTCGGCGATGCCGTGCCGCGCGCCGGCAATGATTCCGGTGGCGGCCAGCCCGGCCGCATTCTCAAGTGCAAGGGCTGGGAGACCGATCCGAACGCCTACATCTACTTCATCACCCAGGCTCCGGTCTGGGAGAAGATCTGCGACGTGATCGGCGAGCCGACCTGGAAGACCGATCCGAACTACGCCAAGCCGGCAGCCCGCCTGCCGCGCCTGAACGAGATCTTCGGCCGCATCGAGCAGTGGACCATGACCAAGACCAAGTTCGAGGCCATGGAGATCCTCAACGAGTTCGACATCCCCTGCGGCCCGATCCTGTCGATGAAGGAGATCGCTGAGGACGAGTCGCTGCGCAAGACCGGCACCCTGGTCGAGGTGGATCACCCGACCCGCGGCAAGTACCTGTCGGTCGGCAATCCGATCAAGCTGTCGGACAGCCCGGCCGATGTGAAACGCTCACCGCTACTCGGCGAGCATACCGACGAGATCCTCCGCGAGGTGCTCGGCTTCGGGGATCACCAGGTCGCCGAAATCCACGATTCCGGCGCGCTGGCTCCCCCGCGCAAGGAAGCCGCGGAGTAAGCGGCGACCAAGCCCCCTCCCGAATTACCACTGACCAGCACCGTAATTGCCATAAGCCGCCCTGTTGGGCGGCTTATTTGCATTAAAAGTTCCAGAATCGATTGAAAATCCAAATCGCGGTATATTGTTGCACTGCACAGAGTTCATACCGCTATGCAATAAAGCCAATTGTCTCTGGTATCTGGTATACGTAAATTGCTCTCAGAAAGTGACCACCTTGATGAGAGAGAGCCATGGCCAAGACTGCTGCCCTTCCCTTCGTCCAGCCCGTATCCGTGTTCGGCCGTCTCCTGGCCGCGATCGACCGCTGGTTGATGACCTTCGCCGAGATTCAGATCCGCAACGGTGACGTGCCGCGGGTCGGTCTGTAAGATCCTCTAGGCGATCCGGCACGGCGCGAAGTTCTGCGCCCCAAGAACGGCCCCGGCTTCCGGGGCCATTTCTTTTTCCACCGCGATTCTTTTTCCACCGTGATCAATCCCGTTGCGCATTGCCTCTCGAAGGCACGATGCGCTTGGGACACCGCGCCACGCCCGTTAGATCATGCTCGAACTGATCTGCGGCATTTTCGCGCGGCAGTCGTCTGCCGCTTGAACCTTGGCATTGTGAATACAAAGATGCTCTCCGCAGCGTGCCCATACAATCAGAAGGCGCGAATCGGGAGGCGATATGACAGACGTGGTTCAAGCGAGGGCCCCTGCGGCCGGACGGGTCAGCGATACCTATCGCTGGACACAATTGGCGATCGGCGTCGCCGCAATGGTGATGATCGCCAACTACCAATATGGCTGGACATTCTTCGTCCCTGACATTCAGAAAAAATTTGGTTGGGATCGCGCATCGATCCAGTGGGCATTCACGCTGTTCGTGCTGTTCGAGACGTGGCTGGTGCCGGTCGAGGGCTGGTTCGTCGACAAATACGGTCCGCGCATCGTGATCCTCGTCGGCGGAATCCTCTGCGCGATCGGCTGGACGATCAATGCGCATGCGACGACGCTCAATGGCTACTATCTCGGCATGATCGTCGCGGGCATCGGCGCCGGCGGCGTCTACGGCACCTGCGTCGGCAACGCCCTGAAATGGTTTCCCGACAAGCGGGGTCTGGCTGCCGGCATCACGGCAGCCGGCTTCGGCGCCGGCTCTGCGCTCACCGTTGCGCCGATCCAGGCAATGATTCGGGATTCCGGCTTCCAAAGCACATTCCTTTACTTCGGGCTCGGACAAGGAATCATCATCGTCCTCCTCGCCTTCCTGCTGCTCGCTCCGAAGTCCGGACAAGTCCCAGCCGTAGTTCAGACCGGCAACCTGGTGCAGACACGACGGAACTACACGCCGCCGGAAGTGATCCGTCACCCGATCTTCTGGTTGATGTATTTCATGTTCGTCATTGTCGGCGCCGGGGGATTGATGGTGACCGCCAATCTGAAACCGATCGGAGTCGACTGGAAGATCGATAGCGTCCCCGTCACGCTCGCCGGCATGACACTGACGGCGGTGACTTTCGCCGCAACCATCGATCGGGTCCTGAACGGCCTGACGCGGCCTTTCTTCGGCTGGGTCTCCGACAGGATCGGGCGTGAGAACACCATGTTCATCGCCTTCGGCATGGAGGGGATCGGGATTTGGGCGCTGTACATGTTCGGCCAGAATCCGGTCTGGTTCGTCATCCTCTCGGGCTTCGTGTTCTTTGCCTGGGGTGAGATCTACTCGCTTTTCCCCTCGACCTGCACCGACACGTTCGGCTCGAAATTCGCGACCACCAATGCGGGCCTGCTCTACACCGCAAAAGGAACCGCGGCGCTCCTGGTGCCGATCGCAAACTATGTGCAGCAATCGGCGGGAAATTGGGACGGGGTGTTCCTGATGGCGGCCGGCGCCAATATCCTGGCGTCGCTATTGGCCATCGCGGTGCTCAAGCCGTGGCGGAGAAATGTGATCGCAAAGGCCAACGTCTAAGACTTTTCACGACCTTTTCTGGAGCGCCCGGCCGCAAGGCCGGGCGTTTTCTTTTGACTCGTGGAGATTGAAAGCGGGCACGGCCGATCGCGTGCTTTTCGACATCTACGACGCGAGCCGGATGACGCGCCGCAACCAAAGCCCACCCGCACAGAAAACGCGCTTGCATCCTGGAATAATATATACCAAGCTACTTCGACGCTTGCGACAATAAACCACAATCTCGCGACACCAAGTCGCGATCAGACAGCGCGTGCGGGAGGAAATGGAATGACCATCAGCGCCGCCACTGGACCCACTCAAGGGTCATCCAACGCTTTCCGATGGATGCAGCTCGTCATTGGCGTTGTCTGCATGGCCATGATCGCCAATCTTCAATACGGATGGACCTACTTCGTCAGCCCGATGGCGAAAGCCCATTCCTGGGACGTCGGAAGCATCCAGATCGCCTTCAGCATCTTCGTCGCGCTGGAAACTTGGCTTACGCCGATCGAAGGATGGATCGTCGACTCGCTCGGCCCGCAACGCGGTCCCAAACTGATGGTCGCCGCGGGTGGTATTTTCGTTGCGCTCGGCTGGCTCATCAACGCCTGGGCCAACTCGCTCGAGATGCTCTATCTCGGCGCCGTCGTCTCCGGTGTCGGAGCCGGCGGCATCTATGCGACCTGTGTCGGCAACGCCGTCAAATGGTTTCCTGATCGGCGGGGGCTCGCCGTAGGCTGTACCGCAGCCGGATTCGGTGCGGGCGCGGCGGTGACGGTCATCCCGATCCAGATGATGATTGCATCCGTCGGCTATGCCGACACCTTCTTCTGGTTTGCGCTGGGTCAGGGCGGCATCATCTTCCTGGTGGCCTGGCTGTTGCGCTCTCCGCTGCCCGGCGAAGCCCCGGCGGCGAGCGCCGTGAAGGTGCTGCAGTCCAAGACCAACAGCACGCCAGGCCAGATGCTTGTATCTCCGCTCTTCTGGGTCCTGTACGTCATGTTCGTACTCGTCTCGGCGAGCGGGTTGATGGTAGCGGCCCAGATCGCGCTGATCGCCAAGGATTACGGCGTTGGCCAGACGGTCCTCCTGTTCGGCGCGACCACGCTGACCGTAGCGGGCATCATCGATAATTTAGCCAATGGCGGCGCACGTCCGTTCTTCGGATGGGTGTCGGACCAGATCGGCCGCGAATATACGATGGCGATCGCATTCACGGCCGGCGGTCTCGCCTATTGGCTGCTCGGCACTGCCGGCACCACGCCCTGGACCTTCGTCATCTGCGCCGCCCTGATCTTCTTCACCTGGGGCGAGATTTTCAGCCTGTTCCCGTCGACCTGCACCGACATGTTCGGGCCGAAATACGCCACGACCAACACCAGCCTGCTCTACACCGCGAAGGGACTGTCCGCCTTTGGCGTCCCGCTCGCCAACGTTCTCAAGACCTACTCCGGCAATTGGCACGCGGTGTTTCTCGTGGCCGCGGTCATGAACTTCATCGTGGTGGGCTTGGCGTTGTTCGTGGTGCGGCCGGTCCGGCAATCGATGAGCGTCTCCGAGAACAAGAACTCCGTCAGCCAGGTTGCAGCCGAATGACGTGACCGCGTCGCCGGCTTTCGGAGAGAACGACAACCATCAACCGTGAAGAGAGGCGCCTCCAGCGGCGCCTCTCTTTTTTTCGTTTGTTTTGCTGTTTCTTGGCATGCCAGATCATTTACCGTCGGTGACTGCTCCTGCCCGCAACCACGGTTCGACCGCAGCAAGCTCCTCAAATACGTAAGTATCACTGTCGGTTAAATCATATCCCGTGACACGCAGGAGGAGCCATCGGCGTTGACAATTGGCATTTTGTATACCAGACTTTCGGGCACAACAAACGAGGGAGGCTGCCGTGAACGTCGGAGACATCCTGCGCAACAAGACAGCGCGTGTGGTCACTGTGCGTATGAACGAAACCGTGGGTGTGGCGGCGCAGTTGATGCGCGCCAGCAACATCAGCGCGCTGGTGGTCAAGGACGTGGTGCGCACCGAGGGCAATACGGCGGTCGGCATGTTCACCGAGCGCGACGTGGTCCGGGCCGTTGCCCAACATGGCGCCGCCGGCGTCAACATGAAGGTGTCGCAGTTGATCTCGGTGCAGCGGCTGATCTCGTGCAGCACCACCGATACGCTCGAGCACGTCCGCCACCTGATGAACGTGCATCATATCCGCCACCTGCCGGTCATCGATGATTTCGCCCTCGCCGGCGTCATCAGCATGCGCGATGTCTCGGCGGTGTTCGACGACGCCGCGGCAGTGGCTGCGTGAGCCGACGCTGAGGCTTTCACGCGGGCTGCATCGATCAACGAACGGTGCAGCCGGGATGCAGTGTTGGCCGATGCACATCATCGACCGACCGAGTAATGTCCCTGCTCCTCTCGCCTGACAGGGACAGTCTCGATGAAGGCCTATGTCTACGGTGCCGACGGCGCCGCCCTTACCGACGTTTCGAAGCCCACGCCGCAGGGCACGCAGGTGCTGATCCGTGTGCGTGCCTGCGGCCTCAATCGCGCCGATCTCGGCATGACCAAGGGTCATGCTCACGGATCGGCCGGTGGCCGCGGCACCGTGCTCGGCATGGAATGGGCCGGCGAAGTTGCCGAACTCGGTCCTGAAGCCAAGGGCGTCAAAGTCGGCGACAAGGTGATGGGATCCGGCACGGCCGCCTTCGCCGAATACACGCTGGCCGATCACGGCCGGCTGTTCCTCGCGCCGTCGAACATGAATTTCGACGAAGCCGCCAGCTTGCCGATCGCACTCACCACCATGCACAACGCCGTCATCACCAACGGCGCGCTGCAGCCGGGTCAGAGCGTGTTGATCCAGGGCGCAAGCTCCGGCGTCGGCCTCATGGCGATGCAGATCGCCAAGCTCAAGGGCGCAGCATTCGTGATCGGCTCCTCGACCGATCCTGCGCGCCGCGGCCGGCTGAAGGAATTCGGCGCCGATCTTGCGATCGATTCCAGCGACCCCTGCTGGGTCGATGAGGTGCTGAAGGCGACCGGCGGTGCGGGCGTCGACCTGATCGTCGACCAGATCTCCGGCAAGGTCGCCAACCAGAATCTCGCAGCCACCAAGGTCAAGGGCCGCATCATCAATGTCGGCCGCCTCGGCGGCACCCACGCCGACTTCAACTTCGACCTGCATGCGGCACGCCGCATCAACTATATCGGCGTCACCTTCCGCACCCGCTCGATCGAGGAGATCCGCGAGATCTTCGCCGCGGTCAGGACGGATATCTGGGGCGCGGTCGAATCGCGGACGCTGCAGCTGCCGATCGATCGCATCTTCAGCTTCGACGATATCGGCGCGGCGTTCGCGCACATGGAGGCCAACAAGCATCTCGGCAAGATCGTCGTGACGCTCTGACGACGTGCTTTTGAGTTTTAGACGCAGTAAAATCGGATTGCGCGGTGAATAGAGAGCTTCCCGCGCGATCCCGGCTTTCACGGCCGGGAGCGGGCTGCTAAATCCGCGCCATGACCGACAGCCTTGTCCACCCTCCCCACGGCAAGACCCGCGTCGCGGCGATCTCGATTGCCGCGAGCGCCAGCATGGCCGCGGCCAAATTCGCCGTTGGCATCGTCATCGGCAGTCTCGCGCTGGTCTCGGAGGCGCTGCACAGCGCCGTCGACGTCGTCGCCACCGTGATCACCTGGATGGTGGTCCGCGTCTCCGACCGTCCGGCCGATGACGAGCACCATTACGGGCATGGCAAGCTGGAGAGCCTGTCGGCGCTCGGCGTCATCGCCCTGCTCTATGTCCTGGCTGGCGGCGTGCTGGTCGAATCCTACGGCCGGCTCCGCGAGGCCGCTCCTGCGCCGGCGATCTCGGCGGCTCCGTTCCTGGTGCTCCTGATCGACATCGCCGTGAACTTCTGGCGCGCGCGCGCGCTGCACCGTGCCGCGCACGAGACCCACAGCCAGGCGCTGGCCGCCGATGCCCTGCACTTCGCCTCCGATGTGCTCGGCTCCGTGGCCGTCATCATCGGACTTGTCTTGGCCGGGCTCGGCTTCTGGTGGGGTGATGCGGCGGCTGCCATCGCGGTGGCCGTGATGATCTCCGTCCTCGGATTTCGGCTTGCGCGCTCCACCGTAGAAACACTGCTCGACCGCGCCCCCGAAGGCGCCGCAGAGAAGGCCAGCGCTGCGATCCGCTCCGTGGCGGGCGTGGTCGACATCGAGCGGTTGCGGGTCCGGCTGGTCGGCGCCATCCATTTCGTCGACGTGACCGTCGAGGTGCCTCGCACCTACCCGATCGACCGTGTCGACGAGATCAAGCGCAAGGCGCAGGCCGCCGTCGACGCCAAGCTCGGGGGAGCCGACGTCACCTTCACCACGGTGCCGGTGGCGCTGAGCAATGAGAGCGTGCGGGAACGCATCATGGTGATCGCACGCAACTCCGGCCTCGCCATCCATCACGTGACGGTCCACGACGTCAGCGGTCAGCTGATCGTCGCCATCGATCTCGAGGTCGACGGCAATATGAGCCTGATGACTGCCCACGACATCGCGCATCAACTCGAGGCCAGCATCCGCGACGAATTCGGGGCGGATGTCGAGGTCGACACCCATATCGAGCCGCTGGAGCCGGAATTGCCGTTCGGCACCGATGCCGCGCCCGACCGCGTCGGCCAAATCACCGCCGCGCTGCAGCGCCTCGCCGCGGAGACCGAGGTCTACGACGTCCATCACGTCCGCGTGCGCAACACCGAGGCCGGCGAGATCGTCAACTTCCACTGCCGCGCCGCGCCGTCGATGAGCGTGCTCAAGGTGCATGACAATGTGGATCACATCGAGCGCGGGGTGCGCCGCGCTTTCCCGGGCGTGAAGCGTGTCATCAGTCACGCCGAACCGCCACACGCCTGACACCGGCTTCACACGGTGTTCTCGCTTCGGACTCGTTTGGCCTGCTTTTCGTCACCGCGATTCCTCATTGGATAAGATTTATTCGTCTTAACCAAATCGTTGACTCTCGACAGTCCGCAAAAACTGGATTCAAATCAGGTTGATTCGGAAGCGCTGGGGGCTCTTTCGAAACTTAGGTGTTCACTGAAGTTTTGAGGGGGTCTTCAGCATGGCGCGTGCGCATGCCGCGAACGCGTGCGTCCAATCTTCTGACTCGATCAAAGGGTTGGCGCAATCGATCGCGAAACCGGCCTATCAGAGGCTGTTGACCGCTGAGCCGGTGTTGCGTCGTGCTGTCCCTACTCTGATCATCGCCTTCCTGGTCACGATCTGTCTCGGCGCCTTCGTCCAGGTGCTCGATCAGAGCCGGCAGAAGCGCGCGTCCAACAAGCGCGACCTCGCCGCCCTTGCCGATCTCCTCACCGATCGGATCGGCCATCTCTCGGTCAAGCCCGACAGGCTCGCCAATATCGAGCGTCTGCAGAGCCTGCTGCCCGACCTCATTCCGACCTGGGGCGTTGCCCCGGGCCGCCATGTCATCGTCACCGCCGCCGATCACCGCATTCTCGCCAGGGTGCCGGTCGATGCGAGCCTCGGCGCGAACGACCGCATCCTCGACCTGATCTCGACGGCACAGCTGCTGGCGACGCCGGGCCTGCAGGGCACCGTCACCGAGATCGTCCTGCCGAACGGCCGCGCCGCGCTCGCGATCTCGCAACTCGTCAAGCAGCTGCCCGGCCGGGTCGTCGTGATCCAGGAGAAGCTCGAGCCGATCTGGGGATCGGACGCCGCGCTGTCGGTGACGCTGTCGGCCACCACCGGCTTCGTCGTCCTGATCCTCGGCTTCGCCTTCCACTGGCAGTCCACCCGCGCCCGCGAAGGCGACCTCATCAACGACGCCGTGCGCGGCCGCATCGACACCGCGCTCAACCGCGGCCGCTGCGGACTGTGGGACTGGGACCTGTCGCGCGGCCGCATCTTCTGGTCGAACTCGATGTTTGCGATGCTCGGCCTGGACAATCGCAGCGACCTCCTCACCTTCGGCGAGGTCAATGCGCTGGTGAATTCCGACGATATCGACCTGTTCGCCATCGCCGATCAGCTGGTCGCGAGCGAGATCGACCATATCGACCAGAGCTTCCGGATGCGGCATACCGGCGGCCACTGGATCTGGCTGCGGGTGCGCTGCGAACTCAGCCACGGCGCCACCGAGTCCGGCCTGCACCTGATCGGCATCGCGGTCGACATCACCGAGCAGAAGAGCCTCGCCGAGAAGTCCGTCGAAGCCGATCTGCGGCTGCGCGACGCGATCGAGACCATCCCTGAGGCCTTCGTGCTGTGGGACGCGAGCAACCGGCTCGTGCTCTGCAACTCGCACTTCCAGAGCCTGCACAAGCTGCCGGACTCGGCGGTCATCCCCGGCACCTCCTATGAGACCGTGATCGAGGTCGGCAAGATGCCGGAGGTCCGCACCCGGCTGCACGACAGCGGCCCGCAAGTCCCGGGCGCGCGCACCTTCGAGGCCCAGCTCGATAACGGCAGCTGGCTGCATATCAGCGAACGGCGCACCAAGGACGGCGGCTATGTCTCGGTCGGCACCGACATCACCCGCATCAAGGAGCACGAACAGAGGCTGATCGACAACGATCTGCGGCTGCGGGCGACCGTCATCGACCTGCAGCGCTCGCAGGCCGCGCTGGAGCGCCAGGCGATCGAGCTCGCCGATCTCGCCGAGAAATATTCCAAAGAGAAGACCCGCGCCGAGGAAGCCAACCAGACCAAGTCGAAATTCCTCGCCAATATGAGCCACGAGCTGCGCACGCCGCTCAACGCCATCATCGGCTTCTCCGAGATCATGGGCAGCGGCATGTTCGGCTCGCTCGGCTCGGAGAAATACCAGGAATACTGCCACGACATCCTGACCTCCGGCCAATATCTGCTCGAGGTGATCAACGACATCCTCGACATGTCGAAGATCGAAGCCGGCCGCATGAAGCTCGACATGGAGCCGCTCGATCTCGCCACGACGCTTGCGGAGTCGCTGCGCGTCGTCTCGGGCCGCGCCCACGACAAGGGCCTGGTGCTCGACGCCAAGATCGGCGGCAGCGTTCCGATCGTGGCCGACCGCCGCGCGACCAAGCAGATCATCGTCAACCTGCTCTCCAACGCGGTGAAGTTCACGCCTGACGGCGGCCGCGTCACGGTGCGCAGCCGCGTGTTCGAGGACAGGATCGTCCTCGTCATCGCCGACACCGGCATCGGAATTGCGCCGCAGTCGCTGGCGCGGCTCGGGCGCCCGTTCGAGCAGGTCGAAAGCCAGATGACCAAAACCTATCACGGCTCGGGGCTGGGGCTGGCGATCGCGCGCTCGCTCGCCCAATTGCATGGCGGCTCGATGCGGCTGCGCTCCAAGCTCGAGGCCGGCACTGTGGTGCGCGTGACCCTGCCGCGCGATGCAGTCAAAGACGGTGCGGCGATGCCCGTCGCGGCGTGAGCTGCAGTAACGCGCGCTATCGTTCCGCTCTACTTCAGCCAAGCGATGACGAAAGAGTGTAGTGTGACGCTCTTTCCCCAGCGTCATTCCGGGGCGCGCGGAGCGCGAGCCCGGAATCCATATTCACGATGTGGTTATGGATTCCGGCCTCGCCGCTGATGCGGCGCCCGGAATGACACCGTGCGTGGAACGCCCCATCGCCCAACGACCTCGCCTTCTCGCGGCGCGAATGCCCGATCGACGCGGTGATCACATCCCTGCGCGAGGCTTGCAATCATCATGGTTGACGGTTCAACACGCCGGCAACTATGGCTAGCGGCCTCCCGAACAATGGATCTCCCGTGCTGTATCTCTTCATCGTCGCCGCCTTCGCGTATCGCTTCGCGATGCTCGCCGTCTCCATCAGAAACGAGAAGCGCCTACGCGCGGAAGGCGCGACCGAATATGGCGCGTCGGTCTCGCGCTGGCTCGCGATTGCCCATGTTGCATTCTATCTCGCCGCAACCGCCGAGGGCATCGTCCGCGCCGCGCCGCTCGATGTGATCAGTGCGGTCGGCTTCGTCATCTACCTGTTCGGCGCAGTGATGCTGTTCGTGGTGTCGCGGCTGCTCGGGCGGTTCTGGACGGTGAAACTGTTCATCGCCCGCGATCATCAGCTGGTCACGCATCCGTTGTTCCGGGCCGTGCGCCACCCCAACTACTTCCTCAACATCCTTCCCGAGCTGATCGGCTATGCGCTGACGCTGCACGCCTTCGTGACGCTGGTCGCCGGCCTGATCATCTATGCCGTCCCGCTCACCTTACGCATCCGGCAGGAGGAAGCGGTGATGCGCAAGGCCTTCACGGACTACTGAACGCTCCGCTGCCGCGCAGGGACCACATACTGTCATGACCGTGGCACGCGATGGAGCTATGCGATCGGCGGCGCCGTCGGCCGGTAGACTTGCAGATCGACAATGCGTCTAATCGGGGGCGTTTTGCCGGCTGGGCAGCCGGAGCGCAGAAATTCGACAGGGGAACCCCATGAGCTTTTCCAGCATCGTTGCGCGCGGTGTCGCGCTGGTCGGCGGCGCCGCGCTGCAGTGGCGCCGGCTCCAGGGTGACACGCCGAAGCCGGCCTGGGGCCAGCAGCCGCAGATCCCCGCCGCCAAGCCGCAAGGTGCGCTCCCCACCTTGAAGATGCCGACCGCGCAGGGCTGGAGCGCGGGACACGTCCCCACGGCAGCAGCCGGGCTCAAGGTCAATGCCTTCGCGACCGGCCTGAAGCATCCGCGCTGGATCAACGTGATGCCCAATGGCGACGTGCTCGTCGCCGAGGCGACGCAGGTCGCACGATCGCCCAGGAGCGTCCTGGACTATGCGATGCAGGCCACGATGCGGCGCGCGGCGGCGCTCGGCGTCAGCGCCAACCGCATCACACGTCTGCGCGATGACAATGGCGACGGTGTCGCCGAAATCCAGACGACATTCATGGAGGGCTTGAACCAGCCGTTCGGCATGGCCCAGCTCGGCGACACTTTCTATGTCGGCAACACCGACGGCATCATGGCCTTCCCCTACACCGCCGGGGCGGACCGCATCACCGCGCAAGGGCGGCGGCTCACGACCTTCAAGCCCGGCGGCCATTGGACCCGGAGCCTGCTGCCGAGCGCTGACGGCAGGAAGCTCTATTGCGGTGTCGGCTCGCTCACCAACATCGCCGAGATGGGCTTCGAGGTCGAACAAGGCCGCGCCTGCATTTATGAGCTCGACGTTGCTAGCGGCGAGAGCCGCATCTTCGCCTCAGGCCTGCGCAACCCCGTCGGCCTCGCTTTCGAGCCGACCACCGCCGTGCTGTGGACCGTGGTCAATGAGCGCGACGGCCTCGGCGACGAGACTCCGCCCGACTATCTGACCTCGGTGCGCGAGGGCGGCTTCTATGGCTGGCCCTATTGCTATTGGGGCAAGACGGTCGACGACCGCGTGCCGCAGGACCCGGCCATGGTCGCCACCGCGATCACGCCGGACTACGCGCTCGGCGGCCATACGGCTTCGCTCGGCTTGTGCTGGATGCCGGCCGGCCACCTGCCGGGCTTTCCCCAGGGCATGGTCATCGGCCAGCACGGCTCCTGGAATCGCAGCAAGCTCTCTGGCTACAAGGTCGTCTTCATCCCGTTCGAGAACGGCCGTCCGTCAGGGCCGCCACGCGACATCCTGTCGGACTTCCTCGCCCCGGACGAGCGCGTCTCCTACGGCCGGCCGGTCGGCGTCACGCTCGGCCCCGCCGGCTCGCTGCTGGTGGCCGACGACGTCGGCGATTGCATCTGGCGCGTCACGGGGGCGTGAGCGCCGCGCGACAACTCGCGCAAACCAGCATGACGGCTGCTGGACGGATAGGCTCACCAAAGAGGTTCGATGATGTCCGACAATTCAGCCTTGCGCGACCTGTTCGACCGGTGGGAGCAAGTCTGGCATGACGGCCGCTACGATCTGGTGCCCGACTGCGTCTGCCCTCATTACGTCCGGCATGATGAGGTCGGCGACCGGAGCGTCACCCGGGAAAGCTACGCGGCCGAACTCGCCAGACTGAGGCAGGACAGACCTGACGTCCGGATCATCGTCTACGACCATGCGCTCCACGACAATCGCGCTTGGTATCGCTTCACGATGACATGGACCGACCAGGCGACCGGCAAGGTCTGCACCCGCGCAGGACTGCAGGCCTATCGGATCGAAGGCGGCAAGCTTGCCGAAACATGGGTCACACTGCAGCCGATCGGGTCGGCGTGGAACGACACCGTGGCGCAGGAACATTGGACCAGCCCACCCCCGATAGGCTGATCACGGCCGAACAACGGGCGAGGACATCACGCCTGCAGGCTCGGCGCGACCTCGCGGACGATCTGCACCAGCGCGGCAATGAGGGGGGTCATCGGATCGCGCTGCGGGATCACGAGCCCGATCTGGTAGTTGATCACGGGATCGACGATCGGGATCGAGCGCACCTTGTCGGCGAGCCCCAGGGTCTCCGCGAGCTTGGCCGGCATCACGCTCGCCCAGCGACCGGTCTTCACATGGGTGTAGAGCACCAGCAGTGAATTGGAGGTCAGCGTCGGCGCCACCTCGCTGCCCGCGGCGCGGAGCGCGCGATCGATGATGCGGCGGTTCTGCATGTCGGGCGTCAGCAGGCAGAGCGGCACCTGCCCGACCTCTTTCCACGTCACCTCGTCGCGATCCCCGAACATGGCATCCGGCGCGGTCAGGAGCCGATAGCTCTCGTTGTAAAGCGGGATGGTGCGCACCTTCCCGATCGGCTCGTTCTCGATATAGGTGAGGCCGGCGTCCACCTCGAGATTTTCCAACAGCCCAAGCACGTCGGCCGAGGTGCAGGACATGATGCGGAACCGTACGTCCGGATGACGCGCCCGGAACGGTGTCGTCAAGGACGCAACCATGCCGAGCACGGTCGGCACCGCCGCGATCCGGATTTCGCCGGACAGCTTGTCCTTCAGCCCATTGATTTCCTGCCGCATCGCCCGGAAATCGCCGACAATGCGCCGGGCCCAGTCCAGCGTCCGCTCCCCCTCCGGCGTGAAGCCCTGGAAACGCGAGCCGCGCTGCACCAGCATCACTCCGAGGATCTCCTCGAGCTGCTTGATGCTGGTCGACATGGTCGGCTGGGTGACGCCGCAGGCCTCCGCGGCGCGGCCAAAATGCCGCTCCTTCGCGAGCGCGAGCAGAAGTTCGAGCTTGTCGATCAAAAACGAGGCCTTCCCGGAAGTTGTGCCGCCGGGCGCATGGACGGCATGGGTTTCATTAGCATGGCGAACGCGGTCGCAACATGGCAAAGCTGCGACAACCGGCCGCTAAGCGCCTGTTTTGGGTCCAAATTTAGCGATCCTTCGATTGTCTTTCGCTATCGCAGCACGGGACTGCTTTATTGATATTTGGACCAATTCCAATTCTCATCAAGGCAAGCCAGCAACGTATCGATGGGACAAGAATGACGCCGGTCTACGAACCTTGGGAGGCGGCGCGCGGCGCCGAGATCATCGCCCAGCACAGCCAGATGGAGGGTGCGGCCCTGCCGATCCTTCACGCGCTGCAGGAGGCCTTCGGCTACATTCCGGAGGAGGCGCTGCCGATGATCGCCTCCGCGCTGAACTTGTCGCGCGCGGAAGTTTACGGCGTCTTCACCTTCTACCATGATTTCCGGGCCAAGCCCGCCGGGCGGCATGTGCTGAAACTGTGCCGCGCGGAGGCCTGCCAGGCTGCCGGTGGCGATGCTCTGGCCGCCCGCGCCGAAGCCAAGCTCGGTGTCGCCATCGGCAACACGACGCCGGATGAGCGCGTTACCCTGGAGCCGATCTACTGCCTCGGACTCTGCGCCACCGCACCGTCGGCCATGCTGGACGGCCGCCTGGTCGGACGGCTCGACGAAGCCCGGCTCGATGCCCTCGTGTCGGAGGCCCAGCGATGAGCCTGCGTCTGTTCGTTCCCTGCGATGCCGGGGCGCTTGCGGTTGGCGCCGACGAGGTTGTGAGCGCGCTGCATGGCGCGGCGCTCGAGCGCGGCCTCACCATCGAGATCGTTCGTAATGGCTCCCGCGGCCTGTACTGGCTGGAGCCGCTGGTCGAAGTCGCCACGCCCGACGGCCGCCTCGGCTTCGGTCCGGTCACGACTGCCGACGTCCCATCGCTGCTGGACGCCATCGTCGCCGGCAAGGCCCACCCGCTCGCGCTGGGCAAGACGGACGATATCCCCTGGCTGAAGCGGCAGACCCGCCTCACCTTTGCCCGCTGCGGTGTCGTCGATCCGCTCTCGCTCGACGACTACCGCGCCCATGGCGGCTATCGCGGCCTCGCACGCGCCCTCACTCTGAAACCCGATGAGATCATCGCCGAGGTCACGGCCTCCGGCCTGCGCGGCCGCGGCGGCGCCGGCTTCCCCACCGGCATCAAGTGGAAAACGGTGGCGCAGACGGCGGCCGACCGCAAATACGTGATCTGCAACGCCGACGAAGGCGACAGCGGCACCTTCGCCGACCGCATGCTGATGGAAGGCGATCCCTTCGTCCTGATCGAGGGCATGACGATCGCGGGCATCGCGGTGGGCGCCACCAAGGGCTACATCTACACCCGCTCGGAATATCCGCACGCGATCGCGGCGATGACGAAAGCGATCGCCATCGCCAGGAAGGCTGGATTGCTCGGCGACAAGGTCGCCGGCTCGAACTTCGCGTTCGATCTCGAAGTGCGCTCCGGCGCCGGCGCCTATGTCTGCGGCGAGGAGACCTCGCTGCTCGAGAGCCTGGAAGGCAAGCGCGGCATCGTCCGCGCCAAGCCGCCGCTGCCCGCGCATCACGGCCTGTTCGGCAAGCCGACAGTGATCAACAACCTGCTGTCGTTTTCCGCGATCCCCTACATCCTGGACGAAGGCGCCAAGACCTACGCCGATTTCGGCATGGGACGCTCGCGCGGCACGATGCCGATCCAGCTTGCCGGCAACATCAAGTTCGGCGGGCTGTTCGAGACCTCATTCGGCATCACGCTGGGCGAACTGGTCGACGAGATAGGCGGCGGCACCTTCACCGGCCGCCCGGTGCGGGCGGTACAGGTCGGCGGGCCGCTCGGGGCCTATTTCCCGCGCGCGCTGTTCGACACGCCGTTCGACTACGAAGCCTTCGCCGCCCGCGACGGCCTGATCGGTCATGGCGGCATCGTCGTGTTCGACGACACCGTCGACATGGCTAAGCAGGCGCGCTTCGCCATGGAGTTCTGCGCGATCGAATCCTGCGGCAAATGCACGCCTTGCCGAATCGGCTCGACCCGTGGCGTGGAAACCATCGACAAGATCCGACGCGGCGACCGCGTCTCGGACAACATCGCATTGGTCGAAGACCTCTGCAGCACCATGAAACTCGGCTCGCTCTGCGCGCTCGGCGGCTTCACGCCCTACCCCGTGCTCAGCGCGCTCAAACACTTCCGCGAAGATTTCGGACCGCAGCAGCCGCGCCTGCAAGCGGCGGAGTAAGGACATCGCCATGTCGCTCATCCAGGAAACCGATTACGGCACCCCACGCTCGAAGTCAGAGACCATGGTGACGCTGACCATCGACGGTCAGAGCATCACCGTCCCCGAGGGCACCTCGATCATGCGCGCGGCCATGGAGGCCGGCACCGAGATCCCGAAACTCTGCGCGACCGACATGGTCGACGCCTTCGGCTCCTGCCGGCTGTGCCTGGTCGAGATCGAGGGCCGCAACGGCACGCCCGCGTCCTGCACCACGCCGGTCGCACCGGGGCTCGTCGTCCACACCCAGAGCGAACGGCTGAAGAAGCTGCGCAAAGGCGTGATGGAGCTCTACATCTCCGACCATCCGCTCGACTGTCTCACCTGCGCGGCGAATGGCGATTGCGAGCTGCAGGACATGGCGGGCGCGGTCGGCCTGCGCGACGTCCGCTACGGCTACCAGGGCGAGAACCACGTGTTCGCCGAGGCCTGTGGCGAAGCCAATCCGGCATGGCTGCCCAAGGACGAGTCCAACCCCTATTTCAGCTATGACCCCGCGAAGTGCATCGTCTGCTCGCGCTGCGTCCGCGCCTGCGAGGAAGTGCAAGGCACCTTCGCCCTCACCATCTCCGGCCGCGGCTTCGACAGCCGGGTGTCGCCCGGCATGAGCGAGAGCTTCTTGGGCTCGGAATGCGTCTCCTGCGGCGCCTGCGTGCAGGCCTGCCCGACCGCGACGCTGACCGAGAAGTCCGTGATCGAAATCGGCCAGCCCGAGCATTCGGTCGTCACCACCTGCGCCTATTGCGGCGTCGGCTGCGCCTTCAAGGCCGAGATGCGCGGCGAGGAAGTGGTGCGCATGGTGCCGTACAAGGACGGCAAGGCCAATCGCGGCCATTCCTGCGTCAAGGGCCGCTTCGCCTGGGGCTACACCACCCACAAGGAACGCATCCTGAAGCCCATGATCCGCGAGACCATCGCGGAGCCCTGGCGGGAGGTGTCATGGGACGAAGCGTTCAACTTCGCCGCACAAAAGCTGCGCGGCATCCAGGCCAAGTATGGCCGCGACGCGATCGGCGGCATCACCTCGTCCCGCTGCACCAACGAAGAGACCTATCTGGTGCAGAAGCTGATCCGCGCCGGCTTCGGCAACAACAATGTCGACACCTGTGCCCGCGTCTGCCACTCGCCGACCGGCTATGGGCTGGCCACCACGTTCGGCACCTCCGCCGGTACCCAGGATTTCGACTCCGTCGAGGACACCGACGTCGTCATGGTGATCGGCGCGAACCCGTCGGATGCGCATCCGGTGTTCGCCTCACGCATGAAGAAGCGGCTGCGCCAGGGTGCCCACCTGATCGTGATCGACCCGCGCCGCACCGAGCTGGTCAAGTCGGCGCATATCAAGGCCGATCACCATCTGCCGCTGATGCCGGGCACCAACGTCGCCGTGCTGACCGCAATGGCGCATGTCATCGTCACGGAAGGGCTGGTCAACGAGGCGTTCGTGCGCGAGCGCTGCGACTGGAGCGAGTTCCAGGACTGGGCGGCTTTCGTCGCGCAGGAGAAGAACAGCCCCGAGGCGGTCGCGGCGATGACCGGGGTCGATCCGCAAGAGCTGCGCGGCGCCGCCCGCCTCTACGCCACCGGCGGCAAAGCCGCGATCTACTACGGCCTCGGCGTCACCGAGCACAGCCAGGGCTCGACCACGGTGATCGCGATCGCCAACCTCGCGATGGCTACCGGCAATATCGGCCGCCGCGGTGTCGGCGTGAATCCGCTGCGCGGCCAGAACAACGTGCAGGGCTCCTGCGACATGGGCTCGTTCCCACACGAGCTGCCGGGCTACCGGCACATCTCGGGCGATGCCGTGCGTGACCAGTTCGAGGCGATGTGGAACGTCAAGCTCAACCCTGAGCCGGGCCTGCGCATCCCCAACATGTTCGATTCCGCGATCGACGGCACGTTCAAGGGCCTCTATGTGCAGGGCGAGGACATCCTGCAGTCCGACCCGAACACGACCCACGTCGTTCAGGCACTTTCGGCAATGGAGTGCGTTGTCGTCCAGGATCTGTTCCTGAACGAGACCGCTAACTATGCCCATGTGTTCCTGCCCGGCTCGACCTTCCTGGAGAAGGACGGCACCTTCACCAACGCCGAGCGCCGCATCCAACGGGTGCGCAAGGTGATGAGCCCGCGTAACGGGCTCGCTGATTGGGAGGTCACCATCCGCCTCGCCAAGGCGATGGGCTTCGAGATGAAGTACGACCATCCGTCCGAGATCATGGACGAGATCGCGGCCCTGACGCCGAGCTTCGCCGGCGTCTCCTACGCCAAGCTCGAGGAGCTCGGCTCGGTGCAATGGCCCTGCAACGAGAAGGCGCCCGAGGGCACGCCGATCATGCATATCGATGGCTTCGTGCGCGGCAAGGGCAAGTTCGTCGTCACCGAATACGTCGCGACCGACGAGCGCACCGGCCCGCGCTTCCCGCTGCTGCTGACCACCGGCCGCATCCTCTCCCAGTACAATGTCGGCGCCCAGACGCGGCGCACCGACAACGTGGTCTGGCACGGCGAGGACCGGCTGGAGATCCATCCGCATGATGCCGAGCAGCGCGGCATCCGCGACGGCGACTGGGTGCGGCTCGCAAGCCGCGCCGGCGAGACGACGCTGCGGGCGCTGATCACCGAACGCGTGGCTCCGGGCGTGGTCTACACCACCTTCCACCACCCGATGACGCAAGCCAATGTGATCACCACCGATTATTCGGATTGGGCGACCAACTGCCCGGAATACAAGGTGACCGCGGTGCAGATCTCCCCCTCCAACGGCCCGTCGGACTGGCAGAAGGCCTATGACGAGCAGGCCCGGCAGTCGCGCCGGATCGCGTCGGTGGTGGAAGCGGCGGAGTGAGCTGGAGCGAAGTGATGTCGGATGCGGTGCGCATCGCGAATCGTCTGGTCTGGCGCGACGGGGCCT
This sequence comes from Bradyrhizobium sp. SZCCHNGR1005, assembly GCF_032489995.1. Taxonomy (NCBI): domain Bacteria; kingdom Pseudomonadati; phylum Pseudomonadota; class Alphaproteobacteria; order Hyphomicrobiales; family Nitrobacteraceae; genus Bradyrhizobium; species Bradyrhizobium sp. SZCCHNGR1005. The sequence continues at coordinate 393,913 of NZ_JAUEZC010000005.1, forward strand.
TCAGCGAAGGTAGCCGTCGCGTGCCGGAGGAAAGCGCGATCGCGCTGACCTATAATGGCGGCACCCATGCCGTCATGATGGGGACGCCACAGGACCTTGCCGATTTCGGCATCGGCTTCAGCCTCAGCGAAGGCATCGTCGACACGGCGGACGAGATCCGTTCGCTCGATGTCGTCGAGCTCGACGATGGCATCGAGATCAGGATGTGGCTCGCGCCCGAGCTTGCCGCGCGCATGGCCGAGCGCCGGCGGCATATCGCCGGCCCCACCGGCTGCGGGCTCTGCGGCATCGATTCGATCGCGGAAGCGGTGCGCGCGCCGTCGCTTGTTTCCGAGGGGCGGCGCTTCGCGCCGCGCGACATCATGGCGGCGTTGGCCGCCGTCGAGCCGCTGCAGAACCTCAATCGCGAGACCCGCGCCGTGCACGCCGCAGCATTCTGGACGCCGGCGCGCAGCATCGTCGCCTTGCGCGAGGATGTCGGGCGTCACAATGCGCTGGACAAGTTGGCGGGCGCTCTGGCGCAGTCGCACACGGCGGCGCATGAGGGCATTGTGCTCTTGACCAGCCGGGTCTCGGTCGAGATGGTGCAGAAGGCGGCCGCCATGGGCGCGCCGGTCGTGGTCGCCGTGTCTGCCCCGACCGCGCTCGCGATCCGCATGGCGCAGGCGGCCGGCATCACGCTGGTCGCGGTCGCCCGCAGCGATGGATTTGAGATTTTCACCCACCCCGAACGGATCATCGGCGCCGACGAGAGCGCCCGATCCAGCCAAGCGGATACGATGCATGTCGCATGATACCCACGACCGCCTGATCTACATGGCCAACCAGATCGGCAAGTTCTTTCATCCCCAGGGCCACGACAAGACTGTTGCCGGCGTCGCCGAGCATATCAAGAAGTTCTGGGACCCGCGCATGCTGAAGTCGATCTTCGCGCATCACGATGCCGGTGGCGCCGGCCTCGATCCCGATGTGTACGAAGCGATCGGAACGCTGAAGCAGGCGGTGAAGGAAAAGGCCTGAAGCCCCCTCGGTGCACCCCTTCCTTCAAGGGGGGAGTGAAAGGTCATCGGGGCGGCGCCCGAGCCTCTCTCAAACTTGATCACTCCTCCAGCAGCGCCGTGAAGACCCGCCGCACCTCGCTCTGCGTCTCGCGCACGCGGGCCTCCAGCGCCGAGAAGTCCGGCGCGTCGCCGGCACGGGCCATCACCCGCAACAGATCCTCGCCCGCCTGCTCCGGCTTGAACTTGCCGCTGACGCAGAGCCTTAGGATCTGTGTCAGGTCATGATAGAGCCGCGCCGCCTGGCCCAGGATATCGGCTTCCGCACGCGGCAGCACGTCGAGCCGCTTCGCGTTGTGCAGCACCTGCACGCTGCTGACGTCGAGGATTTCCGGCAGCCTGGCGGCGTGAATGAGCTGCAGATATTGCGCGATGAAATCGATATCGACCATGCCGCCGGCGGCATGTTTGAGGTCCCACAGATCGCTCTCGCCCTTCTCCATCGCGATCGCGCGCCGCATGTCGGCGACGTCGCGGGCAATGGCGGTCGGATCGCGCGGCCTGACCAGCGCCGCCCGGATCATCTGTTCGATCGTGGCACGAAACGCCGGCGAGGCCGAGATCACCCGCGCGCGGGTGAGCGCCATGTGCTCCCAGGTCCAGGCCTCGTGCTCCTGATAATGGGCGAAGGATGAGATGTGCGAGGCCAGCGGCCCGGCGCGGCCCGACGGGCGCAGCCGCATATCGATATCGTAGAGCACGCCGTAATTGGTGCGCGAGGTGAAGGCCGAAATCAGCCGCTGGGTGAAGCGGGCGAAATAATGCGATCCCTGCAGCGGCCGCTCGCCGTCGGAGTCCGGCGCGTCGGGATCGAAATCGTAGAGCAGGATCAGGTCGAGGTCCGAGGACGCCGTCATCTCGCGCGCGCCCAGGCGCCCCATCGCGATGATAGCGGTCTCCTGGCCCTTGATGCGGCCGTGCTGGGCGGCGAAGCGCTCGGTGACCAGGCCATGCACGGTGTGGACGATGCCTTCAGCGACATCGGCGAAGGCGGTGCCGGCCTGCTGCGCCGACACCGTGCCGGAGAGGATGCGCGTGCCGATCAGGAACAGGCTCTCCTGGCCGAACAGGCGGAGACGATCGAGAAACTCTTCGTAGGTGCCGGCATCCTTGAGCGTCGCCGCCAGCCGTTCCGACAATTCGCGCCTGTCCGGCATGGCGCCGAAGAAGCGCGGATCGATCAGCCCGTCCATCAACTGCGGCTTCCGCGCCAGCATGTCGCCGAGCCGGGGCGCGGCGCCGAGTACGAGCGCCACCAGTGCGACCAGATCGCGGTTCTGGCCGAGCAAAGTGATGAGGCGCCCGCCTCGCTGCAGCGCCTGGAGGAAGCGGTCGAAAGCCACGACGGCGCGGTCGGGTTCGTCGGCATGCGCGAGACAATCGATCAGCGTCGGCACGAAATCGGTGAAGGCTGAGCGCGTGGTCTCGGTCCGGAACACGCGGTACTCGCCCGCCATCCATTGCTGCAGCGTCCTGGCCACCATAAGCGGGTCGCGGAATCCGAGCGCAGACAGATGATCGAGCAGCCGCGGCTCGTCCGGCCCCGCGCCGTAATCGACCGGCGGCAGGCTCGCCGTTCCCGTGGGATCGCCCTCGAACAGCTTGGCGTAATGGCCCTGCACGATATTGAGCTGGAACAGCAGGTCCTTGGCGAAGGCGTCGCGGCCCTCATAGCCGAAGAACTGCGCGAAGCGCTCCACCGCCTCCGGATCCTCCGGCAGGCTATGGGTCTGCTCGTCCGCGATCATCTGCAGGCGGTGCTCGACCCGTCGCAGGAACTGATAGGCTGCGCCGAGTTCATCGCGCGCCTGATCGGTGATCCAGTTGCTCGCCGCCAGCACATCGAGTGCCTGCAGGGTCTGGCGCACGCGCAAATCCGCATGCCGGCCGCCGGCGATGAGCTGCTGGGTCTGGGCGAAGAACTCGATCTCGCGGATGCCGCCGCGGCCGACCTTGACGTTATGGCCCTCGACCGAGATCTCGCTCTGGCCGCGATAGACCTGCATCTGCCGCTTCATGTCATGGACATCGGCGAGCGCCTGGAAGTCGAGATGCTTGCGCCAGACAAAGGGCGAGAGCTCTGCGAGCAGCGCCTCGCCGGCCTTGACGTCGCCGGCGCAGACGCGGGCCTTGATCATGGCGGCGCGCTCCCAGGTGCGCCCTTCCCGCTCGTAATAATGCAGGGCCGCATCGGTCGACATCGCCACCTGCGTCGAGGCAGGATCGGGGCGAAGCCGCAGATCGACCCGGAACACATAGCCGTCCGCCGTGCGCTGCTGCAGGAGGCGCGCCATCGCCTGCGTGACCCGCACGAAGAAGGGCTGCGGCTCGATGTCCGGCGCCAAGGTCGACACTTCGGGATCGAAGAACACGATCAGGTCGATGTCGCTGGAATAATTCAGCTCGCCCGCGCCCATCTTGCCCATCGCAAGCACGAACAGTCCCGTGCCGGCCTCCGGTCGTTCGGCGTCGGGAGGCGCGAGCCGACCGCGTACGGCCTCCTGCCGGAGCAGATAGCGCAGCGCCATCTCGACCGAGGTGACCGCGATGTCGGTCAGCGCGGCCGTCACCTGCATCACCGGCCAGACGCCGCCGATGTCGCAAAGCGCGGTGAGCAGCGCGGCCTCGGATTTCATCCGCCGCAACAGCCGCATCACCTCGGCCTCGCTGCCGGCGGCGAACACCTCGCGCGCGGTGTTTTCAATCAGCTCGGCCAGATGCGATTGCGGCTCGCTGCGCAAAAGGCGGAGCAGGCGGGCGCCGTCGGCGCGGATGAGGTCGAAAAGATAAGGCGAATGCTCGGCGATGCCGAGCAGGATCGTTCGCGCATGTCCCTCGCCAAGCAAGGACCGTAAGCCGGCCGCCTGGGCCGGCTCGAGATCGGCGAGCCAGTCGTTCAGGCGGTGTTCGGCTTCGGCGGGCGTACGGACATGCGGGCCGGTCACGAAACGCGCAGCCAAGCTATGCCCGTCCGCGTGTCCCGGCGCGGATGAGGTCATGCCGCCTTCTGTGGCACATCCGCCGTTTGAGCCGCAAGCCTTGCGGGCAGACCTGCGGCGGCAGGTAGCACCAGGGTTGCGATCAGCCCGGGATTGGCGTCGCCGAGCCGCAGTTCGCCGCCATGCAGGGTCGCGACGGCCGATGCGAGACTGAGGCCGAGACCGGAACCCGGCAGGGTGCGGCTGGCTTCCAGCCGCACGAAGCGCTCGACCGCGTGCTTGCGCTCGGCTTCGGGAATGCCGGGACCATGATCGGTCACGCTCAAGAGCACCTGATCGCCCTGGCGCTTCGCCTCGATCAGGATCTCCTTGGCCAGCCCCGCCGCATCGATGCCGAGCGGCACGACGCCCGGCTTGCCGTATTTGATGGCGTTCTCGACCAGATTGGCGAGCGCCTGGCTGATCAGCTCGCGATTGCCATGCAGCGGCGCCGCCGGGGCCTTGACGCGCAGGATCATGCCGTCGTCTTCGGCGAGCGGCTCGTAAAGCTCGTGAATGCCCTTTGCGACCTCGGCAGCGTCGAAATCGATCATGTCGCCGCGCGCCTGCCCCGACTCGGCCCGCGCGATCATCAACAGCGCGTTGAAGGTGCGGATCAGGCCGTCGGATTCCTCGATGGTGCGTTCCAGCGCGGCGCGATATTCGCCCTCGGTGCGCGATTTCGCCAGCGCCTCCTCGGCGCGGTTGCGCAGCCGCGTCAGCGGCGTCTTCAGATCGTGGGCAATGTTGTCCGAGACCTCCTTGAGGCCGGTCATCAGCGCCTCGATCCGCTCCAGCATCGCATTGAGGTTTTCGGCCAGGCGGTCGATCTCGTCGCCGCTGCGCCCGACCGGCAGGCGACCCGACAGGTCGCCCGCCATGATGCGGCGGGTGGTGCCGGTCATCGCGTCGATCCGGCGCAGCACGCGCCGCGCGACGAAGATGCCGCCGCCGATCCCGAGCACGACCACGACCAGCACCGACCATTGCGCCGCCTTGGCGACGATGCCGAACATCCGCTTCCGCTCTTCGAGGTCACGGCCGATCAGCAGGCGGAAGCCGCTGGAGAGCTGGGTGACATAGACCAGCGCGCGGTGGGTCTCCTCACCGCGGTCGTCGAGCCTGCGGTAGAAGGTCTCGGACCAGCCGGATGAACCCATCACGCCGGGCGCCAGCGAGCCGACATTGCCGGCGATCGCCTGCCCGGTCGGCGTGGTGATGAGGTAGAGATTGGCCCCGGGCCGCAGCGCCCGGCTTTCGATGTTGAAGACGAGACCGCGCAAGCCCCGCCGCGAGAAGATGTCGGTCATCTCGCTGATCTCGGCGGTCACCGTGGTCGAGATCTGCTCGGTGATCAGGCGGCGGGTATTCCAGGCGAAGTAGCCGAGCAGCGAGGCCGCAAACAGCGCAAACAGCGCCAGATAGACCAGCGTCAGCCGGAACGCGGTGGTTCGGATCAGTTTACCGAAGGCCGTCACGGATCATGTATCCCGCGCCGCGGATGGTGTGGAGCAGCGGGCGCTCGAAGCCCTTGTCGATCTTGGAACGCAGCCGCGAGATGTGCACGTCGATGACGTTGGTCTGCGGATCGAAGTGATAATCCCAGACGTTCTCCAGCAGCATGGTGCGCGTCACCACCTGTCCCGCATGCTTCATCAGGTATTCGAGCAGGCGGAATTCGCGCGGCTGCAGGGTCAATTCGTCCTTGCCGCGGTTGACGCGATGGGAGAGCCGGTCGAGCTCGAGATCGCCGACCCGGTAGACCGTCTCCTCGGCCGGGCCGCCATGGCGGCGGGAGAGCACCTCGACCCGGGCCAGCAGCTCGGCGAAGGCGTAGGGCTTTGGCAGATAGTCGTCGCCGCCCGCGCGCAGGCCCTTGATGCGGTCATCGACCTGCCCCAGCGCCGAGAGGATCAGCACCGGCGTCCGGTTGCCCTTCTCGCGCAGCGCGCCGATCAGGGACAGCCCGTCGCGCTTGGGCAGCATGCGATCGACCACGAGCACGTCGTAGTCCCCGCTTTCGGCCATGGCCAGCCCCTCCTCGCCGTCGCTGGCGAGATCGGCGATATGGCCGACCTCGCGAAACGCCTTCACGAGATAATCGGCGGATTCGCGGTCATCTTCGACGATCAAAAGGCGCATTTCGGAAACGGGGGCGGTCACGGTTTCTGCTTCCATCTACATGGCGCGGCCGCCGTTTCGGTGCAAGGCGAACCACGCCAAGGGGTTAAGCAAGGCAAACGCAGTCAACAGAGAGGTGGGCGGTGAAGCTGGGGGGACTTCACCGCCCGAGTTCCTTCCGACGGAGGGGGGCATTGTCCAACGGAAGGTTTTGAGGGAGCGGGCCTAACGCCCGCCCCCAGGAGGAACCACCGACGCGGGGGCAACATGCCGGCGATCCCTCCATCTCGTCAGCGTCCGGTATCAGCCCTTGGCGAGCGGCACCGCGACGAAGCGCGACTGGCCGCCGCTCTTCACCCGCATCAGGACGCTGTTCTTGTTGTCGTTCTTGGCTGCGGCCAGCGCATCGCGGACGTCGCCCGCGGAGCTCACATTCTTGCCGGCGACCTCGAGGATGACGTCGCCTTCCTTGAAGCCGCGCTCGGCCGCCGCGCTTTTCGGATCGACCTCGGTCACGACCACGCCTTCCTTGCCGGCGCCGGCCACGCTGTTCGCGGGCGCCACCGTCAGGCCGAGCTTCGGCACGTCGGTGCCGCGGGTCGGAGCGGAATTGTCGCCGCCGATATCGGCCTTCGCCTCGATGTTGTCGGGCAGCTTGCCGAGCGTCAGGTCGAGCGTCTTCTCCTGGCCCTTGTGCAGGACGTTGAGCTTGACCGCGGTGCCCGGTGCGATGCCGCCGATGGTGCGGGCGAGTTCACGGGCATCCTTGACCGGCTCGCCGTTGACAGCGGTGATGACGTCGCCGGACTGGACGCCGGCCTTGGCCGCCGGGCCATTGGCCTGGGGCTCGGCGACCAGCGCGCCTTCCGCCTTCTTCATGCCGAGGCTGTCGGCGATGTCCTGCGTCACCGGCTGGATCTGGACGCCGATCCAGCCGCGGCTGACCGAGCCCTTGTCCTTCAGCTGGGCGACGACGTTCTTCACGGTCGAGGCCGGGATCGAGAACGCGATGCCGACGCTGCCGCCGGAGGGCGAATAGATCGCGGTGTTCACGCCGACCACGTCGCCATCGACGTTGAAGGCCGGACCGCCGGAGTTGCCCTTGTTCACGGGCGCGTCGATCTGGATGAAGTCGTCATAGGGACCGTTGCCGATGTCGCGGCCCATCGCCGAGACGATGCCGGCCGTCACCGTGCCGCCGAGACCGAAGGGGTTGCCGACCGCCAGCACCCAGTCGCCGATCCGCGGCTTGCCGTCGGCCAGCTTCGCGAACGGGAAGTTCGAGCCGCCCTCGACCTTGATCAGAGCGAGGTCGGTGCGCTGGTCGGTGCCGATCACCTTGGCGCTGTAGGTCTTGCCGTCATCGGTCGTCACCTCGACCTTGCTGGCGCCGTCGACCACGTGATTGTTGGTGACGGCAAAGCCGTCAGCCGAGATGAAGAAGCCGGAGCCCTGCCCCGTGATCTGGCGGCGACCATTGCCGCGCATGCCCGGGAAGCCGTCCGGACCGCCGAAGCGGCGGAAGAAGCGCTCCATCGGCGAGCCCGGCTGGAACGGCGTATCGTCGTCGCCGCCGCTGCTGCTGTCGTCCTTGGCGACCTTCTCGTTGATATTGACCTTGACCGAGATCACCGACGGCTTCACCCGCTCCACGATGTCGGCGAAGCCGATCGGACGGGCGACCTTGCTCACCTCATTGGCGACCTGCGCATGGGCGGGGCTCGAGAACAGGTCCGCCGGACCGTTCGAGGGGCTCAGCCCATAGGCAGCGACGCCCAGCCCCGCGACCACCGAGGCCATCAGCGCGAACTTGCGCGCGGAAAACAGGGCGCGCCGGGATTTCCGGTATGATGGGAGGGAAGACAGATCGGTGAAACGGTCGGTCATACGGCTTTTCTCCAGAAAAGGTGGACTCGGTGTCGTTGAGATGAAGCACCGTTCGGTGCTGAAAATGGGGATTGCCGCCTTACGGCGTGCTGGCGGGCGCGTTAAACTTCTGTAATGGACGGAAATAGACCTGCGTCAGAATAGCGCAGGGGTGGACGTTCCTTCTGGGCCCCCCCCTGGGGGCGGTAAATCCCTCGCTGAGATACCGTCCTGAAGCCCGCCGGCCCGCCCAGCCCTCCGTCATTGCGAGCCACCCGGTCCGCGCGAAGGCGCGGCCGGATGACAGGCCCCGCGAAGCAATCCAGGCGCCCGCCCCGCGACTCTGGATTGCTGCCGCGATGCGCCTCGCAATGATGCCCGCGGCATCGTCCGATCCACATGTCAAACAGCAAGTGCTTCAGACATACGCCCGCCGCCTCGCGGCGCGTTGCGCGCCCGAGCTTTGCGGCAATATCGCCCTCTTTGCAGCAGAGGACGCAGGGAAGGCCGGGAGCTCGCCGCCCCCATGGCCCCCGTGCGAATGAAATGCACGGGGCAGGAACCACAGGTTCGGCCGAGACATCCCGGCCCTCCCTGCGCGATGGTTTTAACGCTTATACGTGCTCTCCCTGGGGACCGGCTCTCTTGCCCCCATGTCACGACAACGCGCGGCGCGCGTTGCGCTCGGCATCAGCTCCGGGATGCCAGGACCACACGATTTCCCGTCCGCGTCCTGCCGTTCGTCCGCGAGCTTTTGTTGCGCCTGATCTGAAACGGAAAACCGCTTCGCACTTTTCCGGATCATGCGCGCTCGCTGCGGCCTGCCCGCGTCCATCGCATTCCGTTGCCAACGTCCGTGACGATCGCGATACGTCCCTCAGCGGAACGGAACGGGCGGAGGATAGGACTGATTTGGGGGAAGCGCCAAGCGATTTATGTTTTTCCGAAGGGCTTGACGAGAGGTGGAGAACGGTAAGGTGATTTGCCCGGCAGGCAGTTGGTGTACAGTTGGTATTGCTCTATCCAATCCTCATACGACCATTTAGATTTTAGACAACGCGCGTTTTGGAATCCCAGCGATTCCCTTTTGCATGGCTTGTTCGCGGAAGGTTAAGGCGCTGTGGTTTGCGGGGGAAAGACACGGCAAATACGAACACGCCTCCATTTATCTGCCCGAATCACCGAGACTTCCGCGCAAGGGTTCATCGCCCAAGCCTATATCGAAGGAGGCCTACGCATGGCGCTAAACTTTGCTGAGCGGATCAAGCCCGTTGATCCACAGAGGTTCAAGTTTGCGATAGGCGTGTTCGGAGCTGCTGCCGAGTTGAAGGGTCCAGCCCCCAATCCAAGTCAGTTTCCGATCAACCTTGTGGACGACGACGGTTCAGTTACGGAAATCCGTCTAGCTGATCGGGCGGAAAACCGAGGACTGCTCGCGATCAACCGAGAGTTTCGGGGCGCGACTGACCTTGAGAGCATCAGCTTCCGCATTCTGAGCATGGGCGAAGTTGTTCGAATGGAGCGGTTGTCCAAGATGGGCGTGATACAGTTGGACGAAGCCGGGCAATTGCTGGTGCACGATTCCGTCATCTATGCATTGGCTCGGGCGCCCTTTCGGAAATCAGGCAAACTAGACAAAGCGGCCTTCGTCGCAGTAGTCAAATCAGAGTTCGATAGAATGGAAGCCAATCATCCTGAAGTGTAACGCCCATTGCACTCACGTTCGTTGCTAGGACCGCGCGAAGAGTTACCAAAGGAGCGCGCATGGAACGCCTCGCGCCCGCATTTCGCATTCCGCTCGCTGCCTCTGAGCTACAGACGCTTGGAGAACTTTGTGCAATTCAAGGGCAGGTCGAACATCTGCTAGTGCATACGCTGCACTATATTCTGGACTTGCCGTTGGAAACGGCACGCACGATGCTAGCATCAAGCAGCATTCACACGAACGCAAAGATATGGATCGCGGTGTTTCGTGAGAAATGCCACGATCTGCCAATTCTAGGGAAAGCCGAGGCAGCCTTCGATTTGGTGGAAAGGACGACTAAGGGAAGAAACGACTTCGTTCACGCAATTTTTGCCACCCCAAAGGGAAGCATGTGGATGCTTGACGTTGCGCCGAAGGGCGCGAAGCACCGGCGCTCGACAGGAGGCGAAGCTGTCGCGGTGCGCACCAGAGATATCGAAAAGAAGCGACCAATCTCTGATCTAATTTCCGTGCGCAATGACGCCGCAAGGCTGTCCGTACTCCTCTCAGAAATAGCCTCCGAATTCTTACCGGAGTAGGAGCTCCACAATGGAAGACCTAGAGCGCTATCTGCATGAAATCGTTGAGCCGACCGTGGATGATTTCCGCCAACGACCGTCAAGCGTCAGGATTGGCTTCCTTGCTTGCGTGGCAATAGATCATTCCGTTGACTATCTGGCCTTTCCGGGAGACCGCAGCCGCTGGGACAGCAAAGAACATCAGGTCAACCGCAAACGACTTCGAGAGCGGTTCAAAGAAGAGAACGAGCAATTCCGCCTAGCTAGCGATGTGGCCAACGCATTCAAGCATGTGAAAACCAGAAACAAGAGAGGCCTCGAAGCATCAGAGGTCTACGAGCGCCCGCCTGCCCTTGCGGGGAGAATGATGGCGGGTGTGTCGATGGTAGGGGATACCATGGGAGCGGTTGTTGTTGATGGTCGTGACCTCCTTCAAGTCGCTAACGAGGCGCTGCAATTTCTGCGCTCGAAGACGAGATAGAGGAGCTTACGATGGAAATAGAAACGGTACGCAGGTTACTTACCGATGTAGCTCTATCCCACTCAATGGATAGTGATAGCAAGGAGCTAAAAGCTCTCAGAAACATAAGCTTGGCCCTGCTGCACATGGCCGATGCAATTCAGCAGCTTCAACGACAGGCACGCGACCACTAGCCCTCTGTCTTGCCGGTAGGAGTATCAACTGTGGAAGCGGGAGGCGTCGTTATGCTCTCAGGCATCTGGGACTTCTTGAAAACTAGCGAGGGGGCCAGCGTAACGACAGCTATTTCCACCGTCGTGCTCACCTTGACCACGATGGCCTACGCTTGGCTGACCGCGATCCTGGCTAAAGAGAACAGGCTTCTACGCAAGGCAGGGACTGAACCGCAAGTTATCGCCTACCTGGCGGTCCACCCGCGCATCAGCGGGCCTCTACAGTTCATTTTGGCTAACGTGGGCCAAGGTCCGGCTTTCGACGTTCGCTTCCGCATCGTTGGTGGTGGCGACGATTTTAAGAACCGTGCTCACCTCCCCGCGCCAGAAGTTGCATTGACCGCCATCCCCCAAGGCGAACGGTACGAAACTTTTTTCGGTATGGGGCCTGAGATGTTTAGAGAGCCAAAGCTCAAGCCGTTCTCAATCGAGGTTTCCTACCGTGATCTTGGCAAGCGAGTACGTTTGGAGACATTCCACCTGGACATCCGTCAGTTCGAAGACATGGCTCGTGTTGGCGGCAATCCAGAGCAGGAGGTTGCCGATGCGATGAAGGCGCTCGTGAGCGAGCTACAAAAGTGGACCTCGCGCGGCTTGCCGGTCGAAACCGTTACACGTGCTGAGCGTCAGCACGAGCAGCAAGAGTGGCGCGACCAAGTTCGAGCCGAGCAGGCGTAGTTAATCGGCGATACCCGCTATTGGCAGGTGGTAGCATATCGTGGTAGCAGTGTCGAAGCAGCCGGGCTGATTTGACCTTAGTTTTCAGTGCCTTCCAATGCTGTTGGTCGTCTCCCCTAGGGAGCGCCAGCTAACGTAGCCCCAATAAGTGACGGCGACATACGGAGCCGAGAGCCAGGATTTCGCTGCGCTCATCCGAGCTACGGGCGGGACGAGCCCAGCGATGACGGTGTGGTGTAAGCTCTCGCGACACTCAATGCGGGGAATCCAGTACAGCGCGGCTTCTCGGGTCATAACGACCGCCTCCGGATACTGTATCCCCGCCTACGCGGGGATGACAGCGGGGTGTGTGCACGCGCCAGCTCATCACCTGCGACGGCTTAGCCGCAGCGCACCAGGCGGCACATACTCTTCTCGGCTGATATCTCCGGCGTCATTCCGGGGCGCGCGTCAGCGCGAGCCCGGAATCCATGACCACTGCTGTTTGTTTGAATCGAGATGCATCGGCGCTCTGCGCCAGCAATGGCCGCTGGTGGTTATGGATTCCGGGCTCATTCGCTTTCGCGAATGCCTCGGAATGACGAGCCGAGAAATGGCGCCGTCATCAGCTCTACCCTCACCGTGTTAGCAGTCGTAGGGTGGACAAAGCGAATCGTGCCCACCATCCAGTTGCGAACTCCAGCCGGTGGGCACGGCGCCTTCTGACACCGCGAACGCGATAGGCAGCGTTGCAATGCGCCTTTGCCCACCCTACGGCTCCTCGCGACGACTCATCGGCGCGGGGATGACAACGGAGTGTGGAGCGCGCGGCTCCGTCAGCTCGCCTTCACACTCACGATGAACGCATCCACCTCGCGCTTCAGCGTCTCGGCCTGCTGTGACAGCTCGACCGCGGCGTCGCGGGCGTCGTTGGCCATCTTGCCGGTTTCGGCCGAGGTCGAGGTGATCTGGGCGATGTGGTTGGAGACGTCGAGGGTGCCGCGCGCGGCCTCCTGGACGCTCTTGGAGATGTCCTGGGTGGCGTTGCGCTGCTGCGAGGTGTCGACCTCGATGCCGGACATGATCGCGCTGATCTCCGACAGCGTGGTGGAGATGCCGTCGATGGCGCCGCGGGTCTCGGCGGTGATGCCCTGGATGCTGGCGACATGCGCGGAGATCTCGTCGGTGGCCTTGCTGGTCTGGTCGGCGAGGTTCTTCACCTCGGAGGCGACCACCGAAAAGCCCTTGCCGGCCTCGCCCGCCCGCGCCGCCTCGATGGTGGCGTTGAGCGCCAAAAGGTTGGTCTGCGAGGCGATCGCCTGCACCAGCTGCACCACCGCGCCGATCTTCTCAGCGGCATCGGACAGCGAGTGGATGGTATCCTTGCTCTTCTCGGCCTGGGCGGCGGCGCCTTCGGCGCGCTGGGTGGCGTCGGAGACGCGCCGGCTGATCGTGCCGATCGACTGCGTCATCTCCTCGGTCGAGCCCGCGACCGTCTGCACGCTGCGATTGGCGTGGCTGGCCGCAGCGGCCACCGCGTTGGCCTTGGTCGAGGTGTCGTTGGCGGCGCGCGACAGCGTCTCCGCGTTGCTCTTCAGCCTGATCGCCGAGGACGCGACGCTGCCGACGACGCCAGCCACCATGTCGTTGAAGGTCTCGATGCGACCGCCGAGATAGCGGGAGCGCTCGCCCTGGCGCTGCGCCTCCTGGCGTTCGCGCTCGGCCAGGCGCTGCCGCTCCATGCCGTTGGTCTTGAACACTTCCAGCGCACCCGCGAGCAGGCCGATCTCGTTGGAGAGGCCAAGGCCGGGAATGCGGGTGTCGAACTTCTGGTCGGCGACGTCACGCATCGCGCTCACCATCGCGGCGAGCGGGCGCAGGATGCCGTTCTGCACGGCCGCATAGGTCGCAAGGCACACGATGCTGGCGAACACGGCGATGACGGCGCAGGCGAGGAGGAAATAGGAGAAGGCCGATTGCGCCTGCTGATAGATCAGCATGGCGTGGTCGCGGGCCGGTCCGCTCAAGGCGGCGAAATCCGACGACAGGCTGGTGATGTGATTGTTGAGGTAGAGCACCGCGATGAAGCCGGTGCCGCCGCCGATCGCCAGCAGGAACAGAAGAGACGCCACGACGCCTCCCACCAGGACGCGGATCGTCAGATTGCTGTTCGAGAACATCGGCTTTGCTCAGTCACCACAGGGAAGGACTGCCAGCAAAGTTTCAGAGAAAGGTAAAATAAGCGGTAAGCTCCATCCCGTGGCGAATGCGGATGGACAGGCTGCAGCGCCGTTATATTTCCACGAAAATACCGTTCAGGCCGCAGGCGGCGGCGGCCCGGCCGACATCAGCGCGGCCAGCCGCGCCTCCTCCTCCGCGCTGAGCCCCGGTGCGGAGGTGCCTGCGCGCCGTCCGCGCCGCCTCACCTGCAGCCACAGCGCGAGGCCGCCACCCAGCAATACCAGCGGCGGCAGCAGCCAGAGCAGCAGCGTCTCCCGCTCGAAGCGCGGCTTCAGCAGGACGAACTGGCCGTAGCGGGCCACCAGGAAATCGATCACCTGGTTGTCGTTGTCGCCGGCGGCGATGCGCTCGCGCACCAGGAGCCTGAGGTCGCGCGCCAGCGGCGCCTCGGAATCGTCGATCGACTGGTTCTGGCAGACCATGCAGCGCAATTCGCGCGACAAATTGCGCGCGCGCGCCTCCTTGGCCGGATCGGCCATGATCTCGTCCGGCTGCACGGCGTGCACCGCCGGCGATATCGCCAGGGCGAGCAACAGAATCGCTGCGCTGAGAAGTCGCCGCATCGCCCTACTCCGCCGGCTGAAGCCCGCGCAGGCTGCGCGCAGGCTGCGGCGCGCCGACGCGCAGGCGGCGGTCGGACAGCGACAACAGGCCGCCGAAGGCCATCAGCACCGGACCGAACCAGATCAGCGCCACGAGCGGCTTGTGATAGGCGCGCACGGCGATGCCGCCGTCGGGGGTGGCATCACCGAGCGAGAGGTAGAGCTGGCTGACGCCGCGCGTCATCAGCGCGGCCTCGCTCGTCGACATCCCGCGCGTGGTGAAGCTGCGCTTGGACGGCGCCATCACGCCGATGGGCTTGCCATCGAGGCTCACCGTGAACTTGCTCACGACCTCGTTGTAGTTCGGCCCCTGCCGCTGCGACATGCCGTCGAATTTGAGCTCGTAGCCCGCCAGCCCCCGGACGTCGCCCGGGCGCAGCGTGCCGATGAATTCGCTGTTCCAGGTGGTCTCGCAGACCACGCCGATCAGCGCGACGCCGAGCCCGGCATGGGCGAAGGCGGTGCCCCACATCGCCCGCGGCAGGCCGCGCGCCCGATGCAGCGAGATCCTTGCCGGCAGCCGGAACAGGCCGAGGCGCTCGGCGAGATCGACCGCGGCGCCGGCGATGACGAAGATCGCAAGCCCGATCGCCAGCGGGGCCAGCGCACTGCCGCCGCGGGCCCAGGCCCAGGCGATGGCGACCGCAACCAGGGCCGCGATGCCGGCCGCCAGCAGGCGCTGGGCGGCGCCGACGAGGTCGCCGCGCTTCCAGGCCAGCATCGGCCCGAACGGCACCGCGACCAGAAGCGGCACGAACAGGGGACCGAAGGTGAGATTGAAGAACGGCGCACCGACCGAGATCTTCTCGCCGGTGAGCACCTCCAGCGCGAGCGGATAGAGCGTGCCCACGAACACGGTGGCGCAGGCCGTGGTCAGCAGCAGATTGTTGAGCACCAGCGCGCCCTCGCGCGAGATCGGCGCGAACAACCCGCCCTGCTTCAGCGACGACGCCCGTCCCGCGAACAGGGTCAGGCTGCCGCCGATGAAGACGCAGAGGATCAACAGGATGAACACGCCGCGGGTCGGGTCGGTGGCGAAGGCATGCACCGAGGTGAGCACGCCCGAGCGCACCAGGAAAGTGCCGAGCAGGGACAGCGAGAAGGTCAGGATCGAAAGCAGGATGGTCCAGACCTTCAGCGCGTTGCGCTTCTCCATCACCAGCGCCGAATGCAAGAGCGCGGTGCCGGCCAGCCAGGGCATCAGCGAGGCGTTCTCGACCGGATCCCAGAACCACCAGCCGCCCCAGCCGAGCTCGTAATAGGCCCAATAGGAGCCCATCGCGATGCCGAGGGTGAGGAAGATCCAGGCCAGCAAGGTCCAGGGCCGCACCCAGCGCGCCCAGGCGGCGTCGATCCGGCCCTCGAGCAAGGCGGCGATGGCAAAGGAGAACGAGATCGAGAAGCCGACATAGCCGAGATAGAGCATCGGCGGATGCACGGCGAGGCCGATGTCCTGCAGGATGGGATTGAGATCGCGGCCCTCGAGCGGCGGATTAGCCAGCCGCGCGAACGGGTTCGAGGTGGTCAGGATGAAGAGATAGAAGGCGCTGGCGATCCAGGCCTGCACCGCGAGCGCCCGCGCCCGCAACGACAGCGGCAGATTGTTGCCGAAGGCTGCGACCAGGCCGCCGAACAGCGCCAGGATCGACACCCACAACAGCATCGAGCCCTCGTGGTTGCCCCAGACGCCGGTGATCTTGTAGATCAGCGGCTTCATCGAGTGCGAGTTCTCGAACACGTTGGCGACGGAGAAGTCCGAGATCACGTGCAGCGTGACCAGCGCCACGAACGAGCCGCCGGCAAACACCAGCTGCGCCAGGGCGGCGGCGCGCGCGACGTTCATCAGCGCCGGATCGCGCAGGCGCGCCCCGATCAACGGCACGACGGATTGGATCAGGGCAAGGCCCAGCGCCAGCACCAGCGCATAATGTCCGCTCTCGGCGATCACTCCGTCGCTCCCGTCGCCGTGGCCGTCGCGCTGCGCTCGGCGCCGTCGCGCATCGAGACCGGGCCGGGCTTGGCCGGGCGCGGCTTGCCGTAATCGTCCTTCCAGTGACCCTGCTTCTTCAGGGCATCGGCGACTTCCTTGGGCATGTAGGTCTCGTCATGCTTGGCGAGCACGGTGTCGGCCTTGAACACGCCGCCGGCATCGAGCGCGCCTTCGGCGATCACGCCCTGCCCTTCGCGGAACAGGTCCGGCAGAATGCCTTTGTAGGAGACGGGGAGCTTGGCGCCGCCGTCGGCGACCTCGAAGGTTACCGCGAGGTCCTGACCGCGGACCAGCGAGCCCGGCTGCACCAGGCCGCCGAGCCGGAAGCGCGTGCCGGGCGCGACATGCTTTTCCGCGACCATGGTCGGGGTCGAGAAGAACACGATGGAATCGCGCAGCGCGCTGAGCACCAGCGCCGCCGCAACCGCAAGCACGGCGAGTGCGCCGCCGATGATCGTCAACCGCCTTTGTTTCCGCGTCATCCCGTCATCCTGACCGCAGGGAGCCCCCTGCTCATCCATCCAACCCGAACGTCTTGGCGCCCTCGTTGAGCTGCCGCAAACGCGTCTCGTCGTTGGCGACCGCCTGGCGGGCATCCGACAATGCGCTCCTGGCCTTGTCGAGATCGCCCATCACCATATAGGCGCGCACCAGCCGCAACCATCCGTCAACGTCGTCCCCGTTCTGCTTCAAGCGGGTGGCGAGGCGATCCACCATGCCACGGATCATCGCCTCGCGATCGCCCTCTTTCATGTTCTTGGCCGCCGCCATGGCCTCGGCAGGCAGCGCCGGGGCCTCGACGCCCGCAGGAGGTTGGCCCGCCGGAGGCTGGCCGCCGCCGACGCGGCCGAGCGAGGCCGTCACCAAGGGGCGCCACGGCGCATCGGCCGGCGCCTTGGCGAGCATCGCCCGCCAGATCGCGGCGGCATCCGCCTTGCGCCCGTCCTGCTCGGCCGCAAGGCCCAGGAAATAATTCGCCTTCGGCTCGTCGGCGTCGAGCGCATGCGCCCGCTCGAGCTCGGTCTTGGCGTCGGCCGTGACCACTCCGCCGGCGGTCGCGATGAGAACTTCGCCGAGATCGGCCCGGAGCGCGGCCTTGTCGCCGCCGTACGTGATGGCGTTGCGATAGGCGCGGATTGCGTCGTCAGAGCGGCCGAGTCGGGCCAGCACTGGGGCCAGCACGCTCCAGCCGCGCGCGTCGGTGGGGCTGGTCTGCAGATGCTGCTCGACCTGCGCCACCAGCGCCTCCAGCGGCTGGGAGCCGCCCGGCTGGCTGCTGCGGGCGGCCAGCGGAAAATCCGGCAGCTGCGGCGAGCCGAGCGGCAGATAGACCGCGAGCGCGACGATCGGCAGGCCGACCAGCGCCAGCACGGCGGCCGTGCGGCGCATGCCGACGCTCTTGCCGGCCGGCTGTGCCTCGTCCTGGTCTGCGGCCGCAAGCAGGCGGCGGCCGATCTCGACACGGGCCGCCTCCGCCTCGGTCTTGCCGATCAGCCCGGTGGACAGATCGCGCTCGATCTCCGCCAGCTGGTCCTTGTAGACGGCAACCTCCTGCCCGGCGGCGCTGCGCGCGCCGAGCCCCAGGGGCAACAGGACGGCAAAGATCGCCGCGGCCGTCATCAGCGCGAACACGAACCAAGGGGTCATCGGGCAGAGTTCCAGGCGGCGCTCACCGGCAAGCGCCGTGCGCCGCTTTTAGCCAGCGCCGCTCCTTGCGGCAATTCACAATTGGCCGCTTGGTACCCCGGCAGACGGAGGCGAAAAACTCAGGATCACTACGTAGTTAGGCCACCTCGAACGCGCAGCTTTTGGCGACGACGTCGCCCCGCGAGTTCAGCGCCATCAGGCAGTAGGTTCCCGGCCCGACCGACTCGGGGAGCCTCATGCGCACCGCCCCCACCGGCATCCGCGAGGTGATCGTGACGACGGGATCAGCCAGTTGCGCGCCGCTCGCGTCGATCAGCACGACCTTGGCCTTCACCATGAGATTGCGATACGTAGCTGCAACAACTCGATTCTCGAGCTCGACGAAATTCAAGATGGAAATCATGGACGTAATCGAATGAACAAATGAAATGATATAATCGACCGTACGCGCGAAGCTGCGCGACGGTCAACCGGTAATTGTACCAGTCGATCTCGTACTAATTATCGTGGACGAATCCTTAACCGGCGCGTGAAGTCTTGCGCTCACCGCTCGCCGCATTCTCGGCGGCCCGGCTCATCAGCGCGGCATAATCCTGGCCGAACAGCACGCCGCAGAACTTGATCGCGGCGTTGACCTGCGACTGCCTGTAGGCCCGCGCCCTGGCATCGCCGCTGCGCAGCGATTGCACCAGCGCCTCGGTTGCCTTCTCGACATATTGCTGCAGGTCGGAATAGGTGCGCAGCGTCACCTCGTTGATCGCAAGCTCGCTGGCATAGGTGCGGCAGACCGCGACGAACTCGATCAGCGCGGCGACTTCCTCGACCTCGCTGCCATCCACGCCGGCGCCGGGCGGAATGTCCTTGTCGGCGCGCTGGCGCAGGATGCGCCGGACGCGGCCCGGGACACTGTCGATCTCGGACTGCAAGGCGTTGGAGATGTCGGCCCGGATCGCCGTCAGCTGCTTGCCCCAGGTCGATTCGCTGCGCAGATCGAGCTCGGTGCGCAGGCCGCGGACGCCGTCGTGCAAGGTCTTCAACGTGTCGCCGAGATTGGCGAAATGGCCGCGCCTGATATCGGCGCGCAGTCCCGCGGCGAGATTGGCCAGATCGTACAGCGCCATCGTGACGGCAACGCCATAGGGCGTGGCTGCGACCCGGATCTCGTCATCGGAGGCGGCGATCTTGATCGCAAGCCGGATGATCTGCCACGGCGCGACCAGCCGCTGCGTCACCATCGACAGCGCGAAGGGAAGCATCTGCGGGGTCTGCAGCGAGGGCACGTTGATGGCGTCGGTCACCGAGGCGATCTGGGAATCGCCGAGGGCGCGGATCATGCCGGGCAGCCGGCCATTGAGGCCGTCGAGGGCTTCGCGGTTCTGCAGGACGAGCGCGATCGGCAACAGGTCCTCGATCACGGTCGGCGTCCCGATCCGGGCCAGCGCCCGCTGCCGGTCGCCGGTCGCGTTCGGCCCGACCAGCTTCATCAACGCCTCGGCAGCCGCGAGCTGCAGCTTCCGCGCGGCCATGTCGGCCTCGCGTGAATTCTCGCCGTGGGCGGAGATGGCGTCCTCGTAGTCACGGGTCTTGTCCGGCGCGCCTTCGCGCCCCAGCCACAGCCACACCGGCATCAGCGAGGACTTGCGGATCTGTCCGGGCCTGACGGCCCCGCTGGCTTCGGTCAGAAACGGCTCGATCGGCCGGAACAGGCGGCGCGGCGCATCGCCGCTCTCGCGCGGCTCAGCAGCCGGCGCCGGCTTGGCAGACGCGACATGAGCCTCGGTCCGAATCACCTTGCGCAACTGCTCGAGCACCAGTGTCGCGACCGCCACATCCTGGCCACGCTCGATCGCACGCTCGAATTCCCGCATCAGCAGCGCCTGCGCCTGCGGCGGCAGCTGCCCGAGATAGTCCCTTAAGCGTTCGTGAGCTGTCTGACCCATGCGCCGGCATGCATTTCAACGTAGGCGGCGCGCCAAACGCGTCCCCGTCCCGCTCAACATAGGGGGAGCGATGTTAAGAACCCCTTTAGGGTGGCAAATTTCGCCGGCCTCGGCCTCAGATCGCCGGCAGCTTCAACTCGGCCCGCAAGCCGCCGATCGGCGCGTCGGACAGGGTCAGACTCCCGCCATAGAGCGCCGCCAGATCGCTGACGATCGACAGCCCCAGCCCGGAGCCCGGCTTGGACTCGTCCAACCGCTGGCCGCGGCGCGAGACCTGGGCGCGCTCGGCCGCCGACAGCCCGCGCCCGTCATCGTCGACGACGATCCGCAGCATCGGAGCGGCCCCTGCTTGCGCGGGCGGCATGAGCGCGGCTTCGATCGAGACCCGCGAGGTCGCCCATTTGCAGGCATTGTCGACCAGGTTGCCGGCCATCTCTTCGAGGTCCTGCCGTTCGCCGCGAAACCTGGCCTGCGGATCGGCGGTCGCCTCCACGACGATGCCGCGCTCGCGATGGATCTTTTCCATGGTTCGCCTGAGTGCCTCGATCGTCGGCGCCACCTCGGTGACCGTGCCGACGATGGTGACGCGCGCCGCCAGCCGCGCCCGCTCGAGATGATGAGCGACCTGGTCGCGCATCACATCGGCCTGCTCCATCACCTTGGTCGCGAACGGATCGGCACGATGCACGGCGGCTTCGTTTACGATCACCGACAGCGGCGTCTTGATCGCATGGGCGAGATTGCCGACATGGGTGCGGGCACGCTCGACGATCTCCCGGTTGGCGTCCAGCAGCGCATTGGTCTCGCGCGCCAGCGGCGCGATCTCGACCGGAAACTCGCCCTCCAGCCGCTCCGCCCGCCCGGATCGGATGTCCGCGATGCCTTCGGAAATCCGCTTCAAGGGCGCGAGGCCATAACGGACCTGAAACAGCGTGGTGAGCAGCAGCACGATGCCGAGCGCGGTGAACGTGCCGCCGAGGTAATAGTCGAAGCTCCTGGTCTCGTCGAAGATCTCCGAGGCGTCGCCGGCGACGCTGACCAGGAACTTGCCGTCCGCGCCGAGGTCGACCGGACGCTCGACCATGCGCAGCTCCTGGTTCTCGGGCCCTTCGACATAGCCGATCCGAATGCCGGCCGCGGACAGCTCAATGCCCTCGTCCTCCAGCTTCGGCAGTTTCTTGTCCCACAGCGAGCGCGAGGCGCGCACGTCCGGCTTGTCGCTATCCGTGCGCGTGATCTGCCAGTACCAGCCGGACAGCGGCAGCTCGAACAGCGGCTCGCCCAAGGACTGGAACTGGCGGTCCGGCGGGTCGTCGGGAGTCGCCACTTCCGCGATCAAGGTGCGGAGATAAAGGTTGAGACGGCGATCGAAGGCCCGTTCGGTGGCGTTGCGGTAGACCGACGACAGCACGATCCCGGTGATCGCGAGGATCACCACGAGCCACGCGGTCGCGGACAGGAACAGCCGGGTGGCGAGCGAACTTTGGCGCATGGCGGCAAATTAGCGGAAGGTCTCGTCTTCGGCCACCCGCGA
The DNA here is from genome assembly GCF_032489995.1 of Bradyrhizobium sp. SZCCHNGR1005. Classification (NCBI taxonomy): domain Bacteria; kingdom Pseudomonadati; phylum Pseudomonadota; class Alphaproteobacteria; order Hyphomicrobiales; family Nitrobacteraceae; genus Bradyrhizobium; species Bradyrhizobium sp. SZCCHNGR1005. The sequence continues at coordinate 415,502 of NZ_JAUEZC010000005.1, forward strand.
CGGCAGGCCGCTCGCGCCCGGCTCAGCTGCTCGGCGAGGATGGCGGCGGGGTCAGGAGATAGCCGAGACCGCGCACGGTCTGGATCACGTCGACGTCGAGCTTCTTTCTGATGCGGCCGACGAACACCTCGATCGTGTTGGAGTCGCGGTCGAAGTCCTGGTCGTAAAGATGTTCGACCAGCTCGCTGCGCGACACCACGCGGCCGACATGGTGCATCAGATATTGCAACAGGCGGTACTCGTGCGAGGTCATCTTGACCGGATTGCCGGAGACCGTGACCTTGTTGGTGCGGGTGTCGAGGGTCACCGGGCCGCAGGTCAGCTCGCTCTGGGCATGGCCGGCAGAGCGCCGCAACAGCGCGCGGATGCGCGCCAGCACCTCCTCCATATGAAACGGCTTGGCGACATAATCGTCGGCGCCCGCATCGAAGCCCTGGACCTTGTCGCTCCAGCGATCGCGCGCGGTGAGAATCAACACCGGCATCGAGCGACCGTTGCGACGCCAGGCCTCCAGCACCGAAATGCCGTCCATCTTGGGGAGACCGATATCGAGCACGATGGCATCGTAGGGCTCGCTGTCGCCCAGATAGTGGCCTTCTTCACCATCGAAGGCGCGATCGACCACGTAACCCGCATCGGTCAGCGCCGCCGTGAGCTGGCGATTGAGATCCGGGTCGTCCTCGACAACGAGCAGGCGCACGCTTGCCTCCAGAGGTGAACTGCACGATTTCGTGCCTTCAAGATGAGCCGGAACGCCGTGAACCGTCCATGAACGGAACCGTGTCGCCGACCTTACTTTTTGGTCATCAAAGCCGCAGCGCAGGTTCGGCCCGGCCAGCGTGCAAAGATATTGGAGGGTATAGACGTTGGATGAGGCATTGGGGAAGCCCGCACCCTGGGTGAGGTGCCGACGGCGCACTGCGCGACGGGGCTCAGATCGCAAGGGGCGAGGTTCCGGACGCCAACTTGCGCTCTATTGGGCTTGGGCTTGCACCCGCCTCGGCTGCCGGCTGGCGGATGCCCCATGCGGCAGCGCCGGTAGCCCGACGCCGCCGCCTGCTCGCTCAGGTGTGGAAGAACACGAACCAGATCAGGCCGAGGATCAACAAAGCCAGTCCAGTCGAAATGGCCAGCATCGCGAAAACCGACGGACCAGGCTCGCCCTGCCAGGCCTCGGTCGGGGTTTCGACGATCTGCGACTGTCGTCTCGTGGCCATGACGCTCAGCTCCATGGTATCTGCAAGGTGTATCAGCAAAAGGCGATTTTCGTCGTTATGCCCGGTGCAACGTCCCATGCCAGACGATGTTCCGGCTCCCCGGCAGCCTGCGACGACCGGTTAACGCCGATGCAAAATTCGGCTTGCCGCGTTGCTTGAATCCGGGAGGCCGGGTGTTATCCTTTCGGACCGTCATTGCTGCGATCGGTCAAATCGTCGAGTTTGGAGTCACCCAGTTCGGAGTAGGTCATGGCCCCGCGCGCCAATTGGAAGGGTTTTCTGCGCCTGTCGCTCGTGACCTGTCCGGTCGCGCTTTATCCGGCGACGTCGGAATCCGAAAAGGTCGCGTTCAACCAGATCAACCGCAAGACCGGCCATCGGATCAAATATTCCAAGGTCGACGCGGAGACCGGCGAAGAGGTCGCCAACGAGGACATCGTCAAGGGCTACAAGGTCGACACCGATACCTATATCGAGGTGACCAAGGACGAGCTCGAGGACGTCGCGCTGGAATCCACCCATACGATCGAGATCGACGAGTTCGTGCCACGCAGCGAGATCGACAATCGCTATCTGATCCGCCCCTATTATCTGGTCCCCGACGGCAAGGTCGGCCATGACGCCTTCGCCGTGATCCGCGAGACCATCAGCAGCATGAACAAGGTTGCAATCGGCCGCATCGTGCTGACCAACCGCGAACACATCATTGCGTTGGAGCCGCTCGGCAAAGGGCTGATGGGGACGCTGCTGCGCTACCCCTACGAGGTTCGCAATGAGCAGGACTATTTCGACGACATCCAGGATGTGAAGATCACCAAGGACATGCTCGATCTCGCCAAGCACATCGTCGAGCGGAAGTCGGCCGATTTCGAACCGGAGAAGTTCGAGGATCATTACGAGACGGCGCTGATCGACCTGATCAACAAGAAGCGCAGCGGTATGACGATCACGGCCAAGGCGGCGCCCAAGACCAGCGGCAATGTCATCAACCTGATGGATGCGCTCAAGCGCAGCCTCGCCGGCACAGACCAAGCGGCGGCGGTCGCAGCGCCCAAGGAAACGCCCGTTGCGAAGTCCAAGGCCAAGCGGACGAAGAAGCGGGTCGAAGGTCAGCGCGAGATGCTGCTGCCGATCAGCGGCAAGAAGGCCAAGGAAACAGAGAAGCAGGCCGAGAAGCAGGAGACGAAGAAGTCCGAAAAACCGGTCCGCAGCACGACGCGAACCAGGAAGGTCAGCTGAGGTCCCTCCTCTCCCCGCGAGCCGCTCGATCTTACTTGAGCGAGCTGTTGACCGAGGAGAACTTGCCGCTCAGCGTCGTGCCCATGCCGTTGACGGCGGCCAGAATGACGATGCTGAGCATCCCAGCAATGATCGCATACTCGATCGAAGTGGCAGCGGCCCGATCCTCGAAGAACTTCGCAATCATCTCGCGCATGCCAGGCTCCGGTCGGCGGGTCAAAATCGTCTTACGTCATTCTGGGACGTACAAATGAAGGGGCTTCGAGTCGATGGACCCTCGGAGATCGGGTTGAAAAATAGGTTAATTCGATCGAATAGACCGGCCAATATTGCCAAGATTCCGCGACATCCGCACGCCGATCGCACCTGCATGATCTGGGTCAAAGGCGTCTCGAACCAGTGGCTTATGGATGACGTTCCCGATCCAATTTGTGGCCCATGACCGCTCCCGATACCTCACGTCCGCAGCTCCGCATCCGAAGCGTCGCCCTGGATACGGGGCGCGAAAACGTCGTGGTGATTTCACGCCGGTCCAGGGCGCTGCGGCCCGAGGTCTTCCGCGGCTTCAGCCGCGTCGAGCTGCGCTGCAATTCGCGCGTCCTGCTCGCCACGCTCCTGATCACGGACGATGACGGCCTGGTCGGGCCCGACGAAATCGGCCTGTCCGAACCAGCGCTGCGCCGCTTTGCCGAGCCGGTCGGCACCCTCGCGAGCGTTTCGCCCGCTACACCTCCCGAGAGCCTGGAAGCCGTCCGCGCCAAGATCCGCGGTGAGACCTTCAGCGACAAGGCCATTGCCTCCGTCATTGAGGACCTCTGCCATTACCGCTACTCGGACATGGAGATCGCAGCCTTCCTGATCGGCTCCGCGAGCTTCATGACCTCGGGCGAACTGCTGGCATTGACCGGCGCCATGGCCAGCGCCGGCACGCAGCTGAAATGGAACGCGCCCATCGTCGTCGACAAGCATTGCATCGGCGGCATTCCGGGCAACCGCACATCGATGGTCGTGGTGCCGATCGTCGCCGCCCATGGCCTCCCGATCCCGAAGACATCATCGCGGGCGATCACATCGCCGGCCGGGACCGCCGACACGATGGAAGTGCTTGCACGGGTCAATGTCAGTGCCGAGGAAATGAAATCGATCGTCGCCGCCTGCAACGGCTGCCTGATCTGGGGCGGTCACGTGAACCTGTCGCCGGCGGATGACATCCTGATCTCGGTCGAGCGTCCGCTTAGCCTGGACACCCGCGAGCAGATGGTCGCCTCGATCATGTCCAAGAAGCTTGCCGCCGGCTCCACGCATCTGTTGGTCGACCTGCCGGTCGGGCCGACCGCCAAGCTGACCAGCGGCGCGGAGGCGATGCGGCTGCGCAAGCTGTTCGAGTTCGTCGGGGGCCGCTTCGGCATCGCCGTCGAGGTGATCACGACCGATGGCCGCCAGCCGATCGGCAACGGGATCGGTCCGGTGCTGGAGGCGAGAGACGTGATGGCGGTCCTCGCCAATGACCCGGCGGCGCCGGCCGATCTGCGCGAGAAGTCGCTGCGGCTGGCCGCGCATCTGCTCGAATACGACCCGCAATTGCGCGGCGGCGCCGGCTACGGTCGCGCGCGCGACCTGCTCGACAGCGGCGCGGCCATGAAGCAGATGCAGAAGATCATCGACGCGCAGGGGCCGCCGGAATGCCAGAGCCGGCTCGGCGATCTTGCCTTCGACGTCAAGGCCGAGCGCGACGGCGTCATCAGCGCGATCGACTGCCTGCAGCTGAACCGGCTGGCGCGCACCGCCGGCGCCCCGATCAACAAGGGCGCCGGCATCCGCCTGTTCAAGAAGATCGGCGACAGTGTCGAGCAGGGCGAGCCGCTTTATCGCGTGTTCACCTGCGATCCCTCGGAGCATGATCTCGCCGCCGCGGCGGCCAAGGCGGCCGACGGCTATACGCTGGGTCCGTCGCCGTTCCTCGACGGCGGCACACGGTGATGGCGAGCGACGATTCGGAGCGCAAATTATGAGCGTCACATTGCGGTTTTGCGGCGCAGCGCACACCGTGACCGGTGCCTGCTATCTCCTGCAAACGGATGCCGGTCGTTTTCTCGTCGATTGCGGCCTGTTCCAGGGCCAGAAAACGCTCAAGGAGTTGAACTACGGCGACTTCCCGTTCCGCCCTTCCGACATCGACGCCGTGCTGCTGACGCACGCCCATATCGACCACAGCGGCCTGGTCCCGAAGCTGGTGAAGGACGGCTTCCGCGGACGCATCCTGGCGACGCGCGGCACCATCGATCTCTGCTCCTACATGCTGCCGGACGCCGGCAACATTCAGGAACAGGAGGTGCTCGCACTCAACCGCCGCAACGCCGCGCGCGGCCGTCCCGAGGTGAGCCCGATCTATACCCAGGCCGACGCGGTGGCTGCGATGCGCGCCTTCCAAGCGGTCGACTATGAAAGCTGGACCGACGTCATCCCCGGTGTGCGAGCCCGCTACTGGAATGCCGGCCACCTGCTCGGCTCCGCCTCGATCGAGATCGAGATTGCGGGTGAAGGCGCTGACGGCTCACCGCTACGGCTGCTCGTGTCAGGCGACATCGGCCCCGATGCCAAGCTGCTGCAGCCCGATCCGCAGGCGCCGGCGGGGTTCGACTACGTCCTCTCGGAATCCACCTATGGCGACCGCACCCGCGAGCGCACGACGCCGGAGCTGCGGCGCGAGCGGCTCGCCGCGGAGGTGCGCGACGCCGCGGCGGCGAAGGGCGCGCTGCTGATCCCGGCCTTCGCGGTCGAGCGCACCCAGGAGCTGATCGTCGATCTCGTCGCGCTCATGGACAGCGGCGCGATCGCGCCGGCTCCAATCTTCCTGGACTCGCCGCTGGCGATCCGTGCCACCGAGGTGTTCCGGCAGCATGCCGCAAGCCTCGACAGCAGCATCGATGTCAGCCGCCTGCTCTCCTCGCCGCATCTGCGCTTCACCGAGACGGTCGACGAAAGCAAGGCGATCGCGAAACTCACCGGCTTCCACATCATCATCGCCGCAAGCGGCATGTGCGATGCGGGCCGCATCCGTCATCACCTGAAGCGCTGGCTCTGGAACAGCCATGCCACCGTGCTCCTGGTCGGCTATCAGGCGCGCGGCACGCTCGGCCGCTTCCTGCAGGACGGCGTCAAGGCGGTACGCATCCAGGGCGAAGAGATCAGGGTCGCCGCGCGCATCCGCATGCTGGACGACTACTCCGGTCACGCCGACAGTGCCGAGGTCGCACGCTGGATCGCAGCGCGCCGTCCCATCGGCCGCGGCCTGTTCCTGGTCCATGGCGAAGACGCCGCGATTTCCGGACTTGCGGCGCGCGTGGCCGAGCGGATCCTTCCCTCGGCAAAACTGTTCGAGCCGCTGCTCGACGACGTCTATGAGCTCACAACCGCGGTGCCGATGCCGCTCGACGTCGCCCACCGCCGCCGGCTCGCGCCGGAGGCGGTCACCCGGCTGGACTGGCACAACGACATGTCGGAGCTCATGCTCGACATCAACGCGCGCATCGAGCAGGCCGCCGACGACCGCGCCCGCGGCGTCATCGTCCGCCGGCTGCGGCGGGCGCTGGAAGGCACCTAATCTTCATCAGGGGTGGTGGCGGTGAAAGCCAATTGGCAGTCAGCCAATCAGCCTGTCGTAGGCGGCATGCGAGCCGATCCAGAACCAGAGCAATCCGTCCTCGACTTCGACTGCGAGCGCCCGGTACTGCAGACCGACACGGACTGACCAGTAGTTACCGACCTTCTTGAGATGCAGGGAGGGATGGCGCGGATCACGTTTGAGGAGGTCGAAATTCTCATCAGCAAGCCGTCGAACTGCTGACGGCAGCGCCTCATACGCCGCCCAGAACCTCTGGGAGGCGCGGTGTTTCACAAGTCCCGGGAGCGGCCAGTGCGGTGCTCCGCAAGCGCGTCCGCCGCCAACGCATCAAGTCTGCCGGCACGGGCGTCGCGCTCGATCCTGGCATCAAAGTTGCGTGCCTCAAACGCCTCAAACCACGCCCGAAACCGTACGAGCTCAGCGGGAGCGAGCTGTTCCACGGCCTTTTCGATCTCTTCAGCGGTTGTCATGCCACATCGATACCACGCAACACCGTGTCAGAGAAGCCCGGCAGCCGCTCGCTGAGCCTGCGCCCCCGCTACTCCGCCATCTCGATGGCCTCCGGCCGCGCGGCTGGCCCGGCGAGCGGCCGCTCTTCCATCAGGATCATGCAGACAGCGGCACAGCCCAGCATGGCAGTGGCCGCACCGAAGACGAAGCGGAAGGCGTGGACCATGTCGGCTTCCGCGATGCCGCTGACCGAGCCGCTCGCGCCCTCGGCCAGCGAGACATCCGCGCCCAACACCGTCAACAGGATGGCGCCGAAGGCCGCCACGGTGAAGGAGCACATCATGGCGCGGAAGAAGTTCATTCCGCCCGTGATGGTGCCGATCTGCGAACGCGGCACCGCATTCTGCAGCGACACGACGCAGATCGGAAACGGCGTGCCGAGGCCGATGCCGAACACCGAGAGCAGCAGCAGCAGCATCCAGAGCGATGGGGTCGTGAGCGTCATGACGGCAGCCGCCACGGTCGCGACCAGGGTGCCGAAGATCGCGACGCGCTTATAGTGCTTGACCCGCGCCATGGTGCGGCCGGCAACGGCCGCACCCAGCGTGGAGATCGCCGCCAGCGGAATGAGCCCGAGCCCGGCTTCGCTGGCGGACAGGTGGTAGACCACTTCGTAATAGAGCGGAAGGTACACCGTGAGCCCGATCATGGCACCGAGCGCGCAGCCGCTCGTCAACAGGCCGTAAGGCACGACCGTACCGCCGATCAGGGACAAGGGAAGGAACGGCTCGGCCGCGCGGCGCGCATGCCAGACGAAGACGAGCGCCAGCGCCACCGCGGTGCCGATCATGGCCAGGAGGGTCGGCGACAGCCAGGCGAGCTTATGGCCGCCCCAGGTGAGGACCAGCATGAACACCACGGCGGACCCCATCAGCAACAGGCCGCCGGCCCAATCCACCTTACGCATGCGGTGATAGACGGGGATCCGCGCCATGTTCGGCAGCAGCAGCGCGAGCGCCCCGATCGCAAGCGGCAGATTGATCCAGAAGATCATCGACCAGTGCAGGTGGTCGGCGAAGAAGCCGCCGATCACCGGCCCGAGCAGGCCGGCCACCATCCAGACGCTGCTGAAATAGGCCTGGTACTGGCCGCGCTCGCGCGGGCTGACCACGTCCGAAATGACCGTCTGCACCACCGGCATGATGCCGCCGCCACCGAGCCCCTGCAGGCCGCGGGCAAGGATCAGGACCGGCATGCTCGGCGCCAGCGCACAGACCACGGAACCCGCGATGAACAAAGTGAGCGAAGTGATGATCATGGCGCGGCGGCCATAGATATCGCTCAAGGTGCCGAACACCGGGGCCACCGCAGTGGACGCCAGGAGGTAGGCGGTGATGACCCAGGACAGGTTGGCGACGTCCTGGAACTCGCGGCCGATGGTCGGCAGCGCCGTGGCCACGATGGTCTGGTCGAGCGCGGCCAGGAACATCGTGAGCAGCAGGCTCATGATGATGGTGCGAACCTCGGCCCGGGTCAGCGGCGCCTGTGGCGCGATCGACGGCGCGTCCTCGATCGCCTGCATCTGCGGCGGCAACGCCGGCAATTCGGCGGCGATCTCTTCGGGCACGGAAGTGGCGGCGGCAGGATAGCGGCTCTGCCGTTCAAACTTGTTCATGGGAATAATGTTGTCCGGCGCGCGATGGGCACCGCGAAGATTCGCTGAGCAGCCAATCATCTAAGGGATAAGTTTCCCTCGCGGCAGCGGCTCTTGCGCATGGCCGCATGCCTGCACCGGGCAGCGGGTCGCGGCGATGTGAGTTGCTGCGAGCGCGAAGTGAGCGGCCCCTCTGCGCGCTATTTGGTGGGCCGGCGCTTCAGCCTGGCACGCTTGGGCAGCAGCACCGGCCACTGCACGATGTGGTCCTCGAGCTCGTCGACGGGGACGTTGTCCTCGCTGCCTTCGACCCGGCCGCGCACGGACACGCCGGCCTCATGTACCGTCTGAGCATCCCCGGAGATCAGCGGGTGCCACCAATAGAGATCGCGCCCTTCGGCCGCCAAGCGGTAGCCGCAGCTCGGCGGCAGCCAGGTAATGGTGCGAACATTCTCAGGTGTCAGACGAACGCAATCCGGTACCATTTCGGAACGATTTTCATAATTTTTGCAGGCACATAGGCCGGCATCCAGAAGCTTGCAGGCAATGTGGGTGAAATAGATCCTGCCGGTGTCCTCGTCCTCCAGCTTCTCCAGGCAGCAACGTCCGCAGCCATCGCACAGGCTCTCCCATTCGGCCTCGGACATCTCCTCCAAGGTCTTGGTTTTCCAGAAAGATCCTTCCTGGCCGGAGGGACGTTTGAGCGGTGCGGTCATTTTTGGGTCCGGGTCACAGATGGCCGGCATCTAGGGGTGCGCGGCAGGCCGGCGCAAGGGCCACATCGCGGTTCCATGAGACCAGATGAGGCTTGCCCCATCAATTTGTGAGCATCACCATTGGTTTGTGCCCCCCGCTCGGCTAGATAAGACACCGAGTCATGCCCGGCGCAACCGAAGCGCCATGGGTTTGCCGCAACAGTCCCGCAAGACCATCCGATGGCCCAGCCGGTGGTCGAGCGCATCTTGCAGCTGATCGGCTTTCGTAGAGACCAGGTTTTCCGTGCGCCAGATCATCCCACCAGAGTGGAAGACGAAATTCCGGCATCTGCTGCTGGATTGGGACGCGCGGATCGACTCCACCCTATTCTCGTCCGGCCGCGGCGTCCGCGAGCTCTACGAGCGCTATTCCGCCTTCATGGACCGCTTCTATGTCGGTGGCTGGAAGCGCTGGGTGTTCGTCGAGCCGCTGTCGGAGGCCGCCACCATCGGGCTCGGCGGCCTCGTCCTGCTGCTGGCGCTTGCGATCCCGGCCTTCCGCGAGACCGCGGACGAGGATTGGCTGAAGAAGTCCGACCTCGCCGTCACCTTCCTCGACCGCTACGGCAACCCGATCGGCAGCCGCGGAATCAAGCATAATGATTCGATCCCGCTGGAAGACTTTCCGGACAATCTGATCAAGGCGACGCTCGCCACCGAGGACCGCCGCTTCTACGATCATTTCGGCATCGACGTCGCCGGCACCATCCGCGCGCTGGTCACCAACGCCCAGGCCGGCGGCGTGCGCCAGGGCGGCTCCTCGATCACCCAGCAGCTCGCCAAGAACCTGTTCCTGTCGAACGAGCGCACCATCGAGCGCAAGATCAACGAGGCGTTCCTGGCGATCTGGCTGGAGACCCGGCTCACCAAGAACGAGATCCTGAAGCTCTATCTGGACCGCGCCTATATGGGCGGCGGCACCTTCGGCGTCGACGGCGCGGCGCATTTCTACTTCAACAAGTCGGTGCGCGACATCAACCTCGCGGAAGCGGCGATGCTGGCCGGCCTGTTCAAGGCGCCGACCAAATTCGCCCCCCACATCAACCTGCCGGCCGCCCGCGCCCGCGCCAACCAGGTGCTCGACAACCTCGTCGATGCCGGCTTCATGACCGAGGGCCAGGTGTTCGGCGCCCGCCGCAACCCGGCCTTCGCGGTCGATCGCCGCGACGAAAGCTCGCCAAACTACTTCCTCGACTACGCCTTCGACGAGATGCATAAGCTGGTCGACACGTTCCCGAAATCCTACATCGAGCGCGTGTTCGTCGTCCGCACCTCGATCGACATGAACGTCCAGCACGCCGCGGACGAGGCGATCGAGAACCAGCTGCGCCAGTTCGGCCGCGACTATCACGCGACGCAAGCGGCGACCGTGGTCGCCGATCTCGACGGCGGCGTCCGCGCCATGGTCGGCGGCCGCGACTACGGCGCCAGCCAGTTCAATCGCGCGGTCGACGCCTATCGGCAGCCGGGATCGTCCTTCAAGCCTTACGTCTACACGACGGCGCTGCTCAACGGCTACAAGCCGACCTCGACCATCGTCGACGGGCCGGTCTGCATCGGCAATTGGTGCCCGCAGAACTATGGTCACTCCTACTCCGGCACGGTGACGCTGACCCAGGCGATCACGCGCTCGATCAACGTCGTGCCGGTGAAGCTGTCGATCGCGCTCGGCGGCAAGCAGGGACCCAAGGCCGGCCGGGCCAAGATCATCGAGGTGGCGCGCCGTTTCGGCATCAAGGCGCCGCTGCCGGATACGCCGTCGCTGCCGATCGGCTCCGACGAGGTCACCGTGCTCGAGCACGCGGTCGCCTACGCCACGTTCCCGAACCGGGGCAAGGCGGTGACGCCGCATTCGATCCTCGAAGTGCGCACCGGTACCGGCGATCTGGTCTGGCGCTGGGACCGCGACGGGCCGAAGCCGCGCCAGGCGATTCCGGCTTCCATCGCCGCCGACATGGCGGGCATGATGAGCCACGTGGTCAGCGAGGGCACCGCGCGGCGCGCCGCGCTGGACGGCATTCCGACCGCCGGCAAGACCGGCACCACCAACGCCTATCGCGATGCCTGGTTCGTCGGCTACACCGGCAACTTCACCTGCGCCGTCTGGTACGGCAACGACGATTATTCGCCGACCAACCGCATGACCGGCGGCTCGCTGCCGGCGCAGACCTGGCACGACATCATGACGGTCGCGCATGAGGGCGTCGAGATCAAGGAACTGCCCGGCGTCGGCATGGGCGAGAAGCTGCCGCGCGAAGGTGCGGCGCAGGCCATGGCGTCGGCCGGCGCGCCGAAGGCGCCCGAAATCAAGCCGGGTCCGCCGCCGGTCCTGACCCGGCGCGGCGCCGAGATCCTGGTACAGGTCGAGAAAATGCTCGACGACGCCGCCCGAACCGCGGACAAGGCTGCCCCTAGCGACGGCCCGAAGCCGGCCAAGCCGGTGTCGTCAAGCGCGCTCGCCTTCCCGGAAAATTATGCCGCGGCGGCGCCTTCCGGCGACGCCGACCCTGCTTTGCGCAAAAACTGACTTTAGCGATCCCGTGCGGCTGCTCCTCATCACCTTGCTGGCTCTTCTGATCGCCACCGGCGTCGGCATCGGCGCGACCTGGATGACGACGACGCGCGGCACCGAGTTCAACACGCTGACGATCGGCAGTTGGACCGCCCGCCCCAAGACCGGCACCGCCGACATCGACCCCTATGCGCGCGCCACCATCACGCGGAACGGCGAGCTGCCGATCGGCACCGGCGACGGCATCGCCTTCTCCGCAACGACCGACGACAAGAAGAAGCCGCTCGACGGCCGCTGCGATATCCTCGTCTCCGGCGTCACGCCGCCGGCGCGGTTCTGGACTCTGACGCTCTATGACCGGAAGGGCCATCTCGTCGCCAATGCGCTGCAACGCTATGGCTTCACCAGCCAGGAGATCGTGCGCGCCGCCGACGGCTCGTTCGAGATCCACATCGCCTCGCGCTCGCGCTCCGGGAACTGGCTGCCGACCGGCGGCATCGAGCGCTATGCGCTGATGCTGCGGCTCTACGACACGCCCGTCGGGGTCGCGACGCGCACCCAGCGCGACGCGCCGATGCCCTCGATCAGAACAGTGGGGTGCCCGTGATCCGGCTGCTGTTCACCATCATCGTCGGCGTGCTGCTCGGCGGCGTCGTGCATCTGGTCAGCGTATTGGCGCTGCCGCGGATTGCGACCCAGGACGCCTATTCGCGGCTGACGCCGATGACCGCGCTCAACGCGGTGACGCCGTTGCCGCTCGCCGATCCCAACACCTCGCCGATGCCGTTCATGGATCCGGCATTTGCGGTCGCCGTCTGCCGCTACGATCTCGCTGACGGCCCGCTCAACCTGACGGTGCCGGTGAGCCAAGCCTATACGTCGGTGTCGTTCTACACGCGCAACGAGATCGCCTATTATGCGATCAACGACCGCTCCGCGGGCAAACGCGTCATCGAGCTCGACCTGATGACCGAGGCGCAGCACGGCGACCTGCCGGAGGACGAGGAGATCACCGCGGCCGACCGGCTGATCATCGATTCGCCGACGCCGACCGGCCTGATCGTGTTGAAAGCGCTGGCGCCGGAGCCCGGACTGATGCCGCAGGCCCAGGCCTCGCTCGCGGCGGCCAAATGCGGCATCCAGAGCGAGCCGCCGGCGAAGGTCGAAAAGCCGCGCGGCAAGCGTTGATCTCCCGGTGGAAGCTTCAAGAGCCGGCTCTTCACCCATTGTTGCATAGTGGCTTGCTGCGGTAAGCTGATATGACGTATCAGCGACATCAGCGCATCGCCCCTCATCTGCTCATGCCGGTCGAAATCGAACGAAAGTTTCTCGTCAAGAACGACTCCTGGCGGGACCAGGCGACCCATAGCGAACGATTGCGGGACGGCCTTGTCGCCCGTGAGCACGATCTGAAGGTTCGCATCCGCTGTTACGGGGATCGCACCACGCTGTGCGTGAAAGGCGGCCGTCAGGGGATCTCGCGCGAAGAATTCGAGTATGAGATTCCGCGCGAGCATGCCGCGGCGATCTTTGCCCATTGCGGCGGCCGCATCCTGGAAAAGACCCGCTACTACGTGCCCGGCCAGAGTGGAATCTGGCAGGTCGACGTCTATCAGGACGTTCTCGACGGCGTCGTGATTGCCGAGATCGAGCTGCCGAGCGAATCCGCAACCGTTCACCTGCCCGACTGGGTCGGCGAGGAGATCACCGGCAATCCGCGCTACAGCAAGAGCAACCTGCTGGCGGAAGGCCCGCGCGCCCTGCGCGCCATTGTCCGCCAACCGTCCCTGGCAGGGGCGTGACCCGCCGACGTCCGTAATTTGATGCGGGTCAAATCAGAGGGTTGATGCGGGCCCTAAACAGCCTCGCTGTTATGGCCGCGGACAGCGGCATCGGGAGGAGTGTTGGCATAATGAATTCATCACTGGTGATGTCGCACGCGCTGCGCGCAAAGTTGATGTCCGCAGACGACGCGGCTGCGCTGGTCCCGGCGGGCGCCAATGTTGGCATGAGCGGCTTCACCGGCTCAGGCTACCCGAAGGCGGTGCCGCAGGCGCTGGCGCGGCGTATCGAAGTGGCGCATGGCCGCGGCGAGCCGTTTCGCATCAGCGTGTGGACCGGCGCCTCGACCGCGCCCGAGCTCGACGGCGCGCTCGCCAAGGCCAACGGCATCGAGCTGCGCCTGCCCTACCAGTCAGATCCGACCACGCGCGAGCGCATCAATGCCGGCAGCATGGAATATCTCGACATCCATCTCAGCCACGTCGCACAGTTCGCCTGGTTCGGCTTCCTCGGCCATCTCGATGTCGCCGTCATCGAATGCGCCGGCATCCTGCCGGATGGACGCCTGATCCCCTCGACCTCGATCGGCAACAACAAGACCTGGCTCGACCAGGCCGACAAGGTCATCCTGGAGGTCAATTCCTGGATGAACCCGGCGCTGCTCGGCATGCATGACATCTATTACGGCACGCGTCTGCCGCCGGACCGCAAGCCGATTCCGATCCTGGCCCCCGGCGACCGCATCGGCGAGACCACCTATCGCTGCAATCCCGACAAGGTCATTGCGATCGTCGAAACCAACGCGCCGGACCGCAACACGACATTTGCGGCGCCCGATGCGACCTCCAAGGCGATCGCCGGCCATATCCTGGAATTCTTCGAGCTCGAGGTGCGGCAGGGACGACTGCCACGCAACCTGCTGCCGCTGCAGTCGGGTGTCGGCAATGTCGCCAACGCCGTGATGGCCGGCCTTGACGACGGCCCCTTCCCGCATCTGACGGCTTATACCGAGGTGCTGCAGGACGGCATGCTGAACCTGATCCGCTCCGGCCGCATGGACCTCGCCTCCGCGACCGCGCTGTCGCTCAGCTCCGAAGCCGCGCTCGAATTCAATCGCGAGATCGAATTCCTGCGCGACCGCATCGTGCTGCGGCCGCAGGAAATCTCCAATCATCCGGAGGTGATCCGCCGGCTCGGCGTCATCGCCATGAACGGACTGATCGAGGCCGACATCTACGGCAACGTCAATTCGACCCATGTGCGCGGCACGGCGATCATGAACGGCATCGGCGGTTCCGGCGACTTCGCCCGCAACGGCTATCTGTCGATCTTCATGACGCCGTCGACGGCGAAGAACGGCACGCTGTCCTGCATCGTGCCGATGGTCACCCATGTCGACCACACCGAGCACGACGTACAGATCCTGGTGACCGAACAGGGCCTCGCCGATCTGCGCGGCCTGTCACCGAAGCAGCGCGCGCGCATCATCATCGACAAGACCGCGCATCCGTCGTTCCGCCCTGCCCTCGCCGATTATTTCGAGCGCGCCTGCCGGCTGTCGCCCGGCAAGCACACGCCGCATCTGCTCGAGGAGGCGTTCAACGTCATTCGGCCCAGCTAAAGAGCGTCGCCCTTGGCGATCTCGTCATTGCGAGGAGCGTAGCGACGAAGCAATCCAGATTTCCTTGGTGGCTCTGGATTGCTTCGCTTCGCTCGCAATGACGGCGGAACACTGTTCCTTATTCCGACTGCATTAGCCTCGCGTCGTCAGCGGACGCTGAATCAGCGGTCGCGCAGCGACCGGCGGGTTTGCGGTCTGTGCCGCGAGTTCGCCGATCAGGCGGTCGGCATCGGCGGCCATTCCGTCGGGCGCCTGCAGCACCAGGCGTTCCAGCGCCCAACGATAGGACGAGACGCGCTGCTCCAGGCTGAGCTGCACCCATTGCACGATCAGCGAATTCTCCTGCATCCGCGCCACCGCATCGGCCTTCTCCCGCGGCGACAGCTCGGCCATGTAGCGCATGCTGGCGTCACGCTTGCGGTCGAGATCGATGACGCGAATCGCGGACGCAAAGAACGGCTCGAAGCGCGTGATGTCGTCGCGGACGTCGTCGATCAGCTGCGCATAGCGCGAGGCGTGCGAGCGGTGCGGCTCGTCGATCAAGGCCCGGCCATAGGCGGTGCGGTCGAACACCACCTTCTGCCGCCACGGCGAGGCTGAGGGCTGGTAGTCACCGAACACGCTCTTCCAGGCGGGGCGGGAATGCGGCGGCTCGATCAGAGGATAAGCGAGATCGCGGAGCTGGCGCTCATTGTCCGTCAGCTGGAACTGAGACGGAGCGACGCCGACGCTGGCGGTGGCTTCCGCTCCGATCCATTTGTGCATGTCGTCATTGCGGAAATCGGCACGGGTCCGGCCGAAATCGCCGCCGCTGCAGGCGGCGAGCGTGCTGCCGGCGGCCAGAAGCGTGATAGCCGGCACGACGCGCCGGACCAGAACCAAGATGTCCGGCATTCCAATTCTCATGATCTCTTACCGACGGCGACGGCGGCGAGTCGGGGCTGCGCCTTCGCGCGGTCCACGATCGTCGTTAGGCTCCGAGGTTTGGCGCTCGATCCGCACAACGGGGAGAATCAGGATCTTCCCCATGCCCTGCTGCGGCGCGCCCGTCGCGGCGGACCGCGCGCGACGCGCGGCGTCAGCCGGAAATTCGATGATGGTCGCCATGTACTTCTCTCTTGCCCCGAAGTTCGTGACCTTGCATCCCCCCATGCATGAACTTCAAAGGCAGAGGGGCACACGCAAACCGACAAACCGATGCCGCATGTCGACTGACACGTTGCGAGACGAGATCGCGCGGCACTCAAGACTTGCAGAGAACCGGCGGCGATCATCGCCGCCAATTGCTCCTCGAACGAATGTGATTAAGATCAGGACGTGGTTAACGGCATCTTAACCGGCAGCTCGGGGAGCTGACGCATCGCTGCGGATCGCAGCCAAGCGTTGCGCCTTTGTCTCACCGCGAGACTTGCACCGGGAAATTTCGGCCGATCTTCACGAATTATTTTCCTTAACGGCCTATTAAAACAACTGGGGATAATTTGACGCAACAATTGCCGAAGTTGCGTACCCCGACATGACGAGATCATCGCTTTTCCTGGGCCTTGATGGGCTGATGACGTTGTCCCGCCGCGACGGGGTCGACATCCGACCCACGCTCTTGCGCGTGTTGACCGATCTCTATGTGCAGGCGAGCGCGCATTCCGCAGACGAGGAACGGCAATTCATCGAGCTCGCCTCGCGACTGATCGACGAGGTCGATGATGCGACCCGCGCCGCGGTGTGCGCGCGCCTTGCGATCTATCCGTCGACGCCGACCGAGATCCTGCGCAAGCTCGGACTGCGTCCGACCCGCGAGAACGAGGCGCTGCCGCAGGCCGCGCCGATTCCGGCATCCATGCTGCCGAGACCTGCGGTCGAGCCTCGCATCGTCGAGCCCTCTCCGACCGGCCTGTCGATGCAGCCGAAGGATGCCGCCGAGCTCTGCGAGATGTTTTTCGGCGCCAGCGCCAGCGAGCGCACCGCCATCCTGCAGAGTCTGGCCGATACGCCGCTCAAGCCGGCCATGAGGATTCCCGAACATCGCGCAAATCGGGCGATCGAAGCGTTGGAGATGGCGGCCTTCGTTTCCGACGTGGAGAATTTCACGGCCGAGCTCGGCGAGAGCCTGCTGCTCTCGGGCCGGATCGCGGCCCAGATCGTCGACGATGCCACGGGCGAACCGCTGGCATGTGCAGCCAAAGCGTTGGGCATGCCGAGCGCGGCGTTCCAGCGCGTGCTGTTGTTTCTGAAGCCGGAGCTCGGCCAGTCCGTCCAGACTGTCTTCAGGCTGTCGCGCCTCTATGAGCGGCTGAGCGAGCGTGCGGCACTGATCATGCTCGCTGCATGGCGCGGCTCCGCCCTCGCCGCAGCGGCGCGGTCCAAGCATCGTCCCACGCTCTACGACGACGAGCGGCAGCGTACCCGCGGCGGCGCGGCGCGACCGCAGGCAGGCACGGCGCCCACCGTGCGCACCGGCACCGATGGGTACAAGCGCTGAGCACAGGTCTCGCAGCTTATTCGCCCCCTGCTGGAAAGGGGCATCGTCATTCGGAGGGCCAGTGACTGTGCCCTCTCCCCTTGCGGGCTATTCGATTCACACATTTTTGAGCCTCAGAGTGGTGCCGTATTTGATGCGGCGGAACGCTTCGAGGCCCAACC
>NZ_JAUEZC010000006.1:0-406455 GCF_032489995.1 Bradyrhizobium sp. SZCCHNGR1005
GGTTGGGCCTCGAAGCGTTCCGCCGCATCAAATACGGCACCACTCTGAGGCTCAAAAATGTGTGAATCGAATAGCCCACAGGGGGGGAGGGAGCCGACCGCGGGTGGCTTCACCACCGACCGCACCATTGGCAAGGCTGCTCGCATGCTGACGCTCATCGCCAAGCGCCTCGCGTTTGCGATCCCCTCGCTGATCGGCGTCGTCGTCGTCACCTTCCTGCTGACGCGCGCCTTGCCGGGCGATCCCGCCGCTTATTTCGCCGGTCCTGCCGCGACCAAGGAAGCGGTCGAGCAGATCCGTAAGAAGCTCGGCTTCGACAAGCCGCTGGTCGAGCAGTTCTTTCGTTATACCGCCGACCTCGCGCATGGCGACCTCGGCAACTCGCTGACCACGGGCCAGCCGGTCGCGACCGAGATCCGCAACCGCTTGCCGGCCTCCGCCGAGCTCACGCTGCTCGGCCTGTTCATCTCGATCCTGATCGCGCTGCCGCTCGGTGTGCTCGCCGCGACGCGGCCGGGCTCGTGGATCGATCATCTCTGCCGCATCGTCACCACGGCCGGCGTGTCGCTGCCGGTGTTCTTCACCGGACTCGTTCTGGTCTATGTGTTCTATTTCCGGCTCGGCTGGTCGCCGGCGCCGCTGGGCCGGCTTGATGTGTTCACCAGTGCGCCGCCAACGGTGACCGGCTTCTACCTGATTGACACGCTGCTTGCGGGCGACTTCGAGGCGTTCCGCTCGGCGTTCAGCCAGCTGATCTTGCCGGCGGCCACGCTTGCCATCTTCTCGCTGGCGCCGATCGCGCGCATGACCCGGGCTTCGATGCTGTCCGTGCTGGCATCCGAATTCGTCCGCACCGCGCGCGCCTCCGGCCTCTCCCCGTCGACCGTGACCATAACTTACGCCTTTCGGAACGCCATGCTGCCGGTGATCACGACGCTGTCGATGGTGTTCTCCTTCCTGCTCGGCGCCAACGTGCTGGTCGAGAAGGTGTTCGCATGGCCCGGCATCGGCTCCTACGCGGTCGAGGCGCTGATCGCCTCCGACTTCGCGCCGGTGCAGGGCTTCGTGCTGACCATGGCCGTCATGTATGTCGCGCTGAACCTCATCATCGACATTCTCTATGGCGTCATCGATCCCCGCGTGAGGCTGGAAGGATGAGCACTGTCGCGCCTGCGGTAGAACCCGTCACGTCATCGCGAGGCTCCGGCCTGATCGCTCTCGTTGAGCATGCCCGCTATGTGCTCGGTGAGAACAAGGTCACGGCCTTCGCCTTCGCGCTGCTCGTTCTGATCCTGCTCTCCGCGCTGCTGGGACCGTGGATGGTACCCTATGATCCGCTCGCCAGCGACACCGCGGCCGCGTTGAAGCCGCCGTCGGCGGCGCATTGGTTCGGCACCGATCAGCTCGGGCGCGACATCTTCAGCCGTGTCGTGGTCGCCACCCGCCTCGATACATTCATCGCGGTTGCGTCGGTGGCGCTGGTGTTCGCCATGGGCGGCCTCGCCGGCGTCGCCGCGGGCTTCTTCGGCGGTTGGACCGACCGCATCGTCGGCCGCATTGCCGACACCATCATGGCCTTTCCGCTGTTCGTGCTGGCGATGGGCATCGTCGCCGCACTCGGCAACACCGTGCAGAACATCATCATCGCCACGGCCATCGTGAATTTTCCGCTCTATGCCCGCGTGGCGCGGGCCGAAGCCAATGTCCGCCGCAGTGCCGGTTTCGTGCAGGCGGCGCGGCTGTCCGGCAACAGCGAAGCTCGGATCCTGCTCGGCCACATCCTGCCCAACATCATGCCGATCATGATCGTGCAGATGTCGCTGACCATGGGCTACGCCATCCTCAACGCCGCCGGCCTCTCCTTCATCGGACTCGGCGTGCGGCCGCCGACGGCGGAGTGGGGCATCATGGTCGCCGAAGGGGCGTCCTTCATGGTCTCCGGCGAATGGTGGATCGCGCTGTTTCCGGGACTAGCGCTGATGATCGCCGTGTTCTGCTTCAACCTGCTCGGTGATGGCTTGCGCGATATCGTCGATCCGCAGCGGCGGACGTAAAGGAGCTTTTCGATGACCGCGCAGCCGCTGCTCGATGTCCGCGATCTCACCGTCGAATTCTCCACGCGTCGCGGCATCGTCAAGGCGGTGCAGCATGTCGACATCTCCGTCGCCAAGGGTGAGACCGTTGCGATCGTCGGCGAGTCCGGGTCGGGCAAGTCGGTCACGTCCTATGCTGTGATGCGTATCCTGGATCGTGCGGGGCGCATCGCCCAGGGCTCGGTGGTGTTCTCCGGCATCGACGTCAAGGCCGCCGGCGAGGCCGAAATGCGCGATCTGCGCGGGCGCGAGATCTCGATGATCTTCCAGAACCCGCGCGCCGCGCTCAATCCGATCCGCAAGGTCGGCCTGCAGATCGAGGATGTGCTGAAGCAGCATGTGCAGGCCGCTGCGAACGAGCGGGCTGAGAAGGCGATCGCGGCGCTGGAGCAGGTCAAGATCGCGCGGCCGCGCGAGCGCTACCACGCCTATCCGTTCGAACTGTCAGGCGGCATGTGCCAGCGCGTCGTGATCGCGCTGGCGCTGGCCTGCAATCCGCAGCTCCTGATCGCGGACGAGCCGACGACCGGCCTCGACGTCACGACCCAGAAGGCGGTGATGGATCTGGTCGTCGAGTTGACGAAGAGCCGCGGCATGTCGACGATCCTGATCACGCACGATCTTGGGCTTGCCGCCGCCTATTGCGACCGCGTGGTGGTGATGGAGAAGGGCCATGTGGTCGAGACGGCGAGCGCTGCCGAGATCTTTGCGCGTCCGCAACATCCCTATACGCGCAAGCTGATGCGGGCGACGCCGCGGCTGGGCGTCTCGCTGCAGGATTTGTTGCCGGAGGATGATGTTCTCGTCACCTCTCCCCGCGTGCGGGGGGAAGTCGGATCGCGCAGCGATCCGGGTGAGGGGAACTCGCCGCGAGTCGTCCTGCCCGAGAGAGCCCCTTACCCCGACCCTCTCCCCGTAAGCGGGGAGAGGGAGAAGAGGCCGCTCTTGCTGGTCGACAAACTCGTCAAGGACTATCCGCGCCGGGGTGCGACCGCGACGCTGTCAAAATTGTTTGCGCGCAAGCCGCCGGTCGAGCCTGAGGTGTTTCGCGCTGTTGATGGCATCGGCTTTACGATCGGCCATGGCGAAAGCGTCGGCCTGGTCGGCGAATCCGGTTGCGGCAAGTCGACCACGTCGATGATGGTGATGCGGCTGTTGGACCAGACCTCCGGTCGCATCGCGTTCGACGGCGAGGAGATCGGCGAGATCTCGCCGCAGGCCTTCGCGCGGCTGCCGCTGCGCAGTCGCATCCAGATGGTGTTCCAGGATCCGACTGACAGCCTTAATCCGCGCTTCACCGCGGCACGCGCCATTGCCGATCCGATCCTGCAGCTCGGCATGATCAAGGGGCGCGATGCGGTGCGGGCGCGCTGCGAAGAGCTCGCGACGCTGGTCGGCCTGCCGATCGACCTGCTCGACCGCTTCCCGCATCAATTATCCGGCGGGCAGAAGGCGCGCGTCGGCATCGCACGCGCGATCGCGCTGCATCCCAAGCTCGTGATCCTGGACGAGCCGACCGCTGCACTCGACGTCTCGGTGCAGGCGGTCGTCCTGAACCTGCTGCAAGAGCTCAAGCAGCGGATGGGTATGAGCTACCTGTTTGTCTCCCATGATTTGAATGTGGTGCGGCTGTTGTGCGATCGTGTCATCGTGATGCGATCGGGACGGATCGTCGAGGAAGGATCGGCGGAGCGCGTGCTGGGCGATCCGCAGGATGCCTATACACGCGAACTGCTGACGGCGATTCCGCACCCGCCGCTTCCGGGTCATTGAGAGGGAAAGCCCATGGCTGAGCCATTGGACGATTATATCGACGCGGTCGGGCACGCGCTGGGCCTGCCGATCGAGGACGCGTGGCGCCCGGCGATTCGTGCCAATCTCGAGGTCTCGCTGAAGATGGCGCGGCTGGTCGACGACTATCAACTGCCCGATGAAACAGAGCCCGCCAGTGTCTTCACCGCTTGATTCCTCCGATATGAACGCGGCCGCCATCGCTGCCGCGGTGGCCGCACGCAAACTGTCCGCCCTCGAGGCGACCGAGGCCGCACTGGCGCGGATCGCCCAGCATAACGGCGTGCTGAATGCATTCACCGACGTGACGGCGGATCGTGCGCGCGAACAGGCGCGGGCGGTCGATGCCGCGATTGCGGGAGGGCAGAGCGTGGGCCCGCTCGCGGGTGTGCCGTTCGCCGTGAAGAATCTGTTCGATGTCGAGGGGCTGCCGACGCGCGCCGGCTCCAAGATCAATCGCGACCGCGCGCCGGCCGCGCGCGATGCGACCTTGATCGCGCGGATGGAAGCGGCCGGAGCGGTGCTGGTCGGCGCGCTCAACATGGGCGAATACGCCTACGATTTCACCGGCGAGAACATCCATGACGGACCATCGCGCAATCCGCATGATGTGACGCGCATGAGCGGCGGTTCCTCGGGCGGTTCGGGCAGTGCAGTCGGTGGCCGGCTGGTGCCGATCGCGCTCGGCTCCGATACCAATGGCTCGATCCGGGTGCCATCCTCGTTCTGTGGCATCTTCGGCCTGAAGCCGACCTATGGGCGGCTGTCGCGCGCCCGCTCCTTTCCTTTCGTCGCGAGCCTCGATCATCTCGGCCCGTTTGCGCGGTCGGTCGAAGACCTCGCGCTTGCTTATGACGCCATGCAAGGTCCGGATCCCGATGACGCCGCCTGCACGACGCGCGCGCCGGAGCCGGCAACGCCTCTGCTTCGGCGGGGCACCGGAGGCCTGCGCGTCGCGATGGCTGGCGGGCATTTCCAGAAGCACCTCTTTACGGAGGCGGTGGAAGCCGTGGCCCGCGTCGCCAGGGCTTTGAACGCGACCGAGGTGATCGAGGTGCCGGAGGCTGCGCGCGCCCGCGCCGCGGCTTATGTCATATCCACCACGGAAGGCGCATCGCTGCATCTCGATCGTTTGCGATCGCGGCCGCTCGATTTCGATCCGGCCGTACGCGATCGGCTGATCGCGGGCGCGATGATTCCGGCGCCGCTGGTCGATCGCGCCCAGAAATTCCGGCGCTGGTATCGCGCGCAAGTGCTGGAACTGTTCAGGAGCGTCGATCTGCTGATCGCGCCGGCGACGCCATGTGTTGCCCCAAAGCTCGGGCAAGCGACCTTCGTGCTCGACGGCGTCGAGCTGCCGGTGCGGGCCAATATCGGCATCCACACCCAGCCGATCTCCTTTATCGGTCTGCCCGTCGTTGCCGTCCCGGTTCCGCTATCGCCTCTGCCGATCGGGGTGCAGCTGATTGCCGCGCCTTGGCGCGAAGACATCGCGCTTCGGGTGGCCTACGCCTTGCAAGAGATGGGCGTTGCCGCCGCGCCGGCACCGAAAGGGTTCTAGTTTATGGAAGTCGATCTGCCCGATGTCGTTGCGGAGGTCACCGCGCAGTTCCAGCGTTATGAACAGGCGCTGGTGACGAACGATGTCGCCGTGCTCGACGAACTGTTCCGCAACGATCCGCGCACCCTGCGCTACGGCATTACGGAAAACCTGTATGGCTATGACGAGATCTCGAGCTTTCGCGCCGCCCGCTCGCCGGCCGGCCTGATGCGCCGAACAGCAGGCACCGTGATCTCCACCTATGGCCGCGACAGCGCGGTCGCTTCGACCTTGTTCTACCGCGACAGCGCACCCGGCCGCGTTGGCCGCCAGATGCAGACCTGGATCCGTTTTCCGGAAGGGTGGAGAATCGTCGCGGCCCATGTCAGCATCATCGACGAACCGAAGGGCGCCCCGGCATGAGCCTCGACGATGTATCGACTCGGTCGCGCCAGCGGTTGATCCGGGAGCCGGAGCTCCAGCGCGTCGATCGCGCCCTCCCAAGCGTTGCCAAGATCACCCGCGCCGAAGAGCTGCGGCTGCAGCTCGCCGACGAGATCGTGCGCGGGGTGCTCGCGCCCGGTGCGCCTCTCGACGAGACCGAGATTGCCAAGCGCTTCAACGTGTCGCGCACGCCGGTGCGGGAAGCGCTGCGTCAGCTCGCAGCCTCCGGCCTGGTCGAGGCTCGCGCCCATCGCGGCGCGGTGGTGGCGCGGCCGGGCGTCGAACGCCTGAGCGGGATGTTCGAGGCGATGGCCGAGCTGGAAGGTCTCTGCGCCGGTCTTGCGGCGCAGCGCATGACCCCGGTGGAGCGGCAGCGGCTGGAGCTCATTCACGACGAGTTGCGGACGCTCAGTCACGCCGGGAATCCCGAGCGATTCCACGAGGTGAACGAGCGGTTCCACAGCGCGATCTATGCCGGCGCGCACAATGCCTATATCGCCGAGATCACCTTGGCGACGCGGGTGCGGGTGCAGCCGTTCCGGCGCGCCCAGTTCCGCAATCTCGGACGGCTGGCGAAATCGCATGCCGAGCACGACCGCGTGGTGGTCGGGATCCTGCGCGGCGACAAGGCCGGTGCGGCGAACGCCATGCGCGCGCATATCGAGCTCGTCCGCGGCGAATACGAAATCTACGCGGTCTCCGTCTAGTCTTTGCATCCTGATGTGAGCAGCGAGGAACCTCCATCGCGGGCGGTCGTTTTCTCTGTTCAGTCCTGATCAGAGGAGACGTGTCCATGGCTACAGCTTCGGAGAAGGATCCTCGTCACCACACCCAGCGGATGAAGCAGCGCCTGCAAGAGACGGTGACGCATCTGCGCGAGGATATCGGCAAGGTCGACGAGCCGCAGCTCAAGGCGATGTTCGAGACCTCGGCGGAAGTGCTGAATGGCCTGATCAAGGCCTTCGACGATTACGGCAACAAGAACGAGTCGGCCTGGCGCAAATCGGCCTGATGGGACGTAACATGGTCCTGCTCACGCCAACTGATCTCGTCGCCGAAATCGACAAGCGGCGTTTCCTGAAGGCCGCCTCGACCGCAGCCGTCGCAGGTGGTCTTGTGCTCTCGCCCGTGGCCGCCTTTACCGCCAAAGAGGCAAAGAGCGAAAAAGAGCCGGAGGTCACGCCGCCGGAGGACCTGATGCGCGAGCATGGCGTGCTCGACCGCGTGCTGCTCATCTATGAGGCGGCGGTGCGCAAGTTCTCGGCCAATGAGGATTTCGATCCGGCCGTGATCACCAATGCGGCGGGAATCGTCCGCGACTTCATCGAGAACTATCATGAGCACTCGGAAGAGCAGGCCGTCTTTCCGCGATTCAAGCAGGCCGGCAAGCTCGTCCCGCTCGTCGATACGCTGTTGGCGCAACACGAGGCCGGCCGGCGGGTGACTGCGAAGATTTTGCAGGCGGCGTCAGGGAGCCGGAAGGCGGGCGACGACCGGCGTCAGGTCGTCGACGGCATTCATGCCTTCATCGCCATGTATCGGCCGCACGCGGCGCGCGAGGACACCGATCTGTTTCCGCTGCTGCGCAAGATCGTCTCGCCGCATGAATATGACGCGATGGCGGAGGATTTCGAGAAGAAGGAACAGCAGATGTTCGGCGGCGACGGCTTTGAAATGATGGTGCAGCGCGTCGCTTCGCTCGAGCAGCAGATCGGCATCGCCGATCTCAATCAGTTCACGCCGCGCTGATGTCTATGCCGCGCTCTGCGCCAGATACGCCCGCCAGCCGCCGAAAGAGGAGATGTCGCGGGCGCCGTGGGTCGCGGCGGACTCGACAATGAAGCCTTTGACATTGCGCTGGTCGGCGAGGCGGATCGTGCCGATCGACAGCGGCTCCGGCACGGCTGCGACGAACCGGCCGAAGCTCGCCGCCGACAGCGCCCACAGTTCGACGTCGACCGACACGCCCTCGCCGGGTTCGATGCGCAGCATGCCGGGCTTGGGCGGGACGGTCGCAAGCGCATAGAGCCGATAGTCCGGCGCGGTCTTGGTCGTTTCCAGCAGGCGCCCGCCGAGCGAGGTCAACTCGTTGTTCAGCGCCATTCCCGACAGGTGGGCGCCGACCACGGCGATCGTGATTTCGTCGCCAAGCGGCGCCGATGACAGCGGTGCGAGCGGCGGCAGTGGCACGGCATTGGCTCCGGCCGGAAGCCTGGTATCGGCATGGAAGGCGCGGCCGATGCTCGCGAGCTTTGCGTCGTGACCGGCTGGCGCGAGCAGGGTGACGCCGAATGGAATGCCGTCGTTGCGCATCGCCGCGGGCAGCGCCAATCCGCAGAGGTCGAGCAGGTTGACGAAGTTGGTGTAAGTGCCGAGCCGGCTGTTGAGCTCGACCGGATTGGCCAGCACTTCGGCCGTGGTGTAGGTGGTCGGAGCGGTCGGCAACACCATCGCGTCGATCTCGGCAAAGGTGCGTGCGGCCACCTTGCGCAATGTCTGCAGTCGATACAGCGCAGCGAAGGTATCGGCGGCACTCGGGCGTGCACCGGCGATGGTGATCTCACGTGTGACCGGATGGATTGCATCCGGATCCGACGCCAGGAGATCGCGGATCACGAGATAGCGCTCGGCGACCCACGGCCCTTCATAGAGCAGCCGCGCCGTCTCATAAAACGGCTCGAGATCGAATTCGACCAGGTCGGCGCCAAGTTTGGCGAACCGCGCAGTCGCCTCGCCATAGGCGGCTTCTGCGGCCTTGTCGCCGAAGAAGATCAGTTGCCCTGCACGCGGCACGCCGAGCCGCACGCCGGACGGGAAGGGCGCGAGCGCCTGCAGCGGCCGGTCGCGCGAGAACGGATCGAGCGGATCGGGGGCTGCCATGACGCCGAGCGCAGTCGCGGCGTCATCCACGATCAGCGAGAACAGCGAGATGCAGTCGAGCGTGCGGCAGGCCGGCACCAGTCCTGTCGTCGAGATCATGCCGAGGCTCGGCTTGAGGCCGACGATGTTGTTGAGCATCGCCGGCACGCGGCCCGAGCCGGCGGTGTCGGTGCCGAGCGAGAGCGGCACCAGCCCCGCCGCCACCGCGACCGCCGAGCCCGAGCTCGATCCCCCCGGCACGAGGTCACTGCGCACGGCATTCTTGGGAATGCCGTAAGGCGAGCGGACGCCGACCAGGCCGGTCGCGAACTGATCGAGATTGGTTTTGCCGATGATGATGGCTCCGGCGGCGCGCAACCGTGCCACCGCGGTCGCATCGCGCGCCGGCGTGTAGGCGAAGGCTGGGCAGCCGGCAGTGGTCGGCATGCCCGCGACGTCGATATTGTCTTTCACCGCGACCGGCACGCCATAGAGCGGCAGGCTTGCCGCATCCTTGTCGCCGAGGCGCTCGGCCTCGGCGATGGCCTCCTGCTCGTCACGCAGGCTGATGAATATGGCGGGATCGCCATGGGCACGGATGCGCGCGAAGCTGCGTGCCACCGTAGCTGCAGGTGACGTCAGCTCCTGCCGATGCGCGGCGACGATCTCGGCAACGGTCTCGATCACGAACGGCCCCGATCGTTGGAGATACCTGACGTCAGCCGTTGCATTCGCGTGCGCTCCCACAGTCCAGATGTCCTCCGACTGTAGCAAGGCACGTGCCATTGTGTACATCGGCGCAAATCGGCTGCATCGATGCTTATTGTTTTGATTTCAATCGTTTGGTTGGCAGTTGGGGGCGGCTGCCGGGGCCGGATACAGATCCTTGTCTGCCAAATTGCTCAATTTATGAGCAGATACTAGTCCATCACCTTGCTGGATCCTTGCGTGATCAGGCGCGCCGCGCGCTGGTCACGGGCGTGGATCCAGAGCCAGCTGAGCGCCACCGCGAGCCGGTTGCGCAACCCGATCAGGAAATAGATGTGCGCGATGCCCCAGATCCACCAGGCGATGGCGCCGCGCAGTTTGATCCAGCCGAAATCGATCACCGCAAGCCGCTTGCCGATCTGGGCCAGGCTGCCGGAATGGCTGTAGCGGAATGGCGGCAAGCTGCGGCCTTGCAGCCGCGCCTTGATGACTTCGGCCACATAGCGGCCCTCCTGCTTGGCCGCCGGCGCGATGCCCGGTACCGGCTGCCCATTCCAGGCGGGGATGGTGACGGTATCGCCGATGGCGAAGATCTCGGGATGACCGGGCACGGTCAGGTCGGGGGCGACCTGCAGCCGGCCGGCGCGATCGGCCGGTGCGCCCAGCCATTCGGCCGCGCGTGAGGCGCGCACGCCGGCGGCCCAGATGATGGTCTTGGCCTCCAATTGCTTGCCGCCATAGACCACGCCGTCCGCATTACAGTCGGTCACCGGCTGTCCGAGCACCACGTCAACGCCGATGCTTTCGAGCGATTTGAGCGCATAGGCCGAGAGATCGTCGGGAAAGCCTGCCAGCACGCGCGGGCCGGCTTCGATCAGCACCACCCGCGCTTTTTGCGTATCGATGTTGCGGAAGTCCGGCGGCAGCGTGGCGCGCGCCATATCGGCGATAGTGCCGGCGAGCTCCACGCCGGTAGGACCGGCGCCGATGATGACGAAGGTCATCAAAGCCGCGCGTTTGGCGGCATCGGTCTCGCGCTCCGCGCGCTCGAATGCGACCAGGATGCGCCGCCGCAGGGTGGTGGCGTCTTCGAGCGTCTTCAGGCCCGGCGCGAACGGCTCCCACTCATCGTGACCGAAATAGGCGTGGCGCGCGCCGGTGGCGAGCACCAGGCTGTCATAAGCCACCTCCGTGCCGTCCTCCAGCAGCACTCGGCGATTCGCTGCATCGATGCCGGTGACCGTTGCGAACAAGGTGGTGACTTCAGGGCGGTGGCGCACCAGATAGCGGATCGGCCAAGCGATCTCGGATGTCGAGAGCGAAGCCGTCGCGACCTGATAGAGCAGCGGCTGAAACAGGTGATGGTTGCGACGATCGATCAGCGTAATGCGCACGGGCGCGCCGGCCAGGCGATAGGTCGTTTCCAGGCCGCCGAAGCCGGCCCCGACAATGACGACATGATGAAGGTTGCGCGGTTCGGTCGTCATGAGGCTGTTCATCGCTGATGCGCTCCCAGCTTTAAGTACATGTCCGTGCGGCTGCTTCAAGCCCGTCGGCGCTATCGTACGATAGCAGGAATCTATCGCGTTGGTATGAGGCGCAATGCGGGCAACACCGTGCCAATCCCATTCGCGCCGCTGGCGCGGCCGTTGCGGTGCGATAGCGCGAATTTATGGTTGCCAAGGCAACTATATTCTGGATATTCTGTTGAGAACAGCAGGGGCGTGCGACCAATGCGCGCCTGCAGAGGGATGGAAGCGAGATGCAGGGTTCGGCCAACGCGGGCGAAGTCGCCGACGGACGTCGTGCTGGAGCGCAGCGCGATCGCCCGGTGAGCCGCGCAGCGATGGACCTCCTAGGAGTCGGCCGCTTCCGTGACCGCGTCGAGATTGTCGTGGATGGTGCGGAGCAGCCGGATCAGCGTTTCCTGCTCTTGCCTGTCGAGGCAGGACAGCAGCCGACGTTCGCGCTCCAACGCTGCCACGATGACTTTGTCGTGGGTGGCTCGTCCTTTGGCGGTCAGCGAGATCGAGTGGCTGCGGCCATCGACAGGATCGGAGCGGATGGCGATCAGCCCGCGCTTTTTCATCGCTGCCAGCGTGCGGCTGACCGGTCCCTTGTCAAAGCCGATCACGCTGCAGATGCGCGAGGCCGGAATGCCGGGCTCGATCGCCAGCAGCGACATGATGCGCCATTCCGTGACGTTGACGCCGAAATTGCGCTGATAGAACGCGGTCGCGCTGTTCGACAGTTTGTTGGCGATGAAGGTGATGAAGGCGGGCACGTAGCGGTCGAGATCAAGCGTGAGGTCATGGCCAGGGGGCTGGCCGCCCGTCGTCTCCATCTGCGGCTTTGTTGCACGCGATTTGCGGGCTTGGTCGCTCATGATCTCCATCACCGCTCGTCCATTTCAGTCATAGAGACAGCAAAAGCCGCATGACAAGGCCAAACTTCGGGAGGACTGCATGAACCAGACGGATATCTCCGCGCCGGCCGCTCGCCCCGCCGCGCCACCAGCCGATATTCCCCACCTCGACATCGATCCGTTCTCGATCGCCTTTTTTAATGATCCTTATCCGGCGCATGACCAAATGCGCCAGGCCGGACCCGTCGTTTATCTCGATCGCTGGAATGTCTATGGCGTTGCCCGCTATGCGGAAGTCTATGCGGTGCTGAATGATCCCCAAACCTTCTGCTCCAGCCGCGGCGTGGGGTTGAGCGATTTTGCCAAGGAGAAGCCGTGGCGGCCGCCGAGTCTCATTCTGGAAGCCGATCCGCCGGCACATACGCGTACCCGGGCGGTGTTGAGCAAGGTGCTGTCGCCCGCGGTGATGAAGCGCCTGCGCGACGGCTTCTTGGCGGCGGCCGAAGCCAAGATTGACGAGCTGCTGGCACGTCGGCGCTTCGATGCCGTCACTGATCTCGCCGAAGCCTATCCGCTGTCGGTGTTTCCGGATGCGCTGGGCCTCAAGCCCGATGGCCGCGAGCATCTGATCCCCTATGCGAGTCTGGTATTCAATGCGTTCGGTCCGCCCAACGAGCTCCGGCAGCAGGCGATCGAGCGCTCGGCACCCCATCAAACTTATGTCACCGCGCAGTGCCAGCGCGACAATCTTGCGCCGGGCGGCTTCGGCGCCTGCATCCACGCCTTCGCCGATAGCGGTGACATTACGCCGGCGGAAGCGCCGCTTCTGGTGCGCTCGTTGCTGTCGGCCGGACTGGACACGACGGTGTATGGCATCGGCGCGGCGGTCTACTGCCTGGCCCGTTTCCCGGAGGAATGGCGACGGCTGCGCCAGGATCCGTCGCTGGCCCGAAATGCATTCGAGGAAGCCGTGCGTTTCGAAAGCCCGGTGCAGACTTTCTTCCGCACCACCACCCGCGAGGTCGAGATCGCCGGCGCCAGCATCGGCGAAGGCGAGAAGGTGCTGATGTTCCTGGGCTCGGCCAACCGCGATCCGCGGCGCTGGGAGCAGCCCGACAGATATGACATCACGCGCAAGGTGTCCGGCCATGTCGGATTCGGTGCGGGCATCCATATGTGCGTCGGCCAGCTCGTGGCCCGACTCGAAGGAGAGGCGGTGCTGACGGCGCTCGCGCACAAGGTGGATTCGATCTCCATCGATGGTGCGGTGAAGCGCCGCTACAACAACACACTGCGTGGGCTGGAAAGCCTGCCGGTGAGCATCACTCCAGCCTGAGCGAGACCATGACGAGGATCACCTTCATTCATCCGGACAATCGCAGCGAGCAAGTCGATGCCGAGGACGGCGCCAGCATCATGCTGGCGGCGCTGACCCATGGCGTCGACGGCATCGTTGCCGAGTGTGGCGGCAACGCCGTGTGTGCGACCTGCCATGTGTACGTCGATGACGCCTGGCTTCCGAAGCTTGATGCGGTGAGCGACGACGAGGATGCGCTGCTCGACGGCACTGCATCGGAACGGCTGCCGAATAGCCGCCTGGCGTGCCAGATCAAGGTGTCGCCCGCGCTGGAGGGGCTCGTGCTGCGCCTGCCGGAACGGCAGAGCTGACGTTCGATCGGCCGGGGCGCAGAGCCCGGCCGCAACAACAAGCAAATCAAAACGGGGAGGGATATATGAAGCAGTTGAACTACGCGCTCGCACTTGCCGTGCTGGGCTTGGCCTGTGCGCCGGCTCGCGCGGAAATCTCTGACAATGTCGTCCGCATCGGGGTGTTGAACGATATCTCCGGCATTTTCCAGGACACCAATGGCATGGGCTCGGTCGAGGCCGCGCGCATGGCAGCGGAAGATTTCAACGGCGGCGGCAAGGGCATCAAGGTCGAGATCGTCTATGCCGACCATCAGAACAAGGCCGATGTCGGCTCGGCGATCGTGCGCAAATGGCTCGATGTCGACAAGGTCGACGCCGTGGTCGATGTCCCGAATTCGGCCGTGGGCCTGACGGTCAATGAGCTGCTGCGCAACAGCCGGATGACCTTTCTGGCTTCGTCGACGGCCAGCTCGGATCTCACCGGCAAGGCCTGCTCGCCGAATACGATCCAATGGGTCAACGATGCCTGGGCCACCGGCAACACCACGGCAGCCGCGATGATGGGGCGCGGCGGCAAGGATTGGTACTTCATCACCGTGAACTATGCGCTGGGCCAGGGCATCGAGGCCGAGGCCACCAACTACATCGACAAGCATGGCGGCAAGGTGCTGGGCTCTGCCAAGCATCCGCTCGGGACCTCCGATTTCGCCTCGTTCCTGCTGCAGGCGCAGAGCTCGAGAGCCAAGGTGATCGGGCTCGCCAATGCCGGCGGCGATACCATCAACGTGGTGAAGCAGGCCGCGGAGTTCGGCATCCAGCAGGGTGGCCGGTCGCTGGTCGCCTTCCTGCTCTTCATCAACGATATCCACGGCATGGGGCTGAAGGCCGCGCAGGGGTTGCAACTCCTGGAGGCGTTCTATTGGGACATGGACGACGATACGCGTGCGTTCGCAAAGCGTTTTGCCGCCCGTCCGGGCATGAACGGCAAGATGCCGAGCGGTAACCAGGCCGGCGTCTACGCCTCGACCCTGGCCTATCTGAATGCCGTTGCGGCGACCGGCAGCGACGATGCCAAGGATGCCGTGCCGCAGATGAAGACGTTCAAAGGCAAAGACAAGCTGTTCGGCGAGGTCACCATCCGGCAGGACGGCCGCGTGATCCATCCAATGTATCTGTTCGAAGTGAAGCAGCCGGAGGAGTCGAAATACCCTTACGACTACTATCGCCTGGTTGCGACCATTCCCGCCGACCAGGCGTTCCGGCCGCTCGCCGACGGCGGTTGTTCGCTGGTGAAGTGAGTGCGGCCATCTGAGGTGGCAAGCGAGAGGCCGGCCGTATGTGATGCGGTCGGCCTTCGGCTTTCACCATCATTGTCCCGCCGGCAGTATAGTTCTTGCCATCGGGCATTTTGGCGAACTATGGTGCATGAAGCCTGAGAAGCCCGGAGGCGCGCTGCGGCGAAACGCCGCCGGCACGTCATTGGCCGGTGCTAGATTCGGCCGATGGTACATAGAGAATAAAGACAAGAGCAGCAGGGGGAGGGAACATGAAAGCAACAGTCTGGCTGGCCGGCGCAGCGGCGTTGTGCCTGGCGCAATCCGCGCTTGCGGCCGACAGCATCAAGATTGGCTTCGTTTCCACATTCAGCGGTCCGACCGCCGTGATCGGTAACGACATGCGCAACTCGTTCGAGCTCGCGCTCGATCATCTCGGCCGCAAGATGGCCGGCAAGCCGGTCGAGGTGATCTATGAGGACGACCAGCAGAAGCCTGATATCGGCAAGCAGAAGACCGAGAAGCTGGTGCAGTCCGATAAGGTCGATTTCATCGTCGGCTATATCTGGTCGAACGTGCTGCTGGCCTCGCTGAAGACAGCTGTGGACTCGAAGACCTTCCTGATCTCGGCCAATGCCGGGCCATCGCAGCTGGCCGGCGAATTGTGTTCGCCTTACGTGTTCTCGACCTCCTGGCAGAATGACCAGACGCCCGCAGCGATGGGCCTCTATATGAACCAGAAGGGCGTGAAGTCGGTCTTCCTGATCGGCCCGAACTACGCCGCCGGCAAGGACATGCTGGCCGGCGTGAAGAGCACCTTCAAGGGGCAGGTGGTCGGCGAGGAATATACGGTGTGGCCGAGCCAGCTCGATTTCTCCGCCGAGCTGTCCAAGGCGCGCAACTCCAACGCCGAAGCGATCTTCGTATTCTATCCGGGCGCGGCGGGCGTGCAGTTCCTCAATCAGTACGCGCAGGCCGGATTGAAGGAGAAGATGCCGCTCTATACCGCCTTCACCATCGACGAGCTGTCGCTGCCCTTGCAGAAGGACAACGCGATCAGCGTGCCCGGCGCCCAGGAATGGGTCAACGATCTGCCGAACGAACAGAACAAGAAATTCGTTGAGGACTACCGCAAGAAATATACTGGACTGCGCCCGACCTATTATGGCGCCCAGGCCTATGATGCGGCGCAGCTGATCAACAGCGCGGTGGTTGCGGTCAAGGGCGACACGTCGCAGAAGGATGCGATGAAGGCGGAGATGGAGAAGGCCGACTTCAAGTCGCTCCGCGGCTCCTTCAAATATGGCAACAACCACGTCCCGATCCAGAATTTCTATCTTCAGGACGTGGTCAAGGAGGCCAACGGCCAGCTGTCGCTGAAGACGGTCACCACCATCGTCAAGGACGACCAGGATCGCTTCCACGACAAGTGCCCGATGAAATAGGCCGAAGGAAAACGGCCTGGAATTTGCTTGAAGCTTAAAGCATCGGCGGCCTAAGATCGGCCGGCTGGATTGGCGGCAGCGCCATACGGGTTCTGCCGCCATATTTGTTGAACGTGAAGTGAGGGCATGCTTCTCGTCGTCGAACAATTCCTGAATGGGCTGCAGTTCGGGCTGCTGCTCTTCCTGTTGGCCGCCGGATTGACGCTGGTGTTCGGCATCATGGACCTCGTCAATCTCGCCCATGGCTCGCTCTATATGATGGGAGCCTATTTCGCGGCGACGTTCGTGGCCTGGACCGGCAGCTTCGTCCTCGGCGCGCTGCTGGCGCTGGCTGCGACCCTGTTGCTCGGCATCGTGCTCGAATTGGCGGCACTGCGCCATCTCTATGGCCGCGACCATCTCGACCATGTGCTCGCGACCTTCGGCCTGATCCTGTTCTTCAACGAGGCGGTTCGGCTGATCTGGGGGCCCGCGGGCCTCGCGTTGCCGCTGCCGTCCTGGCTGGCGTTTCCGGTCACGATCATGCCGGGCATCCAATACCCCGCCTATCGGCTTGCGATCATCGTCGTCGCGCTGGCCGTGGCACTGCTGCTCTATCTCGGCGTGATGCGCACGCGGATCGGCATGCTGATCCGCGCCGGCGCCTCCAACCGGGAGATGATCGGCGCGCTCGGCATCAACATCAAGCTGCTCTATACGCTGGTGTTCGGCCTGGGCGCGGCGCTTGCTGGCCTCGCCGGGCTGATGCAGGCGCCGATCCTCACCGTGCAGATCGGCATGGGCGAGAACATCCTGATCCTCGCTTTCGTCGTGATCGTGATCGGCGGTATCGGTTCGATCCGCGGCGCCTTCATCGCCGCGATCCTGATCGGCCTGATCGACACATTGGGGCGAGCTTTCCTGCCCAACCTGCTCCGGCTGATCCTGAGCTCAGCCTCGGCCTCGACCGCGGCCCCCGCAATGTCCTCGATGCTGATCTATCTCCTGATGGCGATCGTGCTGGTGGCGCGGCCCGAGGGTCTGTTTCCGGCCAACCGCAGATGAAGTCCTCGCCCAACGTCCAGACCATCGTCGCTGCCGCGCTCGTCGCCGGCCTGGTGCTGCTGCCGGTCTATTCGAGCTTGACCGGCAACGTCTTCCTGCTGACCCTGTTCACCCGCATCGTCATCCTCGCGCTCGCCGCGGTCAGCCTGAACCTGATCATGGGCTATGGCGGCATGATGAGCTTCGGTCACGCCGCCTATCTCGGCATCGGCGGCTATGCGGTCGGCATCCTGGCACAGGAGGGCATCGGCTCCGGCTATGTGCAGTTCGGGGTCGCGCTCGCCGCGTCCGCGATCTTCGCGCTGGTGATCGGTGCATTGAGCCTGCGCACCCGCGGCGTCTATTTCATTATGATCACGCTGGCCTTCGCGCAGATGGCCTATTACGTCGCCTCGGGCCTCGCCCGCTATGGCGGCGATGACGGGCTCACCATCTACAAGCGCAGCGATTTCGGCGGACTCGTCAATCTCAACTACCGTATCGAATTCTATTATCTCTGCCTCGTCTGCCTGCTGGGCGTCGTGTTTCTGATCTGGCGGATCGTCAATTCGCGCTTTGGTCTGGTGGTGCAGGGCTTGCGCTCCAATGAGCAGCGCATGCAGGCGATCGGCTTTGCGTCCAAGCGCTACAAGCTCGTCTGCTTCGTCATTGCCGGCACCTTGTGCGGGCTTGCCGGCGCGCTGCTTGCCAACAACACCGATTTCGTCAGCCCCGCCGTGATGTATTGGACCCGCTCCGGCGATCTCATGGTGATGGTGATCCTCGGCGGCATGGGCACCTTGTTCGGCCCGGTGATGGGCGCGGTGGTCTATCTGGTGCTGGAAGAGCTGTTGTCGCAGCTCACCGAATATTGGGCGCTGATCATGGGGCCACTGCTGCTGCTCGTGGTGCTGTTCGGTCGCGGTGGCATCATGGGCCTGCTCGGGAGATTGAACCGTGGCTGAACCATTGCTGCGCGTCGACAATCTGGTGCGCCGCTTCGGCGGCATCGTCGCGACCGATCATGTCTGCCTCGATGTCGCCAAGGGTGAAATCCACGCCATCATCGGTCCGAACGGCGCCGGCAAGACCACGCTGATCGGCCAGTTGACCGGCCATCTCGCCCCGCATGCCGGCCACATCCATCTCGCCGGCCGCGATATCTCCCGGCTTCCTGCTTATCGCCGCAGCGCGCTTGGGCTGGCGCGCTCGTTCCAGATCACGTCGCTGTTGCCGGACTTCACCGCCGCGGACAACGTCGCGCTGGCGGCGCAGGCGCATGACGGTCACTCCTTCCGCTTCTTCGGCAATGCGCGCAAGGAGCCGCAGCTCCGCGCCGCGGCGCATGCGGCGCTGGAGCGCGTCGGTCTTGCACATCGCGCGGATGTGCCGGTCTCCCGGCTCAGCCATGGCGAACAGCGCGAGCTGGAGCTCGCCGTCGCGCTCGCCACCAGGCCGCAGCTGCTGCTGCTCGACGAGCCGATGGCCGGCCTCGGCGTCACCGAATCCGCGCGTATGGTGAAGCTGCTAATGGAGCTTCGCCGCGAAGTGTCGATCGTGCTGGTCGAGCACGACATGGAGGCTGTGTTCGCGCTGGCCGACCGCATCTCGGTCCTGGTCTATGGCCGCATCATCGCCTCCGGCACGCCGGATGAGATCCGCAAGAACGAAGAGGTCAAGCGCGCCTATCTCGGCGACCAGCATGTGGTGGTGAAACATGGCTGACGCCCTGCTCGAGGTCGAGGGCATCGAGACTTGCTATGGTCTCAGCCAGGTGCTGTTCGGCCTGTCGCTGTCGATCCGCCCGGGCGAGATGATGTCGCTGATGGGCCGCAACGGCATGGGCAAGACCACCACCATCCGTTCCATCATGGGGCTGACGCCGGCTCGCGCCGGGTCGATCCGTTTCGCGGGCCAGGAGACGCGCAAGCTGCCGTCCTACCGGATTGCGCAGCTTGGCATCGGTCTGGTCCCGGAGGGGCGGCAGATCTTCCCCAATCTCACCGTCACGGAAAACCTGGTCGCGGCGTCATCCAACCGCCTCGGCAATCCCGATCCCTGGACGCTGGAGAAAATCCACGCGCTATTCCCGCGCCTTGCCGAGCGCGGCAGCAACATGGGCAACCAGCTCTCCGGCGGCGAGCAACAGATGCTCGCCATCGGCCGTGCGCTGATGACCAACCCGAAGCTCCTGATCCTCGACGAAGCGACCGAAGGGCTCGCACCCTTGATCCGCGAGGAGATCTGGAACTGCCTCTCGATGCTGAAGGCAAAAGGGCAGTCGATCCTGGTCATCGACAAGAATGTCGAGCACCTCACCCGCATCTGCGACCGCCACACGATCATCGAGCGCGGTCGCACGGTCTGGAGCGGCACGTCGGATCAGCTGATGGCTGAGCCCGACCTGCAGCATCGCTACCTCGGAATTTGACCGCGCGGCTCGGATCTCCCAGCTCAGGCCGCTCAAAATCCGTTCTCGTTGATGCGTTTTTGGGCAGGCGATACGGAGAGTTGGCCTGAATCGCCAGCGTTTTCCTCTGGCATGACGATTGCTCCTTTCACGATCAGAGTTGGCAGCTAGGGTTCCGGTTCTCGTAGAGAATGCTGGTCCGAGAGCAGCCGCCAGGGGAGAGCCCTGGTGCACGGCGGGACAAAAACCCGGGAGACCTCAGTGGCCGCGCTTGGCAGGCTCGAGGTTCTTCATGCCAGTCCGCGGGTCCACCAAAAACCGTGAGGGACTGGATATGGGAAAAGCGCGAAATCTGTTTGTTGCCTTGATCGCTGCCTCCACGCTGGCGACTGCATCGCTGTCGCCCGCGTTCGCCGAGAAGAAGAAAGAGTTCAATATCGCCTGGACGATCTATGTCGGCTGGATGCCCTGGCCCTATGCCGCCGAAGCCGGCATCGTCAAGAAATGGGCCGACAAATACGGCATCTCGATCAAGGTCACGCAGATCAACGATTACGTCGAATCGATCAACCAATACACCGCCGGCAAGTTCGACGGCGTCACCGTCACCAACATGGATGCCCTGACCATTCCAGCCGCCGGCGGCGTCGACACGTCGGCCATCATCATGGGCGACTATTCCAACGGCAATGACGGCGTGGTGCTGAAGAAGGGCAAGACGCTGGCCGACATCAAGGGCCAGAAGGTCAATCTGGTCGAACTGTCCGTCTCGCATTATCTGCTCGCGCGCGGGCTGGGCACCGTCAAGCTGAGCGAGAAGGACATCAAGACCGTCAACACCTCCGACGCTGACATCGTGGCGGCGGCGAAGTCGCCCGACACCACCGCGGTCGTGACCTGGAATCCTCAGCTTCTGGAGGTGAAGTCCGAGCCCGGCGCGACGTTGGTGTTCGACTCCAGCAAGATCCCCGGCGAGATCGAGGACCTCCTGGTCGTCAACAGCGCGACGCTCAAGGACAATCCGGAGCTCGGCAAGGCGCTGGTCGGCATCTGGTACGACACCATCGCCCTGATGAAGGACCAAAGCGAAAAAGGCCGCGCGGCGCGCGAGGCGATGGCGAAGCTGTCCGGCACCGATCTGGCCGGCTTCGAGACCCAGCTCAAGACCACCTTCATGTACTACACGCCGAAAGATGCGCTCGCCTTCATGACCGGACCCGAACTACCCAAGACCATGGACCTCGTGCGTACCTTCTGCTTCGACCACAACCTGCTTGGCGAGAATGTGAAGTCGAAGGACGCAGTCGGCATCTCGACGCCTTCCAAGGCGCTGGGCTCGACGTCCAATGTCAAGCTGCGTTTCGACCCGACCTTCATGAAGCTCGCTGCCGACGGCAAGCTGTAGGCCCGATATTGGAGGGCAGGCGAGCCGCGTTCGCGGTGCGCTCCCTCTCCCCGCTTGCGGGGAGAGGGTCGGGGTGAGGGGGAGCCTCGACAAGGCCGCTGCAGGTGGGTCGCGGAGACCCTCCCTCACCCGGATCCGACCTCTTCCCGCAAGCGGGGCGAGGTTTAGCCGAGCTCGCAGAAAACCCTGTGAGCTTTCCTAACAGGCCGGGCGTTAGCAATCATCTCCGAGGGAGGCTGCCATTCCACGCGCAATGAACATCGTCCCCGGACGTGGCAGCCGGCTGTTGCTCGCACTGCTGCCGTTCCTGCTGATCGCGCTGATCTACGTGATCGGCTCGGCCGAGCGCCGCGCCGCCAATCCCGACGACAAGCTGCTGCCGCCGGTCGCCGAGATGGTCGCGACGTCGAAGCGTCTCGCCATCGAGCCCGATCGCCGCTCCGGCGACTATGTCCTGTGGGCCGACACGGCGGCGAGCCTGCAGCGGTTGGCGCTCGGGCTCGGCATCTCCGCCGTCATCGGCCTGGTGCTGGGACTGGCGATCGGGCTTCTGCCCGTCGCTGGCGCGGGTTTCGGCACGCTGGTGGCGGTGCTCTCGATGATCCCGCCGATGGCGGTGCTGCCGATCCTGTTCATCGTGTTCGGGCTCGGCGAGTTGTCCAAGGTGGTTCTGATCATCATCGGCGTCACGCCGATGCTGGTGCGCGATCTCTCGCTGGAAGTGCAGGCCATGCCGCACGAGCAGCTGATCAAGGCGCAGACCCTCGGCGGTTCGACCTGGCAGATCGCGATCCGCGTGGTGCTGCCGCAGATCATGCCGCGGCTGATCAAATGCCTGCGGTTGATGATCGGCCCGGCCTTCCTGTTCCTGATTTCGGCCGAAGCGATCGCCTCCGATGTCGGGCTCGGCTATCGCATCTTCCTGGTGCGTCGTTATCTGTCGATGGATGTGATCCTGCCCTATGTCGCCTGGATCACCCTGCTTGCCTATCTGTTCGATCTTGCGCTGGTCTGGATCGGCCAGCGTGCGTTTCCCTGGGCCTACGAGCAGGAGGCGCGCCGATGAGCGCCCTCTCGTTCCGCAACGTCTGGGTCGAATATGGCGATCAGGTCGTGCTCGAGCGCATCAATCTCGAGATCGCTTCCGGCGCGTTCATGTCGATCGTCGGCCCTTCCGGCGCCGGCAAGAGCACCTTGCTGCGCCTGATCCTCGGCCAGGAGAAGCCGACGCAAGGCGCGGTGCTGCTCGACGGCAAGCCGTTTCCGGCCGAGCCCGGTCCGGATCGCGGCATCGTGTTCCAGCGCTACTCGGTGTTTCCGCATCTCACGGTGCTCGGCAACGTCCTGCTCGGCTACGAATTCGCAAACAGCCCGTTCGCCGCACGGCTGTTCGGCGCATCGCGCCGTGGGGCGATCGAGAAGAGCCTCGCCCTGATCGAGGCGGTCGGCCTCGGTCCGCATCGCGACAAATATCCGAGCGCGCTGTCCGGCGGCATGCAGCAGCGGCTGGCGATCGCGCAGGCACTGGCCAAACAGCCGCGCGTGCTGCTGCTCGACGAGCCGTTCGGCGCGCTCGATCCCGGCACCCGCGCGCAGATGCATGCGCTGATCAAGCCGCTGTGGCGCGACCTGAAGATGACCATCGTCATGGTCACGCACGACATCAAGGAGGCCTTCGGGCTCGCCACCCGGCTGATCGCGCTCGACCGCGTCAGGCACGACCCGCAGGCGCCCGAGCGCTTCGGCGCGCGTATCACCTACGACCTCGACCTCACCCGCGACAGCGCTGTGCCCGTGCTCGGCTTCATCCGCGCCGTCGTGCAGGCAGCTCAGTAACAGCTTCAACAACGAAGAAACGAAGGAGACCTCCGATGTCATTCCCGTCCATGCGCCGGTCGCGCCGCGCCGGACTGTCGTCCCAGTACAAAGCCGTGCGCCGGCATCATCCGGATTTCGACAAGATGGCCACGCAAGGTTGGCAGGCGCTGGAGGCCGAAGGCAAGCTGCCCCACGGCGGCTGGCGCAAGGAGCGTCAATGGGCGCTCGACATGGGCCTGCCCGGCGCCGACAGCCTGACCGATCGCGACATCCCGACCTTCGCGCGTGGCGAGCTGCCGCACTTCGCCGGGATCAATACCTTCATGAAGGCGCCCTATGTCGAGAACGTGCGCGACGTCGGCAAGTACGATGCGGCCGTGATCGGCATTCCGTTTGATTCAGGCACCACCTATCGCCCTGGCACGCGCTTCGGGCCGCAGGGCATCCGCCGCATCTCCGCGCTCTACACACCCTACAACTATGAGCTCGGCGTCGACCTGCGCGAGCAGATGACCTTGTGCGATGCCGGCGACGTCTTCACCATTCCGGCCAATCTGGAAAAGAGTTTCGACCAGATCAGCCGCGGCGTGGCGCATGTCTTCTCGTCCGGAGCGCTGCCGATCATGCTGGGCGGCGATCACTCGATCGGCTTTCCGTGCGTGCGCGGCATTGCCGAGTGCACCGACAAGAGGATCGGCATCATCCATTTCGATCGCCACATCGACATCCAAGAGAAGGATCTCGACGAGCGCATGCACACCACGCCCTGGTACTGGGCGACCAACCTGCCGAACGTCTCGCCCACCAATCTGGTGCAGCTCGGCATCGGCGGCTGGCAGGTGCCGCGCGAGGGCGTCGAAGTCGCGCGCAAGCGCAACACCAACGTGCTGACCATCGCCGACATCGAGAAGATCGGCCTGGAGAAGACCGCGGAGATCGCGCTGGAGCTGGCGTGGAAGGATGCGGACGCGGTCTACATCTCGTTCGATGTCGATTCCATCGATTGTGGCTTCGTGCCGGGCACCGGCTGGCCGGAGCCGGGCGGCTTCCTGCCGCGCGAGGCGCTGAAGATCCTGGGGCTCGTCGCTGCCGAAGGGCTGTGCGGACTTGAGGTGGTGGAAGTCTCGCCGCCTTACGACACCTCCGACATCACCGCGCTGATCGGCGTCCGTGTTGTCGTCGAGGCGCTCGGCTCGATGGTGGCACACGGCAAGCTCGGCAGCCACAAGTCCATCATCAACAAGCCGGTTGCCTATTGAGGACTGTCATGCGCCAACATCACCATGGCCACCATCATCATCACGATCATGATCATCACCATGGCCATGATCACCATCACGAGCATCCGCCACATGGGCCAGGCCACAATCATCCGCATGGCGGACGCGGGCCGGTGCAGTGGCAGAGGCCGCATCAGCCCGAGGGTGCGACGGTTGCCGCGGCGCCCGAGGCGGATCTCGACAAGGTGGAGGCTGCCTTCGTCGATGGGTTCATCGCAGCGCCGGATCCGACCAGCTTTCTCCGGCTTGCGCGCATCCCTTTCGAGATCATGCGAGACGGGACAAGCATGAAGCTGCTGCGCGTCGAGA
Organism: Bradyrhizobium sp. SZCCHNGR1005; assembly: GCF_032489995.1. NCBI lineage: Bacteria > Pseudomonadati > Pseudomonadota > Alphaproteobacteria > Hyphomicrobiales > Nitrobacteraceae > Bradyrhizobium > Bradyrhizobium sp. SZCCHNGR1005. Next base: position 24,415 of record NZ_JAUEZC010000006.1, read on the forward strand.
TCGATGCCCTGACCGATGTCGGCAGCCTGACGCCGCATCTCGGTGGCGGCACGTTCCGCTACGATCCGTTGCCGTCGAACTTCATTTCGCGGCGGCGTCGGCTGCGCTTCGTCTATTTCGACGGGCAGGGGCTGACGGCGATGAGCTATGCAGAGCTCAGGGAGGCCGATACGCGGGATCGATGATCCGCTGTACCGTCGGATGTGGCGTCAGACCATTGTCCCGGCCGGTGAGGCAGCTTGCGTTGCGCCGTGAAGCGCGACCATCGATGCCGCGGCGGCCCCGAGCCCCAAGACGTGCAGGTCGAGCTGCGGGCAATCGGCTGCATCGATGCTAAATCGTAGACGGCGAGATCGCGGCAAGCACTCGCGCGGCGCGATCGTAGCAAGATCGTCATGCCGTCGACGGTCAAAGGATGGCAAAAAATTGTCATTGAGGGTTGTTACCAGCGTCAGAATTGACGGGCCAATCCGCTTGGTTAAGATCGCGCTGGTATTCGGTCCTCAAGGGATGATAAGTCGCAGTCGGACATGCGCTGGTTTCGGGACAATATCGGGCGGGGATCGTGGCTGGCGCTGATTGCGCTGGTCATCAACCTGTCGCTGTCCTTCGGCCACATTCATTCCTTCGACGGCAAGGCCGTCAGTGCCGGACCGATCGGCAAGCTCCTCTCTGCAGCTGCGCATGACGACGGTGGTACGCCCGCCCACCCCGACGATGACGATGCAGACACGCTGTGCCCGATCTGCATGGCGAGCTCCGACATCGCGGTGGGCTTGGTATCGTCGCCACCGGCGCTGGCGGTTGATTTCGCCGTCAGCGCGATCGGTCCCCCGGTTGCCCGGAATTTTGCCCGCATCGAGCGGCCGCGCGTCGCTTTCCAATCGCGTGGACCTCCTCTGACCTGACATCGACGCTTGCCTCGGCAGGTGCGCGCGTTGGCTGCGTCGGTCTGATCGGCCGGCGGCCGCCCTCATTTGTCGTCTGCCGGCGCGCTGAAGCGCCGGGAGTCCCTATGAAATCGATGTCAGGACAAATGTTTTATGTTTCCTCCACGGACGCAGTTCGGCCGTAAGGCTTTTCTTTCCGCGTCGTCATGTGCCTTGCTTGTCGCGATGAATGCGGCAGCCTCAGCCCAGGACGGCAATTCCGCTCAGACGCCGGCGGCGCCTGCACAGCAATCCGATCAAGGCACCGTGCTGCCGGAGACCCGCGTGGTCGCACCGGCCGAACGGCCGCGGCGGCGCACGCCGCCGGTCCGTGTGGCGACGTCGCGGCGGCCCGCCGCACGCGCAGTTGCGTCGACATCGGCTCCCGCGCCGACCCCGGCAGAGGTTCAGGTTCAAGCGGTCGCCAGCCAGAACCAGACCTTCGATGCCGCTCGGCAGGGCATCGTCGCCCCGGTCGGGGCGACATCGACGGTGATGAGCAGGCAGAATATCCAGGCCCTGCCGCAAGGCGACAATGCGCCGCTCGACAAGGCGCTGCTGCAACTCCCTGGCGTGACTCAGGATTCCGCCGCTTCCGGTGATCTGCATGTGCGCAACGAGCATGCCAACGTTCAGTACCGCATCAACGGCATCATGCTGCCGGACGGCGTTGGAGCGTTCGGGCAGATCCTCGACACCGGCATCGTCGGCAGTCTGGCGCTGCTTACCGGCGCCTTGCCCGCGCAATTCGGTCTGCGCACGGCTGGCGTGGTCGATATCCAGACCCGCAATGATGCGTTCAACAATTCCGGTTCGATCGGTGTCTATGGCGGCAGTCACGGCACGATCACGACGACCGGCGAATACGGCGGTACGATCGGGAATACTCAATATTTCGTGTCGGGGCGCTTTCTGCAGAACAATCTGGGTATCGAAAACCCGACACCGGCGCGGGATGCGATCCACGACCGCACGTCCCAGGAGAAGGGCTTTCTTTATCTCTCGACCCTGATCGACCCAACCAGCCGTTTGACGTTCATGAGCGGAGTCTCGAACAGCACCTTCCAGATTCCGAACAACCCGGGACAGACCCCGGCCTTCAACGCGTTCGGCGTGACCAACTTCGATTCCACCTTCCTCAACGAGCATCAGAACGAGTTCAACCAGTTCAACGTGTTCGCCTATCAGAAGTCGGCTGACGACGTCGATTACCAGATCTCCTATTTCAATCGTTACAGCCAGCTCCACTTCATGCCGGATCCGATCGGCGATCTCGTCTTCAACGGCGTCTCGTCCGACGTCTATCGGCAAAGCTTCATCAACGGCATCCAGGAGGATACCGCCTGGCGGGCCGGTTATGCGCATACCGTGCGGTTCGGCTTCACGGCGAGTGCGGAGCGCTCGCTGGTCAACAACATCTCATCGGCGTTCCCGATCGATGCCACCGGTGCGCAGGCCTTCGATACCGCCGGCAATCCGCTGGCTCCCGCCACCATCTTCGATTCCAGCTCCAAGCTCGGCTATTTGTTCGGCGCCTATGTGCAGGACGAGTGGCGAATCAACAACCAGTTGACCTTGAATGCCGGGCTTCGGTTCGACCAGATGTGGCAATATGTCGAGGCCAATCAGTTGAGCCCGCGGATCAGCCTGACCTGGAAACCCTACGACGGCACGACGTTCCACGCCGGCTACGCGCGCAACTTCACGCCGCCATCGCAGGTGATCGCGGCGCCGACCAATCTCGCCTTGGTCCAGGGCACCACGCAGCAGCCCGCGGTGTCGCAGAACGACCCCGTGCTGCCCGAGCGCTCGCATGTGTTCGATGTCGGTGTCGTGCAGAAGGTCTATCCGATTCCCGGTCTCGAAGTCGGCGTCGACGGCTATTACAAGCTCGCCAGGGACCTGCTCGACGACGGCCAGTTCGGTGCCGCCTATGTGCTGAGCGGGTTCAACTACGAGCGCGGCGAGAACGTGGGCGTCGAGCTCAAGGCGAATTACGAAAACGGCAATCTGCGCCTGTATGGAAACCTCGCCTGGGCCAAGCAGGTCGCCACCAACGTCGTCTCGAACCAATATTTGTTCGCCCCGGACGAGCTCGCTTATATCGCCTCGCACTACGTCTACACCGATCATGCGCAGGTGCTGACCGCGTCGGCCGGCGCGTCCTACCTGTGGAACGATACCCGGTACAGCGTGTCGATGATCTATGGCAGCGGCCTGCGGTCCGGCTTCGCCAACACCGACCATCTGCCGTCCTACGCCCAGGTCAATCTCGGGGTCTCGCACGACTTCTATTGGGTCGCGCCGAACAAGCCGACCACGTTCCGCTTCGACGTCGTCAATGTTTTCGATTCGATCTACGAGATCAGGGACGGCTCCGGCATCGGCGTGTTTGCTCCGCAATACGGTCCGCGGCGCGGCTTCTATTTCGGCATTTCACAAAAGATATGAGCTGCAAAATCAAAAGCGGTCGGATAGCCGGCCGCGGAAAGGGCGACATGCAAGAGAGCGCGCAATCGGCCTGGAAGTGCGAGGGCAGGAGATATCCTGCCCTCGGCGTGTTTTGCCTCCTGATCGGCCTTGGCTTCCTCACGGCTTCACAGCCTGCCCTGGCGCAGGAGGTCAATGCTCTGCTGCCGCGAAATCTGTCGCCTTGGGGCATGTTCCTGAGTGCCGACATGGTCGTGAAGGCGGTGATGATCGGGCTTGCACTGGCATCGCTGCTGACGTGGACGGTGTGGCTCGCCAAGACGATCGAACTCGCCTCGGAGAGACGACTCGTGCAGCGCCGGATCAAGCTGCTGGAGGCCGGTAGCCTGCAGGAGATGATTCCCTCCTGTCATGACAAGAGCGACGCAGCGGCCCAGCTCGTCATGTCAGCGGTGCGAGAGACCGTGCTGTCGGATCGCTTTGACGACGATTTCAAGGAGCGCGTCGGCCTGCGATTGGAGCGGGTCGAAGCCGCGGCGGCGCGGCGGATCTCTCGCGGCACCAGTGTCCTCGCGACGATCGGTGCGGTGTCGCCCTTCGTCGGCCTGTTCGGTACGGTGTGGGGCATCATGAATGCGTTTATCGGCATCTCGGAATCCCACACCACCAATCTCGCCGTGGTCGCGCCCGGGATCGCGGAGGCCTTGCTGACCACGGCGATCGGGCTGGTCGCCGCCATCCCTGCGGTCGTGATCTACAACCACCTGGCGCGGGTGATCACCGGGTATCGCGCGCTGCTGACCGACGCCTCCGCGCTGATCTTGTTGGCGATCAGCCGGAGCCGGCGAGGGCTGCCCGCATCCCTGCCGCATGCGGCGGAGTGACCACGATGGCTGTGCGTCTTGGCTCGCGGTTAGGCGGCGATGAACTCGAAGTTCAGCACGAGATCAACGTCACTCCGTTCATCGACGTGATCCTGGTGCTCCTGATCATCTTCATGGTGGCGGCGCCGCTTGCCACCGTGGACATCGGCGTCAACCTGCCCGCCAGCACCGCGCCCGAGCAGCCGCGGCCGGACAAGCCGCTGTTCCTTACCATCAAGCCGGACGGGACCATTGCGGTCGGCGAAACCGTGGTCGCGCGCGAGATGCTGGCAAGCGCGCTCGACGCGGCGACCGCCAACCGCAAGGATGAGACGATCTTCATCCGCGGCGACAAGGAGCTGAACTACGCTGCTCTGATGAGCGTGATGAACCTGTTGCGGGACGCCGGCTATCTCAAGCTGGCGCTGGTCGGTCTCGAAGAGGCGCCGGCCAAGCCATGATTATTAGCCATGATCTTCAAGCGATGATCTTGACGCCATGACCTCGTTCGCGCTGCATCTGCCGGAACAACGAAAGCCCGCGCGCTGGTTGCTCGCAGCCATCGTGATTGCTGCCGCGCATGCGTTGCTCATCGCGGGCGCTGTCCTGTGGACCACGCGCACGTCGCCTGAGCCGGCCGTTCTTCCCGCTATCGCGGTCACGCTGGCGCCGGTTCAAAGCGCTGCGCCGCAGGTCCAGGATCAGGAGGATCTTCCGGTCGGGCCGGAAATGCAGCAGGCTGATGCCGCGCCGCCGGAGCCGCCGAAGGTCGAGGCGCAGAAGCCCGACGATCAGATGGCGCCACCACCGCCGGCCGAGAACGCCGAGGCGGCACTGCCCAAGCCCGAACCCAAGCAAGTGGAGGAGATGCAAGCGGCAGCGCAACCGCCGGCGCCCGAAACCACCGCGCCGCCGAAGAACGATCGCATCGGTCAATTCTCCGAGGCTGCATCAAACGCTTACAATGCTCTTGTGGTCGGCCACCTCGAGAAGTTCAAGCGCTATCCGGCGGCGGCCCATCGCGCGGTGGGGAAAGCGACGTTGCGGTTCGTGCTCAATCGTGATGGCGTTGTCACCGACGTGCGGATCATCAAATCATCCGGCAATGCGGTCTTGGACCAGGCCGCACTCGACATCGTTCACCGCGCCAGTCCGTTCCCGAAATTTCCGGAGGCCAAACCTCAGGCCGAAGCCGTGTACCTCTGGCCGATGGATTTCGGCGTCGCACATTAATTCGCAAACGAGTGTGCGGCGGCGCGATGCGAACTTCGCAAGCCAACGACGAGGTCTTTCGTTGCCGGAGAGTTCAGTGGAACGGCGTATGCTTGAGCGCCGCGGCGATCGCCTCGAAGCGGCTGAGGATCTGGGGCAGCACAAGCGCGCGCACAGTGCCGGCCGCAGCGACACCTACGAGCAGCACGAGGGTATATTGGGCGGCGAACAGAAGCACGAGACGTCGGAGCCAGCGCCACCATGGACGGTGTTTCGCGACGCGCGACGCTTGCGGGGTGGGCGTGTTGGCTGCGGCGAGCCAAAGCTCGTCCGCTGACTCCAGCTGATGCTCCGACATTCTGCTCAGCGCTCCGAGAGCAATTGCTCGATGCGCGCTTTCAGCCGCTTGTTGGCCAGCTCGCGTTCGCGCAAGATCCGCGCCCATTCCAACGGGATCACCCCGCCGTCCTCTTCATCGCAGAAGGCGAGGCCGGCGGCGTCTCGGTCGCGCCACATCATCCGCGCGCGGCGCGACAAGCCGCGTCGTTCGATGGTGATGTCGATGCGGTCGGGAAGTAACGCGGTCCCTTCGAACTCGACCTTCGCGCCACGATCGCTGAAATTGCGCACGATGCAGGCGAGCGTCGAGCAGCGTGCATTGAATGTCAGAACGCCGCCGTAATAGACGCGGTGGCGAGTCTCGCGACGACGGTCTTGCACGATACGTCCTCCGATCACTTAACTCTTTATTAATTAATCGGAAGGTGCGCGCCAAGTCGCGACGGTATTGAAATGACGCTGGTGGTTAACGCGGGACGCCAGCCCTCGCGGATGAATGGTGTCGTTTCGCAATGCCTCACCATCATCGCGATCGCGCAGTCCGAGCTCGGGCTTCGAACGCAAGTAGATTGCAGGCAGGATGATGCGTAGCGCATTGCAGCCGGTTGCCGATCGACGAAGGCCGGTGCCGATGTCGCGGAGATCAAGGACAGGCTGACGGCGATTCTTGAAGCTCACGACAAAAGCGGTCGCGGCGACATCTGGATGGGTCAACCCCGCGCGAACACCTTGGCGTCGTTTGCCAGCATCGGTTTGACCGCCTGCGCGAGCCGTGTCGCGGCGGCGTCGACCGTGAGGCCGGCGGTGTCGACCACCGCGTTGGCGCGGGCATAGAGCGGCTCGCGGCTCACCAGGATGTTGCGCAGCTCCGCCATGGCCGAGCGGTCGTCCGCCATCGGCCGCAGGTCGCCCTGCTGGCGCACGCGCGCCATATGCTCTTCCGGCTCGGCCTTCAGCCAGATCGTATAGAAGGATTTCAGGATCAGGTCGAAGGTGACGGGTTCGGAGACGATGCCACCACCGGTGGCCAGCACCATCAGCTCCTTGCGCGCGAGCAGTTGCACCAGCGTGGCCTGCTCCATGCGGCGAAAACCTTCCTGGCCATAGAGATTGATGATCTCGGCCACCGAGAGCCCGTTCTGCCGCTCGATCTCCTTGTTGAGCTCGACGAAGCTCCAACCGATCGCGTCCGCGAGCCGTTTGCCGAGCGTGGATTTGCCGGCGCCGCGCAAGCCGATCAGTGCGATGCCGGAGAACGCGCGGCGCAGCGGCGCCGAGGTGCTGCCGGCCAACAGCTCCTTCGCTTGCGCGATCTGGCTTGGGTTCGCCTTCTTCAGGAGATCGCGGATCACCGGCCAATCCGGCGACGGCTCGCCGCCAGGGATGAGATCTTCCAGCGGTGCGCCCATCGCATGCGCCACACGCCGTAGCAGCACGATCGAGACGTTGCCTTTGCCGCTCTCGAGCTGGGCGATGTAGCGCTCGGAAATGCCGGATACTTTGGCGAGCACCTTACGCGACATGCCGCGTAGCGCGCGCATCGTGCGCACCCGCTGGCCTAATTGTTCGAGAAATGCAGTCTCGGCGTCAGAGTTGGCCGCCGTGTCCTGCTCGGTGCTGCTGTCTTGCGTCATGTCCCTCGGCGGCGCGATCACGAGTCGGAAACATAATGCTGCGAAGCATTGACAGCAAGCGGCGTTAGTGGCCTTCTATGCACTATAATTCAAGAAATCGGGGAGGGAACGCCTTGGAGTCCAAGATTTCAGGGTCCTACAACGCAGTATCGTGGTTGCTCGACCGCAATATCGAGGCTGGACGCGGCGACAAGCTCGCTTATACAGACACGGTCTCTGAGTTGACCTATCGCGGGCTGCAGCAGCAGACCTGCCGTGTCGCCAATTTCTTGCGCCGCCTGGGCGTGCGCCGCGAAGAACGCGTCGCGATGATCATGCTCGACACCGTCGATTTCCCCGCGGTGTTCTTGGGTGCGATGCGGGCAGGCGTGGTGCCGGTGCCGCTCAACACGCTGCTCACGACCGATCAATACGCCTATGTGCTCGCGGATTGCCGTGCGCGCGTGCTGTTCGTGTCCGAAGCGTTGTTCCCGGCGGTGAAGGACATCGTCGGGCGCATGCCCGATCTCGATTGCGTCGTCGTCTCCGGCGCCAACGCCTTCGGCCACAAGCTGCTGTCGGAAGAGCTCGCGCGCGAGAGCGACAGCTTCGCCACGGTTGCGACGCATGAGGACGAGCCGGCCTTCTGGCTATATTCGTCCGGTTCGACCGGCATGCCCAAGGGCGTGCGCCATCTGCACGGCAATCTCGCCGCGACGGCCGAGACCTATGCCAAACAGGTGCTCGGCATTCGCGAGGACGATGTCTGCCTCTCCGCTGCAAAGCTGTTCTTCGCCTATGGTCTCGGCAATGCGCTGACCTTTCCGCTTTCCGTCGGCGCCACCACGATCCTCAATTCGGAACGGCCGACGCCGGCGCTGATGTTCAAGCTGCTCAACCGCTACAATCCCACTATTTTCTACGGTGTGCCGACCCTGTTTGCGGCGATGTTGAACGACGAGTCGTTGAAGAACGAGCAGGCGGGAGATCGCTTGCGCATCTGTACCTCGGCCGGCGAGGCTTTGCCGGAAACGGTGGGCAAAGCCTGGCAGGCGCGTTTCGGCGTGGACATTCTCGACGGTGTCGGCTCGACCGAGCTTCTGCACATCTTCCTGTCGAACGCGCCCGGCGATATCAAATACGGCACCTCGGGACGGCCGGTGCCGGGTTATCAGGTGCGGCTCGTCAACGAGTCCGGCCAGGACGTGCCGGATGGCGAGGTCGGCGAGATGGTGGTGCATGCGCCGTCAGCCGGTGAGGGCTACTGGAATCAGCGCCACAAGAGTCGCTCGACCTTCGAAGGCTATTGGACCCGCACCGGCGACAAATATGTCAGGGATGCCGAGGGGCGCTACACCTACTGCGGCCGCTCGGACGACATGTTCAAGGTCTCCGGCATCTGGGTCTCGCCGTTCGAGGTGGAGAGCGCACTGATCACGCATCCGTCCGTGCTGGAAGCCGCCGTGGTGCCGGACGCCGATCCGGAGGGGCTGCTGAAGCCGAAGGCGTTTGTCGTGCTGCGGCCCGATGCCGACCGGGCGACGTTACACGAGGTGCTGAAGGACCACGTCAAGCAGAAGATCGGTCCGTGGAAATATCCGCGCTGGATCGAGGTGGTGGACGCCTTGCCGAAGACCGCGACCGGCAAGATCCAGCGCTTCAAGCTGCGCGAGGGGGCGCAGTAGTCGTTACGCCGTCATGGCCGGCCTTGTCCCGGCCATCCACGCCTTGCTGATGCGAAGAAAGACGTGGATGCCCGCGACAAGCGCGGGCATGACGAAGGAAAGAGCAGCGCATGAAGCTACGAGCAACCGGCTCCCTCACCATCGACTCCGCTGAACTCGAATACCGCCGGATCGGTCCACAGCCTTCGGCAGCGCCGTGCATCGTCATGCTGCATGAGGGGCTTGGCTCGGTTGGGCTGTGGGGCGAATTTCCGGACAAGCTCCAGCAGGCGACCGGCGCCTCCGTGTTCGTCTATTCCCGCGCGGGCTACGGCAGTTCGAGCCCGGTCGCGCTGCCGCGGCCGCTCGACTACATGGAGCGCGAGGCGCTGACTGTGCTTCCCAAGCTCTTGGATGCGATCGGCTTCCGCGACGGCCTCCTGGTCGGCCATTCCGACGGCGCCTCCATCGCGGCGATCTATGCCGGCGGCCGGCAGGATCATCGCTTGCGCGGCGTCGTGCTGATCGCGCCGCACGTCATCGTCGAAGACGTCTCGGTCACGTCGATCGCGGCGATCAAGGCGACCTACGAGACCACCGAACTCCGGACCAAGCTGGCGCGCTGGCACAAGGATGTCGACAACGCCTTCTATGGCTGGAACGGCGCCTGGCTCGATCCGCAGTTTCGCAACTGGGACATCACCGGCTTTCTCGCTTACGTCCGCGTGCCCGTGGCCGTGATCCAGGGGAGCGATGATCAGTACGGCACCACGCGCCAGGTCGAGATCGTCCAAGAGGAATGTTACTGCCCCGTGGCAGTGACGATGCTGCCCGGCGTCGGCCACTCGCCGCATCGGGAGGCGCCGGAAGCTACGGTCAAGACGATCGCGGATTTTGCGGCCGCGACACTGTCGTCCACGGCATCACAATCATGAAACAAAATGCATGTTTTTGCTTTTCCGGGTAGACGCGATCTAAAACATGCACTATTGTGCATGTAAATGATAATCATTCACCGCTCAAAGGTGTCTCATGGCCGGGGAAGACCGCGTGCTCGCGGGAGGTAAGACGTTCATCGATTTCCAGACTGATCCCTCTCGTTATCGGCACTGGAAACTTTCCGTCGACGGCGAGGTCGCGACGTTGACCATGGACGTCGATGAGAATGGCGGCCTGTTCGAGGGCTACCAGCTCAAGCTCAATTCCTATGACCTCGGCGTCGACATCGAGCTCGCGGACGCCGTGCAGCGGCTGCGCTTCGAACATCCCGAGGTGAAGGTCGTCGTGCTGCGCTCGGGCAAGGCCCGCGTGTTCTGCGCGGGAGCCAATATACGCATGCTGGCCGGCGCGACGCATGCGCATAAGGTGAACTTCTGCAAGTTCACCAACGAGACCCGCAACGGCTTCGAGGATTCCAGCGAGAACAGCGGCCAGCGCTTCATCACGGTCGTCAACGGCACGGCGGCGGGCGGCGGCTATGAGCTGGCGCTCGCGACCGACCACATCATCCTCGCCGACGACGGCTCGTCCTCGGTGGCGCTGCCGGAAGTGCCGCTGCTCGCGGTGCTGCCCGGCACCGGCGGGCTGACGCGCGTGGTCGACAAGCGCAAGGTGCGCCGCGATCACGCCGACGTCTTCTGCACCGTAGAAGAAGGCATCAAGGGCAAGCGCGCCGTGCAGTGGCGGTTGGTCGACGAGGTCGCGCCGAACTCGAAGGTCGACGCCAAGGTTGCCGAGCGCGCCAAGGAATTTGCTGCCAGCTCGAAACGCAAGGGCGGCGGCAAGGGCGTCGCGCTGACGCCGCTCAAGCGCACGATCGATGCGACCAGCGTGCGCTATGGCTTCGTCAATGTCGACATCGACCGTGCGGCGCGGATCGCCACCATCACGATCGCGGCGCCGGAGGCCGCGCCGCCGGCCGATATCGACGGCATGATCGCGCAAGGCGCGTCGTTCTGGCCGCTGCAGGTCGCGCGCGAGATCGATGATGCGATCCTGCATCTGCGGATCAACGAACTCGAGATCGCGATGCTCGTGTTCAAGTCGCATGGCGAGCGCGCGCAGGTCCTGGCTTACGACGCCTTCCTGGACGCCAACAAGGCGCATTGGCTGGTCAACGAGATCAGGCATTACTGGAAACGCGTCTTGAAGCGCATCGACGTTACCTCGCGCACGCTGGTCACGCTGGTCGAACCCGGCTCCTGCTTTGCCGGCACGCTGGCCGAGCTCGTGTTCGCCGCCGACCGCTCCTACATGCTGATCGGCACCATCCAGGGCGATAATCGTCCGCCGCCGGCGATCGAATTGTCGGCGATGAATTTCGGTCCCTATCCGATGAGTCACGGTCTGACGCGGCTGGAATCGCGGTTCCAGGCCGATCCTTCGGAGCTTGAGCGCGTCCGCGACAAGATCGGCCAGGCGCTCGAAGCCGACGACGCCGAGGAGCTCGGGCTCGTGACCTTCGCGCTCGACGACATCGACTGGAACGACGAGATTCGCGTCTTCTTCGAGGAGCGCGCGAGCTTCTCGCCGGACAGCCTGACCGGCATGGAGGCCAACCTGCGCTTCGCCGGTCCTGAGACGATGGAATCCAAGATCTTCGCCCGCCTCACCGCCTGGCAGAACTGGATCTTCCAGCGCCCCAATGCGGTCGGCGAGGAGGGCGCCTTGAAGCGTTACGGCACAGGACAGAAGCCCCGCTACGACATGACACGAGTGTAGCGAATAGCGAATGGGGAGTAGCGAGTAGGGAGTGGTCTCCTCCTATTCGCAATTCGCCATTCGCCCCTTTCGGGAGGAAAAGGCCATGAACATGAACATCATGAACGTCGACTACAGCACCAAGATTCCGAACAACGTGAATCTGGCCGAGGATCGCCAGGTGCTGAAAGCGCTGGAAGGTTGGCACCCCGGCTATGTCGATTGGTGGAACGACATGGGCCCGGATGGCTTCCAGCAGTCGCTGGTGTATTTGCGCACGGCCTATTCCGTCGATCCGCGCGGCTGGGCCAAGTTCGACTACGTCAAGATGCCCGATTATCGTTGGGGCATTCTGCTTGCTCCGCAGGAAGAGAATCGCGTCATTCCGTTCGGTGAGCATTATGGCGAGCCGGCCTGGCAGGAGGTGCCCGGCGAATACCGCGCGCTGATGCGCCGCCTGATCGTGATCCAGGGCGACACCGAGCCGGCATCAGTGGAGCAGCAGCGCCATCTCGGCAAGACCGCGCCCTCGCTGTACGACATGCGCAACCTGTTCCAGGTCAATGTCGAGGAAGGCCGCCATCTCTGGGCGATGGTGTATCTGTTGCAGAAATATTTCGGCCGTGACGGGCGCGAGGAGGCAGACGAGTTGCTCCGCCGCCGCTCGGGCGACGCGGACTCACCACGGATGTTGGGCGCCTTCAACGAGAAGACGCCGGACTGGCTGTCCTTCTTCATGTTCACCTATTTCACCGACCGCGACGGCAAGATGCAGCTGCATTCGCTCGCGCAGTCCGGCTTCGATCCGCTGTCGCGCACCTGCCGCTTCATGCTGACCGAAGAGGCGCATCACATGTTCGTCGGCGAGACCGGCGTCGGACGCGTCATTCAGCGCACAGTTGACGCGATGCGCGCCGCCGGCATCGATGATCCGACCGATGTTGCCAAGGTGCGTGCGCTCGGCGTCATCGATCTGCCGACCATCCAGAAGAAGCTCAATCTGCACTACACGCTCTCGCTCGACCTGTTCGGCTCCGAGGTTTCGACCAATGCGGCGAATGCCTTCAATGCCGGCATCAAGGGCCGCTATCACGAGACTCAGATCCAGGACGATCATCAGCTCAAGAACTCGACCTATCCGGTGCTCAAGCTGGTGGACGGTGAGATCAAGCGGGTCGAGGAGCCAGCGTTGACGGCGCTCAACATGCGGCTGCGCGACGACTACTCGCAGGACTGCGTCAAGGGCCTGTTGCGTTGGAACAAGATCATCACCACGGCAGGCTATGCGTTCCAGCTCAAGCTGCCGCACGTCGCCTTCCACCGTGCCATCGGCGAGTTCAAGGACGTCCATGCGACGCCGGACGGCATCCTGATCGACGAGGCGACCTGGCAGAAGCGCAAGAGCGAATGGCTGCCGTCGGCCGATGACGGCGCCTACATCGCCTCGCTGATGCAGCCGGTCACCGAGATCGGCGGCTTTGCGCCCTGGATCGCCCCGCCCCGGGTCGGCATCGACAACAAGCCGGGCGATTTCGAGTATGTGAAGATCGAGTCGTGATGTGAATTGCGAGTAGGGCGTGGCGAATAGCGAGTAGGGAAGAGCTACTCGCCATTCGCCTTTACTACTCAGCTGTCCCAGCCCGCGCCGGGAATGCCGGGATTGGCATAGACGATGCCGCCGTCGACCGCGACGGTGGTGCCCACCACATAGTCGCCGGCGCGCGAGGCGAGATAGATCGCCGTCCCCGCCATATCCTCCTCGGTCCCGATCCGGCCCGCAGGCACACGCGTTGCCACCTCGTCGGCATGGTCGCGGGCTGCCTTGTTCATGTCGGATTGGAACGGGCCGGGCGCGATCGCGGTCACCACGATGTTGTCGTGGATCAGCTTTGCCGCCATGCGCCGGGTCAGATGGATCAGGCCCGCCTTGCTTGCCGCGTAGGAGTAGGTCTCCAGCGGGTTGACGAAGATGCCGTCGATCGAAGCGATATTGATCACCTTGGCCGGCCGCTCGCGGCTCGCCGCCGCGCGCAGCGGCGCGGCAATCGCCTTGGTCAGGAAGAACGGCGTTTTGACATTCAGGTCCATGACCTTGTCCCAGCCGCTTTCGGGGAATTCGTCGAACTCAGCGCCCCAGGCGGCGCCTGCATTGTTGACGAGAATGTCGAGCTTGGGCTCGCGTGCCTTGATCTCGCCGGCGAGCCTCTCGATTCCGGACAGCGTGGAGATGTCGATCGGCAGCGCGATGCATTCGCTGCCATATTTGGCGCTGAGCTCCTGGGCGGTCTGTTCGCAAGGCCCCGCCTTCCGCGCCGTGATGTAGACGCGCGAGACGCCGGCGCTCAGGAAGCCGGCCGCGATCATCTTGCCGATGCCGCGCGAGCCGCCGGTCACGAGCGCGATGCGGCCTTGGAGTGAGAACAGATCCTTCAACATGGTACCTCCCTGACTTTGCGATCTGTGTGGGCCGCGTGGCTGTTCGAGTCAAGCGAGGGGCTCCGGCAGGTCGCGTCGGAAGCTTGTTCGCGCGAAGTCTGCCGGTTGTACGGAGGACGTCGCTCTAACCTATGCCGCGTCGATGCGGCGGAAGCCGTTCCACATCGCGATGGCCGCGCCTGAGGTCAGGACTGGCAGCACGCGCGCGTCCTGGTAATGGCCGTTGAGCGACACCCGCGGCAGCGCGGTCAAATGCTCTCCATTCTCTGGAAAGATCATGCCGGGGCGGGTGGTGACTGCGCAGTTGAAGCCGGCCCTCGCTGCCAGCATGAACTCGCGTGGACCGGCCGCGGCGCGGTCGCCGTAAGGATAGGCCATGTGTCGCACGGGCCGCTGCAACGCGTCCTCGATCCGCGCCCGGCTCTCCGCCATCTCGCGCAACGCGTCCTCTTCGCTTTGTTTGGCGAGATTGCAGTGGCTTGCGGAATGCGCGCCGATCGTGACCAGCGGCTCGTCTGCAAGTGCTCTCAATTCGTCCCAGGACAGGCAGAGCTCGCGGCAGATCGCGCCCGCATCGACCCCATGTCGTGCGCACAGCGCGCTCATCTCGCGCTGGATCTCGTGTTCACCCGGCAATCCGCGCAACCAGTCGTGCAGGCGCTGGAACGCGATGCATTTGGCGGTCGCATCCTGTGCATCCAATCGCGTCGCGGTGCCTCCGATCGGCGCCTCGATCATGTCCGCGTCGGCAACGATCCTCTCGAGCGCGAGCCACCAGAGCAGGCCGCTGCCCGCGGCGAAATCGGCGGTGACAAAGATCGTGAACGGCGCATCGAACTCGCGCATCACCGGCAGCGCGAAATCGCGATTGTCGCGATAGCCGTCGTCGAAGGTGAAGCAGGCGAAGCGCCGCGAGAAGTTCTGCTCGAGGAGTCGCCGGTGCACCTCGTCGAGGGTGATGATGTCGACTTCATGGGCACGCAAATGGGCGAGCATCTCGCGGAGGAAGTCGGGCGTGACTTCCAGATGGAAATTGGGTTGGAAATCGGCCTCGCGGCGCGGTCGCACGTGATGCAGCGTAAAGATAGCGCCGGCCCCTGCGAAGATCGGTCGCAGCCAGATATGGGCGCCGCTGAAGTAGAGCGCTTCGAGACCCGCCCGAATCAAGGTTTTACGAAATCGCTTCATCGAAAGCGTGCGCCCAACTGGTGCCTCTCCTGAAGCTCGCGACCTGTCGCGTCAACGCCCATCCGCGAACTTCAGAACGTCATGGGCACTCGCAAATGCTATGGTTCTGGCACCGTCCCTTCGATCTGAGATCATCAGCCGCGGCTGCGGCGAGTGAGGCATCGGAAAGGAGGCGAGAGGTGTAACCGTAACGTTAGCGACGAATCGTTGAAGAAACGGTTAGCCGGGCGATCCGCCCGCGGCGCTCGAAAAGGGCGGCGCATTTCCGGTTTGACAGGCCAGCAAGGGTTTGTTTTGTCTCCATTTCCTGACCAGACGGGATGACGAATGCGTGGACTTTTCCGGTGGAGCGGCAAATGGTGGCCTGGAATCATCCCGTTGATCGTGCTTTGGGCCTTCGCCGCCTGGACCAGCACGGCTCCGCTGGAGAATGATCTCGCCGCACGGAGCTCGGAGGCCCTGAAGGGGGCGGTGCTCGACAAGACGAAGATCGCCGCCGACGGCCGCGACGTCAGCCTGAGCGCCTACGCCTTCTCGGACGAGGGCCGTCGTGCAGCCTTGGCATCTGTTGCGGCCGTGCCCGGTGTGCGGCTGGTCGACGACGAGACCCGTCTGGTCGCGGAAGCAAAACCTTTCGTCTGGTCCGCCGAGCGCGATGTGGTCAGGGTCACCCTCGGCGGCAATGCGCCCCTGCCGGCGCTCAAGACGAAGCTTTCGGAAGCCGCGCGTTCGGCGCTCAAGGGCGTCGAAGTTGCCGACCAGATGACGCTCGCCCGCGGTGCGCCGCCGCGCTTCGAGGATGCCGCGCTGCTGCTGATCGGCCAGATCGGCAAATTGAAGGACGGAAAGTTCACGATTTCGGACGGCGACGTTACGCTGTCGGGCATGGCGCGCGAACTCGGCGGCCGCGAGGCGATCGCGGCGGCGCTCAAGGACCTGCCGGATGGCTTCAAGATCGCCAGCAACGAGGTGAAGGCCCCGCCTTATATCTTCCAGGCCTACAAGGATCCGGTCGCCTTGACCGTCAGTTTGTCCGGCAACGTCCCGGATGAAAACATCCATGCCGTGGTCGTCGGCGCGTCATCGCGGCGGTTCTTCGGCGAAAAGGTCGTCGATAATCTCAAGAACAGCGTCGGAGCGCCCTCCGGCTTCGTCAATGCGGTGGTGCCGGCGCTCGGTGCGTTGTCGCGCCTGTCGACCGGCACGCTCATGGTCTCGGAACGGGAGATCAAGATCTCCGGCGACGCACTGTATGACGAGGCGGCGCGGCAGATCCAATCGGGCCTCGCCAAGGACGTGCCGCAGGGTTGGCAAGTCAAGGCTGAGATAACCGTCAAGCCTGCGGCCGGCCCGGTCGATGCGACGGTCTGTCAACAGCTGTTCTCGGATTTGCTCGGCAAGACCAGGATTCGCTTCGAGACCGGGCGAGCCGACATCGACCGGGATTCCACCGGCCTGCTCGACCGTATCGTCGAAATCGCGCTGCGTTGCCCGTCGGCGAACATCGAGATCGCCGGCCATACCGATGCCGAAGGCGACGAGGCGGCCAACCAGGCGCTCTCGCAGAAGCGCGCCCAGGCTGTTGTCGACTATCTCGTCAAGGCAGGGTTGCCGGCCGATCGCTTCACGGCCGTAGGCCACGGCAGCACGCAGCCGATCGCGTCGAACGATACCAGCGATGGACGCGCGCAGAACCGGCGCATCGATTTCGTGGTGAGGTGACCGCAATGGCCTTTCTGATCGCATTCCATTGGGGCTGGCTGCTGGGCGCGCTCTTGATCGGGCTGGCGATGGGCTGGGTCGCCGTGGTGCATCGCGGCCCCAGCGTGTCGCGTCGGCTGATGCTCGGCTTGTCGGCGCTTACGCTGGTTCTGGTCGCCGTTGCTGTCACCCGGGTGCTTCCGGGGCGCGCCGGTTATTGGCTCGAACTGCTGCTCCTGCTGTTCGTGCCATATCTGGCGGGTTGCACGGTCGGTTCCTGGCTACGGGCGTGGGTGTTGTTGCGCAGCATGCGCGCCAAGCCGGCGGCCTGATCGTGGCCCGCGACCGCGCAGATGTCAGGTGTGAAATCCGAAAAAGGTGCTGTGGCAATCCGACACGAAGGTTTGACCATGGCCACCTGCTAACCGCATTCGCCGACGTTATCTCTGCTGTTCGATCTCCAGTGCTCGCCGGGTCGGAAATTTGCCGATCAGGTCGTCGTGATGCGATGCGGACTTCGGACGCGATCGGAGCACTGGGAGCCCCGACATGCGGAAACCACCCCGGTTTCCGGGCATGCTCACAGAAGTTTAACCTGGGACTCGCAGGCTGGGCAGCCTTGCATGGGCTAATAGAGGTCCTGGCCTCCTGCGGCAAAACGGTGCATCGTATCGGTCGGAATCCCTCCTAAGTGTCTTGCATGCCCGAGTTTTGTTCACACCTGCCGAGTTCCCCAAAGGCGCGAAACGCGCTACGAGGGCGCTGATGAGTCATGGCGCGGCGCACGCGTTATTCCGCTCGATCGGACGCGTTTCCCAGGGATCTTGCCGTGCAGCGCGCCGGATCACGGTCAGAGGTGTCGATGCTTGAAGCCATCCGCGGAGCGACCTCTTTCCTGCGCCAGAAACAGGTGCTGCATAAGCTCGGCGTGATCGTCAGCATTGCTGTGATCGCGGTCGCTTGCCGCGTGCTTTATCACATGCTGCGGGGCATCGATACCGGCGAGGTGCTGGAAGCGATCAAGAGCACGGAGCCCTACCAGATCGGACTCGCGGCGCTGTTCGTGGCCGCCGGCTATTTCACCCTGACGTTCTACGATCTGTTCGCGGTGCGTGCGATCGGGCACCGCCACGTGCCCTATCGGATCAACGCGCTGGCCGCCTTCACCAGCTATTCGATCGGCCACAATGTCGGCGCGAGCGTCTTTACCGGCGGTGCGGTGCGCTATCGGATCTATTCGGCCTGGGGGCTGAATGCGATCGATGTCGCCAAGATCTGCTTCCTCGCCGGGCTCACTTTTTGGCTGGGCAACGCCGCGGTGCTCGGGCTTGGCATCACCTATCATCCGGAAGCTGCCGCCGCCATCGACCAGCTGCCGCCCTGGCTGAACCGCGTGGTCGCGATCGCAATCCTGATGGGGCTGTTCGGCTATGTGGCCTGGGTCTGGACCAAGCCGCGCATGGTCGGCCGCGGACCCTGGACGGTCATGCTGCCTGGCGGTCCGCTCACCCTCCTCCAGGTCGCGATCGGCATCCTTGACCTCGGTTTTTGCGCCCTGGCGATGTATGTGCTGGTCCCGGACGAGCCCAATCTCGGCTTCGTCGTGGTCGCCGTGATCTTCGTTTCGGCGACTCTCCTGGGATTTGCGAGCCATTCGCCAGGCGGGCTCGGCGTGTTCGATGCCGCCATGCTGGTGGGGCTCTGGCAGATGGACCGGGAGGAGCTGCTTGCCGGCATGCTGCTGTTCCGAATGCTCTATTATCTCGCCCCCTTCGTCATATCTGTAATCTTGCTGACGTTTCGCGAGATTATCATCAGTGCCCGGTCCAAACGGCTACGTCAGGCCGCCCTCCACTTCGAAGCAGGACGAGCGCACGAAGCCGCTTATGTGACCGAGCACAGGGATGCCGGCGTGTGACCCGGCCGCGGGATGCTCCGCAGGCCGAGGGAACAGTGATCCGGAAAATCTTGGTCAAGAGGCGCGCAGATGAAGCGCAGATATCGCTTCTCCAATCCTCAATGAGAGCTGCAGGACGCGGTGCAGAAATCTGACAGCGACAGCCCGATAGCACTGGACGGTCCATCACCGTCTTCTCCGGCCGCCTTCTCGCCCTGGCCGGACCGGCTCCGGCACTCCGCAATCATCCTCCTGGTGGCCGCGCTCGCGCTCGGCGTGCTCGTGTTGCGCGACGAGCTCCTGCCGTTCCGGGCGGCTGCGGTGTTCCTCTGCATCGCCGCCGCTGCGCTGGTGCCCTGGCGCCTGCACAGCGCCGTGACAACGCGGGAGGATGTGTTCCGTGGCAGCAATCCCGTGGAGGCCCCCGCCGTCAATGCAGTGGTGGCCGGCATGCCCGATCCCGTGGTGCTGCTCGACCGCGCCGGTCGTGTCATCCACCTCAATGAGGCGGCGGCGCAGCTGGCGCCGGCGCTGCGCAAGAACGAGCTCGCTCAATTCGCGCTGCGCTCTCCCGAAATCATCACGGCGTTGCGGGAAGCCATTGCCACCACCGAGCCCCGTCGCGCCACCTATCACGACCATGTGCCGGTCGATCGCTGGATGGAGCTGATCATCACGCCGGTCCCGGTTCCGACCGCCTTCGGCGGCACCGAGAAGTGCATGCTGATGACGTTCCATGACCTGACGCCGCTGCGCCGGGTCGAGGAGATGCGCGCCGACTTTGTCGCTAATGCAAGTCATGAGCTTCGTACGCCGCTGGCGGCACTGTCCGGCTTCATCGACACCCTGCAGGGACCGGCCAAGGACGATCCCAGGGCGCGCGAGCGCTTCCTCGGCATCATGCATACCCAGGCCGGGCGAATGGCCCGCCTGATCGACGATCTGTTGTCGCTGTCCCGGGTCGAGCTCTCCGCGCATGTTCGGCCGGATGCGACCGTTGACCTGATCCCGATCATCCACCAGGTGGCCGACGGGCTCGAACCCTTGGCACGCGAGCGTCAGGTCAAGGTCGAGATCGATCTGCCGGAGACCCCCGTCACCATTGCCGGCGACCGGGAGGAGCTGCTCCGCCTGTTCGAGAATCTGATCGAGAACGCCCTGAAATACGGCGCCTCGGGCGGCCGCGTCATTGTGTCGCTGACCTCGGCAGTCTCAGGTGAGGGAACCCCGGAAATCCGGGTCAAGGTGCGGGACTTCGGCCCCGGTATCGCGCCCGAGCACCTGCCCCGGCTGACCGAGCGCTTCTACCGGGTTGATGTCGGCGACAGCCGCGCGCAGGGCGGGACGGGGCTCGGATTATCGCTGGTGAAACACATTCTTAACCGCCACCGCGGCCGTCTTTTGATCGAAAGTGTGCCCAAAAATGGAGCAACTTTCACCGCCTGTTTCCCCCAGCCAAAGCCGCCATTCGGGGCATAAAAGCCTGTAGCTGCAATGGTTTGATCCATGTCATCCGACTGTCATCAAACCTTTATAAAAGCGGCAACGAGGCACCTTAAAGGGGCCGGCGGGAGCGCAGTCGGGCGCGCGTGGCGCTTCGCTCCCCAAATGGGAGACCAGCAATGAATTTCTTCAAAGCTATCGTCGCTGCCGGCCTGGTCGCCGCATCGACGTCGGCCTTTGCCGCCGACATCACCGGAGCGGGCGCGACGTTCCCGTTCCCGATCTATTCCAAGTGGGCTGACGCCTACAAGAAGGAGACGGGCAACGGTCTGAACTATCAGTCGATCGGCTCCGGCGGCGGCATCAAGCAGATCCAGGCCAAGACCGTGACCTTCGGCGCCACCGACGCGCCGCTGAAGGCCGAGCAGCTCGAGAAGGACGGCCTGGTCCAGTGGCCGATGGTGATGGGCGGCATCGTCCCGGTCGTGAATCTCGAAGGCGTGAAGCCGGGCGAGATGGTGCTCGACGGTCCGACCCTCGCCGAGATCTACCTCGGCAAGATCACCAAGTGGGACGACGCGGCGATCAAGAAGCTGAACCCGAAGGTGAAGCTGCCGTCCGAGGCGATCTCGGTCGTGCGTCGTTCGGACGGTTCGGGCACCACCTTCAACTTCACCACCTATCTCTCCGACGTCAGCCCCGAGTGGAAGAGCAAGATCGGCGCGAACACGGCCGTGGAGTGGCCGACCGGCGTCGGCGCCAAGGGCAATGAGGGCGTGTCCGGCAATATCAGCCAGACCAAGAACTCGATCGGCTATGTCGAGTATGCCTATGCCAAGCAGAACAAGCTGACCTACACCGGCATGATCAACAAGGCCGGCAAGACCGTGCAGCCGACCGTGGAGGCGTTCCAGGCCGCCGCCTCGAATGCGGATTGGGCCCATGCGCCGGGCTATTACGTTGTCCTGGCCGACCAGCCGGGCGACAAGTCCTGGCCGATGACGGCGGCGACCTTCATCCTGATGCACAAGGAGCCGGCCGACAAGGCGGCCTCCGCCGAAGCCATCAAGTTCTTCAAGTGGTCGTTCGAGAAGGGCGCCAAGATGGCTGAGGAGCTCGACTACATCCCGATGCCCGACAACGTCGTGAAGATGATCGAGAAGACCTGGTCGTCCGACATCAAGAGCTAAGCCGCTCCTTCGAATGTGGCCCCTCTCCCAGGCGTGGGAGAGGGGACGTCGACGACGCAGGTGCTGGTGCAGAAGTGCGAGTACACAAGCACAAGTGCGCAAGTACAAGTACGCAAGTACAGGTCTATCAGAAACAGGGGGCGGACTTGGCAGAGATGGCCGTTCAAAGCGACGCAAGCACTGTCAGCGATGCCGCCGGACCCTATGACCGCGCCCGGGCGCTGAGCGCCTTCAAGTTTGGCG
Organism: Bradyrhizobium sp. SZCCHNGR1005; assembly: GCF_032489995.1. Taxonomy (NCBI): domain Bacteria; kingdom Pseudomonadati; phylum Pseudomonadota; class Alphaproteobacteria; order Hyphomicrobiales; family Nitrobacteraceae; genus Bradyrhizobium; species Bradyrhizobium sp. SZCCHNGR1005. Next base: position 46,263 of record NZ_JAUEZC010000006.1, read on the forward strand.
ACGTCACCTTCTACTGGATCACCCGCCTGTCGGCGATTTCGGTGCTGCTCATCCTCGGCGGCATCATCCTGTCACTGATCATCGGCGCCTGGCCGGCAATGAAGGAATATGGCTTCGAGTTCCTGTGGACGCGCCGCTGGGCGCCGTCAGCCGATCCGCCCGTGCTGGGTGCGCTGGGACCGATCTACGGCACGCTGGTGTCGTCCTTTATCGCGATGCTGATCGCCATCCCGGTCGGTCTCGGCATTGCGATCTTCCTCACCGAGCTCTGCCCGCAATGGCTGCGCCGCCCGATCGGCATCGCCATCGAGCTGCTCGCCGGCATCCCGTCGATCATCTACGGCATGTGGGGCTTCTTCGTGCTGGGGCCGTTCCTGGCCTACACGTTCCAGCCGTTCATGATCAGCCTGTGCGCCAACATTCCGATCCTGCAGGACATCTTCGCCGGGCCGCCGTCCTATCTCAGCCTGTTCAATGCCTCGCTGATCCTGGCCATCATGGTGCTGCCCTTCATCACTTCGATTTCGGTGGACGTGTTCAAGACCGTGCCACCGGTCTTGAAGGAGGCCGCCTATGGCGTCGGCTGCACCACCTGGGAGGTCGTGCGCAGCGTGGTGATCCCTTACACCCGGGTCGGCGTCATCGGCGGCATCATGCTGGCGCTCGGCCGGGCGCTCGGCGAGACCATGGCAGTGACGTTCATCATCGGCAACTCGTTCCGCATCTCCTCGTCGATCTTCGCGCCGGGCACCACGATCTCGGCGGCGATCGCATCGGAATTCCAGGAGAGCGACGGTTTGCACCAGTCGGCCCTGATTCTGCTCGGACTGTTGCTGTTCGTTCTCACCTTCTTCGTGCTCGCCGGCGCGCGCCTGATGCTGCTGCGGCTCGAAGCCAAGGCCGGAAAATAAGCCGGATGGATAGGGCAGGAGAGATCGCATGACGTCTACCGATACGCCCATCAATCCGGCCAACCGGATCTATGGCCGCCGCCGCCGCAAGGACATCTTCGTCCGTGCGCTGTGCGTGCTTGCCGCGCTGTTCGGCGTGACCTGGCTCGCACTGATCCTGATCGATCTGCTCTACCAGGGCCTGGCTGGCCTGACCGTGCAGGTCTTCGCGACCGATACGCCGCCGCCGGGATCGAGCGACGGCGGCCTGCGCAACGCCATCGTAGGCTCGATCATCATGACGGTCTTCGGCGTCGGCGTCGGTGCTCCACTCGGCTTGTTCGCCGGCACCTACCTCGCCGAGTATGGTCGCCATGACCGGTTGACTTCGGTGATCCGTTTCATCAACGACATCCTGCTCTCTGCCCCATCCATCATCATCGGCCTGTTCATCTATGGCGCGGTCGTGGTTCCGATGGGCGGCTTCTCGGCCATCGCGGGCTGTCTGGCGCTTGCCGTGATCGTGATTCCGGTCGTGCTGCGCACCACCGAGGACATGCTGCTGCTGGTGCCCAATCCGCTGCGTGAGGCCGCCTCCGCACTTGGCCTGCCGCGTTCGCTGGTGATCCGGCGCATCGCCTATCGCGCGGCGCGCTCCGGCTTGATCACGGGCGTCCTGCTGGCGACCGCTCGCGTGGCCGGCGAGACCGCGCCGCTCCTGTTCACTGCGTTGTCGAACCAGTTCTGGAGCCTCGATCTTACCCACACGATGGCCAACCTGCCGGTGACCATCAACAACTTCGTCCAGAGCCCCTATGCCTATTGGAAGCAGCTGGCCTGGACCGGGGCCCTTTTGATTACCTTGACCGTACTTGCCCTGAACATCGGGGCCCGCATTCTGGGCGCCGAGAGGAGCGCAAAATGACCGACATGTCTGTTTCCGTCTCAAGTCCGGCGGGCGTCATTCCGAACAAATCCTTGCCGGACGCTCCGGCGAAGGTGACGGTCCGGAACCTGAACTTTTATTACGGCGATCACCATGCGCTGAAGAACATCAACCTGTCGCTCGGAACCAACCGGGTGACGGCCTTCATCGGACCGTCCGGCTGCGGCAAGTCCACGCTGCTGCGCATCTTCAACCGGATGTATGATCTGTATCCGGGCCAGCGCGCCGAAGGCCAGCTGATGCTGGACAACACCAACATCCTCGACCCCAAGCTCGACCTGAACCTCTTGCGTGCGCGCGTCGGCATGGTGTTCCAGAAGCCGACGCCGTTCCCGATGACGATCTACGAGAACATCGCCTTCGGCATCCGCCTGTATGAGAAGATCTCCAAATCCGAGATGGATGACCGCGTCGAGAAGGCGTTGCGCGGCGGCGCGCTGTGGAACGAGGTCAAGGACAAGCTCAACGCCTCGGGCCTGAGCCTTTCCGGCGGCCAGCAACAGCGTCTCTGTATTGCCCGCACCGTTGCGGTGCGTCCCGAGGTGATCCTGTTCGACGAGCCGTGCTCGGCGCTCGATCCGATCTCGACCGCCAAGGTCGAGGAGTTGATCCAGGAGCTGTCGGACAACTACACGATCGCGATCGTGACCCACAACATGCAGCAGGCGGCCCGCGTCTCCGACAAGACCGCCTTCATGTATCTCGGCGAGCTGATCGAGTTCGACGATACCAGCAAGATCTTCACCTCGCCGAGCGATCGGCGGACCCAGGACTACATCACCGGCCGCTTCGGCTGATGCCGGAAACGGACCCCTTGCATCGGTCGGCAAGGGGCAGTTGGCTGAGGCAGCGAGACCCGAATTGACGCGCCGGACTACGACGGCATTGCCGAGGAGATAGAGATGGCCAGTGAACATACCGTCAAGGCGTTTGACAGCGACCTGCAGGAGCTGACGCGGCTGGTCGCGGAGATGGGCGGCTTGGCCGAGCGGCTGATCGTGGATTCCGTCGACGCGCTGGTGCGGCGCGACGTCGCGCTCGGCGAGCGGGTGATCCAGACGGACGCCGAGATCGACAGTCTGCAGCGGCTGATCGAGGAGCGCGCGGTGCTCACCATCGCCCGCCGGCAGCCGATGGCGGTGGACCTGCGCGAGATCGTCGGCGCGATGCGGGTTGCGACCGACCTCGAGCGGATCGGCGACCTCGCCAAGAACATCGGCAAGCGCGTCGCCGCGCTGGAGAGCGATTTCCATCCCTTGAAGCTGATCCGCGGTTTGGAGCACATGACCGACCTGGTGCAGTCGCAGGTCAAGTCGGTGCTCGACGCCTATGCCGCCCACGATCTGCCGGCGGCGATGACGGTGTGGAAGGGCGACGAGGAGGTCGACGCCATCTGCACCTCGCTGTTCCGCGAGCTGCTCACCTACATGATGGAAGATCCCCGCAACATCTCGTTCTGCATTCACCTGATGTTCTGCGCCAAGAACATCGAACGGATCGGCGATCATGCGACCAACATCGCGGAAACCGTGTTCTACATGATCGAAGGCCAGCCGATGATCGACAAGCGTCCGAAGGGCGACATGACGTCCTTCGCGGCCACCGCCCCCGGAAACTGAGAGAGAAGCTGAGCGATGAGTGCGCGCATTCTGGTTGTGGAAGACGAGGAAGCGCTGACGACGCTGCTGCGCTACAATCTCGAGACCGAAGGTTACGAGGTCGAGACGGTTGCGCGCGGCGACGACGCCGACACGCGACTGAAGGAACGGGTGCCCGATCTCGTGGTGCTGGACTGGATGCTGCCGGGGCTGTCCGGCATCGAGCTGTGCCGGCGCCTGCGCGCCCGGCCCGAGACCAAGCAGCTGCCGATCATCATGCTGACGGCGCGCGGTGAGGAGAGCGAGCGGGTCCGCGGGCTCGCCACCGGGGCGGACGATTACATCGTCAAGCCGTTCTCGGTGCCCGAGCTGTTGGCCCGCGTGAAGGGTCTGCTCCGTCGCGCGAGCCCCGAACGGCTCGCCACCGTGCTCGCCTATGGCGACATCGAGCTCGATCGCGAGAAGCGCCGCGTCGCCCGCTCCGGCCGGCCGATCGATCTCGGGCCGACCGAATATCGGCTGCTCGAGTTCTTCCTGGAACATCCGGGCCGCGTGTTCAGCCGCGAGCAGCTGCTCGACAGCGTCTGGGGCCGCGACATCTACATCGACGAGCGTACGGTGGACGTGCACATCGGACGCTTGCGCAAGCTGCTCAATCCGGGACGCGAACAGGATCCGATCCGCACCGTGCGTGGCGCGGGCTATGCGCTCGACGACCGCTTTGCGAAGGCGGAATCGTGAGCTGAGGGCGATCGCGCAGCGACAAACAGCACCCGATCAAAGGCGGAGCTTCGGCTCCGCCTTTTTTGTCATGACAAGCGCGCTTGCAACGTGCGCCGCCGTCATCCCGGCGAACGCCGGTACCCATAACCGCAAATGCTGATGATAGAGCTGCAGCTGTAGCTAACATCCATCATAACCACGCCCGCCGGTGGTTATGGGTCCCCGCGTTCGCGGGGACGACAGCTGATGGCTGAGCTAACAGCGCGTCCAAGATGCGCAACAGATCAGCGTGCCGGGCTCTTGCCGGGGTGACGACGGCGATCGGCCGCGGGCTGATAGGCGATGCGCGAATGCTGCGCGCAATAGGGCAGGCCGTTCAGCGCCTTGCCGCCGCAGAAGAAGAAGTCCGCGCTGGCGGGATCGCCGACCGGCCAGTGGCAGGTGCCTTCGCGGAGCTCGAGCAGCGACAGCCGCTGGTTCATCGGCACCACATTGTCGAAGGTGATCGGATCGGGCTCCGTCTCGACCTCGAACACCTGGGCGAGCGCGGTGTTGCCGCGCGCCACCGGGCGGGCCACCCGCATCATCGGCTGAGCGGGGCGGGCCTTGCGCTGACGCGGAGCGGCGGCGGCAGGGCTCTTGGCACGGCCGGAGAGGCCGAGCCTGTGGACCTTGCCGATCACGGCGTTGCGCGTCACATTTCCGAGCTCCGCTGCGATCTGGCTGGCCGACAGTCCGGCCTCCCAGAGCTTTTTCAACTGCTCGACGCGATCGTCTGACCAGGTCAATACCGTCATCGCACCTTTCCCTTCGCGTTTCGCTGGCCAGTTTCGGGACAGCGCTGCGGTGCCAAACTCACGAAAATCCCTGCTCGCAGAATCCCTTAGCCCTCGCCGGGCGCGAGATGCGCGCCCGGACGTGTACGCCGAACCACCGAACTCTTAAGGATCAGACCTGCTGCACGAGATGTCGTACTCGATGCGAAAAACGCTACAATATGCCGTGACTCCCGCGCAAGAGTCGGGGGCCACCGTCCACACCTTCCGTCGATGTGGACCGGGAACGCTTAGCACTGTCATCGACCGGAAACCCCACCTGTTCCGCGCTGAGGCGGCTGGCTCACGCGTGTTGACAGCGAACGTCCTGCGCATACAATAGTTGTCCGTGCCGCCTTGAAAAGGCGGCACATTTTGTTTTCCAGGGCCGGGTCCCGGGTGCGCGATGGCGCTGCTTTGCGCCTCCTCGTGCGCGTCTTGACCGGCCCGTCAGCTCAAGTGATCAGCCATGACGGACGTCGCGTCGCATCTGCTCCCCGTATTTGCCCGGATCGATCTCGCCTTCGAGCGCGGCGAGGGCGCCTGGCTGATCGCGACCAATGGCGAGCGCTATCTCGACTTCACCTCCGGCGTCGCCGTGAATGCGCTGGGTCACGCGCATCCGCATTTGGTGAAGGCGCTGCAGGAGCAGGCGACCAAGCTCTGGCACATGTCGAACCTGTTCAAGAGCCCGGACGGCGAGCGGCTTGCGGCGCGGCTGTGCGAGCAGAGCTTCGCCGACTACGTGTTCTTCGCCAATTCCGGCGCCGAAGCGATGGAATGCGCGATCAAGATCACGCGCAAGCATCACGCCGCCAAGGGGCATCCGGAACGTTACCGCATCGTTACGTTCGAGGGCGCGTTCCACGGCCGCACGCTGGCGACGCTCGCGGCCACCGGCTCGGCCAAATATCTCGACGGCTTCGGCCCGCCGATGGATGGTTTCGACCAAGTCCCGCTCGGCGATCTCGAAGCGGTGAAGAAGGCGATCGGCCCGCACACCGCGGGCATCTTGATCGAGCCGGTGCAAGGTGAGGGTGGCGTGCGCACCGCGCCGCTGGGCTTCTACAAGGCCCTGCGCGAGCTCTGCAACGCGCACGGCCTGCTGCTCGTGTTCGACGAGGTGCAGACTGGCATGGGCCGCACCGGCGAGCTGTTCGCGCATCGCTGGCTCGGGGTCGAGCCCGACGTGATGTCGCTGGCGAAAGCGCTCGGCGGCGGTTTCCCGATCGGCGCGTGCCTCGCCACGGCCGATGCTGCGGCCGGCATGACGGCGGGCTCGCATGGTTCGACCTTCGGCGGCAACCCGCTGGCGGTGGCCGCGGCCAATGCGGTGCTGGACGTGATGCTGGCGCCGGGCTTCTTCGAGCACGCGCGCAAGATGTCGCTGCTGCTCAAGCAGAAGCTCGCCGCCGTGATCGATCGCCACCCGGAGGTGATCTCCGAGGTCCGCGGCGAAGGTCTCTTGATCGGCATCAAGGCCGTGGTTCCGTCGGCCGATCTGATCGCGGCGCTCCGCGACGAGAAGCTGTTGACCGTCGGCGCCGGCGACAACGTGGTGCGCTTCCTGCCGCCCTTGATCGTCAACGAAACCGAGATCGAAGAGTCGGTGCAGCGGCTCGATCGCGCCTGTACGGCGCTATCGAGCGGTCAGTCGAAGCAGGCAGCCGCGTCATGAGTAAGACCCCCCGTCATTTCCTCGACATATCTGAGGTTCCGCTACCCGAGCTGCGCTCCATGCTCGCGCTGTCCAGCGACATGAAGAAGAAGCTGAAGGCGCACGAGCCGGCGAAGAAGCCGCTCGAGGGCAAGGTGTTGGCGATGATCTTCGAGAAGCCCTCGACGCGCACCCGCGTCTCCTTCGACGTCGGCATGCGCCAGCTCGGCGGCGAGTCGATCATGCTGACCGGCGCCGAAATGCAGCTCGGCCGCGGCGAGACCATCGCCGACACCGCGCGCGTGCTGTCGCGTTATGTCGATGCCATCATGATACGGATCCTGAGCCACGATGCGCTGCTCGAGCTCGCGGAGTATGCCACCGTGCCCGTCATCAACGGGCTGACGCGGCGCTCGCATCCCTGCCAGGTGATGGCCGACGTGATGACGTTCGAGGAGCACCGCGGGTCCATCGAGGGCCGTACCGTGGCCTGGAGCGGCGACGACAACAACGTTTTGGCCTCCTGGGCCCACGCCGCGGAGCGCTTCAACTTCAGGCTCAATGTCGCGACCCCGCCGCAGCTCGCGCCGGGCAAGGTGATGAAGGATTTCATCCGCGCCACGAACGCGGATATTCGCCTTGGCCATGATCCGGAAGAGGCGGTTGCGGGCGCTGATTGCGTCGTCACCGATACCTGGGTGTCGATGGGCGACAAGGACGGCGAGCATCGCCACAATCTGCTCAAGCCCTATCAGGTCAATTCCAAGCTGATGTCGCTGGCAAAGCAGGACGCGATCTTCATGCACTGTCTGCCCGCCCATCGCGGCGAGGAGGTCACCGACGAGGTGATCGACGGCCCGCAATCGGTGGTGTTCGACGAGGCCGAAAACCGCCTGCATGCCCAGAAGGGCATTCTGGCCTGGTGCTTTGGGGCGGGAGCTTAAGGCCGCTCCACGAGCTGACGAACGATCTCGCCGTAGGTGCGCCGCGATTCATCACGAGCCGCCCGTTCAAGCAGTATATTCTGGATTTCGTCTGTTTCGAACGGCGGCTCGTGATCGAGATCGATGGAAGCCAGCACGCGTCATCGGCGACTGACGTCGCAAGAGATCATGTACTCGCGCTCGAGGGGTTCGCTGTTGCGCGGTACTGGAACAATGATGTGCTGCAGCGTCGAACGGCTGTCATGGAAGATATTCTCGCAAGGCTCGGCGCGGGGTGAAAGACCCCTCACCCGGCGCGCTGTCGCTGCGCGTCATCGCGCCACCCTCTCCCACAAGGGGAGAGGGTGCACTGAGCTCGGCGCGAGAGCAGAGGTCCATCGCCCCTTTCCATTTACTATCATCGACCCCATCTAGAGGCCCATGATGGCCAATTCTCCCGACATTGAAATCAAACTTCAAAGCGATATCCGCGCGCCGTCGGCCGTGCCGGTCGACGACGCCGTGCTGCCGTTCGAGGTCGCAGCGCTGGATCTGCGGGGACGGCTGACCCGCATGGGGCCGGCGCTCGACGATATCCTGACCAAGCACGCTTATCCCGCGCCCGTCGGCAAGCTGCTGGGCGAGGCGATCGTGCTGACGACCCTGCTCGGCTCGTCCCTGAAGTTCGAGGGTCGCTTCATCCTGCAGACCCAGACCGACGGCCCGGTCTCGTTCCTGGTGGTCGACTTCCAGGCGCCTGACCGGCTGCGCGCCTATGCGCGCTATGACGAAGCCCGGCTGTCCGAGGCCAAGGATTCCGGCTCCCTGCTCGGCAAGGGCCATCTGGCGATGACGATCGATCAGGGGCCGGACATGAGCCGCTACCAGGGTCTGGTCGCGCTCAACGGCGGCAGCCTGGAAGAGGCCGCGCACGAATATTTCCTGCGCTCCGAACAGATCCCGACCCGCGTGCGGCTTGCGGTCGGCGAGGAATGGAGCGGCGGCAAGCATCGTTGGCGCGCCGGTGGGCTGTTGACGCAGTTTCTGCCGAAGGCGCCGGAGCGTGCGCGGCAGGCCGATCTGCATCCGGGCGATGCGCCCGAGGGTACCGAGGTCCACACGGTCGAGGAGGACGAGGCCTGGGTCGAGGGCCAGTCGCTGGTCGCGACTGTCGAGGATGTCGAACTGATCGATCCCGCGCTGTCGGGCGAACGCCTGCTGTATCGGCTGTTCCACGAGCGTGGCGTGCGCGTGTTCAAGGAGCATCCCTTGCAGGCGCGCTGCTCCTGCTCGCGCGATGCGGTGGCGAACATGCTGAAGAGCTTCTCAGCCCAGGACCGCGCCGACATGGTGAAGGACGACGAGGTCGTGGTCACCTGCGAGTTCTGCTCCTCGGTCTATCAGTTCACGCCGCACGAAGCCGGCGTAACGGAGAATTAGTTCGCGCTTTGCGCGAATGAGTCCGCGCGCTGCTGCCTTCGTCATTGCGAGCGGAGCGAAGCAATCCAGAGACCCGCTTCCACGATTCTGGATTGCTTCGTCGCCTCCGGCTCCTCGCAACGACGCGGAGGCAGCCCAGCTCATGGCATCGTCACATCGTCGTCCCCGCTCCATGAATTCGTTGCGAGCGCGCCTCGGCGGCCGCGGCTTCGGCCGGGGTCAGCCGCTCCAGCCGCACCGCGACGTGCTTGTGATAAGGCGTGCCGGCGATTGGATCGCGGTTGAGGCTGTCGGTCAGCGTATTGATGCGCGGGCCGTTGCTCAGTCGCTCTCCGTCGTCCGTGGGATAGGATTGGCCATAGCCGTGCGGTAGCGCGAGCTGGCCCTGGCGAATGCTGTCGTCCGCCTTGCAGCGGACCACCACCCGTCCCGCCGGTGAGCGGACCGCGATCCATTCGCCATCGCCGGCCCCGAGCGCCTCGAGATCGTGCACATTGACCAACAGCGCCCCGTCCGGGTCGGCGCGCCGCCAAGCCGGATCGCGGAAGATCTGGTTGGCGTTGAACATGCGCCGCTGCCCGGCCGCGAGCACGAACGGATAGTCCTCAGGCGCGGTCGTCTGAGCAGGATCGAGCCGATCGAGCCAATCCAGCAGCGCCGGGATAGCCAGCCGGATCTTGCGGTCGGGATGGGCAACGAGCGACCACACCTCCTGGTAAGCGTGCGTGGTGATCGCGGCGCCGCTGCGCGAGCCGACGATGGCATCGAACAGCGCATCGCCCAGCTCATGATCTGCGATCGGCCTGTCAGGGCCAAGCGCGCGCCGCACGACTTGCGGGTCGCGCTTCGCGCACATCTGTGCCGCCTGCCAGAGCGGCGCCGCCGCGGCCGTGCCGTCGGGCAGTGTGGCGCCGAGCGTGTGATACAGGATCAGCGCGCCGAGCGATGCGGCTTGCGGATTGGCGCCGATGAAGCTGCGCAGTGCCGTGGCGAAGTCGCTTCGCGATTGCCTCGCGATCTCACGCAGCGGTGCCAGCACATTGTCGCCAGGCAAGAGGCCGAGCGCACGGGCGAGGCGACTGTAGATCTCGGGCTCCGGCAGCGTGCCTTGCAGCGGCGGCAGCACGGTCGCGCGCACATGGAGGTAGTTGGTCGGGAATTCGAAATTGAATAGCGTGAACTCGGTCTTCTCGTATTGCGAGGAAGCCGGCAGCACGTAATGCGCCAGCCGCGCTGTCTCGGTCATCGCGACGTCGACCACGACGCAGAGATCGAGCGCGGACAAGGCCCTCTCCACTTCTGCTGTGTTGGCTACGGTGTTGGCTGGGTTGGAGCTGTCGACCCAGAGGCAGCGCAGCCGTTCCGGGTGATCGCTCAGGATTGCCTGCGGCAGCAGGTTCGGCGGCAACAGCCCGGCAATGATCTCGGTGTCGGCCGGCGCATAGCGTTGGTTGGGCGAATTGCTCCAGAGCGGCTGCAGCCACGAATGCAACTGGTTGGTGCCCTTCCGGCCGAAACTGCCGGTCAGCATGATCAGAAGCTTCTCCAGATAGGAGTTGAGCGTCGAGTTGACGCCTTGCTGGATGCCGAGCTCGACGCGAACGGTCATCGCCTTCGCCGCCACGATCATGTCGACGCAGCGCTCGATCTGCTCGAGCGGAATCTCGGCGGCTGCGGCCCATTCGGCGATCGGAATGCGTGCCAGCGCGGCCTTCACCTCGGTAAAGCCTGTCGTGTGATGCTGCAGGAAGTCGTGGTCGAGCGCATCGCGGCGGACGAGCGTGCCCAGGATCGCGCCGAGCAGGAACGCGTCCGCACCTGGGCGCAGTGCGAGATGCAGATCGGCCATCTCGGCGGTCTCGGTGCGGCGCGGATCGATCACGATCAGCTTGCGATTCGGGTCCTTGCGGATCTGGTTCAGATGGTCGCGCGCGTTGGGGAAGCCGTGGGCGACCCACGGATTGGCGCCGATCACGAACAGAAGATCGCAATGATGCACGTCCTCCGCGGTGTGGCAGATCTGGCTGCCGAACATGTGGCCGTTGACCCAGAAGTCCCCGGTCTTCTCCTGTGACAGCGCGTTGAACACCGAGCGCGATCCCAGCGTCCGCAGCACCGCGTTGGCGTAGGCGCCGCCGGCGTGGTTGCCCTGGCCACCGCCGCCATAGAGCGCGATGCTCTTGCCGCCGTGCCGGTCCACGATTTCGCGCAGGCGCGCCGCGATCTCGGTGATTGCCGTGTCCCAGTCGATCGCGTCGAACCCGCCGTCCGCACGCCGCCGGAGCGGGGAAGTCAGCCGGTCCTTGTGATGCGCATAATAGGGAATGCGCGCCGCCTTGTTACAGATGTATCCCTGCGATTTCGGGTTCTCGCGATCGCCACGCACCTTGGCGATGCGGCCGTCCTCGACCAGCATTTCGACGCCGCAATTGACGTAGCAGATATTGCAGGCGGATTTTTGCCATTGGGGCTTGGACATCGCGCTCCTCCACCGCTGTTTTCCATGCGGACGCGGATCATTTTACATGATGATTGTCATATCAACAAGCCGCCTCCGACGGCCATCGAGCATTTGATCGGGGATTTGCGGGAGGCCGAGGTTCTGTGATCGCGTTTCTCCGGCCACTGCCCGTCGTGCCAATCTGCCGCACGCGCGTCCGCTTGTGTCGTCGGGCAAATCAAGTTCACATTCTCCCGCGTCCCGCCTCACAAGAGGGGCGTACGCGTCGTCACGAACGTCGAGTGCGGGATGCGATGGACGTGGCATCGTCGGGCGCTATGAAGCGCAAGACGACTGGCGGTGCGGCGGACGGTCAAGTCGTATGGTCCTGGCATCCCGACGCTGATGCCCCGCGCAACGCGTCTTACGCGTTGTCGCGGACGCGACGAAGCTTCGCTTCGCGCGGAAATGGTGGCCAAAAAGCCCGGCGCACCAGGGAGAGTACGAAGCAGCCGTTAAAACCATTGCGCAGGGAAGGCCGGGATGTCCTCAGCCGAACCTGTGGTGACTGCCGCCTGCATTTCTTTCTGCAGGCGGGCCATGGGGGCGGCGAGCTCCCGGCCTTCCCTGTGCCCTCTGCTTATGAAGAGGGTGACCTGATCAGTAAAGCTCGGACGCGATGCGCCGCGAGAATGCGAGTGCATGTTCGTCGGAAAGTACAATGAAGCCGACCTGTGCTCTTTCGTCATGCCCCGCGAAGGCAACGCATCCAGTGACGCCGAGCTTCTCGGTCGATAACTGCGCTCTTTCGAATACTGAATCTCCCGGTCAAGCCGGACGACGACGGCTCGGCGAAGACCGCGAGCTAATTCAACACTCGCTTGCCGTAGGGACTGTCGAGGGAGAAAGCCGGCACTTCGATCTCGAAGCGCTCGCCGCTTTCGCTCTCCATCTCGTAGTGACCTGCCATGAAGCCCGAAGCCGTGGTGAGCGGTACGCCGGAGGTGTACTCGAAATGCTCGCCGGGCGCGAGCACGGGCTGCTCGCCGACCACGCCCTCGCCACGAACCTCCTGCCGCCGCCCGGAGCCATCGGTGATGATCCAGTGCCGGCCGCGCAGCTGGACCGTCTCCTCGCCGGTATTGGTGATCACGACGGTATAGGACCAGAAATAGCGGCCATCATCGGCCGACGACTTTTCCGGCAAGAAGTTCGGTTCGACGGTCACTTCGATCTGGCGAGTCACAGCGCGGTACATGCAAATCAGTTTAGCGGAAAGTTGGGCGGGAACCAAACACCGTGCGAACGCGCGTTGACCACAGTTCCGGATCATGAGACCTATGGTGTAGAAACCGTAGCAGCCTTAGGGCGAGCCCGGGCCGCCACGGTGGCACCAGGGCGCCACACGCGGCGAGGGCTGACGGCGACGGTATCCCCCTGGTGTTGCGTGACGGGATCGCAACAATCCCGTGGCGACTGCACCGCAGCCGGGTGCGTCGCCGCCCAATAAGCCCTTCATCGCTTGCGCAAAAATTGCGCAAGCCTACATTCCCGCTGCCGGAGCACGAGTTGACGCGGTGCCTGATGACGTCGATTGCTGATCGCCTTGCCGGACCTACGGTTCCCGAAGCGGCTGCAGCGCCCGCGCTGGCGCCGGCGATGCCGGCCGCCTCGTCGGCGCCCGCGATCACCTTTCCCCCGGCCGGCGAGCGCGAGCTCAGGTTGGATCTGTTTCGTGGACTCGCACTGTGGTTGATCTTCATCGATCACCTGCCGCCCAATCTTCTGACTTGGTTCACGATCCGGAACTACGGCTTTTCCGACGCCACCGAGATCTTCATCTTCATCTCCGGATATACCGCCGCTTTCGTCTACGGGCGGGCGATGCAGGAGTCCGGCGTCGTGGTCGCGACTGCACGCATCCTGCGCCGCGTCTGGCAGATCTACGTCGCGCATGTCTTCCTGTTCACGATCTTTCTGGCCGAAATCTCCTACGTCGCGACCAGCTTCGAGAACCCGCTCTACACCGAAGAGATGGGGATCATGGATTTCTTGAAGCAGCCCGATGTGACGATCGTGCAGGCGCTGATCTTGCGCTTTCGTCCCGTCAACATGGACGTGCTGCCGCTCTATATCGTGCTGATGCTGTTCCTGCCGCTGATCCTGTCGCTGATGCGCTGGAAGCCGGACCTGACGCTAGGTCTATCGGCCGTGCTCTATGCCGTGACCTGGGAATTCGACCTGTATCTGTCGGCCTATCCGAACGGCTTCTGGGCGTTCAACCCGTTGGCTTGGCAGTTGCTGTTCGTGTTCGGGGCCTGGTGCGCGCTCGGCGGCGCCAGACGCATGACCCGCATTCTGAATTCGCCCATTACACTTTGGATCTGCGCTGCCTATCTATTGGCGGCGTTCTTCGTGACGCTCACTTGGTACATCCCGCAGTTCGGCCATCTATTGCCGCGCCGGCTCGAGCAGTGGATGTATCCGATCGACAAGACAGACCTCGACGTGCTGCGCTTTGCGCATTTCCTGGCGCTCGCCGCACTCACCGTGCACTACTTGCCGAGGGACTGGCCTGGCCTGAAGTCGCGGTGGTTGAAGCCTCTGATCGTGTGCGGCCAGCATTCGCTGGAGATCTTCTGCCTCGGCGTGTTCCTTGCATTCGCAGGGCACTTCATTCTTGCCGAAGTGTCCGGGGGCCCGCTCATGCACGCGCTGATTAGTCTCAGCGGGATCCTCATCATGTGGGGGGTTGCCTCGCTGATTTCATGGTACAAAAACGTTGCGGACAAGAGCGCACCGCGAAAGGCTGCGCTTGCGAATGCCGATATGGCGGGAGGGGGCTGATGCAGTCCGTCTCGTGGTTAAGGCGACCAATGGACGGGCTCGCGAGGCTCGTGCTCCTGATGCTGGCGATGATGCTGGCGACGGCGGCGCGCGCCGAGGAAAACGCCGCCCCGAACTGCGAGGTACCGCCCTATCTGCTCGCCACCGAAAGCCGGCTGACGAAGGTTGCCGATGCGGTGAAGAACGGCCAGCCGCTCGATATCCTGGTGCTCGGCAGCCGCTCCTCGGCGATCGTGAGCACATCGGACAACAACGCCTATCCCTTTCGGCTGCAGGCTGCCCTGAAGGAAAAACTTCCTTTGGTCACCGTTAATCTTGCCGTCGAATTGCAGCCGAAGAGGACGGCCGAGGAGATGGCCGGCAGCTTCGTTAAGGTGCTGGAAGGAAAAAAGCCTAATCTGGTGATCTGGCAGACGGGGACGGTCGATGCCATGCGAGCCATCGATCCGGATGACTTTCGCGCGGCGGTCAACAAGGGCGTGACGGAGCTGCAGAACGCGGGGGCGGACGTGGTCTTGATGAATTTGCAATATAGTCCGCGCACCGAAACCATGATTTCCGTGCCGCCTTACATCGACAACATGCGCGTCGTCGCGCAGGAGCGCGACGTGCCGCTGTTCGATCGGTTCGCGATCATGCGGCAGTGGAACGAGCAGGGCAATTTCGACCTGTTCAATCCGACGCACGGGATCGAGCTTGCCAAACAGGTTCACGATTGCATCGGCCGGGCGCTCTCGAAATTCATCATCGATGCGGCCCAACTGGGACCGGCGCAGCAGAATTAGGATCTCTGGGGTTTATGACGTTAATGAGTTGTCAACGCGTAGTTCGAGGGTTGACCTCGTCGACTCTCATGGCGATCGCTCTCGCCATTTCGACACCATCGCTCCATGCGCAGACTGTGAACCAGGCTGCGGCCCAGACCGCGCCAGCGCCGTCTGGTGAGGCGCAAGTGTCGCCGACGCCGGAGCTGAAGCCGACCATTGGGCACCTCGCAACGGGCGCGGCTCAGAAGCCGTCTCCGGCGCAGGTTGCGGTCATGCATCAGGGGCCGGCCGTCCAAGCTCCGAACCCGCAGCCGGCGACCTCGCCTGGCACGTCCGGCTTGGTCCCTCAGTCATCCTCAGCTGCCAATCCGGCCGCGCCGAAGAGCTTCACCGAAAGGGCCATCGACAGGGTCAAGCAGGTTGCCAAATCCGCCAGCGATATCCTGAACCGCGTGCCCTGCCTGCCGCCGAAGGGCGGGCCGAAGTCGTTTGGCTCGCTGCCCCATGTGGCAAACAAGCTCGCCTCCGGCCTGCCGGTCGTCATCGTCGCCTTCGGCTCCTCGTCCACGCAGGGTTACGGATCGAGCGGGCCGGAATACACCTATCCGAACCGCTTGGCCGCGCAGTTGCGCCGGCAATACCCGATGGCAGACATCAGCGTCATCAATGCCGGCATCGGTGGCGAGGATGCCCCTGAGATGATGAAGCGGCTGCAGGACTCGGTTATCGACCGGCATCCGGATCTCGTGATCTGGCAGGTCGGCACCAACGCGGTGCTGCGCGATCTCGATCCCGCCGATACGGCCAAGCTCGTCGACGACGGTGTGGCGAAGATCCAGGCCGCGAGCGCCGACATCGTGCTGGTCGACCTGCAATATTCGCCGCGCGTGATCGAACGTCCCGAGCGGGCCAACAAGATGATCAAGCTGCTCAGCCATGTCGCCGAGCTGCATCACGTCGGCATCTTTCCCCGTTTCGAGGTGATGCGCGATTGGCACGAGCAGCAATCGATCCCGATCAACGATTTCGTCATCGCCGACGGCCTGCATATGAACGATTGGGGCTATGCCTGTTTCGCGCAGTTGCTCGGCGACGACATCATCAAGTCGGTCGGACAGGTCAAGCTCGGCGTTAACCTGCCGGCGGACGTCCTGACCTATCGGCCGATGTGACGCCGTCAGGCGTCATCCCGGGGCGCACGTCCGCGCGCGGGCCCGGGATCTCGATCGACAGGGCAAGCAGCGAATAGGGGTTTCTTACTACTCCCTACTCGCCCTTCGCGATCACGCTTTCGCCAGCGCCGCATCCAGATCGGCGATCAGGTCGTCGACATGTTCGAGCCCGGTGGAGAAGCGGATGAAGCCTTCGCTGATGCCGAGCTCGGCGCGGGCCTCCGGCGTCAGCCGCTGATGGGTGGTGGTGGCGGGATGGGTGACCAGCGTCTTGGCATCGCCGAGATTGTTGGAGATCTTGGCGAGCTTGAGCGCGTTGAGCACGCGGAAGGCCGCGGCCTTGCCGCCCTTGACCTCGAAGCCCACCAGCGTGGAGCCGGCGCGCATCTGCTTCTTCACGGTGGCGGCCTGCGGATGATCGTCGCGGCCGGGATAGACCAGCCGCGAGATCTTCGGGTGGCTCGCAAGGACATCGGCGATCTTCGCCGCAGTCTCGGTCTGGGCGCGGACGCGCACCGCGAGCGTCTCCAGGCCCTTCAGCAGCACCCAGGCGTTGAACGGCGATATCGACGGGCCGGTCTGGCGCATGAAATTGTGGATGTGCTCGGCGATGAAGGCCTCCGACGACAGGATGACGCCGCCGAGACAGCGGCCCTGGCCGTCGATGTGCTTGGTTGCGGAATAGACCACGACGTCGGCGCCGAGCGCCAGCGGGCTCTGCCAGATCGGCGTGGCGAATACGTTGTCGACGATCAGCCGCGCGCCATGAGCATGCGCGATCTCGGCGATTGCACCGATGTCGAGCACGTCGAGCGTCGGGTTGGTCGGGCTTTCCAGGAAGAAGCTCTTGGTATTCGGCCTGACCGCGCGCTGCCACTGGTCGAGATCGAGGCCGTCGACCAGGGTGGATTCGATGCCGTAGCGCGGCAGCAGGTCCTCGACCACGTAACGGCAGGAGCCGAACATCGCCTTCGAGGCGACGACATGGTCGCCGGCGCGCAACGGCGCCAGGATCGCGGTGGTCACCGCCGCCATGCCCGTGGCCGCGGAGCGGGCGGTCTCGGCGCCCTCGAGTTCGGCCATGCGGCGCTCGAACATTGCCGTGGTCGGGTTGGAGAAGCGCGAATAGATGAAGCCGGGATCCTCGCCCTTGAACCGGGCCTCGCATTCCTCCGCGCTGGCGTAAACGAAGCCCTGGGTGAGGAACAGCGCCTCGGCAGTCTCGCCGAATTCCGACCGCAGCGTGCCGGAATGCACCAGTCGGGTCTCGGGGCGGTATTGGGTCAACGAGGGGGTGGCGGCAGATTTGGACATATGACCTCCATCATGACCATCAGGAAAATGGTCACAAAAAACCGGCCTGGGAGAGCTCTCCTCACGGCCGGGATCACATGGGTCCCCGGCCTGTTTAGCGACTTGTTTAACGTGGCTGCAAGCCGGCCGGCTCAAATCACCACGGGATAAGTCGTGCTCTTAGTCGCCTCCAGCCTTTTCGTCAAGCCGGCCATCGGATAACGCGTAAGAACCCCTATGTTTTAGGGGCAGGGCTGATATTCCAGCCAGTCACGAGGGACCAGGTTTTGCCGCTTTCGCTCGCCGCCGATGCCAATGGCATCCTGCCCGATCGCTTGATCGCGCAGATGGCGGACGCCGGCCTGATCATCCCCGAATATGATTTCGTCGAGAGCCAGATCCAGCCGGCCAGCCTCGATTTGAGGTTGGGCGACATCGCTTACCGCGTCCGCGCGAGCTTCCTGCCCGGGCCCGGCGCGACCGTGGCAGAACGGATCGACGAACTGAAGCTGCACGAATTCTCGCTTGCCGATGGCGCGGTGCTCGAGACCAATTGCGTCTACATCGTGCCGCTGTTGGAAAGCCTCGCGCTGCCCAAGGACATCGTCGCCGCGGCCAATCCGAAGAGTTCTACCGGCCGTCTCGATGTGTTCACGCGCGTGATCGCCGACGGCACCCGCCGCTTCGACATGATCGGCGCCGGCTATCACGGACCGCTTTATGCGGAGATCAGTCCGAAGACATTTCCGGTTCTGTTGCGCGAAGGTTCGCGGCTGTCGCAGGTCCGCTTCCGCTATCGTGACGCGGTGCTGTCAGCCGATGAGCTGAATGCGCTGCATCAGGCCGAGCGGCTGGTCGATCGCGATGATGCCGATCTGGCCGGCGGCGTGGCGCTGTCGGTCGATCTGTCCGGCGAGAACGCGGGCGGTTTTGTCGGCTATCGTGCCAAGCGCCACACGGGCGTCGTCGATGTCGATCGCCGCGGCGGTTATGCGGTGGAGGAATTCTGGGAGCCGATCAAGGCGCGCCCCGACGGCAGCCTCATTCTCGATCCCGGCGAATTCTACATTCTCGCTTCGAAAGAAGCTGTCCAGGTCCCGCCGGACTATGCCGCGGAGATGGTGCCGTTCGATCCGCTGGTCGGCGAATTCCGTGTCCACTATGCCGGTTTCTTCGATCCGGGCTTCGGCTATGCCGGTGCTGGCGGGCAGGGCTCCCGCGCGGTGCTGGAAGTGCGTTCGCGCGAGGTGCCGTTCATCCTCGAGCATGGCCAGATCGTCGGGCGCCTGGTCTATGAAAGGATGCTGGCGCGGCCCGATGCGCTGTATGGCCAGCGCATCGGCTCCAACTACCAGGCACAGGGCCTGAAGCTGTCGAAGCATTTCCGGCCGTAGGCGACGTCGGGCGCGCGCTCACGTTCGGCTGCGGCGGATGGCCCTGAACTCGGTGACGAGACGCCAGTTCGTTCCCCCGTCAGTGGAGCTGTCGCCACGCCAGAGAAACGAATGATCCGTGATGTCGCGAAAGCTCCAGCGGATCATCCGGCCGTTCTCGTCGGTGCCGAGCTGCACGATATCGTCGCCTTCGGCACGGCCGATCATCTGCAGAAAGATCTGGCCGACCGGCTCGGACCATTGGATGCGCCAGGCGTCAAGCCTGGTGTCGTAGATCCGCAGCGTCGTGCCGTAAGGGCCCGGCCCATCGCCGCGGTCCCGCTGCCCGCGCTGTGGCACGATCCAGACATCCTGAACGGCACGGCCTTCGAGCACCCAGCCGAAATGCCACTCGCCATTGCGCCGCCGCATCGGTGCATTCTCGGGGAAATGCACGACGTCGAGATCCCATGAGCCGATGAAGCGGCCATAAAGGCCCATTTTGTCGGCACGATCGGCAGACGGACCGTCAGCGCCGAGCGCGTCGAGAAATGCCGATGTGGTCATGAGCTGCCTCCCAGCGCCTTCTGCATGGCTGCCGCACCGAGCTCCATCTGCCCATCGATATAGGGGGCGATCTCATGCGGCAGCACGTCGGTGATCCAGATCATCCGGCAGCGGGTTTCGCCATCGGGGACGATCTGGACCGAGGCGCTGTGTTGGGTGATGCGCTCGTGGGCCACGGAGTAGACGAGGCGTCGTCGCGCGTCGTCGCAGTCGACCAGCCTCTCGCGTGCCACGCTCCCATTGGCGAATGTCAGGATACGCACATCATCGTCGAGTTTGGCGTCGAGCACGAAACCTGGAGCAAGCCGTATATGCACCGCCGCGAAATCGCGCACCGCGTCCCATGCCGCAGCAGCCGGCGCGTCAATCGGAATATCCTTGTGAATGGATGCCATAATGCGTCCTCCCGCTCAAACGCAGACCGCTTCGATGTTGTTGCCGTCGAGATCGATCAGGAAGGCGGCGTAATAGGTCGGGCTGTAATCGGGACGCGGTCCGGCCGTGCCATTGTCGGCTCCGCCGGCCTTGAGCCCTTCGCTGTGGAATTTACTCACCGCTGCATGATCAGGCGCGCGGAAGGCGACATGTGCGCCGCCATGCCGTTCGGCTCTGGTGAGGTGCAACCACAGCGCCGGAGCGCCTTTCGGGCCGAAGCCCGCCGAAGTCTCATCCTTTGAGCACAGCACATGGCCAAGCGGCGCCAACACGGACGTGTAGAACCGCACGCTTGCCTCAAGGTCGTTCACCCGCAAACCGACATGATCGTACATCAATGATCTCCATGTTGCGCGCAACGGTCGCGCGCCATGGCGATCACCTAGTCAATGGCGGCTCAGGCGTTCTTGGAAAATCTTGCGCATGCCCCTTGATGCTTGGCGGAACTTCAATGGCGAAACGCCGGCTGCGCGGGTGAATGTGCGGGTGAAGTTAGAGAGATCGGCAAAGCCGACATCGTAGGCGATGTCGGTCACGGGCGCCTCGTCCTCGCTGAGCCTCTGCGCGGCATGGCGCAGCCGAGAGCGCAACAGGTATTGATGCGGGGTGACGCCGAGTGCGGCCGCAAACAGCCTGAGGAAATGGAATGGGCTGACCCCAGCCTGGTACGCGGCGCTTTCGAGGTCGACGGCACGATGCGAATTGGCATCGATCCACAGCGCGGTCTCAACCGCACGGCGGCGGTCACGCGCGGTCGCCGCCGCTGGTTTCGCCGGCTTGCCGGAGATGCTTGCAACGAACCGGCTGGCGAACACGTGGCCGATCTCGTCGAGGCCGAGGTCGCTGTTCCCCGCGGCCGCGGCCTGGGCGAGTTCGCCGATCACCATCAGCTCGGGCAGCGGAGGTGCGGCGCCGGCCTGCCAGACGTCCTTGCTGCCGCCGATCTCCTGCACCAGCTCGGGTGCGAGAAAGAACGACAGGCATTCGTCGCCACAGACGTGGTCATGCGTACACATGAACTCGTCGCCGGGATGTCCGATGAGGACCGAGCCTGCGACCAGCTCAAAGAACCGGCCGCGGTGGTGGCAACCGAAGCTGCCTTTGCGCACGTAGGAGACGGAATGGCTTTCGAACTGCTCGACATAGGGCCGCTCGCCCGGAGCCGCGGTGCAGCGGAACGCGGAAACCGTAACCGAACGGCCAGTGAGCAGGATGGAAGTTGCCATCCCCCGAACCTAGTGAGCGGCGCGCGAGTGATCAACCTTGAGCAGGGCGTCGAACAAAGTGAGGCCGGTCTGCGGCGCTGCGCCTTCAAGCGACAGCAGCCGACGCTGGGAGATCGCGCCCCAGTTGGGCGAGATCCTGTCGATCCCTCCTCCGGCGAGCACGCGATGGCAAGGCACGATCAGCGGAAATGGATTCCTCGTCAGCGCCTGTGCGACCGAATACAGCGCGCCCGTGACATGCAGGCTGGCTGCGATCTCGTCCGGCTTGCGCGTTTCGCCGCGCGGGATGCGGCGGAGATAATCGTAGACGCGCTGGTTGAACGGCGTGATGCCGGTCATGTCGAGGCTGACATCGGCGAACTCGGCCTGCTGGCCGCGCAGCATGAGGACGATGCCCTCGATGGCAAGTTCGGCATTTTCGGGCGGACGAAGCTCGCGCGCTTCGGGAAATTGCTTGAATAGCCGCCGGCGTGTCTCGATCTCGCGTGCCTCCGGCAATTGCACTCCGACGACACCGGCATCACTCCAGGCAATGCCGCAGCGGCCGATCGCCGTATCGAAGATCGTATACCCACGCCCCATGACGCCACCCCACCCTGGAACGGATCATATCTTCGTCACGATTGGCCGCATCGGGTTTGTACGAGTTGTAAACATGATGCGCCGCGACAGGGCGCGGCTCAATCGGGGGCGACCGCTAAACCGCACCGGCGTGGTGTCAATCTGGATGTGATGTCCCGGCCTCAGCGGCGCGAGCCGCCCGCGCGTCCTCCGCAAAGTCCGGGTCGTGGGCCAGCCAGAGCTCCAGGAGAGTCAGGAAGGTCACGATCAGGCCGATCGAGATGCTGACATGCATCGCGGAGCTATGGACGAAGCCGAGCAGCCAAGGCGCGGCGATGAGCCAGAGACCGAGCGCCAGCTTCAGCCACTCCTCCCAATCTGCGAAGGCGAGGACGCCGGCGGCGGATAGCGCGATCAGGGCGTAGCCACCGATTTCGGCATCCAGCCGCCCGGACGCCCGGGTGAAGCCGAACAGCCACGGGGAGGCCGCCAGGAAGATGCCGCAGAGCAAAGTGTAGAGGTCGAGCGCCGATGGGCTCCACAGCGTGGCCCGGGTCTTGCGGGCGATGAGGGGGCTGATCATGGATATGGCTCCGTGCCCGGCCGATCGCGGCAATGACACAGAGCCGCTTACGACCTCACGCTACACAAGCGCCGCGTCCCACTTTGGTTCCAGCGCCTCGTAATGTGGCGGATCAAGATCAGGCGATCGGCGGGGCGTCTGTCCCGCCGCCGGGTGTTCGAAAGGGCAGAAGTTCGCGCCGCCAACAAGCCGCTTGGCGGAGAGCGCGGTCTCGGCTAATCATGGGCCTGCGCGGGCGTAGTTCAATGGTAGAACGGCAGCTTCCCAAGCTGCATACGAGGGTTCGATTCCCTTCGCCCGCTCCAATTTGCCCCGGATGGCCCTGACCGGCCTAGCCTTTGGGCCCGGACAGTGGCTTGTCCGCTCCCGGCCGTTTGGCGTACATGGCGTCGATCTCCTTGGCGAAGTGGCGCTCCAGCGCCGGGCGCTTGTTCTTGAGCGTCGGGGTGATCAGTCCGGCATGGATGGTCCAGGGCTCGAGTGTCCACCACACCGCTTTCGGCGTCGCATAGGCCGGATAGCTTTTCACGGTGCGGGCGATGTGCCGAAGCAGCGACGCCGCCTCGACCTCCGGGCCTCGCAGGCCATGCACGGCGAGCTTCTTCTGCTGCTCGGCCCAGCCCTTTGGGTTAAGCACGACGAGAGCGGCCAGGAATGGGCGATTTTCCCCGATGACGAGCGCCTGATCGAACAGTGGGTCGGTCAGAATCGCGGTTTCGAGATCTGCAGGGGCGATCTTCTCTCCGGTCGAGGTGACCAGGATGTCCTTGATCCGGCCAGTGATGGTGATGCGCCCGCTCTCGATGCGGGCCTGATCGCCGGTATGCAGCCAGCCGTCGGCCTCTTTGACCCGGGTGGTTTCCTCCGGCTTGCGCCAATAGCCGAGCATCACGCTGGGGCCGCGGACCAGGAGCTCGTCATTTTGGCCGAGCTTGACCTCGATGCCCGGCAGTGCGCGTCCCACCGTGCGTGGATCATTGTCGTCCGGCGTGTTGACGGCGACAACGGGCGATGTCTCGGTCATCCCATAGCCCTGCAGCACGTCCAGCCCAAGCGCGAGGAAAAGCCGCACCACGGGTTCGGCGATCGGTGCGCCGCCGCTGACGGCCACGCGCAGGCGTCCGCCGAATTGCTTGAGCACGGTGGTGGCGACGAGCCGGTTCAGGAGCGGCCACGCCAAACGGTCCAACAATGACGCGGCCTTGCCCCCGGACTGGCGCGCATCGAAGCGCCGGCCGCCGATCGAGAGCGTCAGATCGAGCAAGGCGCGCTCGACCGGCCCGGCGCTCGCGCGATGATGCAGCACCAGCGAATAGATGCGCTCATAGATTCGCGGCACCGAGATCAGAAGCGTCGGCCGCACCGCGATCAGGTCTTCGGGAAGCTGCTTCACAGAACGCGCATAGGCGACGCAGGCGCCGAGCGCGATCGGATAATAATAGCCGCAGGTGCGCTCGAAAGTATGCGACAGCGGCAGGAACGAGAGGAAGACATCGTCCTGCTCGGCTGAGAGCAGCTGGTGGATGGCCTTGAGATTCGCCACGACGTTATGGTGCGAGAGCGTGACGCCCTTCGGCCGCCCGGTCGTGCCCGAGGTGTAGACGATGGCGGCAAGATCGCTGGGCTGCGCCGCAACCTCTTGAGGCTGCAAGGCGGTCGGCGCTGCGGCGGCAAGCCAAGCGTCCAAGCTGATGACGCGCGGGTCGGTCTTCGCAAGCTCCGGCGTGGACTCGAGAGTCGCGCACACGACTCGCCTGAGAGTCGGAAGCGCATCGCCGACCGCTACGATCTCGTTCCAGCGCGCGCCGGAATCCACGAACAGTAATTGTGCGCCCGAGTCTGCGAGGATGTAGGCGATGCTGTCCGGGTTATCGATCGCGTGCATCGGCACTGGGACCAGGCCGCGCGACAGCGCCGCTTGATCCATCGCGACATGTGCGATCCCGTTCGGCATCAGGATCGCAAGGCGTTCACCTTTGCCGAGGCCTTCGGCGGCGAGCGCGCGCCTGAAGCGATCGAACTCGCGGTCGATCTCGCGCCAGGAGAAGCTCATCCACCGGCCCTGGTCCGGATCGAACTGCCGATAGGCTTCCTTGTCCGGCGTCAGGCGCACGCGCCAGTGCAGCAATTCGGGCAGCGTCCTGACACCGGAAAATCCGTCGATATCGTCAGCCGGTTCGGATGAATGGGCGATCGGTTTTGTCTCGACTTGCACGCTTGCCTCGAAATGATGCGGCGCTCGGCTTGAAGCTCAAGTTCTTGCAGGGCCGTGGCCTTGATGTTGACCTAGCGCAAGCGGGAGCGGTCCGGCCATTCATCTCCGACATGGGAGCCAAGCACTTGCATAAGAGGAGCGGTATTGGAGGCACCGTGCTGTCACGCTCTGCGCAAAGCCTTGCGGCCGCCCCCGGGGTCCAGGTAGCGGCCGCAGTCCATCACGATCGGTCCAATAATGGGTGGACCTCAGACGCCGTCGGGCACCTGATCGAGGAAGCCGGTGATACGGCGGATACGACCGTCCTTGAGTTCGGCGAAATCGGTGCCTTTGATCGGACAATCGGCGCCATCCGGGCCCAAGCCCCAGCAGAAGCGCAGGTTGTCGCCAAAGCCGTTGGCTTGACCGATCAGACGGAATCGGAAATCAGGAAAGCGCGTCTGGATGCCTGCGATCAGTGCATCGACGCCGTCGTGGCCGTCGCCGCGCATCAAGGGGTCGACATAGACGGCATCCTCGGTCCAGTTGGAGGTAAGCAGGTCGCGCCGCCTCTGTGGCGCGCGCTCGTTCCAGAGCGTGATGTAGGCGTTTGCGATCGCAGCGGTATCGGTCATCGGTGCTCTCCATCTTGTGAAGCGAGAATGGTGTGATCATCGCGCTTCCCGCACACATATGCGATTACGTCGCAGGTCATCGCGGCCGCGATAACGAAACTGTAAGTTGCCGCTCCATAATACGGAGACTATTTGATGCGCGCGCATGTAAATCGTGCCGTGATGCTTGGCCGCAAAGGACGACGACTGATGAGACCCGACACATGGAGATGGATCGCTGTCGGACTTTGTCTTGCGCTGTTTGCGGCCGACACCGTGTTGAAGTCGCCGGAAAAGCCCAATCATATGGTGTTTTTCGAACTGCGTCGGGGCGATAGCCCGACCATGATCGGCATGATGCGCGATGATCTTTTCAGACTGCCGGGCTTCCGTGCCAGCCGCCTTCAGCAGGCGCTGGCGCAAGGACAGCCGTTAACGGTTTGGCAATACGCGTTAAGAAAGAGTGACGACGGCAGCTATCAGGCGCTGCCGGACAAGCAGATTCAGCTGACCTCGGACGACGCGTCGCGAATCACGTTTGGTGCGAGCATCCGGCTGCCGGATAACTAGCCTTGCTCGATCGAGCGCCCGCATCTGGGCGCGGATCGTTTCGCTGCGATCTTCGGACCAAGCGTCGGTCCGATGAGGCGGACGAGCGCACCAACGTGCTTCGTGACGAAGAGCGTGTGGAGCCCGACAGCAGGATCATCATCCACGAGCGCGATTGCGACTAAAGGGTCGCGCCGGCCACGGCGGCAAGGGCGCGGAACGGATTGTCGACCAAAGCAAGCCCCGGGAGAACCCGGGGCTTTTTTGCGACCGCGACATGGCTATCTGCCGTCGAAGTAGGCCAGCCTTCTTGGGACGCTCAGACCCTGCGATCGCCGACACTGGGGAACCCGACCGCGAGCCCGTCAGGCCACGACAAGCTCAAGGTGCAGCGAGGCTGCAACACTTGAGCTGAATTTACTGTGAGCCACAGAGCTGTCCTGGACAAAACCATGATCTCGAAACACGCTGCACGTGCGATCGGGATTTGGCTTCGTGCACCGCTCTGGGGAGCGGCAAGCGAATTTAAGTCCGTTGCGGTCCACGCAGCACAAGAAGCGCATCACAGTCGGTCAGATCGGTTTCGACGGGATTGAACTGGGGCTCGACATGAAATTTTTGACGGGGTTGCTTGCGGTTGTCCTCTTGCTGGCGGGGATGAGCGCCAGTCAAGCCGTGGTCCGCATTGCCGATGACCGTGGCGGCCGGATTGGAACCTACGTCGACAAATACCAGGGCCTGCGGTCTTCGGGGGAATACGTCATCATTGATGGGCTCTGCGCGTCGGCCTGCACGATCGTTCTCGGTGCGATCCCCCATGACAGGATTTGCGTCACCTCCCATGCCAGCCTCGGCTTCCATGCTGCCTGGGATTTCGGTTCCAATGGCCGGGCCGTCACCAACCCGGAAGCCACCCAGATGCTCTATTCCATGTATCCGTCACCGATCCGGCGCTGGATCTCCCAGCGCGGCGGCCTCACCCCACGGATGATCTTCCTGCGGGGGAGGGAGCTGCAGACGATGTATCGGCCCTGCTACATGGACGCCCAGGCCTCATCGCGCGCGCCCCAGGGCACCGCGCCCAACGTGCCGGCGCTCTCGCCGGCGGCGGCCAAGGCGTCGGCATCCCACTAATCGGGCTCGTTCAGCACGACGTGATCCGTGACGCTTGCCCCGGGAGCTTGGCGGGCCTATCTCGGGGGCAGCGGCCGATGATCTCAGGCATCGGTCTTGCGAGCACGCCATGATCCAGCCCGTTTCATCGCCACAACAGATGCCGTCGACACTCCCTGGCGCGCGGCGCGGAGCGCAAGCGGCCGGGCTTGCCGCCGGCATCGTAGCCGTCGGTCTGGTCGCGGGCGCAGTGGTGCTGTGGGCCCGGTATGGAACCGCTGTGTTCTTCGAGACGATCGTCTCCGGCCTTGAGGCCTGTTTCTGAGTCGGAGGTGAAGCCGTCATGAGCATCGAGCGTAACGCGGCCCGTCCGCTGGTGATCGTCGGCGCCTTCGCTGCCAGCCTGCTGGTCGGGTTCGCGTTGCTGTTTCTGGTCATGGGCGGAGGTCGGAACATCGCCGCACCGGCCGCGATCGGCGGTCCGTTCCAGCTGACCGACCAGAACGGGCAGACGGTCACTGAAAAGAGCCTGCAGGGGCGCCCGACGCTGATCTTTTTCGGCTTTACGCACTGCCCGGACGTCTGTCCGACCTCGCTGTTCGAGATATCCGAAGTGCTGCGGGCGATGGGCCAGGATGCCGACCGGGTGAATGCCTATTTCATCTCGGTCGATCCCGAGCGCGACACGCCGTCGGCAATGAAGGATTATCTCTCGAGCTTCGATCCACACCTGAGGGGCCTGACCGGAGACCCCGAAGTGATGGCCAAGGTCATCTCGGAATACCGGGTCTACGCCAAGAAGGTGCCGCTGAAGGACGGCGATTACACGATGGATCATACCGCCCTGGTCTATCTGATGGACCACGACGGCCGGTTCGTCGCCCCCTTCAACCTGAAGCGGACCCCGGACGAAGCCGCATCCGAGCTCAAGAAATACCTTTAGGTCCGGTTAACGCCGCACGAGCCCGATTCCGGCCGCGCAATCAGCCCTCGAAAATGCGACAAGATGGTCTATAAGGCCGGTGATCCCCGATATCGCCGATGCTGACGACCTTGTTCCAACGCGCATACCATTCTCTGTCGAGCTGCGCCCTTATGGCGGTCGTGGTCGTCTGCGTCGTGCTGGCGTCCGGCAGCCGGCAGGCCTGCGCCCAGACCTTGCCCAAGCCACCGGTGGAGGCCGCGCCGCAGGCGGTGCCCGGCTTCTGGGACCCCAGGCGACGGCCAGAACGGCCGGATCTGTCGCGCCTGACTGTGATCCGCTTCCTGACCGAAACCGACTATCCGCCGTTCAACTTTACCGGCCCTGACGGTAACCCGGCCGGCTTCAACGTCGATCTGGCGCGGGCGATCTGCGACGAGATCAAGGTGACCTGCACCATTCAGATGCGCCGGTTCGACACCCTGCTCGATGCGCTCGCCTCCAACAAGGGCGACGCGATCATCGCCTCCATCGCGGTGACGCCCCAGATGCGCGCCAGGGTGGATTTTTCCGATCCGTATTACCGCGCGCCGGCGCGGTTCGTGTCGCGTAAGGACGCGGTGATGACGGATATCAGGCCGGAATATCTCGAAGGCAAGAAGGTCGGTGCCGTCGCCGGTTCGGCGCATGAGGCCTATCTGAAGGCGATGTTCACCGACGCCGAGATCAAGTCCTATCCGAATGACGAAGCCCTGCGCCAGGCGCTACGCCGCGGCGAGGTCGATCTCATCTTCGGCGATGGCATATCGCTGGCGTTCTGGATCAACGGCACCGATTCGGCCGATTGCTGCGCCTTCTCGGGTGGTCCCTTTGTCGAAAGCCGCTATTTCGGCGAGGGCGTCGGGATCGCGGTCCGCAAGGGCAACGATCTGTTGCGGCAGGCGCTGAACTGGGCCTTGTTCCGGGTCTGGGAAAAGGGCCGCTATACTGATCTGTGGCTGCGCTATTTCTCGATCAGTCCGTTCTGATCACGGACGTCATTCGGGGGCACGCGAAGCTCGCGCCGCCCAGGAATGACGGCCAAGAATGTCGCTGCGCTCCCCCGTCATTGCGAGGAGCGGAGCGACGAAGCCATCCAGATGCCCTTCGAGGCTGGATGGCTTCGCTTCGCTCGCGATGACGCTTGTGTTAATTTTCTGCTCTTTTGGAAGCCGGTACTTCAGATGTCCACGATCGACCTCGTCACCATGAGCCCGAGCGACCTGCGTGCGCTCGCAGAACAATCCAACGCCTGGCCGTTCGAGCAGGCGAAAGCGATCGTGGCGCGGCTGAAGAAGCACCCGAAAGACGAGGTCCTGTTCGAGACCGGCTACGGTCCCTCGGGCTTGCCGCATATCGGCACCTTCGGCGAGGTCGCGCGCACGACCATGGTGCGCCATGCCTTCCGCGTGCTGACCGAAGACAAGATCAAGACCCGCCTGCTCGCCTTCTCCGACGACATGGATGGCCTGCGCAAGGTGCCGGACAATGTGCCGAACCAGGAGCTGCTCGCGCAGCATCTCGGCAAGCCCTTGACCAAGGTGCCCGATCCGTTCGGCACGCATGACAGCTTCGGCGCGCACAACAACGCGCGGCTGCGCGCCTTCCTCGACCGGTTCGGCTTCGATTACGAGTTCGCCTCATCGACCGAGTACTACATGTCGGGCCGTTTCGACGCCGCGCTTTTGCGCATGCTGGAACGGTTGGAGAAAGTGATGGCGATCATGCTGCCGTCCCTGCGCGAGGAGCGGGCAGCGAGCTATTCGCCGTTCCTCCCCGTCTGCCCGCGCACCGGGCTCGTGCTCTACGTGCCGATCGTCGAGCATGACGTGAAGGCGGGCACGATCTCCTACGACGACCCGGAGACAAAGGAGCGTGTCACGTTGCCGGTGACGGGCGGACACTGCAAGCTGCAGTGGAAGCCGGATTGGGCAATGCGCTGGCATGCGCTCGGCGTCGACTATGAGATGGCCGGCAAGGACCTGATCGACTCGGTGAAGCTGTCGGGCAAGATCTGCGCGGCGCTCGGCGGCACGCCGCCGGAGGGCTTCAACTACGAACTGTTCCTCGACGAGAAGGGGCAGAAGATCTCGAAGTCCAAGGGCAACGGGCTCACCATCGACGAATGGCTGCGCTACGCCTCGCCGGAATCGCTGTCGCTGTTCATGTATCGCGAGCCGAAGGCGGCGAAGCGGCTCTATTTCGACGTGATTCCGCGCAATGTCGACGAGTATCAGCAGTTCCTGGAGGGCTTTCCGCGCCAGGATGCCAAGCAGCGGCTCGGCAATCCGGTCTGGCACATCCATTCCGGCCATCCGCCGAAGGCTGATATGCCCGTCACCTTCCAGCTGCTGTTGACGCTGGTGTCGTCGTCGAATGCGGAGAATGCCGAGACCTTGTGGGGCTTCATCGGCCGCTACCGCCCCGGCGTGACGCCTCAGACGCATCCGAAGCTGGATGCGATGGTCGGCTATGCCATCAACTACTACCGCGATTTCGTCGCGCCGACGAAGGTGTTCCGCGAGCCGACCGAGAGCGAGCGCGCCGCGCTGCAGGACCTGCGCGATGCGCTGTCGAACCTGCCGGCTGATGCGCCTGCCGAGGAGATCCAGAACGTGGTCTATGAGATCGGCCGCCGCGAGCCGTTCCTCGATCACGCCAAGAAGGGCAAGGACGGCCGTCCCGGCGTCTCGCTCGACTGGTTCAACATGCTCTATCAGGTGCTGCTCGGCCAGGAGAAGGGGCCGCGCTTCGGCTCCTTCGTTGCCGTGTACGGCATCGCCAATGCCGTTGCCATGATCGACGGCGCGCTCGCGCGCTCGGCGTAGTCGCAGGGACCGTACCGGCGCTTGATGTCAGGTCCCGGGCGCTGTCAGCGTCATCCGCGCCGGTGCGTCGCTCACGGCGCGGCCGAGCGTCAGCAGCACGCGGTTGATCGGTGTCGGAATCCGGTGCCGCTCGCCGGCCGCGACCACGGCGCCTGTTAGAGCCTCGATCTCGAGCGGCCGGCCGGCGATCCGGTCGAAATACATCGAAGTGCCGGCCTCAGGCGGATAGGTGAGGAGCGTTACCAATAATTGTTCCGGCTCATCGTCCGGAAAGCGCGCGCCAGCGGCACGCGCCACGGCTGCGGCTTCCTTCAGAATATCGAGACACAGCGCCTTCACGTCACCGCGCCGGAGCACCGCCTGTCGCTGCAAGGTCAGCGCCGTGACGGGATTGGCCATCGCGTTGAGCAGCAGCTTGCGCCAGACCAGCGTCTTGAAATCCGAGGTCACGAGAATTCGCATGCCGGTGCCGTCGAGCAGTGCGGCGAAAGCGCGGCCGTCTTCGTCATCGCTGACCGCAAATTCATGGTTGCCGGCGCGGCGGAGGCGCACGCGATCAGGCGCGAGGCGTTCGCCGTTGTAATAGACGATGGTCGGTACCACGGCCGCATCTCCGACGAATGGCGCCAGCCGGTCCGCATGTCCGATGCCGTTCTGCAGGGTCGCGATGCGGGTGCCGGGACCGCAGAGGCGCTGCAGCCAGGCTGCGGCGGTTTCGGTGTCCTGCGTCTTCGTGCACAGCAGAACCCAATCGACCGGCTTGCCTTGGTCAGGATCGGTCAGTGAGCGGATCGGGACCTCAATCGCTCCTTCCGAGTGCTCGACGACGAGGCGGTCGATCGGCCGCCTGACACAGGCGATGACGTCGTGGCGATCGAGCGCCGCCAGCTGTCCCGCGATCACGCCACCGATGCTGCCGAGACCGATCACGGCCACCACCGTCCGTTCAGAATCTCCAGTGCTTGCCATGTCGCGCGGCCCTCCCATTGCATTCCGGAGGGGTATCGTCGCGAATCCCGACGGGAATTCGAGGGCAATTTCAGCCAACCGCACTCACAGCTGGGTGACTACGCAGGCGGCCAGTGGAGCGATTGACGAGCGCAGCGCTGGCCGCCTGGGCGAAGCCGCTTGGCTCAGATCATCTGCAGCACGAATCGACGGTCGAGTTGCTGCACGGGGCGCGCGTTCATCGGATAGAGCTTTGCGAATTTCGCCACATCCGCCTCCGCGACCTCGATCGGATCGGTCAGCAGCAGCCACTCGACGACTTCCGAACAAGGCGGCGTCGTCAGCGAGCCGGCGTAGCGATAATATGAGCGCCGCATCGGCAACAGCGCATTCGGGTTGATGCGGGCATCCGCCTTGATCGCGGGCCCTTCCTGCTGCGGCATCGTCGCGACGATCTGCGCAAAGGCAGGATTGGGACGTCCCGTGGTCATCAGCACACCGACAACGGCGAGGCCGCCCGACGCAGCCCGGTGCACGAAATGGGCTTCCATCGGAAAATTCTTGCCGCCGATCTGATGTTCGCTCGGCCGGTGGAAATGCACCTGCAGCAGCTTGTAGGTGGTGTCATCGAGCTTCAGCGTGCTGCTGCCGTCGGCGAAATTGAGCTGGATCGTATGGCCGTTGTTGACGATGGTCTCCGCGGTTTTGCCCCAGGAGAGTTTCAGGTTCGGCAGGCGGGCCTTGGTCGGGTTTTCGATATCGACCGGGGATTGCTGGGTCCCGACCGCGCAGACCTTGCTGGCCGCGTCGAGGTCGCCCCATTTCGCAGGGCCGGTATTGCCCTCATAGCTCCAATGTTCGCCTTCCGCTGCGAAGCCGGGCGTGGCGCAGACGGGGCAGAGCGCGAGGCCGGCAAGGGCCTTCAATGCGTGACGACGGTTCATGGGCAATCTCCGGACGAAGTGTGATGAAAAAAATAAAGGGGGCGACATCAGCGGGGCCCGCCATTGGGCGAATCGCCGGTCCCAGGAACGCATGAAACGCGTTAATCTTTGCTGATCGGGCCATCCTCGTCCTCCCGCCATGGTGAGGACAGGGGACAATCTCTGCGAGCGTTTTTAGGCAGCCACCCGGGCAAACGGTTCTTGAGTTCGGTCGCACCTGCCGATACGGTCCCGGCTCGACAAAAACGTCAACGAACTCAACACCCCGGCAGGACCGCTGCGAGATGCCCAAAATCTACAAGATCTGTCCCGCGCCTGCTTGGCGCGAGGCCGAGCGGCAGGGCGTCTATCGCGGCAGCGCGGATGATCTGCGCGATGGCTTCATCCATTTTTCCACCGCGGCGCAGGTGCCGGAGACGGCGCGCAAGCATTTCTTCGGGCAGACGGCGCTGTTCCTGGTTGAGGTCGAGGCGGATACCCTCGGCGATCGCCTGCGCTGGGAGCCTTCGCGTAATGACGAGCTGTTTCCGCATCTCTATGGCGAGCTCGATCTCGTCGCGGTTACCGCGGTGCACCAGATGCATGCGCGTCCGGACGGCACCCACGACATTTCCGGGCTCGTGCCGTGATTCGCGCCTTCGATACCGTGTCATTACCGCTGCTGCGCTGGCTCGATGCCGAGGATGCGCATCGGCTGGCGATCCAGGGCCTGAAGCTGCTGCCGGCGATCCGGCCGCGTGCTGACGATCCCAAGCTGGCGGTGCGCGCTTTTGGGCTGAACTTTCCCAACCCGGTCGGCATGGCCGCGGGCTTCGACAAGAACGCCGAGGTGCCGGACGCGCTGCTGCGGCTCGGCTTTGGCTTCGTCGAGATCGGCTCGGTGACACCGAAGCCGCAGAGCGGCAATCCACGGCCGCGGCTATTCCGGCTGGAGCGGGACGAAGCGGTGATCAACCGGATGGGCTTCAACAATGACGGCGCTGAGCTCGTGCTGCGGCGGCTTGCCGGCCGCGCTCATCAGGGCGGCATCGTCGGGGTCAATGTCGGGGCCAACAAGGATTCCACGGACCGTGTGGCCGATTATGTGCGGCTGATCGAGACCTTCGCGCCGGTCGCGAGCTACTTCACGGTCAACATCTCCTCACCCAACACCCCGGGCCTGCGCAACCTGCAGCAGGCAGCGCAACTCGACGATCTCTTGGCCAAAGTGCTGGAGGCGCGCGATCGCGTGAAGGCGAAGGCGGGCGATACGCCGGTGCTGCTGAAGATCGCGCCCGATCTCAGCCTCGCCGAGCTCGACGACGTGGTCCATGTTGCGCGTTCGCGGAAGGTCGACGGCATGATCGTCTCCAACACGACGCTGTCGCGGCCCAAGAGCCTGCGTGAGCAGGTGCGGGCCAAGGAGCAGGGCGGGCTGTCCGGACGGCCGCTGTTCCGGTTGTCGACGCGGATGGTCGCAGAGACGTTCGTGCGCGCGGAGGGCGCGTTTCCGCTGATCGGGGTCGGTGGCATCGATTCCGGCGGCGCGGCGCTGACCAAGATTCGTGCCGGGGCCAGCCTGATCCAGCTCTATTCGTCGCTGGTCTATAAAGGGCTGGGTTTGATCGAGAGCATCAAGGCCGACCTCGCCTCGACCTTATTGCGCACCGGACGAGAGTCGCTGTCGGAGATCGTCGGTGCCGACGCGGCGACCATTACTGCGGAAGATTGGCCAGTTTAGCCTCCGTCCTATTCCGCTGCCATTCCCCGACAAGCGCTGGAGATGGCGAGAGTTCAGGCCTTCCCAAACGATGCCTTCATCAGCGCCGGATAGCGCAGGCCCTGCAAACCGCCGCGCGCGGCGTAGTGAGCGAGGAAGGCGAACCATAGCCCGGTGTTGCCGGTGCTGCGCAGTGCGAACCAGGTAAGCAGGAAGATGCCGAGCGACGCGATCATGAGGTTGCGCATGTCGCGCACCCAGGTCGCGCCGATATAGATTCCGTCAAACGCGAAGGCGAACACCGCGAGCAGCGGCGATACGATCACGAAGACGAGGAAGTCGCGGGCGGCGAAGCGCACAGCAGGACTCGCCGTCATCAGCTCGATCAGCGCCGGGCCGAACAAGGCCAGGGTCGTGCTGACCATGAGCGAGAAGCCAAAACCCCAGGCGAGGATCAGCCGGGTCGCGCCGCTGAAGGCGCGCCGGTCGCGGGCGCCGATGGCGTAGCCGCAGAGCTGCTCGGCGGCGTTGGCGAGACCATCGAGAAAGAAGGCGCTGACGAGGAGGAAATTGTTCAGCACCGCGTTGGCAGCCAATGTGATATCGCCGGCGCGCGCGCCTTGGGCATTGAAGAACAAGAACACCGTGATCAGCGCTGCGGTGCGGATCATGATGTCGCGGTTCACCGCGAGCATCCGCCTCACGCCGTCGCCGTCGAGCAGCGCCTTCCGCGATAGCGCGATGCCGTCCGGCAACAGCCGTCGCGCCAATGCGACGCCCAGGATGAGGCCGACCGCTTCCGCGACCACGGCGGCGATCGCGGCCCCGGCGATCCCGGCGTCCAGCACCAGGACGAGGAGCAAGGTCACCGCGACATTGGTCAGGTTAATGGCGATCTGTACCGCGAGCGCCAGCCGCGCGCGGGCCTGGCCGATCAGCCAGCCGAGCACGACGTAATTGGCGAGGGCGAGCGGCGATGACCAGATGCGGATGGTGAAGTAGGTCCTGCCGGCGCGGGTCACCGCCTCGCTTCCGCCCATCGCGCTGAAAAGCACGCCGAAGAGCGGCAATTGCAGCACGATCAGGATGCTGCCGATCCCCGTAGCGAGTGCGAGACCGCGCACCAGCACCACCTGCAATGCGTCGCGTTCGCCAGCTCCGAGCGCTTGCGCGGTGAAGGCGAGCGTGCTCATCCGCAGGAAGCCGAACAGCCAGAACAGGCAATCGAAGATCACGGAAGCCATGGCGACGCCGCCGAGCAGGCTGGCTTCGCCGAGACGTCCGATCGCGGATGTCGCGACGATGCCGATCAGCGGCGTGGTCAGGTTTGCGACCATGGCCGGGCCCGCGATCGCGAATACCTGCGCGCTGGTCACGTTGGACTTTGTGAGTCCCGGGGAATGCAATGGACGCTCGCTTGTTCGTTCGCCGGACTCTTGCGGCGTGAGCGCTCGTTTATCGGCGATTCCCTACCGCCGCTAGAGCGCGATGCTCATGCCGTCATGCGCGGCTGTGTAGGGCAGCGCGTCCAGGCGAGACAGCATGTCGTCGCTCATATGGGTGAGGACGAGGCGCTTGGGACGGATCTCGTCGAGATGCGCTTCCAAGGTGGCAAGGCTGAGATGATTCTTGACGGCCTTGTCGTAAGTATAGGCTTCGGCAATGAACAGGTCGGCCTGCCGCCCAAGCGGAACCAGCGTATCCGTCCACTCGGTGTCGGCGCTGTAGGCGACGATGCGGCCTTCAGCCTCGATCCGGTAGCCCAGGAACGGACCGCCGGATTCGCCATGGACGACGGGGTAAGGCGTCACGGCGACCTCGCCGAAGCGGACTGTCTGCTCGGGTTCGAGGCTCACGACCGAGAGTTCGAATTTCTGCCGAGTCTTGGACGAATTCTCGAACAGCGCCTCCATGACCTGCGTCAGACGCGTTGCGATGCTCGTCGGGCCGGCAATGACGAGCGGCTTCGTTCGGCGCGAAAATTGCGCATCCAGCAGGAAGAAGGGCAGGCCGGCGAAATGATCGCCATGGAAATGCGTGATCAGGATCAGCTCGACATCGTTGCGGACGATGTCGAGCCGCTTCAGCGCCGCCAATGACGACGTGCCGCAATCGATCAGCAGGTTGGTGCTTTCGCCGGTGAGATGGAAGCAGGTGTTGAAGCGGCCGCCGGAGCCGAAGGCATCGCCGCAGCCGACAAAGCGGAGCTGCATCGGCAACGATCCCTCATCTGCCGCGCGGCGTGAAGATCCGCGACAGGAGCCAGATCGGGATCACGATGACGGCGCCGAGCAGGAAATAGCGCCAAAGCCAGTTGATCGCGTCGAAGCCGAGCTCATAGAGCCGCCGGACCAGGAGGCGAATGCTGTTGAGAATGTTGAGCGGATCGAAGCCGATCGCCGACAGCACGACGCCGACCAGGATCGACAGGAGAATGAGCCGGAAAGCGACCGACAGCGGCGAGCCGCCGAGAAAGCGGTAGAGGCCATCCTGGCTGCTGCGAGCCGGATAATCCCTGACGTCGTTCGACATGCCATCGTCTCCCCGGGGGCAAATGCGTGAAGCCCATTATAGGCAACGCGGAGCAGGTGGGGAACCCGCCGCGTCGCCGCAAGCGGCTTACCGGCTTTTAATGCGAGATCATGGTGCGGCCACGCTTTCTGCCTTCAGCATCCGCTCCAGCGTCTCTAGCCGGTCAGCTTCGCGCGGCGGCTTGTCCCAGCGCAGCCGGTTGATGCGCGGAAAGCGCATGGCGATACCGGATTTGTGCCGCGCCGAACGCTGCAGTCCCTCGAAGGCGACCTCGAGGACCAGCCCCTGGTCGGGCTCGTGCACGACCTCGCGCACCGGGCCGAACTTCTCGACCGTGTTGCGCCGGACGAAGCGGTCGATCTGCAATAGCTCCTCGTCGGTGAAGCCGAAATAGGCCTTGCCGACCGGCACCAACTGGTCGCCGTCATCGCCTGCGGTCCAAACGCCGAACGTGTAGTCGGAGTAGTAGGATGAGCGCTTGCCGTGGCCGCGCTGCGCATACATCAGCACGGCGTCGATGATATCGGGATCGTGCTTCCACTTCCACCATTGTCCCTTCGGCCGGCCCGGCAGATAGACCGCGTCACGCCGCTTCAGCATGACGCCTTCGACCGCGTCGGCGTCCTCCCCTGCGCCGGCCGCGGCGGGATTGGCGCGTGCCGCCTTCAGCTCGCCCCAGCTTGCAAACGCAATGGTCGGCGACAGATCGAGCCTGATATCGTCGAGCCGCTTGACGAAGGCTTCAAGGTGCTCGCGGCGTTCGGCGAAGGTCAGTTCGCGCAGGTCGTTCTCCTCGTCGGCCAGCAGGTCGTAAGCACGCAGATGGATGGGATACTCCTTCAGCAGCTTCGGCGAGACCGTTTTCCGGTTCAGCCGCTGCTGTAGCACGTTGAAGCTCTGCACACGGCCGTCGCGAAGCACCAGCAATTCGCCGTCGATAGCGGCCGGCAGATGCAGCGAGGGCAAGAGGTCCGGGAAGCTGCCGGTGATGTCCTCGCCGCTGCGCGAATAGAGCCGCGTGACCATGTGGCCTTGTGGGTCACGTCCGCTGACGGCCTGGACGCGGATGCCGTCCCACTTCCATTCCGCGATGTAGTCAGTGGGATCCATATTGGTGAAGTCCTCGTCCTCCAGCGCATGGGCCAGCATCACCGGGCGGAACGGTGCGGGATCACGGTTCTCCGGCTTCTCGCCGCGGCCTTCGAGCCAGGCGAACAGGTCCAGATAAGGCGGCGACAGGCCGGGCCAGATCAGCTCGATCTCGTGCGGGTCCTTGTCGCCGAGCGCGGCGGCCGCGGTCTTGGCGAGCCGCGCGGAGATGCCGATCCGCAGAGCGCCGGTGACGAGCTTCAGCAGCGCCCAGCGTCCGGTCTCATCGAGTTCGTCGAGCCACCGCGCCAGCTGCCGCGGCAGGTCGGTCTTGCCGAGCGTGCGCAGCGTGGTGACGACGTCGGTGAGAGTCGGTGGCGGAGGGCTGTTGTGGAAGTAGGGTGGCCGCGGTTCTTCACTCGCATCGGACTCGCGGTACCCCCCTTCCTGACCCTCCCCCACAAGGGGGGAGGGAACGGTGAGAGCAGTGATCGAGGCGGAATGCGTGTTGGTCGAGCCCGTGCTCGAAATTGTCCGAGATGGAAACTCCGTACGCAACGCGGCTCCCTCCCCCCTTGCGGGGGAGGGGTGGGGAGGAGGGCTCAGGAAAGATTGCCCATGATCGCCCTTCGGCCACATCAGCGCCACCGTCTCGGAGAGGTCGCCGACATAATCATAGGACAGCGCAAACAGCATCGGGTCGGTGCGGGCGGCAATGAGGTCGCGGATCAGTGCGGGCTTGGCGTGCTTGAACGACAGCGCGCCGGTCAGCGCCGCCAGCGCATAGCCGCGATCGGGATCCTCGACCTCGCGGAAATAGGACGTGATGAGGCGCAGCTTGTTGTTGCGCCCGGGCTCGTAGGCGAGACGGTCGAGCAGTTCGGCAAAGCGGTTCATGCCTCTGCTTCCTCTGCCGCTGTCAGCACCTCGGTCTCTTCCTCATCGCCATAGCCGACGAGATCGAGCGGCCGTGCGGCGAGCCCCTGCGATCGGCACCAATGCACCAGCGCGTCTTCCTGCCCATGCGTGACCCAGACCTCGCGGGCGCCGGTCGCCGCAATGGTCGCAGTCAGCCCGTCCCAATCGGCATGGTCCGAAATCACCAGCGGCAGCTCCACGCCGCGTTGCCGGGCGCGGGCGCGCACCCGCATCCATCCAGACGCAAAGGCCGTGACCGGATCGGGAAAGCGCCGGGTCCACAGATCGGAGGTCGCGCTCGGCGGCGCCAGCGTGATCGTGCCGGCAAGCTCGGCCTTCTTCCTGCCCTTCACGGGACGCAACTCGCCGAGCGGGACGCCCTGTGCCTCATAGTAGCGGGTAATCTTCTCCATCGCGCCGTGCAGATAGATCGGCGCATCGTAGCCGGCCTCGCGGATCAGCGCGATCACACGTTGGGCTTTCCCAAGCGAGTATGCGCCGACGAGATGGGCGCGCTCCGGAAACAGTGCGACGGATGCCAGCAGCTTTTTCACCTCCGCCGCGGCATCGCCATGCCGGAACACCGGCAGGCCGAACGTTGCTTCGGTAATGAAGACATCGCATTGCACGAGCTCGAAGGGTG
Organism: Bradyrhizobium sp. SZCCHNGR1005; assembly: GCF_032489995.1. NCBI lineage: Bacteria > Pseudomonadati > Pseudomonadota > Alphaproteobacteria > Hyphomicrobiales > Nitrobacteraceae > Bradyrhizobium > Bradyrhizobium sp. SZCCHNGR1005. Next base: position 85,551 of record NZ_JAUEZC010000006.1, read on the forward strand.
CGCAGGTCGGGTCGCGCGCATCCTTGTAGTCACCGGAGGCGATGATGCAGGTATCCTTGCACGATACCTTGATCTGGGCCGAGCCCAGCACATGCCCGGCCGGGTGGAAGCTGACCGTGACATCGCCGAGCTTGATCGTCTCCCCATAGCGTATCGCCTGCGTCGAGCCGGCAAAATGATCGCCGTAACGCAGCCGCATGATGTCGAGGGTTTCCTGCGTGGCCAGCACCGCACCGTGGCCGGCGCGGGCATGGTCGGAATGGCCGTGGGTGATCAGGGCACGTTCGACCGGTCGCGTCGGATCGATATGGAAGCCGCCGGCCTTGCAGCACAGGCCGGCGGGGACGGGCATCAGGATGTCTTGCGGGCGCATGTCGATCATATATAGGAACCTCGATGCATCAATCGAGACCGCCTCAACTCAGTTCCGTCATGCCCGGCCGCTTGTTCCTGTCCTCCGGCGATCTGATCGCCGATCGCCGCTATGAATTCGCGCGTGACCTGCAGCTGAAGGGGGATCTCGCCGCCGCGGCCGAGGTGCTGGAGCAGGCGCTCGAGGTGGCGCCGAATTTCGCGTCCGCCTGGTTTGCATTGGGGGAAATCCGGGACGACATGGGCGAAGCCGATGCGGCGATCGCCGCCTTTCAGAAGGCCTGCGTCGCCGATCCGGATGATCATCACGGCGCCGGCGTGCGCTTGATGCGTCTTGGCGCCAAGCCGCTTTCGGACATGCCCAAGGCCTATGTGCAATCGCTGTTCGATCAATATGCCCCGCGCTTCGAACAGGAGTTGATCGAGCGGCTGCACTACTGCGCGCCTGAGATCCTGTTCAAGGCGGTGCTTTCGGTGCGCGCGGCGCAGAAGAAGACCGCCTTTTTCAAACGCGCCGTGGATCTCGGCTGTGGCACCGGCCTCGGCGCTGCGGCTTTCGCCAAGAATGTCGATACGTTCATCGGCGTCGATCTGTCTCCGGGCATGATCGAGCAGGCCCGAGCCACCGGCCTCTATGCCGAGCTCGACGTCGATGACATGACCGCGGCCTTGCTAAGGCAGCGGGATGCAAGCGCCGATCTCGTGCTCGCAGCCGACGCGATGGTCTATGTCGGCGAGCTCGCGCCGGTTCTGCAGCAGGTGCAGCGCGTGCTCATGCCCGGCGGTCTGCTTGCCTTTACCGTCGAGTCTCACGACGGGGATGGCGTGATCATGGGCGGTGGGCTGCGTTATGCCCACGCTGCGGAATATATCCGCAATGCGACCGCGTCAGCGGGATTGACGCTTTCACATCTCGTGCCGGCGAGCCCGCGCACGGAAGATCAAGTGCCGGTGCGCGGCCTCGTTGTGGTCGCGACGAAAGCTTGAGTTGTTGCGCGACATCATGAGTTGATCGCACTGCACTCTGCGACGTGCGGCAACTTCATGCTTGCCGCGTGCTTCCCGATGTCGAAGGATGAGCGCCTAGGGAGGACACAACAAATGAAAAATCGTCAGACACGGCGCCAATTCTGCGCGACCGCACTTACTGCCGTTGGTGTTGCGACCATTGCCGCCCCTTGCGTCTGGGCTGCCGAGAAGAAATACGACGCTGGCGCCAGCGACACCGAGATCCGGCTCGGGCAGACCGTGCCGCATTCCGGACCCGGCTCGCTGTACGGCGTGCTTGGGCGCGTCGGCGAAGCCTATTTTCAGATGCTGAACGAACAGGGCGGGATCAACGGTCGCAAGATCAAGTTCCTCACCATGGACGATGCCTATAGTGCCCCGAAATGTGTCGAGGCGACGCGGCGGCTGGTGGAGCAGGAGGAGGTGCTGGCGCTGTACGGCTCGCTCGGCACCGCACCGCAGACCGCCGTGCACAAATATCTCAACGCCAAGGGCGTGCCGCAGCTTCTGCTCAACACCGGCGCCTCGAAATGGAACGATCCGAAGAACTACAAATGGACCATGGCCGGGCTGCCGCTCTATCCGACCGAAGCGCGCATCCTCGCCAGGCACGTGATCAGCGTGAAGCCCGAAGCCAAGATCGGCATCCTCTATCAGAACGATGATTTCGGCCGCGATTTCCTGGGGCCATTCAAGAAGGTGCTGGCTGATGCCGGCGGCAAGGCGGAGGTGATCATGGAGCAGACCTATGATCTCACCGATCCGACCATCGATTCGCAGCTGATCAACCTGTCGAAATCGGGCGCGGACGTCTTCTACAACATCACCACCGGCAAGGCGACGTCGCAATCGATCCGCAAGGTGGCTGAGCTCGGCTGGAAGCCGCTGCAACTGCTGTCGGCCGGTTCGACGGGACGCTCCATCCTGAGCGCGGCCGGCTTCGAGAACGCGGCGGGTATCGTCGCCATCCGCTACTCCAAGGATGCCGGCGTGCCGCGCTGGAAGGACGATCCGGAGGTAAAAGGCTTCGAGGCGCTGCGGGCCAAATATCTGCCCAATATCGATCCCGACAACACCATCGCCTATGCCGGCTACGGGCAGGCGGCCACGATGGCCGAGATCCTGCGCCGCTGCGGCGACACCCTGACGCGCGAGAACGTGCTGAAACAGGCCTCGACCCTGGCAGGATTCCACTCGCCATTCTTCATCGACGGCATCAATTACGACTACACGCCGGACGACTACACACCGATGAAGACGCTCTATATCTCCATCTTCGACGGCAAGGACTGGCAGATCTCGGACAAGCCGGTGACGGAATGATGAGTGATCCTCATGGCGAGGAGCGCGTCAGCGTCTCCGGACGATGCTGCGCATCGCCTCGCGAACCCTGAGGCTCGATGCGGCCACACGCTTCGAGACGCCCGCCAAACTCGCGAACTCCTCAGGGTGAGGGGAAAGCGCGAAACGCGACCCGGAAGACCGTGACCAGTCTGCCCTCGACGAAACCATGGGGACGGCTTACCTGTTGCAGGTGCCGCTCCGCGTCAAACCAGTGCTGACCGATGACGCCGCCGCGCCGTTGCCGGACCATTTCCTGAAATGGTTTGCGACGCGCGGATGGGCGCCGCGCGCGCATCAGCTGGCCTTGCTGGAGAAGGCGCGCGCAAACCGCTCGGCGCTCCTGATCGCGCCGACGGGGGCCGGCAAGACACTGGCGGGATTTCTGCCGACATTGGTGGAGCTGGACCCGCGAGCGGATCGCCGAGCCGCAGCCTCGCCCGCCGCACAGCCTGCTCTTTCCGCTGCGTCACCCCTTGTGGGCTCCGAGGCGAGCGAAGCTCGCTCTCGCTCTCAAGAGCGGGGAGGCGTCACGAGCACCGGCCGCGGTGTCATCCGTAGCAGCGGCCTGCATACGCTCTATATCTCGCCTTTGAAGGCGCTTGCGGTCGACATCGCCCGTAATCTGCAGACTCCGATCGCCGAGATGGGCCTGCCGATCAAGGTCGAGACCCGCACCGGCGATACCCCGGCCTCGCGCAAGCAGCGCCAGCGCTGCTATCCGCCGGACATCCTGCTGACGACGCCGGAGCAGCTGGCGCTGCTGCTATCGTCGGCGGACGCGCCCTATCTGTTTTCCTCGCTCAGGCGAGTCGTGCTCGACGAACTGCACGCGCTCGTCACGTCCAAGCGGGGCGACCTGCTGTCGCTCGGTCTCGCCCGCTTATGGCGGATTGCCCCTGAGTTGCGCATGATCGGCCTGTCGGCGACGGTGGCCGAACCGGAGCAGCTGGCGCGCTTCCTTATGCCGCAGCCGGCCGGAAGGTCCGAGGCCGCCGATGTCGTGCTCGCCGGCGGCGCCGCGCCGCCGGTCGTACAGATGCTCGATACGCGCGAGCGGCTGCCGTGGGCCGGCCACAGCGCGCGCCACGCACTGGCTGAGATGTACGAGCTGATCAAGGCCAACAAGACCACGCTGATCTTCGTCAACACCCGCAGCCAGGCCGAGATGCTGTTCCAGGAATTCTGGCGCATGAATGACGATAATCTTGCGATCGCGCTGCATCATGGTTCGCTCGATGTCGCGCAGCGCCGCAAGGTCGAGGAGGCGATGGCGGCCGGCAGGTTGCGCGGCGTGGTCTGTACCTCCTCGCTCGATCTCGGCGTCGACTGGGGCGACGTCGATCTCGTCATCAATGTCGGCGCACCGAAGGGCTGCTCGCGGCTGATGCAACGAATCGGCCGCGCCAATCATCGGCTCGACGAGGCCTCCCGCGCTGTTCTGGTGCCCGCCAACCGCTTCGAGGTGCTGGAATGCAGCGTCGCGATCGATGCGATCGCCGACAATGCCCAAGATACGCCGCCGTTGCGCACCGGCGCCCTCGACGTGCTGGCGCAGCATGTACTGGGGTGCGCCTGCGCTGAGCCGTTTCTCGCCGACGAGCTTTATTCGGAGGTGATCACGGCTGTGCCCTATGCGGCGCTGTCGCGCAGTGATTTCGACGACGTGCTCGATTTCGTCTCCACCGGCGGCTACGCGCTCAAGACCTATGAGCGCTTCGCGCGCATCAAGCAGGACAGCCAGGGTCGTTGGCGCGTCGCCAATCCCAAGGTGCGGCAGAGCTATCGTCTGAACGTCGGCACCATCGTCGAAGAAGCGATGCTGAAGGTACGGCTGGTGCGATCGCGCGGAGGCGCTGCCGGCTCGGCGAGCGCGATTGCGCGCGGCGGGCGACTGCTTGGCGAGATCGAGGAGGCGTTCATCGAAGGCCTCACCTTCGGCGACACCTTTGTGTTCAGCGGCGAGATCGTGCGTTACGAGGCGCTGGTCGAGGATCAGGTCTATGTCAGCCGGGCCAATGACAGCGATCCCAAGGTGCCGTCCTATATGGGCGGCAAGTTTCCACTCTCGACCTATCTCGCCGATCGCGTGCGCCGGCTGCTCGATGATAGCAGCTCGTGGAGAGCGTTGCCGGAGCAGGTGCGCGACTGGCTCTCGCTGCAGAAGGATGTCTCGCGCGTGCCGGCGCGACGCGAGCTCCTGGTCGAGACCTTTCCACGCGGCAACAAGCACTACCTGGTCTGCTATCCCTTCGAAGGCCGGCTCGCGCATCAGACGCTCGGCATGTTGCTGACGCGTCGGCTGGAGCGGGCGCGGGTGCGTCCGCTCGGCTTCGTCGCCAACGAATATGCGCTTGCGGTCTGGGGGCTCGGTGACATGTCGCTGATGGTTCGCGACGGCCGACTCGATCTCGCCGCTTTGTTCGATCCGGACATGCTGGGCGACGATCTCGAGGCCTGGCTTGCCGAATCGGCGCTCATGAAGCGCACGTTTCGATCGTGTGCGATCATTTCCGGCCTGATCGCGCGCCGCTCCACCACGGAGGAGAAGACGCGACGCCAGGTGCTGTTCTCGACCGATCTCGTCTATGACGTGCTGCGCAAGCATCAGCCGGATCACGTGCTGCTGCGGGCTGCGCGCGCCGATGCCGCGACGGGCTTGCTCGACCTGCGCCGGCTTGGTGATATGCTCAAACGCATCGAGGGGCGAATCACCCATCGGGAACTCGATCACGTTTCGCCGCTCGCAGTGCCGGTGATGCTGGAAATCGGCCGGGAGTCGGTCTATGGCGAGGCGGCCGACGAGCTCCTGGCCGAAGCCGCCGACGAACTGGTCAGGGAAGCGATGGGGTAAGCGCATTGCTCCAAGCGTCGCTTCGCGGCACGAAAGAGCCGTTGGAGAAGCACGGCAGGGAACAATGAAGTTGCGGGGCGATAATTCATCCACATCGTCATGCCCGGCCTTGTGCCGGGCATCCACGTCTTTCTTTGCCGAGCAAAGACGTGGATGGCCGGGCCAAGCCCGGCCATGACGAACTCTGTGGTTCGACCGGTTGTTTCCTCCGGCAGAGTGGATGTCGCTGGCGTCTCGCTGCTCGCCGATCTCTCCGGCGCCTTGTGGTGGGACGACGAGCGGCTGCTCGTCGTTTCCGATTTGCATCTGGAGAAAGGCTCAAGCTACGCCGCGCGCGGCACTTTGCTTCCGCCCTTCGACACCGCAGCCACTCTCGCGCGGCTCGCTGGCGCGATTGCGCGCTACAATCCGAAGCTCGTGATCGCACTCGGCGACAGCTTTCATGATCGCGATGCGCACATGCGGCTATCGGGTGATGACCGCGCCTCGATCGCCGATCTGCAGGTCGGGCGCGACTGGCTCTGGATTGCGGGTAATCACGATCCTTCGCCGCGCGATGTCGGCGGCAGTGTGGCGGATGAAATCGCGATCGGCGCAGTGACCTTCCGCCACGAGCCGACCGGCGCGCGAGGCGAGATCGCGGGGCACCTGCATCCCAAGGCACGCGTGGCGACACGGGCGCGCAGCGTGGAGCGGCGTTGCTTCGTCTCCGACGGCGAGCGCGCGGTGATGCCGGCCTTCGGCGCCTATGCCGGCGGCCTGAGCGTGCGAGACGCGGCATTTGCAAAGATTTTTCCGAAGCGATCCTTCATCGCCCATGTGCTCGGCGACACCAGGCTGCACAGCATCGCCGCGGCGCGGTGCTATTAGAATTAGGGTTTATCGTAAGCGCCCGCGAATCCGGTGCGCCCTCTCCCCCGCTTGCGGGGGAGAGTCGGAGTGGGGGCGCCACTAGCACCGCTCGTGTGACGGCCCCCTCCCTAACCCTCCCCCGCAAGCGGGAGAGGGAACTTACTGTCCGTGGGGCGCGACGCTCGCGATCGTCGGCAACGGCCTACGCCGCCTTGGCCTGGGCCTTGTCGCAGAACTCCGCCAGCCGCTCAGCCAAACGCAAGGTCGCCGAGCTCGCATCGGGCGAGGCGACCAGCGCGAGTTCGGTGTGCTCGATCGGCGCGAAGCCTTCCTTGGTGGTGAGCACGCGATGGTCGGCTTGCACCGACATGTCGCTGAGAATGCCCAAGCCGAGACCGGCGGCGACCGCGGCCTGGATGCCGGCCAAGCTCGACGACGTATAGGCCATGTGCCAGGCGCGGCCGGCGGTTTCGAGCGCGTGGATGGCGCGCCTGCGATAAAGGCAGCCGGGCGGGAACCCAATCAGCGGCAGCGACGGGCTGTCGAGGTCGACCGGGTGGCCCTTGCTCGTCACCCAGTAGACCTCTTCCGGCCAGGCCGCGATCGCCGCCCTTTCGTCGTCGGCGCTGCGCTTGAGCAGCGCGAGATCGAGATCGCCGCGCTCGAGATCGCGTTTCAGATAGAGGCTCTGGTCGGCCCGTACGTCGAGCCGCAGGTGAGGATGCGCGCGGGAAAACGAGGCCAGCAGCCTCGCCAACCGGTAGGCGGCGAAATCCTCGGGGATGCCGAGCTTCACCGCGCCATCGGCCCCCGGCCGCCCGACCACGTCGCGGGCCTCTTCGGCCAGCGCCAGCAGCCGCCGCGCGTAGGACAGCAGCCGTTCGCCGGCTTCGGTCGGGGTGACGTCCTTGCCGTTGCGGTTGAGCAGGATCTGGCCGAGATCCTCCTCTAGGCGTTTGATCTGCTGGCTGACGGTCGATTGGGTGCGGTGGACGCGCTCGCTCGCCCGGGTGAAGCCGCCGGCTTCCACCACCGAGACGAAGCTGCGAAGCAGGTCGAGATCGAGCATATCTGCCCCATTCAAAAAACCACTGGAGTTAAGTTTATCATTTAATTTCCAAATGGGAAGCGGCGGCCGTACATGGGTGGGTAAAGGAGAATGCCGGTGTCGCTTGCCCCCTCGGTTCCCATCTCGCGCTCTGGGTTGAATTACCTGCCGGTCGAGATCGGCCTGTTCTGCCTGCTCTGGAGCTTTGCCTTCGTCGCCGGCAAGATCGGCGTGACCTATTGCCCGCCGCTGCTGCTGCTGGCCGCGCGGTTCTCTCTGGCCGGCATCTTGATTCTGGCGGTTTCGGCCATCCGCCGCGACGCCTGGGCGATGTCCTGGCGCGATGCGATCGTGTTCGCCGTGATCGGCATCGCCAACAACGCGCTCTATCTCGGTCTCGGCTATACCGGCCTGAAGACGGTCTCGGCCGGGCTCGGCGGCCTCATCGTATCGGCCAATCCAGTGTTCACCGCTGTATTCGCCGCACTGTTGCTCGGCGAGGCACTCACCTGGCGCAAGGTCGCAGGCCTCACGCTCGGCATCGTCGGCGTCGCCATGATCGTCTGGCACCGGATGTCGGTCGGCACCGACCAGCTTGACGGCATCCTCTACACTTTGGCTGCGCTGGCCTCGATCGTATCCGGCACCATCCTGTTCAAGCAGCTCGCGCCGAAGGGAAGCCTGTGGATCGGCAACGGCATTCAGAACCTTTCGGCCGGCATCGTGCTGTGGCCGTTTGCGTATGCCTTTTCCAGCGCGGATGCGGTCACGCTGAACCCGCAGCTGATCGGCGCTTTCGCCTTCCTCGTCTTCGGCGGATCAATCCTCGCCTATGTGCTGTGGTTCCATCTCCTGAAAGTGTGTGGCGCGATCGCCGCCAGCGCCTATCACTTCCTGATGCCGCCCCTGGCGATGATCTTCGCCTTCCTCGTGCTCGGGGAGCACGTCGCGTTGCAGGATCTGTTCGGCGTCGTTCCCGTCGCGCTCGGCATCTATCTGGTGACGCGCGCGCCGGCTCGGGCGGTCCAAGCTGTGGGAGTCAAAGCATGAACCTTTCCATCACGCTGATCGGCGGCCCGACCGCCTTGATCGAGATCGACGGCTTTCGCCTTCTCACCGATCCGACCTTCGACCAGCCGGGCAGTTATCAACTGCCTCACGTGAAGCTGGAGAAGCTGATCGGTCCGGCGCTCGGGCCTGATACGGTCGGTGAGATCGATGCGGTGCTGTTGAGCCATGACCAGCATTCGGACAATCTCGATCATGGTGGCCGCGATTTTCTCAGGCGAGCAGCCCGGGTGCTGACCACGGAGATCGGCGCCAAGCGGCTGGAAGGTCATGCGGAGGGGCTTGCGCCCTGGGCAACGACGCAACTCACCAAGGAGGGCAAGACGCTGACGGTCACCGCGACGCCAGCGCGTCACGGTCCGGCCGGTATCGAGCCGTTCGCCGGCGACGTCATCGGCTTCGTGCTGCAGCCGCAGCAAAGCGCACCGATCTATGTCAGCGGCGACACGGTGTTCTATGACGGAGTTGCCGAAGTCGCGCGTCGCTTCAAGGCGGGTGTGGTGCTGCCGTTCGCGGGCGCGGCGCAGACCCGCGGGCCGTTTCATCTGACGATGGATACCAACGACACGATCGAGACGGCACGCGTCTTTCCCGACGCGCTGATCGTGCCCGTTCACACCGACGGCTGGGCGCATTTCCGGCAGAGCGCGCAGGACCTGCGAGCCACCTTCGATGCACTCGGCTTCGGCCCGCGGTTGAAGCTGCTGGAGCCGGGGGTGCGGACCGCGATCGAGGTGTAGTGGTCGATTCCGTCATGTCGAGGAGCGTCAGCGACGAAGCCTCGCTGGCAACGATGGACAGGATCAATCGCGCCTGAATACGATCGACGCCATCCATCCGGTCATCAGCGCCATGGCTGTCGTGACGAGGCCATAAATCAAGCCATTTTGCCGCGCCGTGGTCGCCACGAACTGTTCGAAGCCGATCTTGACGATTTCGAACGCGGTTTCGGTCTTGCTGATGAAAGTGCCGTTGGCGAACAGCTTGATCTCCACCTCATAGGTGCCGATCGGCACGGCGGCCGGCAGCGGAATGCCGGTTCGGAACAAGGTCGGCGTCAGGAAGGTAACGGCCGAAGTATCCTCGCGATAGAGGCCATGCTGCGACTGCAGCCGCACGAAAGCGCTGCGGAAGGCATCGTTCGGTACCACGTCGGCATAATCCGGACCCACCCGCTGGGTCAGCAGCACATTGTTGAGTCCAAGCTGCTGCCGGCGCTGCACCTCGGGCGGCGCGATCGCCTCGAAAGACCGGTTGGCGAACAGCGCGAGATAGCCGGGGACTTTCAGAAACTGCCGCGAGTCGGTGTTGATCCAGATGCCGAATTTGCGTTCCTTGCGCCGCGTCACCATGTCGGCGCGCGGTCCGAGCACGGTCACGACCAGATCGTAGCTCGCCCGCATCGACGGCGTCTGCGCATCCTTTTCGACCGAGCCGAACAGCACCAGCTCCTCGCCGGCGTAGTTCGGCGTCACGGTGACCCGGTGATTCGACACCGAGACGATCAGTCGCTCGGCTCGTGCAGGAGCAGTGGCACTGAGCGCAAGGGCCAGTGCCATGCCTGCAATGAGCCGGCGCGCGCTCATTCGCTCACTCCCGTCTCGCGGATCGTGAACAGGTCTTCGGGCCGGATCACGAGTTCGACGGCAAAGCGGATACCGACCGCGAGAATCAACAGCCCGAGCAGCAGACGCAGTTGCTCGCTGCGGATCATCTGGCCGGCGCGGGCTCCGAATTGCGCGCCGGTGACGCCGCCGACCATCAGGATCAGGGCCAGCACGGCATCGACCAGATGATTGCTGATTGCGTGCAGCATGGTTGCGATGAGCATGGTCGCGAGCGTGAGCACCATCGAGGTGCCGATCACGGTCGAGGTCGGCACCCGCAGCAGATAGATCAGGAGCGGCACCAGGATGAAGCCGCCGCCGATGCCCATTACCGCGCCGAGAAAGCCGATGATGACGCCGATGACGATGACGGGAATGACCGAGACATAGATCTTGGAGCGCTTGAACCGCATCTTCAGGGGCAGCCCGTGGATCCAGACATGGCTGCCCGGCCGTCGTACCGCGACGAACTCGCCGCGGCGCGTGCGCAGCAAGGCACGCACGCCCTCCCAGACCATCACCCCGCCGACCGATGTGAGCAGAGCGACATAGGAAAGCGCGATCATCAGGTCGAGTTGGCCGAGGGCGCGCAACAGCGTGAAGGTGGAGACCCCGAGCGCTGTGCCGATCGCGCCGCCGACCAGGAGCACCGAGGCCAGTGACGGATCGATCGCCCGCCGCCGCCAATAGGAGAGCGCGCCGGAAAAGGATGATGCGGCGATGTGGCTGGACACCGAGGCGACGGCAACGCCCGGTGTGATGCCGACGAAGATCAAGAGCGGGGTCATCAGGAAGCCGCCGCCGATGCCGAACATGCCGGAGACGAAGCCGACCGCCGCGCCCATGGCGAGCAGCAGGAAGATGTTGACCGGGATATCGGCGATCGGGAGATAGATCTGCACGCGCGTCAGCTCGTGGTCGGGACTCGTGGCTCTTTTCGCGCGAGCAGCCCGCCGCTCACGCGCGTGACTCTTGTGCTCCTTGAATAGCCGAAATGCGCAGGCGGCGGGACATGAAATCCCCCCCTTGCGGCTTTTTTGCCGCGAGGTCGGGGATTCCTCTTCCGGCCTAATCAAAGATGGAGAGACGTACGGCGGCGGCCATCACATTTGTGACGCCGGCCGCAGCGCGAGGTTCATCCAGCGCTCGCGCTTCGCGCATGTGCAAGGGCAGGCGCGGATGGTCTCACGTACGAACAAGCCCCAGCCCGGATTGTCTCCGGGCGAGGACAATGGATGACATCGCCGGCTTTGTGCTCACGCCGGAAATCAACGCGAAGCGGCTGCCGTCGTCGTCACATGCTTGGCGGGGGCTGCCTTGGCCGCAGGCTTGGTGGTCGTCTGCGCAGGCGGGGCATCCCAGCCGCCGGCAGGTGCAGGCACATTGACTGCATCATCCGGCTGCGGCTCGGCGGTGAAGGTCTGGATGGCCAGCTTTGCGGCAGCCAGCGACTGCGGGTCGAGGCGCTTTGCGACATCGTCGCGTTTGCGGCCGGCATCGGCATCGCCCTGTGCGGCCGCCAGGCTGAACCATTTGTAGGATTCGGCGAGGTTCTGCTCCACGCCGATGCCGCGGGCATAGAGGATACCGAGATTGAACTGGCTGTCGGCGACGCCACGCTCGGCGGCTTTCCGGAACCATTGCGAGGCACTCTTGTAGTTTGCGCCCTTGCCGCCGCCATCGGCGTCCAGCACCGCAAGATTGTGCATCGCCTTGGCGTTGCCGCGCTCGGCAGCAACCACGTAATAGCGGCGCGCGATGTCGACATCCTTCTTCACGCCAAGGCCCTTCTCGTAGAGGGTGCCGAGCCGGAAGACCGCCGGGATCAGTCCGGCCTGCGCTGCGCGGTCATACCACTTCGCGGACTCGTCGAAATTCGACGGCACGCCCTTGCCTTCGGCAAACCGCACGGCGACCTCGTAGGCCGCGGCCGGATCGCCCTTCAGGGCGGCGTTGCGCAGCACGGGACCGCCGATCGTGTCCGGCAGCCGCTCGGTCGGCGGCACCTGGATCGTGCCGAGGCCCTGGCCATTGCCGGCCGTCGGGATCGTGCCGGTGATGTCGCTTGCCGCGGGCGGCGGGGCCGCGGATTTGTCCTGATCCTGCGGGATCGCCAGCATCGCGATCGTCTCTGCCTCGCTCGGCATTGCGCGATTATAGGACTGCCGGTCGATGGGAGTGGGTGACGTCAGCGACGGGGTCGTTTGGTCCGGCGCGGCAGGCCTCGCCAGCGCGGCTGGCGGCATCCGCGGCGGCTGTGCCTCGTTCTGGCTCTGGGTTTGGCTTTCGATCGGGGGAGCCGGCGGCGGTGTGCTGCCGCTGTCGAGCAGCGACATGGCGAGCTTGAAGGTGCCGAGCACGATCACGACGACGCTGGCCCCGACGAGGAGCGAGCGGATCTTGGCGCCGAGCGTGGAGGCTTCCTCCTCGACCTCCGGGCCGACGATGACGGCCGCCTGCTCCTTCGCCTTCGGCGCCGGCTTGGCGGCCTCCTTGACCTTGTCCTTTTTCTTCTTCTCGGCGGGCTTTTTGCTCTCGGCCGGCTGAGCGGCAGCGGCTTGCGCTGCGCGGCGCGCCGCAGCGATGAAGCTCGAGGTCGAGACCGGTTCGCGCTTGCCGACCGGAAGATCGCCGAGCGCGCTTTCCGAGGCCGCAATGCGTTCGGCTGGTGATGTCCGACCGGGAGGCCGCGTGCCCGGCTCCAGGGGATGATCCGGCGGCAGTTCGGGCAGCATGGCCGCAGGACGCGGCGCCTGCGCCGTATGCGGCTCCAGGATATCGGCGATCGCCTTGGGCGGAATCGGCGGCGTGAGGGCGGAGGCGGGCGCAGCGGCCGCGTGGAAATCGCGCGGCGCCGCGGCAAAGATCGCTTGGTTTGCACCCTGCCGCGCAGTCTCGTTCGCATCCAGCGCACCGGTCTGCGCCGCCGGGTTTGGCAGTTCCGGCCGGTAGGACTCCGGTTTGCCGCGTTCGAAGGACGCCGGCTTGTACCCATCCGCCTGCGGCTCGGGCGCCGCCATTTGCGGCACCAGCGGCGGCGATGCTGGTTGCGCGGGAGCCGCACGCACGTTGCGCAGATCGCCTTCGATCGTCGCCAGCCGATCCACCACATGACCGAGCGTGTTGTGAACCGCTTCCAACGAACCCTGGGTGTGGCGGTCGGTCTCGGTCTGGCTGAAGCGGAGATCGGACAGCTCGCGCTTGACCAGGTCGATCAGTCCATTGTCCGATGCAGCCTCGCTGCGCTGCGACCTTGCTTCGGAAAGGGCCGCAAACGTCGCCTGCTGGCGCTCGAGATAGCGCAGGATGTCCTGGAGCCCGTTCTCGACGCGGGACATGTTGCCGCTGCGCGGATCGTTCGCGGCCTCCAGGCGCTCCAAGAGATACGAGATGCGCTGTTCGAGATGCGTAAGGGCCGATGCGCTGTCGCTGCCGACCTGCAGGCGGTCGATCCGGTCGGACAGCCCGCGCAACGCTTCTTCGATCTGTGCCGTGTTCTCCGCGGGAGCCGCTGTCCGCTCGCGGCTTTCGAGGGTCGCGGTAAGGGCTGCGATGCGTTGTTCAAGCGCGGCAAAGGAATCGCGGTTGTCGCGCGCCTCGGTCACCTGATCGACCTTGGAGGACAACAGCCTCAGATCTTCCGACAGACGCTCCAGTGCATCATTGGAGGCGATATTGGCGACGATGGCGCGCAGAGCGGCGATCGCGCTCTCCAGCTGCTGCACGGTCGCGGGATCGTCATTGGTGCGCAGGATCAGATCGAGCTTGGCGCCGAGATTGTGGATCGCCTCGGCATAGCCGGTCAGCTGCTCGGCCGGCGTGAGCGAGCCGACCACCTCGCGGATGTCCTTGAGCGTCCGTTCGATGCCCGCAAGCGCCTGGCCGTCGACGCCGCTCTGCCGGTTCTCATCGATGCGGCGCGACAGCGAGCGGATCTCGTTCTCGATGGTCTCGATCGCCTGCCGCGGCATCGCCTCGGTGATGGCATGGCGGATCTCGGAAAGTTCGTTGCGAAACGCTGCGATCGATTGCTCGAGGCCATCGTCGGGGCGCTGCAGTGCCTCGATCTGGCTGGTGATCTTCAGAAGCTGGCGTTCGAGCGAGGAATAGTCCGGGGCCGGCGAGGGGGCCACAGCTGGCGTCATCACCGGGGCCGCAGCGGGAGCCATCACCGGCGCGGTGGGGGGCGCATGATGCGGTGGGAGCGAGCGCGGCGAAGCCGACGCATTATCGAGCTCGCTCTGCCGGGCGCTGATCTCGGCCACCGCCATATCGAGCGAGGCCGGGCTCAGCGGCATCGGATGGCGATAGAGCTGCGCAGCCGCGCGCTCGACGCCGTCAGGGCCCTGATAATGTTCCTCCGTCGCCGGCTTGCGCAGCGGCGTCGAAATCTGCGACAGCCGCGCATCGAGCCGCGAGATCGCGTCGTTGAGCTGTCGTGCGACCCCTTGCTCGTCGCGCAGATTGTCCTTGCGGGCGGCAGGACGTGACATCTGCTCGATCTGCCGCGCGATCGAGTCGAGCCGCTGGTGGATGTCGGCGACCTCGCGGGTCTCACGCTCGCGGGTTTCGCGTGCCGTTGCGATCGCGCGAGGGTCCTGCGGGCGGCGGAAATCCGGCGGTGCGGATGCACCAAGTGTCGAGTTGATCCAGTCGTTGAGCGACAGGCCGGCGCGTTGCGCCGCGGCTTCGGCCCTTTCACGAACGGACGGGTCGATGCCCTCACTACTCCACGATACGCGCGAATTCATGCTCTCGTCCGGTTCCGCTACCGGCGCTCCACCCAGCGCCTCCAGCCTCCCCACGCGTCCCGGCGTCAAGATGATCGGAATCCACGAAGGTCGTCTGCTCCAGTTCCAGACATTTGACTTTTACGGTAAATAACGCGTTAAGTCCGGCGGCCCTGCCTCGCTAAAAGTTCGCAGCCGCACGCGGAAATAGCTTAACCCGTGGTTTTGCGCGCATCCGGATCGAGCGGCACCACGGCGCTCGCAATCGCAGACAGGGCAGTGATCGCCTCTTCGCACCACTCGGCGACCATGCGCTCATGGCGCAGCCCGAGCCGAAGGTTCAGAAGCTTGCCGAGATCGGACGGCGCAGCCGTGCCGTCGGGAAAGCGCTTCTTCAGGATGCGGTCGTAGCGATCGGCGCGATCGCGATGGTGCTCCAGGCGCGCCATCAGATCAGCGCGCAACGGCTCGACATCGGCGGCGCCGAGTGCATAGAGCCGGATCAAGAGATCATCCTTGATCGAGGCCGGCGTGCTCGGCCGCGCCGCCCAGTGCCGGAACGCGGTGCGGCCCTCGGGGGTAAGCGTATAGACCAGCTTGTTCGGCTTTCCCGTCTGCACCACCTCGCGGCCCTGGATGTAACCACGGTCGCGCAAGCGCGAGAGCTCGCGATAGATCTGCTGGTGGTCGGTCTTCCAGAAAAATCCGATCGAGGAATCGAACGTCTTGGCGAGCTCATAGCCCGTCATCGGATGTTCGGTCAGGCATGCGAGGATGGCGTCGCCAAGAGCCATGGCCGGAAACTGCTCCCTTTTTTCTGATCGCGTCCCACCCGGCTGCACGCTTGACATTATGCACAACGGCGCATATGCGTCAATGTGCATATGGGGTGGCAGCGCTTTTGGCGCGCGCCGTCTCGAGGAGACGCCACATGACAACGACCGGCCTTGCGAAATGGTACGGCTACATGAAGTCTCACGACGCGAGCGCGCTGTGGGAATTGCTGCATCCGGACGCGGTGTTCGAGAGTCCGGTCGTCCATACGCCCCAGCGCGGACGCGACATCACGTTCAAATATCTGACGAGTGCTGAGAAAGTCTTAGGCGGCCCCGGCTTCACCTATGTCGGCGAATGGCGCAGCGCGACCGGAGCGGTGCTCGAATTCGAGAATGAGATCGAGGGCGTCAAACTCAACGGCGTCGACATCATCACCTTCGACGCCGATGATCGCATCACCCATTTCAAGGTGATGGTCCGCCCCTTGAAGGCGATCAACTTGTTGCACCGCCTGATGGGAGAGCAATTGCAGAACGCGCAAAAGGCGTGACTGCGCCAAAGCACCACAAAGCAACGGCTGCCGCTGTCAGCCTGAAATCGCTACAGTCTGCTGCCGGCCATCCATAATCGCAGCATCCGAAACCAACTGAAGCCCGCCATAGCCCGCCTGTCGGAGACCCAGAGATGCCGATCTACAAAGCCCCCGTGGACGATGTGAGCTTCCTGCTCAACGACGTTTTCCAGATCGACCGTTATGACAATCTACCCGGCTTCTCGGACGCTTCGGCAGACGTCCGCGATGCGATCATCGGCGAGGCCGCCAAGCTCGCGGAAGAAGTGCTGCAGCCGCTCAATCGCAGCGGCGACACCGAGGGCTGCAAGCGCCATGACGACGGCAGCGTCACCACGCCGAAGGGCTTCAAGGACGCCTACAAGCAGGTCGCCGAAGGCGGCTGGCTCGGGCTTTCCGCCCCGACGGAGTATGGCGGCCAGGGCCTGCCGGTGACCTTGAGCCAGGCCGTCAACGAATTCCAGTGCTCCGCCAACATGGCCTTCTCGATGTATGGCGGCCTCACCATGGGCGCGACCGCAGCGCTGATCGTGCATGGCAACGAGGAGCAGAAGAAGACCTATGTGCCGAAGATGGTGGCGGGCGAATGGACCGGCACCATGAACCTGACGGAGCCGCATTGCGGCACCGATCTCGGTCTGCTCCGCACCAAGGCGGTGCGCCAGGCCGACGGCAGCTTCAAGATCACGGGCACCAAGATCTTCATCTCCGCCGGTGAGCATGACTTGGCGGACAACATCATCCATCTGGTGCTCGCCCGCATCGAAGGCGCGCCCGCCGGCATCAAGGGCGTCTCGCTGTTCGTCGTGCCGAAATTCCTGGTCAATCCCGATGGATCGGTGGGCGCGCGTAACGGCGTCGCCTGCGGCTCGATCGAGCACAAGATGGGCATCCACGGCAATTCGACCTGTGTGATGAACTACGACAACGCCACCGGCTGGCTGATCGGTGAAGAGAACAAGGGCATGCAGGGCATGTTCGTGATGATGAACGAGGCTCGGCTCGGCGTCGCCGTCCAGGGTCTTGCGCAGTCGGAGGTCGCCTATCAGAACGCTGCGGCCTATGCGCGCGAACGCATCCAGGGCCGCTCGCTCACCGGCGCGAAAGCTGCCGACAAGCCGGCGGATCCGATCATCGTGCATCCGGACGTGCGCCGCACGCTGCTGACCATCCGCGCCTTCAACGAGGCGGCACGTGCGATGGTGATCTGGACGTCGCTGAAGAGCGACGTCGCGCATCGCTCGCAGGATCCGAAGGACCGCCAGGCCGCCGACGACCACATGGGCCTGATGACCCCGGTCATGAAGGGCTACATGACCGACATGGGCTTTGCCAATGCGGTGCAGGCGCAGCAGATGTTCGGCGGTCATGGTTACATCGCCGAGCACGGCATGGAGCAGTTCGTCCGTGATGCGCGCATCGCGATGATCTACGAGGGCGCCAACGGCATTCAGGCGCTCGATCTTGTCGGCCGCAAGTTGCCGCGCGACGGCGGCCGCGCGGTGATGGCGTTCTTCGCCGAGGTCGGCTCCTTCGCCAGGGAGCATGGCGCCGACGAGGCGATGCAGCCGTTCGTCGCGCCGCTCTCGACCGCGCTCGGGCATCTGCAGCAGGCGACGACCTGGCTGATGCAGAACGCGATGACCAAGCCGGACAATGCAGGCGCGGCGGCCACCGATTATCTTCATCTCTTCGGCCTCGTCACCTTCGCCTATATGTGGGCGAAGATGGCCAAGGTCGCGCAAGACAAGATTGCGGCCTCGGGCACGACCGCATATCTGTCCACCAAGCTCACCACCGGCCGCTTCTTCATGGAGCGCGTGCTGCCGGAAACGGCAGCGCATCTGGCGCGGATTCAGTCCGGCTGCGCGACCATCATGGAGCTTCCGGCGGAGGCGTTCTGACGGACTGAGGGCCGGTTTGGCTGGCCTGCCATGCCGGTCTGCCGGAGCCAGTCCGCCGTAAAGTCTGCTATAAATGACGATCATCATAATATCAGGAGGGCGTGATGCCTGAGGCCTATATCTACGACCACGTTCGCACCCCGCGCGGCCGTGGCAAGCCGGACGGCGCGTTGCATGAGGTCACGGCGCTGGGGCTCGCCAGCGTGCCGCTGAAGGCATTGAAGGAGCGCAACAACCTGCCGGAGGATTGTGTCGATGACGTCGTGCTCGGCGTCGTGGACCCGGTGGGCGAGGCCGGCTCCGACATCGCTCGTTTCGCCGCGCTCAACGCAGGGCTCGGCGACGCAGTGCCGGGCGTGCAGATCAGCCGCTTCTGTGCCTCCGGCCTCGATGCCGTGAACTTCGCCGCCGCGCAGATCATGAGTGGCCAGCATGATCTCGTGATCGGCGGCGGCGCCGAATCCATGAGCCGCGTCGGCATCGGCGCCTCCGGCGGCGCCTGGCCAATGGACCCCTCCATCGCGGTGCCCGCCTATTTCATGCCGCAGGGCGTCTCGGCCGACCTGATCGCCACCAAATACGGCTTCTCGCGCGACGACGTGGATGCCTATGCGGTGCAGAGCCAGCAGCGCGCGGCCAAGGCCTGGGATGAGGGCCGGTTCGACAAGTCAGTGGTGCCGGTGAAGGATATCAACGGGCTCACGATCCTCGCCAAGGACGAGCACATGCGCCCCTCGACCACGATGCAGACCTTGGCGCAGCTGCAGCCGTCATTCGTGCAGATGGCGCAGATGGGCGGCTTCGACGCGGTCGCGATCCAGTCCCATCCGGAGATCGAGCGCGTCAACTACGTGCATCATGCCGGCAACTCATCGGGCATCGTCGACGGCGCCGGCGCCGTGCTGCTCGGCAGCAAGGAGGCGGGGGCGAAATATGGCCTGAAGGCGCGCGCCAAGATCCGTGCCTTCGCCAATATCGGCTCGGAGCCGGCGATGATGCTGACCGGCCCGGTCGACGTCACCAACAAGCTGTTCGAGCGGTCCGGCATGAAGACGTCGGACATCGACCTGTTCGAGCTCAACGAGGCCTTTGCTTCAGTGGTGCTGCGCTACATCCAGGCGTTCGAGATCGACAATTCGAAGATCAACGTCAACGGCGGCGCCATCGCGCTCGGCCATCCGCTCGGCGCGACCGGCGCGATGATCCTCGGTACCGTACTCGACGAATTGGAGCGCACCAACAAGGCAACCGCGCTGGTCACGCTGTGCATCGGCGGCGGCATGGGCACCGCGACCATCATCGAGCGGGTGTGACGGTGGGCTCCCTCCCCCTTGCGGGGGAGGGTCGGGGAGGGGGGTGCCAAGCGCTCCTCTGCCCGTGAGGACCCCCACCCCCAACCCCTCCCCGCAAGGGGGAGGGGAGAGGAATTCCCCCCCGGGGCTGATGCTGTACCAGCGCGCCCTTCTCATATCTGGGAGCACCAAATGGCCTTCAAGAATTTCAAAGTCGAGACCGACGCCGACGGCATTGCGCTCGTCACCTGGGATATTCCCGGACGTTCGATGAACGTGCTGGACGAGACCTCGGCGATCGAGCTCGAGACCATCGTCAAGGACACCACCGCGGACGCGGCGATCAAGGGCGTCGTCATCACCTCGGCCAAGGAGGCGTTCTGCGCCGGCGCCGATCTGTCGATGCTGGAAGGCATGAACCGCGCCTATGTCGATCTGCTGAAGAGCAAGGGCGAGGAAGCGGCCAACCAGATGCTGTTCGATAACAGCCGCCGCTTTTCGCTGATCTATCGCGCCATGGAAACTTCGGGTAAGCCGTGGGTCGCCGCGATCAACGGGCTTGCGCTTGGCGGCGGCTTCGAGCTGACCCTGTCATGCCATTATCGCGTTGCGGCTGAGAACCCGAAGACCCGGCTCGGCCTGCCCGAGATCAAGGTCGGCCTGTTTCCGGGCGCTGGCGGCACCCAGCGCGTGCCGCGCATCGTGCAGCCGCAGGACGCGATGAACCTGCTTCTGAAAGGCGAGGCGCTCACGCTCGACAAGGCCAAGGCCCTGAAGCTGGTCGACGCGGTCGTGCCGGCCGCCGATCTCATCAAGGCGGCGAAGGATTGGATCAAGGGTGGCGGCAAGGCTGTTCAGCCCTGGGACGAAAAGGGCTTTAAGCTGCCCGGCGGTCCCGTGTTCTCCAAGGCGGGCATGATGATGTTCCCGGCCGGCAACGCGATCTATCGCCGCGAGACCTACGACAACTATCCGGCCGCGCGCGCGATCATGAGCTGCGTGTATGAAGGCCTGCAGCTGCCCATCGACGCCGCACTGCGCGTCGAGTCGCGTTACTTCGCCCACATCCTGCGTTCGAAGGAAGCGGCGGCAATGATCCGCAGCCTGTTCCTGTCGATGCAGGAATTGAACAAGGGCGCGCGCCGGCCGGCAGGCGTGGCGCCGACCAAGATCAAGAAGCTCGCCGTGATCGGCGCCGGATTCATGGGCGCCTCCGTCGGCTATGTCTCGGCCCGCGCCGGGCTTGAGGTCGTGCTGATCGATCGCGACCAGGAGAGCGCCGACAAGGGCAAGGCGCATGCGAAGAGCGTTATCGATGATCTCGTCAAGAAGGGCCGCGCCAAGCCGGGCGAGGCCGAGGCCATCCTGGGCCGGATCACAGCGACGGCCGATTACGCGGTGCTGAAGGATTGCGATCTCGTGATCGAGGCCGTGTTCGAGGACCGCAAGGTCAAGGCCGAGACCTACGCCAAGGCGCAGCCGCTGCTGAAAGAAGGCGCGATCTTCGCTTCCAACACCTCGACCCTGCCGATCAACTCGCTGGCCGAGGAGTTCAAGGACCAGGGCCGCTTCATCGGCATTCACTTCTTCTCGCCGGTCGAGAAGATGATGCTGGTCGAGATCATCGTAGGCAAGAATACCGGCGACGTCGCGCTGGCGACCGCGCTGGATTATGTCCGCGTCATCGGCAAGACGCCGATCGTGGTCAACGACTCCCGCGGCTTCTTCGCCAACCGCTGCGTGATGCGCTACATCGCCGAAGGCAACGAGATGTTCCTGGAGGGCGTGCCGCCGGCCATGATCGAGAACGCCGCCAAGATGGCGGGCATGCCGGTTGGTCCGCTGTCACTGTCGGACGAGGTCGCGCTCGATCTCGGCCTGAAGATCATGAAGGCGACCGAGGCTGATCTCGGCGCGAACGCGATCAACCAGGACCACAAGAAGCTGATGGTCGAGCTGGTCGAGAAGCTGGGCCGCTTCGGCCGCAAGAACGGCAAGGGCTTTTACGACTATCCCGAGAAGGGCAAGGGCCAGAAGAGCCTGTGGCCGGAGCTGCCGAAGCTGCAGCCCAAGCACCTCGATCCCGATACGCTCGATGTCGAGGAACTGAAGCAGCGCTTCCTGGTGGTGCAGGCGGTCGAAGCTGCGCGCACGGTCGAGGACCATGTCATCACCGATATGCGCGAAGCGGATGTCGGCTCGATCTTAGGGTTCGGCTTCGCGCCGTTCACCGGCGGCACGCTGTCGTATATCGACTTCATGGGAACCAAGACCTTCGTCGCGCTGTGCCACAAATTCGCAGCCAAATACGGCCCGCGCTTCACGCCCCCGAAGTTGCTGGAGGAGATGGCAGAGAAGGGCGAGACCTTCTATGGCCGCTTCCCGCCGAAGAAGGCGGCGGCTTGACGCGGCGCGCGTGAGGCGAGCTCGATAGCACCGCATAACCGCGAACTCCCCTCCCCGTTGCGGGGAGGGCTATCGCCTATGGCGTCAAGCAGGGGCATGGCCTCGAGACGCGCGGCTTCGCCGCGCCCTCACCATGAGGGTCTGCTATTTTGTGACAAAATAAGGCGTCGTCCCCGAGGAGCTCGCCGGAGGCGAGAGTCTCGAAGGACGGCCGCGGGAGGGATCGTCGGTCGCGCTTTTCCCGATCGCCCGCAAGGCGGGAGGGGAACCCACCGCCGTCGGCTTGCAAGCGGGAGTCCGCAGAACTCACGCGGCCTTCAGCAGTCCTTCCTTGGCCAGCGCCTCCTGTACCTTCGGCCGCGCGGCGACGCGGGCTTTGTAGGCGGTAAGATTGGGCAAGCCGGCCAGGTCGAGATTCATCCGCTCCGCCCAGGCCAGCATCGTGAACAGGTAACCGTCGGCGACGGTGAAGTCCTTGCCCATGAGGTAGTCGTGGCCGGCAAGCTGGCTGTCGACATATTTGAACTTGCCCATCAGCCGGTCCCTGAAGAACGCCTTGACCTCGTCGGAAAAGGCCGGCTGGAATAGCGGGCTGAAATTCTTGTGCAGCTCGGAGGTGATGAAGTTCAGCCATTCCAAGAGCTTGTAACGTTCGGCGCTGCCCGGGGCGGGCGCAAGCGCCCTGTCCTTGGCGCGGTCCGCGATCGTCTGCACGATCACCGGCCCTTCGGTGACCAGCTCGCCGCTATCGAGCGCGAGCGCCGGGACCTGGCCCTTCGGATTGACCTTCCAGTAATCGTCGCCATTTTCCAGTTTCTTGGCGCGAAGATCGACCTTGACCAGTTCGTAAGGAAGGCCTGCTTCAAGCAGTGCGATATGGGGGGACAGCGAGCAGGCGCCCGGGGAGTAGTAGAGTTTCATCGGCGATTCCTCCGTGAGAACCGTGTTCACGATTTTGGTTGATAAGCGAGGCGCCGGAATTAAATGCAAGTGCATGGAATAGTCAAGATTGATGCAGCTGCATTCAGTGCGGTAAGGTGTGGGGATAGGATGCGAGCCCGACCATGAAACGCAAACCATCGACCGAGGCGACCGGCGCCTGGATCCGCCTGATGCGGGTCCAGAGCCGGGTGCTGGCCGCGGTCGAGCAGGACCTGAAAAAGGCGGGCTTTCCGCCGCTCGCCTGGTATGACGCGCTGTTGGAATTGTCGCGGGCACCGTCCGGCGAGCTGCGCCCGGTGGAGCTGGAGCGGCAGATGCTGATCCCGCAATATTCGACCTCGCGGCTGATTGACCGGCTGGTCGATGAGGGGCTAGCGGTGCGGCGCGAATGCAAGATCGACAAGCGTGGCCAGTTCATCGAGATTACCGAGGCCGGGCGCGAGCTGCAGAAGCGGATGTGGGCAGCGTATTCGGCGGCGATCGAGAAGCATGTCGGCTCGAAGTTGTCGGATGCGGACGCCGTCAAGCTCTGTGCGCTGCTCGACCGCCTCGGCTGCTCCTGCGGCCAGGCTCCACAATTGTCTGCCGGAGAAAGCGCGTCGGCCCGATGAGCTCTCCATTGTTCTCCACGTCCGTGGTCCCCGCGGGGGCCGCGGATTTTCCTGTCACCGCGCGCGATCATCGATGCGCTTTTCTGAACCGGGACCCGCATGGCGCGTGACCAGATCGATATGACCCCGCTGCAATCCCGCGACGAGCTCGTCGCGTGGCTGGAAGCCGGCGTGAAACCTCCATCCGCATTCCGGATCGGGACTGAGCACGAGAAGACGCCGTTCACGCTCGACGGCCATCGCCCGGTGCCTTACGAGGGCGCGCGCGGCATCAGCGCGCTGCTCGAAGGCATGAAGCTCCTGCTCGGCTGGGAGCCGATCATGGAACGCGGCAATATCATCGGCCTCTATGACGTGACCGGCGGCGGCGCGATCTCGCTCGAACCTGGCGGCCAGTTCGAGCTCTCCGGCGCACCGGTCGAGAACGTGCACCAGACGCAAGCGGAGCTGATGGCGCATCTCGCACAAGTGCGGGAGGTCGCAACGCCGCTCGGCATCGGCTTTCTCGGTCTCGGCATGACGCCGTCCTGGTCGCGCGCCGAGATCCCGGTGATGCCCAAGGGCCGCTACAAGATCATGACCGGCTACATGCCGAAGGTCGGCCGCTACGGCATCGACATGATGTACCGGACCTGCACGGTGCAGACCAATCTCGACTTTTCCTCGGAAGCCGACATGGTCAAGAAGCTGCGGGTCTCGGTCGCCCTGCAGCCGATTGCGACCGCGCTGTTCGCCAACTCGCCGTTCACCGAAGGCAAGCCGAACGGCTTTCTGTCGTTCCGCTCCGAGATCTGGCGCGACACCGACAACGCCCGCGCCGGCATGATCCCCTGGGCGTTCGAGGACGGCATGGGCTTCGAGCGCTGGGTCGATTATGCACTCGACGTGCCGATGTATTTCGTCAAACGCGAGGAAGATTACATCGACGTTTCCGGCACCTCGTTCCGCGACTTCTTCGCGGGCAAGAACCCGGCCATGCCGGGCGAGCGCCCGACCTTGTCGGATTGGGCCAATCATCTCTCGACGATCTTTCCCGAGGTGCGGCTCAAGCGGTACCTCGAGATGCGCGGGGCGGATGGCGTGCCGTGGGGACGGCTGCCGGCGCTGCCGGCCTTCTGGGTCGGGCTGCTCTATGATGATGTGAGCCTCGATGCGGCCTGGGACATCGTCAAGGATTGGAGCGCGTTCGAGCGCCAGCACCTTCGCGATGACGTCCCACGGCTCGGCTTCAAGGCGCGCATCCGCGACCGCTACGTGTTCGAGATCGCGAGGGAATGCCTGACCCTGGCGCATCTCGGCCTGCGCCGGCGCGGCCGCATCGACCATCTCGGCCGCGACGAAAGCCGCTATCTTGAGCCGCTCGACCAGATCATCGATTGCGGCCGTTCGCCCGCCGAAGAGATGCTCGAGAAGTTCAACGGCTCCTGGCAGGGTTCGGTCGAGCCCGCCTATGCCGAGTACGCATTCTGACGCTGAGGACAATGCTGGGCTGTACGACGGCTGCGGCTCCCTTCTTCTGAAAGGGGAAGGGCTGGGGGCCATCTTCAGCAAGATCGATCATTGATCGCCCTGCCGGCGCTCGTGCCGGCCCGCCCATTCCAGGGGGAGATAAACATCCTGACCGGCAGTCTGGCTTGCCGTGCTGATCGCCGCACGTGTCTAAACGTGTCAGCCCCGTTCATCCGCCATACAGGTTCGTGGCGATCAAATGGCTGCTCGAGAAACTCAAGCGTAAGCAATGGGCCGGACACATCAGCGGAGTGGCGCAGGGCGCTTCATCACGGCATGCCTGAAGCTCCTGGCGTGCCTGCTCTTTGTCGCGCCCACATCTTCGGCGTTGTCGCAAACCTATTCCGACCGGCCCGGCGGCGACTATATGAGCGCGCCGATTTCCTCCGGCGACCCCGCGGATTGCGCGTTGCTGTGCGAGCATGACCGGCGTTGCCGCGCCTGGAGCTTCACCTACCCGACGGTGATGGAAGCGGGGGCGGTGTGCTGGCTGAAGAACAGCGTGCCGCCGCGTGTACCGGACAATTGCTGCGTCTCGGGCGTGCGCGGCGCCGGCGTGGTTGAGATCAGGAACGATGCGGTCGAGACCTCGATCGACCGTCCCGGCGGCGACTATCGCAGCTTCGAGATCAAGACCACCGAGCCCAAAGGCGCCGAAAAGACCGCCGATAAAGACAAGGAAAAAGACAAGAAGGTCGAAAAGGCGGCTGACGCGGAGGACATCTGCAAGGCCGCCTGCACCGGCGACAACAAGTGCCGCGTCTGGACTTTCGCGCGTCCCGGCTATGCCGGCAAGGACGCCCATTGCTTCCTGAAGAAAGAAATCAAGCCACCACGCCGCAAGGCTGGCTTCACGTCCGGCGTGGTGCGGTAGGTGCGCGATTGGGACTCGACCGGCTCGCCGCATCCCATTCTCGCTGTCATCGCCCGGCTTGACCGGGGGATCCAGTGTTCAGCGACCGCAGCGTTTGCAAAAGCCGCAGCACAGTGGCTCGTCCGCCTTCGCGGACGATGACGCCTGGGAATTTGGCGCCAGTAGGGTGGGCAAAGGCGCGTTCGACGTTGCATCCGCCACCCGCAGGGCAGGGCGATCGCACATGGCGTCAAGCAGGGGCGGGCCTCATGGTTCGAGACGCGCGGCTTTGCCGCGCCCTCACCATGAGGGTCAACGATTCCACCACGAAAAAGGCCTCATCCTGAGGAGCCCGCGTTAGGCGGACGTTTCGAAGGATGGCCGCAGGGAAGACTGCCCGAAGCTATTTCCAGCCATATGCGATCGCCCTGACCCGCAGGGGGAGGGGAGGCCGTGCCCACCGACTTCATTCGGGTCGTGAATGGTAGCCACGCTACACTTTGCCCACCCTACCGCGCTACATCGCTGCAGGCTATTCCTCCGCCGCGATCACCGTGATCTCAGGCCACAGCGCTTTCCAGCGCGCCGCCTTGGCCGTGTAGTTGGCGGCGGAAAAATTCGCGGTGCGGTTCGGCCGCACGATCATCGCAGCGATGTCGTCGAAGCCTTTCGGCGCATAGATCTCGTGACCGTTGCCGCTTGGACGAATGCCGACTTGTGTGTTGACGGTGAGAAACCGGTCGATGCCCTCGCGCGAGCGCGTCAGCGGGGGATAGGGCTGGCCGTGCTTGTCGGGATACCACAGGTGCACGCGCGCCTGATTGCGGATCTCGATCCTGGAATCAAGCCCGCACAATCGCGCCTGCACCTTCCGGATCACGGCATCCTCGGTCTCCCACGAGGTGTCGGGATCGAAGTAGAAGATGTCGTAATCGCTGATGCCGTGACCGAGCGGCCGTCCGGTCAGCGTATTCCACACCGTCTGCGTCAGGCAGCCCGCGACGATCCAGGCGTCAGGCAAGGCGAGAGCGGAGAGCTCTTGTGCAATTCGGTCGTTGACCGGATTGCGCAGCGCGAGGGCGAGGAAGTCGTCGCTGTTCATGATTGCGCGACTCTCGGCTCCGCACTGCTCGTGAGGGCGTCATTCCGGGTTCGCCCTGCGGACGCCCCGGAATGACCGCGGGGAGTTGATGGTTCTTGACGGCGACGATGAGCGCTTGTGGCTCACCGCACCGCGGTGAAGAAGCGGTCGAGCCGGAAGCCGGAGAGCCAAGCCCACACCGGCTGGCGACGGACGCCGAGATCCCAGGAGCCGACCACGGCGTCGGCACGGCCGACCAGATTGTCGATCGGCAGCAGGCCGACGCCGCCGTCGCGGAGCGATACGCGGCTGTCGGCGGAATTGTCCCTGTTGTCTCCGAGCACGAACAGCTTGCCAGGCGGCACGGTGACCTCCGGCGTATTGTCGAGCCGGCCGTTGTCGCGCAGCTTGAAGATCAGGTGCGAAACACCGTTCGGGAGCGTCTCGACATAACGGTAGGCCGACTCGGTGCGGCCGCTGTCGTCCTCGGCCTCGCCGATGCCGTCGGGTTTCAAGTTCGCCGGCTGGTCGTTGATGAAGAGCTGTCCTTGCCGCATCTGGATGCGGTCACCGGGCAGGCCGACGACGCGCTTGACCCAGGCCTGCGAGGTGTCGCCCGGCCAACGGAACACGACGACGTCGCCACGCTTCGGCGTCTCGCCGAACAGGCGGCCGGTTTCCGGCAGGGTGATCTGCATCGGCAGCGACGAGGTGCCATAGCCGTAGGGGAATTTCGAAGCGAGCAGCGCGTCGCCGATCATCAAGGTCGGCTCCATTGAGCCCGACGGCACGTAGAACGGCTCGGCGATCGCACCCTTGGCGACGAACACGGCCAGTACGACCGCGGCAAGCTGCGCCATCTGGCCGCGCCAGGTGGTGCCGCTCGCTTCCGCCTTGCCGTCCTTGACTGTTGAAACCTTCTCGACGCTCATCGACCCGTACCTCCGACCGTGATGCGGTCCATACGCAGGGTCGGCTGGCCGACGCCGACCGGTACGCCCTGCCCGTTCTTGCCACAGGTACCGATCCCGGTGTCGAGCGACAGATCGTTGCCGATCATGCTGATCCGGTTCAGATCGGTCGGGCCGTTGCCGATCAGCATCGCGCCCTTGACCGGTGCGCCGACTTTGCCGTTCTCGATCCTGTAGGCCTCGGTGCACTGGAACACATATTTGCCCGAGGTGATGTCGACCTGGCCGCCGCCGAAATTCACGGCATAGATGCCGTTCTTCACGGAGGCGATGATCTCGGCGGGGTCGTGCGCGCCCGCCAGCATGTAGGTATTGGTCATGCGCGGCATCGGCACGTGCGAATAGCTCTGCCGGCGGCCGTTGCCGGTCGGCTTCATGTTCATCAGCCGTGCGTTCTGCCGATCCTGCATATAGCCGACCAGGATGCCGTCCTCGATCAGCAAGGTGCGGCTGGTCGGCGTGCCCTCGTCGTCGATCGACAGCGAGCCGCGGCGCGAGGCCATCGTGCCGTCGTCGACCACAGTGACCCCCTTGGCTGCCACCTGCTGGCCCATCAGTCCGGCGAAGGCCGAGGTCTTCTTGCGGTTGAAATCACCTTCGAGCCCGTGGCCGACCGCCTCATGCAGCATCACGCCGGGCCAGCCAGCCCCGAGCACGACGTCCATCTCGCCAGCCGGCGCCGGTACCGATTCCAGATTGACCAGCGCTTCGCGCAGCGCGTCATCGGCGGCCTCGCGCCAGGCCTTGGTTTCGATGAAGCGCGAATAGGCCTCGCGCCCGCCATAGCCCTTGCTTCCGCTCTCCTGCCGGTCGCCTTGGCCCGCAACCACGGAGACGTTGACGCGCACCAGCGGGCGGATGTCGCGATAGCTTTCGCCGTCGGGCCGCAGGATTTCCACGACCTGCCAGGTCGCACCCAGGCTCACGGTGACTTGCCGTACACGCGGGTCCTTGTCGCGCAGATAGGCATCGATCTCGCCGAGCAGCTTCACCTTGCTTTCGAAGCCGGGGGCATCGAGCGGATTGTCGTCGCCGTAAAGCCGCACATTGGTGTGCGGCGGCGGGCTCGCGAAGTTGCCAGAATAACCGCCCCGCACGGCGCTCACCGTGTCGGCCGCGCGCATCAAGGCCGGCAGGGAGACGTCGGAGGAGTGAGCGTAGCCGACCGCATCGTCTTTCACGGCGCGCAGGCCGAAGCCCTGGCTCGTGTCATAGGTCGCTTGTTTGAGCCGGCCGTTGTCGAAGGTCAGCGCTTCGCTCTGGCTATATTCCAGAAACAATTCGCCGTCGTCCGCACCGGCAAGCCCGCGCGCGATCTCGTGACGGACGGCGTCACGGTCGAGCTGGGCGCGGTCGAGCAGGGAGGAGGTTGATGGATTTGTCATCGGCTGGTCCGTTGTCGGGAGATACGATCCAAGATAGTTCTTTCCGGGTCGGGGTGCGAGGGGCAGGATGATTACCGAACTGACATGGTTGAGATCGTTCCCATCGCCGCAGGGCACATCGAGAGCTTTCACCGCACGCTAGATCTGGTCGCGCGGGAGCGGCGCTATCTGTCCTTCGTGGCAGCGCCGCCGCTGGACTCCACCCGCGCCTTCATTCTGAACAGTATCGCCCAGGGCTATCCGCAGTTCGTGGCCCTTTCGGCCGGCGAGGTGGTCGGCTGGTGTGATGTAACCCCGAAATCGGGGCCGATCGATGCCCGAATCGGCGTGCTCGGCATGGGCCTTTTGCCGCAGTTCCGGCGCCAGGGCATCGGAACCCGGCTAATCGCGCGGGTGCTCGGCGCCGCGCGCGCTTACGGCTACTCCCGGGTGGAGCTGACCGTCTACCGCAGCAACACCAATGCGATCCGGCTGTACGAAAAGACGGGGTTCGTGATCAAGGCGGTCGAGCCGCCCGAGACCTGCACTGAGGAAATCGACAAGACACGCTTGGTCATGGCGCTCTCGTTGGAGGGGCCGGGCACCACTCCAGCAAACTGAGCGATCACGGCAATGTGTCTGATGATCGGGCCTTCACGGCAGCTTGTCGAACCCCTCGGCGAGCCCGTTGAGGCTCAACGGGAAGCCGATGCCTTCCTCCGGCGTTTCGAAGATGATGAAGGTTGCGGTCTTGGCGGTCTTGAGCTGGTTGAGCAGCTTGTCGTCCATCACCACCTCGGCGACGCAGCCGTTCGGCAGACAGCGCACGAAGCCGGCGCGGCCGACATCCTGGTTATCGAGCTTCAGTCCGAGACCGGAGGGCAATAGGACACCGAGCGGCGCCACCACCCGCATCAGCCGGCTCTTCTGGTCGGCGGTCTTGAGCACGATGACCGTGAGCCCGGCATTGGAGCGGTCCTCTGCCACCACGCTCTGAATCAGGGCGCATTGCTCGCTCTGGGCACCCGGCGGAGTGTCGCAGCGGATCTGCCAGTCGCCATGCACCGAACGCACCGCGCCCTGCGCGCGGAGTGCTGCCGGCATGCTGATCGCGGCCATCGCGGTCGCAAGCGCGAGCGCGGCGATGCCACCGCGCACGCGGCGGGATCGCCATCGCGACTCATTCGCATCTCGGAGAGGCTTGAGCGCTGTGCTCTCCGTTGAAGGCCCTATCCGGGTCGATCCCATGACACTTTCCTGTGGGTGGTCTGTCGGCACCACGGCATCAGCCGGCAATCATGGCGTCTTCACGGCGTGTCTCCGGCAAGACGACTGTGCGACCGATGCCGCCGAATCAGCTGCAAAATACGGCCTGCGATCGTTGCGTACATCGCACGGGACGCCTGTCAAGCGGCCGTGGCCCGCGAAACCTCGTCGCATGGCAATTTCCCGGGCAAATTCCGCCAAATTGGAACGATGCGACGGCAGTTCGGAGCCGGCTTAAGAGCTGCATTGCGATAGATCAAGAATTGTGGTTTGAGAAGAAAGATTTCGTCATTCCAGTGAACTGGCCCAGGTGCTTTCCTATGAGTCCGCCATGGCCGTTTGTCCGGGGAGCGGATCATAACAGCGCACCGTGAGACAAGCGGCGGTTCGCTGAGGGGGAAAAGTTCTGAAGGGAGCGCGAACGGCATGAAGATGTCGAAGGGCCAATTGGGCGCCTGCCTGCTGGGGATGGCGGTGGCGCTGGTGTCGGGTGGATCGGCGTTTGCGGAGCTCGGCCAGCCCGCGCCGTGGGAATACAAGCTGCAGGAATCCGGCTCGCCGGTGATGGACAACATCACCTGGTTTCATGGCCTCCTGCTTACCATTATCACTTGCATCACGCTGTTCGTGCTGGCGCTGCTCGTGACCGTTGTGGTCAAGTTCAACGCTCGCGCCAATCCGGTGCCCTCGCGCACCACCCACAACACTCTGCTCGAAGTGGCCTGGACGCTGATCCCGGTGCTGATCTTGGTCACCATCGCGGTGCCCTCGTTCCGGCTGCTCTTCCTCGAACTCGATGTGCCGAAGGCTGATCTTACCGTCAAGGCGACCGGTAAGCAGTGGTATTGGAGCTACGCCTATCCCGATAACGGCAAGTTCGAATTCGATTCGTTGCTCGCGCAGGACAAGCAGCCGCGTCTGCTCGGCGTCGACAATGAGATGGTGGTGCCGGTCAACAAGGTGATCCGGGTCCAGACCACCGGTGCCGACGTGATCCACTCGTGGGCGATCCCGTCGTTCGGCGTCAAGATCGACGCCATCCCCGGCCGTTTGAACGAAACCTGGTTCAAGGCCACCAAGGTCGGCATGTATTACGGCCAGTGCTCCGAGCTCTGCGGCAAGGACCACGCCTATATGCCGATCGCGGTGCGCGTCGTGAGCGAGCAGGATTTCGCAGCCTGGGTCGAGGACGCCAAGAAGAAATTCGCGAGCGCACCGGGCAACACCTACGCCTCCGCGGCGGGCGTGTCGCAGTAAGGCGCAAGCGACGACTTTTTCATGGACCCGTTCGCGGTCCTAAGGGGACATCTAGGGCACACGAGGATTGACAATGGCGACGAGCGCAACGGCCCACATCGGCCATGACGATCACGCCCACGACCATCCGACCGGATGGCGGCGCTGGGTCTATTCGACCAATCACAAAGACATCGGCACGATGTATCTGATCTTCGCGGTCTGCGCCGGCCTCATCGGTGCGGCGATGTCGATCGCGATCCGGATCGAGCTGATGTATCCGGGCGTGCAGCTCTTTCACGAGAACCACACCTACAATGTGTTCGTCACCTCTCACGGCCTGATCATGATCTTCTTCATGGTCATGCCGGCGATGATCGGCGGCTTCGGCAACTGGATGGTGCCGCTCATGATCGGCGCGCCCGACATGGCGTTCCCGCGCATGAACAACATCTCGTTCTGGCTGCTGCCGGCGTCCTTCGCGCTGCTGCTGCTCTCGACGTTCGTCGAGGGCGAGCCGGGCTCCAACGGCGTCGGTGCCGGCTGGACCATGTATGCGCCGCTCTCGACGTCGGGACATCCTGGTCCCGCGGTCGATTTCGCGATCCTGTCGCTCCATATCGCCGGCGCGTCGTCGATCCTCGGCTCGATCAACTTCATCACCACGATCTTCAACATGCGCGCACCGGGCATGACCCTGCACAAGATGCCGCTGTTCGTGTGGTCGATCCTGGTGACGGTGTTCCTGCTCTTGCTGTCGCTTCCGGTGCTTGCGGGCGCGATCACCATGTTGCTCACGGATCGCAATTTCGGCACGACCTTCTTCGCGGCCGAGGGCGGCGGTGACCCGGTGCTGTTCCAGCACCTGTTCTGGTTCTTCGGTCACCCGGAAGTGTACATTCTGATCCTGCCGGGCTTCGGTATGATCAGCCAGATCGTCTCGACCTTCTCGCGTAGGCCCGTGTTCGGTTATCTCGGGATGGCCTATGCGATGGTCGCGATCGGCGGCATCGGCTTCGTCGTGTGGGCCCACCACATGTACACGGTCGGCATGTCCTCGGCGACGCAGGCCTATTTCGTCGCCGCCACCATGGTGATCGCGGTGCCGACCGGCGTGAAGATCTTCTCCTGGATTGCCACGATGTGGGGCGGCTCGATCGAGTTCCGGGCGCCGATGCTGTGGGCCGTCGGCTTCATCTTCCTGTTCACGGTCGGTGGCGTCACCGGTGTGGTGCTGGCCAATGCCGGCGTCGACCGCGTGCTGCAGGACACCTATTACGTCGTGGCGCACTTCCACTACGTGCTGTCGCTCGGCGCCGTGTTCGCGATCTTCGCGGGCTGGTACTACTGGTTCCCGAAGATGTTCGGCTACATGTATTCGGAGACCATCGCGAAGGCCCACTTCTGGGTGATGTTCATCGGCGTGAACCTCGTGTTCTTCCCGCAGCATTTCCTGGGCCTGTCCGGCATGCCGCGCCGCTACATCGACTATCCGGATGCGTTTGCCGGTTGGAACCTCGTGTCCTCGATCGGTTCCTACATCTCCGGCGTCGGCGTCCTGATCTTCGTCTATGGCGTGGTGGACGCCTTCGTGCGCAAGCAGCAGGCCGCGGACAATCCGTGGGGGCCGGGTGCGACGACGCTGGAATGGACCTTGTCCTCGCCGCCGCCGTTCCATCAATTCGAAGTGCTGCCGCGGGTGCAGTAACTCTCGAACCAACGATGCGTGGCACCGCTTCAGGCGCCGCGCTGACGTCCAGCCGCATCGCCCGCCACCTGGCCGGCGATGCGGCAAATGAAGCGGAAGGCCTGGATCAGTCGTGTCGGTCATCGATCAGAACGCTCTTGCCGTCGGTCCCCGGATCTCCGAGGCCGACGTCGCCGATTATCTCGCGCTGCTGAAACCGCGGGTGATGTCGCTCGTGATCTTCACCGCGCTGGTCGGGCTTTTGATCGCGCCGGGACATTTCCACCCGGTGCTCGCGATCACCGCGCTGCTCTGCATCGCGGTCGGCGCCGGCGCCTCCGGTGCGCTCAACATGGCGCTGGAAGGCGACATCGACGCCAAGATGTCGCGCACCGCCAACCGTCCGATCCCGCGCGGCCGCGTCACCCGTGCCGAAGCGCTGGCCTTCGGCAGCACGCTTGCTTTCTTTGCAGTGCTGACGCTCGGCATCCTCGTCAACTGGTATGCTGGCGCGTTGCTGGCGTTCACGATCTTCTTCTATGTCGTGATCTACACGCTGTGGCTGAAGCGCTGGACCGCGCAGAATATCGTGATCGGCGGCGCCGCCGGCGCGCTGCCGCCGGTGGTGGCCTGGGTCGCGGCCACCGGCACCATCGCGCCGGAGCCGCTATGGCTGTTCCTGATCATCTTCTTCTGGACCCCGCCGCATTTCTGGGCGCTCGCCCTGTTCCGCAGCGACGATTACGCTCGCGCCGGCATTCCGATGCTGCCGGTCGTCGCCGGTCCCGATGCGACGCGGCTGCAGATCCTGCTCTACACGATCGTCCTGGTCGCTATCGCGGTCGTCCCCTGGGCGCTCGGCTATTTCGACGCCGTCTATGGCCTGATCTCGCTCGTGCTCGGCGCCGGCATGCTCTGGTTGGCGATCGAGATCTACCGCAAGCGTGAGCGCAGCGCGTCCTTGCGCGCCACCCGCAAAATGTTCGCCTTCTCGATCCTTTATCTGTTCGCGCTTTTTCTGACCTTGGGGGTCGAGGCGGTCGTGCGCATGATCGGATTGGGCACCTGACAGGGGGCGGATGACGCTGACATGGCCGAGCCGAACGAGCCAGAGGGGATCGTGCTGACCGAGGCGCAGCTGCGCGCGCGGCGCCGGCGCTCGATCGCCATTGCGCTGGCGCTCGGCGTGCTGGTGGTGCTGTTCTTCGCGGTCACCCTGGTCAAAGGGCCCGCAGTGTTGAGGCGGCCGATCTGATGGAAAGCTTCGATCATAGCGCTCCGCGCGAACCGGCCGTTCCGGCCGCAGCCGCCAAACGTCGAGGTCTTAGCCGCGACGCCTTGGTGGGGACCATTTGCGGCGCCGTAGTGGTGCTGATGGTCGGCGCGTCCTATGCGGCCGTGCCGTTCTACAACTGGTTCTGCCGGGCCACCGGTTTCAACGGCACCACGCAAGTGGCGACCGCAGGCCCCACGACCGGGCCGCTCGCCCGCAAGATCGCGGTCCGCTTCGATTCCAATGTGGCCGGCGGGCTGCCCTGGAAGTTCGAGCCTGAGAAGACGGAAATCGAGGTCGCGATCGGCCAGGTCGTCACCGTCTACTACACCGTCACGAACCAGTCCGCGCGGACCACCACCGGCCAGGCCGCCTACAATGTCGCGCCGCTGACGGTCGGGGCCTACTTCAACAAGATCAACTGCTTCTGCTTCACCGAGCAGACGATGGCGCCGGGCGAAAAGCGCGAGATGCCGGTGGTGTTCTATGTCGATCCGGCGCTCGTTGGCGATCACGACAACGACAGTCTCAACACGATCACCTTGTCCTACACCTTCTATCCCGTGCGCGATCCGGCTCCCAAGCCGGTGGCCGCGGGCGAGCCGGACAAACCGCGGGGCAATCTCTAATGGCGGACGTCCGACAATCCGGGGAAATGAACTTCTGAACGAACAGGTGCCGATCTGATCGGCATAGAGCTGGGGAGAGACTCGAAATGGCAACCGCCCACGCAAAGCATCACGACTACCACTTGGTCGATCCGAGTCCGTGGCCGTTCGTCGGCTCGGTGTCGGCCTTCATCATGGCGGTCGGCGCGGTCACCTGGATGCACCACCTGTTTTCGGCCGCGCCGATCATTTTCGGCGTCGGCGCCATCGGCGTGCTCTATACGATGGCGAGCTGGTGGGGCGATGTCATCCGTGAGGCCCAGTACCGGGGCGACCACACCCGCGTCGTGCAGATCAGCCACCGCTACGGCATGATCCTGTTCATCGCCTCCGAGGTGATGTTCTTCGTCGCCTGGTTCTGGGCGTATTTCAACGCGGCGCTGTTCCCGGCCGATGCCGTGCAGGCGACCCGCGATGCCGTGTTCGGCTGCGGCCCGGGCACCCAGATGGGCGCCTGTGCGGTCCCCGGCGTCTGGCCGCCCAAGGGCATCGAGACGTTCGATCCCTGGCACCTGCCGCTCCTCAACACGCTGATCCTCTTGACCTCCGGCACCACCGTGACCTGGGCGCACCATGCGTTGTTGGAGGGCAATCGCCAGGGTCTGAAGTATGGCCTGATCCTCACGGTTCTCCTGGGCGCGACCTTCACCTGCGTGCAGGGCTATGAGTACAGCCATGCCGCCTTCTCCTTCGGCGGCCACGTCTACGGCTCGACCTTCTTCATGGCGACCGGCTTCCACGGCTTCCACGTGCTGGTCGGCACTATCTTCCTGATCGTCTGCCTGATTCGCGCCTATGCAGGCCACTTCACGCCGAAACAGCACCTCGGCTTCGAATTCGCCGCCTGGTACTGGCACTTCGTCGACGTGGTCTGGTTGTTCCTGTTCGTCTGCATCTATGTCTGGGGTCACGGCGCCGAAGCCATGGCTCACGGCGCGCATTGAGGTGCATATTCACGCCCTGTCGCTCGTGCATTGATTGTACCGGTGCTAAAAAGGGCGGCCGCAGGGCCGCCCTTTTCCGTTTGACTGGTCCGCCCTGTGTCCCGGCAGCACGGGCAAGGAGGTTAGATTGAACGCTCAACCCGTCTCCCTCTCCCAAACCGTCCTGCGCGGGCTCGCTTGCCGGTGTCCGCGCTGCGGCCGGGGCAAGCTGTTTTCCGGTTTCCTCAACCTTCGCGGGCGCTGCGAAGTGTGCGAGCTCGATTACGCCTTCATCGACACCGGCGACGGGCCGGCGATCTTCATCATGATGATCGCCGGCGCGATCGTGGTCGGCGCCGCGTTGATCGTCGAGGTGAAATACCAGCCGCCGTTCTGGGTCCACGCGGCGCTGTGGCTGCCATTGATCCTGGTGGTGACGCTGTTGCCGCTGCGGGCGATGAAGTCGCTTCTGATCGCGCTGCAATTCCACCACAAGGCTGCGCCGGGCAAGCTGGTCGATCGCACGCCGCGATGATCGCTCCCGGCGGCCGTGAGTGGGTGTCGGAAGTTCCCACCATGCCGCAACGGCACCGGGACTTCCGCCTCCTGTCAGCGGAGGTGAAGACAAGCCGCATGAGCGTCGCCCGTGACCCATAGCTTTGACGCCCGCATCCGCGCCTTCGCGATCTTCACGATCGTGATGGTCGCGCTGTTCGCCGGCCTCGGTGTCTGGCAACTGCAGCGCAGGGCCGAGAAGCATGCGCTGATCGCGGCACTCACCGAGCGCGTCGCGGCGGCGCCGATCGCGTTGCCGCCATCTTCGGCGTGGCGTGCGCTCAGCGCCGCGAACGACGAATTCCGCCGGGTCACCTTCACTGCGACTTATGCGAAACTGCCGGATGCGATGGTCTATAGCGCGGGCTCGGCCGTGCGCGAGGATGTCTCCGGCTCCGGGACCTGGGCGCTCTTGCCGGCCCGCCTGCCCTCAGGCGAAACGGTGGTGATCGATGCCGGCTTCGTCGCCAACACCATGCAGGAGCGTGGCGTGGAGGATCGCGCGGTGGGGAAGCTCATCACCGGCGAGCCCGTCACCCTCACCGGATATCTGCGTTTCCCGGAAAGCGCCGGCTGGCTGACGCCGGCGGAGAATCGTGAGAAGCGATTGTGGTTCACCCGCGATCATCTGGCGATGGCAAGGACGCTCGGCTGGGGTGAGGTCGCGCCGTTCTATGTCGATCTGGAAGCGCCTGTCCCTGCGAACGGCATCCCCAAACCCGGGCCGCTCACGCCGCATCTGCGCGACGAGCACATGCAATATGCGATCACCTGGTTCGCGCTGGCTGCCGCGCTGGTGATCGCGTTCGTCGTGTGGGTGCGAGGACGACGCTCGCGCGCGAGCTGACGCGCGGCGGCGACACGACGCGGTTAGGATTGATGTCGCCGGGTGATCGCGACCCGCGTGGCCTGGGCGTAAAGCCCCGACATCTGGTCGAGCTGTGCCGTCACGGCAGCGCAGCTCTCGACCCAGCCGGCGAGACCCTCGAACATCGGCGGCAAGGTCTCGGCGCGCAGCTTCGCATAGTCTTCCGTCACTGCGCGGCCCTTCGCGGTGGCGCGGTAGCGCGTCTCCTTGCGCGACGAGCCACCCTCGGTCTCGATCAATCCGGCGCGCGTGAGCTTGCGCGTGGCATATTGCAGATTCGGCACGTCGACCCGGTTGAGCAGCTGTCCGACCTCGGCCAGACGCTTCGGCTCATCGCCCATCCGCACCACGTTGAGAACCGCGACGTCGTCTCCGGTCAGCGGCACTTCGCAGACCGCGGCAAGGCATGAGGCCTTCCAGCGGTAGTAGGACTGCGCCAGCCGCTCCAATGCGAACTCGAAATCCGAGACCCGCCGTTCGGCGTCGGTGCGCGCCAGATGCCAGGTGCCGGCTTCAGCAGCCGACCGCCCCTGCGCCTGCTCAGTCCTCGACTGTGCCGTGGAGCGCACTCCGCGCGATTTCGTCTTTGCCGCGGCTGCGGCGCGCTTGGCCGCCGAGTTCGTCGCCCGTTTCAAAACCTGTCTCCCGCATGCCGCTTCGCACAATGGATGTGCAGCGCATGCTCAATCTCTGCTGTTTACATCCGATATTTTTACATTAAAAATTCAATGAAGAAAATACGAAGCGCGACATCACTGTGGACGTCTGCGCTGGACACATTGCAGCAGGGGAGCAGGACCGTGGCCGGACAATGGATCGAGATCGCCGCGCAGGACGGCGGTACGTTCAAGGGTTATCTCGCCGTTCCGGCTTCCGGCTCGGGTCCGGGCATCGTGCTCCTGCAGGAGATCTTCGGCGTCAACGCCTCGATGCGCGCGGTCGCCGACTACTACGCCGAGGAAGGCTACGTGGTGCTGGCGCCCGATCTGTTCTGGCGCTTCGAGCCCGGCATCGAGCTCGGCTATGGCGAAGCGGATTTCGCCAAGGCGTTCGGCTACTATCAGCGCTTCGATGCCAATCTGGCGATCAAGGACACGGCCGACGCGTTGAAGGTGCTGCGCGCGCGTCCCGAGTGCAAAGGCAAGGTCGGTGCGCTCGGCTTCTGCCTCGGTGGCAAGCTCGCTTATCTCACGGCCGCGCGCACCGACATTGATTGTGCAGTCTCCTATTACGGCGTCGGCATCGATGCCGACATCGGCGAAGCCAAGGCCATCAAATGCCCGATGGTGTTTCACTTTGCCGAGCTCGACAAATTTGCCAATGCCGAGGCGCGCGAGATCATCAAGGTCGGATTCGCCGGGCGCAACGACGTCGAGTTCTATCTCTATCCCGGCTGCGACCACGCCTTCGCCGCGCCGGAGCGCCCCAGCTTCGACAAGCCGGCGACGCTGATGGCGCATTCGCGGTCGATCGCGCTGTTCCGCAAGGTGCTCGGGCCGCATTACGACTTGTCGTCGCTGTGGGATCGCCATACCGAGCTCGAGTTCGCGACCCGCTCGGCGGAGGAGACCATGAAGACGATGGTCGCCGAGCCCTATGTCAACCACATCCCGACCATGACCGGCGGCGTCGGCTACGCGAATCTCCTGCGCTTCTACGCCAACCATTTCATCCCGAAGACGCCCGTCGACACCAAGCTGGTGCCGATCTCGCGCACCATCGGCGCCGACCGTGTCGTCGACGAGATGCTGTTCTGTTTCACCCATGACATCGAGATCGACTGGATGCTGCCCGGCATCCCGCCCACCGGCAAATATGTCGAGATCCCGCTGGTGGCGATCGTGCGCTTCCGCGGCGACAAGCTCTATAACGAGCACATCTATTGGGATCAGGCCTCGGTGCTGGTGCAGATCGGGCTGCTCGACCCATCGAAGCTTCCCGTAGCCGGAATAGAGACGGCCAAGAAGCTGGTCGACGAAGCCCTGCCGTCGAACACCCTGATGGCGCGCTGGTCCGAAAGCGCACCGAAATAGTCGTCCTTCATCGGTGGCGCCCGCAAGGGGCGCCATTCTTTTATCTGGAGCTGCATCACCATGCGTGACACTTCGATCTCCCGTCGGACGTTGCTGCAGCTTGCGGGCGCAGCGGCTATGCCGCTCGCCTCCACGCTCTCGCTTCAATCGGCGCAAGCGGCCGCGAGCACGTTGACGATCGCCTATAATGTCAATCTGCCCTCCTTCGATCCGACCGTCGGAGCGTCGGCGGTCAATCCGACGATCCAGTCGATCTACCAGGCGATCTTCGATCCCTATATCGGCCAGGCGCCGGATCTTTCCTTCAAGCCCGGCCTGCTCACCAAATGGGGCTGGAACGAGGATCGCACCAAGGTCACGATGGAGCTGCGTCAGGGCGCGACCTGGCATGACGGCTCGCCGGTGACGCCGGAGGATGTCGTGTGGTCGCTCACCCGCGCGGCCGATCCGAAGGGCGGCAACCCGATCCAGTTCGTGTGGTCCAAGATCAACAATTTCAAGGTCGATGGTCACACCATCACGGCCGACGTCGTCGAGTTCGAGCCGGTGCTGTTCAAATGGATGGCGTTCCTGACCGGCTATGTCTTGCCGAAGGCCTACTATGAAAAGGTCGGCGCGGAAGGTTTCGAGAAGGCGCCGATCGGCTCGGGGCCGTACAAGGTCGATGCGTTCGAGCGCAACGCGTTCCTGCGGTTGAAGGCGCATCCCACCTATTGGGGACCGAAGCCGGCGTTCGAAACCGTGGTGTTCAAGTTCGTC
Source organism: Bradyrhizobium sp. SZCCHNGR1005 (assembly GCF_032489995.1). NCBI lineage: Bacteria > Pseudomonadati > Pseudomonadota > Alphaproteobacteria > Hyphomicrobiales > Nitrobacteraceae > Bradyrhizobium > Bradyrhizobium sp. SZCCHNGR1005. Next base: position 125,980 of record NZ_JAUEZC010000006.1, read on the forward strand.
ACCGATCCGACCAGCCGTGTTGCCGAACTCGAATCCGGCGGCTCCGACATCACCTTCGAGATTCCGTATGAGGAGTTCGACCGGCTGAAGGGCAAGCCGAATCTGGTGGGTCTCACCCAGCCGGTCTCCGATATCGGCATGATCTTCCTGACCGACATCGATCCGATGCTCGACCGCAATGTGCGTCTCGCCGCCAATCACGCCATCGACAAGAAGGCGATCGTCGACAAGCTGCTGCGCGGCTATGGCGTGCCGATCGACACGCTGGAAGCCCCGGGCTATGCCGCCTTCGATCCCACGATCAAGACCGCCTACGATCCGGAGCTGGCCAAGAGCCTGCTCGCCAAGAGCGGCTACTCGCCGCAGAAACCGGTCAAGTTCACCATCCAGACCACGCGCGGCTTCAAGCCGAAAGACTACGAGATGGTCCAGGCGATCGCCGGCATGTGGCGCAAGGTTGGCATCGAAGCCAACATCGAGATCTATGAGATCGCCCAGCATTATGAGCTGCGCGCGCGTCACGCGCTGGCACCGGCGGCATTCTACAATTGGGGTAATGCGATCGGCGATCCCACCACCTCGACCGGCTTTGCCATGTTCGGCCCGTCGCCGCATTCGGCCTGGAAAGGCAAGGACCTGATCGAGCGTATCGGTCCGCTCTGGGGCGAGAAGGACGAGACCAAGCGCATCGCCGGCTGGAAGGCGGTCGACAAATATATTGCGGAGGAGGGCGAGGTGATTCCGCTGCTGCAATATGTGCAGCCGATCATCCACAAGAAGGGACTCAAGGTCGTGGCCCAGGCGAACGGCATGATCCTGCCGCAACTGGTCAGCCAGGGCTGACCGAGAATTGGGGGCGGCGATGCGTTGGAGCACTGTTCTCAAGCGTGCCGCCCTCGTTCCGCCGACGCTGCTCGGCGTCGGCATCATCGTCTTCGTGCTGTTGCGCGTGGTCCCGGGCGATCCCATCGCCATGATGATTCCGCCGGGCGCATCGAGTGCGGACATCGCGAGGCTCCGTGCGCTGTATGGGCTCGACCAGCCGATCGTGACGCAGTTCATCACCTGGTTCGGCCAGGTGCTGTCGGGCGATTTCGGCCGCTCGATCAGCCTGCATCAGCGCGTGTTCGAGCTGGTGATCGCGCGGTTGCCGGCGACGCTCGAACTGTGTTCGCTCGCCGTCGTCATGGCGCTGCTGCTCGGCGGCATCGTTGCGCTCCTCGGTGTAACTTTCCGCGGCCGCGCCGCCGAATGGCTGGTCGACAGCGGCATCGGATTCTTCCTTGCCATCCCGGATTTCCTCTGGGCCTTGATCCTGTTGCTCGTGTTCGGCGTGCTGGTGCCGCTGCTGCCGATCTCCGGTCGGCTCGATCCGCAGCGCGAAATCGATTTCTCCACCCATTTCTATCTGCTCGAAAGCCTTGCGACCTTTCGCTTCGATATCGCCGCCGATCTGCTGCGGCATATGCTGCTGCCGGCGCTCGCGCTCGCGCTGCCGTTCGCGGCTTTGGTGGCGCGGCTGTTGAAGGCGCAGCTTGCCGAGGCTGAGGACCAGGACTACGCACAGATCGCGCGAACCCGCGGCTTCTCGCGTGGCACGATCCTGCGCAGCGAGGTGCTGCCGAACGCGCTGATCCCGACCGTGGCGTTCTCGGGCGTGCAGGTCACCTTGCTGCTCGGCGGCACTGTGCTGGTCGAGCGGATCTTCTCGTACGAAGGGATCGGCAACATGGCGATCGACGCCGTTGTCAACCGCGACTTTCCGCTGATCCAGGGGCTGATCCTGACCTTCGCCGTGCTGTTCATCGCGCTCAATCTCGCGGTCGATCTTGTGGTCGCGCTGCTTGATCCGAGGCTGCGCCATGGATGATTGCAATGGCTGATTTCGCAATCGGCGGTCCAATGACGGCGCCAACCGCACGCTGGCGCGGTGCGTTCGTGCGAGGCGGGGCGCGGCTCCGGTGCGGCGGCGCGATCATTGCGTTGTTGGTGCTGATCGCATTGTTGGCGCCGCTGCTCGCGCCGCACGATCCGATCGAGCAGGACTTGTTGTCGGCCCAGCTGCCGCCTGCTTTCATGCACGGAGGCGACGCGTCCTATCCGCTCGGCACCGACAGTCTCGGTCGCTGCGTGTTGTCCCGGCTGATATTCTCAGCCCGCACGGCGCTCGTGGTGGCGCTCGTCGCGGCCCTGCTTGCGGCCATCATCGGCATCGTTCTGGGGCTTGTTGCCGGCGCCTTCGGTGGGGTGCTCGATCAGCTCGTCTCGCGGCTGGTCGATGTCTGGATGGCATTTCCGCCGGTGCTGCTGTCGATCGTGCTTGCCGCCGTGATCGGCGCCGGTCTCACCTCGGTGATTGCAGCCATCGTCGTGGTCGACTGGACGCGCTTTGCCCGGGTCGTTCGCGCCGAGACGATGGCACAGCTGCGGCGCGACTATGCCGCGGCCGCGCGGGTGCTCGGTCTTTCCCGCGGTCAACTGTTGCTGCTGGAGATCCTACCCAATCTCGTGCCGCTGATCGTGACCCTGCTGTCGGTGGAAATGGGGATCGCGATCCTGGTCGAAGTCATTCTTTCCTTCGTCGGCATCTCCGTCGCCGGTGATACCCCGAGCTGGGGTGGCATGATCACGGAGGGCCGGCAGATCATTTATCAGGCGCCTTGGATCATGATGTTTCCAATCGCCTGCGTCATCGCCAGCGTAATCGGCTTCAACCTCCTCGGGGACGGCCTGCGCGCTGCGCTCGATCCGGTGCAGCGCCGATGACCGCCATTCTCACCATCGACAATCTTCATGTCGCGATCGGCAGCAGCAATGTCCTGCGCGGCGTCAGTTTGAGCGTCGAAGCCGGCGAGGTGAGGGGACTGGTTGGCGAGTCCGGTGCCGGTAAATCGATGGTCGGCCGCAGCATCTTCGGTCTGTTGCCGGCGAAGGCCGCGGTTGCGGCGGGCGGCATCACCTTCGAAGGCCGTGATCTCCTTACCATGCCGGAGCGGGAGCGCCGCAGCCTGCTCGGTCGCCGCATCGCGCTGATCCCGCAGGATCCGATGACCTCGCTCAATCCGGTCAAGCGGATCGGTGCACAAATGGGCGCGATCCTGCAGCATCACCTCAATCTGTCCAAGCGCGCCGCGCACGATCGCGCCGCTGCGTTGCTGGCCGAAGTCGCGATCCGCGATCCCTCCCGGGTGCTCGAGCTCTATCCGCATGAGCTGTCGGGCGGCATGCGCCAGCGCGTCCTGATTGCGATGGCGTTCGCCTGCGATCCCGCGCTGGTGATTGCCGATGAGCCGACCACCGCACTCGACGTTACGGTGCAGCGCCAGGTGCTGCAGCTCGTCGAGAGGCTGCGGCTGCGCCATGGCGCTGCGATCCTGTTCGTGACCCATGATCTCGGCGTCGTCGCGAAGATCTGCCGCAGCATGACCGTGCTGCATGCGGGCCGCGTGCTCGAAGACGGCGCGACTGCCGATGTGCTGGCCAGGCCTCGCCATGCCTATACCCGGGCGCTGCTGGCAGCGACGCCGCGGGCCGACCGGCCCGCTGAGGCGTTGAAGCCGGTGCCGCCGTCCTTGATCGAGAGCCTGTGGGCCGAGGCTTATAGGCTCGACCAGCAGATGGCGGCGAGGCCGGCATGAGCGACGTCCTGCTCCGCACCGGCCAGCTCGGCTTCGCCTATCCGGAGCGGGGCGCGTCGCTGTTTCGCAAGGCGCCCATGCGTGAGGTGATCAGGCGCGTCGATCTGGCAGTGCCACGCGGCACGGTGCTCGGGCTCGTGGGCGAATCCGGCTCGGGCAAGACCACGCTAGGCCGGCTTTTGGTGCGGCTGCTGGAGCCGACCTCCGGCGGCATCCAGTTCGACGGCATCGAACTCAGCCATCTCACGGAAGCAGCGTTGCGGCCGCTGCGGATGCGGATCCAGATGATCTTTCAGGATCCTCAGTCCTCGCTCAATCCACGGCTGCCGCTCGCGGTGACCCTGACCCGGCAGCTCGAAATCTATGGCCGGCTGAAGCGACGGCGTGCCAGGCGTGATCGTGCTGCCGCGTTGCTCGATCTGGTGGGCTTGCCGACCTCCTTCGTCGACCGTTATCCGCACGAATTGTCCGGCGGCCAGCGCCAGCGCGCTGGTATCGCGCGGGCGCTGGCGCTCGAGCCCGATTTCATCGTCGCCGACGAGATCGTCTCCGGGCTCGACGTCTCGACCCAGGCCCATATCCTGCTGCTGTTGAAGGAGCTCCGTGCCAAGCTCGGGCTGACCGTCGTCTTCATCAGCCACGATCTCTCCGTCATCCGCGTGCTCTGCGACGATGTCGCGATCCTGCAGGCAGGCGAAGTGGTCGAGCAGGGACCTGTGGCGCGCATCTTCAGCCATCCGCAGCACGCCTACACGCGTCAGCTGCTCGCAGCCATTCCCTTGCCGGATGTCGAGCCCGGCTGGCTCGATGATCCGACCTCCACCGCGCTCCTCCAGCAGCAAGGATCAGCCGCATGACAGCGACCATCAAGGATTCTGTCGTCTTCATCACCGGCGCCACCGGCGCGATCGCGCAGGCCCTCATCGCCGGCTTGCTCGCGCGCGGCGCCGCCAAGGTCTACGCGGCCGCACGCGACGTCACGCGCGTTACGGCGTCCGAGCGGGTCGTGCCCGTTAAGCTCGACGTCGCCAGCGACACGGATGTCACTGCCGCCGCAGCGCTCGCGACCGACGTGACCTTGCTGATCAACAATGCCGGCGTCAACCACAACACGGCGTTGCTGCTCGCGCCGGATCTTGCGATTGCGCGCGAGGAGATCGAGATCAACTATCTCGCACCGCTGCGCCTTGCCCGCGCCTTTGCACCGGCACTGATCAAGAACAGCGGCGCCATGCTCAACATCCTCACCATCCTGGCGCGGGTCAATCTGCCCTTCATGGGCTCCTATTGCGCTTCGAAAGCGGCGGCGCTCAGCCTGACGCAGGGCTTGCGCGGCGAGCTTGCGCCCAAGGGCGTCCGCGTCGTCGCCGCGCTGCCCGGCGCGGTCGATACGCGCATGACCGCGGGCCTGCCCATTCCAAAGATGACGACCGAGGAAGCCGCGCGCGAGATCCTCGACGGTTTCGAAGCCGGTGAGGAGGACATCTATGTCGGCGAGATGGCGAAAGGCCTCGCCGCCGGCCTCGCGCAGGATCACAAAGCGGTCGAGCGGCAATTGGCATCTCCGGCTTAGGCAGCGAGTACCGGATCTCATTGGGGTAGGAGTCGATCATGAAGACATTCGGAATTGTACGAACCGCTCTCGTTGCTCTCGCGCTCTCATCCACCTCCGCCTTCGCTGACTCGATCCCCGGGCTCCGCGGCCATGACCACACCGGCATCACGGTGCCCGACGTGAAGGCAGCCACGGCCTTCTTCACCGACGTGATCGGCTGCAAGCACGCGATGTCCTTCGGGCCGTTCTCGGACGACAAGGGCACGTTCATGCAGGACGTCGTCAACGTGCATCCGCGCGCCAAGATCGACGAGATCAGCATGGTCCGCTGTGGCTATGGTTCGAACATCGAGCTGTTCCAGTACGAGGCACCCGACCAGGCCAAGGTGCTTCCCAAGAACAGCGACATCGGCGGCCATCACATCGCGCTCTATGTCGACGACATCGGCGCTGCTGCCACCTATCTGAAGTCCAAGGGCGTGAGGACGCTGCAGGGGCCGATTCCGATCAGCGAGGGACCGGCGGCCGGCCAATCGATCCTGTATTTCTTCACGCCGTGGGGCCTGCAGATGGAGCTGATCAGCTATCCCAAGGGCATGGCCTACGAGAAGAGCGCAACCACGCTGTTGTGGTCGACGACGGAGCCGCAAAAATAAGCCGCTCTCACCCGGTGAGAAATTTCGCCATTGTCCGAGGTCGGCGAACTAAGTTCAATCGTCATCCCCGCGCAAGCGGGGATCCATAAGCACAGGCCGTTGTTGTCACGCAAGCTGGTGCGACGGTATCGTCGATGATCGGCGTCTCTGGAATATGGGTCCCGGCTCAAGGGCCGGGACGACATTGATGCATGTGGCGAGCCTGACCGCTCGAACGAGCGGACGCGCTGATTGCCCTCGCGGGGGCCTGCCCGCAACTCGGCGATTATTTCCGCACAAGTGTGGATCCATAACTCAGGCGTTGCTGCGCGATTTGCGCGGCGGTTCGCCGGTGACCGGCGTCCTGGCATATGGGGTGCGGCAGGTAGGGGGCCATGCCGTCATGCCTTCGGCATTGACCGCCACCGCAATTGGCCTATCTCTGTGGCATCGCACCACCCACTGATCGGACCTCTCATGACCGCACACCAGCGCAACCTTGAAGCCGCCATCGATCCCGTCAAGCTCGACCGCCTCGCGGAGGTGGCGGTGAAGGTTGGCCTGCGGCTGCAGCCGGGGCAGGATCTGTTGCTGACGGCGCCCTCGGTCGCGCTGCCGCTGGTGCGCAAAGTCGCGGAACATGCCTACAAGGCCGGTGCCGGCATCGTGACCTCGTTTTTCTCCGACGAGGAGCTGACGTTGGCGCGCTATCGCTTCGGCCAGGACGCCAGTTTCGATCGTGCCGCCGACTGGCTCTATCAGGGCATGGCCAAAGCATTCTCGGAAAACACCGCGCGACTGGCGATCGTCGGCGACAATCCGATGCTGCTGTCCGGTCAGGATCCGGCCAAGGTGGCGCGCGCCAGCAAAGCCAATTCCAAGGCGTACCAGCCCGCGTTGGAGAAGATCACCAATTTCGAGACCAACTGGAACATCATCGCCTATCCGAGTGCCTCCTGGGCCAAGCTGGTGTTCCCTGATGTGCCGGAGGAGGTCGCGGTGGCAAAGCTTGCCGATGCGATCTTCTCAGCCTCCCGCGTCGATCACGACGGCGCGGTTGTCGCCTGGGAGCGGCACAATGCGGTGCTGCGCGAGCGCACCGACTGGCTGAACGGGCAGCGCTTCCACGCCTTGCATTATACCGGTCCCGGCATGGATCTGACGATCGGACTGGCCGACGGTCATGAATGGGAAGGCGGGGCCTCGACGGCGAAGAACGGCATTACCTGCAACGCCAACATTCCGACGGAAGAGGTGTTCACGACGCCGCATTGCCGCCGCGTCTCAGGCCATGTCGTCAGCTCCAAGCCGCTGTCCTATCAGGGCACGCTGATCGACAATATCCAGGTCAAGTTCGAGGACGGCCGCATCGTCGAAGCCAAGGCGTCGCGGGGCGAAGAGGTGCTGAACAAGGTGCTCGACACCGACGAGGGCGCGCGCCGGCTCGGCGAAGTGGCTCTGGTGCCGCATTCCTCGCCGATCTCGAAGAGCGGGCTTCTGTTCTACAACACGCTGTTCGACGAGAACGCTGCTTCGCACATTGCGCTTGGCCAGTGCTACTCGAAGTGTTTCATCGACGGCACTAAGCTCAGCCAACAGCAGATCGCAGCGCAAGGCGGCAATCAGAGCCTGATCCATATCGACTGGATGATCGGCTCGGCCGACACCGACATCGACGGCATCCGTGCCGATGGCAGTCGGGTGCCGGTGTTCCGTAAAGGCGAGTGGGCCTGACGGTGATCAGGGCCGGATTGAACCTCAGTCCGGCCCTGCACTGCGGCTGAAATGGTTCCGCACAAGCAGGATCGCGCGACGCGGCCTTATTGCTTGGTGCTCGCCGCTTCGGTCGGCTTGGCGCTGGCAGCCTCGGTGCCTTCGACCGTGACTGTGATCCGCTCGGACATCACCGGCGTCTTGTGCGCAATGTGGCTCCAGTCGCCGAGCACGAGCTGCAAAGTATGCTTGCCCGGTGACAGCTTGACCGAGGCTTCGGTCTGGCCTTTGCCGAAGTGCACATGATGCTCGTCCATCGGAATGGCTTCATTGAGCGCGTCGCCTTCGAGCGGCGGCGCATCGATGAAGAGGTGATGGTGGCCCGTATTCGGCGCCTCGGTGCCGGCCGGCGCGATGCCCATCGCCGACAGGCCGAACCGGATCAGGACCGGCGAGGTCACCGTGTCGCCGTCCTTCAGATTGATGAAATAAGCCTTGGCTCCCTCGGGCGCCGGCGTCTCACCGGCACTGGCAATCGTGGCGGTCGAGAGCACCATGGCGAGCGCGAGTGTCATTCGTCGCATTGCGCGAGTCCTTCATTGGCGAATGGAAAGCAAATCATTAAGCGAGATCCGTGACGCGGCCATGATCCCGTGCCGACCATCGCTCGCGCCGCAGCATGGAGTAGGACGGCTTGGTGCGGCGTAGTCACGGATAAATTGTGGCGGCTGCGCGGCCGTGTCGAAATTGAGATTGCGTGATGCGGCGGCTGGTCGCGGCCAATGCGCCGCATTTTAGCCGATGACGTAAGCCGGCCTTAATCGCATGTGCCTAATTGTTGCTGATCCGGCCGCATTCTCCGGCCGGTCATTTCATTCCCATTGTCCTTTGAGGTCTTGATGCGCCCTTTCATTGAAACCGCCAATCTGAATGTCGATCTGAAGCCTGCGCCGATCGAGCCCTCCTGGATCATCGAAGGCAACCCGCAGGCGACCTCCTGCACGGTGGCATACAGCTCTGATGGCATCGGCTGCGCCATCGTCTGGCACTGCACCGAGGGCAAGTTCAATTGGCATTATGATTTCGACGAGACCATCCTGATCCTGGAAGGCTCGATCGTGCTGGAGAGTGCGGATATGGCGCCGAAGCGCTATGGCCCGGGCGATGTGATCTTCTTCAGGGACGGCGCACATGCCAGATGGCATGTCGAAGGCCATGTCAAGAAGCTCGCCTACTGCCAGAAGACGCAGCCTTATCTGGTGGGCCTCGCCGGGCGCGCGATCAACAAGCTGAAGCGCATGCTCACCGCGCCGAACGGCCGCCGCGGCTCGAGCCTGGCCGAAGCCTAGGCCTGCAGGCAGCGGACGGCGCGCCGGTTCACACCCCGTCGAGGATGATCACGGTCGGCGTTGCGGGCAGCGACTCGCGGGAGATCTTCAACGTCCGCTCGCTGCGGCGGTCGATCTCGAACTCCTGGCCGATCCTGCGCATGAAGTCGTCGAGCGGTGTCGCGAACCGGTGCATCGGCAGCACGACGGAGGCGCGCAGCCGCTTGGTGATCTCCGAGATGCCGTCGAGCGACATCGTATAGGTGCCGTCGATCGGCACCATCACGATGTCGAGGCGGCCGATCGCAGCGAAATGCGTCTCGTCGAGCTTGACGTGGAGGTGGCCGAGATGGCCGATGCAGAGGCCGGCAACCTCGAAGATGAAGATCGAGTTGCCGTCCTTGATCATGTCGAGACCGCTCGTGTCGCCATAATAGCGGCGGATGTCCGTCGTGACGTTGCGGATCAGGACGTCACCGATGCGCTCGAAGATCTCCGCCTTCTTGCCGTCTTCGCCCCAGCCGTGCAGCACATGCGGGATGCGCGGATCCGGTGCTAGCGTATAGTGTGTGGAGTGCGCCCGATTCATCGTGACGACGTCGGGCAGGCGGCCGACCTGATAGGCACCGCTATAATCGGTCGCGATGCGGACGCCGCCGGGCGTGTCGATGAAATAGGTCGAGTGGCCGGCATAGGTGATCGTCACCTCGCCCGTGTCCGCCGCCGCGCGCCGCAGGCTGACGGGCACCGCGCGCGGTCCGCCCGCCATCGCCAGACACTCGCTGCTGCGCGGCGCCTGCTGGGCGAAGGCGGCAGCACCCATCATGAGCAGTGAAAGCAGGGCCGACAGCGCGCGCAGCATAGCGATCCTCTCGGACGAACGATGCACTGTAGCGCTCCTTGCAGGAACGCACTACGCTGATGACATCAAGAGCTTGTCAGAGGCGTAGGCAACGAAGGCAATAGGAGCATCGGATGAGCGGTCAGCCGGGGATGGGGCGGGCGTCGTCGTCTACGCGATTGGGGCCGATCCGGCAGATCGACGCCGGTGTGCTCAGCGTTGCGTATCATGAGGCTGGCCCTGCTGACGGTCCCGCCGTGCTGCTGCTGCACGGCTTCCCCTATGACATCCACGCCTATGTCGATGTCGCGCCCCTGTTGGCTGCTGAGGGATGCCGCGTCGTCGTGCCCTATCTCCGCGGCTACGGTCCGACCCGCTTCCGGGAGGCGGCTGCGCCCCGCTCCGGCGAACAGGCGGCCATCGGTGCCGACCTGATCGCGCTGATGGATGCGCTGGCGATTCCGCGCGCGGTGTTTGCGGGCTACGATTGGGGCGGCCGCGCGGCCTGCGTGGGCGCTGCGCTGTGGCCGGAGCGCTGCACCGGGCTGGTCTCGGTCAACGGCTATTTGATCCAGGATATCGCAAGAGCGATGCGCCCCGCGCCCGTCGCGCGCGAGGTCGGGTATTGGTACCAATGGTACTTCCAGATCGAACGCGGCCGCGCCGGGCTTGCGGCCAATCGGCGCGAGATCGCGCGCACCCTGTGGGCGCTGTGGTCGCCCAACTGGGCCTTCGACGACGAGACCTTCGATCGCACGGCGGCGGCGTTCGACAATCCCGACTACGTCGATATCGTGATCCACAGCTATCGCCATCGCTACGGCTTGGCTGCAGGCGATCCGCGTTATGCCGAGATCGAGCGCAGACTGGCGGCACAACCGGTCATCGAAGTACCGACGATCACGCTCGATCCCGCCGGCGACGGCGTGTCTCCGGCAACGGATGGAACGGCGCAGGCGGCGCGCTTTGCCGACCGCCGCGCCCATCGCGTGATCCCGCGCGCCGGTCATAATCTTCCGCAGGAGGAGCCTGAGGCGTTTGCGGCAGCCGTGCTCGAACTGGCCAAGGGATGATCTGGTCGCCTCGATCAATCTCGCCTTGATCAGTCTCGTTCTGGTCAGGTCGGCTTTGGGCTGAGCTTCCAGGTCGCTCCCAGCAACCCTGCGGTCATCGCGCCGCAAATCAGCCCGGCTCCGGGGAGAATCAGTATCAACGCTGCGGTAGCGGCCCAGCCGATCGAGGAAAAGGCTTCGGCGAAGGTGGCGAGACGCGACGAGGTCTGGCGGCGGCGGAATTGGCTGCGCCGTGCCTGCACCCTGAACCAGAGCTGGATTGCGGTCGAGGAGATGGTTGCAGCAAGCACGCCGCAGCCGGTCACGGTCGCCTGCCAGGGCGCGAGCCAGGCCAAGGCCGCCAGCAACGGGGCAAAGATGACGGCGATCGCGATCAGCACCACCTCGATCTTGGCGCGAACGACGCGCGCGGCTGCTAACGGGGCGGTGGCGACGAACTCCGGCGCGTCCTCGCCGGAGATGGTCAGCCAGGCAAGGCCGCCGGCGAGCTGGCCTGCCGCCATCACGATGACGGGCGTGATCAGAACGATCGCGGTGGAGCTGTCGGAATAGCTGCGCCACAATAGCAGTGCCGGCGGCACGAGATAGAGCAGCTGCATCAATGTCTGCGAGATCAGCCAGGGGTCGCGCTTGAGCAGCATGAATTCCTTGCGACGCAGCGCCTGCTGACGCGAGCCGCCGCGAAAGGTCCGGACCCGCGCGCCCGCCCGGCTCGCGACCCCTTGCGCAGCGGCGCTGATCGCAGTGTCGGCAAAGCGCGGCGAGAAGATCGCCATCACGATGCCGAGCAGAAGCAGGCTCGCCGCGAGCAGCCACAGAAGGGCGCCGACGTCGCCGGCCACCGCGCGCGCCGGCAGCCAGATGAAGCTGCCGGGATCCGGAGCGATCGCCGCTGCAGTGTCGGAGGTCAGGATGGCAAAGCGGGACAGTGTGCCATAGGAGACGATGGCGGCGATCTGCAGCAGGATGACGAAGCCCGCGCCGATCACGGCAGCCAGAATCTGCGCCACCAGGCGTGTGCGCGCCGGGCCGATCAGGCGGAACAGCAGGATCGTGATCGCGATCGCCAGTGCGGCGGCAGAGAGGCCGACCGCGGCCACGACGACGAAGGCAGAAAGCCAGCGCATGCCGCCCTCGAGCAGCAGCACATCGACGAACGGAGTCGCCAGCAACAGGGCCATGCTGGTGACTGATAGAGCGATCGCGGCGATCCGCACCGAAAATATCTCGGGCAGGCGAACCGGCGAGGACATGATGAGATCGAGGTCCGCGCGGGCGTAAAACACGCGGGTGACGGACTCGATCGCCTGCGAGAGCATCAAGGCCCAGGACAGCAGCACGGTGGCCGTGATCACGATCAGTGCGGTCTTGTCGAGCGGCGGCTTCAGATCCGCATAGCGGCCGACCACGGCCCAGGCCGGCAGGTGCAGGATGATGCCGAAGAACAGCAGGGCGATCAGGGCAACACGCGTCCGCCGCTGGCGGCCAGCTGTGATCATGGCGAGCCATTCGCGCCAGGCCAGCCGTAGCTCGTGGCGGGCGAACCAGGCGAGCGTTGTCGCCCGTGTCATGCAGCCGCCTCGACGTCGACCAGGGCGATGAACAGCTCTTCGAGGCTGGTATCGGTGCGGCCGTTCTGCTGACGCAACTCGGTCAGCGTCCCTTCGGCAACCAGGCGTCCGGCCGCGATCACCCCAATCCGGTCGGCCATCCGCTCGGCGACCTCGAGGATATGCGTGGTCATGATCACGGTCCCGCCCCGGCGCACGCGCTCGGCCAGCAGCCCCTTCACATGACGGGCGGACACGGCGTCCAGTCCGGTGAGCGGCTCGTCCAGAATAATCAGGCGGGGATCGTGGACCAGGGCGCCGGCAAGCGCCACCTTCTGGCGCATGCCCTTTGAAAAGCCTTCGCAACGCTCGTGCAGGTGCCGTTCCAGGCCCAGCGAGACCAGAAGCTCATGCGCCCTCGGGCCCGCGGTCGTGGGGTCGATGCCCCAGAGTCCGGCGACGAATTCGAGATATTCCAGCGGCGTCAGCTTGTCGTAGATCATCGGCTCGTCGGAGACCCACGCCATCACCTGCTTGGCCGCGATGGGATCGCGGAGCGCGTCGATGCCGAAGATCTCGACCGCGCCGGAATCGGGCCGCAGCAGCCCGGCCACCATGCGCAAGGTGGTGGTCTTGCCGGCGCCGTTCGGGCCGACGAGCGCATAGAACTCGCCACCTCGTACCGAAAGATCGAGCCCGTCCACTGCCGGGCGGTCAAAGCATTTGGTCAATCCTCGCACCGCGAGGGCTGCGGAGTCCGATGTCATGATGGCAGGCGATCCCATTGAGTTCGCATCGGTAGGCTCGGACCGAAGACGTTTCGGCGGATATCCTCGCGTCCAAGTCAGGCTGCGAGAAGGCCGGTACCCCGGCCTCCCGCGGAAACACGTCGGACTAATCCAGCACGGCCAGTCTGAGGGGTAGGGCGATCGATGCTGCGCCATCGGGCAATTCGGCCTGTGCGACCAGCGGCATGTCTGTGTATTTCGCAATGCCGCCATCGTCGATCACGAACAGCGGACGGACATTCCTGGCATCGGCGTCCTCGACCATCGCCATGCGCTGGTTGTCGAGCATCAGCCAGTGGCCGTCCAACCGTGCCGCGGCGATCGCATGATCTTCGCCGCTGAGGGTGTCCCGCATGATGACGATCCGGAGGTCATCCGACTCTATCCCAGCCAAGTGCAGAGCGGCATATTTGGCGATCGCATAGTCTTCGCAATCGCCGGCACCGTGAACGAAAGTCTCGATCGGAGGGCTCCAGACGTCCTCTTCGCCATATTCGGCCAAGTCGCTCGCCGGCTTGATCGCGAGATTGATAGCACGGTTGATTTCGCCGAAGCGGGCGCGCCCTTCGCGGATGCGGCCCTGGTCGACAATGGCAAGGAAGCGCAGGGCGGCAGGCGAGACGCAGCGATCGCGGTCGCCGTCGCAAAGTGCAAGCTGCACCTGTTCGTCGGCAAGCTGACGCATCAGTTTCAGCCATTTGTCCTGCAGCGGTCCGTCGAGGATTTCAGTCTTGTCGAGGCCGAAGGGCTCCAATGGAAAAGGAGCGACATCGGCGAGCCCACCCGGTCGTCCGATCGGGCCGGCGAACAGGTTCGCCGTTCCGCAGGCCCACAACACGACGCCCACAAGCACCGCGATCGGCGCGCGGACGCGAGCCAGAACAGTCATCCGACACCCCCATATCCGGCCGCGGTGCGCGCTCGGTTGCGCGGGACCTGACCGGTTCATTTCGGGGAGCGATGATGACGGGCGGCAATTTTGGCCCGCTTAAAGGCTGGCCTTTCGAAGACGGAAAGCTGCGATCAAGCTGAATCGCCGGTTGCCACAGTCCACAGAATGCGGTGGATCAGCAATGAGCCACCTCCTTATACCGACGCATGCGGGCTGCTGCTCGTCTGGTGGTTGTAACGGCGCGGCATTTTGCAGAAATAGCTAACTTGATCAGTTTTATTAACTGTAAGCCAGTTCACAGTTTTGCGGCGGAAAATCACGCATAAGAATGCAGAAAATTCGCAAGATGAAGTCGTTTCCAGTATTTTGATCGGTCAAAATATTGGCGAGTGCTGGTCGATTTCAAATCGTTACCTGAAAATATTCAGCGCCAACGTCGCGTAATTGGAAGAAATAGTGAGTTACTCTAGCGAAATACGGACAAAGTACGGCTATGGCAGCGTTGCTGGTCCGATGCGGCACAAGCTGAAGATGGTTCCGCGAGCCAAACGCTGGTGATATGCAGCTTTGAGCTTTGATTGTCATGTAATTATTAACCATTTCTGGTGGCCCCGTGAATTACGCCGGCACGTCCGACGCCACGCATTTTTCCAAAGGCCTTGGCGAACACACCAGGGAAAGCGTGCGTCTCGATGCACCGCCCGCGCACGCCCCGTCCGATGCGATCGTCGTTCCTGACGCCCACTTCCTGTTCAATGCTGATTTCAAGCGTTCGGGCGCCGACCTGATCCTTTCCGGCGACGGGCGGGAGCTGGTGCTGCATGACTATTTCAAGGGAGAAAAGCGCGCACCCCTGGCCTCGCCCGACGGTGCCCACCTCAGCGGTGATCTCGTCAGCACGTTGACCGGCTCGGTCCAGGTGAGTCAGGCCGGCGGCACGCCGGCAGCCGGCCAAGTGACCGGTCAAGTGATCGGTCATGTCACCAAATTGCAGGGCACTGCTACAGCCATCCGCAACGGCGTCTCCATCATCCTGCACCAGGGCGATAACGTCGAAAAAGGCGACGTCGTCCAATCGGGCTCGGATTCTACCCTCGGCATCACCTTCATCGATGGCACCGTGTTCGGCCTCGCGTCCAACGCGCGCATGGTGCTCAACGAGATGGTCTACGACCCAAACGGGTCGAACAATTCCTCGCTGATGAGTCTGGTCGCGGGGACGATTTCCTTCGTCGCGGGCGCCACTGCGAAGCACGGCGACATGAAGGTCGATACGCCCGTCGCCACCATGGGCATTCGCGGCACGGCCGTCCTGGTCCAGATCGATTTCACGGTGCCCGGTCAGAGCGGAACGCCGGACGCCAAGTTCCAGGTGCTTGTCGAGCCGGACGGCACGACCGGCTCGTACGTTCTGTTCGACAAGGTCACGCTGCAGCCGATTGCGGTGGTCAATCAGGCCGGACATCAAATCAATATCAGCAACGGTATCGTCACGCAGACAGATTCGGGGCTGCCGCCGGACGTCCAGAAGCTGATCACGGACGTCTTCTCGCTGAAGTTCTCCGATAACAGCAATCCGAAATCGACTACGCATTTCACTGACGTCGGCGTGTTGGAGAGCACGACCCCGCTGAAGTTGGCTGACGGATCAACGGCGGTCCCGACCTACTACGTTACGAATGCCGGCAGCAGCACGTCGCAATTCGAAACGTTCTCCAACTTTAACCCCCCGTCTCACATGCCGGGCAAGCCGAACGCGGTGGTGCTCGACGACGCGGGGAGGCCAGCCGCCACCTTCGCGCTGACCGAACGTCCGGGGAAGACGTCAGACGGCGCCGAATTCGACACCGTCAAGGGTGCGGTCAACTATGCCGACGTCAACGCGGGCGACCGGCCGTCCGTCTCGGTGAGCTTCAAGTCTTTCAGCTATCAGAATGCGCAGCACGCCAATCTCTCCCTGAATGCGTTGCAGCTTCGGGACATTGCCGCGACTGCGATCGACATCACCGTCGCGCAGGATCCCAATCACAAGAATTATGGGACCGCCACGTGGACTTACAGCGTTGCCGACAACGCGTTCGACTTCCTCGCGGCCGGAGAGACCCTGACGCTCACTTACATGGTGCGCGTCGACAACAATTTCGCGCCAAGCAACGAATATGCCGAGATCCCCATCACCATCACGGTGACCGGGACCAACGACAAGCCCGTCATTACCACCGGTGCGCAGAGCATTGCGTTTTCCGGCGGGACCAGCGTGCCCGGTGGTCCGCTGACCTCGAGCGATCCGACATCGGGAGTTCTCAGCTTCACGGATGTGGATCTCACCGATACCCACACCGTTTCCGTCGCGCTGACGTCTCCGCAACAGGGCAGTATTCCGCAAGCGCTCTGGGACCTGTTCAACAAAGCGCTCACGGCGTCGGTTGCGACCGACAGCACGGGGACCAGCAGCGGAACCGTGAACTGGAGTCTGGCGAATCTCCCTGCCTACGCCGCCGATTTCATCCCGGCCGGCCAGAAGGTGACGCTGACTTACACCGTGGCGATCACGGATTCGCAGGGTGCGACCACACAGCAGGCTGTGACGGTGACTATCACCGGCACCGACGAGCCGGCCGTGGTCTGGATCGCAACGACGAGCGGAGGCAACGGGGAGAGCAGAGCGGCGCCGCTTTTGTTGTGGCGCGACGGTGCAAACTGGGAGACCGGGCACGCGCCGACTGCCAACGATGACGTTGTTATCGTGACCGATCAGCTGCGTGGCCTCACTCCGGCCTTCCCGGTCACCATCGACACGGCAGCTTTTGCCAAGTCGGTGACGATGAACGATTACGGCGGCGGCAGCACGCCGGAGCTCGTTAATCTCAGCACGCTCACGATCGGCGGGACCCTCACCGTCAAGGCTGATGCACGCGTCACCAACTTCCTGGGCGCCACGATCAGCGTCGGCGGCCAAGCCGAATTTTCGGACCAGAGCGTGCTGAACAATGCAGGCATCTTACGGCTCGCCGACGGCGGTGCATTCGGCGCCGATGCCAGCATCGCCAATACCGGCACGATCGAACTGGTCTCCGGCGCTCTGACGGTTCTGGGCGATCTCGTGAACGCGAACGAGACTGGCGCCGGGCTGATCCAGGTCGATCTCGGCGGCATGCTTGCGCTCAACGGTGGAAGTATTGCGGGTGGCACCATCGCGATCGATGGCGTCGGCGCGGTCCGAAACTTCGGCGTTGCATCGTCAGATCCGCCCAGTGACGGCGTGCTGAAGTTGCAAGACGGCGCGGTCCTGTCTGATGGTGAGCTGGATAGCTCGGGCAGCATTGTGGTCTCCGGCTTCGGCAATATGCTCCATGGCGAAGTCGTCACGAGCAGCGGCAAGCTCGAGCTCTTGATCGGCGGTGGACTGATCCTCGATCAGGGCACGTCGATCGACAATCGCGGCGGAGCCATCGCGGTCGATCAATCGGCAAAGCTCGCGCTGAACCATGCCGGTATCACCGGCGGCCAACTTACGAACGCCGGGACCGTCGCTCTCACCGGCTACGCCGCCCTGATCGGCGGTACATTAGAAAATCATGGCGCGGTGACCGTCGCCGGTTGGGGCAATCTGTTGGCGGGTGAGACCGTCAGCAACGATGAAGCTGCGAGCCTCACCATCGCTGTTTTTGGCGCGCTGGCGCTTGCCGATACGGCGATCGCCGGAGGCATAGTGCACAATAACGGCGTCATTTCCGTCACTGGCGACAGCACGATCGATGGCGCTACACTCGACGGTGGCGACCTGCTGGTCGGTATGGCGGCCACGTCCTATGGCCAGTCTGGCCAGACCGAACTCGTCAGTCAGGCGCAACAAAGCTCGTCCGAGGGGCCGTGGTCGCCCGTCACCCTGACGCTTCAGGGCGGTGCGATCGTCGCCGGCACTGACATCGCGATCGGTCATGGCGACGTGCTCGATATTGCCGCTGCCGGCGCCACGCTCTCGCACGTCGGGGTCGACAATGCCGGCGCTGTAAGAGTCGAACATGCCGCACTGCTGGTGCTGGAGCACAGCACCGTTGCGGGTGGACACCTTGTCAATGCGGGCACGGTCCATATCGAGACCGATGCCGCCACGACCTTCGACAATGTCAGCCTCGACAACAGCCAAGGCACGATCATCGTCGACGACGAGGGTAATGCGCCGGTACCATCGACTCTCGTTCTTGATGGCAATACGACCATCACGGGCGGACTCGTTACCGTCGGCATCGTGGGCACGCTCGAGATCGCGGGAGCCGGAGCGACCCTCGCAGGCGTTCATGTGGGCAATTTCGGCGCTCTCACGGTCGACGAGGGAGCAACCTTCAAACTGATCGGCACAGACATCACCGGCGACGGCATCTTCCAGGTGTCGGGGACCGTGGATGTGAGCGGGCACAGCAGCTTCAGCGGCACGGTCGTCAACTATGGCACGATCGAGATCACGGGCGGCACGTTCGAGGTTACCGGCTCGATCTCGGGAACGGGTCACGTCATCGTCGACGCCGGAGCGACGCTCGCGCTCGACGGTTCGAGCACGCAGGCGATCACGTTCGGTGAGCCGGGCGGCATGCTCGTGCTCGGCGGCACCAGCTTCGACGGCAAGATCGAAAGTCTCGCCGTATCCGACAAGATCGATCTCACGGGCATCGAGTTCGATGACAATCCCACGGCGACCTATGATTCAAAGACCGGCATCCTCACCGTCAGTGACAGTGACGGCCATAAGGCAAGCCTGACGCTGAGCGGTGGAGACTATAGCGACGTCCACTTCGCGATCTCCAACGATGGTGATAATGGCACGCTGATCACGCTGGACCATGTGCCGGTGATCACCAGCGATGCACAGCTCGGCAGCATCACCGAACGCGCCTGTACAACCGGGTCTGATCTGCCGGATACGGCGAGCGGGGTCATCACCTTCACCGATGCCGATGTGAGCGATACGCATGTCGCGAAGGTGACTGGCATCAGCGTTTCCGGTGACAAGAGCGGACTGCCGGACCAGCTTGCTCTGACGAGCTGGCTGTCGCTCGGCACTCTGATCGATTCAAAGGACGGTGCGCCGGGATCGCAGGCCTGGAGCTTCTCGGCCCAGGACAAGGCGTTCGACTATCTGAGTGCCGGTCAATCGGTGACGCTGACCTATACCGTCGAGATCGCTGACGGGCATGGCGGTGTCGTCGACACGCCGGTGACGATCACGATCACCGGCTCCGAGGATGCGCCTCAGCTCGTCGGCGAAACCAATCCGCCGGTTCAGACCGTCGTTCTTACCAACTCGCCGGTCGTGCTTGCCACTGGTACGACGACCAATACAGATGGGTTGCGAACCGAGACGTTCGATCATGTTTGGGCCGGCTCGCCGAGCAACAACGGGCATGGTCATGGCAATTTCTACAGCGAGGCGCTGCATGCATGGTTCTCGGCCTATGGCGATGCCGGAGTGGTTCATGGCGGCTCGTCCGGCTCGGTGCCGCCTTATCTCGGCGATGGCCATCAGGACGGCACGAACTATCTGAGCGTTGGCGCTCACGCCGCCGAAACCATCACTTTCGACAGCCCGAAGAACACGTTCGGCCTGTATTGGGGCTCGGTCGATAGCTACAACAGCATTTCGTTCTATGACGGCAACAAGCTGGTCGCCTCCTATTCCGGCGACGACATCAGCCCGCTGCTTGCCAATGGCAACCAGGGTTCTTTGACGTCGAACGGCTATGTCGAGTTCCACGATCTTGCGACCTTCGACAAGGTGGTGCTGACCAGCAGCAGCGACGCGTTCGAGCTCGACAATGTATCGGCCGGTTATGTCCACGATGCACATGTCAAGCTCGCCGGCGCGATCACCGGGACGCTCACCGTGATCGACAAGGATGTCGGCGACACCTTGACGGCCTCCGTGATCGGAGATGCCGTCGTGAAGTATAATGGTTCGTGCCACCTGCCGGACGATTTCGATATCGACGCGCTGACCGATTCCCACGCTGTCAGCTTCGACAGTGCCGTGTCCGACGGCAAATCGGACGTGCTGCATTGGAGCTACCATCCGAGTGGCGCCAATCTCGACTTCCTGAAGCCAGGCGATACGCTGACGCTGACTTACCTCGCGAAAATCAGCGATGGGCACGGTACCTTCGGCTTGCAGCCGTTGACGGTGACCATCAGCGGCAATGGGTCGTCGACGGTCTACGGCACGGCGCAGAACGACACGTTCCAAGACGTCGGCGGCGGGGTCACGATCTTCGGCAAAGGCGGTAACGATAGTTTCGTGTTCAATTCACATTTCGGCAGCGCGACCATCGCCGACTTCGACATCCGGAACGACACCATCGAGTTCGATCACTCGGTATTCAACTCCGTTCAGGCCATTCTGAACGGCGCCCATTCCGCCAATTCCGGCCATGATACCGTCATCACCGATGCGGCCCATGATACGATCACGCTGAAGGGCGTGACGCTGGCGCAGCTACAGGCGCATCAGAACGATTTCCACATCGTCTAGCGGAGCTAGAGCGTTCCGCGGGCCTGCGTAGCCGGAGACGTTGCCAAGTGCGATCGGCTTCGGGATAAAGAGCCGGTCGTTTTGCGATCGCACGGCCGCCTCGCGGCGTAGCAGCGGAGTCCCATGAAGCGGTTGAAAGCAGTGCCACGCTGGTTCGCGCGCAGGTTCGGTTATGCGCGGCTGGTCTGCCTCGTGCTGCTGACGGGGTGTGCGGCCCTGCGGCTCGCCGATCCTGCGCCGGTCCAGGAAGTGCGCGTGCGCACCTTTGACAATTTCCAGGCGCTCCGGCCGCGTGTGAAGACGATAAGGCCGGTCACGATCGTCGATATCGATGAGGCCAGCCTTGCCAGCCCGAAGCTTGGGCAGTGGCCGTGGCCGCGAACGCGGCTTGCGGAGATCGTTACCGATCTGACGCGGCTGGGTGCCGTCGTGATCGCCTTCGACGCTGTATTCGCCGAGCCGGACCGGCTCAACCCCGATATCGCCGCCGATACCTTTCCGGATCTCGATGAAGCGACGCGCGACAAGCTGCGAGCCTTGCCGTCGAATGACCAGGTGTTCGCGGATGCCTTGCGCAAGTCGCTCGTCGTGCTCGGCGAATCCGGCGGTCCCATAGTGCAGAGCAATCTCGACAAGACCCTGCCGGTCACCGGTCTTGCGGTCCGCGGCGCGGAGCCGCAGTCGTTCATGTGGAATTTTCCCGGGCTGTTGCGCAACCTGCCGGTGATCGAGCACGCGGCTGCCGGCCGCGGCCTGTTTACCATCAAGCCGGAGCGCGACGGCATCATCCGCAGGGTGCCGATGATCATGGTGGCCCAAGGCGTGGTCATGCTGTCCTTGAGCTTCGAGATGCTGCGGGTCGCGGGCCGTTCCGATACGATCCTGACCAAGGCGGATGAGGGTGGCATTATCAGCCTGTCGTTCCCGGGCCTGGTGATCCCAACCGACGCCAATGGCCAGCTCTGGCTGCATTATGCGCCGCACGATCCCTCGATCTATGTGTCGGCGATCGATGTGCTGGAAGGCCGCGTCCCACCGGAGAAGATCCAGGGCAAGCTGGTCTTGATCGGCACCTCCGCCACCGGCCTCAACGACATCAAGACCACGCCGGTGTCGCCCGCCATGCCCGGAGTGGAGGTGCATGCGCAAGTCCTGGAAAGCGCATTGACCGGCGGCATCGTCCGGCAGCCGAACTGGGGCTTCGCGGCGGAGTTCTTCGTTGCGGTGACGTTGGGGCTGCTGGTCATCGGCTTCGCGCCGCAGCTCGGGGCGGTCACGCTGGTCGTCGCGGGCGGCGTGTTCGCGACATTGCTGATCGGCATCTCCTGGTACTGCTACACGCAGTATCGGCTCTTGATCGATTTCACCTATCCGATGTTCTCGACCACGGCGATCTACCTGACGCTGATCTTCGCGAGCTTCGTGCGCGAGCAGAGCCAGCGGCGGCAGATCCGTTCGGCGTTCGGGCAATATCTGTCGCCGGCATTGGTCGAGCAGCTCGCGCATTCGCCGGAGAAGCTCGTGCTCGGCGGGGAGGAGCGCGAGATGACCATCATGTTCTCCGACGTGCGTGGCTTCACCACGATCTCGGAGAGCTACAAGCACGATCCGCAAGGATTGACGCGGCTGATGAACCGCTTCCTGACACCGCTCACCAATGCGATCCTGCTCCGCAAGGGCACGATCGACAAATATATGGGCGATGCCATCATGGCGTTCTGGAACGCGCCGCTCGATGATCCCCAGCATCAGCTGAATGCCTGCGAAGCGGCGCTCGACATGCTGGAGCGGGTCGATGCGCTGAACAAGGAGCGTGAAAGCGAGGCCGAGCATGGCGGCCACGTCTACATCCCACTCAATGTCGGCGTCGGCCTGAATACCGGCACCTGCGTGGTCGGCAATCTCGGCTCCGACCTCCGCTTCGACTATTCAGTGCTGGGCGACAGCGTCAACCTGGCGTCGCGCCTCGAAGGCCAGTCGAAGGAATACGGCTTTCCGATCATCGTCGGCTCGAAGACCGCACTCGCGGTCAAGGACAGGCTCGCGATCCTCGAACTCGACTTCATCATGGTCAAGGGCAAGAAGGAGCCGGAGGTGATCTACGCCATCACCGGCCGCGAGGATGTGATGTATTCCGAACGTTTCCAGCAGCTGCGCAATCTCACCATCGAGACGCTGGCAGCCTATCGCAGCCGCGATTGGGAGGAGGCGCTGGCGGCGATCGCGCGCGGTCGCAAGACCAGCCATGGCGACGAACTGGCGAAGCTTTACGACCTTTACGAAGTGCGAATCCGCAACTACCAGATCAATCCGCCGCCGGAAGATTGGAACGGCGCCTACGCATTGCTGACGAAATAACAGGTGCTCCGATTCCGATGTCGCAGCGGTCGCGGCGGATCTCGTTGGCGATTTTCGGTATCAATGCGCAGCCGAACTTCGAAAGCCGGACCTAGCGGCGCTTGTTAGCTGCCGCGCGATGACAATCATTTGCAGACAACGTAAGCCGAGTAGGGTGGGCAGCGCGTGCTGCGCCCTTCTGCCGGGGCGTGGCGAGTGGAGTGCGGCGGCGGGAGGCTTCGCTTGGCGCGCGGCAGCTTGCCCGGATCGTGTTTCGATGACGATGGGGCGATCACACCTGCAGGTCCGTTGGATGATGTCTGGGCGTCCACGGCCACGAGCTTGCTGATGAGCGCGAGCACGACGACCGTGAGCTTGACGGCACGATAATGCGTGCTGCGCTGCAGGATCGGTACAGGGATAACGCGATCGAACAGATGTCTAGCACTTCGCGTTTGTTGCCTGGCTGCAACAGCGGGACAAGAAGCATCTTGCATCATGTGAGGTCGGGTTGTGCGAATCCGGGCGAATTCATAGCATAACTCTACTCATGATAGAAATTGCTGCAGATGGGGGCATCGATGCAGTGTTCCGAGGACAAGAGTGCGGCTGCTCTGATGCAAAGAAGGTCGGCATGGGGGTCGATCAAGCATTTCTCTCTACCGGTCACGAGCGGCCTCATCGCGGCTGCGGCCTCTGTGCTCGGGGTCGGCGCGGTCTCGGCCGCGGATCTTCCGGTCAAGGCGCCGCCTCCGCCGGTTTCGCTGTGGGAGTTCGAGGTCGGTGCTCGCTATTTCTACAGCTCGGGCCGCACCCGCTACACGCTGGGCGATCCTTTCGTCGCTGGTCAGATCAATTCCCAGCTGACCTACAAGAATCTCAACAGCCATGCCGGTGAGGGCTTCGCCAGGGTCGATCACAATATCGGCTTCTTCGCTAAGGGCTTTGCAGGCGGCGGAAACATCTTCAACGGTACGCTCAACGACGAAGACTATCCGCCGGCGGTCATTCCATACTCGAACACTGTCAGCGACGTGAACAGCGGCAGGCTTTGGTACGGCACGATCGACGCCGGTTATAACTTCTGGAGAGGGCCGGCGTTCAAGGTCGGCGGCTTCGTCGGCTACAACCATTTCTACGAAACTGTCAACGCATACGGATGCGTTCAGGTTGCGACCAATCCGTTCATCTGCGGTTTCGATCCTGTTGCCGGAGGCGTGCTGGTGCTCAGCAAGACCGAGCACTGGGACTCGCTTCGCGTGGGGTTGAACGGCGTCTTCAAGCTCGGCCAGAACTGGAACGTCACTCTCGATGGCGCTGTTCTGCCCTACGTCCGTCTGACCGGCTTCGATAATCACTGGCTGCGGCCCGACATCAACCCGCTTCCGCAGTCCGGAAATGGCTGGGGCTATCAGCTCGAGGGCATCGTGTCATACGACGTGACGCGAAATTTCAGCGTCGGCGTCGGTGGCCGCTATTGGTACGCCCGGACGACCAGCGGGACCACGCAATTCCCAGGAGTCCCGGGATCGCCCACGACATTCAGCTACGAGCGGTACGGCGGCTTTCTCCAAGCGTCGTACAAGTTCGACTCGGGCGCGTTGGTCGCCGGCAAATGAAATATTGGCTGTCGTGCTGAAGAAGCCCGGCAGATGGCCGGGCTTCTTTGCGCGTGCGACGGCCGTCGGCGCGGACAGTTACTCCACGCCGATCGTCGTCAGGTCCTGGAACCAGTGCTGCGCCTGCACGAACTTCTTGATCTTCGGCGACAGCGCATGCGGGTTGGTGTCGTGCACGACCCACACCAGAACGGCATCGTCCACGACCAGCGCATGCGCCTGGGCGATCAGCTCGTCCTGCTTGGTCGGATCGAAGGTCTGCTTGGCCTCGTTGATCAGCGCATCCACTTTGGGATTCTTGTAGCCGCCCCAGTTGACGCCGACCGGCGCGATCTGGTCCGAGGCGAAGAAGCGCACGATCGCGTAGAGCGGATCAGAGGTGACGTAGGCAATGTTGTTGGCAGTGATGCCGGCGTTCATCTCGTCGGCCGCACCCTTGCGCCAATGCGTATAGAGGGTTTCGAGCTCGACCACCTTGAAGTCGATGTCGATGCCGATCTCCTTGAAGCTCTGCTGCAGGAATTCGTTCATCGGCAGTGACAGCATCTGTCCGGTGCCGCCCTGTGCGATGATGAAAGTCGTCTTCAGCGGCTTGTTCTTGGAGTAGCCGGCTTCCTCGACCAGCTTCTTCGCTGCGGCAAGATCATATTTGAGGTCGAAGGTTGGCTTTCCGAACCACGGGCTCGACGGGTCGACCTGGCCCTTGGCGGGCTTGGCGAGGCCGTTCATCAGCCCGACCACCGCGTCGCGGTCGATCGCGAGATTGAGCGCCTTGCGCAGCCGGATGTCGGTCCAGGGCGAACCCGGCAGCACACTCAGGTGATAGTTCCAGACGTGCGGCGTGATGTTGTCGACGATCTTCATGCCGGCGGCCTTGAGCTGCGGCACGGCATCCGGTGCCGGCGTCTCGATCAGGTCGACCTGACCGGCGAGCAGCGCGTTGGTGCGGGTCAGCGCTTCCGGCATCGGCACCAGCACCAGCTTGTCGACTTTCGGAATCCTGTTCTTGTCCCAATAGTCGGGGTTTTTGCTGAGCTCGGCGAGCTCGCGCGGCACCAGCTTGGTCAGCTTGAACGGGCCGGTACCGGAGGGCTGGCTGGCGAACTTGTCCCAATCCTTGCCGAGTTTCTCGTATTGCGCCGGGCTCGAAATCAGGAACCAGAGCATCTGGTAGGGGAAGAAGGAGTCGACCGTCTTGGTCGTGATCTCCACCGTATAATCATCGACCTTGGCGTAGCTGGCGACTGAAGGCAGGCGGGTCTTCACCTGGGCGCTCTGCCGCTTGTCGAACTGCGGTGCCTTATCATTGAGCACCTTGTCCAGATTCCAGATTACGGCGTCGGCATTGAAGTCGCTCCCATCATGGAACTTGACGCCCTTGCGCAACGTGAAGCGCCATTTGGTCTTATCGGCATCGCTGACCTTCCACTCCGTGGCGAGTCCGGGAATCAGCTTGCCGGGCTTGTCGCCGGTGCTCATGTCCCACGCCACCAGCGGATCGTAGATCGTATAGCCGGTAAACTGATAGGCCCCGGCGCCACGGTCGGGCTGGCCGGTGGTCAGGGGAATGTCGGCCATCGACATGCCGTAGCGCACGACGGTCTCGGCGCTTGCTGAAAGCGGGGATAGGCTGATCGCCAATGCGGCGGCAAGCAGCGAGAGTCGGTGACGCATGCAGGAAACTCCGATCGGAATGGGGTGATATCAGCGAGAATCGCTCGAATTTGACCGGCCCAAAGCTGCAAGCCCGATGCCAAGCGGTGGCCGAATTCGTTTGAGTACAAACGAGTGTGATCAATCGCCGCAGCTGCCCCGAAAATGTCCTCCTTGGCACAGGCGTTGCATACAGTGCTCAACAATTAGCCAGCCAAATTGGAGATTGATATCGTGCTGTTGCGCTTAGTGAATTCCCCGAACGGTCGTGCAGCCTTTGCGGCCGCGATGCTGGCGACGGTTTCGCTTGCCATGTTGCCGGCGCGGGCTGGCGCGGAATCCGTTCTGCGCATCGGCATGACCGCGGCCGATATTCCGCGCACGCTTGGCCAGCCGGACCAGGGATTCGAAGGCAATCGCTTCACCGGCGTCACCATGTTCGACAGCCTGACGATGTGGGACCTGTCGTCGGCGGAGAAGCCCAGCGTGGTGATCCCGGGCCTCGCCACCGAGTGGAAGATCGATGATGCCGACAAGACCAAGTGGATCTTCAAGCTGCGTCCTGCCGTCACATTCCACGATGGCTCGCCGTTCAATGCCGATGCGGTGGTGTGGAACGTCGAGAAGGTCCTGAAGCAGGACGCGCCGCAATTCGATGCGAGCCAGGTCGGTGTCACGGCCTCGCGCATGCCGACGCTGGTCTCGGCGCGCAAGATCGACGATATGACCGTGGAGCTGACGACGAAGGAGCCGGACAGCTTCCTGCCGATCAATCTCACCAACCTCTTCATGGCGAGCCCTACGAAGTGGCGGAAGTTCTATGATGCCGCGAGTGGAGATGCGAAGGCCAAGTCGCAGGCAGCTTGGGATGCGTTCTCGAAGGATGCCTCGGGCACGGGGCCTTGGATGATGGCGAAATTCACGCCACGCGAGCGGCTCGAGTTGGTCAAGAACCCGAACTACTGGGACAAGGGGCGCATCCCGCGTGTCGACAAGATGGTGCTGCTGCCGATGCCGGAAGCCAATGCGCGCACGGCGGCGCTGCTGTCGGGGCAGGTGGATTGGATCGAGGCGCCGGCACCCGATGCCTTGCCCGAGATCAAGCAGCGCGGATTCAAGCTCTACGCCAATGAGCAG
The DNA here is from genome assembly GCF_032489995.1 of Bradyrhizobium sp. SZCCHNGR1005. Lineage (NCBI taxonomy): Bacteria > Pseudomonadati > Pseudomonadota > Alphaproteobacteria > Hyphomicrobiales > Nitrobacteraceae > Bradyrhizobium > Bradyrhizobium sp. SZCCHNGR1005. The sequence continues at coordinate 153,262 of NZ_JAUEZC010000006.1, forward strand.
CCGCATGTCTGGCCCTGGCAGTTCTCCCGCGTCGAAGGTTCGCCCTGGAACGACATCCGCGTCCGCAAGGCGGCCAATCTCTGCATCGACCGCGAAGGCCTGAGGGACGGTTTGCTGGCCGGCCTCATGGTGCCGGCGACCGGCACGTTCGAGCCGGGGCATCCCTGGCGCGGCAACGTGACCTTCCAGATCAAGTACGACAAGGCCGCGGCGCAGAAGCTGATGCAGGAGGCCGGCTACGGCCCGAACAAGCATCTGGAGGTGAAGGTGCAGACCTCGGCCTCCGGCTCCGGCCAGATGCAGCCGCTGCCGATGAACGAGTATCTGCAGCAGGCGCTCGCCGAGTGCTATTTCGACGTCAAGCTCGACGTGATCGAGTGGAACACGCTGTTCACCAATTGGCGGCGCGGCGCCAAGGATCCGTCGGCGAACGGTGCTAATGCCACCAACGTGACCTATGCCGCGATGGATCCGTTCTTCGCGCTGGTGCGCTTCCTGCAGTCCTCGATGGCGCCGCCGGTCTCGAACAATTGGGGCTACATCAACAATCCGAAGTTCGACGAGCTCGTGAAGAAGGCGCGCCAGACCTTCGATCCGGCCGAGCGCGACAAGGCGCTGGCCGAGCTGCACGCGGCCTCGGTCGACGATGCGGCGTTCCTCTATGTCGCGCACGACGTCGGACCGCGCGCCATGAGTCCAAAGGTGAAGGGCGTGATCCAGCCGAAGAGCTGGTTCATCGACTTCTCGCCGATCTCCGTGGAGCCATAGGTCTCATGTGCTGCTAACCCGCTCCTCTTGCGCCGCTGCGCTCCCTCCTCCCTTGCGGGGGAGGGTTGGGGAGGGGGGGACTCCGGCGGCAGTCTTTTGTGGACCCCACCCCCGCCCCCTCCCCGCAAGGGGGAGGGGAGCTGAAGCAACGTCTCCCAAGGGAGATGAGAAGAACTCAGGTGATACGTGCTTACTTACGTTGCCAGGCGGAGCGTCTATGCGATCCCGATCGTTCTCGGAGTCGCGCTGGTCTGCTTCATGCTCGTCCACATCACGCCCGGTGACCCGCTGGTTGCGGTGCTGCCGGCCGACGCATCGCAGGAGCTCGCGCAGCAATTGCGTGCGGCTTATGGCTTCGATCGTCCGCTGCCGGTGCAGTTCGGGCTGTGGCTGTGGCGTGCCCTCCATGGCGATCTCGGCAATTCGATCGCGACCGGGCGTCCAGTGCTCGCGGAGGTGCTGCGCGCGGTCTCAAACACCGTGACGCTCGCGATCGCAGCTGCGATCATCGGCTTTTCGCTCGGCCTGTTCTTCGGCCTGGTCGCCGGCTACTTCCGTGACACCTGGATCGACAAGGTCGCGACCTCGATCGCGATCGCCGGCGTGTCGCTGCCGCATTATTGGCTCGGCATGGTGCTGGTCATCATCTTCTCGGTCGAGCTGAACTGGCTGCCTGCGGTCGGCGCCGGTCCGTCCGGCTCAGGCGCATGGTCATGGGACTGGGCGCATCTGCGCTATCTGGTGCTGCCGGCAATCACGACCTCCGTGATCCCGATGGGCATCATCACGCGCACGGTGCGCGCACTCACCGGCGACATCCTCAGCCAGGATTTCGTCGAGGCCTTGCGCGCCAAGGGCCTGCGCGAAACCCAGGTGTTCCGTCACGTGCTGAAGAATGCCGCGCCCACCGCGCTTGCGGTGATGGGGCTGCAGCTGGGATACATGCTCGGCGGTTCGATCCTGATCGAGACCGTGTTTTCCTGGCCGGGCTCGGGGCTGCTGCTCAATTCCGCGATCTTCCAGCGCGACCTGCCGCTGTTGCAGGGCACGATCCTGGTGCTCGCGATGTTCTTCGTGATCCTCAACCTGCTGGTCGATATCGCGCAAGCCGCGATCGATCCGCGCATCAAGCGGGGATAGCGATGAGCGTCACTCCGTCGAGCACAATGCCCGATGCGGTCGTCCAGGCCGCGCCCGTTGCCAAAGGGCGCGGCTATTGGGCCACGGTCGGCCGCCGTATCGTCCGGGACAAGGTCAGCATGATCTGCGTCGCGGTCCTGCTGCTGATCTTCGTCTCCGCGCTGGTCGCGCCATGGCTCGGGCTGGCCGATCCTTATCAGGGTTCGATGATCCGCCGCCTCCGCCACATCGGCACGCCGGGCTATCTGCTCGGAACCGATGAGTTGGGCCGCGATATGCTGGCACGGCTGATCTATGGCGGACGGCTGTCGCTGCTGATCGGCATTTCGCCGGTGATCTTCGCCTTCGGCATCGGCACCGGCCTCGGTCTCGTCGCCGGCTATGTCGGCGGCTGGGTCAACACCGCGATCATGCGCACGATCGACGTCTTCTATGCCTTCCCGTCTGTGCTGCTGGCGATCGCGATCTCCGGCGCGCTCGGCGCCGGCATCGTCAATTCGATCGTCTCGCTGACCATCGTGTTCGTGCCGCAGATCACGCGGGTGGCCGAAAGCGTCACCACCGGCGTTCGCAATCGCGATTTCGTCGAGGCGGCGCGCGCCTCCGGCGCCGGCCCCTTCACGATCATGCGCGCGCACATGCTGGGCAATGTGCTCGGGCCGATCTTCGTCTACGCGACCGGGCTGATCTCGGTGTCGATGATCCTGGCCGCGGGCCTGTCCTTCCTCGGCCTCGGCACCAAGCCGCCGGAGCCGGAATGGGGATTGATGCTGAACACGCTGCGCACTGCGATCTACGTCAACCCCTGGGTGGCGGCGCTGCCGGGCGTCATGATCTTTGCGGTCTCGATCTGCTTCAATCTGCTCAGCGATGGCCTGCGCAGCGCCATGGACATCCGGAGCTGATGAGATGAGCGAGAGTGCTTCCATCGCCCACAGGCTGGAGCCGATCGAGGATCGCGGCGGCGCGGCGCAGCCGCTGCTGCAGGTCAATGGCCTCACCAAGCATTTCCCGGTGCGCGGCGGTCTGTTCGGCGCGCGCAAGACGGTGCGCGCGGTCGACGATGTGTCCTTCGCGATCCGCAAGGGCGAGACGGTCGGCATCGTCGGCGAGTCCGGCTGCGGCAAGTCGACCACCGCGCGGCTTCTGATGCAGCTGATGGACCGCGATGCCGGCGAGATCATCTATGACGGCATGCAGGTCGGGCACGAGCTCTCGTTGCGCGAGCTGCGGCGCGGCATGCAGATGGTGTTCCAGGACTCCTATGCCTCGCTCAATCCCCGCCTGACCATCGAGGAATCGATCGCGTTCGGTCCGAAGGTGCATGGCATGGCGGACCGACCGGCGCGTGCACTGGCCCGCGAGTTGCTGGGCAAGGTCGGCTTGCGCCCGGAGACCTTTGCGAACCGTTATCCGCATGAGATTTCCGGCGGCCAGCGCCAGCGCGTCAACATCGCGCGGGCCTTGGCATTATCGCCCCGCCTGGTCATTCTCGATGAGGCGGTGTCCGCGCTGGACAAATCGGTCGAAGCGCAGGTGCTCAACCTGCTGATGGACCTGAAGCGCGAATTCGGTCTGACGTATCTCTTCATCAGCCACGATCTCAACGTCGTGCACTACATCTCGGATCGCGTGCTGGTGATGTATCTCGGCGAGGTGGTCGAGCTCGGTCCGGTCGAACAGGTGTGGGCACGGCCTGCGCATCCCTATACGCGCGCGCTGCTCGCGGCGATGCCGTCGTCCGATCCGGACAAGCGCACCGAGGTGCCGCCGATCTCAGGCGATCCACCGAACCCGATCGATCCGCCGCCCGGCTGCCGGTTTCACACCCGCTGCCCGTTCGCGGAGCCGCTCTGCGCAAATGCCGCACCAAAATTGACCGAGCTCGATAGAATGGGGCATCAGGCCGCCTGTCACATGGCGGTCCCGGGATCAGGCCATAGCCGTGCGCCCTGAGAGACGAAGAGAACGAGAGAGCGAATGACCAAACCCACCCCACAAGCTGTGAGCGCGATCGCGGAGGTCGTAGGCCTTCCTGTCGACAAGGACGTCGCGACGCGAATCGCCAATTCGGTCGGGCCGGCCTTCGAAGGCTTCGCTCCGATTGCCGGCACCTTGCCGATGGATCTGGAGCCCGAAAGCTTTGTCGTGGCGCAAGCGATCAAGGTGGCGCGATGAGCACCGAGCCGGCCTTGATGACGCTCACCGAGGTTGCGAAAGCGATCGCCGCCAAGCAGCTCTCGTCCTATGAGGCGACGCGCTCCTGTCTGCACCGCATCGCGCAGTGGCAGCCGCATCTCAACGCCTTCATGGCGATCGAGTCGGAGCCCGCGCTGAAGGCGGCGGCCGAGGCCGATGCGGAGCTGGCCAAAGGTCATATCAAGGGCCCGCTGCATGGCGTGCCGCTCGCGCATAAGGACATGTACTACGACGCCGGTCACATCGCGACCTGCGGCTCCTTGATCCGGCGCGATTTCGTCGCCACCACGACCTCGACCGCGCTGCAGCGGCTGAAGGATGCCGGCGCCATCAGGCTCGGCACCCTGCAGATGGCGGAGTTTGCCTATGGCCCGACCGGCCATAACGCGCATTACGGAGCGGTGCAGAACCCCTGGAAGCTCGGCCACGTCACCGGTGGCTCGTCCTCCGGCTCCGGCTCCGCGGTGGCCGCACGCCTGACCTTCGCGGCGCTCGGCTCCGACACCGGCGGCTCGATCCGCATGCCCGCGCATTTCTGCGGCGTCACCGGGCTCAAGGTCACCTGGGGCCGCGTCAGCCGCGCCGGTGCGATGCCGCTGTCGCAATCGCTCGACACGGTCGGCCCGCTGGCGCAGACGGCGGAGGATTGCGCGCTGCTGCTCGGCTTGATGGCGGGGCCTGATCCGGAGGATCCGACTGCGAGCGCGGCTCCGGTCCAGGATTACGTCGCGGCCACGGCGGCCTCGATCAAGGGTCTCAGGATCGGCGTGCCGAAATCGTTCTATGTCGATGACCTCGATGCCGAGGTGGCGCGGGCGCTCGATGCGACGATTGCGCTGCTGAAGACCGAAGGCGCCGACGTCGTGCAGGTCGAACTGCCGGACCAGCGGCAGCTGTCTTCCGCGTGCCAGCTGGTGCTGGCGGTCGAGGCGGCCGCCTTCCACAAGCGCTGGATGATCGAACGTCCGCAGGATTACAGCGCGCAGGTGCTGATGCGGTTGCAGAACGCGCTCGCGATCCCGGGCGTCACCTATCTGGAGGCGCTGCGCTGGCGCGGCGCCGCCCTTGCCGCGCATGTCGCGGCGACGGCAAGCCTCGATGCCGTGATCGCACCGGTGGCGCCGGTCATCGCGCCTTCGATCGTCGAGAGCGACGTCGGCGGCGCGCCCGGCGCGGAAGCGGTGATCCAGCGGCTGACGCGCTTCACCCGTCCGGTCAACTATCTCGGCCTGCCGTCGCTGGCGATCCCGACGGGCTTCACGCCGTCGGGCCTGCCGGTCGGCATGCAGCTGATCGGACGTTCCTTCGACGAAGCGACGTTGCTCACGATCGGCGCCGCGTTCCAACGCGCCACCGACTTCCACGCCAGGGTGCCGAGCCTGCCATGAGTAGGACTGGTATATGCTGCCGCGTCGCTTCACCCTCCCCTGGAGGGGGAGGGTCGATTGCGAATGTAATGAGCAATCGGGGTGGGGTGACGGCCTCTCCTCTAGCTCGCAAGTCAATGGGGGCCTCACCCCACCCCGTCTCGCATTCCGCTGCGCTTCATGCGAGCCGACCCTCCCCCTCCAGGGGGAGGGTGGCAGTTCGCCTGAGCAACGTTGCCAAGCCGCTCCGATCACCAGTTGACATAGCCCTCTCATGACCCCTCTCGTCGAGATCAAGAACCTCAGCATCCGCTTCACCGGCGAGCGCACGGTTCACGCCGTGAACGATGTCAGCCTCACGCTCGGGGATGGCGAGGTGCTTGGGCTGCTCGGCGAATCCGGTTCCGGCAAGAGCGTGACCTTGCGGGCGCTGATGCGGCTCTTGCCGAAGAAGCGCACCCAGATCACGGGCAGCGTCAACGTCATGGGACGCGACGTGCTCGCGCTCGACGACGAGGAGCTGTCGCAGTTCCGTGGCCGTACGGTCTCGATGATCTTTCAGGAGCCGGGGCTTGCGCTCGATCCGGTCTATCCCATCGGCCGGCAGATCGCCGAAACAGTGATGCGCCATGAGGGCAAGAGCTATGCGGACGGGCGCGCCCGTGCGCTGGAAATGCTCGATGTGGTCCGCATTCCCTCCGCCAAGCGACGGCTCGATTCCTATCCGCACGAGATGTCCGGCGGCATGCGCCAGCGGGCGATGATCGCGCTGGCGCTGGCGTGCCGCCCGAAGGTGCTGCTGGCGGACGAGCCGACCACGGCGCTCGATGCCACCGTCCAGATCCAGATCCTGCTCCTGTTGCGGGAACTGCAGCGCGAGTTCGGCATGTCCGTCATCTTCGTCACCCACGATATCGGGGTGGCGATCGAGATCTGCGATCGCGTCGCAGTCATGTATGCCGGCCAGATCGTGGAACAGGGCGGCCTGCGCGACATCGTCCGTACGCCCGTGCATCCTTACGCCCGTGGGCTGCTCGCCTCCACGATCCACGGTGCGAAGCGCGGGGAGCGGCTGCAGACCATCCCGGGCACACCGCCCTCGCTGGACCAGGCGCCGCGCAGCTGTTCCTTCGCCCCGCGCTGCAGCCTGGCCGAGGCGCGCTGCACCGAGGCGCTGCCGCCGAACGTTCCGATCGCATCGGATCATCTGGCGCGCTGCGTTCTGGCGGCGCAGGCGCCGACTGTTGCTGCGACGTAACGGTCGGCAACAAAGCCGTGCTGTAACACGTTACAAGCATTCACCGGAGTCGTCGGTTGGCCCGCGCCAGTTTATGGTCGCGCAGCCGAGCAGTCTGCGATGCGATGTGAGGACGTGCCATGTACGTGTCCAATGAAGGTATTTTGGTCATTCTGTTCGTCGGCCTGGTGGCAGGCTGGCTGGCCGGCAAGATCGTGCGCGGGACCGGCTTCGGTATTATCGGTGACATCGTCGTCGGTATTTGCGGCGCGCTGATCGCGAGCCTCCTGTTCCCCCGCCTTGGCATTCGTCTCGGGGTCGGTCTGGTCTCGGAAATCGTCTATTCGGCGCTTGGCGCCGTCATCCTGCTGCTGGTCGTTCGCCTGGTCCGGACCGGCGGCCGGCTCTAATTATGCGTATCTTTGCATGGTGCTGAACATTTCATCCGATCGCGCGACAGAGTGCTAACGCACGTTTACGTTAATCGCCGCGGCGTTGGACGCCTGTGACGGAAATCAGTATGAATCGCGGAGCGTACCGCTGAGCTCGTTCGCCGGCGGTGCTGCTGCCCAGTTGAAGAGATGGGATTGATGGCGGCCGCACCTGGTGTGAGGCATTCCGAACTCAGCGACGCATTGCGCAGCTGCCGTAGCGCCTTCCTCGGCGTCGGTGTGATGAGCTGCATCATCAATCTTCTCTACCTCACCGGCTCGATCTTCATGCTCGAGGTCTATGACCGCGTGCTGCCGAGCCGCAGCGTGCCGACCTTGATCGGTCTCGTACTGCTCGCCGCAGGCCTCTATCTGGCGCAAGGCGTGCTCGATCTGATCCGCGGCCGGGTTCTCGGCCGGATCGGAACCGCGCTGGACGAGAGCTTGAACGCGCGCGTGTTCGACACCATCGTCCGGCTGCCGCTCACGGTCGGCCGGCGCAATGAGGGACTGCAGCCGCTTCGCGATCTCGACAATGTCAGGGCGTTTCTCGGCAGCCAGGGCCCGAGCGCGTTTTTCGATCTGCCATGGCTGCCGCTCTATCTGGCGATCTGCTTCGCCTTCCACGTGCTGATCGGCGTCACCGCTCTGGCCGGGGCGATCGTCCTGGTGATCCTCACGCTGGTCACCGAATATCTGACCCGAGAGCCGGCCAAGCAGGCGATGGGGCTGGCGGCCCAGCGCAACGATCTCGCCACTGCGAGCCGCCGCAACGCCGAGGTCCTGGTCGCGATGGGCATGGCCGGCCGGCTGCTGCAGCGCTGGAGCGAGACCAACGAGAAATATCTCGCCGGCAATCAGCGCGCCAGCGACGTCGCCGGCGGGCTTGGCGCGATCGCGAAGGTGCTCCGCATGATGCTGCAATCATCGGTGCTGGCCGTCGGCGCCTATCTCGTCATCCATCAGGAAGCGACCGCCGGCATCATCATCGCGAGCTCGATTCTCAGCGGGCGGGCGCTGGCGCCGGTGGACCTCGCGATTGCGCATTGGAAGAGCTTTGTCACGGCGCGGCAGAGCTGGCGGCGGCTCAACCAGCTTCTGCAGGCGATGCCGGCCCGGCCGGCGCCGACCCTGCTGCAGCCGCCCGCGAGCCGGTTGTCGGTCGAGGGCATCTCGATCGCGGCGCCCGGGGACCAGAAGGTCGTGGTACAGGACGTCACCTTCGCGCTGTCGGCCGGCCAAGGGCTCGGCATCATCGGGCCAAGCGCGTCCGGCAAATCCTCGCTGGTGCGGGCGCTGGTCGGGGTCTGGCGGCCGGGGCGCGGCCATGTCCGGCTCGATGGCGCCGCGCTCGATCAATGGAGCTCCGACGAGCTCGGCCGCCACATCGGGTATCTGCCGCAGGATGTGGAGCTGTTTGCCGGCACGGTCGCGCAAAACATCTGCCGCTTCGATCCGCAGGCCTCGGCAGACAGCATTATTGCCGCAGCCAAGGATGCCGGCGTCCATGACATGATCATCAAGATGCGCGACGGCTACGATACGCAGGTCGGCGAGCAGGGCGCCGCGCTTTCCGCCGGTCAGGCGCAGCGGGTCGCGCTGGCGCGTGCGCTCTACGGCAATCCGTTCCTGATCGTGCTCGACGAGCCCAATTCCAATCTCGATACCGAGGGCGACGAGGCTTTGACGCGCGCGGTCCGCGCAGCGCGGGGACGCGGTGCGATCGTGGTGGTGGTGGCGCACCGTCCGATCGGGATCGAAGCGGTCGATCAGATCCTGGTCATGAAGGACGGCCGCATGCAGGCGTTCGGGCCGAAGGAGACGGTGCTGGCGCAGGTGCTGCAGCCACGGCCCACGGCGCCGATCAAGATCGTCTCCGAGGCCGGGTAGCGACGTCGTGAGCAGCCAAATCCTGAACAGCCAATTCGTCGCCGGGCCCGCCATCGGCAGTCGGACGCACAGCGTGCGCCGCTCGATCCGGCTGCACCTGATTGTGGGGCTCGCTGTCGTCGTCGTGCTGGCCGGCGGCCTCGGCGGTTGGGCTGCGACGCAGCAGATCTCCGGCGCGCTGATCGCGCCGGGCCAGATCGTCGTCGAGTCCAATGTGAAGAAGGTGCAGCACCCGACCGGCGGTGTGGTCGGCGAACTGCGCGCGCGCGACGGCGACGTGGTCAAGGCCGGCGACATCCTGGTCCGGCTGGACGACACCGTGACCAAGGCGAGCCTTGCTATCGTCACCAAGAATCTGGATGCGCTGTGGGCCCGTGCCGCCCGGCTGGAAGCCGAGCAGCGCGGTCTCGACCGGATCACCTTCCCGCCGCAGCTTCTCATGCGCGCTGGCGATCCCGACGTCAAAAGCCTGATGGCGAGCGAGAGCAAGCTGTTCGAGGTACGGGTCACCGGCCGCACCGGTCAGAAGGCGCAACTGCGCGAGCGCGTCACCCAGCTCAACGAGGAGGTCGAGGGCCTCACCGCGCAGGTGCAGTCGAAGGACCAGGAGATCTCGCTGGTCATGAAGGAGCTGGAAGGCGTCCGCCAGCTCTATGATCAGCATTTGGTGCAGATCTCGCGCCTGACCGCCTTGGAGCGCGATGCCGCGCGGCTGAACGGCGAGCGCGCGCAATACATCGCATCGCGTGCCCAAACCAAGGGCAAGATCACCGAGACCGAACTGCAGATCATTCAGGTCGACAAGGACATGGTGAGCGAGGTCTCCAAGGACCTGCGCGAGACCAACGACAAGATCGGCGAGTTCGTCGAGCGCAAGGTCACGGCCGAGGACCAGCTCCGCCGCGTCGACATCCGCGCACCGCAGGATGGCATGGTGCTGCAGTCGACCGTGCATACGGTGGGCGGCGTCGTCACCGCAGGCGACGCCATCATGCTGATCGTGCCGCAGAGCGACGATCTGCAGGTCGAGGCCAAGGTCAACCCGCAGGACATCGACAAGCTGCAGGTCGGGCAGAAGACGCTGCTGCGGCTGTCGGCGTTCAACCAGCGCACCACGCCGGAATTGAACGGCATCGTCAGCCGGGTGTCGCCCGACGTGACAACCGAACAGCGCACCGGCCAGAGCTACTACACGATCCGCGTCTCGATGCCGCCGGAAGAGGTCGCGCGGCTCGGCGACGTCAAGCTGATTCCGGGCATGCCGGTCGAGGCCTTCGTCCAGACCGGCGACCGCACCGTGCTGTCCTACCTGATGAAGCCGCTCAGCGATCAGCTCATGCGCGCGTTCCGGGAGAAGTAGTCAGCCGCACGACGGCGAGCTACTGATCCAGCCGCTTCAACAGCAGCTCGAGGGCGCTCTTCGCAAACGCCTGCATGTTGGCCTGCCGATCGCTGCTCGCGGTCTCCAGCGTGACCGCAGTGGTCTCGTTGCCCGCCACCGCAAAACAGCTATGTCCGGCGGCGTCGCTATAGCGGTTGCCGGTCGGTCCGGCTGCGCCGGTCTCGGACAGACCCCAATCGGCAGAGAACCGCTCGCGGATGCGCTCGGCCAAGAGCTTCGCGTAGATCTCCGAGGCCGAGCGGATGCCGCGCATCGCGTCGTCCGGAATGTCCATCAGGATGCGCCTTGCCTCGCGCGTGTAGACGACCGCGGAACCGAGAAAATATGCGGACGCGCCGGGGACGGCGAGCAGCGCTGCTGAGATCAGCCCGCCGGTCGAGGATTCCGCGACCGCTATCGTCTGCTTGCGCGCGACAAGCCGGCGCGCAACCTCTTCTGCAACGGTGACGAGATCATGCATCACGACATCATGCATCACGATTGCCTCGACGTGTCCGCGGACGGAGCACGGCGGCTCCGTCCGCGAAGGCTCATGCAGTCACCGCATCGCGGACTTCCACAGTCCGGCCGCCGCTGCGATAGACCGTCAATGCGGCGATGATGCCGAGCACGGCCGCAAACATCAGCCAGAAGCCGGGCGAGGCCTTGTCGCCGGTCTTTTCGATCAGCCAGGTCGAGGCGAACGGCGTGAAGGTGCCAAACAGCGCAGCCGCAAGCGCGAAGGCCAGCGAAAAGCAGGTGGTGCGCACATGGGCCGGAACGATCTCGACCAGGGCTCCGAGCATGGTGCCGCTATAGGTGCCGAAATAGAATGAGAACATCATCTCGACTGCCAGCATCTTGCCGAAGGTGGGCGCCGATACCAGCCAGTGCAGCGCCGGATAGGCTGTCAGCAGCGACAGGGTTGCGATCGCGAGCAGCACAGGCTTGCGGCCGTAACGGTCGGACAGGGCGCCGCCGACCGGATTCCAGATGAAATTCGTGACCGCGACCAGAAGCGTGACCAGCAGCGCGTCACCCGTCGACAGCTTCAGCACGTTCTTGCCGAAGGTCGGCGTGTAGACGGTGACGAAATAGAACGTCGTCGTGGTCAGGATCGCGATCATCATGCCGAGCAGCACGATGCGCCAGTTGGCGAGCGCAGAGGCGAACACTTCGTGTGCCGTCGGGTGCTTCTTCATCGCGAGGAACGCCGGAGTTTCCTCCAGCGTCCGCCGCAGGAAGAAGATCAGCGGGATGATCAGACAGCCGATGAAGAACGGGATGCGCCAGCCCCAGGCTGCCACGGTCGCTGCCGGCATGGATTCGCTGAGCAGATAGCCGAGGATCGCAGCGACGAAGATCGCAACCTGCTGGCTCGACGACTGGAAGGACGTGTAGAAGCCGCGATGGCCGGGCGTGGCGATTTCCGACAGATAGACCGACACACCGCCGAGCTCGACGCCCGCGGAAAAGCCCTGCAGCAGGCGACCGAGCAGGACGATGATCGGCGCGGCGACGCCGATGCTGGCATAGCTCGGGCAGAAGGCGATCACGACGGTGCCGATCGCCATGATCGACAGCGTCACGATCAGGCCCTGGCGACGGCCGATACGGTCGATATAGGCGCCGAGCACGATCGCCCCCACGGGCCGCATCAAGGCGCCCAGCCAGAACACGCCGAACGTATTGAGAAGCGAGGCGGTCTCATCGTGAGAAGGGAAGAATGCCTTGCCGATTGCGCTCGCATAGAAGCCGAACAGGAAGAAGTCGAACTGCTCGAGGAAATTGCCGCTGGTCGCGCGCATGATCGCGCCGATACGTGATTTGATCGTAGCCGGCTGAGTTGTCGTGGTCTGCGACATCTGGACTCGCTCCTCCCGTCGAATGGCCCGTGCGGAAGAAGATCTTCGCCAGCCGTGATGATGACCTGAGGCTATTTGCCACGCCCTCGTGGCTGGGCCAACCGGAAAACAATGCGGCGGCGCAGCATAGGCAAAGCAGTGCGATGCTCAGGCCTTGTTTTGAGCCGCCGCTTTCAGCCAGGCACGGAACGCCCGCAGCTTCGGCGGATCGGTCCGGCCTTCCGGCGCGACGAGATAATAGCCGGCGTCCACCGGCAACGCGATCTTGAACGGCACGACGAGGCGGCCTTTGGTGATGTCGTCCTGGACATAGGATGTGCGGCCGATTGCAACGCCGAGTCCGTCGATCGCGGCCTGGATCGTCATGAAGATCAGGTCGAAGCTGACGCCTCGCTGCTTCGAGATCGATGCGGGCAGTCCGGCAGCGGTCAGCCACAGCCGCCAGTCATCATCATAGCTGCTGTGCAGCAGAGTGTGATGGGCAAGGTCCTCAGGAGAGCGCAGCGGTTTGCTGCCGTTCAGGAGCGCCGGGCTGCAGACCGGAAACAGCTCATCCCCCATCAGCCATTCGGAGCGCACACCCGGCCAGTGCCCCCTGCCGTAACGGATAGCGGCGTCGACATCCTCGGTTGCGAAATCGACCAGGCTGCTGGAGGTGGTGATGCGCACGTCGATCTCGGGATGGATCTCCTGGAAAGTTGAGAGTCGGGGCAGCAACCATTTTGCCGCGAGTGAGGCCATGGTGGAGACGGTCAGCACCTTGCCACCGTCTCTGCGCACCAGCCGCTCGGTCGCGAGGCGGAGGTCATCGAATGCGGCCCGCACCAGCGGCAGGTAGTCGCGCGCTTCGGGGGTCAACGCCAGGCTGCGGTTCTGCCGCACGAACAAGCGGACCCCGAGCTCATCCTCCAATCGCTTGATCTGATGGCTGACCGCGGTCTGGGTCACGTTCAGCTCGGAGGCGGCGCGGGTGAAGCTCAGGTGGCGCGCCGCGGCCTCGAACGCGCGCAGGCCATTGAGCGAGGGCAGGCGGGCGAGCCTTTGCGTCAGCTTTTGCATGAATTTATTTCATCCGAACCGGTACAAAGTGTCGTTTGTAGCCGACGGAAGCGCGGCAGATATTGCACGGGAAGTTAATTGCAGGAGGCTCTCATGTCTACTTGCGTCCCTCACACAATGACAAATCATCATGCGCTCGGGGCACTGGCCGGATTTGCCGCCCTGCTTCAGCTCTGGCGCGATCGCTCCCGGACCCGGCACGAGCTGGCCGGTTGGTCCGAACGCGAATTGCATGATCTCGGTCTGTCGCGCAGCGATATCGCCGCCGAGATCGACAAGCCGTTCTGGCGGGCGTGATCAAGCCGCCGCGCCGGAGAGCGTCATGTTTCAGCCGAAGCTCGCCGAAGCCACCGGGCATCCCGACGTCATCCATACGCGCCGTGGTGAGAGAGTCGCGTTGCGCTTTGTCGCGCCTGCCGATGCCGACGATCTGCAGGCCTATGTGCGCTCGCTGAGCTCACGCTCGCGCAACAATCGCTTTCTCGGCGCGATGAGCGAGTTGCCGAAGGCCGTGCTCGACGATTTCGTCGATACCGGGAGGGATGACCGCTTCACCTTGATCGCGACGATGGATGGCGTTGGCGGCGAGGGGATCGTCGGCGAGGCGCGCTATGCGTTGCATGCCGAGACTCGCGGTCTCGAGTTCGGGCTCTCGGTCCACGATCGCTGGCAGGGCCACGGCATTGGCCCGGCGCTGCTCAAGAACCTGGAAAGCCGTGCCGCGGCGCTCGGCGCCGTCAGCCTGTTCGGCGATACGCTGCGTACCAACGAGGTCATGATCGCGGTGGCGAAGGCGGCTGGTTTCGTCCTGCATCAGCATCCGCAGGACTGGACCCTGGTGCGGTTCGAGAAGCCGGTGGCGCTTGATCCGGCCGCGGGCTGCACCAGTTTGCGCCTCGTTGCGAGCCCAACCCGTGGGGTAGAGGCGTCATTGCGAGGAGCGTAAGCGACGACGCAATCCAGAATTGTCGATCAATGCCGGGCTGCCTTGCGAAGGCTGCCATCCGGCTCGCCTTGCGTGGACCGGATGGTGCGCAATGACGACTCAGAAATTCTCCACCCAGGGCCGCAGTTCCATTTCCCAGGTCCAGGCGCTGCGCGGCTGCTGCAGCACGCTCCAATAGCTCGCCGCGATCGCGTCCGGATCGAGCATGGAGTCGGGGCGGTCCTGGGCCTCTTGCCTGGCCGCACTCCTGATGCCGCCGTCGATCACGAAATGCGCCACATGGATACCCTGCGGCGCCAGCTCGCGCGCCATGCTCTGGGCCAATCCGCGCAGCGCGAACTTGCCCATCGCGAACGGGGCTGACTGCGCGTAGCCTTTCACGCTGGCCGAGGCGCCGGTGAAGAGGATGGCGCCATGCTTGTTCGGCAGCATCCGTTGTGCCGCCTGTTGTGCCACCAGGAAGCCGCCGAACGCGCTGACCGCAATCGACTGCTGCACGTCGGCGGGGACGAGATCGACCAGCGGGCCGCGCGCGCGGGCGCTCGCATTGTAGACCACGAGGTCGGGCGTCCCAAGCTCGCGCTCGACCAGCCCGAACAGCCGCTCGACCTCTTCCGCATTGGCGGCGTCGCAGGCGAAGGCGCGCGCGCCGGTCTCGTTGCACAGTGCGCCGAGCTTTTCGGTCTTGCGGGCCGCCAGCGCGACGCGAATCTTCTCGCGGGCAAACAGCCGCGCCAACGAGGCGCTCAGGCCTTCACCGGCGCCGACGATCAGGGCGATCTTGTAGGTCGGGATGTCCATCGGGCTCGTCCTTCTCGAAAGCGGCAGAGGCTGAAAGCTAATGCACCCGCGGCCGGCTGCCTATGGCGCTTCGGCGAAATATTTCCGTGCGGCGGAGCCGGCGTTGACGAAAGTTCGAACGCCGCTTCCACCAGCCGTTCTGGCGTCGCGGCGTCGAACATGGTCTATTTCGGCGAAAGGACTGTCGAAAAGTCCCGCAAAAATCCATAGGTGGAAACGAACGAGGACGTTGCCGGATGCATCAATATCTGCGGCGCGATGACGTGATGACGGGCGGCAGCCGGCCCGGCCTGCTAGCACCTGACACCACCGGCCTGAACTTCTATCGCGCCGATCCGTCATTGCCGGATCTGCTGCGCATCCATCTGCCCGATGCTCTGTTTCGCCACCTCCAGCCGCACCTCCACCGGCTGGGCGAACTGGCCGGTGGTTATCTCGACGAGTGCGCGCGACTGGCCGACCGCCATCCGCCCGTCTTGCATCAACGCGACCGCTTCGGGCGCGACGTGCAGTGGCTCGAATATCATCCCGCCTACCGCGAGCTCGAGCGCGCCGCCTTCGGCGAGTTCGGCATTCACGCGATGTCGCTCCGCAAAGGCATTCTGGGCTGGCCCGACAAATACCCCGTGGTCGCCAAGCACGCTTTCACCTTCCTGTTCAACCAGGCCGAGTTCGGGCTCGGCTGCCCGATCAACGTGACCGACGGCTGCGCCAAGTTGCTGGCGAGCTTCGGCAGCCAGGCGCTCAAGGACAAATATCTGGGCGGCCTGACCCAGACCGACATGGCTAAGCTGACCCAGGGCGGCCAGTTCATGACCGAGAAGGAAGGGGGCTCTGACGTCGGCACGCTGACCACGGTGGCGGTGCCGGAGGGTGACCATTGGCGCCTGCATGGCGAGAAATGGTTCTGCTCCAATGCCGATGCGAAGGTCGTGATGCTGTTGGCGCGACCGCAAGGCGCTGAAGCTGGCACGCGCGGCGTCGGCCTGTTCCTGATGCCGCGCTTTCTCGACGACGGCTCGCAGAACCACTATCGCATCGTCAGGCTGAAGGACAAGCTCGGCACCCGCTCGATGGCCTCCGGCGAGATCAAGCTCGAAGGCGCGATCGCCTATGCGGTCGGCCGGCTCGATCGTGGCTTCGTGCAGATGGCCGAGATGGTCAATTCCTCCCGGCTCTCGAACGGCGTCAAATCCACCGCCTTGATGCGCCGCGCCTATCATGATGCGATGACCGTCGCGACCAACCGCGTGGTGTTCGGCAGCCGCATCGTCGACCTGCCGCTTGGACGGCGGCAACTGATGAAGATCATGCTCGCGACCGAGCAGGCGCTGTCGATGAGCTTCCTCACGGCAGACGCGCTCGACCGTGCCGAGGCCGGCAGCCAGGATGCCGCGGCGCTGCTCCGCATCCTGACGCCGACCTTGAAATTCCGCGCCACCCGCGACGCCCGCAAAGTCTGCGGCGACGCCTTGGAGATGCGCGGCGGCATCGGCTATGTCGAGGAGTTCGCCACTGCCCGCCTGTTGCGCGATGCGCATCTCGGCTCGATCTGGGAGGGGACCGGCAATATCGTCGCGCTCGATGCACTGAAGCGCGCGGTCGGCCGCCATGGTGCGGAAGCGGCGCTGGCGGCCGATCTGCACGCGCGATTGGATGAGAGCGGCCGGGTGCCGACGGCGTGGCGCGATCAGCTGCGCGGGCTGGTCGATCGCGCCATCGGCTTTGCGAGGACTGTTGCCGCCGATCCCAACAACGAAGCCGAAGCGCGTCGCGCCACCAGCCTGCTCTATCACGTCGCCAGCGCTGTGAGCCTCGCCTGGGAGGCCGGGCACATCGACGAGATGCGTGGCGACGCGCGCCGGTTGCTGTTGTCGAAGCTCGTCGTGGAGCATCGGCTGACGCCGGCCGATCCGTTCCGGCTTGAGGATCGAAAGACCGATGACGCGATCGCGACGCTGCTACTCGGCGACCGCGTCGCCGGCATGGCTGAGGTTGGCGAACTGCTTGGACCGAAATAGCCTCGCAAGCATGCCGCAACGACGAGGCGCGATATTGGCGATACATGATGTTGTTTCGAAGCGGTCGCTCCGAGTCGGTGCACCCTCTCCCCTTGTGGGAGAGGGTGGCATGATCGAGCGAAGCTCGATCATGCCGGGTGAGGGGTCTGTCTCCGCAGCGACGATGCGCTTGTGGGGACGAACCCCTCACCCAAGAGAATGTGACGCAGGCGTTGGTGTAGCCCTCTCCCGCAAGGGGAGAGGGCGTAGTCATCGGCGCAAGCTCCTGGTGAGGCGCTGGCGCCAAGCACGTCATCGCTTTCGGCAACAAGGCTGTGAAGCTTGCTGCGTTTTTCAAAAACCGATCCGCTGAGCACGCAATCGCATGGTGGAGAAAGCGTGATCCGTAGACGCTTGAAGCGCGTCACTGCGACGAGAGCGAGTCGCCCGACAGGCCGTCAATGCACTGCGAGCGAGCTTTGCGAGCCGTCCAATGCTGGTGAATTGCCAGCGCCAATCGGCGAAATTCGCCAGCCGCTTCAAGCTGATTTGGCCTGTCCAGTCTCTTCGCGAAAAATATCTCTGTTTCTCTTTTTCAGAAATCATGGTTGTCTATCGCTATCCTGTCCCGAGCAGAGGGGCGTTTCGGCCGATCGTCACGATCCGTGGGGCAGGGATGCGATGGCCGTGGGTGCGACAGTGGACGACTGCCGCAGCCGCGGACGACGAAATCGTGTGGTCCTGGCGTCCCGGTGCTGGCGCCGAGCGCAACGCGCCTCGCGCGTTGTCGCGACACGGGGGCAACAAAGCCGGTCCCCGAGGAGATCACGTATAAGGCGTAAGCCCATCGCGCAGGGAATGCCGGTTGATCGGCTGATCCTGTGGTGACTGCCGCCTGCTTTCTTTTCTGCAGGCGGGCCATGGGTGAGGCCTTCACCCGGCATTCCCTGCGCCCTCTCGATTTTCTGAGAGCGGCCGATCGATGCAAAGCTCGGGCGTATTCGCCGCGAGAACGCGAGATCGTGTCCTCCCGCTGTTTGAGATGTGAATCAGGAATAGGCGTGGACGAGCGCCACTGTCGCCCCGGCCTTGAGCCCTCTCAAGGCCGGGACGACAGCCGGATCTATATTCTCAATCATCGAACATCGGCGGTGGCACGAAGCCGCCGAATTCGCGCTCGATCAACTCGGCGAGTTTGAGCAGGGTGCGGTCTTCCAGCCATGGCCCGACGATCTGCACGCCGACCGGGAGCCCGTCCGCCAAGCCGAGCGGAATCGCGGTGGCGGGCAGGCCGGGCAGGGTAGCGATGCCGGGCCAGGCGAGCTGATCGGTATAGACGTGGTCGACGCCGTCGATCTCGATGCGGCGTTGCTCCTGGTCCGCCGAGTGGTCATGCGGGAAGGCGGGGATTGGCATGATCGGACAGATCACGGCATCGAAGCTTTCGAACAGTTTGGCCCATTGCGCCTTCAGTCGCGCACGGGCGCCGTCGCCGATCAGCCAGTCGCGCTGGCTCAGCACGAGACCGCGCAGCCGCTCCGCGGCAAGGCTCACATCCTCGGCGGGCAGGTTGGCCGCGGCCTGTTGCGCGCCGGCGTAGGCGTCCGGCGGCATGCCGGCGCTCAGTGCCGACAGCAGCAGCCGCATGTAGAGCCGGCTGGAGGCCGCGAAGTCCGGCAGCAGCGGGCTTTCGCGTATCACCATCACACCGGCCTTCTCGAGATTGGCCGCGAGCGTCTCGATCGCGCCGCGCACCGCTCTGTCGGTCGGCATCACCGGATCGCTTGCGATCAGCAGCACCCGAAAATCTTTCAGCGAGGTGTGGCGGGGCGCCGGCAGCTCCAGCCGATAGGCCTTGCCGACGTCGAGCGGGTCCGGCCCGGCCATGACGTCGAGCAGGAGCGCAAGATCGGCGGCCGAGCGCGCCATCGGGCCGATCACGCTCAGATCGCGCTGGACCGGTATGGCGGGCAAGGTCGGGGGGAGATGTCCGCGCGTGGCCGCGAGGCCATGGGTCGGCTTGTGCGCATAGACCCCGCAATGGAAGGCCGGCGCCCGCAGCGAGCCGCCGATGTCCGAGCCGAGCGACAGCGGACCGTATCCGGCCGCGAGCGCCGCCGAGGAGCCGCCCGACGAGCCGCCGGGCGTGCGGCCGAGATCGAAGGGATTGTTGGTGGTGCCGTAGATCTCGTTGTAGCTCTGCCAGTCGCCGAGCGCGATCGGCACGTTGGTCTTGCCGAGAATGACGCCGCCCGCCTGCTTCACCCGCGTGATCGCCAGCGCGTCTTCCGTCGGCCTGAAATCCTTGTGCTGCGGAAAGCCCCAGGTGGTCGGCAGGCCGGCGACGTTGAACGATTCCTTGACTGTCAGCGGCAGTCCGAGCAGCGGCTTGGTCTCGCCGCGGGCCAGCGCGGCATCGGCAGCGCGGGCGGCCTCCAGTGCCCGATCGAAGTCGCGCACGCAGACGGCGTTGATCTTGCCGTCATGCCGCTCGATGCGCGCGATCGCATCCTGCGCCAGCTCGACGGCCGAGACTTGCCTTGCTGCGAGCGCTTGCGCAGCCTCAACGGCGGTTGCGAAACTCCATTGCGATGTGGCCAAGGCGAACTCCCCGTTTTGCGCATCGGATGTGCCAGGAGAGTTCTTTAGCCGAAGCGGGCGGCCTTTGCTGGACCAAATTGCTACGCGGCGGGCTTGCCCGGCAGCATGCGTTCCATGATCCGGTCGCGATAGACGAAGATATGGACCAGCGCCGCGCCGACGTGGATCACGATCAGCGTGAGCAGTAGCCATTCCGCCGCCTGATGCAGCCCGTCGATGGCGCGGCCGGCTGCTGCGTTGTCGGAGGCCAGCATCGGTATCGGAAACAGATAGAAGAATGATACCGACCAGCCGCGGAACGAGGCGAACAGCCAGCCGGTCAGCGTGGTCGCGAGCACCGCGACGTAGAGCATCCAGTGCACGACTTCGGAGCTGAGCCGCTGCCAGGTGGGCAGCGTGCTCTCCGGCGCGACCGGATGGGTCAGCCGCCAGATGAGACGCAGCACGATCACGATCAGGATGGTGAGCCCGAACGAGACATGGAACGTCATCGGTGCGCCCGGCTGCATGCCGCGATGGAGGTCCGGCATCAGCCAGCCGATCGGATATTGTATGGCGAGCAGTGCGACCACCAGCCAATGGAACACTTTGGCGGGCGTACCGTAATGCAGCTGAGGCGTCATGGCCTGCTATCCTTTCCTGATGCGGCGTCGTTACGGCTGGAAGTTGCGCATTGAAGAATGCGCCATCGGATTGATGCCGCCGGTCGGCGTGTGCTCGCTGGACGATGGATCCCCACCCGGCACCGGGAAGGCATAGCCGACGATGCTCTTCACGACCCAACGATCGGAAGACGACGTCAGGCCGTAGCCGACGCCGAAATTGACATCGAACACGCCGACCTTGAAGTCGGTAACCGCGAACAGCGTGTGTTGTTGCTCCTGGAGCGGCGAGAAGGAGCCGATCTTGCCGAAATCGGCGTAATATTCGAAGCCGGCAAACAGATCCTCGCCGAATTTGCGCACCAGGCGGACGGCGGGAGCAAAATCCGCCTCGCCATATTTGCCGAAGCCGACATCGACGATCGGGTTGACGATGAACTCGTAGTCGGCGTTGCGCCAGCCGATGATGGGACGAACTTCCAATGCCCAGCGCGTCTGCGAGAAGCCCGGCGCGTCGTTGGAGAGCTCGAAATTGAGGCCGTAGAAAAAGATCTTCTGCTCGGCATGCGGCGTCACGAACAGGGTGCGGATCTTGAAGTAGTCCGAGTAGAAGCGGTTGTCCTGCACCGAGAACGGCAGATAAAGCCCGAGCTCGAACCAGTCGGTGACGCCATAGGCGAATTCCGGCGTGCCGTTCAGGCTGTGATTGGAGACGATGCCGCCCGGAAACGGCGGCTCCTTGATGCCGAGCGGGATGTAGTTCAGGTGCTGCTGGATCGTGAACTGCCCGGGGGCAGCGATTCCGGCATTGTAGACCTGGATTTCATCGGTGGCGTGAGCAGCCGGCGACAGCGCCAACCACCATGTTGCGAAGGCGAGCGAGATCGAGGCGCGACCAGGCGTCGAACCGAAAAAGCGTACCATCAATTTCCCCAGTTAGGCTGCGCCGATGAGAATGCCGACGCCGAGCACGATGATGCCGCCCAGCACGATCTGGAACACCGCCTGTAGGAACGGCGTATCCATGTAGCGGGCGCGGATGTAGGCGATTGCCCACAATTCGAAGAACACGACGATGCCGGCGATCGCGGTCGCAATCCAGAACGCGTTCGACCATGAGTCCGGCACGAGATAAGGCAGTGAGTGGCCGAGGCCACCGAGCGCCGTCATGGCGCCGCAGACGGCGCCGCGAAGCCAGGGGGAGCCGCGGCCGGTCAGTGAGCCGTCGTCGGAGAGTGCCTCGGCAAACCCCATGCTGATGCCGGCGCCGATCGAGGCCGCGAGGCCGACCAGGAAGGTTTGGAAGTTCTGATGGGTGGCAAAGGCGGCCGCGAACAGCGGCGCCAACGTCGAGACCGAGCCATCCATCAATCCGGCGAGACCAGGCTGGACATATTGCAGGACGAAGATGCGGCGCCGCGTCTCGTCCTCCTTCTCGCGTACGCCTTCGGTCAGGATCTTGTCGGTCAGCTTCGCCGCGACCTGTTCATGTCCCTTCTCGGCCTCGGCGAGATCGCCGAGCAATCGGCGCACGCCGACGTCCTGGGCCTGCTCGGCGGCCTTGGCGTAGAAGCGCTCGGCCTCGAACTCCATCGTGCCGACTTCCTTGCGGATGGTGTCGAGCGACAGGTTCTTGGTGAGCCAGATCGGGCGACGGCGCAGAAATCCCTTGACGTCATCGCGGCGGATGGGGGGGAGATTGGGGCCGAAGCGCTGCTCATACAGCTCCAGCAGCATGTGACGATGGCCCTTTTCTTCCTCGGCCATCTGCTCGAAAAGTCTTGCCGAATCCGGGTATCTTTCCGCCAGGTCCTCGGCGAAGGTCATGTAGATGCGGCCGTCTTCCTCTTCCGCCGAAATCGCGATCGCCAGGATCTCGCGCTCGGTCAGATCGGCGAAATTCTTCATTCCAAAGTCCCCGGATGGCCCAGTTCAACGCCTTCTCTTTTAGAACGTTTCTAAAAGCTATATGGGATTTGCCGCCAACCGGTCAAATTGCTGCCGCGCCGGTTACGCGAAACTTTTGCAGGCGTGGCCGCGCGGCCACGGAACCCGTTGATGCGGTCGCCGTTCGAGTTCCGCATTTCGGATCAAAGCCCGGGAGTTGTTATGGAGACCGTTAAATTTCGCATGAACGATCCGCGGCTCGCGCCACGGCGGACCAAGATGGACATCCCGGGCTGGGCCGGCGAGCGTGAGCCGCGCGCAGACGGGTCGCATGAGCAGGTCTGGCATTGCGTGCCATTCTCAGAAGGCGCGCAATATGGCATCGAGCTGTTCTATCCATATGATTTCGAACTGCACGTCACCACGCGGGACGGCAAGCTGAATCTCACAGGCGATTGGGGCGAACCTCCGTCGCCTACCTTGCAATGGCCGCCGTTCCGCAACTTCGGCGATAGTTTCTACACCTATCAGATCCTGCTCGATCTCAAGGCGCCGAAGGGGTTTGCGATCCGGACCGAGCCGCATCCCCGCTTCTATACCGATCGCACCGATACCGTGCCGATTGCGGTGCCCGCGCTGATCCGCAATTGGTGGCCGATGCTGTTCTTCTGCGTGTTCAAAGCGCCGGCGGAGGGACGCACGCATATCTTCCGGCCCGGCGAGCCGTTCGCCCAGGTGATCGTGATCCCGGAGGAAGCGAATTTTGCGATCGAGCCGATGGGCCCGGATGAAGCGGCCGAGCGCGAGCTGCAGGCGCGCCGAATCCATGCGAGCCGTCCGAACTTGGCGCAGGGCACGGAATGGACGTCCACCACCGACACGGTGTTCGACGGCACTTACCGTCATCTGCACCGCGCCGCGAAGGACAAGGCTCGCAAGTCCTGACTCCTGCCGCCCTAAGAAGAAGGCGCCGGTCCCGTCGGGGCCGGCGCCTCATCGTCACACCATTCGGCCTGCGATCAATAGCCGTCGTAATACCAGTGATGGTGATGATGATGGTGATGATGATGGTGGTGGTACCAGCGGCGCGGCGGGACCACATAGACGCGTGGTCCGTACCCGTAGTAGGCACCGCCGCCCCAATAGCCGTGATGGTGATGATGGTGGTGATGATGGTGGTGGTGGTGGTACCACTGCGCCAACTCGACCTTCGGCTCCGTTGCCGGCGCCTGCTCGTCGAGCGCCTGCAGCACCTTCGCTGCATTCGGAATCGGCTCGAGCAGATCGGCGTAGGAATTGGCCTTCAAGACATCGGCGGGTGCCGGTGCCGGCGAGGCCTGTGCTGTGCCGAGCGCGCCGATAGCGGCCACCGCGCCCAACAAGCCTGCGATCTTCTTATCCATAAATTCTCCTCTTGATGCGCATCGCCCGGATGCGGAAACGCCAGCCCATCATGTTCGTTCCTCGATTCGCTTATTGGTTCAGCACGGCGTCGAAATTCAGGCTGTCAATTCATTCATGCTGTCAATTCGTTCATAAAGCGAAGCAGCAACTGATTAACAGACTCCGGCTGCTCCTGCTGCACCCAATGTCCGGCACCATCGATCAACTCGCACATCGTCATGTTGGTGCAGACGCGCGTTTGCATCGCTTCGAACGCACCAGGTTTCTGATACGTGCCCCAATCCTGCTTGCCTGAGATGAACGCCGACGGAATCTCGATGCGGCGGTCGGACCACATCTGCAGCTCCGCGTCGAAAGCCCCGGATGTCCCGCAGCGATACCATTGCAGTCCGCCCTGGAATCCGGTGCGTTCATATTCGGTGCTGTAGAAGCCGAGTTCCACATCCGGCAGCCATCTGTTCGCGGCAATCGTCCGTTGGTCCGGCATCGCTTCTGCAACCGTTTCCGCCATCGTCTTGTCGAGGTCCATCACATAGTAGGTAGGAAGCTTGGCAAGCTCCGCGGCCGACCACGCGCGAAGCGGATAGGGCTGGTTGCCCGGCCAGTCCGCGCTTTTGTGGTGATAATAGCCGCGCAGGAATTGATGCAGCCCTTGCGGCGCCCGATGCATGTCGGCGTTTGCCTGTCGCGTCGTGTAGTACCATTGATAGTGCTTGCGCGGCCGCGGCAGCGCGGCGAGCGCGCCATGCACGGGATCTTCTGCTGGAGGCGCGGCAGGCCTTTCGGCCGTGTCGAATGGCAGCGACGGCGGCCCCGCGAACGGCGCGCTCATCATCACGACCGACCGGAAGACGTCGGGGCGAATCATGGCGCACCACGCCGCGACGGCGCTGCCGAAATCATGCCCGACCACGGCATCGACCTTGCGATAGCCGAACGCATAGACCAAACCGAGCGCGTCGCGTACCAGATTGGTTAGCCGGAAGGGCGCGAGATCGCCGTCGTAGTCCGCGCTCCATCCGCGCGTTCGTCCATAGCCGCGCTGGTCTGGCGCGATCACGTGATAGCCCGCCGCAGCGAGGGCCGGCATGATTTTGCGCCAGCTGAAAGCGAGTTCCGGAAAGCCGTGCAGCAGCAGGATGCAAGGACGGCCTTTGGTCTCGAAGCCGGCTTCCAGCACATGCACCGAGAGGCCATTGATGGCTTCGACTTGGCGGGAGCGAATCGTAGGAGGGAGTGGCGGCGGTGGAAGGGAGGTCATTGTTGTGTTTCTCCGCTATGGCCGGGCTTGACCGCCCGCGCGACCGAAGCCTCTATGGAGAGCCCGGCCATCCACGTCTTCTTTCGCAAGACGTAGATGCCCGGCACAAGGCCGGGCATGACGGAATTTGCGGAAGGAGGGCTATGCCGTGGCCTTCTTCGGCCAGTAGCGCTCGCGCAGGTGGCGTTTGATGAGCTTTCCGGTTGGCGTGCGTGGCAGCTCCGGCTCAAAGTCGATCGACCGCGGACATTTGATAGCGGATAGATGCTCGCGACAGAACAGAATGAGCTGCTGCTCGAGCTCCTTGCCGGCACGGCTCATGTCATGCGGCTGCACTACCGCCTTGACCTCTTCGCCCATCTCCTCGTTCGGGACGCCGAACACGGCGACGTCGGCGACGTCAGGATGGGTGATCAGGACGTCTTCGGCTTCCTGCGGATAGATGTTCACGCCGCCGGAGATGATCATGTAGGACTTGCGGTCCGTCAGATAGAGGAATCCGTCGGCATCGAGGTAGCCGACATCCCCGAGCGTCGACCAGCCCTTGTCGTTGTAGGCGCGCTGCGTCTTCTCGGGATCGTTGTGATAGGTGAATTGCGGTGCGTCGGCGAAATAGACCGAGCCGATTTCGCCGGTCGGCATTTCCTCGCCGTTCTCACCGAGGATCTTGACTTTGCCGACCACGGCTCGCCCCACGCTGCCGCGATGGGCAAGCCATTGCTCCGACGTGCATACCGTGACGCCGTTGCCTTCCGATCCCGCGTAATACTCGATCAGGATCGGGCCCCACCAGTCGATCATTCTCGCTTTGACGTCGATCGGGCATGGTGCGGCGGCGTGGATCGCGCCCTTCAATGACGAGACATTGTAGCGGGTCCGCACCTCGTCCGGCAGCTTCAGCATGCGCACGAACATCGTCGGCACCAGCTGCGATTGCGTCACCTTGTGTGTCTCGACCAGCCGAAGGAACTCTTCTGCGTCGAAATGCTCCATGATGATCGATGTGCCGCCGAGCACCGTCACCATCATGTTGAAGCGCAACGGGGCGGCATGATACAGCGGCGCAGGCGACAAATAGATGCTGTCGGCGTTCATGCTGCACATGTCGGCGCACAGCACGCGCAGGAACGGGTTCGGTTGATCGATGCGGCTGTTCTCGAACGCCTTCTTGATCCCCTTCGGCCGGCCTGTGGTGCCGGACGAATAGAGCATGTCGTAACCCGCAACCTCGTCGGCAATGGGCGCCCTCGGCTGTGCCGCGGCTTCCTTGTCCCAGGAGCGAAAGCCGGGCTCAGCCTCGTCGAGCATGAAGAAGAGCGGCTCGTCCGCTGCGCCGGTCACGAGCTCCCTGACCTGCTCGGCGCATTTCGGCGAGGTGATGAAGACCTTCGCGCCGCAATCCTTGATGATGTAGGCGATCTCGTCCTTGGTCAGGTACCGGCTGATCGCGGTGTAGTAGAGTCCCGAGCGCTGCGCCGCCCAGGCGATTTCCATGAACGCCAGCCGGTTCTCCATCAGGAAGGCGATGTGATCGCCCGGCTTGAGGCCTAGGGCTCGAAACAGATGGGCGCCTTGATTGGAGAGCTCGTCGAGCTCGCGATAGGTGATCGCCTTGCCGCTTCCGGCCATCTGGTAGGCGATCTTGTCGGGTGAGTTGCGGGCGTGGATCGATGGATGGGTCACGGGCACACCACGGAGAGAATTGATAAGGTGTCGTCCCGGCCCTGCGCCGGGACCCATAGCCACAGAACTCTGTGGGTACACCGAGCTGAGGCTCCAACTCGTCGCCAAATTGAACCAGATGATTATGGGTCCCCGCGTTCGCGGGGACGACGCCATCGATGCGGCTGACGCCTACAACCGCTCCACGATCGTCACGTTCGCCATTCCGCCGCCTTCGCACATGGTCTGCAGGCCATAGCGCTTGTTGCGCTGCTTCAGCGCATGCACGAGCGTGGTCATCAGCTTGGTGCCGGAGCCGCCGAGCGGATGTCCGAGTGCGATCGCGCCGCCATTGACGTTCAGCCTGTCAGGATCGGCCCCCGTGGTTTTCAGCCACGCCGCCGGCACCGAGGCGAAGGCTTCGTTCACCTCGAACAGGTCGATGTCGTCGATGCTCATGCCGGCCTTTTCGAGCGCCCGCTTGGTCGCGTGCAGCGGAGCATCCAGCATGATGACGGGATCGCCGCCCGTCATCGTCATGTGATGGACACGGGCGAGCGGTTTGACGCCGAGCGACTTCAGCCCGCGCTCGTTGACAACCAAGACGCCGGAGGCGCCATCGCAGATCTGGCTTGCGGTCGCCGCCGTCAGCTTGCCGTTCTCGGCGATCAGCTTCACACTCTTGATGCCATCGAGGCTGACATCGAAACGGATGCCTTCGTCGATATGGTGCGTGTCGCTCGAGCCGTCGGCGCGAGTGATCTCGAGCGGAACGATCTCGTCCTTGAAATAGCCTGCCTGCGTCGCAGCGATCGCGCGCTGGTGACTGTTGTAGGCAAATTCGTCGAGCTCGTCTTTGGACAGGCCGTATTTCTCGGCCATCATTTCCGCGCCGGTGAACTGGCTGAACTGGATGTTCGGATAGCGGCTCTCGATGCCGGGGCTCTTATAATGCCCAAAACCATTCTTGGCCGGCAAGGTCGAGGCGAGGCCCATCGGCACCCGCGTCATCGACTCGACGCCGGCGGCGATCACTACATCCATCGCGCCCGACATCACGGCTTGCGCGGCAAAATGCAGTGCCTGCTGCGAGGAGCCGCACTGCCGGTCGATCGAGGTGCCCGGCACGCTCTCGGGCAGCTTGGACGCGAGCACCGCGTTGCGCGCGATGTTGTTGGACTGCTCGCCGGTCTGCATGACGCATCCCATGATGACGTCTTCGATCTGGTCGGGAGCGGCGCCGGAGCGCTCGACCAGCTCGTTCAAGACCTTGGCGGCGAGATCGGCCGGATGCCAGCCAGCCAAGCGGCCTCCCTTGCGGCCGCCCGCAGTGCGCGCAGCCGCGACGATATAGGCTTCCGCCATGGCGTTTCCTCCCTAGACTTGGTCTTCTGTGATTGGTCTCGATTTAAACGAGCAATTAGGGCTTAGTCAATCGATCAATTAAATCTTGTGATCTGGGACGCCTTCGGCTTATCTGGCTCGATCTTTTGGAAGGCGAAGATGGGACCTCAGCTCCAGAGCAGCGCGCCGAATAAGCTTCCCGCGGGGCGGAATGCCACGGCGGAGAAGCTCCTGGTCGCGGCCAGCGAGCTGATGATCGAGCGCTCCTCGATTGACGTCTCGCTCAGCGACATTGCCCAGAAGTCCGGCGCGAATGCTGCGCTGGTCAAATACCATTTCGGCAACAAGGACGGATTGTTGCTCGTGCTGCTGGCGCGCGACGCCGCCACCGAAGTGGCCAATCTCGAATACCTGCTGGCCCAGCCGATCTCGCCGACCGCAAAGCTGAAATTGCATATCGGCGGCATCATCCGCGCCTATTACCGCTTTCCCTATATGAACCGGCTGATCCATTACCTGCTGCACGAGAGCAGTGCTGAGGCGGCCGATGAGGTGTCGAAATTCTTCGTCGCGCCGCTCCTGGACTTTCACCGCCGCCTGCTCGCGGAGGGCATCGAAGTCGGAGAGTTCCGCGAGGTCGATCCGGTGCTGTTCTACACCAGCCTGATCGGCGCCTGCGATCATCTGTTCTTCGGCCGCCACGCCATGTCGCGCGCGACCGGCGTCGGGCCCGTGACCGATGAAGTCTGCCGCCAATACGTTGCCCATATGGAGGCGCTGATCTGCGGCGGAATACTCAAGAGGGCGAGTGGCGAATAGCGAAAGCGAGCAGGGCAAAACTTCCTTTTCCCTATTCGCTACTCCCTATTCGCCACTCGCCAATCCGAAGAAACGTTGAGGGAGAAAAACACCCATGCAGCTCAAAGACATTCCCGTTCTTGTCACCGGCGGCGGATCGGGGCTCGGTGCCGCGACCGCGCGGGCGATGGCGGCCAAGGGCGCCAAGGTCGCCGTGCTCGACCAGAGCAAGGAGAACGCGGAGAAGGTTGCGGCCGAGATCAAGGGGGTCGCCCTCCACGCCGACGTCACCGATGAGGAGCAGGTCAAAGCCGCCATTGCCAAGGCCGAGGCCGCCCACGGCATCGCCCGCGTGCTGGTGAACTGCGCTGGCATCGGCGGCTCGCAACGTATCGTCGGCAAGGACGGCGTCTACCCGCTCGCCAAATTCGCGCGCATCATCAATGTCAACCTGATCGGCACGTTCAACGTGCTGCGGTTGTTCGCCGAGCGTCTCGTCACCGCTGAACCCATCGGTGAGGAGCGTGGCGTCGCGATCAACACGGCGAGCGTCGCGGCCTACGAAGGCCAGATCGGTCAAATCGCCTATTCGGCATCCAAGGGCGGCGTGGTCGGCCTGACGCTGCCTGCGGCGCGCGATCTCGCCAGCCAGAAGATCCGCGTCAATACGATCGCGCCGGGTCTGTTCCTGACCCCGCTGCTGATGGGCCTGAACGAAGAGGCGCGCAAGAGCCTGGGCGCGCAGGTGCCGCATCCGGCGCGGCTCGGCGATGCGTCGGAGTACGGCAATCTCGCGGTCCACATCGTGGAGAATCCCATGCTCAACGGCGAGACCATTCGTCTCGATGGCGCTATCCGCATGGCGCCGCGCTAACTACGCGCTCTGCTGTCGTCCCTGCGAAAGCAGGACCCATACCGCGTGACGTTACCATAGGAATCAGGCGGCCGACATGGTGCTCCATAACGACATCCCGTGGTTATGGGACCCGGCTCGCGCTTCGCGTGGCCGGGACGACGGGGACAGCAAGCTCGTCTAACACCGACGAACGAACATCAGATCCGCAAAGGACGATTGCATTCGGGAGACGCAAGATGGACGGAAACGCTGCGGCTGTGCTGGATAAACCGGCCTTTCGCAAAGTGGATTGGCTGAAGCGCGATATCGCGGTGGAACGGCGCCCCGATGGCGCCATCGTCATGAAGTCGCGGATCCCGCTGCAGGATTACGAGCCGCACATTCCGGCATCCCTCGCCAAATGGGCGAAGCTGGCACCCGAGCGCACCTGGCTGGCACAGCGCACGGGACCGGAGCGGCAATGGCGCAAGATCTCCTATGGTGAAGCCAAGCGCATGGTCGACAGCCTGACGCAAGGCCTGCTCGACCTTGGCCTCGAAGAGGGGCGGCCGATTGCGATCCTCTCGGGCAATTCGATCGGGCACGCACTGCTGACGCAGGCCGCCATGCAGGCACGACTGCCGGCCGCGCCGGTGTCGCCGGCCTATTCGCTGATGAGCCATGATCACCTCAAGCTCAGATATTTGTTCGACCTGATCAAGCCGGCCGCGGTGATGGTGCAGGATGGGCCAACCTTCGAGAAAGCGCTGAAAGCACTCGAGCTCGATGGCGTTACCGTGATCCATGTCGCGCGTCCGTGCGACGGCATCGAGAGCATCGGCTTTGCCGAGCTGGCCGCCACGCCCGCCACCGCGGAGGTCGAAGCCTCGATTGCGAGGATCACGCCGGACACGATCGGCAAGCTGCTGTTCACCTCGGGCTCGACCGGCATGCCCAAGGCCGTCATCAACACCCAGCGGATGATGTGCGCCAATGCCGCGATGATGATGCAGGTGCGGCCGCGCGGATCTGATGCGCCGATCTCGACCGTGCTGGATTGGATGCCATGGAATCACACCATGGGCGGCAACGCGCTGTTCAATCCGCTGCTGATCGAAGGCGGCACGCTCTATATCGACGACGGCCGGCCGCTGCCCGGCCAGTTCGAGGAGACGATCCGGAACCTGCGCGAGGTGTCCCCGACTTACTACGCCAACGTGCCGGCAGGCTATGCCGCACTCGCCGCGGCGATGGAGCGGGACGACGCCTTGTGCCGCAGCTTCTTCAGGGATCTCGGCATCATGGCCTATGGCGGCGCGCGCCTGCCGGACGATCTCTATGACCGGATGCAGGCGCTTGCGGTGAAGACGACGGGCGAGCGTATCGTGTTCTACACCGGCTGGGGCTCGACCGAGACCGGGCCGACCTCCACCGGCACCTATTGGAACACCGAACGCGTCGGCCTGATCGGACTGCCGTTCCCCGGCGTCGAATTGAAGATGGTGCCGACGGGCGCCAAATACGAGCTGCGGCTGCGCGGGGCCAACGTGATGCCGGGCTATTTCGGTCAGCCGGAGCTCACCGCGAAGGCCTTCGATGAGGAAGGCTTCTATTGCATCGGTGATGCCGGGGTGTTCGTCGATCCCGACGATCCGGTCCAGGGAATCATCTTCGCGGGGCGCGTCGTCGAGGATTTCAAGCTGACGACCGGCACCTTCGTGCATGTCGGCTCGCTTCGCACCGATGCGATCGCGGCCGCCACGCCCGTGATCCAGGACGCTCTCGTCACGGGACAGGACCGTGACCATGTCGGCCTGCTGGCCTGGCCGAATCTGCACGCGTGCCGGCAATTGGTCGGCGATCCCAATGCCGGCTTTGACGATGTCGTCAGACACCCTGCGGTGATCGCCTGCCTCAAGCGCGGGCTCGAAGCTCACAACGAAGAGTGCGAGGGCGCGACCAGCCGGCGCATCGCCCGCGCGATGCTGATGGTGGAGCCGCCCTCGATCGACGGGCACGAGCTGACCGACAAGGGCTACATCAACCAGCGCGCGGGCCTCGAGCGCCGCGCGGCGCTGGTCGATAAGCTCTATGCCGATCCTCCCGGCGACGACGTGATCGTGCTGCAGTGAACGACGTCTCGCAATACGATGTCATTCCGGGGCGAGGCGAAGCCTCGAACCCGGAATCCAGAGCCTATTCATATCGAGATTCCGGGTTCACGCTGACGCGCGCCCCGGAATGACAGCCAAAAAAGGTGGGCGATGAATTTCGATTTCTCCGACGACCAGAAGCAGCTGCGCGATCAGGCCTGCAAATTCCTCGCCGAGAAGTGCCCGCCCAAGGCGGTGCGGGTCGTGCTCGATGGCAAAGAGCCTTACGATCGCGAGCTATGGAAGGGGCTGGCCGAGATGGGGTTTCTCGGTGTCGCCATTCCCGAAGAATTCGGCGGTGCCGGTGCGGGCCATCTCGAGCTCTGCGTGATCGCCGAGGAGATGGGCCGTGCCTTGGCGCCGGTGCCGTTCTCCTCGACCGTGTATCTGGCGGCCGAGGCCCTGATGCTCGCGGGGAGCGAGGCGCAGAAGCGAAAATGGCTGCCCAAGATCGCCTCCGGCGAGGCGATCGGCACGCTCGCTTTGTTCGAAGGCGCCGGCAATCCGTCGTCGAAGGCGATCAAGCTGGAAGCATCGAATGGTGTGCTGAACGGCAGCAAGAAGCCGGTCGCCGATGGCGCGATCGCGGATTTTGTCGTTGTCGCCGCGCGCACCGCGTCCACCGGCCGCGACAGCGATGTTTCGCTGTTTTTGGTCGACGTGAAGGCCGGCGGCATCGAAGCCAAGTCGCTTACCAATCTCGACCCGACACGCGGCCAGGCCGAGCTGACCTTCAGCGGCTGCAAGGCCGAGCCGCTCGGTACGCCCGGCGAAGGCTGGAGCCTCGTTACGCAACTGCTCGACCGCGCTGCGGTCCTGATTGCCTTCGAGCAGGTCGGCGGCGCCGACCGTGCGCTGGAGATGGGCCGCGACTATGCGCTCGACCGCATCGCCTTCGGCCGGCCGATCGGCTCGTTTCAGGCGGTCAAGCACATGCTGGCGGACATGTATGTATCGGCCACGCTTGCGCGCTCCAACTGCTATTACGGCGCCTGGGCGCTCTCGACCAACGCGCCTGAATTGCCTGAAGCGGCAGCCTCGGCGCGCATCAGCGCGACGCAGGCGTTCCAGCACTGCGCCAAGAACAACATCCAGGTTCATGGCGGCATGGGCTTCACCTGGGAGTTCGACTGTCACATGTATTATCGCCGCGCCAATGCGCTGGCCTTGGGCCTCGGCAGCCTGAGCTACTGGGAAGATCAGTTGATCGAGCGCATGCGCAAGCGCAATGCCGCTTGAACCATGGCTGTCATTCCGGGGCGTCCGCGTCGCGGACGAACCCGGAATCCCGAGATGAACAACTTCTGGATTCCGGATCGACGTGCTTCGCGTGTCGTCCGGAATGACGGAAAGGGGAACGAAATGAACTTCGACGATACGCCGCAAGAGGCTGCCTTCCGCGCTGAAGCGCGCGCCTGGATCGCCGCCAACGCGCCGAAGCAATACGAAGCCGAGCTGCGCGCGTCTTCGCTCGGCCGTACCGCGCTCACGAATGCCGATATCCTCGAGGTCGCCAAGGCCTGGCAGAAGAAGAAAGCCGATGCCGGCTGGGCGTGTCTGCACTGGCCGAAGGAATATGGCGGCCGCGGCGCCTCGCCGATCGAGCGCGTGATCTGGCAGCAGGAGGAGGGCCCCTTCGGCAAGCTCTCCGCGATGTTCATCATCGGTCACGGCATGTGCGGTCCGACCATGATGGCCTACGCCTCCGAGGACCATAAGCGGCACTATCTGCCGCCGCTGGCGTCGGGCGAGAAGATCTGGTGCCAGCTGTTTTCCGAGCCCGCCGGCGGCTCCGATGTCGCGGGCCTGCGCACGCGCGCGGAGAAGCGCGGCGACGAGTGGGTCATCAACGGCCAGAAGATCTGGACCTCGGGCGCACATTATTCCGACTACGGCATCCTGCTCACCCGTACCGATCCCACGGTCCCGAAGCATAAGGGACTGACGATGTTCTTCCTGGACATGAAGAGCAAGGGCGTGGAGGTGCGCCCGATCAAGCAGGCAAGCGGGCACTCGGATTTCAACGAGGTCTATTTCACCGACGTGGTGATCCCGGATTCGCAGCGGCTCGGCGCGGTCGATGACGGCTGGAACGTCGCGCTGACCACTTTGATGAACGAGCGCATGTCGATCGGCGCCGGCGTTGCCACCGGCTTTCCGGAACTGTTCGAGTTCTGCTCCAATCTGAGGCTCGATGATCAGCTGGCGATCGAGGATCGCAACGTGCGATCCAAGCTCGCGACTTGGGCCGTCAAAGCGAGCGGCCTGAAATACACCAGCTTCCGCGCGATCTCGGCGCTCTCGAAGGGCGAGCGGCCAGGCCCGGAGAATTCGATCGGCAAGCTGGTCGCCGCCTCCATGGTTCAGGACATTGCGACCTTCGCGCTCGATCTGCAGGGGGCGGCGGGCGTGCTGAGCGGACCCGAAGCCGAGCTCGCCGGCAAATTCCAGGCGATGCTCTTGCGTGCGCCGGGCACCCGCGTCGAGGGCGGCACCGATGAGATCATGCGCAACATCATCGCCGAGCGCGTGCTCGGTCTGCCCGGCGACATCAGGGTCGACAAGGATCTGCCGTTCAATCAGGTCCCGACCAAGGGACGGAACTAACGGGTCATTCCCGGGCGGTCGCACAGCGACCGAACCCGGAATCTAGAGCTTATTATATCGAGATTCCGGGTTCGCGTCTGCGACGCGCCCCGGAATGACGGTGCCGGGAAGGATGGGATGATGAACTTCGATGACACCCCAGAAGAAGCCGCGTTCCGCGCCGAGGCGCGGAGCTGGATCGCGGCCAACGCGCCGAAGGAGCTCGAGGCGGAGCTTGCCAGTTCGTCGCTTGGGCGCATCCGCCTCAAGCACGCCGATATCGTCGAGGTCGGCAAGCACTGGCAGAAGAAGAAGTTCGAGGGGGGCTGGGCTTGTCTGCACTGGCCGAAGGAGTATGGCGGCCGCGGCGCTTCGCCGATCGAGCGTGTGATCTGGCAGCAGGAAGAAGGTGTCTACGGCAAGCTGACGCAGCCGTTCCAGATCGGCGAGGGGATGTGCGGCCCGACCGTGATGGCCTATGGCAGCGAGGCCGATAAACGCCGCTATCTGCCGAAGCTCGCCTCGGGCGAGGAGATCTGGTGCCAGCTGTTTTCCGAGCCCGCTGCCGGCTCCGACGTCGCGGGCCTTCGCACCCGTGCGGAGCGGCGCGGAGACGAATGGGTGATCAACGGCCAGAAGATCTGGACCTCCGGCGCGCATTATTCCGATTACGGCCTCCTGATCACGCGCACCGATCCCAACGTGCCCAAGCACAAGGGGCTGACGATGTTCTTCCTCGACATGAAGAGCAAAGGCGTCGAAGTCCGTCCGATCAGGCAGGCCAATGCCATGCAGGAATTCAATGAGGTCTATTTCACGGATGTGGTGATCCCGGACAGTCAGCGGCTTGGCGCCATCGGCGACGGCTGGAACGTGTCGCTCACGACGTTGATGAACGAGCGAATGTCTATCGGCGCCCGGCTCGCGACGGGCTTCCCGGAGATGTTCGCGTTCTGCGCCAACCTGATGACCGAGACCGGACTTGCGATCGACGACCGCGCAGTGCGCAGCAAGCTTGCCTCATGGGCGGTGAAGGCGAGTGGACTGAAATACACCAGCTACCGCACCATGTCGGCGCTTTCGAAGGGCGAACGGCCTGGGCCGGAGAATTCGATCGGCAAACTGGTGGCCGGCACCATGCTGCAGGACATCGCGGCCTACGCAATGGACCTCGAAGGCGCAGCCGGCGTTCTCACAGGCACCGACGAAGCGACGACGCATGGGCAGTTCCAGCAGATGCTGCTCACGTCGCCATCGATGCGGATCGCGGGCGGCACCGATGAGATCCTGCGCAACATCATCGCCGAGCGCGTGCTCGGACTGCCGGGCGATATCCGGGTCGACAAGGACGTCCCGTTCAACAAGGTGCCGACGAAGGGGCGACGCTAGATTCGGTGCCGGTGTTCGGTGCAAAATGGCGCCGCTATTTTCATGGCGACGCCGCGGCCTCGGAATAATATTGAGTTTCGAGCAGCCGTGCCATCGGTCAGGAAAGGTTCTGCATGACGATCGCCGCCAAACCCGAACAAGACGCCATCACCACGCTCGAATCCTTGATGCGTGCGCGCTTCTCGTGCCGCAGCTTTCGGCGCGATGCGGTGCCGCGCGCGACCATCGAACGCATTTTGTCGGCCGCGCAAACCACCGCCTCCTGGTGCAACAGCCAGCCCTGGCGCGTCGAAATCACCTCGGGCAAGGCGACCGACAAGTTCCGGCAGGCCATGTACGCTGCGGCCTCGAGCGGCAGGCCTACAGTCGGAGATTTCGAGTTTCCGCGCGAATACAGGGGGGTCTATCTGGAGCGGCGGCGAGAGAGCGGTTTTCAGCTCTATAATGCGGTCGGCATCGCGCGCGGCGACAAGGCCGGCTATGCGAAGCAGGCGCTGGAGAACTACAATTTCTTCGGCGCGCCGCATGTTGCGATCATCCACACCGACGAGGCGCTGGGGGTCTATGGTGCGGTCGACTGCGGCGGCTATGTCACGAGCTTCATGCTGGCGGCACAGGCGCTCGGCGTGGCGACTGTCCCGCAGGCGGCGCTCGCCTTTCATTCCGACGTGGTCCGGGAGCATTTCGGCCTGGACGAAGACCGCAAAGTGGTTTGCGGCATTTCGTTCGGTTATCCCGACCGCGACCACAAGGCGAATTCATACCGCACCAGCCGCGCCGCCATCTCCGAGGCTGTTCGTTTCTTAGATGACTAACGACGTCTTCGACGATCAACGGCCTCGTTTACCGCATTGCGCCAGGCGCGCCCTCAATCCGGCGTCGGCCCATGGGGCGTGCCGGCGAATTTCGGAACCGAAGCGCGCCGGCAGATCATTGCACCTGCGACTCCCTGCAAGTCATTGCCTTTAATGAGGGCGTCTCATGAGGGACTTGAATTTGAAGTTCCGATGACGCGTGCGCGGAAAAATTGATCGGAAGTTCAAATTCGCCCGTTAGTGGCAAAGGCTTCCATTGCGGTGCTTGCCCAAGCTCTCCTTGAGTTCGTGAGCCTCCAGCAGCGATATTGACAAAACCCGTTCCAACATCTTGAGTTGCATGGCTCGGGCGTCGACGATGCAAAATTGCAGACGCTCAATGATCTTCTCGAGTGAAGCTTCGGTCACGGCTCAAACCCTCAAAAAGTCAGCGATGGATCCCACGCAGATGTCGCCTGAGCGCGCAGCTCTGGAACTGGACGAGACGACGGTGCTCGGCCATCGTCTCCTGAAATCGTTCCACAAGCTGCGTCTGAAGCGGCATCGCAAGCAACTCATCGCGATGGCTGAATGGCTGGTGGAAGAGGAAGAAAAATATCCGGCAGAGCCTGACGACTGAGGTCATCGAGACCTTGCCACGTCAGCGTCGGCCGGTTGAGGCCGATCTGCTGGCACAGCGATTTCCAAGTTGCTTCATCGCAATCGACAAGCACCGCCAGCACCGACATCCCGTCGATCATGCGCGGTAGCCCCAGCGGGCGAGCCTTCCAGCCGCAGCGCTCGAAGCGCGGCAGCCACCAGCTCTCCAGCACGATGGAGAAACCGCTCAGGCCGATCGAAATGCCGTATTCCATGATCGCGGTGAGCAGCAGCATGTCGATCCGTGGTCCAGCATGTTCGCCGCGCCGCTCCGGAATGACGAAGATGCGCGACAGTTCGTAGATGTCGGGGCGGTGGATGGGCCCGCGAATGTTGAGATACGGGAATATCTCGCTCATCAAGGTCGGCAGCAAAGTCGGTACCGCTCGCATCGCGCCGATCAGTTGTCCCTGATCGAGGCAGAACAAGTAGACCGAATCCTCGGTGTCGAACTGGTCTATTTCTCGCCCATCCGGCCGGTCCAACGCCATCCATTTGCGCTGCTTGACGTAGATGTCATGGCGCAGCCGGAAGTACGGGTCGAAGTAGGACTCGTAGAGGTGTCTGTTATCCTTTCGAACGACGTGGATCTCAGGCATCGCAGCTCCCGCTTGAATAGTTTATCAAGCTTGAGCATGCCCAAGTGATCGAGATCTTCTACTGGTAGAAACGCCAGCACATCACCTCTTCATTGACACAATTAGAGGATGATCTCTCCGTTAACGAGCGCCGTCGCGACGGTCGCGGTCTTGTTGTTGGTCATCAGCTTGCGCTGCGCCTCTTCGAGATGCCAGCGCACGTTGCGTTCGGAGAGGCCGAGTATTCGTGCCGTCTCCCAAGCAGTCTTGCCTCGGGCCGCCCAGCGGAGGACCTCGGCCTCGATCTCGGACAGTCGCCGGCCCGGTTTGGCGACCGATGGACGCGCCAACGCGCGCAAGCGGCCGTAAGTGAAGATGCTAATCAGATGCACCGCACTCTTGCTCTCGGCGTCGAGATGCGGTTGCTCGCCGGCCAGGCTGATCGCCCCGACGGCATCGTCGTAATGAATCGGGATGCAGAAGCCCTGGTGAAGGCCGAAGTCCCGCGCCCGCATCATCACCTCATGTGCCGAACGATCTCGCTCGCAATCATACGGCGCTTCCGACCACAGGAAGGGGTTCAGGGTCGCCAGACAGTGGCGCGGGATCGGATCGGCGATATGGAGGTTTTGGCGCGTGTAGAACTCGAACCATCCCTCCGGCCAACCATTGGCCAGCGTCAGTTGATCGAGCGATTGGCTCGAGGTCGGTATGCCGGCGATGATGTAGGCATAGAACCCGATCTCGCCGATGAGTCTTTCGAACTGGGAGATGACGCTTGCGCTCGTCGTCGACTTCTCGAGGGCGTCGACAAAGTCGAGCGCGCGGCGTCCCCAATATGCATCAGTCCCGTCCATGCTGCAGATCTCCGCCCACGGTCAAGCTAGCCGCCGACGGATGGCTGTCAATGATAAACTACAGCTAAGCTACACATGCTGTTAGCAACCGGTGCGGGATGCGGCGTATCTAACTAAAATGCGCGCCGCCGACCGCCCAATCTGCTCGTCTTTGTATACTGCTCAACTTGTATGCCTGTTCAAAATCTCGGCGGGCGTTTCTCTGCAAAGGCCTTGATCCCTTCCCGGATCTCCGCGCCAGACATGCTATCGCGGTGCCGCTGTGCGGCGGCCTCCTGGTCAAGGCAGCCACGGGCGAATTCGTTGATCGCGCGCTTCATGCCAGCCATCGCGACCGGTGCATTGCCGGCAAGCTGGCTGGCGAGCCGGTCGACTGCAGCATCGAGCGTCTCGGCCGGCACCATGGTCGTGAGATAGCCGATGCGCAGCATCTCCTGGGCATCGATCTTCTCCGCCGTGAGGAACAAACGCTTCGCATTGTCGGCTCCCAGCCGCGAGACGTAACGCCTGATCCCGCTCGGATAGTAGTGCAGCCCGAGCCGCGCGGCCGGCATGAACATTTCAGCCGTATCGATCCCGATCCGGAAATCGCAGGCGAGGGCGAGATCGGTCGAGCCGCCATAGACGCCGCCATTGAGTCGGCAGATGGTGGGAAGCGCCAGGTCTTCGAGCCGGTTGACCACGACCTCGAAATTGGCGCCGGGGTTGTCCTGCTCGGTGCTCTCGGCACGCTGGGCGATCGAGCCGAGGTCATAGCCCGCGCTGAACGCACGGCCGGTGCCGGTCAGCACCAGCACCCTGATGGCCGCGTCGGCTTCGATGCGATCGAATAGCGCAAGCAGCGCCTCGAGGTCCTCGCGTTGCAGCCGGTTCAGGTGCCGCGGCCGGTTGAGGCGGATGGTCGCGCGGGCGCCCTCGATGGACAGCAGCGGCGGGGTGCTCGTCTCTGCGGCGGCCTGGTCGGCCTGTGCATTCGTCATGTCGTATTCTCCAATGCGCGCCGTTTGGCCTCGGCGTCGATGCTCTGAACAAGATCGGGATGGCGGGCCATCAGCAGCCGGAAATCGACGAGGTCGAGCATCAGGAGCTTGGACAGCTTGGTCGTCGAGATGTTGGCCGACCGCAGATTGTTGCCGAGCAACGCCATCTCGCCGAAAAAGGCGCCTTCACCGAGCCGTACCTTTTTACCGGGCAGGTCGACTTCCACCTCGCCGGTGGCGATGAAGTACATGCAGTCGCCCGGTTGACCCTTGCGGATCACCATGGTCCGCGCCGGCAGGTCGATCGTGCGTAACATGTGAGTCACGTCAGCGATCGCGGAGGGGCCGAGCGTCGCAAAGAACGGAACCTTGCCGACGGATTCCCAGGTCTTGAGGAAGTTGTCCCGCTTGGTCTCGGCGGCAAAGCCGGTGGCGAGAATACCGGTCCATAGTCCGAACACGCCGAGACCCGAGATCATCACCATGGCTGCGATCACCCGTCCGAGCGGCGTGACCGGTACGACGTCGCCATAGCCCGTGGTGGTGAGGGTGGCCACCGCCCACCACAAGCTTTGCGGCACGCTGCCGAAGGTGGCCGGCTGTGCCTCGTGCTCCAGCATGTATTCGGCGACGGAGCCCAGAAACAGGACCAGGAGGAACAGGGCGAGGACGCTCAGCAGGGGTCTCGCTTCCACTACCAGCACCCTGCGCAGCTGCTGCAATCCCGGAATAGCTGGGATGATCTTCATCATCCAAACCATGGCCAAGACCCAGGCGGACCGCTGGTCGACGCCGAACAGGAGCGTGACCGGCACGGCCAAGGCCGAGGCGCTGTCAAGCACGCCAGGCTCGGAGCAGAGATAGGCGAGCGCGTAGCGGGACTGCAGCGCCGCGTGAACTCTCACCCCCCATTCGAAGACAAAGAAGGCGAGGCAAGCCCAGAGCACGCCGCAGATGGAACGCGGCGCGGCGTCATATACCGCATCCACCGTGAGCAGGACCATGGCGGCAACGCCGATGACGACCGCCGCATAGCTCGCCCTCGTCGCCTGACGACCGGCCGTGGCGGCCATGAACGCCGCCAAAGCGGGAAAATGCAACGGTTTGGACATCGAAAATGGGGGCCTGTCGCGATGAAAATCCCGCCTGGGGTGTTTACGGATAATGGCAGGCCAAGGTGCCTGTCAGGGTAAGCCGCGTCAACGACGCGCCCTATGTCCGCTATCGGGCGCCCTGCGGAGCGGAATTTCACCGCAAACCGCCGGAAGCCGGTTAAAACGTCGCTTTTTCGCCGTATATCACGAGTCCTGGCTGACATATTGAGATGGGGGCGGAAACGCTGGTACGGCTCCGCCTCCGCCGTGGATCCAGAAAGTCTGGTTGATCCGAATGGATACCTCACACCTCGTACAGCACGCAGGCGCCGCCGGCAGCCTGTTTGCGTCGATCTTCGTGGTTGCGACGCTCTCGATGCGGACGATGATCCCGCTACGGGTCTTTGCGATCCTGACCAATGTCGTTTTGATCGCGACCGCTATTCCGACCCACAACTATGCGGTCTTGGCGCTTCACGGCGTGCTGCTGCCGTTGAACAGCTACCGCCTGCATCAGATGCTGCAGCTGGTTCGTGACGTGAAGCGGTCGGTCAACAGCGATCTGTCGATGGAATGGCTCAAGCCGTTCATGACCGAGCGGAAATGCACCGCCGGCGAAGTGTTGTTCTACAAGGACGAGAAGGCGGACAGCATGTATTACATCGTCAGTGGCCGCTTTCGCCTGGTCGAATCCGGCATCGTGCTGCCGGTTGGCGCCATCGTCGGCGAGTTCGGCATGATCTCGCCCTCCAACACGCGGACACAGACGCTGGAATGCGACGAGGACGGCTTGATCCTCTCGGTCAGCTATGACCAGGTCGAGCAGCTCTATGTGCAGAACCCCGCCTTCGCCTTCTATTTCCTGCGGCTCGCGAGCGCGCGATTGTTCCAGAACATCGAAACCCTGGAGCGACGCTTGGCCCAGCAGACCGCCGCGGCCGCTGTGACCGTGAAGTCGGCCTGATCGGGAGGCTGGTGCGGCTGTGACGAGCATTCTCTCCTCACTGCGTTACCTGCTTGCCGATGTTCTCGGCGATGACGATGCGCCCGTACCATTCCTGCCCGAGAATCTGCCCGAGGCTGCGGCGGCCATCGTCGCGGAAGGCGTTCATCTGCTGATCGACTATCAGGGGCCGAGCTATGCCCAGCTCTATGTCGATCGCGTCAAGCGCTTCATCGGTCGGCCGCATGTCGATGCGGCTCTGCTGTGCGAGATCGCGCGCCTGCTCGCGCTGCGGATGGCCTATGAGGATTTGATCCGGATCGCGCAGCTCAAGCTGACGGCAATGGAAACGGGCCATGCGGCCCGAGCTCACGCCGCCGCAGAGGTGCGGCGGTTTCGACTCGACGAATTGGTCGGCGTGCTGCCGAAGTTCGCCGCGGATTCGCTGATGAGCACGTTCGAGAAGATCGGCTGGTTGCGCCGGAGGCGCGTATCGGTCCGCTTTTCGACCGCCTCCAAACGGGCAGTCGGCCGGTTGAAGCTTTTCGCCGGGCTCAAGCGGTGGCGACTGCAGTCGGTGCGATACGCCGAGGAGCGGATTTGGGTCGAGCGCTGGCTCCACATGATTGCCCGCTGCTTGGATAAGCAGCCAGCCTCGGCCGCCGCGGTCGTTGAAACTGCGACCATGATCCAGGGGCAGGGCGACGCCTACTGGCAGGGCCTCGCCGATTGGCACGCAATCGTCGGAGGGCTGGCCAAGCCGACCTTCGATGGCGGGTTGCCGCTTGCCGATCTCGCCGAGGCGATCGCGGAAGCGCGGGCGGCGGCGATGCCCGATCCCCGTCAGGCCTCGCTCAAGCGCACCATCGCCCAGATCCGGGCGCGGACTCTCGCAGACCATCCCGGCGCTAAGGCCGCCGAATGAAGCTGCGACGAGGTCGCAGTCCGGGGCTGGCGTATTCCGGCAGTATCCAATTTCGCAATCCTCCAGATGGCGAGACCAATTTTCTAGAGAGCGAGCACGCGGACCGTCTTCTGACCGCGCGATGCACAAATTTACCCTATGGACGGGCCGGTGCAGCGAGGTCGGCTGCTGAGTTCCCTTTTTCGTGCAAATTTGCATCAGAGATGTCATAAATGCAGCACACGCGTCGAACTGGCCGGCCTTCGAACCGATGCCGCTGAACGCCTCCCGTTCCCGGTGCGTCCAAGGTGAGTCGTAGCGAGAGCGTCAGCTTTGTCTTTTCCCTCTTTGTCGTCGTCGGTTCCGCTCGGTGCGCTGCTCGGCTGGATGCTGCTGCTCACCTTCAAGCACATCATCGGCGATTTCGTCCTGCAGAACGCCTGGATGGCCCACGGCAAGGATCAGAGAAAGGGCTGGGCTCTGCCGCTCCTGGTGCACTGCCTGATCCACCTTGCCGTCGCACTGGCTCTCATCCTGATCGTTGCGCCAAGATTCTGGTTCGTCGCCTTCGTCGACTTCGTCATCCACATCACCATCGATCGCGCCAAGGGCATCTGTTCGTCCCATTTCGGTATGACGCTGGAGCATCCCTGGTTTTGGACCCTGATCGGGGTCGATCAGGCGTTGCATCACCTGACCGGGTTCGGACTGTCGATTTTCATGGCTGCGAACGGCTGATCCGGCTCATAAACGGGTCGCCGCGCAGCGATCGACGCTGTGTCAATGGTCTCCGTACAACTACTGGCCATCGTGGTTAATCCTTCGTTAGCGATTCCCATGCAATCTGCGCATGAGGGGATCGACCGATGTTTCCAAACCGCGACGCGTTTGACGAGTCCTGCCCGGTCGGCGAGGAACTGCTGGGCGAGATGTATCGCGCCAATGAGAACGGCCTGCCGGCACTGGTCGACAGCGTGTCAGGTGACGTAAGGGCGATGCTGGCGCTGTTCTGCTACCGGCGAAGCCATCTGCATTCGCTGGCCCTCGCGATCGCCGCAAGCTGCAGCGAGCGCGACCTGCTGCAATGTGGCGGAAGGGTCGGCGGCGTGCTCTACGCCCAATCGCGCGACAGCAAGGGTTTGCGCGCGGGCGCCGCCTCGGGCGGTCGCAAGCCGATCTCGCTCTCGACCAAGCCTCTCTCGGTCCTCGCTCCCCTGGATGACGATCTCGACGATGATCTGGCGCCGGCCGCAGGCTGATCGGCCAGCCCACGTCACGTGAGCCCTTCCTGCGCAAGACCTCGGTGAACGGTTCCGGCTGGGCGAGCCGGTGCGTGATCAGAGCTTCGACAGGCCGTATTTTCGGCGCGCCATGTTGCATTCGGGATCGCCGGGCATGCAGGTGCGGCACACCTCCGGCCGCAACGCATAGATGCCGCAGGCGGTGGCTTCGCCGATCGTCCCCTGCAGCGCCGCGCAGCGATTGCCGTCACAGCGCATGCCCGACAGCCGCGCGTTGACGAACGCCGCCGGAATCAGATCCAGCGCAGCATCCTCCTCGATCGTGAAGCGCGGCCAGTTCTCCGAATAGGCGCAGCAGGCGCCGCAGGCCTGGCACGGGCTCGCCGTGGAAGCTTGCAGGTCAGACATCCTTTGGTGCCTCCCAGACCAGGCTGCGCCGCCATTTCGCGCGCAACGCCTCGCGTCTTTCAGGGTATCTCTGGTCGAGATAATCCGCCTCGACCACCCGGTCGGTCCGGAAGCTGCGGAAGTCGCGCCGCAACTCGCACCAGGCGGCGAGAATGCGCACCGCCTCGTGATAGCCGATCGCGATCGGCCAGATCGTGCGCTCGCTGTGGCGGCCCTGCTCGTCACAATAGCGCAGCGCGATCTTCTTGCCCTCGTGAATCTGGGTGCGCGTGCGCGCCATGTCGATGCGGTCGGGCTCGCGGGCCCAGGGTGGCCGCGCGCGGCTTGCGGGTTCCAGCACGAACGGCCGCAGCCGCTCCGGCACGGTGTCCGCGATCTTGGCCATCAGGTCCTCGGCGGCGCGCGCCAGCACCGGGTCGGCATGTCCGATCACCCATTGTGCACCGAGCACGGCCGCCTCGATCTCGTCCGGCGTCAGCATCAAGGGCGGCAGGTCGAAACCCTTCTCAAGAATATAGCCCATCCCCGCTTCGCCGCGGATCGGCACACGCTGGCCGATCAGGGTTGCGATGTCGCGATAGATGGTGCGTTTCGATGTCTCCAGTT
Organism: Bradyrhizobium sp. SZCCHNGR1005; assembly: GCF_032489995.1. Taxonomy (NCBI): domain Bacteria; kingdom Pseudomonadati; phylum Pseudomonadota; class Alphaproteobacteria; order Hyphomicrobiales; family Nitrobacteraceae; genus Bradyrhizobium; species Bradyrhizobium sp. SZCCHNGR1005. Next base: position 197,933 of record NZ_JAUEZC010000006.1, read on the forward strand.
CGGCCGCGATCGCGTCCGCGGTCAGCGGGTTTCGCGATCGTCGCAGCACTTGAATGATCTGAAACAGCCGGTCGGCGCGTCTCATGGCTCGTCCTGCGAAGGCTCCCTGATGCTGACAGCATGTTGGCAGCAGCTGGGTTTTATACCGAGCTCATGCTGCAATTGAAGGGGTGATATCGATGATGATGGCTTATGGCCTGGGACTTTGGACGGCGCTACAGCCGCTGCTGACACCATGGTGGCAGCAGGGTCTCGATAGCGTTCGGCGGCTGTTGAAGAAATCGGGAGCGCTTCGATGATCACGCTGTTTGGCTTGGGCGCAGGCTTCAGCCTGCCGGAGATCAGCCCCTTCGTCACCAAGACGGAGGTGCAGTTGAAGATGGCGGGCCTCGCCTATCGCAAGCAGCGGGCGATGCCGCCGTCCTCGCCGAAGGGACAGTTGCCGTTCATCGAGGACGACGGCGAACTGATCGCGGATTCGACCTTCATCCGCGCCCATCTCGAGCGCAAATACGCGATCGACTTCGATGACGGCTACGATACGGCGGCCCGTGCGCAGGCCTGGGCGTTCGAGCGCATGCTCGAGCACCATATCTATTTCGGGCTGGTCGGCGCGCGCTGGGTCGATCCGGTGAACTTCGCCAAGGGGCCGTCGCATTTCTTCGACGGCGCGCCCGACGACAGGCGCGAGCGGCTGCGCGAGGACGCGCAGTTCCGGGTTGCCGAGAACTACCTGATCTCGGGGCTCGGCCGCCATGCGCCCGGCGATGATGTCGAGCTCGCCGCGCGCTCGGTGCGTGCGCTGTCGGTTCAACTCGGCGACAAGCCCTATCTGCTGGGCGACAGGCCGTGCGGCACCGATGCAACCGCATTTGCAATGCTGGCCGGCCTGCTGACGCCGTACTTCGAATCGGAGCTGCGCCGGCGCACCGAAGGCTTCGCCAACCTCGCAGCCTATGTCGAGCGGATGATGGCGCAGTACTATCCGGAGTTTGCGTGGCGCACGGCGGCGGAAGCGGCCTGATCAAAACGTCGTCGCCGGCTGGCCCTTCAATCGGGTCAGCTCGGCCTCGAGCTCTGCGATACGGGCGTCGCGAGCGGCCAGTGCTGCCGCGACATCGGCCGCGTCGAATTTTTGTGGAATGTGCTGCGGGCAATTGGTGTCCCATGCCGATATCGTGAACAGGATCGCCTGTTCCGACCGCGCCTTGTAGCCCTGTGGCATGAGGCTGCGGACCAGCGCCGGATCGTCCTCGATCGCGCGCGCCTCGCCCCAGATCTTCACGCGCCTTCGGTGCGCGTAGTCCATGATGAAGATGTGCGCCTTGGGGTTTTCCGACAGGTTGCCCTGCGTGATGTATTGCCGGTTGCCGCTGTAGTCGGCAAAGCCGAGCGTGCGCGCATCGAGCACCTTGAGGAAGCCCTTCGGCCCGCCGCGATGCTGAATAGAGGGCTGGCCGTCCGCCGAGGCGGTCGAAAGATAGAAGCTCGTGGTTTGGGCGAGGAACGCGGCCAGATCGGGATCGATCGCGGTGCGCCAGCCGCGGCCCTGCTCGACATGCGCATAGGTCTCGCGCGAGCCCTTTCGCGTCTGGATCGCCTTCACCGCCGGTGAGAAGGCCACGTCACTCGGATAGATCAGGGTATCCGTCATTGGAGTTGCTCCTTGACCGGACCGGTCGTCCGGCCCGCCTCCCTTCGGAAAATGGTCGGCGCAGTCCTCTGAAACAATCCATCCGCTTGACACTTCATCGTTGCCGGATATGCAATAATCCGCATGGACCGGATCGACGCCATGCAGGCCTTCGTCACCGTGGCCGAGCTTCAGGGCTTTGCGCCGGCGGCGCGAAAACTCCGGCTGTCGCCGTCGGCGGTGACACGGCTGGTGGCAGCGCTCGAAAAGCATCTCGGCGCGCGGCTGATGCAGCGGACCACGCGCTCGGTGGCGCTGACCGATGCCGGCCGCCGCTACCTGGAACGCGCCCGGCGCATTCTTGCCGATATCGAAGAGGCGGAGCTTGCGGCCGAAGGCGAGCGCCAGAAGCCGAGCGGGCGGCTGGTGGTCTCAGCCCCGGTCGGTTTCGGCCGGCTTCACGTCGGCCCGGTGATGAGCGCTTATCTCAAGCGCTATCGCGAGGTCGCGGGTGAGTTGCGGCTGGAGGATCGCGTCGTCAACCTGGTCGAGGACGGCGTCGACCTTGCGGTCCGCATCGGCCAGCTGCCGGATTCCTCGCTGGTCGCCCGCCACGTGGGAGAGATGCGCCGGATCGTCGTCGGCTCGCCCGCCTATCTGAAAGCGCGCGGCGAGCCGCGGTCGCCGGAGGCGCTGGCTGAACACCAGACGATCCAGTTCGGGCCTGCGTCGGATTGGCGCTTCGTGAAAGATGGTCACCAGTTGCGCGTGCCGACCGTGCCGCGCTTCGTCACCAACAATGCCGACGTGGCGGTCCAATATGCGGAAGCCGGCGGTGGGTTGACGCGCGTGCTGGCCTATCAGGCGGCAGATGCGATCCGGCGCGGCCGGCTTCGAATCGTGCTGGCGAAGTTCGAACAGCCCAAGCTGCCGATCCACATCGTCTATCCGACCTCGCGGCTGTTGTCGGCGAAAGTGCGCGCCTTCATCGATCTCGTCACCGAAACCTGCGACTGGCGCTTCGGCTGAACCTCTCACACCCTCTTCGGCACCACGCGGAAGCTGCCGTTCGCGCGCGCGATTATGGTCTCATCCGCCTTGATCAGGCTCTGCGCGAAGCAGATGGTGTGGCCGGTCTTGATCACGTCGCTCTCCACCGCCAGCCATTGCCCGGTCTGCGCGCTGCCGACATAGTCGACCGCAAGATTGATCGTGACCAGCGACACCTCCCATCCGAGCGCCTGGGCGCAGCTATAGCCCATCGCATTATCGGCGAGCGACGCGATCAGCCCGCCATGAATCAGGCCGCGCGCGTTGGTGTGCGGTGTGGCAAGCCTGAGTCCCAGGATGACGGCCTTCTCCGTCTTGCGCGCGTAGAGCGGCTCCCAAGGATCGGTGAACGGGCTCTTGCGGAAATGCGGCTCGAATCCCGGCGGGATCGCCTCGAAACTCATATGCGTCTTCCCCGGCTCTGTCGGTTGCCCGCATTGAACGCCAGCTGTGCGCGGTTTGCACCGCCTACAAAGTTTTAAACGGCTTTTGCGTCACGCCGTCTTCCGCTTGATACTTTGGGTTGTCCGCCGCCAACGGTGCGTTCAGAGCGCGCGGTTGCGCCTGCAACTTTCTTCGCATTCCCTGCATCTGGCGATGCTATAGCTTGGCCTCGCCGGGCAGTCGCGCGCGATGCCGCGGCGCTTGCAATGATGTTTATATCATATAACAATGAACCAAAGGGCCCTCGAAGGCCCGTCATGAGGAGACGATCTCGATGAGGAAGGCGCTTCTGGCGTTGTGGCTTGCTGCCGCCGTGACGCCCGCGTTCGGGCAGGAAAAGACGTTCGACCTGAAGATTTCGCACTGGGTTCCGGCCTCCCATCCGCTGCAGAAATCGTTGGAAGACTGGGCTGCGGCGGTCGAAAAGGCCTCCGGCGGCACCATCAAGTCCAAGGTGTTTCCGGCCCAACAGCTCGGCAAGGCCTTCGACCATTATGACATGGCGCGCGACGGCATCGCCGACGTCACTTACGTCAATCCCGGCTATCAGCCTGGCCGTTTCCCGATCGTCGGCGCCGGCGAACTGCCGTTCCTGGTCTCGGACGCCAAGGGCGGCTCCGAAGGGCTGGATGCGTGGTACCGCAAATATGCCGAGAAGGAGATGAAGGACGTCAAATACTGTCTCGCCTTCGTCCATACCCCGTCGTCGCTGCACACAAGGACCAAGAAGGTCTTGGTGCCCGAGGACATCAAGGGCATGAAGATCCGCCCGGCGGACGCGACGATCGCGAACTTCGTCACCCAGCTCGGCGGGACCAATGTGCAGTCCTCGGCGCCCGAGGTGCGCGACATCATCGAGCGAGGCGTCGCCGATGGCGTCTTCTTCCCCGCAGGCTCGCTGGTGCTGTTCGGCGTCGACAAGGTCACCAAGTATCACATCGACGCGCCGATGTACGTCACGACCTTCGTGTTTGTCATGAACAAGGACAAATACAACCAGATGTCGGACCGCCAGAAGAAGGCGATCGACGACAACTGCACCACCGAGATGGCCGGCAAGGTCGGCGAGCACTGGGGACAGTTCGAGGACGCCGGCGTCGACAAGATCAAGGCCGAGTCCGGTCAGGAGGTCTACAAGCTGACGCCCGAGCAGACCGCGCTGTGGAAGAAGGCCTCCGAGCCGCTGTTCAAGACCTGGGCCGACGGCGTCAAGAAGACCGGCGTCGATGCCGATGCCGCCATGGCCGAGCTGAAGGCCTCGCTCGCCAAGTACAACGCGCTGGCGCAATAGCACCCGCGTTGATCCCACATCATTCGTCCTTCGAGATGCCCGCCTTTGGCGGGCTCCTCGGGACGAGGGCTGAATTCCGGGCGAAATCAAAGTTCCTCGTGGTGAGGAGCGCCGCTCGCGGCGCGTCTCGAACCATGAGGCCCGAGACGATCGAACCTCCCGCATCCGCCTTTCCTCTTTCGAGCTGCGGCGGACGGGAGCGGAAAGACAGGGGCCATCCGCTTGCTACGCAACAGCTCGCGAACGAACTTCTAAGGACGGTGCATGCCTGACGCACGGATAGAGATGTCATGAATCGCGCTGTGATGGACCGGATCATCGACGGGATCGAGTGGATCGCCGCGTTCTTCGTCGGCATCGTCGCGCTCGACATCTTCCTGTCGGTGCTGCTGCGCAACACCTTGAACTACTCGATCCCGGACTCGTTCGATATCGGGCGCATGCTGCTCGGCATCCTCATCTTCTGGGGCATTGCTGCGACCTCGTATCGCGGCACGCACATCACGGTGGATCTGGTCTGGGGCAATGTCGGGCCGCGCTATCAGCGCTGGATCGACATCTTTGCGACCCTCGTGCTGCTGTTCGTGGTGACGGTGCAGACCTATACGCTGTTCGACAAGGTGCGCGGCACCTATCAGGACAACGTGCTGACCTTCGACCTGCACATGCCGACCTGGCCGTTCTTCGCGATCGCCTGGATCGGCGACGTCTCGGCGGTGCTGCTGATCGCGATCAGGACCTATCGGCTGATCTTCCATCCCGAGGACATCCATGACCCCAAGGTCAAGGTGACGGAGTAAGTCTTGATGAGCACGGATGCGGTCGCCCTCATCGGCTTCGTATCGCTGTTTGCGCTGATGCTGTTGCGCGTGCCGGTGGGCATGGCGATGGGGCTCGTCGGCGTCTCCGGCTTCGGTTATCTCGTTTCAGGTCCCGCCGCGCTCAAGCTGGTCGGCCAGACCTCGATGCGCACGGTGACGGATTACACCTTCGGCGTAATCCCGATGTTCCTGCTGATGGGGACCTTCGTCTCCAATTCCGGCATGAGCCGCGAGCTGTTCCGCGCCGCCAACGGCTTCGTCGGCCATATGCGCGGCGGGCTCGGCATCGCCACCGTGGCCGCCTGCGGCGGCTTTGCCGCGATCTGCGGCTCGTCGGTCGCGACCGCCGCCACCTTCTCCGCGGTCGCCTATCCGGAAATGCGCCGCTTCGGCTATCCGCAATCCTTCGCCACCGGCGTGATCGCGGCCGGCGGCACCTTGGGCGCGATGCTGCCGCCGTCGACGGTGCTGGCGGTCTACGGCATCATTACCGAGCAGGACATCGGCAAGCTGTTCATCGCCGGCATCATTCCGGGCCTGCTCGCGATGAGCATGTATATGATCACGATCGCGGTGATCGGTCGCGTCATGCCCGGCTTTCTGCCCAAGGGCGAGTCGCTGCCCTGGCGCAAGCGCTTCCAGGGTTTGCGCGACATCTGGGCGCCGGTGCTGTTGTTCCTGTTCGTCATCGGCGGCCTCTATGGCCTGCCGTTCCTGCCGCGCTTCACGCCGACCGAAGCCGGCGGCGTCGGCGCCACCGGCGCGTTCATCATCGGCGTCGTCACCGGGAGGCTCGACAAGGACAAGATCCTGGCCTCGCTGCTGCAGGCGACCCGCACCGCGGCCGCCGTGTTCACGGTGCTGATCGGCGCGTTGATCTTCGGCTATTTCCTCACGGTGACGCAGACGCCGCAGAAGGTGACGGAGTTCCTCACCGGCTTAGGGCTCGGGCCGTACGGCGTGCTGGCACTGATCATGGTGATGTATCTCGTGCTCGGCTGCCTGATGGATGCTATGGCGATGATCATCCTGACCGTACCGATCATCTTCCCGGTGATCCAGCATCTCGGCTTCGATCCGATCTGGTTCGGCGTCATCATCGTGATGACGGTCGAGCTCGGCCTGATCCATCCGCCGGTCGGCATGAACGTGTTCGTGATCAAGAGCGTGGTGAAGGACGTGTCGTTCTCCACGATCTTCAAGGGTGTGCTGCCTTTCGTCGTCACCGACCTGATCCGGCTGGTGATCCTGATCGCCTTTCCGCTGCTCGCCACCTGGTTGCCGCAACAGATGATGGCCCGCTGATGACTCCCGTGCTGCAGACGAAATACGTCTTCACCATCACCGCGCGGATCGGCCAAGTCACCTCCGCCGGCGAGATCGGCACTGGCGTCAGGCGGATCATCCCGATCACGGGCGGCGAGGTGAAGGGCCCGGGTCTGGATGGCGCAGGCATTTGGGGCAACGTCTGCGCCTTCGGCGCCGACTTCCAGATCATCCGCCCCAACGAGCTGATCGAGCTCGAGGCGAAATACGCCTTCGAGACCGAGGAGGGTGCGATCGTCTACGTCGAGAACCGCGGCATCCGCTTCGGGTCGGTCGAGCTGCTGCAGAAGCTCAAGCGCGGCGAGCCGGTCGATCCCGCGCTGATCTATTTCCGCACCACGCCACGCTTCGAGACCGGCCACGAGAAATATCGCTGGCTGATGCAGCACCTCTTCGTCGCCTCGGCCGCCCGCCACGCCGACCGCGTGGTGGTCGATGTGCACGTGGTGTTATGAAGGCGAAGCCTGCCTCCGTCATTGCGACGCGGTCACGCGCCGAAATCTCATCCGCTAGGCCCGACCAAGCGGACCCAGGAGAGCTGTCGCCAATTCGCTCGTAGTGAACAACCGAACCTTGACCTAAATCAACGGTCCATCGCGGACGGTGCCCACAATAGCGCCATGCCTCCTCATGGCCATCAATGTCCGCTCATTTCGATAGCCCCTTCGTCGTCTTCGCGATTGCGCTGATTGCACAAGCCGTCGCCGCCTACGCCGGCGACTTCCTTCGCAAGCGCGCCGTTTCCTTCAAGCAAGGCGAGCGTCACGATTTCAACACCGTGCAGGCTGCTACGCTGACGCTGCTGGCTCTCATCATTGGATTTACGTTCTCGATGGCGGTCAACAGGTACGATCAGCGCAAGGCGTTGGAGGAGGCGGAAGCAAATGCCATCGGCACCGAATATCTGCGCGCCGATCTGTTGCCCCCGGACGGCCGTGTGCGCGCGCGCACCATGTTGAGAAGATATCTCGAGCTGCGCATTGCCTTCTACGAGCAGAGCGATGAAGCCGGCATCGACCAGCAGACCGTGCAGGTGCAGGACCAACTTTGGGCTCTGGTCGCGCTGGCAGCAGCGAGCCAGCCGACACCGACGACGGCGCTGGCGATTTCCGGCATGAACGACGTCCTCAACGCGCAGGGATATACGCAGGCGGCCTGGTGGAATCGAATACCCGTCGGGGCATGGGCAATGATGGCGCTCATGGCAATCTGCTGCAACTTGCTGGTGGGCTACGGCGAACGCCGACAAGGGGAGCTCCTCCTGTTTGTCTTGCCAGTCGTGGTCTCCGTTTCGCTGTTCCTCATCGCAGATATCGACAGCCCAAGCGGCGGCGTCATTCGCGTGCGTCCTCATAATCTTCTAGCGATCGCGCAAATCGTCAAGGCGAACTAGCCGCGGCACGAGGCAATCCGGGATGCATGTGGTGCTGTAGGCGCAAGGCCGCGGCTACGCCGCCGTCATCGCGGGACGCGCTCACGCGCTGAATCTCTCCGCTGCGTCCGACCAAGCTTACCTCATGAGAGCTGTCGCTACTTCGCTAAAGGCCACAAACGAACGTCGGCAGAGCCGTGCCTAGAGGTCAGCCAGGTGCCATAGCCGGAAGTAATCGACTCAATTCTCTTGGCCGCTAAAACGTCGATTGATCTCCATCAACGTTCTGGCCGCCAAATATCACGATATTTGCAATCCACTGGGAGCACCATGGGAAGGAGATACGACGTGAAACAAGCCCTAGCGATATTGGCTGCAATCGCGTTCATGGCCGCGAATGTATCATCTGCGTTCAGTCAGGCGGCCCCGGCCACTAAGACGGACACGAAAAGCGGAAAGAAGAGCTCCAACGCCGGCACAACGGCCCCGACCGGTTCCAGCCAAACGAAGAAGTAAAGACGGCGGTGCTCCTGATCGGCGTTCGGGATCAACCTATCGGGAAGACAAATTGAGCTTTGGTAGATGTAGTCCGTAGTCCGTAGGGTGGGCAAAGCGAAGCGTGCCCACCGCCACGCAGCGCGCTCGATCGGTGGTGGGCACGGCGCGTTCGCGCCTTTGCCCACCCTACGGACTATTTCCAGCCATATGCGATAGCCCTGCCCGCAACGGGGAGGGGAGCTAACCGTGATCGCGGGAAGGGTCGAGCCGTTCCCGAAGATATGCTCTTTGGCCTCCGCAGGAGAAGACGAAATTGCAGTCGCCAACTGCGTGGTGGTCGATGTGCAAGTGGTGTTGTAGACGCAAGGGCGCAGGCACGCTCCCGTTACCCCGGGACGCCCTCACGCGGCGGAAACTTCGTCCGCAATGCCCGACTCAGCAGATCTCACGAGGGTTGTCGCTCATTCGCTATTGAGCCATGAGCGGACCATGGCCGCCCTGTGTCTCATTGCGCTTGGGGGCCGTCTGGTTATTGATCCATCGCAACAAGGAGTCGTCAGAGGTTTACTAACTAATCTCCATCGCGAGGCGATGCACGCCCCCCTCACATCAGCGCGCCGGCCTTAGGATGGATTTTGATGCTCCGCTTGCGCACGCTCGACGCTCCAACACCGTTTCTCTTTTTCACCGGCAAGGGCGGTGTCGGCAAGACCTCGCTGGCGTGTGCTACTGCCATCGGTCTCGCCGATCGTGGTTTGCGTATCCTCCTGGTCAGCACCGATCCTGCATCGAACCTCGACGAGATCCTGGAGATCAGCCTAACCGATAGCCCGCTGTCGGTGCCGCACGTGGCTGGGCTCTTCGCGATGAACATTGACCCGGAGGCAGCAGCCGAGAGCTATCGAACCCGCGTGCTCGAGCAACTCGGGCCAGCGGCTACTCTTGAGGAGAAATCGACTGTTCGCGAGCAACTTTCCGGCGCTTGCACCACTGAGATCGCCGCCTTCGATGAGTTCGTAGGACTGCTGGATGGCGATATGACGGGCTTCGACCATATCGTTTTCGATACGGCCCCGACCGGACACACGTTGCGGCTTCTTAGCCTGCCAAAGGCATGGACCGGCTTTCTGAAAGACAATGATCGAGGGGCATCCTGCCTCGGCCCACATTCAGGGTTGAAGATGCAGGAGGATCGCTTTCGCCAGGCACTTCAGGCACTGGGCGATCCCAAGCGGACGACCATCGTCCTCGTCACCCGGGCCGATCGCGGGGCGATACGCGAGGCGGCCAGAACTTCGGGCGAGCTCGATGCGCTCAATCTCTCGAACCAGACACTCGCCGTCAACGGGCGCTTTCGTGCCACGGACCGAACCGATGCCGTGGCAGTTGCCCTTGAGCGGGATCAGGACGAGGCTCTCGCCGCGATGCCAGCGTCGCTGACGAAACTACCGCGCGACGAAATCCCATTGTTTGGCTTTGATATCGTGGGTCTGACGGCCCTTAGGGCGGTGTTGTCGGCATCCAGTGCATCGCCTCCGATGACGGCCAGCGCGCCGGATGCCGAGCCGGTTGACCTGCCAGGTCTCGACCGGTTGGTCGATGAGATCTCCCGGGGCAAGCATGGCCTCATCATGGTCATGGGCAAGGGAGGCGTCGGAAAGACGACGATTGCCGCTGCCATCGCCGTGGGGCTCGCCAAGCGCGGGCATGCCGTCCACCTCAGCACGACCGATCCTGCAGCCCACGTCACTTTCGTCGTCGAGGGAGTGATGCCGGGCCTCACCGTGGATCGGATTGATCCTCGCGTTGAGACGGAACGCTATGTCGCGAAAATATTGGCGAGCCGTGGCCGCGACCTAGACGAACAGGGCAGGGCGCTGCTTCTTGAGGACCTGGCTTCGCCATGCACTGAGGAAGTCGCAGTGTTCCATGCCTTCTCCCACATTGTCGCGGAGGCACGAAGCGCGTTTGTGGTGCTCGATACGGCTCCGACAGGCCACACCCTGCTCTTGCTCGATGCGACCGGTGCTTATCATCGCCAGATGACAAGCCAACTGGACCCAAGCGGACCGGGGCGTATCGTTACGCCGCTGATGAGGCTGCAAGATCCTGCCCTCACCCGGGTGGTCCTGGTGACCTTGCCCGAGACAACTCCAGTTTCAGAGGCTGCTGCTCTTCAGGAGGACTTGCGGCGCGCCGGCGTCGAGCCGTTCGGTTGGGTCATCAACAAATGCCTCGTAGGTTCGGGAACTCACGATCCCTTGCTGCGGATGCGGCTCGCGAGAGAGAGGATACAGATTGCTCGTGTTCAGAATGGACTGGCAAAACGAGCATTCATGATCGGCTGGCGAAGCAAGCCTCCTATCGGTGTGAAGGAGCTTGAGGCGTTGTCATGATCGACTCCGATTCCCTCAATGGCCGGCACAAGCTCGCGATGGCGATGAGGAAGCTCCGGCGCGAATGGGCAAGGCGCCATATGCGGTTGCCCTGCGACTGAAGGGGCGAGGCTGCGCGCCAATGGGCCCGTACCGTGGCCTGGATTGCTTCGCTTCGCTCGCAATGACGGGACCTGGCTCCCGCCTGTCGGGCGAATCACCTCGCCAATTTTGTGGGAAGTCATTGCCGGCGACGCCGTTGAGAAGCGAGAAATTGCCTGCGCGGAAAAGCTCATTTTGTAAGCGCTCTCAACGCATGGCGATGCGCGCCGTCCAATCGACGTAATTTTCAACTTTCGTTTTTCCAGAAATCGTGCATCATGCCTTTCATCCCGCCTCGACGAGAGGGGCGTTGCGCGCGATCGTCACGACACGCGGGGCGGGGAGCGATGGCCGCGATGATGCCGCAGCGCGTGTTTGGCGCGCCGACGAACGGCAGCTTGCGGACGTGAAGTCGTAGCCCGTAGGGCGGATTAGCGGAGCGTAATCCGCCGCTTCGGATTCAGTTGGCAGCATGCGTGATGTCCTGACTACTAAAGGCCACAAACGGACGTCGGCAGAGCCGCGCCTGGAGGTCAGCCAGGTGCCATAGCCGGAAGTAATCGACTCAATTCTCTTGGCCGCTAAAACGTCGATTGATCTCCATCAACGTTCTGGCCGCCAAATATCACGATATTTGCAATCCACTGGGAGCACCATGGGAAGGAGATACGACGTGAAACAAGCCCTAGCGATATTGGCTGCAATCGCGTTCATGGCCGCGAATGTATCATCTGCGTTCAGTCAGGCGGCCCCGGCCACTAAGACGGACACGAAAAGCGGAAAGAAGAGCTCCAACGCCGGCACAACGGCCCCGACCGGTTCCAGCCAAACGAAGAAGTAAAGACGGCGGTGCTCCTGATCGGCGTTCGGGATCAACCTATCGGGAAGACAAATTGAGCTTTGGTAGATGTAGTCCGTAGTCCGTAGGGTGGGCAAAGCGAAGCGTGCCCACCGCCACGCAGCGCGCTCGATCGGTGGTGGGCACGGCGCGTTCGCGCCTTTGCCCACCCTACGGACTACAGATTCTTTCTCAGGTCGGAGAGTAGATGTTCAAGCGCGCCTGTGGCGATATAGGCCGTTCCGCGGTCACACTTGACGTGTTCTCTTACGGTCTTAGCAGGATGGATAAGATTGCGATAATTGCGAGCAAGGGTCAGTGCATCCTTTGTGGAACTGAAAATCAGTCCAATTTTGGCGGCCACTTCGGTGTACGAAAAAAGGTCCCACGTACTATCCGTCAGGTTTGAAGCATTGGGTCGTTTCGAGGGCCATGTGATGGCACCGACAGCGGTGGCTATAGCGCCCGGCTTCTTGGTTTCGGTGGTTTGTAGTCCATAGAGAAGCAAGGCTTCACAGCAGCTGCCGGCAATGATGGTGGCTCCTTTCCATTCGCCGGACTGAAGGTCTGTCGCGACTGCCGAAATATCCAAGCCTATCATTTCTTGAAGGCTCGCATCTGTTATGAATGACAGATCATGAACGATCGATGGAGCCGCGTCTTTGAGAGTTGCAATCAACCGCCATGCATTGTTGAGTGCGCCGCCAACAGGTCTCAGGCCCTCAGGATTGCTGGTTCGTCGAAACTGATCCATGCCAATACGTATTGTGCCGATCGCAGCAATTAGGATTGCAGAATCATCCGGCGATAGACGGATTAGCTCATCTGGAAGCTGGTCGTATAGGTCAAGAAAACCTGCCACGGCGCCGATATAGGAATGGACGGTCGCATGGCTCAGATTCTCGGGCGTTTTAAAGGTTGTGGCAAGGTATCCTGTGATCTGGGAAGGGAATGCTCTGGGCATGATACGTGCTCACTGACGGCGAATAGAAGAGCAGATAATCTAGGCTGCCGGCTTGAATTGGCATAGACATAAGCCCCTAACGTGCAAAGGGCCGCGAGCGATGAGCGTTTGCCGTTATCACCTGTCGCAAATGGCGCTGGAATCACAAATGATTGCCGATTGACCTGCGCGGATCTTACATCAGTGTTGTTCCCGCCTGTCGGGCAAATCACTTGCGGCTATTGCGCGGTCGCTTAGCGCGAAGCTTCGTCGGGTGTGATAAACTCCTCGCCCCGAAAAACTCATTTCGCGAGCCGTTTCAAGGAGGCGCCGCGCGGGATCGATACCACGAAATTTTTCACTTTCGTTTTTCCAGAAATCGTGCATCATGTCCGCATCCCGCCTCGACGAGAGGGGCGTTGCGCGCGATCGTCACGACACGCGGGGCGGGGAGCGGTGGCCGCGAGAGGTCGCAGCATGTCCTTTATGGAGATGCGGACGAACGATGCTCTTGCGGACGTGAAGTCGTAGCGTCCTGACACCCCGACGCTGGTGTCCCGCGCAACGCGCGTCAGCGCGTTGTCGCGAATGGTGGCCAGAAAGCCCGGTGCACCAGGGAGACTACGTATAAGCGTTAAAACCATCGCGCAGGGAAGGCCGGGTTGACTCGGCTGAGCCTGTGGTACCTGCCGCCTGCATTTTTTTTCTGCAGGCGGGCCGCGGGCGCCAGCCGGCGCCCGGCCTTCCCTGCGCCCTCTCGATTCTCGAAGGGGCATGTCGTTTCGCAGGACTCGGGCGCGATCCGCCGCGGGAACGCGGCGTCATATCTTTGCCGCAGCGCACAACATCATGGCGCGATGCGCGTGTTGACTCCCGGCAAAATCGTTATAAAACATAACTATTCTGAATAGGACACAATAGAGCCGATGGGAAACGCCGACACCGCATCAGCGCAGGACTCCGCGCTGCTCCAGATCGAACAGCGGGGCGCCGTCCTCACCGTCGGCCTCAACCGGCCGTCCAAGCGCAACGCGCTCAACGACGCCATCATCCAGGACATCGGCGACTGCTTTGCCGGCCTGCCGGATGATGTCAGAGCCGTCGTCATCCATGGCATCGGCGACAACTTCTCCTCCGGCCTCGATCTCTCCGAGCTGCGCGAGCGCGACGCCACCGAAGGCCTCGTGCATTCGCAGACCTGGCACCGCGTCTTCGACCGCATCCAGTATTGCCGCGTGCCGGTCATCGCGGCGCTGAAGGGCGCTGTCATCGGCGGCGGCCTCGAGCTCGCCTGTGCCGCGCATATCCGCGTCGCGGAGCCGTCGGCCTATTTCGCGCTGCCGGAAGGCCAGCGCGGCATCTTCGTCGGCGGCGGCGGCTCGGTGCGATTGCCGCGGCTGATCGGGGTCGCGCGCATGATGGACATGATGCTGACCGGCCGGGTCTATTCCGCGACCGAAGGCTCGGCCTATGGTTTCGCGCAATATCTGGTCGACGCCGGCACCGGCCTTGCCAAGGCGATGGAGCTCGCCGAGAAGATCGCGAGCAACGCGCCGCTGACCAATTTCGCCGTGCTGCAGGCCTTGCCCCTGATCGCGGAAACAAATCCGCAGACCGGCCTGTTGATGGAGTCGCTGATGGCCACCGTCGCGCAAAGCGACAAGGAGGCCAAGCGCCGCATCCGCGCCTTTCTCGATCACAAGACCGCAAAGGTGAAACCGACGTGACATGAACGCGCCAATCATAACAAGCACACAGGGAGGAATGAACGAGACGCCGGCGCATAAGCCGGATGCCCATCCCTTGCGCGCGATCTCGTTCAACGACCCCGCGGTGAATATCGAGCGCCGCGCCGACGGCACCCTCTATCTCCGGCCCAAGCGGGCGCTTGCGGACTATCCGCGGCGCATCACCGATCGGCTGCATCATTTCGCCGAGACCGCGCCGGACCGCGTGTTCATGGCCGAGCGCGTTGGGCCTACGGGCTGGCGCGAGCTGACCTACGCCACGCTGCTGACCGCGAGCCGGCACCTTGCCTCGGCACTGCTGGCACGCGGTCTGTCGCCGGATCGTCCCGTCATGATCCTGTCCGGCAACTCGATCGACCATGTGCTGGTCGCGTTCGGGGCGCTTTATGCCGGCGTTCCATTCTGCCCGGTGTCGCCGGCCTATTCACTGGTATCGCGTGACTACGGCAAGCTTGCCTACCTGATGAAGCTGCTGACGCCCGGTCTCGTCTTCGCCGATGACGCCGGCAAATTCGCCGATGCGCTCATCGCCAACGTGCCTGACGGCACCGAGATCGCGGCCTCGTTCGGCGCGGTCCCGGGCCGCGCGGTGACGATGCTGGCGGATCTGATCGCGACGCCGCTTCATTCGGGGCTCGCTGCCGCCCACGACAGCATCGGCCCGGACACGATCGCAAAATTCCTGCTGACCTCCGGCTCGACCGGCAATCCCAAGGCGGTCATCAATACGCAGCGGATGATCTGCGCCAACCAGGTGATGATCCGCGAGACCCTGGCGTTCCTGAAGGACGAGCCGCCGGTCATCGTCGACTGGCTGCCCTGGAATCACACCTTCGGTGGCAATCACAATATCGGGCTGACGCTGTACAACGGGGGCTCGATGTATCTCGACCAGGGCAAGCCCGTGCCTGGAGGCATCGAGGAGACGGTGCGGAATCTGCGCGAGATCTCCCCGACGGTCTATTTCAACGTCCCCAAGGGCTATGAGTCGCTGCTGCCCTATCTGCGCGACGACGCAGCTTTGCGGAAGAAATTCTTCGGCCGCTTGCACGCGATGTTCTTCTCGGGTGCGGCGATGGCGCCGCATGTCTGGAACGAGCTCGACGAACTCTCGGTCGCCGAGACCGGCACGCGGGTGCCGATGCTGACCGGCCTCGGCTCGACCGAGACCGCGCCGTTCTTCATGTCGGTCAATCCGCGCACCAGCCGCTCCGGCCATGTCGGCCTGCCGGTGTCGGGCAACGAGGCCAAGCTCGTGCCCAACAACGGCAAGCTCGAGGTGCGCGCCAAGGGGCCGAATGTGACGCCGGGTTACTGGCGCCAGCCGGACGTCTCAGCGGCAGCCTTCGACGAGGAAGGCTTCTACAAGATGGGCGATGCGCTCAAGCCCGCCAACCCGGAAGATCTCGACGCCGGCTTCGATTTCGACGGCCGCATCGCCGAAGATTTCAAGCTCGCCAGCGGCACCTGGGTCTCGGTCGGTCCGCTGCGCGCCCGCTTCATCGCGGCCTGTGCGCCGCTGGCGCGCGACGTCATCATCGCCGGCATCAACCGCGATGAGATCGCAGCCATCGTCGTGCTCGATCTCGACGGCTGCCGGCTGATCAACGCGACCTTGCCGCTCGACGATCTCGCCGCAACGGCCGCCGATCCGCTGATCCGCGCGGCGTTCCGCGAGCGCTTCACGAAATTCCTGACGACGGCGACCGGCTCGTCCAACCGGATCACCCGCGCGGTGCTGCTTGGAACGCCGCTCCTGATCGACAAGGGCGAAGTCACCGACAAGGGCTCGATCAACCAGCGCGCCGTGCTGGAGAATCGGAAAGAGCTGATCGAGCATATCTACGCGGCCACGCCGTCCGACGACATCATCGTCGCCGGCTGAGCAGCGCATCAAAGGGAGACCAATCATGTTGTTGAAGGATCAGGCTGCGATCGTCACGGGGGGCGCCTCCGGACTTGGCGCTGCGACCGCCCGCAAGCTTGCCGCACAGGGCGCCAAGGTCGCCGTGTTCGACCTCAACGCCAAGCTGGCCGAAGAGGTCGCCGCGGAAATCAAGGGCACGGCCGTCGTTTGCGACGTCTCCGATGCCGCAGCGGCGGAAGCCGGCATCGCGCAGGCGGCCAAGGCGCACGGCCCGGCGCGGGTGCTGGTGAACTGCGCCGGTATCGGCGTTGCCAAGCGTGTGATCGGCCGCGACGGCCCGATGCCGCTTTCCGATTTCGACAAGGTGATCAAGGTCAATTTGATCGGCTCGTTCAACATGCTGCGGCTTGCAACCGCTGAGATGTCGAAGCTCGAGCCGCAGGCCACCGGCGAACGCGGCGTCGTCGTCAATACGGCCTCGGTTGCGGCCTATGACGGCCAGATCGGCCAAGCGGCGTATTCGGCGTCGAAGGGCGGCATCGTCGCGATGACCCTGCCGATCGCACGCGAGCTCGCGCAGTTCGGCATCCGCGTGATGACCATCGCGCCCGGCCTGTTCCTCACGCCGCTGCTCGCCAACCTGCCGCAGGAGGCACAGGACTCGCTCGCCGCCGCGATCCCGTTCCCGCGCCGGCTCGGCAACGCCGACGAGTTTGCCGCCCTCGCGCTGCACATGGTCGAGAACCCCTATCTCAACGGCGAGGTGGTGCGGCTCGATGCCGCGCTGCGCATGGCCCCGCGGTGAAGTCGCGGCACCAACTGACAATGGACCGTCATTCCGGGACGACGCGCAGCGTCGGGCCCGGAATCCATTTGGCGTCGGCGCCGGTGGTGAAATGGATTCCGGGCTCGGCTCTTCGAGCCACCCCGGAATGACAGCGGAAAGAGATCGGCAGCTGAAATGTTCATCCACCGCCGCGACGTGCAGATCCAGTGGGGTGATTGCGACCCTGCCAACATCGTCTACTACCCGCGCTATTTTGCGATGTTCGACGATTCCACCTCGGTCATGTTCGAGGCGGCCGGCTTCTCCAAGCAGGACATCGTCCGCCGCTACGGCCTGGTCGGCATTCCCATGGTCGACACCCGCGCGAAGTTCTACATCCCCTCAACCTATGGCGACTGGATCACGATCGAGAGCCGGATCGAGAGTTTCAAGCGGTCGTCATTCGAGGTCATTCACAAGGTCTACAAGGGCGAGGCTTTGGCGATCGAAGGCTTCGAGACCCGCGTCCTGGTCGGGCGCGATCCCGACAACCCCGACAAGCTGAAATCGGCGCCGATCCCTGAGGAAATAAAGGTTAAATTCATGCAGGGCTGACTCCTGCGGCATTGTCGCCTAAAGAGGGGCTCGACTTCAGCTGAATATTGCGCTCTGAACAGCAAAACGCTCTGAACAGCGAAACAATGAAGGGAGGACAATCGATGAAGAAGGCCTATTGGGCGGCGGCTGCAGTCGCGACCGTGCTCGGTATCGCGTCAGCGTCGGCCGAGACGAACGAGATCGTGATCGGCATCACCACCACGACCACCGGCCCTGGAGCGGCGCTCGGCATCCCCGAGCGTAACGCGCTGGAATTCGTGCCGAAAGAGATCGGCGGCGTGCCGCTGAAGGTGATCGTGCTCGACGACGGCGGCGATCCGACCACCGCGACCACCAACGCGCGGCGCTTTGTCACGGAGTCCAAAGCCGACATCATCATGGGGTCGGCGGTGACGCCGCCCACCATCGCGGTATCGAATGTCGCCAATGAGGCTGGCGTTCCGCATTTCGCGCTGGCGCCGTTTCCGGTGACGCCTGAGCGCGCCAAATGGTCGGTGGTGATGCCGCAGCCGGTGCCGATCATGGGCAAGGTGCTGTACGAGCACATGAAGGCGCACAACATCAAGACCGTCGGCTATATCGGCTACTCCGATTCCTACGGCGATCTTTGGTTCAACGACCTGAAGAACCAGGCCGTGCCGATGGGCATCACCATCGCCGATGAGGAGCGTTTCGCGCGTCCCGACACGTCGGTCACCGGCCAGGTGCTCAAGCTGGTCGCCGCCAATCCGGATGCGATCCTGGTCGGCGCCTCCGGCACCGCCGCGGCGCTGCCGCAGACCGAGCTGCGCGAGCGCGGCTATACGGGTCTCATCTATCAGACCCACGGCGCTGCCAGCATGGACTTCATCCGCATCGCGGGCAAGGCAGCCGAGGGCGTGATCATGGCCTCCGGCCCGGTGATGTCGCCGGAAACCCAAGCCGATAGCGCGCTGACCAAGAAGCCCGGTCTGGAGCTCAACAAGGACTATGAGGCCAAGTATGGCCCGAACAGCCGCAGCCAGTTCGCCGGCCATTCCTATGACGCCTTCGAGATCCTGAAGCGCGTCATTCCGGTGGCACTGAAGACTGCCAAGCCCGGCACGCCGGAGTTCCGCGAGGCGATCCGTCAGGCGCTGTTGACCGAGAAGGACCTGGCCGCCAGCCAGGGTGTCTACAACTTCACCGAAACGGATCGCTCCGGCCTCGACGACCGCGCCCGCATCATCCTGACCGTGAAGGACGGGAAGTACGTCCCGGCGGAATAGGCGAAGATCGCTTCATTCGATCCACGCAAACGAAAGGCCGGCTCGTCGAGCCGGCCTTCAGCGTCTCGGTCTGCTCTCTGTCGTCTAGCCCGCTGCCGTCTCGGCAAAGCCGAGATAGCTGGCGGCCACGCGCTGGTCGGTCGCGATCTCGTCCGCCTTGCCGTTCAGCACGAACTCGCCGAGCTCCATCACATAGGCGCGGTCCGCTACCTGCAACGCGGCCTTGGCGTTCTGCTCGACCAGCAGCACCGAGACGCCATCCTGCCGCAGCTTGGCGATGATCTCGAAGATGCCGGCGACGATGATCGGGGCAAGGCCGAGGCTCGGCTCGTCCAGCATCAGCAGCTTGGGTGCGCCCATCAGTGCGCGGCCCATCGCCAGCATCTGCTGCTCGCCGCCGGACAGGGTGCCGGCAAGCTGCTTGCGCCGCTCCTTCAGCCGCGGAAACAGCGTGTAGACGTGCTCGAACCCGGCAGCGGTGCGCGCCTTGTTCATGCGGAACGCGCCGAGCTGCAGATTGTCCTCGACGTTCATGCTGGCGAACAGCTCGCGATGTTCGGGCACGAGACAAAGACCCAGCGCAACGCGGTCCTCGATCTCGAGCCGGGCCAGGTTCTCGCCGGCAAACGTGACGCGTCCCTTCAGCGGCAGCACGCCCATGACGGCGCTGAGCAGGGTGGTCTTGCCGGCCCCGTTGGCGCCGATGATGGTGACGATTTCGTTGTCACCGACCTCGAGCGAGACCGAGCGCACCGCTTCGACCTTGCCATAGGACACATGAGCGTCCGTAACCGACAGCAGCACGCTCATGCGGTGGCTCCGAGATAGGCCTTGATCACCTCTGGATTGGTCTTGATCGCGGCTGGCGTTCCTTCCGCGATCTTGGTGCCGAAATCGAGCACCACGATGCGATCGGCGAGGTCCATCACAAATCCCATGTCGTGCTCGACCAGGAGCACCGACATGCCGCCGGCGCGCAGTTCACGTAATAGCGCGGCGAGCCGCTGCTTCTCCATGTGGCGCAGGCCCGCGGCAGGCTCGTCGAGCAGGAGCAGCATCGGATCGACACAGAGGGCTCGCGCGATCTCGACGATGCGCTGTTGCCCGAGCGACAGCGAGCCCGCGAGCTGATCCATCTGGTCGGCGAGACCGACGCGTGCGATCTGCCGCGCGGCTTCCGCGAGCAGCTTCGCCTCGTCCCCGCGGTCGAGCCGCAGCATGCTGGACAGTGGCCCGGCGTGCCCGCGCAGATGCGCGCCGATCGCGACATTCTCCAGCACGGTCATGTCGGGCACCAGCTTGACGTGCTGGAAGGTTCTGGCGATGCCGAGCTTGACCACCTCCTGCGGTGGCGCCTTGCCGATCGGTTTGCCCAGCATCGAGACATTCCCGGAGGTCGCCGGCAGCACGCCGGTGATCAGGTTGAAGGTGGTGCTCTTGCCGGCGCCGTTCGGGCCGATCAGCGCCACGATCTCGCGCGCCTGCACCTCGAAGGAGACGTTGTTGACTGCGACCACGCCGCCGAACTGCTTCCTGGCGTTGTCGACCTGGAGCAGCACCTCGTGCGGGGCGGCTTGGCGCTCGC
Source organism: Bradyrhizobium sp. SZCCHNGR1005 (assembly GCF_032489995.1). Lineage (NCBI taxonomy): Bacteria > Pseudomonadati > Pseudomonadota > Alphaproteobacteria > Hyphomicrobiales > Nitrobacteraceae > Bradyrhizobium > Bradyrhizobium sp. SZCCHNGR1005. The sequence goes on from NZ_JAUEZC010000006.1 coordinate 218,457, forward strand.
GCGCGGGCAGCGTGAGCGAGGTCGCGGGCTTTTTCCCGAGCGGTTTGAGCGGCAGCCATGCCGTCAGCCACGGCCACAGGCCGGTCGGTGCCAGCTGCAACAGCCCCACCAGCAGAATGCCGAACACGATCGTCTCGAGCTGGCCTTCGCCATGCAGCAGCAGCGGCAGATAGCTCTGCAGCACTTCCTTCAGGATCACGACGATCGCGGCGCCCAGCACGCCGCCCCACACATAGCCGGCGCCGCCGACCACCGCGACGAACAGATATTCGATGCCGGCCTGGGCGCCGAAAGGAGTCGGGTTCACCGCGCGGGTGAAGTGGGCATAGAGCCAGCCGGAGAGGCCGGCCAGCACGGCGGCGTAGATGAAGACCAGGAGCTTGGCGCTGGGCGCATAGACGCCGAAGGCCTCGGCCGCGATGTGGCCCCTCCGCAGTGCGCGGATCGCGCGGCCGGTGCGAGAATCCAACAGGTTCATCGTCAGCAGCGCCGCGAGCAGCACCCCGATCCAGATGGCGTAATAGATCGTGCCGGCATCGAGCATCTTCAGCGAGCCGATCGCAAGCGGCGGAATGCCGGAAACGCCGTCATTACGGCCGAGAAATGCGAGCTTGCTGAAGAGGTAGAACAGCCCAAGCCCCCAGGCGAGGGTGCCGAGCGGCAGATAGTGGCCTGACAGGCGCACGGTGACGAGTCCGAGCAGCACCGCCGCTGCGCCGGAGACCAGGAGCGACAATGGCAGGGTCAGCCAGGGCGATACGCCATAATTCGCGGACAGCACGGCCGTGGTGTAGGCGCCGAAGCCGACAAAGGCGGCCTGGCCGAACGAAGTGAGCCCACCCACGCCGGTGAGCAGCACGAGCCCCATAGCGACCAGCGCGGACAGGCCGATATTGTCGAGCAGCACGATCCAGAACGGCGGTACGCCCGGGATGAACGGGATCGCCGCCATGATGGCGGTAAAGATGAGGAGGGGCCAACGCTCGCGCATCGCGCTAGTCCTTTTCTTCTTCCACGGCGGGCGCGGCCAGCGACCGCAGCACCAGCACGGGGATCAGCAGCGTGAAGACGATCACTTCCTTGAAGTTCGAGGCATAGAAGGAGGAGAATGCCTCCACGATGCCGACGACAATCGCCGCGACTGCAGTGAGCGGATAGCTGACGAGCCCGCCGATGATCGCCGCGATGAAGCCTTTCAGGCCGATCAGAAATCCGGTGTCGTAATAGAGCGTCGTGATCGGCACGATCAGGATGCCGGAGAGTGCACCGATCGTGGACGCCAGCAGGAATGCGATCTGGCCCGACAGCGTGGTGCGGATGCCGACCAGCCGCGCGCCCAGCCGATTCACGGCGGTTGCGCGCAGCGCCTTGCCGTAAAGCGTCAGCCCGAAGAACAGCCAGAGCGCGACAATGAAGGAGACGGTAAGGCCGTACACCGCCATGCCTTGGCCGGTGAAGCGCAAGGGACCCAGCACGGCTGAGGCGGTGAGCAGGGCAGGGCCGCGCTGGCCCTCGGCGCCGAAGAACAGCAGTCCGAGGCCCTGCAGCGCCAGATGGCAGCCGACCGAGGCGATCAGGAGCACCAGCACCGACGTGTGCGCCAAAGGCTGGAACACGATGCGATAGAGCGAGACCCCGATCGCCGCTACGATCAACAGCGAGAGGACGAGGTTGATGCCGACAGGCGGCCGTTGGCCGGCGGCCCAGATCGTCGCGGCCAGCACCAGGCCTGGGAAGACGACGTTGACGGCGAAAGCGCGCGCAATGCGCGGCAAATGCAGCGATTTGCGCGCTGCGTAAAGATCGAAGGCGAAGGCGACGACGCCCATGGCCAGCGCCAGCTTGGCGGTACCAGGCATCTGGCCGGCTGCCAGCGAGGCGTAGGTCAGCGCGCCATAGGTGACGAATTCGCCCTGGGGGATCAGGATCACGCGCGTCACCGCGAACACCAGCACGAGCGCCAGCCCGAGCAGCGCATAGATCGCGCCGTTGGTAATGCCGTCCTGCAGCAGGAACAGCATGATCGTTGTGTTCAAGGCTGGACGCTCCCCCTTTGATGACCGATCGCGGCCGGCATTCGTCGCCGTTGTGTCGCAGCAGTTGAAATCGGCTGCCGGTGTTTGGTATGAGGGATAACAATTATCAAGTATAATCTCAAGGCCGCTGTTTCGCTGCGGTCTTTTGGGAGGGGGAAGCCGACGCCATGACTTTCATGGACTGCAATGGCAGATAGCGTCAAAAATCAAGCCGTAAGCAGCCAAGCCAAGAGCAGCCAAGTCAAGACCAGCCAGGGCTCGAAGGAGCCTGCCGGACCGGCTGACGAGACGCAAGCTGTGCGGCTTGGCGAGCTGTCCGACCTGCTCGGCTACGTGCTCAAACGCGCCCAGCTCAAGGTGTTCGAGGACTTTCTGCATTGCGTCGCGCCGCTGCAGCTGACCCCGGCGCAGTTCTCGGTGCTGCTGTTGCTTGACAATAATCCCGGTCGCAACCAGACCGAGATCGCCAACACCCTCGGCATCCTCCGTCCGAACTTCGTGTCGCTGCTCGACAGCCTGGAAAGTCGCGGCTTCTGCACCCGGGTCCGCTCGCCCCATGACCGCCGCTCGCACATCCTGGTGCTCACCGAGAAGGGGCGCGGCGTGCTGGCGCGGGCGAAAAAGCTGGTCGTCTCCAAACACGAGGCAAGGCTGAACGAGCTGCTGGGCCCGGACGGGCGCGACACGCTGCTCGCAATGCTGACCAAGATCGCGCGGGAGTTTTGACGCCGAGCCGTCCTCCCCGAGCCGTCCTTCCGGGCGCAGGTCCTATAACCACAGCGACGTGGAGAGAGTGACGCCTCAATCCACCAAGATCACCCTGACGTCGTTCACGTTGGTCAGCGTCGGCCCGGTCAGCAGCAGATCGCCGGTCGCAGCAAAGAACGCGGTCGCGTCATTGTTGGCGAGATAGGCCTTCGGATCGAGGGCCCTTTCGCGCATCGCCGCGAAGGTCGTGCCGTCGACGATCGCCCCGGCAGGATCGGAGGCGCTGCCGGCGCCGCCATCGGCGCCGTCGGTGTCGCCAGCGAGCGCGGCGATGTCCGGCGTGTCCTTGAGCAGGTCGGCGAGCGCCAACGCGTATTCTTGGTTCGGGCCGCCGCGGCCATTCCCGGTGACGGTGACGGTGAGCTCGCCGCCGGAGAGGATCGCGACGCGCCGTCCATGCGCGCGGGCATCAAGCGCCAGCCTCACATGCTCGGCAGCGACCTCGCGCGCCTCGCCTTCGAGATCGGCGCCGAGATCGATCACCTCGTAACCGGCCTCTCTGGTCTTCACGATCGCCGCGTCCAGCGAGGCCCGCGGGCGCGCGATCAGTTCGAATCTGGCACGTGCAAACGCGGGATCGTCCGGCTTGCAGCTTTCGTTGTCGGGGTTCTCGAGCGCGCGCGCAATCGCCGGCTCGATCGCGAGCTTGTACTTCGCGATGATCGCACATGCGTCAGCAAGCGTCGTGGGATCGGGGACCGTCGGCCCCGATGCGATCGCGGACGGATCGTCATGCGGTACGTCCGAGATCGCAAGCGTTACGATCGCGGCCTTCTGCCCGGCGCGCGCCAGCCGGCCGCCCTTGATCCGCGACAGATGTTTGCGCACCGTGTTGATCTCGCCGATCGGCGCGCCGGAGCGCAGCAGCGCTCGCGTCAGTTGCTGTTTCTGCGCGAACGTCACTCCGTCCGCGGGCGCAATCCAGTTCGCCGAGCCGCCGCCGGAGAGCAGCACCAGCATGAGGTCGTCGGCGCCGGCCGTTGCCGCCAGTTGCAGGGTCTCATCCGCCGCTTTCAGTCCGGCTTCGTCGGGCATCGGATGGCCGGCTTCGATCACCTTGATCCGCCGCGTCGGCACGCCGTGGCCGTGGCGGGTGGTGGCGATGCCGGTCAGCCGTGCGGGATCGAGCGCGAGCACATCGAGATAGTGCCGCTCCGCGGCCGCAGCCATCGCCGCGGCCCCCTTGCCGGCGGCGAGGCAGATGATGCGGCCCTTCGGCACCGCCGGCAGGTGGGAGGCAAGCACGATATCCGGATGTGCCGCGGCGACTGCGGCGTCGAAGATCGTGCGGAGCAGTGGACGGCGACTGCTCACGCGACGCCGTCCTTGGTGGGAAGAGCGATTATTTGCCCAGCTCTCCGCTCATGACCTCGCCGAACAGCTGCCAGCGTTCGCCCTTGAACTGCATCAGCTGCAACTGCTCGATCGGCTGAAAGTCGTCGGCCGCTGTGGTCACGGTGACGCCGGGCAGCAGGCCGCCTTGCGGAAATTGCTTCAAGCTTGCCGCCTGCTTCATCACATTGGCGCGGGTCAGATCGTCGCCGCATCGTTTCAGCACCTCGACCATGGTGGTCGCGATGTTGTAGCCGGTCAGCGCCGACGAATCTATGGGATTGGTCTCCGGCAGGTATTTGGCGAGCAGTTCCTTGAAGGCGCCCAGGCCGGGATCGTTGGCCCATTGCGGATCTGAGGCGTCCTTGGCATAGGCTGCCGAGATCACCCCTTGCGAGTTCTCGACGCCGGCAGGGCGCATCACCGCCGCCGTCGAGGCGCTCACATTGGCGATGATGGTCAACGGCTTCCAATTCATTTCGCCGAGCTTCTTGATCGCCTGGGCGCCCGATTTCGGCGTCGTGAACAGCACGATCACGTCGGGATTGGCGGCCTTGATCTTGACGATGTGGGACTCGACGGTCGGTTCGGAGACTTCATAGCTCTCCTCCAGCACGAGCCGGCTGGGATCGCCAAGGCCATCCTTCAAACCCTTCAGGTAATCCTTGCCCATGTCATCGTTCTGGTAGAGCACGGCGATCTTGGCACCGGGCTTCTCCTTCAGAAGATATTTCGCGTAGATCCGGGCCTCCGACTGGTAGCTTGGCAGCCAGCCCATGGTCCACGGAAAGGTTTTCGGCTCGTTCCACTTGGTGGCGCCGGTGGCCACGAACAGCTGCGGGATCTTCTTGGAGTTGAGATATTTCTGGATCGCGGTGTTGGGCGCGGTGCCGAGCACGCCGCCCAGGAACAGCACCTCGTCGCTCTCGACCAGCTTGCGCGCCTGTTCAACCGTCTTCGGCGGCGAATAAGCGTCGTCATAGGAGATGAAGGTGATCTTGCGGCCGTTGATGCCGCCGTCGTCGTTGACCTTCTTGAACACCGCGGCCATCGCCTTCCCGACGGAGCCGTAGGCCGAGGCCGGGCCGCTATACGGGACGATGTTGCCGATCTTGATCTCGGTGTCGCTGGCGCCGTTGTCGTATTTCGACTCGGCGAATGCGGGGCCGCCGGCGGCGCCGACCAGGGCCAAGCCGAGCAGCGCCGATACGGCGCGACGGGTCGCGGGGATAAACATCTCCAACTCCTTTTTAGATTTGTTCTTGGAGCTGCCTTCTCGGAAGGTCCGGCAGCTCGTTTGCGTTCCTCAACAGAGTTCTACCTAGCTCATGAACGTGACTGGCGTAAATGCGAAAGCGGTGGACGCACCGATTGGCTGATGAGTGGTTTAACGAAATCCTTGCAAAGAAAAGCCTCCCGCGACGTGACGTCGCAGGAGGCTGAGGCCTGGATCGGATGTGTTGCGTCTAGCCGCCGACGTCAGCTGAGATGACGTCGCCGAACAGCTGCCATCGTTCGCCGGTGAAACGCATGAGCTGCAGCTGGCTGATCGGAGCAAAGTCGGTTGCTGAGGTATTGATCGTAATGCCAGGCAGCAGCACCTCGGTTCGGAAGTCGCGCAAGCTGGCGGCCTGCTTCATCACATTCTCTCGGGTCAGATTGTCGCCGCACTGTTTCAGGACCTGCACCAAGGTCTGCGCCACGCCGTAACCGACCACTGTGCCATTGTCCAATTTGTCGCCCTCCGGAAAATCCTTGGTCATGAACTCCAGATAGGCCTTCATGCCGGGATCATTGACCCATTGCGAATCGGTCGTGTCTTTCACGTACTGCGCCGAGACGATGCCTTGGGCATTGGCAAAGCCGGCGGGCTTGATCACGCTGCCGACCGAGGCCGAGACATTGTTGAGGATGTGCAGCACCTTCCACTCGACTTCACCGACCTTCTTGATCGCTTGCGCGGCGAACTTCGGCGTCGCGATGTCAACGAAGACATCGGCGCCCGATGATTTGAGCTTGACGATGTGACTGTCGATGGTCGGCTCGGTGGTCTCGTAGCTCTCTTCGGCGATGATCATGGTCGCGGCCTTGGCGCCGAGTCCGTCCTTCAAGCCCTTCAGATAGTCCTTGCCGTAATCGTCGTTCTGATAGAGCACGGCGATCTTGGCGTCGGGCTTTTCCTTGAGGAGATATTTGGCATAGATCCGCGACTCGGCCTGGTAGCTCGGTTGCCAGCCCATGGTCCAAGGGAAGTCTTTCGGGTCGTTCCACTTGGTGGCGCCGGTCGCGACGAACAACTGCGGGACTTTCTTCGCGTTCATGTATTTCTGGATCGCCGAGTTCGACGGCGTTCCGAGCGAGTTGAAGATCAGCAGGACCTCGTCGCTCTCGACCAGCTTGCGCGCCTGCTCGACCGCTTTTGGGGGCGAATAGGCGTCGTCATAGGAGACGAAGTTGATCTTACGGCCGTTGATGCCGCCTTCGTCGTTGATCTTCTTGAAATAGGCGGCTTCGGTCTTGCCGATGATGCCGTAGGCGGAGGCCGGGCCGCTATAGGGCATGATGTTGCCGATCTTGATCTCGGTATCGCTGGCGCCGGGATCGTATTTCTTTTCGGCGGCCGATGCGCCGCTCGCGGCAACGACGAGAAAGGCCGCCGTCACAGCGGCTGCCCTGCAGATGATGGTCATGTGTTTCTCCCTCTGATTTTTCTTACGCACGATTTTAGATGACGTGTCGTCGGCCCTTTTTTGAAGGCTCTTCTTGAATGCGGGATCATAGCAGAGATCGATGGCGAATGCCCACGCCGACACGCTGCACGCGTCACGGTGCAGTGCGGCAGACGTCGTGCGCGGCGCGCGCCGTCTTCAAGGGGAAGAGACGAATCCGGGCCAGTGGCGCGATTGCAAAGAAAAGCCCCGCATCGCCGGGGCTCGTTGGAGATGGTATTCGTTGCGGGATCGGCTTGCCGCGGCGCGGCTTACTTCTCCAATTCACCGCTCATGATATCACCGAACAATTCCCATTGCTGGCCCTTGAAGCGCATCATCTTGAGCTGTTTGATCGGGGCAAAATCGTCGGGCGCGGTGTTGATCTTGATTCCCGGCAGCAGCGTGTCCGGCTGAAAGTCTTTCAGGCTCGCTGCCTGCTCCATGACGTTGGCGCGGGTGAGATCGTCGCCGCACATCTGCAGTACCTTTACCAGCGTCTGCGCCGCGCCATAACCATAGACGGTCGCGCTGTCGAGCTTGTTGCCCTCCGGATAGTACCGTTGGAGAAATTCGGCAAACTTCTTCATTCCGGGATCATTGTCCCACTGCGGATCGGCGGCATCCTTCGCATAGGCAGCCGACAGGATGTCTTGCGCGTTCTCATAGCCCGCCGGCTGGATGACGCTGCCCACCGAGGCCGAGATGCTAACCAGGAGGTGCGTCGGATGCCAGTCGATCTCGGCGAGTTTCTTGATCGCTTGGGCGGCGAATTTCGGCGTGGCCACGCTGAAGAAGACGTTGGCGCCGGAGGCCTTCAGCTTGACGATGTGGCCGTCGATCGAGGGTTCTGAGGTCTCGTAGCTCTCCTCCGCGACGATCATCGAGCCGGCCTTCTCGCCGAGCCCGTCTCGCAGGCCTTTCAAGTAGTCCTTGCCGAAATCGTCGTTCTGAAACAGAACGCCGATCTTGGCGCCGGGCTTTTCCTTCAACAGGTACTTGGCATAGATGTGCGCCTCGTTCTGATAGCTCGGCTGCCAGCCCATGGTCCACGGAAAGTTCTTTGGATCGTTCCATTTTGTGGCGCCGCTCGCGACGAAGAGCTGCGGCACTTTTTTTGAGTTGAGATATGTCTGAATTGCCGAGTTCGACGGCGTGCCCAGCGGATTGAAAACCGCGAGCATTTCGTCGCTCTCCACCAGCTTGCGGATCTGTTCGATTGCTTTCGGTGGCGAATAGGCGTCGTCATAGCTGACGAACGTGATCTTGCGGCCATTGATGCCGCCTTCTGCATTGATCTGGTTGAAGTAGGCCTGTTCGGTCTTGCCGATCACCCCGTAGGCGGAGGCCGGACCGCTATAGGGCATGATGTTGCCGATCTTGATCTCGTTGTCGGACGCGCCGGGGTCATATTTCTTCCGGGCAAGTGCTGCGCCCGAGGTGAGCGCGACCACTGCCGTCGCGAGCGCCGCGATCCGGATCGTTCGGCTGACGTGCAAATTTATCTTCCTGGTCGGCATCGCACTGCTTTGAAGACGGTCTCAGCGGTTGCGCGCTTTCTCGATGAGCTGCTGGGCGACCATGGCGACCTGCCTAGCGCCGTGTGGCACCAGGAAGATGACCAGGAACAAGAGCACGCCGAAGACCGCTCCGGAGAGGCCCTTGGAGATTCCCTCGGCCATGTTCGGCACGAAGATGATGAAGGCAGCGCCGACGAACGAGCCCGGCAGCCAGCCGACGCCGCCGACCACCATGCCGAGGAACAGCGAGATCGCCAGCGTGATCGTGTAGCTGTCAGGTGCCACGAATTGCACGGCGATGGCGCCGAGACCGCCGGCCACGCCGGTAATGCCGGCGCTGACGCCGAAAGCCAGCGTCTTGTAGGTGGCGACGTCGATCCCCATCGCGGAGGCTGCGATCTCGTTGTCGCGGATCGCCATGAAGGCGCGGCCGGAACGAGAGCGTAACAGGTTCACCGAGAAGATATAGATCGCGATCGTGACCGCGAGCGTGAAGTAGTACAGCCACATGTCCTGCGACATCGGCAGGCCGAACGGCGCGTCCGGCTTGGTCACCACCAGCCCCTGCACGCCGCCGGTCCATGGCTCGAAGAATCCGAGCTTCAGCAGCTGCGGCATCGCGGTCGCCAGCGCGAAGGTCGCGAGCGCCAGGTAGACGCCGGACAGCCGTAGCGCCGGCTGGCCGAACAAGAATCCCGCGCCGAAGCAGACCACGCCTGCCACGGGCAAGGTCAGCGCGTAATTGACGCCATACTGCTCCATCAGGATCGCCGAGGTGTAGGCGCCGATGGCGTAGAACGCGCTCTGGCCGAGCGAGAACTGGCCGCTGCCGCCGGTCAGGATATTGAGCGCCAGCACGGCCAGTCCGTAGATCAGGAGCATGGTCATCTGGAAGATGACGAAGTTCTTGGTGAACAGCGGGACAATCAGGAGCAGCAGCACCACCACGAAGGCGGTACCGGAGCTCAAGGTCATGGCCCGCTTCGGCACGGCCTCGACTGCGGGTGCGTGGCTTGCGAGTTCCTCGACTGCGCTCATGGATCAGACTCGCTTGACGATATGCCGGCCGAACAGGCCTGCGGGTTTGATGACCAGGACGGTGATGATCAGCGCCAGTGCGATCGGCAGCTTCAATTCGTTGCCGACGCCCGGGATATAGGTGCCTGCCAGGTTCTCGAAGATGCCGACCAGGAAGCCGCCGACGACGGCGCCGAACGGGCTCGTGAGGCCTCCGAGCACCGCGGCAGCGAAGCCATAAATCAGGACGCCGCCCATCATGTTGGGCTCCAGGAACACGACCGGGGCAATCAGCATGCCGGCGATCGAGCCGATCGCCGCGGCCATGCCCCAGCCGAGCGCGATCATCCAGGAGGTGTTGATGCCGACCAGCCGCGCCGATTCGGGCACCGAAGCGGCCGCCCGCATCGCAAGGCCGACGCGCGTATATTGGAAGAAGACATAGAGCCCGATCAGGAGCAGCACGGTGATGCCGATCATGCCGGCCTGGTGGGTCGAGATCAGCTGGCTGCCGAGGAAGGGCGAGGAGCCGAACGGCGTCGGATACTGCTTGATGGTGAAGTCCCAGATCAGGCCTGCGCTGGAGTTGATGATCGAGAACAGCGCGATGAAGCCGGCGACCTGGGTCAGGATCGGCGCCTTGGCCAGCGGCTTGAACAGAATGCGCTCGATCGCAATGCCTCCGATGAAGGAGAAGATCAGCGTGAGCAGGAAGGCTGCCCAATAAGGCAGGCCCCATTGCATCAGCTGCCAGGACACGAAGGTCGAGAACATCGCCATCTCGCCCTGCGCGAAGTTGAGATGGTCGATCGCCTGGTAGATCATCACGACGGCGAGCGCCATGCAGGCGTAGATCGCCCCGGTCGCGATGCCGGCCAGCACCTGGTTGGTGAAAAGCTCCATGGCCGCTCCCTTCAATAACCGAGATAGGATTTACGGACGTTCTCGTCGTTCGAGATATCCTTGGCCGCCCCCGCCATTACGATGCGGCCGGTCTCGATCACATAGGCCTGATCGGCGAGCTCGAGCGCGAGCTGCGCATTCTGCTCGACCACGAGGAGCGAGACCTTCTCTTCGCGATTGATCTGGCCGAGGATCCTGAACAGGTCGCGCACGATCAATGGCGCGAGCCCGAACGAGGGCTCGTCCAGCAGCATCAGTCTGGGCCGCAGCATCAGCGCGCGGGCGACCGCCAGCATCTGCTGCTCGCCGCCGGACAGCGTGCCGGCCTGCTGCGTATGCCGCTCCTTCAACTTCGGGAAATAGGCATACATGCGCTCGATATCGGAGACGATGTTGGCCTTGTCGCCGCGCGTGATCGCGCCGAGCTGCAGGTTCTCCTCCACCGTCATGTTGGTGAAAGTGCCGCGGCCCTGCGGCACGTGGGCGATGCCGAGGCGGACGATGTTCTCGGTCGAGCGGCTGGCGAGTGGCCGGCCGTCGAATTCGATCGCGCCGGTCGTCCGCACCATGTTGCAGATCGCCCGCAAGGTGGTGGTCTTGCCGGCGCCATTGGCGCCGAGCAGCGTCGTGAGCGAACCCTCGTTGAGCGAGAAAGAGAGGCCGTGCAGCGCCTGAACCTGGCCGTAATAGGCGCGAAGATCCTTCACATTCAGGAGCACGGTCATTGGTCCTTGCTCCCGAGATAGGCCTTGATGACGTCGGGATTGGCCTGCACCTGGGCCGGGGTTCCCTCCGCGAGCTTCTTGCCGAAATTCAGCGCGACGACGTGGTCGGCGATCGACATCACGAGGCCCATGTGATGCTCGACGAGGAGCACGGTGACCTTGCGCTCGTCGCGGATGCGGCGGATCAGGTCGCCGAGCACATGGACTTCTTCATGGTTGAGGCCGCCGGCCGGCTCGTCCAGCAGCAGGATCTTGGGATCGGCGGCGAGTGCGCGCGCCAGTTCGACCCGCTTCTGGGTGCCGAACGGCAGGCCCGACACCGTCTTGTGCGCGACGCTTTCGAGGTCGAGATAGGACAGAATCTCATGGACCTTGGTGTTGACCGAGGCCTCGCTGCGGCGGACCCAGACGAGCTTGAGCGAATCCGAGATGATGTCGCTCGATGTGCGGGCGTGGGTGCCGACGCGCACATTGTCGAGCACGGACAGATTGGGGAACAGTGCGACATTCTGGAAGGTGCGGCCGATGCCGATCTCGGCGATCCGATGCGGCGGCCGCTTCAGGATGCTGCGACCCTCCATCAGGATGTCGCCGGCGCTCGGCTGATATAGCCGGGAGAGACAGTTGAACAGCGTGGTCTTGCCGGCGCCGTTCGGTCCGATCAGGCCGAGGATCTGGCCGTAATGCATGTCGAAGGACACGCCGTTGAGCGCAACGATGCCGCCGAACACGACGCTGACATCGCGCACGGCAAGCAGCGGATCCGCAGCTTGCGCGAACTGAGGCTGCGTCATGTCGCCTCGCCCCTGCCATGCAGCGGGGCGGATCGATGCGGCGCCTGATCACACTGATAAAGACTATCTGATCCCCTCGGCAACACGGGCAACTTTCCCTCCTGGCTTCGGCTTCTTGTTGTTATCTTTGTTGGATTGATTTGTTGGCAGCGCCATTCCTCCGAGCGCCGCTTCGATATTTCTTACCATCGCCACCAGGCGAGGTCCAATGTCGTTGCGCAAGCGCTCTTCGGTGAAGCGAAAGGCCGGCGCGCCGCAGTTGAATGCGTACGGTCCCGTACCGTCGTTGAGTTTCAATGCGACGCCGACCGCATGCACATCGTCCTGCCACTCTCCCGCGGAGATCGCAAAGCCGTACTTGGCGACGGTCTCCGCGGAACGCTCGATTCCGTCGCGCATCTTCGGCCAGCGGCTGCCGTAATGTTCGCGCAGTTCGCGCAAGAGAGCAACGCGTTCGTCGTCCGGAAGCGCCCAGATGAAGGCACGGCCCATCGCTGTAGTTGCGATCGGGATGCGTGAGCCTACGTCAAGTTGAACATTGACGACACCATTCCGGCTCTGCCCGAAATAGATCATGCTGAGCCGGTCGCGCGCCCCGATCGCCACCGCGCCGCCGGTCTCCCGCATCAATTGTTCGCGAAACGGCTCGGAGAGCTGCCGCACGCCGAGATTGGCAAGCGCGGCATAGCCGAGCGCCATCGCGGCGGGCGCCAACTGATATTTCTCGAAGCGCGGCACCGGCGTCAGATAGCCGAGCTTGGTCAACGTATAGGTCAGACGCGAGACGGTCGGTTTGGGCAGGTTGGTGCGCGCGGCGATCTCCTGATTGCCGAGCAGTCCGTCATTCGGACGGAATGCACGCAGCACCTCGAGCCCGCGGGACAGCGCGACGACGAAGCTGCGATCGGTCGCGGCTTTCTTCCCTGGACGTTTCATCTCACCGGCGGTCGATTGCTTCGTTGACAACGGTCGTGCTTCAAAATAACCGTGCGTGTCAAGATGCGGAATACAATTTCGCAGTGCGGAATTAAGTGTCTGCAGCGGGTAAACGCAAACAATGCAGCTACTCGACGCAAACTAAGAGCCACGAATTAACCGGCTAACAAGAAAACGATATTCCAAGGAGCGCAGCGTGAGCGAAGTGGTCAAGCTCGAGTCCCATGACATCGTCGGTATCGTCACCGTCGACAGTCCGCCCGTCAATGCGCTGAGTGCCGCGGTCCGCGGCGGCATTCTGGAATGCGTCAAGGCCGCCGTTGCCGATCCCAAGATCAAGGCCATCGTGCTGACCTGTGCTGGTCGCACCTTCATCGCCGGCGCCGACATCACCGAGTTCGGCAAGCCGCCGAAGCCGCCGGCGCTGAACGATGTCTTGAGCACAATCGAGAACAGCCCGAAGCCGGTGATTGCCGCGATCCACGGCACCGCGCTCGGCGGCGGGCTCGAAGTGGCGCTTGCTTGTCATTATCGGGTGGCGACCAAGGAGGCCAAGCTCGGCCTGCCCGAAGTGAAGCTTGGCCTGTTGCCGGGCGCGGGCGGAACCCAGCGGCTGCCGCGCGCCGTGGGTCCCGAGCTTGCGGTCAAGATGATCGTCGGCGGCGATCCGATCGGTGCGGCAGAAGCGCACAAGGCCGGCCTGATCGAGGAGATCGTCGAGGGCCCGGCCGCCGGCGGCGAGGCCTTCGCGCGCAAGCTGGTGGCGGAGGGGCGGCCGTTGCGCAAGCTGCGCGACGATGACTCCAAGCTCGCGGCTGCCAAGGCCGATCGTTCGATCTTCACCAACGCGGTGGCAGCGCTCACCAAGAAGGCGCGCGGGCTGGAGGCGCCGTTCGCCGCCGCGGACGCGGTCGGCTATGCGATCGATCTGCCGTTCGACGAAGGTTTGCGCAAGGAGCGCCAGGATTTCCTCCGCCTGCTCACCAGCGATCAGTCCAAGGCGCAGCGTCATGCCTTCTTCGCCGAGCGCGAGGCGGCGAAGATCGCCGGCGTGCCCGAGGGGACGAAGTCGCGCCCGGTGGCGCAGGTCGCGATCATCGGCGCCGGCACCATGGGCGGCGGCATTGCGATGTCTTTTGCCAATGCCGGCGTTCCCGTCACCCTGGTCGAGACCGGCGAGGAGCAGCTCAAGCGTGGCCTCGGCATCATGCAGAAGAACTGGGAGGCGACGGCCGCGCGCGGCGGCATCCCGGCGGATGCGCCCGCCAAGCGCATGGCGCTGATCACTGGCGTGGTCGGCCTCGAGAACGTGAAGGACGCCGACCTCGTCATCGAGGCGGTGTTCGAGACCATGGCGGTCAAGAAGGAGGTGTTCGGCAAGCTCGATCAGTTTGCCAAGCCGGGCGCCGTGCTCGCCACCAACACCTCTTATCTCAACATCGATGAGATCGCCAAGCAGACCAGCCGGCCGCAGGACGTGCTCGGCATGCACTTCTTCTCGCCTGCCAACGTGATGAAGCTGTGCGAGATCGTGCGCGCCGAGAAGACCGCGTCGGACGCGCTGGTCACGGCGGTGTCGATTGCGCGCAAGATCGCCAAGGTGCCGGTCGTGGTCGGCGTCTGCGACGGCTTCGTCGGCAACCGCATGCTGGCGCAGCGCGGCAAGCAGGCCGAGAAGCTGCTGTTCGAGGGCGCATTGCCGCAGCAGGTCGACGCCGTCGTCACAAAATTCGGCATGCCGATGGGTCCGTTCGCGATGGGCGATCTCGCCGGCCTCGATATCGGTTGGCGCTCGCGTAAGGACCGCGGCATCAAGAGCGAGATCGCGGATGCGCTGTGCGAAGCCGGGCGCTTCGGCCAGAAGACCGGCAAGGGCTACTACAAATATGAAGCGGGCTCCCGTGCGCCACTGCCCGACCCCGAGGTCGAGAAGCTGATCGACGAGACGCTGGCGCGGCTCGGCCGCAAGAAGCGCGCCGTCAGTGACGAGGAGATCCTCGAGCGCATGATGTATCCGATGATCAATGAGGGAGCGAAGATCCTCGCCGAAGGCATCGCGGCGCGCCCCTCGGACATCGACGTGGTCTGGCTCTATGGCTATGGCTGGCCGATCTACCGCGGCGGCCCGATGTACTGGGCCGACACGGTGGGCTTGAAGCACATCGCCGATCGCCTCGCCGTCTACGCCAAGGAGACGAATGATCCCTCGCTCGAGCCGGCGCCGCTTCTGAAGAAGCTGGCCGACGAAGGCCGAAGCTTCGCCTCGCTCGCGGCCGAGTCGAAGGCGGCTTGATGGAGGTCAGTCCTCTCCGCTCGTCATTCCGGGCTCGTGCTCCGCGCGCGCCGGAATGACGACCTCATTCTTGATTTCTGGCTCGGCATTTCATGACTCACCCCGGTGAACAATTCTATCCCGCAGGCGTCCGTTGGGACGAGCCGATCACGCGTGGTACGCTGCCTGATCTGCTCGCCCAGGCCGTGTGCGATTATGATGATCAGGTTGCGATCGAATTCCGCGACCGCTCGATCAGTTTCCGGCAGCTCCAGGCGCTGGTCGAGCAGGCGGCTTCCGCTTTCCTGCGTGCCGGTTACGGCAAGGGCAGCTCCGTCGCGCTGTTCCTCGGCAATACGCCGGATCATCCGATCAACTTCTTCGGCGCGCTCAAGGCCGGCGCGCGCGTCGTGCATCTGTCTCCGCTCGACGGCGAGATCGCGCTGTCGCACAAGCTGAAGGATTCCGGCGCGCGGGTGCTGGTCACCTCCAACCTCGCCGCGCTGCTGCCGACCGCGCTGAAGTTTCTCGAGAAGGGCCTGCTCGACCGGCTGATCGTCTGCGAGGACGATCATTGGGGCAAGGTCGGGACGCCGCAAGCGCCATTGCCCGATCATGCGGCCGTGGTCACGCATCGGGCTTTCGTCGAGGGCGCGGGCTCGCCGGCGCAGTGGCCCGCGGTCTCGCCGGACGATATCGCGCTTCTGCAATATACTGGCGGCACAACCGGTCTGCCGAAGGGCGCGATGCTGACCCACGGCAATCTCACGGCCGCGGTGTCGATCTACGAGGTCTGGGGCCGGCCGGCGCGCGCCGAGCGCAATGCGCGCGAACGCGTCATCTGCGTGCTGCCGCTGTTTCATATCTACGCGCTGACCGTGGTGCTGCTGTCGTCGCTGCGCCTCGGCAATCTGATCTCGCTGCATCAGCGGTTCGACGTCGAGGCCGTGATGCGCGACATTGAGGTCAAGCGCGCGACCTATTTTCCCGGCGTGCCGACGATGTGGATCGCGATCGCGAACCTGCCCGATCTCGACAAGCGCGACCTGTCGTCGCTTACGTCGGCGGGCTCCGGCGGTGCGCCGCTGCCGGTCGAGGTCGCCCGCATCTTCGAGCGCAAGGTCGGCATGAAGTTGCGTAGCGGCTGGGGCATGACCGAGACCTGCTCGCCGGGCACCGGTCATCCCAAGGACGGGCCGGACAAGCCCGGCTCGATCGGGCTGATGCTGCCGGGGATCGAGATGGACGTGGTGTCGCTCGACGATCCCACCAGGGTGCTCGGTGTCGGCGAGGTCGGAGAAATCCGGATCAAGGGACCGAACGTCACCAACGGGTATTGGAACCGGCCGCAGGAGACGGCGGAAGCCTTCGTCGGGGATCGCTTCCTGACCGGCGACATCGGCTATATCGACGCCGACGGCTATTTCTTCCTGGTCGACCGCAAGAAGGACATGATCATCTCCGGCGGCTTCAACGTCTATCCGCAGATGATTGAGCAGGCGATCTACACCCACCCGGCGGTGCAGGAGGTGATCGTGATCGGCATTCCCGATGCCTATCGTGGCGAGGCCGCCAAGGCCTTCATCAAGCTGCGCGACGGGGCCGAGCCGTTCTCGATCGATGATCTCCGCAGCTTTCTGACCGGCAAGCTCGGCAAGCACGAGCTGCCGGCGGCGGTTGCGTTCGTCGACGAACTGCCGCGGACGCCGGTCGGCAAGCTGTCGCGCCACGAACTGCGTCAGCAGCAACCTTCAACCATCCAAACCCAACAACATCAGCAACAACAATAGGAGAGGTCGTCCATGACCGATGCCGTCATCGTTTCCACCGCCCGCACCCCGATCGGCAAGGCCTATCGCGGCGCGCTCAATGCCACCGGGGGCGCTACGCTGCTCGGCCATGCCATCGGCGAAGCCGTCAAGCGGGCCAAGATCGATCCGGCCGAGGTCGAGGACGTCGTGATGGGCGCCGCCCTGCAGCAGGGCTCCACCGGCGGCAACATCGCGCGCAAGGCGCTGCTCCGCGCCGGCCTGCCGGTCTCGGTCGGCGGCACCACGATCGATCGGCAATGCGCCTCCGGCCTGCAGGCGATCGCGCTCGCGGCGCGCTCGGTGATCTTCGACGGTGTCGAGATCGCGGTCGGTGGTGGCGGCGAGTCGATCTCGCTGGTGCAGAACGACAAGATGAACGCCTTCCAGGCCACCGATCCCGCGCTGCTCGAGATCAAGGGCGATGTCTACATGCCGATGATCGACACCGCGGAGATCGTCGCCAAGCGCTACGGCATTTCGCGCGAGCGGCAGGATGAATATGCCCTGGAAAGCCAGCGTCGCACCGCCGCCGCGCAGCAGGGCGGCAAGTTCAGCGACGAAGTGGCGCCGATCACGACCAAGATGGCGGTGACTGACAAAGCGACCGGCAACGTCTCCTTCAAGGACGTCACGTTGTCGCAGGATGAAGGTCCGCGCCCCGAAACCACAGCCGAAGGCCTCGCCGGCCTGAAGGCCGTGCGCGGCGACGGCTTCAGCGTCACCGCCGGCAATGCCAGCCAGCTCTCCGACGGTGCATCGGCCTGCGTCATCATGAGCGATGCGGAAGCGGCCAAGCGTGGCCTGCAGCCGCTCGGCATTTTCCGCGGCTTCGTCGCGCATGGCTGCGAGCCCGACGAGATGGGCATCGGGCCGGTGTTCGCGGTGCCGCGGCTTCTGAAGCGCCATGGCCTCACTGTCGACGACATCGGTCTCTGGGAATTGAACGAGGCTTTCGCGGTGCAGGTGATCTATTGCCGCGACAGGCTCGGCATCGATCCCGAGAAGATCAACGTCAATGGCGGCGCCATCGCGGTCGGCCATCCTTATGGAATGTCGGGCGCGCGGCTCACGGGCCATGCGCTGATCGAAGGCCGCCGCCGCAAGGCAAAGTATGCGGTCGTCACCATGTGTGTCGGCGGCGGCATGGGCGCGGCCGGCCTGTTCGAGGTGCTGCAGTAAAGAACAGCTGTCGTCCCGGGCGAGCCCCGGCAGCGCGAAGCGCTGTCCGGAGCGCAGTCCCGGGACCCATACGCCGCAGCGGTGCTCGAGGCAGTTCTGGCTGACGCCTTTGGTCGCGACTGAGGCCGGTGGTTATGGGGTCCCCGCTTTCGCGGGGACGACAGAAGAGCAAGACGAGCTAGATGGATACTTAGGGAGGATCCAATGGATCTCGCATTCACGAAGGAAGAGCAGGCGTTCCGCGAGGAAGTCCGGCAGTTCTTCAAGGACAACGTGCCACCGGAGACC
Organism: Bradyrhizobium sp. SZCCHNGR1005; assembly: GCF_032489995.1. NCBI lineage: Bacteria > Pseudomonadati > Pseudomonadota > Alphaproteobacteria > Hyphomicrobiales > Nitrobacteraceae > Bradyrhizobium > Bradyrhizobium sp. SZCCHNGR1005. The sequence continues at coordinate 236,746 of NZ_JAUEZC010000006.1, forward strand.
CGGCGCAAGATGATCGAGGGCCGCCATCTGTCGAAGGACGAGATGGTGACCTGGTGGCGCATCCTCAACAAGAAGGGCTGGGGCGTCTCGCACTGGCCGGAGGAATATGGCGGCACCGGCTGGACCTCGGTGCAGCACTACATCTTCAACGAGGAGCTGCAGGCCTATCCGGCGCCGCAGCCACTCGCCTTCGGCGTGTCGATGGTCGGTCCTGTCATCTACACCTTCGGCAACGAGGAGCAGAAGAAGAAGTATCTGCCGCGCATCGCCAATGTCGATGACTGGTGGTGCCAGGGCTTCTCCGAGCCGGGCTCGGGATCCGACCTCGCTTCGCTCAAGACCAAGGCCGAGCGCAAAGGCGACAAGTGGATCATCAACGGCCAGAAGACCTGGACCACTCTCGCGCAATATGCCGACATGATCTTCTGTCTCTGCCGCACCGATCCGAGCGCGAAGAAGCAGATGGGCATCTCCTTCATCGTGTTCAGCATGAAGTCGAAGGGCGTCACCGTCCGTCCGATCCAGACCATCGATGGCGGCCATGAGGTCAACGAGGTGTTCTTCGACGACGTCGAGGTGCCATACGAGAACCTGATCGGCGAGGAGAACAAGGGCTGGGACTACGCCAAGTTCCTGCTCGGCAATGAGCGCACCGGGATCGCCCGCGTCGGCGTTTCCAAGGAGCGCATTCGCCGCATCAAGGAACTCGCCGCCAAGGTCGAGGCCGGCGGCCGGCCGATCCTCGAAGATCCCGCCTTCCGGGAGAAGCTCACCGCCTGCGAGATCGAGCTGAAGGCGCTTGAACTCACTCAGCTCCGCGTCGTGGCCGATGAAGGCAAGCACGGCAAGGGCAAGCCGAACCCGGCCTCCTCGGTGCTGAAGATCAAGGGTTCGGAGATCCAGCAGACCACCACCGAGCTTCTGATGGAAGTGATCGGCCCGTTCGCGGCGCCTTACGACGTCCATGGCGACGAGGATTCCAACGAGACCATGGATTGGACCGCGCAGATCGCGCCGAGCTACTTCAACAACCGCAAGGTTTCGATCTATGGCGGCTCGAACGAGATCCAACGCAACATCATCTCGAAGGCGGTGCTGGGGCTGTGATGCTCTCCTGTCATTCCGGGGCGCCGCGTGAGCGGCGAGCCCGGAATCCATAACCACCATCGTGAGTATGGATTCCGGGCCCGCGCCTTGCGGCGCGTCCCGGAATGACGCCGACGATGAATTCCGGGTACAAGGATACACAACATGGATTTTGATCTGTCCGAGGAGCAGCGGCTCCTGAAAGAAAGCATCGACGGCCTGCTGGCGGATGCCTACGAATTCGACAAGCGCAAGACCTACATGAAGGAGAAAGGCGGCTGGAGCCGGGCGATCTGGTCCAAGCTCGCCGAGCAGGGGTTGCTCGGCCTGCCGTTCTCTGAAAACGACGGCGGCTTCGGGGCCGGCGGCGTCGACACCATGATCGTGATGGAGGCGATGGGCCGCTCGCTCGTGCTCGAGCCTTATCTTGCCACGGTTGTCATCGCCGGCGGCTTCCTCCGTCATGGCGGTTCGGCCGCGCAGAAGGAAGCGCATCTGCCGGGGATCATCGACGGCAGCAAGACCTTTGCCTTCGCGCAGCTCGAGAAGCAGTCGCGCTATGATCTGTTCGATGTGACGACGTCGGCCAAGAGGGAGGGCGACGGCTGGATCATCGACGGCGAAAAATTCGTCGTGCTCAACGGCGAGAATGCGGACACCTTGGTCGTCATCGCGCGCACGGCAGGCGCGCAGCGCGACAAGAGCGGCGTCGGCGTCTTCATCGTGCCGGCCGATGCGAAGGGCGTTACCAGGAAGGGTTATCCGACCCAGGATGGCCTGCATGCCGCCGACATCACTTTCACCGGCGTCGAGGTCGGCGCAGACGCAGCGATCGGCGACCCCGAGAACGCGCTGCCGCTGATCGAGCGCGTCGCGGATGAGGCGCGCGTTGCGCTCTGCGCGGAGGCGGTCGGCTTGATGGATGAATCGCTCAAGACCACGGTCGAGTACATCAAGACCCGCAAGCAGTTCGGCGTCGCCATCGGCTCGTTCCAGGCGTTGCAACACCGTGCCGCCGACATGTTCGTTGCGCTGGAGCAGGCGCGGTCGATGTCGATGTTCGCGACCATGGCAAGCGATTTCGAGGACGCCAAGGAGCGCGCAACCGCGATCGCGGCGGCAAAGGTGCAGGTCGGCAAATCGGCCAAGTTCGTCGGCCAGCAGTCGATCCAGCTCCATGGCGGCATCGGCATGACGATGGAGGCCAAGATCGGCCATTACTTCAAGCGGCTGTCGATGATCGAGACCACCTTGGGTGATACCGACTATCACCAGCGGCGCGTGGCTGAAGCGGGCGGCCTGATCTAGGCCGGAGCGTTATTGCGAGGAGCGAAGCGACGAAGCAATCCAGAGCCTTGACGTCGGCTCTGGATTGCGTCGCTTCGCTCGCAATGACGAAGGAGAGAGCACTGTCATGAAGAACATCCCCTTCGATCTCACAGGACAGGTCGCCGTCATCACCGGCTCGAGCCGCGGCATCGGCCGTGCCTCTGCCGAATTGCTGGCGCAACTCGGCGCAAAAGTCGTGATCTCCAGCCGCAAGGCGGATGCCTGTGAAGAGGTCGCGGCCGGCATTCGCTCGCGCGGCGGCGATGCCCATGTCATCGCCTGCAACATCGCGCGCCGGCCCGAGGTCGATGCGCTGATCGACGGCGCGGTCAAGCATTACGGCCAGGTCGACATCCTCGTCTGCAACGCGGCGGTGAATCCCTATTATGGCCCGCTGCTCGACATCAGCGACGAGGCCTTCGACAAGATCATGGCCTCGAACGTCAAGAGCAATCTGTGGCTCTGCGCCAAGGCGATCCCGCCGATGGCCGCGCGGGCTAAGGGCTCGGTCATCATCGTGTCCTCGATCGGTGGCTTGCGCGGTTCGACCGTGATCGGCGCCTACGGCATCTCGAAAGCCGCGGATTTCGCGCTCTGCCGCAGCCTTGCCGGCGAATGGGGACCGCAGGGCGTGCGGATCAATTGCGTCGCGCCCGGCCTGATCAAGACCGACTTTGCCCGCGCGCTGTGGGAGGACGAAGAGCGGCTCAAGCAGCGCTGCGCCACCACGCCGCTGCGCCGCATCGGCGAGCCGCATGAGATCGCTGGCGCGGTCGCCTATCTCGCCTCGGATGCCTCGACCTTCATGACCGGCCAGACCATCGTGGTCGACGGCGGCGTGACCACGGCTGCGGTCTAGGCACTCTCGTCGCCGAGCGGCAGCGCGGCGCACGGTCTTTACCCTCCGTCTCTCGGCAAGACGATCGCATATGGCGCAAACTGGACCGGGGCCTCATGGTTCTCCCGGCGATGCGTAGCATCGTCCGGAGACGCGCCGCATGCGGCGCTCCTCACCATGAGGGTCTGCCATTTTGCTCAAAAACAAGCGCTCGTCCTGAGGAGCTCGCCGGAGGCGAGCGTCTCGAAGGACGGCCGCGGGAGAGATCGTCGGCCGAGTTTTTCCCCATATGCGATCGCCCTGCCCCTCTTGGGGAGGGGGCGTCGCACATGCGGGCTCCACCTTGACCTCGCGCTCCTGATCCGCTTGCTTGTCGGCCCAACGTCGTCAACCATTCTGTCGGGAAGAAACCCCCATGTCTTTCGTGCTGGCCATCGATCAGGGCACCACGTCCTCGCGCGCGATGGTGTTCCGCTCCGACATCTCGATTGCCGCTGTCGCGCAGCAGGAATTCCCGCAGCATTTTCCGGCCTCCGGCTGGGTCGAGCACGAGCCGGAGGACATCTGGACCTCGACCGTCATGACCTGTCGCGACGCGCTGGAGCGCGCCGGTCTTGCGGCGAAGGACATCGCCGCGATCGGCATCACCAACCAGCGCGAGACCACCGTGGTTTGGGATCGCGCCACGGGGCAGGCGGTGCATCGGGCCATCGTCTGGCAGGATCGCCGTACCGCCGACATCTGCGCGAGGCTGAAGGCCGAAGGCCTCGAGCCGATCATCTCGCAGAAAACGGGCCTGATCATCGATCCCTATTTCTCGGGCACCAAGGTGGCCTGGATTCTCGACCACGTGCCCGGTGCGCGCGAGCGCGCCGAACGCGGTGAGCTCATGTTCGGCACGGTTGACTGCTATTTGTTGTGGCGGCTCACCGGCGGCAAGGTCCACGCGACCGACGCCACCAATGCCTCACGCACGCTGCTGTTCAATATCCACAGCGGCGAATGGGACGATGAGCTGCTCTCCATCCTGCGCGTGCCGCGCTCGATGCTCCCGGAGGTGAAGGATTCGTCGGCGCATTTCGGCGAGACGGTGCCGGAACTGTTCGGCGGATCGATCGCGATTTCCGGCATCGCCGGCGATCAGCAGGCTGCCACGATCGGCCAGGCCTGCTTCACGCCGGGTATGATGAAATCGACCTACGGCACCGGCTGCTTCGCGCTGCTCAACACCGGCAGCACGCCGGTCGTCTCCAAGAACAAGCTGCTCACCACCATCGCCTATCAGCTCAATGGTGAACGCACTTACGCGCTGGAAGGCTCGATCTTTGTGGCGGGCTCGGCCGTGCAATGGCTGCGCGATGGCCTCGGGATCATCAAGCACGCCGCCGAGACCGGCCCGCTCGCCGACCAGTCGGATTCGCTGCAGAGCGTCTATCTCGTGCCCGCCTTCGTCGGCATGGGCGCGCCGTACTGGAATCCGCGCGTGCGTGGTGCGCTGTTCGGGCTGACCCGCAACACCGGTCCGGCGGAGCTGGCGCATGCAGTGCTCGAGAGCGTCTGCTACCAGACCTACGATCTGTGGGCGGCGATGCGCGCCGACTGGCCGGATGCTGACGCCGCGACCATCGTGCTGCGCGTCGACGGCGGCATGACGGCCTCGGACTGGACCATGCAGCGCCTGGCCGATCTGCTCGATGCGCCCGTCGATCGTCCGATGATCCAGGAGACCACAGCGCTTGGCGCCGCCTATCTCGCCGGCCTCAAGGCAGGCGTCTATCCGGAGCCGGAGAAGTTCGCCGACAATTGGCGGCTCGAACATCGCTTCAGGCCGGTGATGAGCGCCGCCACCCGCGCGCGCAAGCTCGCCGGCTGGGCGCGTGCGGTGAAGGGCGTGCTGGCGAGCGACGAGGGGGAATAAAGCCTGAGGCGAGAGGCTCGCCTCAGGCTGCGTGCTGAAACCTCACTGCGACGCAGTCTCCTTCTGGAAATACACGTCGACCTTCATGCCCGTCACCAGCGGGCCGGGCTCGTTCAGGTCGATCAGCACTTCCACCACGTCGACATCGGTCAGGTTACGCTGGCTGAGCGTGGCGTTGCGTCCCTGCTCGACCAATGGTGCGACCGAGGCGACCTTGCCAGCCATGTCGCGGCCGCGGAAGGCGGCGGAGCGCACCACCACGGTTTGCCCGGTCTTGATCTTGTCGATGTCGCGCTCGTCCGCCTCGGCGCGTACCCGCAAGGCGGAGACATCGCCCAGCAGCGCCAGCGGCGGCGTGGCCGATGGCGACGCCAATTCTCCGCGCCGGGCATTGACCTGCAGGACGGTGCCGGCGGTCGGCGCGCGGATGGTCAGCTTTTGCAATCCGGCCCGGGCCGCCTGCAGATTGGCGAGCGACACGCTGTATTCGCCTTCCGACACCGTCGGTAACGGCGCCTCGTCGGTGGCGCGGCGCAGCTCGTCATTTTGCTGCGAAAGCCTCGCCTCGGCGCGGGTCAGTCCCGTACGGGCGGCGTCGACATCCGCGTTGGTCTGGCCGGCGCGCTTGTCGGCACTCGTCTTGTCGAACAGGGCTCTCGCCTCGTAGACCGCGGTCTCGGCGTCGGCGACAGCATCTTCGGCGCGGCGCCGCGTGGCGGATGATGACGGCGCCTCCTTGTTGCGCACGCGCTTGCGCATGTCGACCTGGGCTTCGGCGGAGGCCAGTTGCGCCCGCGCCTCGCTGTCGTTCAATCGGATCAGCGGCTCGTCTGCTGCGACCGTGTCGCCCGCCTTGACCAGCACCTTGTCGATCACGCCGATCACGGGGGCGGCGAGCTTGACGGTGCCCGACACCGGCTCGACCCGTCCTGGGGCCACCGCCAGCCAATTCTTGTCGGCCGGTTCGTTGCCCGCGGCTTGCGCCGGCGCGCCCGGGCCGATGCAGGCCAGCGGCACCGTCACGATAACCGCATAGAGCACGGCAAGAAGAGCAGCCTTGCTTGTGGTGTTGGTCTTGCTGCCGTTGGACGCGATCATGAGTTCGATACTCTCTTGGCTGGGCTTGTGGGCTCGCCTTCGATGATCCGGCCGTCTTCGATATGAATGATGCGGTTGGCGAACGGCAGGATGCGTGGATCGTGGGTGACGACGAGCACCGCGCGCGAGCGGTCCTTGGCGATGTCGGCGAGCAAGGTCATGATGGCCTGGCCGTTCTCGGCATCGAGCGCGCCGGTCGGCTCGTCCGCCAGGATCGCCCGTGTGTTTCCGACGATCGCCCGCGCGATCGCGACCCGTTGCTGCTCGCCGCCGCTGAGTTGAAGCGGGAAGGATTTCCGCTTGTGGGCAAGGCCGACCATGGCCAGCGCGTCCCGTGCCGCCTTCACCGCGGTTCGCGAGGATTGCCCGCGGACATCGAGGGCGAGGCGGATGTTCTCCTCGGCGGTCAGCGTCGGAAACAGATGGTAGGATTGGAAGACGAAGCCGATGTGATCGCGCCGCAGCTTGGCCAGCGCCTCCGCATCGGCGCCGCTGATCGATTGGCCGCCGATCCGGACGCTCCCGCTCGCCGGCGTCATCAGACATCCGAGGATCGAGAGCAGCGTCGTCTTGCCGCTGCCCGAAGGGCCCATCAGCAGCACCAGCTCGCCGCCGTCTAACGACAGGCTCACACCCTTCAGCGCCTGCACGCGACCGGCCCCCTGTCCGAGGAACTGCACGATGTTATCAGCCTCGAGGAGCGGCTCGGTCATCGCGTGAACACCAGGGTGGGGTCGATGCGCATGACCTGGACGATCGCGGCCACGCCGGATCCGACGCACATGACGACGGTCAGGAGCAGAAGACCCAGCGTCAATGTCGGCGTCATGACGATGGGCAGCGCCGATTCGGCGGTCATCCTGACCACGACCGCACTGACGCCCGCTGCGCCGCAAAATCCGATGATGGCGCTGAGCAGCGCCTGCCAGATGATCACCGTGTAGATGTAGCTGCTGGACGATCCGATGGCGCGCAAGGTTGCGAACTCGTTCAGGTGATCCTTGGTGCTTGAATACAGCGTCTGGGCAACGATCACGGTGCCGACGATGAAGCCCAGCAGGGCGCCTGCGAACAGCGCGGCGCCGGCGCCGGTTCCGAATAGCCAGAACGACCTGCTGCGGTTGCGAAATTCGCCCGCGGTCAGGACCTCCACGTCGGAAAGGCTTGCGCGCAAATCCTGTCTGACCCGGTTGATGTCGGCCTCGGGAGACAGCCGCACCAGGAGATAAGACGCCTTTTGCTGCGATGTTCCAGTGTAGGCGCGTGCGCGATTGACATCGGTGAAGACATAGGGCGTCGTCGTGAACGAGCGGATGCCCCTGGTCACCGCCGCCACCTGCACGGCCTGATCGCGAATTTCGGCGTTTTCGCCCGGTCCCCTGACGCCGAGCCGATCGAAATAGGATTGGTCGATGGCCACGGCGCCGGGAATTGCGAGGTCGTCGGTGCGGCCGGCGACCACGTTCCACGGATGCAATCCCAGCCCTTGCAGTTCGGAACCGACCACGAAGACAGGTGTCGTGGTGCCATTGGGCAGCCGCCACTGGGCGTAACCGATCACAAGGGGAGCGGCTTCGACCACGCCGTCGATCGCCAGCGCTCGAAATCGCTGACGTTCGTCCAGCAGCGACGGATCCTCGAAACATTTGGTGCCGGCCGGCACGATCCAAAGATTGGCTGCCGAATGATCGATCATGGTAGTGACCGTGCGCCGGAAGCCGACATAGAGGCCCATCTGCAGCGTCACGAGCACGATGGAAAAGACGATGCCGACGATCGTCGCCACGAATCTCAGCCGGTCATGAAACAGGTTTCGGGAAGCGAGCCTGAATCTCAGCGACATGGACTGCGAACCATCGATTTTGATCCATTTCATCCGTTTCGGGAAATGAAGTCCACGTCGAAGCGTTGCACTGTGGAAGTCACCGGCACCATCGGGGATGGCGCGGTGGGAGGGCGGCTGGGGCGCAGCCAGAGTCGATCAACGCCATCGATTGGCCGTTTCCATGGCAGGGCAGACCAATTTTGGAACGGCTGCGCTGATAGGCCTCAGCATAATCGCCGGAGCGGGATCGCACCGCTGGGGCGACGGTCTTCCAAACACGGAAGTGAGATGCGATCGCGTTTCCGGCACTCATGAACGGACTGCTTCGCATTCCAGCCAAGCTCCCTGTCATAGTCCATCGCTCCGATAACAGATGATATCGTCGGTGAAACTCGTTTCAATGGCACGAGGAGGTGACATTCATGTTCTTGATCGGCCAATACGACTCGCCCTTCGTCCGCCGCAGCGCGATCGCGCTGAAGCTTTACGGCCTTCCGTTCGAGCATCGGCCGTGGTCCACCTTCGGGGACGCCGACAAGATCGCACAATACAATCCGTTGCTGCGGGTACCGGTGCTGGTACTCGACAGCGGCGAAGCGCTGATCGATTCCGCTGCGATCCTCGACCATCTCGACGAAACCGTCGGGCCGGAGAGGGCGATGCTGGCGAGCCGCGGCGCCGATCGGCGGAGGCAGCTGCGCACGGTCGCGCTGGCGACGGGTCTCGGCGACAAGGCGGTCAGCCTGGTCTATGAGCGCGTGCTGCGCAAGGACCAGCTGAAGCTATGGGTCGAGCGTTGCGAGGCGCAGATCGCAGGTGTGCTCGCGGCGTTGGAGACGGAGCGCGCATCGGTCACGACGCCGTGGTGGTATGGCGAACGCATCGGTCACGCCGATATCGCGGTGGCCTGTGTGCTGCGCTTCACCACTGAGGCGCATCCGCATCTGTTCGATGGCAGCCGCTATCCGGCGCTGGCGGCGCACGCAGCCCGCTGCGAGGCCCTGCCGGCGTTTTGCGAGATCGTGCAGCCGCTCGTGCCGCCGAGCGGGGATTGACGACTCCGGAGGCTGCTGCAAGCTCGATCTGATCCTTCCTTGGCCGGAGGGACACCGCGCCTGCCTTTGCGAGCAGGCAGGCAAGCGGCCTACATCTTCCGCCGCATCGCCTCCGGCGTATCCGGTTGCGCCAGCGGATGTGCAGCCGCGAAGGCCGGCAGCGCCATCGCGGTTTCGAAGATGCGCGTCACGGTCGGATAGGGCGCCATATCGATGCTCTGGTTCATCGCGAAGGTGACGTGGCCGACCAGGCAGATGTCGGCGATCGTCGGCCCCTCGCCATGCGCGTAAGACCCGGTCGCGGGATGATCGGCGAGCTGCGCCTCCAAGGCGCTTAACGTCTCGGCCGCCCAGTGCCGCAGCCATGCCGCCTTCTGCTCGTTGCTGATCTTGAGCGTCTCGGTCAGATAACGCTGGACGCGCGGCACGGTCAGCGGATGGGCATCGCAGGCGACCATCGCAGCAAGCCCGCGCACGCGGGCGCGACCGGCGGCGTCAGCGGGCAGCAGTGCCGGCGCGGGATAGGTCTCTTCGAGATATTCGAGGATCGCGAGCGACTGGAGCAGCACGGTGCCGTCGTCGAGCACCAGCGAAGGCAGCGCCATCTGCGGATTGACACCGGCGTAGTCGTTGCCGCGATGCTCCTGCTTGTCGATGTCGACGAACACGACGTCGTGCGCCACGTTCTTGATATTGAGCGCAATGCGCACCCGAAAACTCGCCAGCGATCGCCAGAAGGAATAGAATTTCATGGATGTGCCTCGTCCGATCGAGCCAGGCAGGAGAGACTATGCGAGTTGTTACGGCTCGCGATAGTAATAAGACTGTCATCGCCCGCGACGGCCGGCGATCCAGTATTCCGAGACGGTGGTGATCGGTCGAGAGGCTGCGCGTGCTGGATGCCTCGCTTGAAGCGGGGCATGACAGCACAGGGCGGAGCTGCGGCCTTGGGGTCTGGCGGATGATGCGAAGAACTAATTACTTCGCGCCGACCGCTTTCTTGCGCCAGGCGAGATGCGCGGCACAGGTGCACCCTTGCGGATGCGAGGCGAGGCCGTTCGCGGCGCTTGCTGCGGCTTCGTCGTTGGCGGCAACGGGCGCGGCGGCTCCGGATGGGGCGGCAGCTGCGGCGGCGCTGTTCGAACCTGCGACCTGCGATGGGATGTAGTTGAGGATCGGCGCCAGCCAGCGCTCGATCTCGGCCACGCTCATGCCCTTGCGCGCGGCGTAATCCTCGACTTGGTCGCGCTCGATCTTGCCGACGCCGAAATAGAAGCTTTCGGGATGCGAAAAATAAAGTCCCGACACCGACGAACCCGGCCACATCGCGAAGCTCTCGGTCAGCTTGACCCCGGCATTCCTCTCCGCGTCCAGCAGCTCGAACAGCGTCGCCTTCTCGGTGTGATCGGGCTGCGCGGGATAGCCCGGCGCGGGGCGGATGCCCTGATACTTCTCCAATATCAGTTCGTCATTCGAGAGAGCTTCGTCCGGCGCATAGGCCCAGAACTCGCGCCTGACGCGCGCGTGCATGCGCTCGGCAAAGGCTTCGGCGAGCCGGTCGGCCAGCGCCTTGACCAGGATCGAGGAGTAGTCGTCATTGGCGTTCTTGAAGCGGTCGGCAACCACGTCTTCGCCGATCCCCGCAGTGACGACGAAGCCGCCGATATAATCGGGCACGCCGGAGGCGGCCGGCGCGATGAAGTCGGACAGCGCAGTGTTGAAGCGTCCTTCGCGCTTCTCGAGCTGCTGGCGCAGCGTGTGCAGCGTCGTGATCGGCTTGGCACGGCTCTCGTCGGCATAAAGCACGATGTCGTCGCCGACGGCGTTCGCCGCCCAGAAGCCGATCGCGGTGCGCGCGGTGAACCACTTCTCCTTGACGATGCGGTCCAGCATTTTTCGCGCATCGTCATAGAGCGCGCCTGCGGCCTCGCCGACCTTGGCGTCATCGAGAATGGCGGGGAAGCGGCCGGCGAGCTCCCAGGTCTGGAAGAACGGCGTCCAGTCGATATAGGGCACGAGCTCGGCGATGTCGTAATCGGCAAAGCTCTTCACGCCCAGGAAGGTCGGCTTCACCGGCCGCGCCTTGACAAAGTCGATCTTCGGCGCGTTGGCGCGGGCATGAGCGAGCGACAGCCGCCTCTTGTCGGCCTGGCCGCGCAGATGCGCGGCCGCGATCTTCTCATACTCGCTGCGGACATCGGCCGCATAGGCGACCTTCCGCTCGGGCGACAAAAGCGAGGAGGCGACGCCGACCGCGCGGCTGGCGTCATTGACATGGACGACCGGACCATTGCGATAATTCGGGTCGATCTTCACAGCCGTGTGCACGCGGCTGGTCGTCGCGCCGCCGATCAGCAGCGGTACGTTCAGGTTCTGCCGCTCCATCTCCGAGGCGAGATAAGCCATCTCGTCCAGCGAGGGCGTGATCAGGCCCGACAGCCCGACGATGTCGGCCTTCTCGGCCTTGGCGGTCTCGATGATTTTCGCCGCCGGCACCATCACGCCGAGATCGATCACCTCGAAATTGTTGCACTGGAGCACGATGCCGACGATGTTCTTGCCGATGTCGTGCACGTCGCCCTTCACGGTCGCGAGCACGATCTTGCCGGCGTTGGAGCGTTCGGCGGCAACGCCCTTGTTGGCAGCCTTCTCGGCCTCCATGAATGGCATCAGATAGGCCACAGCCTGCTTCATGACGCGGGCAGATTTGACGACCTGCGGCAGGAACATCTTGCCGTCGCCGAAGAGGTCGCCGACCACGTTCATGCCGGCCATCAGCGGGCCTTCGATCACGTCGAGCGGACGGGTTGCTGCCGCGCGCGCCTCTTCGGTGTCCTGTTCGATGAACTCGGTGATGCCGTGCACCAGCGCGTGGCTGAGGCGCTTGTCGACCGGCCACTCGCGCCAGGCGAGATCGGCCTCCTTGGTCTGCTTGCCTTGCCCGCGGAATTTCTCGGCCAGCGCCAGCAAGCGCTCGGCGGCGCCGGGGTCGCGGTTGAGCACGACGTCCTCGCAAACCTGGCGCAGCTCGGGATCGATGTCGTCATAGACGATCATCTGCCCGGCATTGACGATGCCCATGTCCATGCCGGCCTTGATGGCATGATACAGGAACACCGAATGCATCGCTTCGCGCACCGGCTCATTGCCGCGGAACGAGAAGGACAGGTTGGAGACGCCGCCCGAGACATGCGCATGCGGCAGGTTCTGCCTGATCCAGCGCGTGGCTTCGATGAAGTCGACGCCGTAATTATTGTGCTCCTCGATGCCGGTGGCGATCGCGAAGATGTTGGGATCGAAGATGATATCTTCCGGCGGGAAGCCGATGGTCTCGGTCAGAATCTTGTAAGCTCGGGCGCAGATCTCGGTCTTGCGCTGATAGGTGTCGGCCTGACCTGTCTCGTCGAACGCCATCACGACGACGGCGGCGCCGTGGCGGCGAGCGATCTTGGCCTCATGAATGAACTTCTCCTCGCCCTCTTTCAGCGAGATCGAGTTCACCACCGGCTTGCCTTGGACGCATTTCAGCCCGGCCTCGATCACGTGGAATTTCGAGGAATCGACCATGACGGGCACGCGGGCGATGTCCGGCTCGGCCGCGACGAGATTGAGGAAAGTCCGCATCGCGGCTTCCGAATCCAACAGGCCCTCGTCCATGTTGACGTCGATGACCTGAGCGCCGTTATTGACCTGGTCGCGGGCGACCTGAAGCGCCGCGGTGTAGTCGCCGGCGGTGATCAGCTTGCGGAATTTCGCCGAGCCGGTGACGTTGGTACGCTCGCCGACATTGACGAACGGGATGGCGGGCGTCAGCTCGAACGGCTCGAGGCCGGACAGCCGCAGCCGCGGTGGGATCTCGGGCACCACGCGCGGCTTGTGCGGAGCGACCGCGGCGGCGATGGCTGCAATATGGTCCGGCGTGGTGCCGCAGCAGCCGCCAACGATGTTGACGAGGCCGTCGCGGGCGAACTCGCCGATCAGCCGCGCCATGTAGTCCGGCGTCTCGTCGTAATGGCCGAACTCGTTGGGCAGGCCGGCGTTCGGATAGGCGCAGACCAGCGTGCCGGCGACGCGGCCGATATCGGCGATATGGGCGCGCAGATCCTCGGCGCCGAGCGCGCAGTTGAAGCCGATCGTGACCGGCTTGGCATGCCGCACCGAATTCCAGAACGCCTCCGGCAACTGGCCCGACAGCAGGCGGCCGGACTTGTCGGTGATGGTGCCGGAGATCATAACCGGCACATCGATGCCGCGTTCATCGCAGAGCTCGGCGATGGCATAGAGCGCGGCCTTGGCATTGAGCGTGTCGAAGATGGTCTCGACCAGCAGGAGGTCGGCGCCGCCGTCCAGCAGCCCGCGTGCCTGTTCGCCATAGGCCAGCCGCAAATCGTCGAAGGTCACGGCGCGGTAGCCGGGATTGGCGACATCGGGCGAGATCGAGGCGGTACGGTTGGTCGGGCCCATGGCGCCGGCGACGAAACGCGGCTTGCCGTCCTCGGCCGATACGCGTTGCGCGGCGTTGCGCGCCAGACGCGCGCCCTCGCGGTTCAGCTCATAGATGATGTCGCTGAGGTCGTAATCGGCTTGCGCGATCGACGTGGCAGAGAAGGTGTTGGTGGCGACGATGTCGGCGCCGGCACGCAAGTAGGCGGCGTGGATGTCCTCGATCGCGTCAGGCTGCGTCAGGATCAACAGGTCGTTGTTGCCACGGAGGTCGCGATGGAAGTCCTTGAAGCGTTCGCCGCGGAAGGCGGCCTCGTCGAACTGCAGCGCCTGGATCATCGTGCCCATGGCGCCGTCGAGGATCAGAATGCGCTCGCGGGCGGCGGCAAGAAAGGCGGTGCGCTTTGCGGATTCCTTGGGAGAGGTCGGAACGGACATCAGGCGGCGACTTTCTTGGCGAGCTTCGGGCGGATGCCGAGCAGATGGCTGATCGCGAACACGAGGTCGGCGCGGTTCATGGTGTAGAAATGGAAGGTGTCGACGCCCTGCTTGGCGAGCTTTTGCACCTGGCCGGCCGCGACGGTCGCCGCGACCAGCTTGCGCGTTTCAGGATCGTCATCGAGGCCGTCGAACTTTTCCGCAAGCCAGTCCGGCACGGTGGTGCCGGCCCGGGTGACGAAGCCGCGCGCCTGCTTGAAATTGTGCATCGGCATGATGCCCGGCACGATCGGGATATCGATGCCGCGGGCGCGAACGCGATCGAGGTAGCGGAGATAGAGGTCGTTGTCGAAGAACACCTGGGTGATCGCGCGCGTCGCGCCGGCATCGACCTTTGCTTTCAGCATGTCGATATCGGCATCGAAGGTCGGGCTCTCCGGATGCTTCTCTGGATAGGCCGAGACCGAGATCTCGATGTCGGGATGGCGCCGCTTGATGCCGGCGATCAGTTCCGGCGAGGTCTGATAGCCGTCGGCATGGGTGTAATAGAGCGTACCGATGCCGCCGGGTGGATCGCCGCGCAACGCCACGATGTGGCGGACGCCCACTTCGTAATAGCGGTCGACGATTTCATCGATCTCGCCGCGGGATGCGCCGACGCAGGTGAGATGCGCGGCAGGCAGCAGGCTGGTTTCCTTCAGGATGCGGGCGATGGTGGCGTGCGTGCGCTCACGGGTCGAGCCGCCCGCGCCATAGGTTACCGACACGAAGTTCGGCTCGAGCGGCGCCAGCCGCTCTATCGAAGCCCACAGCGTCTTCTCCATCTCCCCGGTCTTCGGCGGGAAGAACTCGAACGAGATCCTTGGCCGTGGCAGCCCGGCATGTCCGTTCGAGATCGGCGTCGTAAGCTCGGTCATGGCAGCGCAGACTCCGGATTCCGCGTAAATGTCAGATCAAGAGCCCCACACCGGCTCGCTGGGGAGGTAAGATAGGCGAAACGCATTGCAGCAAATAGCCCACCGGACGTGGGAAATTGCCCACGATATTCTTTTCTTTTGGTGTAGATTGAAGATCTGTAGCTTAGCTAGTTGGGCAAAAAGTGAGTATTTTTGAGCGAGTTTGGCTCAATTTCGCCGAATCTAGCAGATTGCGGCTAACTTTATCGTTGGGCAAAATTGCACGGTTTATGTATACAACAAAGAATGTCCCACTGTACTCCTGCCGAGCTATCCTAGCGCCACAGCCCTGACCCGTGGGACGGCCCTCTTTGTCGGGCGCCCGCTGCCCACTACCTTACCGGCTCACGCGCGCGAGTTTTTGAGCCATGATCCCGCTTTCAGTCCTCGACCTCTCCGTCACCACCACCGCGACCAAGCCGGCCGCGGCGCTCCGCAACAGCATCGATCTGGCGCGGTATGTCGATGAGCTTGGTTACGTCCGCTATTGGCTCGCCGAGCACCACAGCTTGGCTTCGGTCGCGAGCCCGGCGCCGGACGTGATGATCGGGCAGATCGCGGCGGTCACGAAGCGCATCCGGGTGGGCTCCGGCGGGGTGATGCTGCCCAACCACGCGCCGCTGGTCGTGGCCGAGCGCTTCAAGATGCTGGAGGCGCTGTTTCCCGGCCGTATCGATTTGGGCCTCGGCCGCGCGCCCGGCACCGACGGCACGACGGCTTACGCGCTGCGCAGCCGGCTCGACCGCCGCGAGGGCGACGACTTCCTGGAGCGGCTGCACGAATTGACCTTGTGGGAGACGCGCGAATTTCCCGCCGGCCATCCCTATCACAAGGTGATCGCGATGCCGGACGACACCCCGCTGCCGCCGATCTGGCTGCTCGGCTCCAGCGACTATTCGAGCGAGCTCGCCGCACAGGTCGGGATGGGTTTTGCCTTCGCGCATCATTTCGCCAGCCATGACGCGATCACGGCGATGACGAATTATCGCGCCCGTTTTCAGCCGTCGCGCTGGCGCAGCGAGCCGCATGCGATCCTGGCCGTGGCCGTCGTGACCGCGGACACCGACGCGGAGGCGGAGCGGCTGGCGTCATCCATGGATCTGAATCGTCTCAGGCGCGACCGCGGCGAATATCTGCCGCTGCCGAGCCCGGAGGAGGCCGCGGCCTATCCGTATACGGAGGCCGAGCGCGCCTCGATCGCGCGTAACCGCTCGCGGCTGTTCGTCGGCTCGCCGGCGACGGTGCGGGCCAAGCTCGATCCGATGATCGCGACGAGCCAGGCGGATGAGCTGATGGTGATCACCGCCGTGTTCGACCACGAGGCGCGCAAGCGCTCCTACCGCCTGCTGGCGGAGGCCTTCGGATTGGAGAAGGCCGCGGCGTGATGGCCGAACTCACAGTCATTCCGGGGCGAGGCCGTAGGCCTCGAACCCGGAATCCCGATCTGTTGCAAAAGAATGCAAGCCAAGCTCGAGATTCCGGGCTCGCGCATCGCATGCGCGCCCCGGAATGACGGGCTGGTGTCTATCAGCGGAGCATCACTCCATCCGCTCGCTGAAGGTCGCCCGGAACGGATGCGCAGGGTAGACGCCGATGATGCGGAATTCGCGCGAGAAGAATTTCAATTCCTCCAGCGCAAAGGCGAGCCCCTTGTCCTCGGGGTGGCCGTCGACGTCGGCGTAGAATTGCGTGGCGAAGAAATTGCCGTCGACCATGTAGCTTTCGAGCTTGGTCATGTTGACGCCGTTGGTGGCGAAGCCACCGAGCGCCTTGTACAGCGCTGCGGGGAGGTTGCGGACGCGGAAGACGAAGGTGGTGACCAGAGGACCGGAGTTCTGCTCGGCCCATTGCGGCTCGCGCGCCAGCACCACGAAACGGGTGGTGTTGTGGGCCTCGTCCTCGACGTCCTCGGCGAGGATGTCGAGGCCATAGATCTCGGCGGCGAGCCGTGAGGCGATCGCGGCGGCGCTCTTGTCGCCGCGCTGGGCGATGATGCGGGCGCTTCCGGCGGTGTCGCCGGCCACGATCGGCTTGATGCCGAGCTGGCGGATGATGCGGCGGCACTGGCCGAGCGCATGGACGTGGCTTTCGACCGTCTTGATGTCGGCGAGCTTGGCGCCCTTGATGCCCATCAGCTGATGGCGGATCGGCAGAAACCATTCGCCGATGATGTAGAGGCCCGAGGCCGGCAGCAAATGATGGATGTCGGCGACCCGGCCCGCGACCGAATTCTCGATCGGGATCATGCCGAGATCGGCCTCGCCGGAGGAGATCGCGGACAGCGCGTCCTCGAAGGTGGCGTAGGGGGCTGCTTCGGCGCTCGGATAGGCTTCGGAAATGGCGATGTGGGAATTGGCTCCCGGCTCGCCCTGGAACGCGATTTTCAGGATCTTGCTCATGAGGGGCCTTCTAACAGCTCAAGCCTTGGACAGCAGCCGCCGCGCGGTTTCGAGATCGGCCGGGGTATCGACGCCCCGCGGTACCGCGTCGACGATCGTGATGTCGATCCGCATGCCGGCTTCGAGCGCCCGGAGCTGCTCCAGCTTTTCCTGCTGTTCGAGCGCGGAAGGCGGCAGGCTGACGAAGCGCTCCAGCGCCGCGCGGCGATAGGCGTAGAGGCCGATATGATGGTAGCGGGGTCCCTCGCCATGGGGCGCGGTGGCCCGGGTGAAATAGAGCGCGCGCAGCCGGCGGCCGCCCAGCGGCGAGCCGACCGCTTTCACGACGTTGGGGTTGAGGCTCTCTTCCTCGGTATGGATCTGCGCCGCCAGCGTTGCGATGTCGACGGCCGGGTCGGCCAATGGCGGCAGCACATCGCGGATGTTCTGCGGGTCGATGGTGGGGAAATCGCCTTGCAGGTTCACCACGATCTCGGCTTGACGCTCGGGGTCGAGCTTGCACAGCGCCTCGTAGACCCGGTCCGAGCCCGAGGGATGATCGGGCCTGGTCATCACCACCTCGCCGCCTTCGGCCGTCACGGCTGCCGCGATCTCAGGCGTGTCGGTCGCCACCGCCACGCGGCCGATGGCAGCCTCTTGGGCACGCCGGAGCACGTGCACGATCATCGGCAGCCCGCCGATATCCATCAGCGGCTTGCCCGGCAGACGGGTCGAGGCCATGCGAGCGGGGATCAGCACCAAGGTGCGGGAATCGGTCATTCTGAAACGGCAGGTCGGAAAGGGTCGCAACATGCGGTCCGGCTTGGTGGAGGGCCGAACGACGGGCCGCTTATACGGGTTGCCAGAGCACGGGCAAACCGATATCTCACTTCTGCCGAAGGGGGCGGCGCGAAGGCTCGATTCCTTGTCGGCGACCATTGGCCGCGACTGCGGCCCAACGATGAAATTTGCCCGCGGAGCCTGACGCCACAATGGACTCCTTCGAACTCAATAAGATTCTCGGGGCCGTGCTGGCCACCTGTCTCGTTCTGCTCGTGACGAGCTTCACCGCCAATGCGCTGTTTGCGCCCAAACTGCCGGAAAAGCCGGGCTTCGAGATTGCCGTCAAGGAGACCGCAGGCGGGGCTAAGGAAGCCGCGGCTCCCGCTGCGGCCGAGCCGATCGAGAAGCTGCTGCAGACCGCTTCGGTCCAGAAGGGTGAAGCGGCGGCCAAGAAGTGCGCGGCCTGTCACACTTTCGAGAAGAACGGCCCCAATCGCGTCGGTCCGAACCTTTACGGTATCGTCGGCGATCACAAGGGTGAAGGCCGCAACGGCTTCAACTTCTCGGCGGCCATGAAGGCCAAGGGCGGCACCTGGACCATCGACGACCTCAACCAGTTCATCGCCAACCCCAAGGGCTTCGTCCCGGGCACCGTGATGGGGTTTGCCGGCGTCCAGAAGGACAGCGAGCGGGCCGACGTGCTCGCCTATCTCAACTCGCTGTCGGACAACCCGGCGCCGCTGCCCACCGCGGCCAAGTAATCCCTCGCGTGGACCTTCCCGCATCCAGTGACGTTGACGGCCAGGCCTTGCCTGGCCGTTTTCGTATCGGAGAGGCTTCGGGGCGGTTTGGGACCTTTCGCCGCAGCGGCCCCGTTCACAACCTGATATCATGAGGAAAAAGCAACGTTATTTGCCGAATCCTTGCCGTATATTGCGCTCTGAATGGAACCCGGACCGGATCATCGGACTGTGTTTTCCGGACTGACGAAGCTCACTACACTGGAGCGCAATGCCGGTTGACCGCGATCCCCTCGCGTGTCGGCCAAGGCTCTCTGCATAAGGCTCTCTGCAAAGGACCCCTCATTTGGCGATTACCCGACGACAGCTTCTCAAGAGCAGCGCCTTGGCCGCGATGACCCCGGCGCTCGGGGCCACCGCGAGCCTTCCGGCCTTCACCACCGCGGCTCAGGCCCAATCGGCCAGCGAGCCTGCCTGGCGCCACGCGCTGTCCCTGTTCGGTGACGTCAAATATCCGCCCGACTTCAAGCGGTTCGACTATGTCAATCCGGACGCGCCGAAAGGCGGCGTGGTGCGGCTGGCGCCGGTCGGAACGTTCGACAATTTCAATCCGGTCATCGCCGGCGTGAAGGGCTCGATCGCTGTCGGCACAGGCTACATCTACGAGAGTTTGACGGCACGATCTCTCGACGAGCCGGCCACCGAGTACGGATTGCTGGCCGAAGCGGCGCAGCATCCCGACGACTTCTCCTGGGTCATCTACCGGCTGCGCGCCGACGCCAAATGGAACGACGGAAAGCCCGTCACGCCGGCCGACGTGATCTTCTCGCTGCAGTCCTTCAAGACCTTCCACCCGCGCTACAGCGCCTACTACAAGCATGTCGTCGGCGCCGAGGCCATCGGCGAGCGCGACGTGAAGTTCACCTTCGATGCTCCGGGCAATCGCGAACTGCCCCAGATCGTCGGTGAGCTGACGGTCCTGCCGAAACATTGGTGGGAAGGCACTGACAGCAACGGTCGGAAGCGCGACATCTCCGCGACTACGCTGGAGCCGCCGCTCGGATCCGGTCCGTATCGCGTCAAGGAATTCGATGCCGGACGTTCCATCGTGCTCCAGCGGGTCGAGAATTATTGGGGACGCGATCTGAACGTCAATGTCGGGCGGTTCAACTTCGAGACCTATCGCTACGACTACGTGCGGGACAGTGGGGTGGCACTGGTGGCATTCAAGGGCGACCAATGCGATTGGCGAACTGAGAGCTCCGCGAAGGATTGGGCGACGGCCTACGACTTCCCGGCAGCCAAGGACAAGCGCGTAGTGCTGGAGGAGTTTCCAAACCGCAGCTCCGGCGTGATGCAGGCATTCGTGCCGAACATCCGTCGCGATCAGTTCAAGGATCCGCGTGTCCGTCGGGCGCTCAATTTCGCGTTCGATTTCGAGGAGATGAACAAGCAGCTCTTCTACGGCGCTTATAAGCGGATATCGAGCTACTTCGACGGGACGGAGCTTGCATCTTCGGGGCTTCCGCAAGGGCGTGAGCTGGAAATTCTGGAAACGGTCCGCGCCGAGGTGCCGGCAGAGGTGTTTACGACCGAATACAGCAATCCCGTGGGCGGTAGCCCCGAGGCTGTCAGGCGCAACCTGCTGGAGGCCCAGCGCCTCTTGAAGGAGGCGGGCTATGAGATACGGGAGCGCAAGCTCATCAGCGCCAAGACCGGTCAGCCCCTGAGTATCGAGCTGCTCACTCTGACCGAAAGTCCGGCCTATGAGCGGGTCGCGCTGTTCTACAAACCCTCGCTCGAGCGGCTCGGCTGTTCGGTTTCTGTCCGCGCCGTCGACGCGATCCAGTACGAAAATCGCCTGCGCAATCGTGATTTCGACGTGCTGGCCATCCACTCCTGGGGCGAGTCGCTGTCGCCCGGCAACGAGCAGCGCGAATATTGGGGGTCGCAGGCGGCCGACTCCAACGGTTCGGAGAATTACATCGGCATCAAGAATCCGGCCGTCGACAAGCTGATCGACCAGGTGATCTACGCCAAGAGCCGCGACGACCTGATCGCATCGACGCGCGCGCTCGATCGCGTGCTGTTGTGGAACCACTACGTGGTCCCGCAATGGAACTACCCGAAGGTGCGGACCGCGCGATGGGATAGGTTCGGCCATCCCGAGAAGCTTCCCAAGTATGGCTTGTCCGGTTTTCCGGATATCTGGTGGTGGGACGCCGACAAGGCCGCGAAGACGGGTGGTCGCTCTTGAGCCGGCTGCTTCATCGGCTCCCATTGTCGCGCCGGCGTGTGCTCGGCGTTGGTCTGGGCGCACTGAGCGCTGGCGTCCTGCGACCCGTCATTGCAAGCGAGGGTGAGACCGAATCCCACGGCATGTCGGCGTTCGGCGACCTGAAATATCCCGCCGACTTTCATCACTTCGACTACGTCAATCCGGATGCGCCGAAGGGCGGCTTGTTCTCCTTCATCCCTTCGGCGCGCGCCTATAACCAGTCCTATTTCACCTTCAACTCCTTCAACGCCTACATCATGAAGGGCGAAGGCGCGCAGGGCATGAACATGACCTTCGTGTCGCTGATGGCGTCGGCGTCCGACGAGCCGGACGCGATGTATGGTTATGCGGCCAGGTCGGTGGCGATCTCGCCGGACAAGCTGACCTATCGCTTTACCCTGCGGCCCGAGGCGCGCTTCCACGACGGCTCGAAGATCACGGCGCAGGATGTCGCGTGGTCGCTGACCACGCTCAAGGAAAAAGGCCACGCGCTGATCGTGACGCAGCTGCGCTTCATGGAGAAGGCCGAGGCGCTCGATGATGCGACCGTGGTCGTGACTTTCGCCAAGGATCGCGCCCGCGACGTGCCGCTCTTTGTCGCGAGCCTGCCGATCTTCTCCAAGGCCTATTATGCCGCGCATCCGTTCGAGGAATCCACGATCGAGGTGCCGCTCGGCAGCGGGCCGTACAAAGTCGGCAAATACGAGATCAACCGCTTCGTCGAATATGAGCGGGTCAAGGACTGGTGGGCAGCCGATCTGCCGGTCTGCCGCGGCAGCTACAATTTCGACGTGGTCCGCTACGAATTCTATCGCGATCGCGACGTCGCTTATGAAGGCTTTTCCGGCAAGAACTATCTCTATCGCGAGGAGTTCACCGCCCGGATCTGGGCGACGCGCTATGATTTCGCCGCCGTGAAGGACGGCCGCGTCAAGCGCGAGACCTTGCCGGACGAGATGCCGTCCGGAGGGCAGGGCTGGTTCATGAACACCCGCCGCGACAAGTTCAAGGATCCGCGCGTGCGCGAGGCCTTCAATTACGCCTTCGATTTCGAATGGACCAACAAGACCATCATGTACGGCGCCTATACGCGCCTGGTCTCGCCGTTCCAGAATACGGACATGGTCGCCGAGGGCCCGCCCTCGCCGGAAGAGCTGAAGCTGCTGGAGCCGTTCCGCGGCCAGGTGCCGGACGAGGTGTTCGGATCGCCGTTCGTGCCGCCGGTCTCAGACGGCTCGGGCCAGGACCGCACCCTGCTGCGCAAGGCGCAGCAGCTGCTGAATGAAGCCGGGCTGACGGTCAAGGACGGCAAGCGCTACTTGCCCAACGGCGAGCGCTTCAGCGTCGAATTCCTGGTCGATGAGGTGGGGCTCCAGCCGCACCACGGGCCTTTCATCAAGAACCTTCAGCAGCTCGGCATCGATGCCAGTTTGCGCATCGTCGATGCCGTGCAATTTCGTGCCCGCGTCGAGGACTTCGATTTCGACATCGCCATGGAGCGGCTCTCGATGTCGGCGACCCCTGGCGACAGCCTGCGTCCGTATTTCGGCTCGAAGGAGGCTTCGACCAAGGGCTCCTACAACCTTGCGGGCATCGTCAGTCCTGCGATGGACGCGCTGGTCGAGAAGGCGATCGCGGCCGAAAACCGTGCCGAGCTGACGGCGGCCTGCCGCGCGATCGATCGTGTCTTCCGGGCCGGGCGTTATTGGGTCCCGCAATGGTACCGCTCGACCCATCCGATCGCCTATTGGGACGAGTTCGACCATCCGGCCAGGCTGCCGAAATACGCGCAGGCAGCCGGCGTGCCGGACATGTGGTGGTTTGACGCCGCCAAGGCGGCCAAGCTCGAGCAGACGAAATAATCCATGGCCGCTTACATCGCCCGCCGCATTCTCCTGATGATCCCGACCTTGTTCGGGATCCTGTTCGTCTCCTTCGTCGTCGTGCAGTTTGCGCCCGGCGGCCCGGTCGAGCGCGTCATCGCGCAACTCACCGGCGCCGACACCGGCGGCACCTCGCGCATCTCCGGCGGAGGCGGTGATTTCGGCGCCCGTGGCCAAGGCCAGATCGGCGCCGCCGCCGATGCGGTCAATTCCAAATATCGCGGCGCGCAGGGGCTCGATCCCGCCTTCATCAAGAACCTCGAAAAGCAGTTCGGCTTCGACAAGCCGGCGCCGGAACGCTTCGCGCTGATGGTGTGGAATTTCGCGCGCTTCGATTTCGGCAAGAGCTATTTCCGCGACGTCAGCGTGATCCAGCTGATCAAGGAGAAGCTGCCGGTGTCGATGTCGCTCGGCATCTGGATGACGCTGCTGACCTATCTGATTTCGATTCCGCTCGGCATCCGCAAGGCGGTGCAGGACGGCAGTCGCTTCGATACTTGGACCTCGGCCGTCATCATCGTCGGCTTTGCGATTCCCGGCTTTCTGTTCGCGATCCTCCTGATCATCCTGCTTGCCGGCGGATCGTTCCTGAACATCTTCCCGCTGCGCGGGCTCACCTCGGATTACTGGGCGACCTTGCCCTGGTACTGGAAGATCACTGATTATTTCTGGCACCTCACGCTGCCGCTGGTCTCCATGGCGCTCGGCGCCTTCGCCACCATGACCCTGCTGACCAAGAACTCGTTCCTGGACGAGATCCGCAAGCAATATGTGATGACGGCGCGGGCAAAAGGCTGCAGCGAGCGGCAGGTGCTGTATAATCACGTCTTCCGCAACGCCATGCTGATCGTGATCGCGGGCTTCCCGGGCGCGTTCATCAGCGCCTTCTTCTCCGGCTCGCTGCTGATCGAGACCATCTTTTCGCTCGACGGGCTCGGGCTGCTGTCGTTCGAGAGCGTATTGAACCGGGACTATCCGGTCGTGTTCGGCACGCTCTATATCTTCTCACTGGTCGGCCTCGTCGTGAATCTCCTTTCCGATCTCACTTACATGTGGATCGATCCCCGGATCGATTTCGAGGCGCGGGAGGTCTGATGACGCTGGTCGCTCCGCCACCGGTCGAGACCACGACGCGGGAGCCGCTCGGCGAAGCCGTGCCGCCGACGCGGCAGCGCTTCCGTCCCTCACCTTTGAATCAGCGGCGCTGGCAGAACTTCAAGGCGAACAAGCGCGGCTACTGGTCGTTCTGGATCTTCCTGGTTCTGTTTTTCGTCTCCCTGTTCGCCGAATTGATCGCGAATGACAGTCCGTTCCTGATCAAGTTCGACGGTCATCTGTATTGGCCGGCCTTCGTGTCCTATCCGGAGACCGCTTTCGGCGGTGACTTCGAGACCGAGGCCGATTATCGCGATCCCTATTTGCAGAAGCTGATCGCGGCGAAGGGCGGCACCATCGTCTGGCCGCTGATCCGTTACTCCTACGACACCCACAACCTCGATCTGCCGACCCCGGCGCCATCGCCGCCGACCTGGATGCTGACGGAAGCGCAGTGCAAGCCGGTGGTCGAGAAGAAGGGGCTGAAGAGCTGCCGCGATCTCGAATATAACTGGCTCGGCACCGACGACCAGGGCCGCGACGTCGTGGCGCGCCTGATCTATGGTTTCCGGATCTCGGTGCTGTTCGGCCTGACGCTCACGCTGTTTTCCTCGATCATCGGGGTCGCCGCCGGCGGCGTGCAGGGCTATTTCGGCGGCTGGGTCGATCTGTTGTTCCAGCGCTTCATCGAGATCTGGAACGCGATTCCCTACCTCTATCTGCTGCTGATCCTGTCCGCGGTGCTGGTGCCCGGCTTCTTCACCTTGCTCGGCATCATGCTGTTGTTTTCCTGGGTGTCGCTGGTGGGATTGGTGCGCGCGGAATTTTTGCGCGGCCGCAATTTTGAATACATCCAGGCGGCGCGCGCGCTCGGCGTCTCCAACGCCGTCATCATGGTCCGCCATCTGTTGCCGAACGCGATGGTCGCGACCATGACGTTCCTGCCCTTCATCGTCTCGAGCTCGGTGATGACGCTGACCGCGCTCGATTTCCTCGGCTTTGGTCTGCCGCCCGGTTCTCCCTCGCTGGGCGAATTGCTGTCCCAGGCCAAGGCCAACGTGCAGGCGCCGTGGCTCGGGCTCACCGGCTTCTTCTCGGTGGCGGTCATGCTGTCGCTGCTGATCTTCATCGGTGAAGCCGTGCGCGACGCCTTCGATCCGCGCAAGACCTTCAGGTAAACGCATGGACGCGATCAACCCGTTGCTCTTATCGGTCGAGGACCTCTCGGTGACGTTCCACCAGCAGGGTCGGACGTCACTCGCCGTCGATCACGTCTCGTTCGATATCAAGCGCGGGGAATGCGTGGCGCTGGTCGGCGAATCCGGCTCCGGCAAATCGGTCAGCGCGCTGTCGATCCTGAGGCTGCTGCCCTATCCGGTGGCGTCGCATCCGTCAGGCACCATCCGCTTCAACGGGCGCGACCTGCTCACGCTGTCCGACCGGGAGATCCGGGAGATCCGCGGCAGCGATATTTCCATCATCTTCCAGGAGCCCATGACCTCGCTCAATCCGCTGCATACGATCGAGCGGCAGATTACCGAGATCATTCACCTCCACCGGCCGATGTCGAACAGCGCTGCACGGGCGCGGACGCTGGAACTGTTGACACAGGTCGGCATCCCTGAGCCGGAGACGCGGCTCGGTTCCTATCCGCACCAGCTCTCCGGCGGCCAGCGCCAGCGCGTGATGATCGCGATGGCGCTCGCCAATGAGCCGGATCTCTTGATCGCCGACGAGCCGACCACCGCGCTCGACGTCACCGTGCAGGCGCAGATCCTGACGCTGCTCGCGGACATCCGCGCCCGGCTCGGCATGAGCCTGCTGTTCATCACCCATGATCTCGGCATCGTCCGCCGCATCGCCGATCGCGTCTGCGTCATGAATGGCGGCAAGATCGTCGAGCAGGGCCCGGTCGAGCAGGTCTTTTCGACGCCGAAACATCCTTACACCAAGGCGCTGCTCGCGGCCGAGCCCAAGCCGGATCCGGCGCCGCCGCGACCCAATGCGCCGGAAGTGATGTCGGCCAAGGATCTCAAGGTCTGGTTTCCGATCAAGCGTGGCCTGTTCCGCTCGACCGTGGGGCATATCAAGGCGGTCGATGGCGTCAGCATCGCGGTGCGCAAGGGCGAGACGCTCGGCGTCGTCGGCGAATCCGGTTCCGGCAAGACCACGCTGGGGCTGGCGCTGTTGCGGCTGATCTCGTCGGATGGACCGATCGTGTTTCTCGGCCGAAACATTCAGGGCCTCAAGTTCAAGGACGTCCGTCCGTTCCGCCGCGACATGCAGGTTGTGTTCCAGGATCCCTTCGGTTCACTCAGCCCGCGCATGTCGGTCGGCGACATCATCGCCGAGGGCTTGAGCGTCCACCAGCCGAACCTGTCGGACGAGGAGCGTGAGGCGCGCGTGATCAAGGCGCTCAAGGACGTCGGGCTCGATCCTGAGACACGCTTCCGCTATCCGCATGAATTCTCCGGCGGCCAGCGCCAGCGCATCTCGATTGCGCGCGCCGTGGTGCTGGAGCCGAGCTTCGTGGTGCTGGACGAGCCGACCTCTGCGCTCGACATGCTGTTCCAGTCGCAGATGGTCGATCTGTTGCGCGAGCTGCAGCGCAAGCACGACCTGACCTACATGTTCATCTCGCACGATCTGCGCGTGGTCGCAGCGCTGGCCAGCCATCTCATCGTGATGCGTGACGGCAAGGTGGTCGAGGAGGGGGCGGCTGTCGAACTGTTCAAGAATCCGAAGTCGGACTACACGCGCGCGCTGTTCGCGGCCGCCTTCCGCAACGAGGCCGCCAGCGGCGGCGCGGTCGCGACTTAGGAACTTGGGCCCTGTAACGATCGTCGGGTCCTTGCTCAGGTCCGCCCGATCTCCGTTCGCGAAATAGCGAACGGACAGCTGGAGCTTTACCTCAGCTATACCTCATCCTAAGGTAGCGTCAGGTCGGCGCTCTGCGGCGCGCGCGGTGGTGTGGGGGATGCCATGTTTACCCGAGTCGCGACGATGATCGCTCTAACGCTTTTCGCCGTTGGCCTGAGCGCATGTGGTTGGGTCACACCGGCGTTCGATCCGCTGGCGCGGTCGCCTTACGACACGGGAATCTTTGTCAATCGCATCGCAAACCAGGTGAAATGCGAGCTCGGCAAAGCCGTCTACGACGTCATCATGGAGTATCAGGAGAAAGACGCCAATCCCGTCGGATGGCTTGCAACATGGGGCGCGAAGGCGACCCTCAAGATCATCGTTGAAGAGCAAAGCAATCTCAGTCCCAGCGTGCTCGTAACGCCTCCAGGAACCTTCTCGCTGAACGCAAACGGCTCTTTATCCGCCGATGCCACCCGTACGGAGACGGTCAATTTCTACTTTGTCTTTGCGGACTTGCTCGATCCGAAAACTCATAGGTTGCCCGCTCGAGAGCCGAAACTATGCGAGCATTACAGCGATATCCTGATCGAAAGCGACCTGAAGCTCAAGGAGTGGGTCGAAACCGTGGGGCTGCTCGCGTCAACGCCGAAGACGGTATCCGATCCGTTCAAATCAGGTGGGCCTCTCGACACCACCTCGCACGAGGTCCAGTTCGTCGTGACTTTGACAGGCGGTATCACGCCGATTTGGAAGCTCGTATCCGTAACCGTCAACCCGTCCGGCACATTCTTAGGCGCCACCCGGGCAAGAACGGACGATCTCCTCATTACAATGGGGCCCATGACGTCAATCGCTCCAGGCGGAAGGCCGCTTGTTTCGACGCAAGCGATCGATGCGGCCCATCTCGGTGCTCAAATTCAGGGTATCACCACCGCAATCCAGAGCCTGCCTCGATAATCTGTCCCACCTCGTAGACGAGAGGAGTGCGCACCATGGCTGATAACAATGATATTGCCCAAACCGAAGTCGAAGCCGTTCGTCGAGGATACCAGCGAATAGATCTCTCGACTGAAGAAAAGGCTTTGCCGCATTTTGCGCATCGGAGGCCGTGCGGCGGCGCGGTGCAGAAGGGCGATTGGTGTCTGATGACCAATTGTCGTCCGGATAACACGCTGACCGTTTGTTATTGCGACGGTAACGGCAACTGCGCAAATTGCTATGTTGCGCCCTGTGGGAACTAATGACGCACGTTTCCTGAGTCTCGCGCTCGCTGAGTCCGAAGGCGCGCAAACGACCGCTCTGGAGCGACGCCAGGGTCGTTTTGACGTGGGGACTTGCTAATACCTGCGACTTGCAGGAAGTTGAGAATTGAGCGGCACTCGCTCGCGAATTTTGGAATCCAGGCTCAAACACCAGCTTCCCATTTTGCGCCGCACCAGCAGTATTGGTGGCTGGTTACCCAGTGCCTTTGCCACCGCAAGCGACGCTCGGTTTCTCTTGTGCCGATCGCGCACGGACGGCTAAACTTGGGCAAAACCAGGAGAGCTTGATGAGACCCTTTCGGGCGTTGCTGTTGCTTGCCTGTAGCGCGCTGCTGATCGCGGCTGCACCCTCGGCTTGGGCCGAGGGAACTTTTGAAATCCCCGCAGGGGCCCATTTCAACAAGGACAAGCTGGCGAAGCTCAGCGAGTTCTTCCGGAACGAAGTGGCGACCGGCAAAATTCCCGGAGCGATCCTGCTGATCCAGCAGCACGGCAAGCCGGTGTATCACGAAGCCTTTGGCGTGCAGGACGTGGTCTCGAAGGCGCCGATCACCGACCACACCATCTTCCGCCTGTTCTCGATGACCAAGGCTATCACCAGCGTGGTCGCGGTGAAGATGCTGGACGAGGGCAAGTTCTCGCTCGACGATCCGGTCGCCAAATACATTCCGTCCTTTGCAAATGTGAAGGTCGGCGTCGAGAAGGAAGCCAGCGACGGGACCAAGACGCTCGAACTGGTGCCGCCGGACCGGCCGCCGACCGTGCTGGACTTGATGCGCCAGACTTCCGGCATCACCTACGGCTTTTATGGTGATAGCCTGGTTCGCAAGGCCTACAGGGGCGCCAATATCTATGCCGGTGATTTCGATCTTGCCGAGTTCGCCGAACGGATCGCCAAACTGCCGCTGCACAATCAACCCGGCGCGCTTTGGCAGTATGGTCATTCCACCGACATCCTGGCGC
Source organism: Bradyrhizobium sp. SZCCHNGR1005 (assembly GCF_032489995.1). NCBI lineage: Bacteria > Pseudomonadati > Pseudomonadota > Alphaproteobacteria > Hyphomicrobiales > Nitrobacteraceae > Bradyrhizobium > Bradyrhizobium sp. SZCCHNGR1005. Next base: position 265,979 of record NZ_JAUEZC010000006.1, read on the forward strand.
GGATCATGGAGATCGTGTCCGGGAAGTCCCTGATCGATGTCGAGCGGGAAGAGCTGCTCGATCCGCTCGGCATGAAGGACACCGGGTTCTTCGTCACCGATCCGGAAAAGCAAAAGCTGCTCGCCCAGCCGATGCCCAATGACAGCGATTTCCGGGTAGGTCGTGAAAACAACCCGACCGTCCCAAAGAAGATCATGTATGCCAGCGGCGGCATGGTCTCGACCATGGCGGACTACGCGCGCTTCGCGCAGATGCTGCTGGACGGCGGCAAATTCGAGGGCAAGACCATTCTTAGCCCGCGAGCGTTCAAGCTGCTGACGACTGATCAGGTCGGACCGGATTCGGGCGTCGATCGCGATTTCTTCTACTTCCCCGGCGACGGCTTCGGCTTTGGGCTCGGCCTCGCCGTGCGCACCGATGCGGGCAACGCCACGCCGCCGGCACCAGGCGATCTTGGCGAATTGAAATGGGACGGCGCCAGCGGCTGCTATTTCGTGATCGATCGCAAGCAGGACATGTTCTTCGTTTTGCTCGAGCAGACTCCCTCGGAGCGCCAGCGGATCCAGAAGACGGTGAAGCAGCTGATCTATGAGGCGATGGAGAATTGACGGCACCACACGGCAAGGCCGTCTTGATGTGCGTCAATCTCTCGGTGACCAGAGCTTCTAGTAGTAAGGCGTCCCAACCCGCGTCGGAGGTGACATGATAAAAGCTGTTGCAGAATGGTTGATCGTTGCCGGTCTTGCCACTGGCTTCGCCGCTGCAGCTCAGGCCGAAGACGTCGACATCGGCAAGTCGGAATTTCAGTCTTCGTGTGCGAGTTGTCATGGTGCGGATGGGAAGGGCGGAGGGCCGGTCAGCGCCCAGCTCAAGGTCGCGCCCCCCGATCTGACGCTACTGGCCAAGAAGAACAACGGGGTGTTTCCTACCAACGCGGTTTATGAAACGATCTACGGATCGAAAGCGATCGCCGCTCATGGCTCGCGTGAAATGCCGATCTGGGGACAACGATTCAACCCGATCGTCAATTTGCCTCATGATGTCGATCCGTATTATTGGAAGCTGGCGGGGCCGCAGCAAAGCCCGGAAGTCGTCGTGCGAACGCGCATTCTCGCGGTCATCGATTATCTCAACCGCATTCAGCAAAAGTAATCGCCAGCCAGCCCGAGAGCCGCAGGTGGTTTGCCCGACGGGCATGCCTTGCCGAAACCTGTCCATCCCTTCGGAAAAAAAGAATCAGCTTGCCTCGTCGGGCAAATCACCGGCATTAATCGTCGCTGTCCCGCCTCCTTCAGGAGGGGCGTTTCGCGACCGTCACGGACGTGGGAAGCGGGATGCGATGGGCGTGTCGGGTTGCAGCGCGGTTCATTCGCGCCGACGAACAATCCCGACGCGCACGACGAAGTCGCGTGGTCCTGGCGCCCCGGTGCTGGCGCTAAGTTGGCGACGATGCTTGCGCATCGCACTGACGACAGGGGCAAGAAAGCCGGTCCCTGGGGAGATCGCGTATAAGCCGTAAAGCCATCGCGCAGGGAAGGCCGGTTGTTCGGCCCGTACCTGTGGTTCTGCCGCGTGCTTTCTCTGCACGCGAGCCATGGGTGCGGTCAGCACCCGGCCTTCCCTGCGCCCTCCGCCATTTCGAGGGCCGTCGTTTCGCAAAGCTCGGGCGGATCACGTCGCGAGATCGCAGATGTCTGTCTTGCTGTTTGATAGGTACATAGGGATGACATGGTTCGCGATGCGCGGCACCGATGCCGGTGTCCGTATTGCGAGCCGCCCGGTCGGCGCGATGCACGGCCGGATGACAGGCTTCCGCGAAGCAATTCAAGGCGAAAGCAGGAGGCTTGAATTGCTTCGTTGCTTCGTTGTTTCGTGGCTCGCGATGACGGAGCCAAAGCGCAGGCGGATAAGCCAATTCGGTGTAGCTGGAGGTGAAGGGGCGCATGCCCACATTGCCTCGCGGAGGCCGGCATCGAATGGTGGACACGCTTCGCTCGGCCCAGCCGACGAATCTGCGTGTGCCCTCGGCAGAACGAAGCAGCGTCACGCCCGCTGGAGCAAGTTCGACCGAAGGACAAGGAGACGCGTCGTCGCAGCCATTGTCTCGGCAATGCGCTCACCTATAGGTCAGTTTATCAAATTCTAGTAATGGTTGTGCGACGATCGGCTTGGCCGGCCGCCAATGTTGAGGTGCGCGCCTAGACCGGCTGCAGCGAAAGCGAGCGTCCAACGGGGCGGGCATGAATTCTCGAGGCGCAAGGATCAAACAGGCACTGGAGGCGAGGGCAGTCCGCAAGCAGCATGCATTGGCCCGGGCATTGGGGGTTCACGAGAGTGCGATTACACGATGGAAGGAGGACGGCACAATGACGCTGGACAATGCGATTGCCCTCTGTCGTGAACTGGATATCTCGGCAGATTGGCTATTACTCGGCATCGGTCATATGGATCAGCATAAAGAGCGTAGCGAAGTGGCCCCCGCCCATACGGAGCTGCTTGCGCTCTTATCTCCGGGCGCGGCTGCCGCGCTCATGAAATTCATCAGGTTGGTCGCGGCAGGGCAGAGCTGACCTGGGGAACATTTGAATTGATTGGGGGCGGCTGCTGGTTGTGCCAGGCGCAAGAGCTTGCGACCCGCAAAATTGGAATCAATCGACGTTCAAAAATTACCATCTAAAGTTGAGTTCATCGGGCAATGGCGACGGACGTGAACAATCGCTCTTACCCGATTTGCCCAATGGAGATGAACATGACCTACTATAAGCTTTGGTTGAAGGTGAGCGATGTCTGGACTTACCAGACAAAGTGCACGGGCGATGCGCTTCCGAAGAAGAAGGAGGATCCGCCGGTGGAACTCACGCGTACGGAGGGGCTCAAGCTCAAGTCGAACCACACCTATCGAATCACGAACCTTCAAGACGCCCCTTACGGCCTGTATGTTTGCGAGTCCATCACGGACGAGGGACAGAAAGGCGAATTCAAATACAGCGCGGCAGTTTCGGCAGGACAGGAGGCGGTCGTCATGGATCAAGCTATTGCTGCGAGCACGACGTATACAATCGATTTTCAGAACAACACACCAGACACCTGGACCTTGAGCGTCTATCAGACGCTGCCCGCTTCGCCCGGGCTCAAGAGCCTGTCTTGGAAGCAGACGACGGTGCCGAAAAGCGGTGAATCTGGTGTCCAGTGGAACATCAACTATCTCGTCGGCGTCGCAAACTACAAGCAGAGCGGGGGGAAAGGCGTCTACAAGGCCTCGCAGAAGCTCGGTACTCAACTGGGGCAGAAATGGGCCTGTCGTTTCGAATCCGGCGCTCAGCAACTGTTCGAGGACGGCGGCGCCAATCCGGGGCAAGTTCTGATCCAGAACAAGTCGGGTGAGCTCGCGAATCTCGGCATCGGGATGGACGGGGATCTGGCACTGGTGCAGTCCAACGTTTACTCCGGAAATGGCGCGCAGTTCGAGGTCGCGCCGGTTTACTGGGTCGCCCTGTACAAGGACGTCGTGCAAGGTGAGGTGATTTCAGGCAATCAGGTCCACGGGCCGCTGCAGGTCGTGTTTCCGGGCGGCGTGACGCAATTGACCTACGAAGCCTATATCGACGGGAGCGAATTCGTGTTCGGCCTGCAGGGCGGCAAGGCCTTGCGTGCGCCGCTCGATCAGGTGGAGCAGCGGCTTCGCATGCTGAGTGCAGCCTGAAGGGCCGGGTTCACAACTGCAAGAAATACTCCCCGCTGGCCTTCGCCAGCGGGGTTAAACGTCGGGTCTGCAGAGTGAGCCAGCCCTCAGAGACGACGTTGCGTCGCTTTCATGCAGGCGGCGGCTCTACAGCCGCTTGATCGCCAGGACCTCGCTGCCGCCGGCCTTGATGCGTGCGATGGCATCCTGCGTGGTCTCGATCGCGGTCGCCATGTGATAGGCGTTGGCATGCACGATGCTCTCCGGATCGCGCACGATCGCGACATGCCCCTTCCAGAAGATGAGGTCGCCGCGCTGCAGGGTCATCGCTTCGGAGCCATCGAGCGGCCGCCCGAGCGCGGCCTGCTGCATGTCGCTGTCGCGCGGGCAGGCCAAGCCTGCCGCATTCAGCGAGAGCTGAACGAGGCCCGAGCAATCGATGCCGAGGCTGCTCTTGCCGCCCCACAGATAAGGCGTGCCGACGAAGCGCTCGGCCACTGCGACGTAGTCGGGCTCGATCGCATCAAGCACGGCGATATGCTGCTTCGGCAGATGCAAGCCGTCGTGCGTGATCGCAAATGCAGCATCCTCTCGCGTCACAGCGATCCGCGATCCCAGCACCAGGGTCTCGCTCGGCGGCAGCTTGATCGAAGGACCGGGGAAAGCGAACGTGCGGAGTGCCGCAATCTTGTGCGTCGGCGCTGCAGCCGGCTTAGCGAGCGCGGCGTCGGGCAGCCAACCGACATAGCCGTCGCTGTCAAGCTGCCCCCAGGCCCAGCCTTCGGCGTTGCGGTCGTAGATCGTGACCCGCTCGCCGCGCAGCGCCTGGGTCAACAGGGCGGCGTTCGAAAACGGGTGCTCGCGCATGTCGGCGAGCGCAGCGGCCACTTCGAAGCTCTCGCCCTCGACGAAGCGCGCGGCGCTGACTTGGCCTTGGAGATGCTTGGCCGCGATGTCGCCGCGCGCGGGTGTGAGACGCGGATCAGCCATAGCGCTCGCTCAAGAGCTTGTAGAGTGCCCGCGCGCCCTGGCATTCGCCGCCTTCGGGCCGCCCCGGCTTGGCCGATGGCGTCCAGGCATAGATGTCGAGATGCAGCCAGCTCTTGGCATGCTCGACGAAGCGCTGCAGGAACAGCGCGCAGGTGATCGAGCCGGCAAAGCCGTTGGACGGCGCGTTGTTGATCGTTGCGACTTTCGAATCCAGCCAGGAGTCGTAAGGCGCCCATAGCGGCATCCGCCATAGCGGATCGTTCTCGGCCGCCGCGCAGCGCGCGACATCGGCTGCGAGCGCGTCATCCTGCGTGTAGAACGGCGGCAGCTCGGGGCCGAGCGCAACGCGCGCGGCACCCGTCAAGGTGCCCATGTCGATCAAGAGATCGGGCTTTTCCTCGTCGGCAAAAGCGAGCGCGTCGGCGAGGACCAGGCGGCCTTCCGCATCGGTGTTGCCGATCTCGACCGTGACGCCCTTGCGCGAGGGGAACACATCGAGCGGACGGAAGGCGCTGCCGGACACCGCGTTCTCGACCGCGGGGATCAGCACGCGCAGCCGCACCTTCAACTTCGCGCCCATCACCATCTGGGCCAGCGCCAGCACATTGGCGGCACCGCCCATGTCCTTTTTCATCAGCAGCATGCCGCTCGAGGTCTTGAGATCCAGGCCGCCGGAATCGAAACAGACGCCCTTGCCGACCAGGGTGACCTTGGGATGGGCCGGATCGCCCCAGACGAGCTCGATCAGGCGTGGTGCTCGGGTCGAGGCCATGCCGACGGCGTGGATCAAGGGAAAGTTCTGCTGCACGAGTTCGTCGCCGACGATGCAGCTGAAGCTCGCGCCGTGACGTTCGGCGAGCTGCTGCGCGGCCAGCGCCAATTCGGCCGGCCCCATGTCATTGGAGGGCGTGTTGACGAGATCGCGGGCGAGCGCGGCGGCCTCGGCGATGCGCGTCAGTTCGGCAGCATCGGTTCCGTCAGGCAGTGCGAGCCGGACCTCGGACCCATCCGCCTTGCGATAACGGCTGAAGCGGTAACTGCCGAGTGCGAAGGCGAGCGCCGCCAGACGCGCATCATGCGGCTGGTTGGCGAAGCGATACGTGCCCGCCGGCAGCAGGCCGGCCAATGCGCCCGGCCGGAACAAATCCCGGTGTTTGGCCGCATCATCCTCGAGCCCGAACAGCACCTGCGCGATCTGGCCGTCAGGCGCAGGCAGGACCAGGCAGGCGCCGGGCTTCGCGGCAAAACCGTTGGCGTCGGCAAACTGCCGCGCTTGCGGCCCAAGCCCGTCCCGGATCGTCGGCCAGGTCGATTTGGTGACGAAGGTGATGGGGCGAGCCGTCGCGGTGGCGGCAGTGTCGAATACGGATGGCATGTCTTACAAATCCTCAGAACCGACCGGCGCAGATGGCAGGTAGACTTCGCAGAGTTCGATGGGGCCTGCAATCGCCATGATGAGACGCCCGGTTGCCGCTTTTGCTCCGGTCGTCGGAAGGAACAACGGATGATCCTCGAGGCCTATGTCAGATGCTTCGTCGATCCCGATGCACTCGCGCGGACGCTGGCCTTCTACAAGGACCTGCTCGGCGGCCGAGAGACCTTGCGTTTTGCCTATCCGGAAGCGGGCCTGGAGCTTGCCGCGGTGTCGTCGCCGCACCTGTCGGTGCTGGTGATCGCGGGCGAGAAGGAAAAGCGCAAACCGTTCGAAGCGACGAGCCTGACCATCAAGGTTTCCGACCTCGCACACTACGCGGCCGTTCTGCGCCAGAATGGGGCTGTCGAACTCGACCCCATCCAGGCCACTCCGGTCGGACATAAGATGCGGTATCGCCACGCCGACGGGATGGTTGTGGAGTACGTCGCCCACAATGCCTGATATAGAGGCGACGCGCGCAAACGCGGGGAGGATCGGCCCGGCAAAAATGGCAGCGTTAACCGCCTATTAGCGTTAACAGTTTATTGCTGGCGCGTCTGGTCCGATCGTCTCCCGAGTCCATGTGACATGCGTCAGCAGCCTTCTACCGTCCGGCTCCTTGCCTCCGCGGCCCTGACCGCGCTCCTTGCTGCCGGGCTCGGCGGCTGCCAGACCATGTCCGACGTCACAGGCTCCTTACGGACGAGGACCGAGCAGCCGCCCGCCAGCCCGCAACAGGCGATCGAGGTCTACGGCGATCGCTACCGCGCCAACCCCAAGGACGCCAACACGGCGATTGCCTATGGCCAGGCGCTGCGCACCAACGGTCAGCGCGAGCAGGCGGTCGCCGTCCTCGAACAGGCGACACTTGCCAATCCCGGCAACAAGGCGGTCCTTGCGGCTTACGGACGGGCGCTGGCCGACAACGGCAATTTCAAGCTGGCCTTCGACGTGCTGTCGCGCGCCCATTCGCCTGACAACCCGGATTGGAAGCTCTTGTCCGTACAGGGCACGGTGCTCGACCAGATGGGACGTCATGACGAGGCACGGCGCTACTACGAGAGCGCGCTGAAGATCGTGCCGGGCGAGCCTTCGGTGTTGTCCAATCTCGGCCTGTCCTACATGCTGGCGAAGGATCTGCCCAAGGCCGAAGAGGTCTTACGGCAAGCCTATGGGTCGCAGCGCGCGGATGCGCGCGTCAGGCAGAATCTGGCGCTGGTGGTCGGACTGCAAGGCCGCTTCGGCGAGGCCGAACAAATCGCCAGGGCTGATCTCCCGCCCGAGGAGGCGGCGGCCAACGTGGCTTATCTCAAGCAGATGCTGCAGGGCAAAGGCAAGCCGCAGAACGGTCGTGGCGCTCCGGTGGCCTCGCTCGATCGGCCGGACTGATCCCGGTTTTCGATCACCCCTCCGGCGCGAAATCGCTGTGCCGGGACCGAAGGATCGGCTGACGAATTGCCAGCCGATCTTTTATTGCATGGCCGCAATCTTGATGCCGGTCGGCCCGAGAATCACGACAAACAAGACCGGCAGGAAGAAGACGATCATCGGCACCGTCAGTTTCGGCGGCAGCGCGGCGGCTTTCTTCTCGGCCTCGTTCATGCGCATGTCGCGGTTTTCCTGCGCCATCACCCGTAGGGATTGGCTGAGCGGCGTGCCGTAACGCTCCGACTGTTGAAGGGCAAGGCAGACCGACTTCACGCCGTCGAGTCCAGTACGCCGGGCGAGGTTTTCGTAGGCCACCTTGCGGTCCTGCAGATAGGAGAGTTCGGCCGTGGTCAGTGTGAATTCCTCGGACAAAGCGATCGACTGGCCGGTGATTTCCGTGGACACCCTGCGGAACGCCGCCTCGATCGACATGCCGGATTCGATGCAGATCAGGAGCAGGTCCAGCGCGTCAGGAAAGGCTCGTTTGATCGAGAGCTGGCGCTTGGTGATCGCGTTCTTCAGGAACAGCATCGGCGCCTGCAGCCCCAGATAGGCCATGCCGACGCAGATGCCGACCTTGACCGGCAGCGTTTTCTCCATATGGGCGATGACGAAGACGTAGAGCACCGAGCCCACAAACAGCACGATCGGCGTCACGGCGCGCGCAAACAGGAAAGTGATGTAGGGGGCCTGGCCGCGATAGCCGGCCATCACGAGCTTCTCGCGCGCCGCTTCCTGGGCGAGCCATTTGGTGAGGTTGAAGTCGTCGACCACCTTGGCGACGATCTGCTTCGGCGTTTGTCGGAGCGAGACCCTCTCGCCGCTGGCGAGCCGCTCGCGCTCGCGCTGCCGGAGCCGCTCACGTTCGCTGGCGACGGCCTTCATGCGCTTGTTGAGGTTTTCGCCAGCGAATAGCGGGGTGATCAGCGTGTAGACCGTCGCGCTCGCCGCGATCGCGGCGAACAGCATGGTCATGAAGTGCGGATCATGAAGCTTGCTGACGAGGAAATCGACCATGATGCGCCCTCAGAAATCGAAGTTGATCATTTTCTTCATGACCATGATGCCCATCGACATCCAGATCACGCAACCGACCAGCATGAGTTGGCCGGTCGGATGGGTCCACAACAGCGAGATGTAGCCGGGCGTGGACAGGTAGACCAGCAACATCACGATCGGCGGCAGCGAGCCGATGATGCCGGCGGAAGCCTTGGCTTCCATGGACATCGCCTGGATCTTCTCGGCCATTTTCTTGCGGTCGCGCAGCACCTTCGAGAGGTTACCAAGCGCTTCGGACAGATTGCCGCCCGACTTCTGTTGGATCGCGATGACGATGCCGAAGAAGTTTGCCTCGGGCAGCGGCATCCGATCATAGAGCCGGGCGCAGGCTTCGCCGAGCGGCATGCCGATCGCCTGGGTTTCGATGATGGCCAGGAATTCGCTGCGCAGCGGCTCCGGCGAGTCCGCAGCGACCACCTTGATCGATTCGAACAGCGGCAGGCCGGCCTTGATACCTCGAACGATCACGTCGACGGCGTCGGGCAGCGCAGCCAGGAATTGCTTCTCGCGCCGCTTCTTCAGGAAGCTCAGCGCCCAGCGCGGCAGGCCGAACCCGGCGGCAAAGCCGAGGCCAAGCGCGCCGAGCAGGCCGCCGCCGGCGAAGAACGCGATCGCGCAGGTGGCGATGCCGAGAACGCCCGAAATGATCCAGAATTTCTGCTCGGTCAGGTCGAGCCCGGCCTGCGAGATGCGCATGCTGAGCGGTACCTTGGTCCGCTGCTGCGCGCGCGCCTCGAGGTCCTTGAGTGATGATTCGACCTGTTCGCGGCGCGAACGCTGGGTTCGCTCGGCTTGGCGGACCACCGGCTCCTGCTTGGCGACCGAACTCCGACGTGCTTCGGCTTTCCGCTCACCCGAGAGGATCGGATAGAGGAAGACCCAGGCAATGCCGCCGATCGCGGTGGCGGCAAGAAAGGCGAGGGCGAGGACCTGCAGCTTCATCGTGGCGTCTCTCAGCTCTTGCCGGCGACTTCTGCAGCGTCAAGGGCCGCAGCGAGACGCTTTTCTTCGCCATAATAGCGGGCGCGTTCCCAGAACCGCGGACGCCCGATGCCGGTCGAGCGGTGCTGGCCGATGATCTTGCCGTTGGCGTCTTCGCCGACGAGATCGTAGACGAAGATGTCCTGGGTGATGATGGTGTCGCCTTCCATGCCCATCACCTCGGTAATGTGCGTGATCCGACGAGAACCGTCGCGCAGGCGCGCGGCCTGGATGATGACATCGATCGAGGCGCAGATCATCTCGCGGATGGTGCGGGAGGGAAGCGAAAAGCCGCCCATGGTGATCATGGATTCGCAGCGCGACAGCGCTTCGCGCGGGTTGTTGGCGTGCAGCGTGCCCATCGAGCCGTCATGGCCGGTGTTCATGGCCTGCAACAGGTCGAAAGCCTCGGGGCCGCGGACCTCGCCGACGATGATGCGTTCGGGGCGCATACGCAGACAGTTGCGGACCAGTTCACGCATCGTGATCTGCCCCTCGCCCTCGATATTGGGCGGGCGGGTTTCGAGGCGTACCACGTGCGGCTGCTGCAGCTGGAGTTCGGCCGCGTCCTCGCAGGTGATGATGCGCTCGTCGTGATCGATATAGTTGGTGAGGCAGTTCAACAGTGTGGTCTTGCCGGAACCGGTGCCCCCGGAGATGAGCACGTTGCAGCGGCAGCGGCCGATGATCTGCAGGATCTCCGCGCCCTCCGGCGTGATCGCCCCGAACTTGACGAGCTGATCGAGGGTCAGCTTGTCCTTCTTGAATTTACGAATCGTGAGTGCGGGCCCATCGATCGCCAGCGGCGGTACGATCGCGTTGACGCGCGAGCCGTCGGCGAGGCGCGCGTCGCAGATCGGGGAGGATTCGTCGACGCGGCGGCCGACCTGGCTCACGATGCGCTGGCAGATGTTGAGAAGCTGCTGATTGTCGCGGAAACGGATACCGGTCCGTTGGATCTTGCCGCCGACCTCGATAAAGACCGTGCCGGCGCCGTTGACCATGATATCGGCGATGTCATCGCGCGACAGCAGAGGCTCCAGCGGACCGTAGCCGAGCACGTCGTTGCAGATGTCGTCGAGCAGCTCCTCCTGCTCCGCGATCGACATCACGATGTTCTTGATCGCGATGATCTCGTTGACGATGTCGCGGATTTCCTCGCGCGCGGATTCGCCGTCGAGCTTGGCGAGCTGCGCGAGGTCGATGGCCTCGATCAACGCGCCGAAGATGGTTGCCTTGACCTGATAATAATTGTCGGAACGCCGCGTCTCGACAACGGGCGGCGGAGGTGGCGGCTGTCGGATCGGCGCGAGCGGCGGCGATGACACCGCAGGCGTTGCCAGAGTGCGCGGCGCGGGATTGCCCGCGGCGGGAACAGGTTCCGGCGCAGGCGCCGCGGGCCGCATGACCCGGTTGTCGCTGTCTAATCCGCTACGCTTACCAAACACGACTCACAACTCCAGACGAGGCGCTTTACTTCGCCCTCAACTTTTCGATCAAGGGTGTCAGGAAGAAGCCCTTGGACTTCTTGGTTTCGCTGCGGCCGGTGAGCCGCTGTGCGATCTGCAGAAACATCTCGGACGTTCGGTGATTGGCGGCGATTTCCGCGATCATCTGGCCGTTATTGGCGGCGGCTCCGAAGATCTGCGGCTCGAACGGGATGGAGACGACCGGCTGGCTTTCGATCGCCTTGGCGAATTCGCCGGCATTGATTTCAGGCCGCTTCGGCACCCCGACCTGGTTCAGGCAGTAGAGCGGCACCCGGTCGTTCGGGCGGGCCGCCTTCAACAGGTCGAAGATGTTCTTGGTATTGCGCAAGGACGCAAGGTCGGGCGCCGCAACGATCAGAATGTCGTCGGCGCCGACCAGTGCGCGCTTGGTCCAGCCCGACCACTGATGAGGCACGTCGAGCACGATGCAGGGCATGGTTGCGCGCAGAGTGTCGAAGATGGCGTCGAACGCCTCGACACCGAAATCGTAGACCCGATCGAGCGTCGCCGGGGCCGCGAGCAGGCTCAGATGGTCGGTGCATTTCGACAGCAGGCGGTCGATGAAAGCGATATCGATGCGATCGGGAGAGAACACAGCGTCCGCAATCCCCTGCGGCGGGTCCTGATTGTAGTCGAGACCCGCGGTGCCGAAGGCAAGGTCGAGATCGGCAACGACGGAATCCATCGCGAGGTCGCGGGCAATCGCCCAAGCGACATTGTGCGCGATCGTCGAGGCTCCGACGCCACCCTTGGCACCGACGACGGCAACGATGCGGCCGACCGACTTGGCTTCGGGCGCCGAGAACAAGTTGCAGATCGAACGGACGACGTCGAGCGGGGCGACCGGAGCCAGTACGTAGTCGCTGACGCCGCGCCGGACCAGCTCCCGGTACAGCGCAACGTCGTTGATGCGGCCGATCACGACGACGCGGGTGCCCGGGTCACAGACAGTCGCGAGTTGATCGAGGCCAGCAAGAATGTCCGACCGTGTGTCCGTCTCCAGCACGATCACATTCGGCGTCGGCGCCGAGCGATAGGCCTCGATGGCGGCGGCCATGCCGCCCATCTGGACCTTGATATGGGCCTTGCCGAGGCGACGATCTTCGCCTGCTGCCTGGACGGTGGCGGCTGTCTCCACGGTCTCGCAGAAGGCCTGCACCGAAACGCGGGGCGCAGGCGCGATGTGATCGTCGGCCGGTGGTGGCACGACCTCCGGCTGTCCCTCGGGGCTCTGTCGGGCGTAGCTGATCATTTGCCTGTATCGCTCAGTTTGGCCTTGTCGGCTTCAGGATAAGTGATCGCGGTTGGCGTTCCCTTACGGTATTTCTCGAATAACGCGGTACGCCTTGCGGTATAGGGCGGTGTTTCGGACCGTGGCTGCACCAGGTCGGCCGGATTGTCGATCATGGCAGCCAGATTGCGCTGATTGGCGCAGCCATAGTTGTAGTAGGAGCGATTATCGAAATAGCCCTTGTTCTTGATCGACGGGCCGAGATCCTCCGGCCAGAGCCCGCAAGGGCCTGCCGTCGCCGAGAGTCTCGGATAGCTGAGGCGGATGGCTGCAAGCAGGCGCGAATCCTTGGGACGATAGTTTCGTACGACCACCGCGTGTGGCGGGACCCCCGCGGCGACAAGCAGCGATTGAATTTCCCGGATCGAATCGGCGGCGGCGCGCGCATTCGGGGTCTGCACCGGCACGTCGGCGCTGATCGCGCCGGTACCCTCATGACGCCAGCTTTGCGCAAGGCCCATGACGTCGGCGCGCTGCTCGGCCGTCAAGCCGCCGCGCCCTTGGCCGACGAACACGACCATGGATTCGTTGGCTTCCTGAACGGCGATCGGGTGTCGCAGGCGGTAATCCTCGGGAATGCTCGCTGTGGTCACAGCATCGTTCGTATGGTTGCAGGCCCCCAATATCAGGGCCGCGCCACCTAGAACGGCTGCCACGCGCAGGCGCCGGTTGCGAACGAGGGGGGCTGTTGCGGTCATCAGTGAAATCCTCGTTCCAAGCTCAGTCGGTAATGAAGCCGTAGGTGCCGCGATAGCTCCGTCCGGGCTCGCCCCGTCCGGGTACGCCGTAGATGCGGTTGATGTTTCCGAGCAGGTCGGCTTGCGGATCGGAGGCCGCGGCGAAGCCGTCATCCGGTCGCGACAGGTCCTTCGGCGCCACAGCGCGAACGACGTAGGGCGTGACGATCACCACCAGCTCCGTCTGGTTATTGACGTAATCCCGGCTGCGGAACAGCGCGCCCAAAACGGGCAGCTGCATCAAGCCGGGCATGCCGTTGATCGCCGACTTGGTCTGCTGCTGGATCAGGCCGGCCATGGCCATGGCGCCGCCAGAGGGAATTTCCAGGCTGGTTTCGGCACGGCGGGTCCTGATGGATGGAACGGTCAGCGAGTTGGTGACGGTGGAACTGACCGCCTGCGACAGCGTGATCGAATTGTCGTTCGTGAGCTCGGAGACCTCGGTCATCACCCGGAGCGAGATACGTCCCTCGCTCAGCACGACTGGGGTGAAATTGAGTGAAATACCGAACTTCTTGAAGCTGATCTGGGTGGTACAGACATGGGTCGTGGGGTCGCACGCATAACCGGCCGGGATAGGGAATTCGCCGCCGGCGATGAAGGTGGCGGATTCGCCGGAGATCGCGGTCAGATTTGGTTCGGCAAGGGTCCGGACCACGCCTGCGCTCTCCATGGCCCGCAGCGTGGCCTGCACCGAGGGGGTTGAGCCGAAGCCAGCGGTGATGGCGTTGCTGGAGACGAGGCTGGTCCCGTTCGCCGTGAACGGGTTGGAATTGTTGAACTGAACCACGGAGGTGCCGTAGTTCAGCTGCCCGGACAGGTCGATACCGAGTTGCTTGACGATCGAGCGCGATACTTCGGCGACCGTCACCTTGAGCATGACCTGGTCGCGGCCGCGCGCCACGATCGAGTTGACCACTTTGTCGGCGCCGCCGGCAAGCCGCGCGGCAAGGTCACCGGCCTGCTGGGCCTCGACCTGGCTCGCAGCCGTGCCGCTCAGCACGATGCCCTCGCCGAGGCCTTCGACCTGGATGTCCGCGTTGGGCAGCAGCTGCTTGAGCGCGGCGCGCATCCCGTTCAGGTCGCGTTTGACGGCGATGTCATAGGCCGCGATCTGTTGGCCCGAAGCATCGAAGAACACGATGTTGGTCTGACCGACAGCCGCGCCGATGATATAGGCGCGCTGAGCGGAGCGCACCACGGCGTTGGCGATCTTGGGGTCGGCGACCAGTACGTCTTTGATGTCGCGCGGCAGGTCGATCACGATCGACTTGCCGACACCAAGCGCGAGGAAGCGTGCATTCATCTGGCCGTCCGCAGCGACCGGCGTCGCCGGACGGTAATCGGCAGCAATCGCCGGCGCCAATGCCGGGCTGAGGCTGAGCGCGGCGGCGGCAGACAACGACAGCGCACGAACCGCCCAAGTCGGCTTCATCCGCTGATTTTCGTTGCATGTCATAACGGGAGTCCTCTTGATCACTTCTGTGTCGTCATCGTGCTGGGAACGCCGTAACGAACCACGGCGACGCTATCGCTGCGCCTGCGGCTCTGGTCCTCGGTGCGGTTCTCGGCGACGTTGAGGTCGGCAATGCTGCGCAGCGCCAGCGACAAGGTGCCGGTCTGACGCGCGCGTGCGAGCAGTTCGGCCTGCTCCGGCTTCAGCTCCAGGGTGACGGTCTTGCCGACGACGGTGGTTTGGCCGTCCTTCTCCTTGGGGGCCTGGTCGATTGCCAGCACACGGATGTTCGACAGAATGATCTCGGAATTGACCATGTCTCCGGCATTCGGATGATCCGGATTGTGCTCGCGCTTGGACAGAATGACGTCCACCCGGTCGTTCGGCAGAATAAAGCCGCCGGCGCCGGTCTCGGGTGAAATTTCCGTCGAGACCGCGCGCATGCCGGTTGGCAGGATCGCGGCCATGAAGCCGGACCCGTCGGCCTTGACCAGCTTCTGCTCGCGGATCGGCTCACCGGCGATGAACGGCGCCCGGGCGATGTTGCCGACCACCTGATTGGTCGCGTCCGGGCGGTCGCTGCGGCGGATGAATGTGCTGCTTGCGGCCGCGGCTGGCCAGGTCTGCCATTGCAGATCGTCAGGCTTGATCGATTGACCGAGGCCGATATCGGACTTGGCGACCAGGACGTCGATCGTCTGAAGCTGGACGACCGGTGCCGCCGGTGCCGGCTTGTCGTCGGATCCGCTCGCAAGATAAGCGGCCACGCCGCCGGCGCCGACAGCGATGGTCAGGACGACAATGCGTGCGGTATTCATTACGCTTCACTTTCCACATTACGCTGGGATACCCGTGAAGCCGGCTCGAGGTTCGCTCCCTGCCTGCCCATGGCGGCCATGCGAACAGCAATCCAAGGTCTCACTGGCATCAATCTGCTGGTGTCCCGTGAGCGCCGGCATTCGCAAGAGCGCCTCCCGAAGAGGAGGGGAATGTCAGCGCCGAGACACCGGCGTCGCCGTGATGGGAGTTGAGCAGTTATTCGTCAAAGCATGGTTAATGAGGCGTATCTAAATCGCCTTAACACCGCGTTGCTGTGGCGTTTCAGTATCCGGCGAAGCGGGCGAGGTCGATGGCCTTCACCCAGCTGGTGTCCGGATAGATCATCAGCGCGCCAAGCGCGAGCGCGATGCCGTAGGGAATGCCGCTCTCCTTGGCATGCAGCCTTGCGAGCCAGGGGTGGCCGGCCAACATGTAAGGCAGCGGCCATTGGCGAAATTGCAGCAAGAGGAGCGTCAGCACGCCTCCGAACAGCGAAGCGTAGAGGAGGTAGTTCAACAGGTGGCCGAAGCCGAACCACAGCGCCGCGGCTGATGCGATCTTGGCATCGCCGCCGCCGATCCAGCCGCAGGCAAAGCAGCCGAATGCGACGATGAGAAGTGCCGCACCCGCCGCGAGATGCAGCAGCATGTCATAGGGACCCATCCCCCCCAATAGCGCGAGCACGACAAATCCTGCTGCGAGTGCCAACGAGACCCGGTTCGAGATCGTCATGGTAAACAGGTCGCTCGCCGCAGCGAACGCCATGAGTGCCGGGAACAGCAGAAGGCGGGCGATATCGAGGACCATGGCTCAGCACGTTGGTTCGGCCGGCGCGAGCGGCGCCAAGTCAAGTTCTAACGCCGAGAAATGAACGATCGGAAAACGGCCGGTCGCCAGGGGCCGGTTCGAGCCCGCAAGCCTCACCACGTGGCGGCGATCCGCAGCGCGAGCACGACGATGGATAGCCCGAGCGCAAGGCATACCCATTGCAGCGGTCCATCGGACCCATCGAGCGATTTGTTCGTCGTTGCTACAGGCACAATTGGCTTACGCATGCGGACGCCGTCGACAGGAGGGGAAATGATAAAGGCCCCGGGATGCCGGGGCCTTTGCTCTGGTCGTGACGGCCGCTTACTTCAGCGACGCGTTGATCGAGGTGAACTTGCTGCCCAGGCTGGTGCCGAGGCCGTTCACTGCCGCGATGATCGCGAGCGAGATGCCGGCGGCGATCAGGCCGTATTCGATCGCGGTGGCGCCGGACTCATCCTTCACGAAACGAGCAAGAAGATCCTTCATATCGTAGCTCCATGTACACGTGGCTGGTCGAACTATAGCTGGTCGTTCGGCGTTCTCAGCACCGTGACCATGTGGGCACCCTAGGAGCCGACGATTTCGGCGTCGTTAATTCGATCGCGTAAACACGGTTACAAGTGGCTGTTGTTGCGCAGAGTAAATTTCCGATGAAGGGGGCATCGAAAATTTGAGGCGATGAATATGATGCGGATCGTCTGTTCGGTCGGTGCGATCTCGTACCCGGAATAGAGACGAGCTCCTCGCCGCCATCGGCGGCGGCGAAGAACGGTTACGGCTCCTTAAGCGCGAGAGAGTACGCCTTGGCAGGGTTTTGATGCGAGGCGCTCATGTCCAATCTGCCTATGGAAGTCGTTACGATGCTCGGCGAGACCATCGAGAAGGTCGTGCCGACCACGATTGTGCTTGCTGTCGTTTTCGCGGTGCTGAGCCGGTTCTGGGCATGTAATCCCGGCAAGCCGTGGTGGCACAAACGCGAGCTCGTTACCGATTTGGTGTACTGGTTCTTCGTTCCGGTCTTCGCGCGCGTGTTGCGGATCGGTCTCCTCGTGCTGGGTGCAGGAGTCATCTTCAAGATTCACGACGCCGATGAGCTGATCGCATTCTATGACAATGGCCACGGTCCGCTGGCGCAGTTGCCGTTGTGGCTGCAGGCGCTGCTGTTCCTGGTGCTCTCGGATTTCCTGCTGTACTGGTCGCACCGGGTGTTTCATGGCGGCGAGTTCTGGAAGTATCACGCCGTGCATCATTCTTCCGAGGATCTCGAGTGGATCTCGGCAGCCCGCTTTCATCCGGTGAATCTTATTCTCGGAACCATTGCGGCCGATGTCATTCTGCTGATGGCGGGCATCTCGCCCAACGTGATGATCTGGGTCGGTCCGTTCACGACCTTTCACTCGGCCTTCGTGCATGCAAACCTCAATTGGACACTCGGGCCGTTCAGATATGTTCTGGCCACCCCGGTCTTTCATCGCTGGCATCACACGCCGATGGAAGAAGGCGGCAACACCAACTTCGCCGGAACCTTTCCGATCTGGGATCTCCTGTTCGGCACCTTCCGCATGCCGGAGGGGCAGCTGCCGCTCGTCTACGGCAAGGACGAAGCGGACATGCCAGGCGAGATCGTCGGCCAGCTCGCATTTCCGTTCCGGCATTGAGGTGGTTGAAGGCTCCGCCGACGGCGGCGTGCAAATGCGGGCCGCGTTTGCGGATCGTTCACCAATTCAAGGCAGATTGCGACATCGGGCGCCGTCACCGCTGCGTATCGCTTGAGACGGCATGTTGATGCCCCGGGGTTGAGTATGTCGTTCAGTCTGTTGCGTCGCCTTGCGTCTTTGTCTTTCGGACTGCCCTCGCTTGCGATTGTGGTTGCGCTTTGGCCGGCCGCTGCGCTAGCCGATCCCGCGCCGAATGCAATCTCGGTCAACGTCGATCAGGCAAAGCTGGTGAAGCTGCCGGATCGGGTTGCGACGATCGTGGTCGGCAATCCGATGATCGCCGATGTGACCCTTCAGAATGGCGGGGTCCTTATCGTGACGGGCAAGGGCTATGGTGCCACCAACTTCATCGCGATGGACCGCAGCGGCCAGATCCTGGTCGACCGGCAGATCCAGGTGGCTGGTCCGACCGACCAGCTCGTGACGATCTATCGGGGTATCGACCGCGAGACCTACAGCTGCATGCCGCTCTGCCAGCGGCGCGTTACGCTGGGGGACGGCGACACCTATTTCAGGTCGGTCATGGACCAGGCAGGCTCGCTGTCCAGTCAGGCGAGCGGCAGCGTCGCCGCCGGAGCCGCAAAGACGAACTGATCAATATGGGGCCGGCCGGGCTTGCATCCGCATGCGGTCGTGCCGGCATGCGGCATGGTTAATGCCGACCTAACAGAACCCATCATTTAGTTCCGGTCGTGGGAAACGCTTCACCAAGAAGTTTCCGCTATTTCCTTCGCTCAGGTTGATTGCTCCAGCCGGATGAGCCGATGGTCTTCCCTACGTCCTCGATCGCGTCGTTCCATAAGGTATTGCGCCGGTTCCGGCGTAACCGCCGGGGTGCGGCCGCAATCGAGTTTGCGCTGGTCGCCCCGATCTTCTTTGCACTTCTGTTCGCGATCATCGAGACGGCGCTGGTGTTCTTCGCGGGCCAGCTGCTGGAGACGGCGACGCAGGATTCTGCTCGCATGATTCTGACCGGACAGGCCCAGCAGGGCTCCTACACCCAGCAGCAATTCGCGAACTATGTCTGTACGCAGACCCAGGTTTCGGTGCTGTTCGACTGCAACAAGATCTCTATCGACGTGCAGAGTTATCCGTCGTTCTCGAACGTCACGATCAACAACCAGATCGACAGCAGCGGCAACTTCATCAACAACATGCAGTACAATCCCGGCGGCGCAGGGGATATCGTGGTTGTCCGGCTGTTTTATCAGTGGCCCATCTACGTGACCGGGCTTGGCTACAACATCGCCAACCTGTCGGGAAGCAAGCGGCTGTTGGTTGCGACCGCAGCTTTCAAGAACGAGCCGTACTGACGAGCTCCGCAAAGGGTGGTGCAATGATCTCTGTCACGCGACCCGGCTCGCTGATCGGCGTCCGTCTGCAGCGTCTGGTGGGCGATCTTGCAACGGACTGCCGCGGCATCGCCGCGACCGAGTTCGCCTTCATCGTCCCGCTGATGCTGGTGATGTTCTTCGGCACCGTGGAGTTCTGTTCGGGGATCGCGGTTCAGCGCAAGGTCACCTTGATGGCGCGGACCTTGTCCGACCTGACCTCGCAATCGACATCGGTCAACGATTTCACCAACACCTTCGCGGCCTCGAACGGGATCATGTATCCCTACCCGACCTCACCCTTGAACTCGACGATCACCGAACTCTATGTCGATCCCAAAACGATGCAGGCCCGTGTGCAATGGAGCGTGGGGTCGGCTCCGCATGCTCAGAGCAGCACGGTCGGGATCCCCGCCGCGCTCCTGGTTGCCGGCACCTATCTGATCTTCAGTGAGGTCAACTATAAATACGTTCCGACCGTCGGCTATGTGATGGCCCAGACCGGCGTGACCTTGGGCGACGTCTCCTATACGCGGCCACGGCAATCGAGCTGCGTGTTCTACACTCCCGTCGATGGGACGACGACGACTTGTCCGAGCAGATGAGGGACGGGCCTGGAACACCAGTTCCGGACGGTGCGCAGTGCAACGAAGAGCAACGCAACAAAAAGGGCCGCGGAGAGGCGGCCCTTTGTCTTATCGGCATTCGGTTCAACCGGCCACGGATCGGACCGGACGGACGCTCAGTTGGCAGCGCGAAGATTGTCGGCTGACGACTTGCCCGAACGGCGGTCAGCTACGATCTCGTAGGAGATCTTCTGGCCTTCGCGCAGCGTGCCGAGGCCAGCGCGCTCGACGGCGCTGATGTGCACGAACACGTCGTTGCCGCCATCATCCGGCTGAATGAAGCCGTAGCCCTTGGTTGCGTTAAACCACTTCACGGTTCCCATGCTCACGGGGGTAGTCCCTTCTCGGATATCAAATGCGTAACCCAGGTACCTGGGCTGGTTAGATCGAATTTTTGGAAGGGTCGTCAGCGTCTGAACCGGCTGTACCGGTAATAGCTAATGTCGTCCGGCCGAAAATCGATTGCGGCCTATATTATGGGAAAAAAGGCTTCGAAACAATCCTGAGCTGCGCCAGCGCGCACGTTTTTTTGACGCGCCGGCCGGGGCCGGCGCGCTCTGCGAACCGATGGCGTCAGGCCACCTCGATCAACACCGAAGGGCGCAATGTGCGCCCAAAGTCTAACGACGGCGGAACTGGCCGCCCCGCTGGGCCGCCCCGCGCGGGGGACCGCCTGCCGTGCTCGGGCGCTCGTCCTTGTGACGGAAAATCAGACGTCCCTTTTCAAGGTCGTAGGGCGACATCTCGACCGTCACGCGATCGCCGGCGAGCGTCTTGATGCGATTTTTTTTCATTTTGCCGGCAGTGTAGGCAACGATCTCGTGCCCGGTATCAAGTTGCACGCGATATCGCGCGTCGGGAAGGATTTCGGTGACCAGCCCTTCGAACTGGATCAGCTCTTCCTTAGCCATGTGTCTCTCCAGATCGATAGACGTCTAGTTTGGCCGTTGGTTGCGGTTCGGGTTTGTATTCCGTCGGTGTTCAGGTCTGCTCGCGCGTTGCAAAAACGCAACGCCTTGAATCGCCCCGGCCTTGCCGCCGCCTTGCGGCGGTCGCTGGGACTCTTGGCGATTGCTGGGCAGAGAACTCATCATAGCATTGGAACGCCTGCGGCGGCGAGGGCCTTTTGCGGATTTAGCCCCTTCGTTAGCCCGCGCACCCTGCATTCCGGGGCGGCCGCTGCGCTGAGGTGCCGGCGCGGCTTCGTGCTGCCCCGGCGTGCGACGGTCTTCGCGCGGCAGTGAAAGCTTGATGAGCCGCTCAATGTCGCGGAGGTAGGAGAGTTCCTCGGCGCCGGCAACCAGGGAGATCGCAACGCCCTCGGCGCCTGCCCGCGCAGTACGGCCGATGCGATGCACGTAGGTTTCGGGAACGTTGGGCAGGTCGTAATTCACCACATGGCTGACGCCGTCGACATCGATGCCGCGCGCGGCAATGTCGGTGGCGACCAGGGTGCGGATCTCGCCGGAGCGGAATGCGGCCAGGGTGCGCTCACGATGGTTCTGCGACTTGTTGCCGTGGATCGCCTGGGCGGGAATGCCTGCTTTCTCGAGGCCTTTCACCACTTTGTCGGCGCCGTGCTTGGTGCGGGTGAAGACCAGGGCGCGGTTGACCTTCTCCTCCTTGAGGAGCTGGGCCAGCAGGGTTCCCTTGGCGGAATGATCGATCTGGATCGCGCGCTGGGCAATGCGTTCGGCGGTGGAGGAGACCGGGGTCACCGCCACCCGGGCCGGGTCGCGCAGCATCGCGTCGGCCAGCTCGGCAATGTCCTTGGGCATCGTCGCGGAGAAGAACAGCGTCTGGCGCTTGGCCGGCAGCTTGGCGACGATCTTCCGGATGTCGTTGATGAAGCCCATGTCGAGCATGCGATCGGCTTCGTCGAGCACCAGGAACTCGACCTGGTTCAGCTTGAGCCCATTGCTCTGCACGAGGTCGAGCAGCCGCCCGGGGGTTGCGACCAGCACCTCGAGGCCGGGCATGACAGCCCGGACCTGGCGGCCCATGGGAACGCCGCCGATCGCGAGGCTCGCGCTCAATCGGAGATGGCGGCCATAGACGTTGAAGCTGTCGAGGATCTGCCCGGAAAGCTCGCGGGTCGGGCTCAGCACCAGCACGCGGCAGCTCTTGGGCTGCGGCTTGATGCGGTTCTGCAGCAGCCGATGCAGGATCGGTAGCGCAAAGGATGCGGTCTTACCGGTTCCGGTCTGGGCAATGCCGATGACGTCGCGGCCTTCCAAGGCGAGCGGAATGGTCTGGGCCTGGATCGGAGTGGGGGTGTGGTAGTTCTCGTCCTTGAGCGCGCGCATGATCGCGTCGGCAAGGCCAAAATCCTGAAAGGATGTCAAAAGGGGAGTCTTTCCATGAGAGGATACGCCCGTGCCGACGCAAGGTCCGACGCGGGTGAGTGAGCGAGGAAGACACCCGCGTGTTGGGAGCGCCTGTTGTGGTTTGCTGAAATGGGGCAAGCCAGAAGCTCTGAGCGAGCTTAAGAACACGCAGCTTGCAACGACGGGCCGATTCGCCTCGTCTTTCAGACATATGGAACAGTCCTGCGCCAGTTTCAAGGGGAGCTTGGGGCGCGCTTGGTACAATTGCGGTACTCTGCTGCCCCAAATTTAGTCATTTGGAGTGCAGTGCATAAGATGACAGCAAAATGCTGGCAAATTAAACAGTTCAATTGCTTAAGCTGCGGGCACCGCGGTGCGACGTTCTGGCGCGTTTAGTCGAATTTCTCATTACGATTCAAATGCTTGTCGGTCGTGCGGGGCGTGGCACACTTCTTGCGATCCCTTGGCGCGCAGACGGCCGTGGTCGTTTCGGCCGCAAAGCACGCTGCGTCAGGGAGATCAGACCTCATGCTTACTCAATTCACTCAGGAATTATCGGCGCCGTTCAGTCGCCGCCGCTGGCTGGCCGCTGCTGCTGGCCTGGCGCTCGGCCTCGCCGGCTTCAGCTCGGCCAAGGCTGCGGAAGACACCATCAAGATCGGCGTTCTTCATTCGCTTTCCGGCACGATGGCCATCAGCGAAACCACGCTGAAGGACACGATCCTGTTTCTGATCGACGAGCAGAACAAGAAGGGCGGCGTGCTCGGCAAGAAGCTCGAGGCCGTCGTCGTCGATCCCGCGTCGAACTGGCCGCTGTTCGCCGAAAAGGCGCGCGAGCTGATCACCAAGGACAAGGTGGCGGTCGTGTTCGGCTGCTGGACTTCGGTGTCGCGCAAGTCGGTGCTGCCGGTGTTCAAGGAGCTCAACAGCATCCTGTTCTACCCCGTCCAGTACGAGGGCGAGGAGAGCGAGCGCAACGTGTTCTACACCGGCGCGGCGCCGAACCAGCAGGCGATCCCGGCGGTCGATTACCTGATGAAGGAAGAGAAGGTGAAGCGCTGGGTGCTGGAAGGCACCGACTATGTCTATCCGCGCACCACCAACAAGATCCTCGAGGCCTATCTGAAGTCGAAGGGGGTCGCCGCCGATGACATCATGATCAACTACACGCCGTTCGGCTTCTCCGATTGGCAGACCGAAGTCTCGAAGATCAAGGCGTTCGGCTCCGCCGGCAAGAAGACCGCAGTGGTCTCGACCGTCAACGGCGACGCCAACGTGCCGTTCTACAAGGAACTCGGCAACCAGGGCATCAAGGCCAAGGATATTCCGGTCGTCGCGTTCTCGGTGGGTGAGGAGGAGCTCGCCGGCATCGACACCAAGCCACTGGTCGGTCATCTTGCCGCCTGGAACTACTTCGAGTCGATCAAGACTCCGGCGAACGAGAAGTTCATCAAGGAGTGGCAGGCCTACACCAAGAATCCGAAGCGCGTGACCAACGATCCGATGGAGGCGCACTATATCGGCTTCAACATGTGGGTGAAGGCGGTCGAGAAGGCCAAGTCCACCGATGCGGACAAGGTGATCGATGCGCTGCCTGGCATCGAAGCGCCGAACCTGACTGGTGGCGTCTCGAAGATGCTGCCGAACCACCACATCACCAAGCCGGTGTTCATCGGCGAGATCAAGGGCGACGGCCAGTTCAGCGTGGTCTACAAGACCAAGGACCTGGTGCCGGGCGACGCCTGGTCGAAGGAGCTGGAAGGCTCCAAGGACCTGATCGGTGACTGGGTCGGCAAGAAGTGCGGCAACTTCAACGTCAAGACCAACAAGTGCCTGGGATCGGCCTCCTGAGCTGATTTGTTCGACCTGAGAAGGCGGCGGTGTCGCCGCCTTCTCTCGAGTGGAGCGGATCCGACATTCGCGACCATGCTGCGTGCTCATGGTCTTTTGTGCCACTGACTCCTGCCGGGGTTGTCCAGTGCCTGCCAATATTTTCGCTTTTCTCCGTACGCTGTGTCTGTCGATTGCATTGATCGCACTCGCGGTTCCGGCCCTTGCCGCCTCGTTCGAGGAGTCGGTCGGCAAATTCGCCACTGACGATTTCTCCGATACCGAGGAGGCGATCGGCGAGGTCGCAAGTTCCGGCAATGCGCTGGCGTTTCCGATCATCAGCGCGCTGCAGGATGAGCGGCTGATGTTCGATGCCGATACCAAGAAGGTCTACATCAAGCAGACCGACGGCAAGGCGATCGACGCCGCGACTGGCGCGGCGGTAGACGCAATTCCCGACAGCGCGTCCGCTGTCAATCTCAACAACCGTCTCCGGCGCGCGATCGATGCGGCGCTCGGCGGGCTCACCTTGATGTCGCCTGACCTATCGGCGCGCCTGTCAGCGGCACAAGCCGTCTTCAAGTCGCACGACGAGGCTCTGCTGCCGACCGTCGAAACCGCGCTCGCCAAGGAAACCAATCGCTCGGCCAAGCAGGCCCTGAGCGAAGCGCGAGCGGCGATTCTCCTGTTCAAGTCCGATGCCAGTGAAGCCGACAAGCTCGCGGCCGTCGCCACCGTCAGATCGCGCGGCGACCAGGACGCGCTGGCGCTCCTGACCGAGATCAGCGGCGGCGATCAGCCGGCCAGCGTCACCAAGGCGGCGACGGGCGCGATCACCTCGATCCAGAGCTCGCTGACGATCTGGTCGGGCGTGCAGAATGCCTGGTACGGACTGTCGCTCGGCTCGGTCCTGCTGCTCGCCGCGATCGGGCTAGCCATCACCTTCGGCGTGATGGGCGTGATCAACATGGCGCATGGCGAGATGGTGATGTTGGGAGCCTACACCACGTTCGTGGTGCAGGAGGTGATCCGGATCCGTTATCCCGCCCTTTTCGACTATTCGCTGCTGATCGCCGTGCCGCTGGCCTTTGTTGTCGCGGGCGCGATCGGCGTTCTGATCGAACGGACGATCATCCGCTTCCTCTATGGCCGGCCATTGGAAACCTTGCTCGCGACCTGGGGCTTGTCGCTGATCCTGCAGCAGGCGGTGCGTACCGCGTTCGGCCCGACCAACCGCGAGGTCGGCAATCCGTCCTGGATGAGCGGCGCTTTCGAACTCGGCCAGATCACGATCACCTACAACCGGCTCTGGATCCTCTGCTTCACCATGGCGGTGTTCGCGATTCTCCTTGCTATGCTGCGCTACACGGCGCTTGGCCTGGAAATGCGCGCGGTCACTCAGAACCGGCGCATGGCGGCTTCGATGGGCATCGCCACTTCGCGGGTCGACGCGCTGACCTTCGGGCTCGGCTCGGGCATTGCGGGCATCGCCGGCGTGGCGCTCTCGCAGATCGACAATGTCAGTCCGAACCTCGGCCAAAGCTACATCATCGACTCCTTCATGGTCGTGGTGTTCGGCGGTGTCGGTAATCTCTGGGGCACTCTGGTCGGCGCCTTCACGCTCGGCATCGCCAACAAGTTCCTCGAGCCGGTCGCCGGCGCCGTGCTCGGCAAGATCGCGATCCTGGTCCTGATCATCCTCTTCATCCAGAAGCGCCCGCGTGGCCTGTTCGCGCTCAAGGGCCGGGCGGTGGAAGCATGATGCCGCATATGCTCACCCGCTCGCTGGACCGCGCCGCGACCAGCTTCATCCTGGTCGTCGCGGCCTGCGGCATCCTCATCCCATTGTCCAACCTGCTCCTGCCGGCGGGCTCCGCTCTGCAGGTCCCGACCTATCTGGTCGCGCTGTGGGGCAAATATGTCTGCTACGCGATCCTCGCGCTCTCGATCGACCTGATCTGGGGCTATTGCGGCATTCTCTCGCTCGGTCACGGCGCCTTCTTCGCACTCGGCGGCTACGCCATGGGCATGTATCTGATGCGCCAAATCGGCAGCCGCGGTGTCTACGGCAATCCGATCCTGCCGGACTTCATGGTGTTCCTGAATTGGCCGAAGCTGCCCTGGTATTGGTACGGATTCGACATGTTCTGGTTTGCGGCGCTCATGGTGGTGGTCGTGCCGGGCCTGCTGGCGTTCTGCTTCGGCTGGCTCGCCTTCCGCTCCCGCGTCACCGGCGTCTATCTGTCGATCATCACGCAGGCGATGACCTATGCGCTGCTGCTGGCCTTCTTCCGCAACGACTTCGGTTTCGGTGGCAATAACGGCCTGACCGATTTCAAGGATATTCTCGGTTTCAACGTCCAGGCCGAGGGCACCCGCGCTGCGTTGTTCGCGCTGAGCTGCCTGGCGCTCATCATTGCATTCGCGATCTGCCGCGGCGTCGTATCCTCGAAACTCGGCAAGGTGCTGATCGCAATTCGCGACGCGGAATCGCGCACGCGCTTCCTCGGCTATCGCGTCGAGTCCTACAAGCTGTTCGTGTTCACGCTGTCGGCTTGCATGGCCGGCGTAGCCGGAGCGCTTTATGTGCCGCAGGTCGGCATCATCAACCCGAGCGAGTTCGCGCCCGGCAACTCCATTGAGGCCGTGATCTGGGTCGCGGTCGGCGGTCGCGGCACCTTGATCGGCGCCGCGCTCGGCGCCATCGTCGTCAACTACGCCAAGACCTTCTTTACCTCCGGTGCACTCGCGCCTTATTGGCTGTTCATGCTGGGCGCGCTGTTCGTGCTGGTGACCCTGCTGCTGCCCAAGGGGATCGTGGGCACCTTCAATTTCTGGTGGGAGCCGTTCAAGACCAAGCGCACTGAGGGCAATGCCGAGAGCGCCGCCCGCGAGGACGGCATCAGCGAACCCAAGCTGGCGGAGTGATCGGCATGAATGTCATGGACACAAGATCCACTTCCGCGCTGCTCTATCTCGACGGTGTGCACGTTTCCTTCGACGGTTTCCACGCCATCAATAATCTCTCGCTGACCCTCGAGCCCGGTGAGATGCGCGCGATCATCGGCCCAAACGGGGCCGGCAAGACCACGATGATGGACATTGTCACCGGCAAGACCAAGCCGGATGAAGGCACCGTGCTGTTCGACGGCACCACCGACCTGACCCGGCTCGACGAGACCCGCATCGCCGAGCTCGGCATCGGCCGCAAGTTCCAGAAGCCGACCGTGTTCGAGAGCCAATCGGTCGAGGACAACCTCCTGCTGGCGCTCAATGTCGACCACAGCGTCAAGGGCACCCTGTTCTGGCGGGGGTCGAGGAACGAGGCTGAGCAGATCGACAGGGTGCTGGAGACCGTGCGGCTGAAGGACCTCCGCCGCAAGCTCGCCGGCAGCCTGTCGCATGGCCAGAAGCAGTGGCTGGAGATCGGCATGCTCCTGGCGCAGGATCCGAAGCTTCTGCTGGTCGACGAGCCGGTTGCCGGAATGACCGATGTCGAGACGCACCAGACGGCGGAGCTGTTGAAACAGATCAACAAGGATCACACCGTCATGGTCGTCGAGCACGACATGACTTTCGTCCGCGAACTCGGGGTCAAGGTCACCTGCCTGCACGAGGGCACAGTGCTGGCCGAGGGCACCATCGATCAGGTCTCGTCCAACGAGCGGGTGATCGAAGTGTATTTGGGTCGATGAGGAACGGAGCGAATAGGGAGTAGCGAGCAGCGAATAGGGCGGCAGCGACCGCTCCTATACTCGCTGTTCGCCATTCGCAATTCGCGCAGAGGGGCGCGCTGATGCTCAAGGTCGACAACATCAATCTTTACTACGGCGCTGCCCAGGCCTTGCGCGGCGTCTCGCTTTCGGCCGAGCCCGGCAAGGTCACCTGCGTGCTCGGCCGCAATGGCGTCGGCAAGACGTCGCTGCTGCGCGCGCTGGTCGGACAATATCCTCTGGCCTCAGGCGGGATCAGTTTCGATGGCGCCGATATCACCCATCTGAAGCCCTATGAGCGGGCGCGGCGCGGGATCGGCCTTGTGCCGCAGGGGCGTGAGATCTTTCCGCTGCTGACGGTGGAAGAGAATCTGAAGACGGGCTTTGCGCCCTTGAAGCGCAGCGAGCGGACGATCCCCGACGATGTGTTCTCGCTGTTTCCGGTTCTGCAATCGATGCTCGGTCGGCGCGGCGGCGATCTTTCCGGCGGCCAGCAGCAGCAGCTCGCGATCGGGCGCGCCATGGTGATGCGGCCGAAGCTTCTGTTGCTGGACGAGCCGACCGAAGGTATCCAACCCTCGATCATCAAGGACATCGGCCGGGCGATCTCCTATCTGCGCAATCTCGGCAACATCGCGATCGTTCTGGTCGAGCAATATCTCGACTTTGCCTGTGAACTCGGCGACAATTTTGCCGTGATGGATCGTGGCGCCGTGAAATATACCTGCACGCGCGCCGAGCTCGACCCGGCCGAGATCAGTCGCCAAATGGCGCTGTAATGCGGGCGTGACGCGTCTTCGCGTCGAGGGGGAACGGATGACGGCCGAGCCGGCCAACGCGCTAGATATATTCGAGTCCAACCGCGCCCGCGGTGCCGTCCGCTTCGACGTGCGTCTGCAGGACGGCGTGACCCGCCGCGGCCGCCTGCATGAATCTGGTTCGCTCCGCGTCCGTTTTCCCTCGCCGGAGGACAACGGCCTTTCGGCCATGTTCGTCAACACGGCCGGCGGCATCGCCGGGGGCGATCGGTTCGCGATCGAGATCGCGGCTGGCGAGGGCGCGCGCCTGACCCTGACGACGGCCGCAGCCGAGAAGGTCTATCGCGCGCCGGGACGGCCTGCCGAGCTCGATATCTCGCTCAAGGTCGACGCTCGCGCCCATCTCTCCTGGCTGCCGCAGGAGACCATTCTGTTCGACCGTGCGCGCATGACGCGCCGGATCGACATCGATATGGACGAGAGCGCTTCGCTTTTGCTGTGCGAGATCGTCGTATTCGGGCGCACCGCGATGGGCGAGCAAATGCGCGAAGGTGCGTTCGTCGACCGCTGGCGGTTGCGCCGTGGCGGCAAACTCGTCTTCGCGGAGACCGTTCGGCTCGAGGGCGCAATCGGTGGCAAATTGGCGCAGGCCGCAGTCGCGAAAGGCGGCGCTGCGATCGGCACGGCGCTGATCGTGCCGGGCGATACCGCGCTCGTCGAGCGCATCAGAGAGAGCGCCTCATCGTTCGGAGGTGAGGTCGGACTTTCCGCCTGGAATGGATTTGCAATCGCGCGGTTCTGCGCCCAAGATACCGCGCGCCTGCGCGCCGATATGATGGCAGTGCTTGGCTGTGCATCCGATGTGCCGCTGCCGCGGCTGTGGCTCAACTAGGTGATTATTAGAGAGTTGGCATGAATCTGTCTCCTCGCGAAAAGGACAAGCTCTTGATCTCGATGGCGGCCATCGTGGCCCGCCGCAGGCTCGAACGCGGCGTCAAGCTCAATCACCCTGAGGCGGTGGCGATCATTTCCGATTTCATCCTGGAAGGCGCGCGCGACGGCCGCACCGTTGCCGACCTGATGCAGGCGGGAGCCCAGGTCTTGACACGCGAGCAGGTGATGCCCGGTATCCCCGAGATGATCCACGACATCCAGGTCGAAGCGACGTTCCCCGATGGCACCAAGCTCGTCACTGTGCACGAGCCGATCCGGTGAGGCGAGTCCATCAATCTCTGTCGTCATGCCCGGGCTCGACCCGGGCATCCACGTTCTTTGATCCGAATGGTAAGACGTGGATGACCGGGACAAGTCCGGCCATGACGCTGTGGAAACACATGAGGTAAACATGATCCCCGGCGAACTCTTCATCCAGGACGGCGAGATCGAGCTCAATGCCGGCCGCAAGACGGTGACGCTCACCGTCGCCAATACTGGCGATCGCCCGATCCAGGTCGGCTCGCACTACCATTTCTTCGAGACCAATCCGGCGCTGAAGTTCGATCGCAGGAAGGCGCGCGGCATGCGGCTCGACATCGCGGCCGGCACCGCGGTGCGTTTCGAGCCCGGCCAGACCCGCGAGGTGCAGCTGGTCGCGCTCGCCGGCAAGCGCACCGTTTACGGCTTCCGCGGCGACATCATGGGCAAGCTGTAGGATCATGCCGAGCGGCATCCGCCTCGTCTCCGAAGCCGCCGAACTCGCGGCCCGTCGCGATTCGGGCTGGCAGCGCAAAGGCCGCGGAGAAGAGCCCTCGATCAACCGCCTCGCCGAGGTCGCGAACCTGTTGATGGTTACCGACGGCGAAACGCCGTTCGAGGAGTTGAAGCGCACCGGGACTTTCGATTTCAAAGTCGGACAAGCCGAACTGACATACAAATTCGATGTCGGCCTGGACGTCGTCGCTGAATTTCAGGGTCTATGCCGTATGCCGGACAAATAGCGCGATTGAGCCGCGTGCAGTTTGAGAATTGGAGCAGGGGATGTCCGTCAAAATCAAGCGTTCCGTCTATGCCGACATGTTCGGGCCGACCACCGGCGACAAGGTGCGGCTCGCCGATACCGACTTGATCATCGAGGTCGAGAAGGATTTCACCACCTATGGCGAGGAGGTGAAGTTCGGCGGCGGCAAGGTGATCCGCGACGGCATGGGCCAGTCGCAAGTGACCAACAAGCAGGGCGCGGCCGACACCGTCATCACCAACGCGCTCATCGTCGACCATTGGGGCATCGTCAAAGCCGACGTCGCGATCAAAGACGGCATGATCAACGCGATCGGCAAGGCCGGCAATCCCGATATCCAGCCGGGTGTCACGATCGTCATCGGTCCGGGCACCGACGTGATCGCGGGTGAGGGCAAGATCCTCACGGCCGGCGGCTTCGACAGCCATATCCATTTCATCTGCCCGCAGCAGATCGAGCACGCGCTGATGTCGGGCGTCACCTCGATGCTGGGTGGCGGCACCGGTCCTTCGCACGGTACCTTCGCCACCACCTGCACGCCCGGCCCATGGCATATCGCGCGGATGATCCAGTCGTTCGACGCCTTCCCGGTCAATCTGGGCATTTCCGGCAAGGGCAATGCGGCGCGCCCCGCCGCGCTGGTCGAGATGATCAAGGCTGGCGCCTGTGCGCTCAAGTTGCATGAGGATTGGGGCACCACGCCGGCCGCGATCGACAACTGCCTTTCGGTCGCCGACGATCACGACATTCAGGTGATGCTGCACTCCGACACGCTCAACGAATCCGGCTTCGTCGAAGATACGATCAAGGCGTTCAAGGGCCGCACCATCCACGCCTTCCACACCGAGGGTGCGGGCGGCGGTCATGCGCCCGATATCATCAAGGTGGCCGGGCTGAAGAACGTGCTGCCGTCCTCGACCAATCCGACCCGGCCCTTCACGCGCAACACCATCGACGAGCATCTCGACATGCTGATGGTGTGCCACCATCTCGATCCTTCGATCGCAGAGGATCTCGCCTTCGCCGAAAGCCGCATCCGCAAGGAAACGATCGCTGCCGAAGACATCCTGCACGATCTCGGCGCACTTTCGATGCTGTCGTCGGATTCCCAAGCCATGGGTCGGCTCGGCGAAGTCATCATCCGTACCTGGCAGACTGCGGACAAGATGAAGAAGCAGCGTGGCGCACTGCCGCAGGACAAGGGCAATGACAACGACAACTTCCGCGTCAAGCGTTACATTGCCAAGTACACGATCAACCCGGCAATCGCGCATGGCGTCTCGAAGCTGATTGGATCGGTCGAGAAAGGCAAGCTCGCCGATCTCGTGCTGTGGTCGCCGGCCTTCTTCGGCGTCAAGCCGGATTGCGTCATCAAGGGCGGTTCGATCGTGGCAGCTCCAATGGGCGATCCGAACGCCTCGATCCCGACCCCGCAGCCGGTGCATTACCAGCCGATGTTCGCAGCGTTCGGCAAGGCGCTGACGGCCTCGTCCGTGGTGTTCACCTCGAAGGCGGCCGCCACCGGTGGGCTCGCCCGCCAGCTCGGGATCTCGAAGAAGCTCTACGCGGTGCAGAACACCCGCGGGCGAATCTCGAAGAAGAGCATGATCCATAATGACGCGCTGCCCAAGATCGAGGTCGACCCGGAAACCTATGAGGTACGTGCAGACGGCGAGCTCCTGACCTGCGAGCCGGCCGAGGTGCTGCCCATGGCGCAGCGCTATTTCATGTTCTAAGGTCTCTCCCGGTATAAGCAGAACCATACCGGGAGGAATCTTTCGTGATCTATGTCGTTGCGACCTTGACCGTCAAACCCGAAACACGCGCCGAATTCATTGCCGCCGCCACGGCCTGCATCGCGGAGACCCGCAAGGAGGCCGGTAACATCGCCTATGACTTGCATGAGAGCGTCACCGATCCCAGCAAGATGGTGTTCGTCGAACAATGGGAAAATGCGGAGGCTCTGGTG
This sequence comes from Bradyrhizobium sp. SZCCHNGR1005, assembly GCF_032489995.1. Classification (NCBI taxonomy): domain Bacteria; kingdom Pseudomonadati; phylum Pseudomonadota; class Alphaproteobacteria; order Hyphomicrobiales; family Nitrobacteraceae; genus Bradyrhizobium; species Bradyrhizobium sp. SZCCHNGR1005. Next base: position 298,365 of record NZ_JAUEZC010000006.1, read on the forward strand.
CCGCATCGTTCGGCCGAACACATGAAGACGTTCGGTCGTGTCGCCGTGAAGTGCATGACGGCGCCGCCGCGGATCGAGGTCATCACGCCCGAGAAGGTTGATGTTCGTTAAGCGGAATATGGACGAATGAGGTTCTCAGCATGATCCGAGCCACACGCGTTCTGGGCCAGCACCACTGGCGCGAAGCCGCTGCCGATACTGTCGTGCTCGATTTCGACGACCGTCACCGGCGGCGGACGGCAATGACCGGCACCCGCGGGCTCCAGTTCCTGCTGGATCTGGAGCGCGCCGTCGCCTTGCGCGGCGGCGATGCACTGGTGCTCGAAGACGGTCGCTTGGTCGAGGTCGTCGCAGCAGCGGAGCCGCTGCTGGAGATTCGTGCCACCGATCCGCAGCATCTGGTGCGGCTCGCCTGGCATCTCGGCAATCGCCATCTGCCGACGCAGATTATGGCCAAGGCTCTGCGCATCCGTCGCGACCATGTCATCGAGGGGATGGTGAAGGGGCTCGGCGCACGCGTGATCGAGATCGAAGCGCCGTTCGATCCGGAAGGCGGCGCCTATGCCGAGCCGGCGCATGGTCACGACGACGCGCACGATCATGCGCACAAGCACGGCGCACACGATCATGCGCATCACGGCCATGGCTGCGGTCACGCTCATGATCACGGCCACGAGCATCATGATCATGATGGTGAACATCACCATGAGCACGATGACCATTGTGGACACGCGCATCACCACGGCCATTCCCATGCTCATGACCGCACATGAGGTCGAACGCGATCGTGAGGTGATGACCGGGGTCGAGGCTGCTGCGCTGTACCGGCTGCTGACTTGGCTGTCGCCGTCCTTCCCTGTCGGCGGCTTCTCCTATTCGAGCGGCATCGAATGGGCCGTGGAGGCCGGTGACGTCACGGATGCGGCGAGTTTGCATGACTGGTTATCGGCGATGCTGACCGACGGCGCGGGCTTCTGCGACGGCGTGTTTCTGGCGCAGGCGCATCGCGCGATGGAAACGGATGATCGGGGTGCGTTGCGCGAGGTGGCCGAGCTCGCGGCCGCCTTTGTGCCGTCGCGTGAGCGGCAGCTTGAAACAACGGCGCAGGGGCGGGCATTCGTCGAGATCGCACGCGCCGCCTGGACTTGCGGTGGGCTGGATGACGCGATCTCTCAATGCGAGACTGTCGTCTACCCGGTTGCCGTCGGCATCCTGGCATCGGCGCATGACATCCCACTTCCGCCCACGCTGCACGCCTTTCTCCATGCGTTGACTTCGAACTGGATCTCGGCCGGCAGCCGGCTGATCCCGCTCGGTCAGACCGACAGCCAGCGCGTGCTCGCGGCGCTCGAACCGGTGGTGACGGCCACGGCCAACCGCGCGCTGGCAGCCACGCTGGACGATCTCGGCAGCGCCACTTTCCGCGCCGATCTCGCCAGCCTTCGCCATGAGACGCAATATACGAGGCTGTTTCGGTCGTGATGCAGTTCAATGCTCTCCAGTCGTCCCGGCGAACGCGGGGACCCACAGCCACTGGCAATTATTATTGCGTGAGGCGTCAGCCATTCTGCTCTGCCGATATATCACGCGTTATCGGTCCCGGCGTGCGCCAGGACGACAGCAATGCGAGGGTTGTCTAAAATGTCATCTTCTCACGGCCCGTTGCGCGTCGGTATCGGTGGCCCGGTCGGATCAGGCAAGACGGCCCTGATGGACCTGTTATGTAAATCGATGCGCGAGCGCTACGACATCGCGGCGATCACGAACGACATCTACACCAAATGGGACGCCGAGTTTCTGGTGCGCTCAGGCTCGCTGACGCCGGATCGCATCGCCGGCGTTGAGACTGGCGGGTGCCCTCATACCGCGATCCGGGAGGATGCCTCGATGAACCTCGCCGCCGTCGCCGACATGTGCGCGAAATTCCCGGATCTCGATCTCGTGCTGATCGAATCCGGCGGAGACAATCTGGCCGCGACCTTCTCGCCGGAGCTCGCCGATCTCACGATCTACGTCATCGACGTCGCAGCCGGCGACAAGATTCCCTCGAAGGGCGGCCCGGGCATCACGCGCTCCGATCTTCTGGTGATCAATAAGATCGATTTGGCACCTCATGTCGGGGCATCGCTCGAGAAGATGGAGCGCGATGCCACGCGGATGCGCGGCGAACGTCCTTTCGTAATGACCAATCTCAAGAAGAACCAGGGGCTCGATCGGATCATTGGCTTCATCGAGACCAAGGGCGGCCTGAGCCCGTCGAAGCTTCGCGCTGGGGCGCGCTGATCTGCCGCACCCCTCGTGGCCGACCGGCGACGCTGCCGGTTCTGACGCAAAAAAGCCGCACGGCGGCCGGAACAAAGTTTGCTTTCGGCGTTTACAAAAGGTCCGGATTCCGGCCTGACGGTGTGCCCCCTCCGGGATAATCGGAGGGTTCGAGAATTGCGTCCCGTTGGCTCAATCATGATATGTTTGGTCGGCTGTGTTTTTGCGTTCATGAGTAAGCGGTCCAGGCTTTTGATGACTCGTTTACCCCAACCCTCGATCGCAGAGTAAACGAGTGCTTCGGCTCGGTGTCATCATCGGTGCGATCGCGCTGATCGGGACGGTGCTCTCCGGCCTCGCCGCCTATCGTGTGCACGACCAGGAGCTGGCCCTCGATCGCATCGCTCTGGCCCGGGCTATCGATGTTCACGCCAGCCTCGTGCAGGACCGTCTGACCGAACGCGAGTTGCTGGCGCGTGTGGCGTCGCGGCTGTTTCGTGCGCCGACGGTTATCCGCGCCAATATGCTCCAGCCGCTCCGCGCCGCGATCTACGCGTTCAAGACCGACTTCGTGGTCGCGGCCTGGGTCGCGCGGCTCAAGCCTGACGAACTGCCTGCTGCGCGCAACGAACTTCAGCGGTCCGGCTTCGCCAATCCCACCATTCACAATGTCGACGGCAAGCCGCTTGATCAACAGGGACTCGATCACCCGATCGACGTGTTGATGGATCTTGAGCCGCGCAGCGCCGAGACCGCATCGCTTCCAGGGGTGGTGCTGGACGGACATCCGGTCTTCGGTCCGACGCTGGCCCGCGCCCTGGCCGAGGGCAAGCCGATCGCCTCCGATCCGTCCTCGCTATTGGGGGCAAATGGTCCGGTCGGCCTGATGCTCGCAGCGCCGGTCGTTCCGGACGATGCGAGTTCGGCGGTTGGGTTCGTCGCCTTCTCCTACGAGCTCGGTCCCTTGATGCTCACCAACGACGACCTGTCGCTGTTTTCGGTCGCGCTCAAGGATCCGCGTAGCGCGACCAGCGAGCTGATCGCCAACGATCAAGGCGTGGTGACCATCCGGACGCGCGAACCGGAAGCGGCTCCGCCATCGGCCACGCGCACGGTCACCTTCGGCAATCGCGACTGGTCGCTCGTCTATTATGCCAAGAGCAATTCGATGCGGCGTGCCCAGCAGACGGCGGCGATCGTCGGTGTCATCGGGCTTGCGCTGACGGGCATCGTCTGTGGTCTGTTCGGTTACGTGGCCTACAATAATCTGCGGCTCAGCCGGGAAATCCAGGTGCGGATCGGCTTCGAGCGGCGGCTGACCGCCGTGATCGACGAGCTGAACCACCGGGTCAAGAACATCCTGGCCGTGATCCAATCGATCGTCACCCGTACCCTGCGTCACGGCAGCGACATCGACAGCGCGCGCGAACTTCTGATCGGACGCATTCACGCGATGTCGAATGTCGTCACGTTGCTCAGCGAAAGCCAATGGCAGGGCGTGCACCTGCGCGGCCTGTTCGAGGCGCGAGCCATTCCGCACGCCGAGCGAATCGCCATCAGCGGCCCCGACATCACGGTCAGCGCACGCGCCGCGCAGAGTCTGTCATTGCTGTTCTTCGAGCTCGCCTCGCATTCCGACGAGGGCTTGTCGTTGGTCGGTAAGCACCCGCACATTACGGCGAAATGGGAGGTGACGGGCGATGAATCGGAGATGGTGTTTCACTTCCGCTGGGAGGAGTTCAACACCAGCGAGGCCACACGAAGGCCGGACAGCGATTTCGGCCTGATCCTGCTCGATCGCGTCGCTCCGGAAGCGCTTGGTGGTACGTCCAAGCGCTACTTCACCGAAGCAAGCTATGTCTACGAACTCACCGCGCCGATGGTGACCGTTGTTGACATGACCGAGCGCGACCGCACCGAAAAGTTCTCAGCTCCGGTACGTCCGGCTCGCTGATCCTCATCCGCTGCAGCCCTCCAGCGTCCATTCGTAGATCGGGGCGGGCGCGTGAGCATGCGGCGCCTGCATTGACGAGCCGACAAGCCGGCAGGCGGCACGAACGAAAAGGCGGCCATCGAGGCCGCCTTTTATATTTGTCAGTTGTCGGTCGGCGAGCGGATCAGCCGCCGCTGCCGCCGATCACGGCCCGTACCGTCTCATCGGGACCGAAATCCTCGGCACCTTCGACATAGAGCAGGGCCGCCAGCTTCGATCGCGCACGATTGACGCGGCTCTTGATCGTGCCGACCGCGCAGCCGCAGATCGCAGCGGCATCCTCGTAGGAGAAGCCGGACGCTCCAACCAGGATCAACGCTTCCCGCTGGTCCTGGGGCAGCTTATCGAGCGCCGCGCGAAACTCCTCAAACTCCAAATGCGCGCCCTGTGCAGGATGCGTCTTCAGGGTTTTGGCATAATTGCCTTCGGCATCCTCCACCTCTCGCCGCCGCTTGCGATAGTCGGAGCGAAACAAGTTGCGCAGGATCGTGAACAGCCATGCCGGCAGATTGGAGCCGGGTTGGAAGGAATCGATATTGGCGAGGGCACGCAGCAGCGTTTCCTGCACCAGATCGTCGGCGCGGTCACTGTTACCGCTGAGCGAGATGGCAAAGGCTCGCAGGCTCGGAACGGAAGCCAGAATGTCGTCCCGCAGGGAGTCAGTGAGAGGCATTAGTCCCTCCCGTTATTTTGGTCGTTGGATCCCCCGCTGTTGTCCACGTGGGGTGGATCCCCCGAGACATCAAGCTTCCGGATCAAATCCGCAAACCGGTCGGGGACACCCTGGCGGACGACATCGTCGTACATGGCGCGGAGCTGGTGTCCAATTCTGGACTGAATCTCCGCATTGAGCCCGCCGGGCTTGCGCGGTGCCGCAATCTTGCTGGCTTGAGACTTTACATCCTTCATGACCTTTTCCACGTTTCCCCGAGAGTTAAGTCCCTGAAGCTTCAAGAATTATTCTCGTCGTTGAGAGGTGTGTCGGGAACTAATGCGAACCGACGACAAAAGTTCCCATTGATTTGGGAACTTTTCTGCGGCTCGGGAGTAGTCTGCCCACCAGGGGAACCCGGGCCGCCCCCGAGGATGTTTGGCCCAAAATAGCGAATGGAGTGGGGATGTCCCGATCACAGCTTGTTGCTGAACATTTGCCGTTGCTGCGCCGCTATGCCCGCGCCCTGACCGGCAGCCAGGGCTCCGGCGACGCCTATGTGGGCGCCATGTTGGAAGCCTTGATCCAGGATCCCTCCCTGCTGGATGAACGCTACGGACCGCGCGCCGGCCTGTTCCGGCTGTTCACCCAAATCTGGAACTCGGTGGCACTGAACGACGACACCGAGGTCACGACCTTGCCGATGCCGCCGGAGCGGCGGCTCTCCAACCTTACGCCGTTGCCCCGCCAAGCGTTCCTGCTCCTCTCGCTGGAAGGTTTCGCCGAGGAGGAGGTCGCTTTTATCCTCGACATCGATGTCGCGGAAACCCGGCGCTTGGCCGATGCCGCCGGTCGCGAGCTGGCTGCAGAGATCGCCACCGACGTGTTGATCATCGAGGACGAGACCTTCATCGCCATGGACCTTGAGAGCCTGGTGCGGAATCTCGGCCACAACGTGATTGGCGTCGCCCGCACCCATGCCGATGCGGTGGCGCTTGCCAAGAATAGGAAGCCGGGCCTGATCTTGGCCGATATCCAGCTCGCCGATGGCTCGTCCGGCCTGGACGCCGTCAACGAGTTGCTGCGCACCTTCGAAGTCCCGGTGGTGTTCATCACCGCTTATCCCGAGCGCTTCCTGACCGGCGAGCGGCCGGAGCCGGCTTTCCTGATCTCGAAGCCGTTCCAGCCGGCAATGGTCTCTGCCGTGGCCAGCCAGGCGCTGTTCTTCCAGCGCAACTCCCGTAACCGGATGCCCAAGCCGGCGGCATAAAAGCCGATCCCTGTTCGCTTGGTCCGCGACATAGATGTGTTCAATCGGCGCGCTTCACGATCGAGGCGCGCCGATCGTTTTATTCTGCAGGTGCGCCCGCGACAGATGCCGTCGATCTTCGACGTGACAACGCGGTCGTGCGCTGTAAGGCCGCTCGCCTTCATCAGCTCGTCGAAGGACATCTTTGCCGGCGCTCCCGACATGATAGACGGGCTTGCCCTCGTGCCATGACCTTGCACCGACCGATCAGGAGCAAGATTTAGGAATGAACAAACGAATGCGGGGCACGGCCGGCATCACCACGGCCGTGCCCCGCGTTGCCGGTCAATGGGGCAGGGGGAACGACCGGCTGCAGTGATGACTCACGACGCCAAAAGTCGTTCCTTTGGTCGCCGACTATTTTTTTACCTCACCGCGACGGATTTTAAGACACGGTTAAGTGATCGGCCCATCCAAGAACCCCGTTCCCGCGACCAACGTTGGAATGGCGATCGCCAGCGGGCGAGGGAACAGGGCCATGGCGTATTCAGCGAAAATCTTTGTTTTTGGGACTTTAGCAGCTTCCTTGACGCTCGGAGCGGTTCAGCTCGCATCGGGCCACGATCTGACGAGCGCCTTCCGCGGCGGTTCGGCGAACAACGTCAACCGCGCCGCCAAGGCAGATCGCGGTGCGATGCCGCAGGCTGCCGGACCGACGAGAACTGTCGCACTGCACCTGTCGCAATTTTCCGACACGACCTTTCTGCTTCGCCTGCCGCTGACCGCCGGCAACGGCCCGAGCCTCGCCGGCGAGGGTGGGACGAGACAGCCGCCTTCGCGGCCGATCGGGATTGACAGCGGCAAGAAGGAAGTCGCGAAGCGGCCGGTCGCCTGCGAGCCCCCCGTTTCGGTCCTGACCGAAATCGCGAAGCAGCTGCAGCCCGGCCGCTGCATTACCTGACGAACAGCCATCATTCAGCAGCCAGCGATTTTGCCTTGTGTGAATTGCACCGGTTGCTCCGCCACTCCCGCCTCGGCGCCGCGCGTGTTGGCGCCGAGGTTTTTTTGTCCTCCAAGGCTGGACGACCAAGGCTAAACGACCAAGTCTGAACGACCCGCGTTCAGTCGATCAGCGCCGCCAGGTCACGCCGATCAGGAAGCCAAGTCCGAGTGCCAGGCCGACGGTCGCCAGCGGGCGCTGCGTGATGACGTCCTCGAAGCGTTCCTCGAGCGAACTTGCAGCATCCTGCGCCGCACCCATCATCGCGTTGCCGCGCTCGGACATGTCATCGAAGGTCTGATCCATTCTCTCTCGTGCTTCGCGATAGCCGCTGCGGGCCTGGTTGCCGGCTTTCCCGGCGAAGGCGTTGAGCGCGTCGGTGATCTGGTCGGTCAGGGCGGCGATATCGTTTTTCACGGCGGTGACATCCTTCTGCAGGCGTTCGTAGTTCGCTTTGTCGGCGAGGTTCTTCGTCGCGGTCTCGCCATCGGTCATCGACATCGAAAACTCCCGGGCAAGTGGTCAACTGCGTCAGTCCGACAAACGCGGCGTCATTGGGGAAGTTCCTGGAACGAAACCCCAATTAGTCCGGCGGAAGTTGCGGCGAATCGTCCGGCAACAGATGCTCCTTCATGATCAGGCCGACGATCAGCAGCGGCGAGGCCAGGAAGGCGCCCATCGGACCCCAGAGCCAGGTCCAGAAGGCGAGCGCAATGAAGACGGCCAGCGCGTTCAGCGCCAGGCGGCGGCCGATGATGGTTGGCGTGATGAAGTGGCCCTCGACGAATGCGATTCCGGCGAAGGCAAGGGGCGCAACGAGCCCGCCGCCGAGCGTCGGAAACGTGATGATACCGACCACCGTCAGGATCGCGAACATCGCGATCGGACCGATGATGGGAATGAAGTTCAACGTCGCGGCGAGCGCGCCGAGGCCGGCTGGATTGGGCATCCCGGACAACGCGCAGGCAAGCCCGGTGGCAACGCCGAGCCCGGTGTTGATGAGCGTGACGGTCAATAGATAATTGCCGAGATGCAGCTCGATCTCATTGAGGATGCGTAAGGTGCGCAGACGCGCCTCGTGATCGCCGAAATTCATGATCAACGCGCGCCGCAGATCGCGCCAGCTGGCGATGAACAGCACCAGCGTGGCGAAGAACAGCAGGAATTCGGTGAAGGTCGGCGACAGGAATTCGATGGTAGGTTGCACCCAATCGAATTTCGGAAGTTGCAGGTTGGTGGCGCTCTCGGGACTGCTGCCGCCAATCGCGGCCTGCATCTCATGCCAGAGTGCGATCGGCCGATCGAATACATTCAGCTTGTCCTTCAGCCGCGTCGCAAGCTCCGGCAGCCGGTTGCTCCAGTCGAGCAGGGGTGCAGAGATCAGCCCGACGATGAAGGCCACCGCCGTGGCAACCGCTGCCACGATCAGCAGCGCGGCGATCGCCCGTGGAATCCGAAAGCGCTCCAGGCGATTGGCCGCGGGCGACAGCATGGTCCCGACCACGAACGCCATCACGACCGGAAGAAAGAACGCCTTCGCGAAGTAGAGAACGCCGGTGACGCAGATCACCGTCAGGATCACGAGCGCGATGGCGACCACCTCGGTGCGCCGGATCACCGGCGGCACTTCGCTTCGATGCTCGACAAGTGGTGAGCCTTCATTCCCGTCCGGCAGGAGGCGCTCGGTGGGAAGTACGCGCACCATGTTTCTCTCGCGGCCGGAGGGATCCGGCGCCGATCTGCGCCGAAGGGTGTCAACTTTGGCGACAACCGTCGATCCAGCTCCAAGTTCCGTCGCGCGAATGTGAGGCTCGAATGCCGAACATGCGGCTCGCGTGGCTTGACAGATGTGTGAGGGACACAGCCGGGGCGGAACTCCGGCGAGACCGTTTGCGTTTGGACCCAGGAAGCGCATCGCCGGCCGCGATGCCCGATCTCGAGGGGGCAACCCATGACAGAGTCCGTTTTCGCCCGGAGCTGGTCGCTGCGCCGCTCCATGCTGATCTTCGCCGGCCTTGTTGCACTGGCGCCGTGCTTTGCCACCGCGGTCCGGGCCCAGGCGCTCGGCTACGCGCCCTTCGCCCGTGAGGTCTTTCCGCCGGAAGAGGCGGCGCCTAATACCGCTGTTCAGGACGAGGACAGCGCGCTGCCGGATCGCTTCCGCCGCACCATCGTCAACCTCGATACGCGCGAGGCGCCGGGCACGATCATCATCGATACCGGAAATACCTACCTCTATTACGTGCTCGGGGGTGGTCGCGCGATCCGCTACGGCGTCGGCGTCGGACGTGAAGGGTTCACATGGTCGGGCGTCCAGACCGTCAGCCACAAGGCGGAATGGCCGGATTGGCATCCGCCGGCGCAGATGATCGCACGCCAGCCCTATCTGCCGCGCTTCATGGCCGGCGGGCCCGGCAACCCGCTCGGTGCGCGGGCGATGTATCTCGGCTCCAGCGAATACCGGATCCACGGCACCAACGATCCCACGACGATCGGCAAGTTCGTCTCGTCCGGCTGCATTCGCCTCACCAATGAGGACGTCACCGATCTGTTCAATCGCGTTCAAGTCGGCACCAAGGTCGTGGTGCTGCCCAAGGGATCGCCCGGACTGTCGAAGCGCGCGCCGCTGCAGGCGCGCAGCACGCCGCTCGCGCCGCCCCGTCCGCTCCTGACGACATCGGGGCGCCAGGCGATGTCGATCCCGGTCTCGTCCGTCAACTGAGCGAGGAGACCGTGATGAAGGCTCGATTGGTTGCCGCCGTGCTGGCGCTGGGCACCGCCGGTCTCGCCGGTGCGGTGGCATTGCCGGCAGCAGCCCAAGCGGAGGATTTCTTCTCTGCCTTGTTCGGTGGCTTCGGGTCGCCCCGGCAGTCGGCGCCGCAGCCCTACGTCCGCTTTCCCTTTGCCGACGATGCGCCATCCCAGCGGCGGCCGGCGCCGCGGGAAGAAGCCGCCTCGGGCGGCGGAGGAGTCGGTCAGGCCTGGTGCGTGCGCACCTGCGACGGTCGTTATTTCCCGCTCGGCGCCACCGGCGACCAGGGCAAGGAGGCGGCCTGCAACAGCTTCTGTCCGGCATCCAAGACCGAGATCGTCTATGGCAGCTCGATCGATCAGGCGGAAACCGATGAGGGCAAGCCCTATTCCGAATTGCCGAACGCGTTCCGTTATCGCACCCAGATCGTGGACGGCTGCACCTGCAACGGCAAGGATCAATTCGGGTTGGCCAAGGTCCCGATCGAGAACGATCCGACCTTGCGCAAGGGCGATATCGTCGCTGGCGCGGACGGGCTGATGGTCGCCAATCGTGCGGCCGGCAAACATGCCGAGACCAACTTCTCGCCGGCGCCGGAATCGATCCGAGCGCGCTTCCGCCGCGCGCCGGTGGTCGCGTCGGAGTAGGCCGTCCCTGACCGCGTGACCATCAGGTCGCGCGAACCCTGCCGAGGAATTCGTTGACCTGAATGCCGAGATGCAGCCTCCGGCTCTCCTCGCCGCGCGCCCGTCGTTTTCAGCGGCCGCCGCAACATCGCGCGTGACCGTGCCGTTCATATTTCGGTTCCGGTTCGGGAACCGGAGCGGCCCGGGAACGTTGAATCGGCAGCGCATCATCTCAGGGCCCGATCCATGCTCATCAGTGCTCTCGTCACCTTCCTCGTCGTCATCCTCGTGCTCTATCTGATCAATCTGCTGCCGATCGACGGGCGAGCGAAGCAGATCTGCCGGGTGATCGTGATCATTCTCGGCGTGATCTCGCTCTTGAGATATATCGCTGTAATTTAACACCTTAAGATTGTGCTTCGACCGAAGAAAAAGCCCCGGTGAGCGCCGGGGCTTTCGCTGCTTATGCTGACGCCTTGGCCTCGCGGCGCCGCGCGGTCAGGATGTATTCGGTGTAGCCGTTCGGCTGCGTGCGGCCCTTGAAGACGAGGTCGCAGGCGGCCTTGAAGGCGACGCCGTCGAAGGCGGGCGCCATCGGCTGGTAGAGCGGATCGCCGGCATTCTGCTTGTCGACCACTTCCGCCATCCGCTTCAGCGATTCCATCACCTGCGCCTCGGTGACGACGCCGTGGTGCAGCCAGTTGGCGAGATGCTGGCTGGAGATGCGCAAGGTGGCGCGGTCTTCCATCAGGCCGACATCGTGGATGTCGGGCACCTTGGAGCAACCGACGCCCTGGTCGATCCAGCGCACGACGTAGCCGAGAATACCCTGGCAGTTGTTGTCGATCTCCTGGCGCACGTCGTCGGGCGCCCAGTTCGACTGCGACACCGGGATGGTGAGGATATCGGAGAGCTTCCCACGCTGGCCGCCCTTCGCGAGCTCCTGCTGCCGCGCCAGCACGTTGACCTGGTGGTAGTGCAAAGCGTGCAGCGTCGCCGCGGTCGGCGACGGCACCCAGGCCGTGGTGGCGCCGGCCTGCGGGTGGCCGATCTTCTGCGCCAGCATGTCGGCCATCTTGTCGGGCGCGGCCCACATGCCCTTGCCGATCTGGGCGTGTCCCGGCAGGCCATCGATCAGGCCCATGTCGACGTTCCAGTCCTCATAGGCCTTGATCCAGGGCTGCGCCTTCATCTCGTTCTTGCGGATCATCGGGCCCGCTTCCATCGAGGTGTGGATCTCGTCGCCGGTGCGGTCGAGGAAGCCGGTATTGATGAACATGATGCGCTTGGAGGCCTGCTGAATGCAGGCCTTGAGGTTGACCGTGGTGCGGCGCTCCTCGTCCATGATGCCGATCTTCATCGTGTCCTCCGGCAGGCCGAGCAGCTTCTCGACCCGGCCGAACAGCGCGACGGCGAAGGCGACCTCGTCGGGGCCGTGCATCTTCGGCTTGACGATGTAGATCGAGCCGGTGCGGCTGTTCTTGAGCTTCGAAAGACCCTTGAGGTCATGGAGTGCAAGAAGCCCGGTGACGGCGGCATCGAGAATGCCCTCGGGCACCTCCTCGCCCTTGGCGTCCAGCACGGCGTCGGTGAACATGTGATGCCCGCAATTGCGGATCAGCAGCAGGCTGCGGCCGTGCAGGGTCAGCGTCTTGCCGTCGGGCGTGGTGTAGCTGCGGTCGGTGTGCAGCGAGCGCGTCAGCGTCTTGCCGCCCTTCTCGAAATCGGCCGCCAGCGTCCCGTTCATCAGGCCGAGCGTGTTGCGATAGACCAGCACCTTGTCCTCGGCATCGACGGCGGCGACCGAGTCCTCCATGTCGAGGATGGTGGAGACCGCGGCCTCCATGATCATGTCGGCGACCCCGGCCGGATCGTCCTTCCCGATCGGATTGTTGCGGTTGATCTGCACGTCGATATGCAGGCCGTTGTTGACGAGCAGGATCGCGGAGGGCGCGGCGGCATCGCCCTGATAGCCGGCGAACTGCGCCGGGGTCTTCAGCGCCGTGGCGTTGCCGCTCTTCAGCTTGGCCGAGAGCTGGCCGGCGATCACGCTGTAGGACGTCACGTCGGTGTGGCTGCCGGTGGCGAGCGGCACTGCGGCATCAAGGAAGGCCTTGGCCTTGGCGATCACCTTGTCGCCGCGCGCCTTGTTATAGCCCTTGCCCGTCGCGCTCGGATCGTGCGGGATCGCATCGGTGCCGTAGAAGGCGTCGTAGAGCGAGCCCCAGCGCGCATTCGCGGCATTCAGCGCATAGCGCGCATTGGTCAGCGGCACGACCAGCTGCGGCCCGCAGATCTTGCCGATCTCCTCGTCCACATTTGCGGTCTCGACCTTGTGCGTGGCCGGCTCCGGCTGGAGATAGCCGATCTCCTTCAGGAAGGCGGTGTAGGCGTTGAGGTCGAACGCCTTGCCCTTGTCGGCGAGATGCCAGGCGTCGATCTTGGCCTGCAAGGCATCGCGGAAGGCGAGCAGCTCGCGGTTCTTCGGGGCGAGGTCGCGGATGATGGCGGCGAGGCCGGCCCAGAACGCGTCGGCGTCGATCCCGGTCTTGGGCGCAGCCTCCTTGGCGATGAAATCGTAAAGGACGGGGGCGATCTTCAGTCCGTGGGCGTCGATGCGGTTCATCATCCGAACGTTTCTCTCTGAGAGGCGCGGCGTTGCGCGCCGATTGGGGCAATTACTGCCGAAAATGCGGCTCGACGCCATTTAGCGTCAAAGCCGGGCAAGCGGAAGGGGGGCAGGGCGAAGGGGCCATATGCCGCGGCGGCCATGACCTGCTCCGGGTCTCGCCTTCAGGCCGGCCGCGCCTTTTACCGTTGGCCGCACGCTCGGTCGGGTCCGGGCATCGTCATGCTTGCCATTTTCGGAAGCGTCAGAAGAAGCGTCAGAAACGGTGTCATCCCCGCGAATGCGGGGATCCAGTACGCCGCGGCTTCTCGGCAGGGTCACAATTGTCTCTGCAATACTGGATCGCCGGTCGAGTGTGTGGCCGGCCATCCACGTCTTAGTGGCCCCGGCACAGCGCGGATGGCCAGCTTCCGCCCGCCCCTTGGAGAGGGAGGATCGGCGCGCGCCGCGCAGCGAGGCGCGACGGGGAGGAGTGAACTCACAAATCGCTGCGGACGTGGAGAGATCACCCCACCCCGCCTCACATCTCGCTTCGCTCGTTGCGAGGCGCCCCTCCCCCTCCAGGGGAGGGGCGCAGTGCACGCTTGGCATCTTTCTACTCAACGTCTCAAACAGCTTATCGGGATGAGCGTCCGCGTTCTCGCGACGCGTTTCGCGTCCGAGCTTTGCGAACGATGCGCCCTCTCGAAGATGGAGGGCGCAGGGAAGGCCGGGTGTTGGCTCACACCCATGGCCCGCCTGCAGAAAAGAATGCAGGCGGCAGTCACCACAGGTACGAGCCGGACAACCGGCCTTCCCTGCGCGATGGCTTTACGGCTTATACGTGATCTCCCCGGGGACCGGCTTGATTGCCCCCGTCATCCGCGCGCTCGTCGCTTGCTGCGGATTTAGCACCAGCACCGGGATGCCAGGACCACACGACTTCGCCGTGCGCATCGGATCGTTCGTCTGCGTGAATGATCACGCTGCAGCCCGATGCGCCCACCGCATCCCGCACCCAACGCTCGTGACGATCGCGAAGCGCCCCTCTCATCGCGGCGGGATGACGGTATAGAAACACAATTTCGGAAAAAAAGAAAGAAAAATTTCTAACTTGAGGGGCGGACAGGCTAAGGGGTTTGAAGGGGCTCACGAAATGAGTTGTTCCGCGAGACTGATTGCGCGTGTAGGAGCCGGGCTCCACAAGAGGAATTTGTTGTGCGGCGCGTGTCTGCTGATACTGTCCATTCAGTAAGACAATCTCCGCTTCGTTTCGGCCATCCACGCCTTCATGAGGTGAATAGCGTATGGCCAATCTGCCACGTGCTGCCGGATTGATGATGCTTGACCTCGCCATGCAACAGATCTCTCAACGTCTTCGCGGTTCGGCGGCAACGGAAGACGACATTCGCCTGTTAAGGTCCGGCTTCGATCCACATCCATTGCCCGACTGGCTGATCATCATGCTGCACGAGAATAGACTGGCAGGGACGTACTTTTCGTTGGATGCAGACATCGACAAGTCAAAGATCGGTGCAGAGGTTCTATGGCTCACACCGGCGCAGATGGTGTCGGAAGCAACCGAATGTGAGCCGGGCATCTCTGTCGTGCCTCATGGATACATTCCGGTCGGTGGGTGCGCCGAGGGGGCAGGCGATCCGTACTTTTTGGACCTGCGAGAGGTGAGGGACGATCCACCCTTAGTCCGGATCCCGCATGACTATGCCGTTCAACGACCCTATCCCACAGAACGGATCGAGCTGGTCAGCGACCGGCTGAGCGAATTTTTCAGCAAGGCGAAGCTTTCCGGCGCCATGTAGACGGTCAGCCTCGTAGGGTGGGCAAAGCGAAGCGTGCCCACCGTCTTCGTCTGAAGATCGGGACGGTGGGCACGGCGCTGCGCGCCTTTGCCCACCCGACAGACTGCGCCTGCTGGGTTCACCATGCCAACGCGAGGCCGCCAACAATGATCGGCTCGTCGTCGCTTTCATTGCCACAGCGGTCCGCGAGCCGTTTCCGGGCTTTCGTGCCGGGCTCACGCCGATGCCGGATATCCAGGCGTCCGACGGTCGCCGCCAAACTCCGCGTCAAGCTCGCGATCCGTGCGGTCGCCTGCTTGACGATGAACAGGATCGTCGTGACACGGCTGAAGATGCCGAGCAGGAGCAGGACCGAGAAGACATCGATATAGGCCAGGACATCGCCGACCAGCATCAGTTCGGGCGGGATCGGGATGCTGTGATAGTAGGCAAAGATGAGAATGAGGACTGGCAGAAAGGCGACGATCCGCCTCAGTGTCAGCCGGTCCAGGAAGGCCGCGAACTGCACGACGAGGACGTCCCATAGCCAATCGCCCAAGAGAGCGGGCCTATCGACCGTCCATTTCCTCCAAAATGCCTTCCACATAGGGGCTCCGCATCCGATGATATGCAAGCGCAGGCTACTATAGCATGCATCCGCGCGCGCGGAAGTGAAGCGGACGCGTAGGATGGATCGAGCACGATGCAGCATCTTCAACGTCTGGCCGCCTACCAGTACCGACAGCGCATCGTCTCGTTCCTGGGAGCGCGGACCAGCGGGCGATGGCGCATCAAGATCAATGTCGTCACCCTCAGCGCTGCTGCGTCGGATGTTACGGACGTCGTGGAGGCCGCCTGGGACACGAGCGAATCCGTCCTTCGGACGTTGCCCGAAACCGACCTCGATACGAACCTCGGCTTCTTGACGGTTCATGTCGGGTTGGCCGGCGTATGGTTGCTGATCGACCGCTGGGAGGATTGCGATATTCTGCGCCATCATCACTTCCACGCGACGCTCGCCGATCCGACGCGTTTCGCGGATGTCAGCCAAGAGCACTACGGCCCCTGCGTCTGGGAGCTGGCGGTCCAGGCGTTCGAGCGGCAGGCGTGGCTCGATCACGTGTTGGCGAATCCGGCCGGCCCGGACATCGAGGGCTATCTGTCCGTCGGGCTGAATGGTTCGATTTGAACCGGTCAGAGTAGCCCGCGTGAGCGCAAGCGATACGCGAGTCACCGGATATCCTTCTCGCTCATCCGGGCTACGCCAACTTGTCATGGTTGCGGTGGGCACGGCGCTGCGCGCCTTTGCCCACCCTACGAACCGCGCGTCTTGACCCGCCGGGGCTTGATCCGTTGCCGCTTGTCGCTCTTACGCCTGCGGCCTTGGCGAACGTCTTTCGCTGTGGCGTTCGGCACTCGTCGTGCCGCGACACGATGAGCTGCCGCGAGCGCCGCGCGCGCCCACACCACGAATTCGTCAGGCTCATCGAACAGCCGTTCCGGTGCGCGCCAAAAGGCCAGGTCGATGCTGCGTCCGCCCTTGCTATAGTTGAGCGGCGGGAACGCCGCTGCCTCCTCGAAGATCGGCTTGTTGCTCTCGTCCACCCGGAAGTAGAGGGTATCTTCGGTCACCATAGCCAGCATGACGCCGTCGCAGAAGACGCCTGTCTTGCCGAACATGCGGCGAAACGTGAGCGGCCCGAGGGTAGCGAATTGTTCGCGCAGGAACTCCGAAAAGCTGGCGCTTGCGACCATCACGGTCTCTCTCATGGCGGGACCATCTCATGCTGCTCGATCTTTCTCCTTTTCGTGAATTCGATCAATTGAGAATAGCCAGCTCAGATCGGCCGCACGATGGGCCGTCCGATTGTCGCCAGAGCGCCCGCTCAAGCGTGTTTCGTCCGACGCACGCTGCAAATCCCCGAAGATTTGAAGACGCTTGGCAAGACATTGCAGGAACGTTCCCCCGCTCGCGCTGTTCAAGCAGGGCCGGAAGTGGAGACGTTCCCATGTCCTCTCAGCCCTTTTCTGTCTTGAGCGCCCGCTCGGCGCTCAAGCATCTGTTCTCGCGGCGTAACTTCCTCGGCGCTTCGACCGCCGCGGTGGCCGGCGCGCTGGCCAGTGAGCGCGCCGTGGCGCAGGTCAATGCGCAAGGCTCGGAGCAGCAGCGCAGCGCCAGCGATCCGGGGCCGCAGAACCGCACCCTGCAGCAGCTCTTCCCGAACAGCGTTTCGCCGCCCCCGACCGATCACGCGCTGCCGCCGACCTTCTGGAGCTCGTTCTCGATGATGCACCGGCGCATCCAGGACGGCGGCTGGTCGCGACAGGTGAACGTCAATGATTTCCCGATCTCCAAGGACATTGCCGGCGTCAACATGCGCCTGACTGCCGGCGGCATCCGCGAGCTGCACTGGCACGAGGCCGATGAATGGGCGATCATGCTGTATGGCAATTGCCGCATCACGGCGGTCGATGTCGACGGCGGCACCTTCGTGGATGACGTGAGCGCGGGCGATCTCTGGTACTTCCCGACCGGGGTGCCGCACTCGCTGCAGGGGCTTGGTCCCGACGGCTGCGAATTTCTGCTGGTGTTCGATGACGGCAAGTTCTCCGAGGACAACACCACGCTGCTGTCGGACTGGATGATCCATACGCCGCCCGATGTCGTCGCGAAGAATTGGAGCGTGCCCGAGAGCGCGCTGGCCTCGTTCAAGACCATTCCCCAGGAAGGCCGCTACATCTTCCAGGCCGCCGTTCCCGGCGGCTTGGAGCAGGACCGCAGCGCCGCGATCAATTCCGGGCAGCGCAGCACGCAGACCTTCGATTTCCGGATGATGCGGATGCAGCCGCAGAAGTCCGACCGCAGCGGCGAGGTGCGGATCGTCGATTCCACGAACTTCGCGGCGTCACAGAACATCGCGATGGCGCATGTCACCGTGAAGCCGGGCGGCATGCGCGAGCTTCATTGGCATCCGAACGCCAACGAATGGCAGTACTACATCGCGGGCAAAGGCCGCATGACGGTGTTCTTCAATCGCGCCGAGGCCCGCACCGCCGACTTCAATCCCGGCGACGTCGGCTACATCCCGCAGACGCTCGGGCATTACATCGAAAACACCGGCGACACCGATCTGGTGTTTCTCGAGATGTTCAAGACCTCGCACTATCAGGATATCTCGCTGAACCAGTGGCTCACGCACATTCCGCCCGAGCTGGTCACGCAGCATCTCGGCATTTCGCCGGAGACGCTGCAGGCGATCCCGAAAGCCAATACGGCAATCGTTCCGGGATGAGGTTCGATTTTGCTATCGCTAAGCTGGCGCCGTCATGCCCCGCGAAGGCGGGGCATCCAGTACGCCGCGGCTTCTCGGTCGAGCATGAGCGCCTCTGGAATACTGGATCGCCCGCTTTCGCGGGCGATGACGGCGGAGGGCGTTACGGGCGATTGAAATCACACATCAAATATTCGCGGCGAGATCCGCGATGTCGTCGAACAGCACGCTGGTCGCCGCCAGCAGCCGTTCGATGGCGTCAGTGGCCTCGACCACAGAGCGGGTCGAGGTGTCGAGCACGAGTTCGGCATCCGTCGGCGGCTCGTAGTCGTTGCCGATGCCGGTGAAGCCCTTGAGCGCGCCGGCGCGCGCCTTGGCGTAATGGCCCTTGGGATCGCGGCTTTCGCACACCTCGGCAGGCGTGGCGACATAGACTTCGCGGAACAGATCGCCGGCGACGCGACGGGCCGCGGAGCGGTCCTCGCGCGCGGGCGACACCGCAGCCACGATCGCGATGTGGCCGTTGCGCGCCAGGTGGGTCGCGACCTCGGCGAGGCGGCGGATGTTTTCCGCGCGATCCTCCGGCGTGAAGCCGAGATCCTTGTTGAGGCCGGCGCGCAGCGTATCGCCGTCGAGCAGGATCGGCGCGCCGCCGCGGGTGAACAGGCGCCGCTCCAGCGCGCGCGCCAGGGTCGATTTGCCGGCACCGGGCAGGCCCGTGAGCCAGACCACCGCGCCCTTGTGGCGGTGACGCTCGGCGCGCTCCTGCGGTTGCAGCGCCGATTCCACCGGCACGATGTCGACGGGGGCCGCGCGCCTGGCAGCATCCGCCGACAGCACGAGACCACCGCCGGCGATGCGGCCATTGACCTCGATCACCAATCGTCCGGTGCGCGGATTCTCGGCGGTGGGATCGGCCGCGACCGGCTGCGCCAGCGCGATCTCGATCTCGCCGACATGGTTGCGCGCGATCGCGGCGGTCTCCTCGCTCGCCAGCGCGCCGGGATCGATCGCCTTCTCGATCGCGACCACGCTCGCGCGCGTCTCCCGGGTGCCGAGCCGCACCACGATGCCATCGCCCTTCTTGAGGGGCGCATCGTGCAGCCAGAAGATTCGTGCGTGCAGCCGCCGCGTCGCCTGCGGCTCCTTGCCGACATGAGCGATGACGTCGCCGCGTTCGATGAACAGCTCGCGGTCGAGCGTGACGCCGACCGAACGTCCGGCACCCTGCGGCCCGGTCAGCGGCGTCGCCGGCCAGCCTTCGACGGTGCGGATCTTGGCGATCTTGCCGGCCGGCATGATCACGATCTCGTCGCCGGCCTGCAGCTGGCCGGATTCAATGCGCCCGGCGACGATGCGGCGGTCGTCGAATTTGTAGATCGCCTGCACCGGCAGGCGCAGGGCCAGGCTTTCCAGCGGCCGTGCCGGCTCCAGCGCATCGAGCGCCTCGACCACGGTCGGGCCCTTGTACCAGCCGATGCGCGAGGTCCTCACTGCGACGCCGTCGCCGTCGCGTGCGGAGATCGGGATCACCGCCGCGGGCTTGACGCCGAGGCCGGACAGATGCGCCGAGATCTCGTCCTTGATCTCGTTGAAGCGAGCGGCCGAGAAATCCACGCGGTCCATCTTGTTGACGACCACGGCGACTTGGCGGACGCCGAGCAGGTGCAACAGATAGCCGTGGCGGCGGGTCTGGTCGCGCACGCCTTCCAGCGCATCGATGATCAGCACCGCGCCGTCGGCCTGCGAGGCGCCGGTGATCATGTTGCGCAGGAACTCGGCATGGCCGGGCGCGTCGATCAGCACGACATCGCGCGCATTGGTGCGGAAGCGGATCTGCGTGGTGTCGATGGTGATGCCCTGGTCGCGCTCGGTCTGCAGCGCATCGAGCAGGAACGACCACTCGAACGGCATGCCGCGCCGGGTGCTGACGGCCTTCAGCATCTCCAGCTTGCCTTCGGGCAGGCTGCCGGTCTCATGCAAGAGCCGGCCGACCAGGGTGGACTTGCCGTGATCGACATGGCCGACGATGACGATGCGCACTTGCGGGCGCGTGGTGCCGTTCGGCGTGGCGGAGACCATCATGTTCATGATTTCAGCCCCCGATCACAGATAGCCGGCGACGCGCAGCCGCTCGAAGGCGTCTTCGGTCTCGTGGTCGAGCGCGCGGCCGGCACGCTCCGGCACCTTGGTGTTTTCCAGTTCGACCAGGATCTCCGGAATGCTGGTGGCGGTGGAGGCGACCGGAAACGTGATGTCCTGATCGCCGAGCGAGCGATAGCGCTTGCCGTTTTTGGCGAGATAGAGCGGGATGATCGGGATGTTCTCCCGCGCGGTGTAGGCCCAGATGTCGGCCTCGGTCCAATGCAGGATCGGATGGATGCGCAAATGCGCGCCCGGCGGCGGCGAGGCGTTGAAATGGTCCCAGAACTCCGGCGGCTGGTCGCGCACGTCCCAATGGCCTTCCGCGCCGCGCGGCGAGAACACGCGCTCCTTGGCGCGCGTCGCCTCCTCGTCGCGGCGGATGCCGGCGATGAGCCCGTCGAAGCCGTATTTGGCCAGCGCGAGTTTCAACCCTTCGGTCTTGCGCGCGGCAGAACGTGCCGCCGGCGGCAGCGTCGGATCGACCGCCTCGATCGGGGGGCAAGGCTCCAGTTTGAGATCGAGCCCCCATTCCTTGGCGTAGGTGTCGCGGAACGCGTACATCTCCGGGAACTTCTTGCCCGTATCGACATGCAGGCAGGGGAACGGCACCCGGCCGAAGAAGGCCTTGCGCGCCAGCCAGATCATCACGTTGGAGTCCTTGCCGAGCGACCACAGCAGCGCCAGCTTTTTCAGCCGTGCAAACGCCTCGCGGAGAATGTAGATGCTCTGCGCTTCAAGCGCGTCGAGATGGTCCATGCTCGGCGCCGTTTCGAGAATGCGCGGCATGGAAGATGCTTGAATGACCTCTGAGGCGGCCAACTTGTCTTTTGCGAAATCGTTGTCGAGAACGTGCATGCTGCGAGTCCTGGCCTACCGAGACGAAAATTCTATGGCCGACGCGGAAAGGAGTGAAAAATATTTTTCTCTTTACCGCCGGTGCCGGACACTTATATAGGAAAAAATTCCAGTCAACCCCGAAGAGTCGAAACGCTAGGACGCAATGCAATATCTGCCGGTGTTTCTCGATCTGAAGACCGGCCCCGTGCTGCTCGTCGGCGCGGGGGAGCTGGCGCATGCCAAGCTGCGGGTGCTGCTGGCGGCCGGCGCGCGGATCAGCTGGTTCTCGACCGACGGTGCGCATGATCTCGGCGGCCTGCGCGATCCTGACAAGCAGATCGAATTCGCCAGCGGCGATCCGCTCGAGGCGGAGCTTGCGGGCGCCATCGCCGTGTTCTGCGCCGGCGCCGGCGATGTCGGCGTGGCGATGGCGCTGCGTGCGAAGGCGCTCGGCTTGCCCGTCAACGTGATGGATGACCTTGCGCAATCGACCTTCATCTTTCCGGCGATCGTCGATCGCGGCGATGTGGTGGTGGCGATCGGCACCGGCGGCGCCTCGCCGGTGGTGGCGCGGCGGATGCGCGAGACCATCGAAGCGGTGCTGCCGGCGCGGATCGGCGATCTCGCCACTTTCATCGGTGAGTTCAGAAGGACGATCAATGCGCGCATCGGCGAGATGCCGCTGCGCCGACGGTTCTGGGAGCGCGTCGTCGATGGCCCGATCGGCGCGTTGGTGCTGAGCGGCCGCAAGGCGGAGGCTGAAGCCGCGCTGCACGGCATCGGCGATCCCGCAGCTTACGCCGGCGCCGATGATGCCGGCCGCGGCCAAGGTCATGTCACGCTGGTCGGTGCGGGGCCGGGCGATCCCGACCTTCTCACCATCAAGGCGCTCCGCGCGCTGCAGGACGCCGATGTCGTCTACTATGACGAACTGGTCACGCCGGAAATCCTGGACCGCATCCGCCGCGACGCCGCGCGCGTGCCGGTCGGCCGCCGCATCGGCAAGCCCGGCATCGGCCAGGCCGCCGTCAACAAGCTATTGATCGAGGCGGCGCGCGCGGGCAAGCGCGCGGTCCGCTTGAAGGGCGGCGATGCCTATGTGTTCGGCCGCGGCGGCGAAGAGGTCGATGCGCTGCGCGCCGCCGGCGTGTCCTACACGATCGTGCCCGGCATCACCGCAGGGCTAGGGGCTGCCGCGCATTTCGAGGTGCCGCTGACCTTCCGCGAGAAGGCGCGCCGCATCACCTTCCTCACCGCGCACAAGACCCGCGACGCCGAAGCCGTCGATTGGTCGGCGCTGACCGACACCGAAATGACCGTCGTGGTCTATATGGGCATGACCGCGGCGCCCTCGGTGTGCGCCGGGCTGCTTGCGGCGGGGCGCTCGCCGGAGACGCCGGTCGGCGTGTTCGCCAAGGTGACGCGTCCCGACGCGCAGGCCGCTGTCGGCACGCTCGGACAATTGCCGGATCTCATTCGCAAGATCGATGGCGGCCCCGCCATCCTCATCATCGGCGACGTGGTCGCGCATTCCGCGCCATGGCGTCAGCAAAACCTCAGCCGCGTCATCGCGCACATCCTGGAACCTGCCTGAATGACATCTCCGCTCGAACAGAAGATCAAGATCGCCGGCCCGTCGGTGGTCACCGCGAACCGGACCTCTGACGGCGCCGTGATCTGGCGGACCGCGTCGAAGGAGTGGTCGACCGATCTTGCCAAGGCTGCGATCGTCCGCACCGTCAATGATGCGCGCGCGCTGCTCGTCGAAGCCGTCGCCGATGACGTTGGCGCGGTCGGTCCCTATATCGCCCCGGTCGAGATCGAGGACGACGGCGCGATCAAACCCGGCAATCTGCGCGAACATATCCGCCTGAAGGGCGCCACCATCACGCTCCCGGCGCAGGCCGCCCAGGTCTAAGAGGTTTCTTTCGCATGTATGCTTACGACGAAATCGACCGCACGCTGGTCAATGAGCGCGTCGCGGAATTCCGCGATCAGGTGAGGCGCCGCCTCTCGGGCGAGCTCACCGAGGACGAGTTCAAGATGCTGCGGCTGCAGAACGGCGTCTATCTGCAGCTGCACGCCTATATGTACCGCATCGCCATTCCCTACGGCACGCTGGCGTCGAACCAGCTGCGGCGGCTCGCTTATGTGGCGCGGCGCTACGACCGCGGCTATGGCCATTTCACGACGCGTCAGAACATCCAGTTCAACTGGATCAAGCTCGCCGAGCTGCCGGATGCGATGGCCGATCTCGCCGAAGTCGGCATCCAGTCGATGCAAACCTCGGGCAACAATCTGCGCAACGTCACCGCCGACCAGTGGGCGGGCGTGGCGCCCGGCGAAGTCGAGGACCCCCGCGTCTGGGCCGAGCTCTTGCGCCAGTTCACCACGCTGCATCCGGAATTCTCGTTCCTGCCGCGCAAGTTCAAGATCGCGATCACGGCCTCCGAGCATGATCGTGCCGCGATCAAGATCCACGACGTCGGCTTGAAGCTGATCAAGAATGCGCAAGGCGAGACCGGCTTCGAGGTGATGGTCGGCGGCGGCCTCGGCCGCTCGCCCTTCATCGCCAAGACCGTCAAGCCATTCGTCCATGGCCACGACATCCTGAGCTATCTCGAGGCGATCCTGCGCGTCTACAACCAGTACGGCCGCCGCGACAACATCTACAAGGCGCGCATCAAGATCCTGGTGCATGAGCTCGGCGTCGAGAAATTCGCAGCCGAGGTCGAGGAGGAGTGGCAGCAGATCCGCGACGGCGTGCTGAAACTCGACGACGACATCATCGAGGACATCCGCTCCCGCTTCTTCTACCCGGCCTATGAGAGCCTGCCGCACATGCCGGACGAG
This sequence comes from Bradyrhizobium sp. SZCCHNGR1005, assembly GCF_032489995.1. NCBI lineage: Bacteria > Pseudomonadati > Pseudomonadota > Alphaproteobacteria > Hyphomicrobiales > Nitrobacteraceae > Bradyrhizobium > Bradyrhizobium sp. SZCCHNGR1005. The sequence continues at coordinate 322,413 of NZ_JAUEZC010000006.1, forward strand.
CTGAAGCAGGCCGCGCATGACCAGAAATTCGAGGCCTGGCGCAAGAACTCGGTGTTTCCGCACAAGGTGCAGGGCTATGCCATCGTCACCATCTCGCTGAAGCCGGTCGGCGGCCCTCCGGGCGACGCCACCGCCGAGCAGATGGATGCGCTGGCCGAGATCGCCGACACATATTCGTTCGGCGAGATCCGCGTCGGCCATGAGCAGAACCTGGCGCTGCCGCATGTCCGGAAACGCGATCTGCCGGCGCTGTGGAAGGCGCTCGACAAGGTCGGGCTCGCCATCCCCAACGTCAACCTGGTCTCCGACATCATCGCCTGCCCGGGGCTGGACTACTGCTCGCTCGCCAATGCGCGCTCGATCCCGATCGCGCAGGAACTGACCCGGCGCTTCGCCAATCACGAGACCGCCAACCTGATCGGCCGGCTGCACATCAACATCTCCGGCTGCATCAATGCCTGCGGCCATCACCATGTCGGCCATATCGGCATTCTCGGCGTCGATAAGAACGGCGAGGAGTTCTATCAGATCACGATCGGCGGCCGTGCCGACGAGGGGGCCGTGCTCGGCACCTTGATCGGACCCGCCGTGCCTTATGGCGAGGTGGCCGATGTGATCGAGGATATCGTGGAAGCTTATCTGGCGCTGCGCGCACATCCGGACGAACTGTTCGTCGACACGGTGAAGCGGCTCGGCGTCGAACCATTCAGGGAGCGGGTCTATGCCACTCGTTAAGGGCGGAAAAATCGTCAGTGATGCGTTCGCCCATGTGGCCGACGACGCGGCTCTGCCGGAGCAGGGCGCGCTGCTGGTGACGGCGAAGCGCTTTCTCAGCGATCCCGAGGGCCTGCTGACCCGTGCAGCCGGCAAGCTCGGCGTGCTCTGGCCGAACAACCGCGACGTCGACGATCTCGTGCCCTATCTCGGCCGCCTGGCGGTGATCGCGCTGGTGTTTCCGACCTTCCGCGACGGACGCGCTTACAGCCAGGCGCGGCTGCTCCGCGAGCGCTATGCCTATCGCGGCGAGCTGCGCGCGACCGGGCAGGTGCTGCGCGATCAGTTCGTGTTCATGCTGCGCGCCGGCTTCGATGCGTTCGAAGTCAAGAAGCAGGCGGATGCCGAGGCCTTCACCGAGACGGTGAAGCGCTATTCGGTGTTCTATCAGCCGACCGGCGACGGCCGCCTGTCCGCGCTGCATCAGCGCATGCAGCTGCGCCATTCGGAGAGCGCCGGCCTATGAACGCCCATGTCGCGCCTGACCGGATCGCCGATGATGCGCCGTCGGCAAGCAAGCTCGACGCCGCGCTTCGCACGGCTGCGCCGCGCGAGGTGATCGCGGCCGCGCTCGACCTGGTGGGGCGCGAGCGGCTTGCGGTGGTCTCGTCGTTCGGCACGGAGTCGGCGGCGCTATTGAAGGTCGTGGCGGACGTCGATCCGGCGATCCCCGTCGTCTTCCTCGACACCGGACATCTGTTCGCGGAAACGCTCGCCTATCGCGATACGCTGATCGAGCGTCTTGGCCTCCGCGACGTGCGCTCGATCAAGCCCGATGCCGAGGCCCTGGCGCGCCAGGATGCCGACAACGATCTGTGGTTCTCCGATCCCGACGCCTGTTGCCGCATCCGCAAGGTCGAGCCGCTGGCACGGGCGCTCAAGCCTTTCGATGCCTGGATCAATGGCCGCAAGCGCTTCCAGGGTGGGGTGCGTGCGACGATGTCCGTCGTTGAACAGGATGGCGGCCGGCTGAAGTTCAATCCGTTCGCCAATATCTCGCAGGACGAGGTCGCTTCGATCTATGCCGAGGCCAGGCTGCCGCCGCATCCGCTGGTCGCCTCCGGATTCCGTTCGGTCGGCTGCATGCCATGCACCAGCCGCACGTCGGCGGATGAGGATGCGCGGGCCGGGCGTTGGCGCGGCCGACCCAAGACCGAATGCGGCATCCACACCGTCACTAGTTCGTAGCACAACCGCGCTGCCGGAACGGCAACAAGGAAATCCGGTTTCGTTGACATGCGCCGCGACATCCGGCCTCTTGCGCCACGCGCTCGCACGTGGCGTAGCCGGCCCAGTTGGGCCATCGTAGTAGGAATGGAGAGCTTGGATGATGCGGCATCTTCTCGCTGTTGTTGCGGCTTTGGTCTGGGCGGGCTCGGCCTCCGCGGCCGACATCACGCTCCTCAATGTCTCCTACGATCCGACCCGCGAGCTCTATGTCGAGTTCAACAAGGCGTTCGCTGCGGCCTATCAGAAAGAGACCGGCAAGAGCGTCGAGATCAAGCAGTCGCACGGCGGCTCGGGCGCGCAGGCGCGCAGCGTCATCGATGGGCTCCAGGCCGATGTCGTCACGCTCGCGCTCGCCTACGACATCGATGCGATTGCCGGCAAAGGCCTGATCGCGCCTGACTGGCAGAAGCGCTTGCCGCAGAATTCGTCGCCCTACACCTCGACCATCGTGTTCCTGGTTCGCAAGGGCAATCCGAAAGGGATCAAGGATTGGGACGACCTCCTGAAAAAGGGCGTCGAAATCATCACGCCCAATCCGAAGACCTCGGGTGGAGCGCGCTGGAACTACTTGGCGGCCTGGGGCTATGCGCTGAAGAAATACGGCTCGGCCGACAAGGCCAAGCAGTTCGTCGCCGACCTGTACCAGCATGTGCCGGTGCTCGACACCGGCGCGCGCGGCGCCACCGTGACCTTCGTTGAGCGCGGGGTCGGTGACGTGCTGCTTGCCTGGGAGAACGAGGCCTATCTGGCGCTCAAGGAGTTCGGCAAGAACAAGTTCGAGATCGTGGCCCCTTCGGTCTCGGTCCTGGCGGAGCCGCCGGTTGCCGTGGTCGACAAGGTGGCCGACAAGAAAGGTACCCGTGGAGTCGCTGAAGCCTATCTGAAATACTGGTATACGAAGGAAGGCCAGGAAATCGCCGCACGCAATTCCTATCGTCCGCGCGATCCGGAGGTGGCCAAGCAGCACGAGAATGAGTTCGCCAAGGTCGAGCTGTTCACCATCGACGAATTGTTGGGCGGCTGGACCAAGGCGCAGAAAGACCACTTCGCGGAAGGTGGCATGTTCGATCAGATCTATAAGAACTGATCGGGAGACGAGGGAACTTTAGCCTGGTGGCTTCTTGAACGCGCTTTCACCACGACGCAGCACCTTGCCGGGCTTCGGTCTCACCATGGGACTGACGCTGACCTGGCTGTCGCTCATCGTCCTGATCCCGCTCGCTGGTTTGTTCATTCGTTCGACCGACCTCAGCCTGGAACAGTTCTGGGGCATCGTGACCAGCCGCCGCACCTTGAGCGCGCTGCGCGTCTCCTTCGGGCTCGCTTTCGCCGCGGCCTGCGTCAATCTGGTCATGGGGACGATCGTCGTCTGGGCGCTGGTGCGTTATCGCTTTCCGGGCCGCCGGCTGTTCGACGCCATCGTCGACGTGCCGTTCGCCTTGCCCACCGCGGTGGCGGGCGTGGCGCTGACCTCGTTGTTTGCGCAGAAGGGCTGGCTCGGCGCGCCGCTGGCAGCGCTCGGCATCAAGGTCGCGTTCACGCCGCTCGGCATCTTCGTTGCCATGATCTTCATCGGCATCCCCTTCGTCGTGCGCACGGTGCAGCCGGTGCTGATCGATCTCGATCCCGAGATCGAAGAGGCTGCGGCGAGCCTCGGCGCCAGCCGTTGGCACATCGTCACCAAGGTGATCCTGCCCAGCCTGACGCCGGCGCTGTTGACCGGCTTTGCGCTGGCCTTTGCCCGCGCCGTCGGGGAATATGGCTCGGTGATCTTCATCGCCGGCAACCTGCCGAACGTGTCCGAGATCGCGCCGCTCCTGATCGTGATCCGGCTGTCTGAATTCCGTTATGCCGATGCCACGGCCATCGCCGTGGTCATGCTCGTGGTCGCCTTCCTGATCATCCTTGCGGTGAACCGGCTGCAGCGCTGGACGCAGAGCCGGGCACCGGTAAATTAGGGGCGCGCCATGAGCATCGAGATCAGCTTGCAACAGACGGGCCTGACATCCCCAGCGCAAGGCGTGCGTGCATTGCACGCCGCCCGCCGCGACCCGTGCACCGAGCCGCGGGCGATCCGCATTGTCATCACGACGCTCGCCATCGCCTTCCTCTCGATTTTCGTGGTGCTGCCGCTGGTGGTGGTATTCGCGGAGGCGTTCGCCAAGGGCATGCGCGCCTATATCGCTGCCCTCGCGGACCCCGAGGCCTGGTCCGCGATCCGGCTGACCCTGCTGGTGGCGCTGGTCTCGGTCGGAACCAATCTGGTCTGCGGCCTCGCGGCGGCCTGGGCGATCGCCAAGTTCGAATTTCCCGGCAAGACAGTTCTGATTACGCTGATCGACCTGCCGTTCTCGGTCAGTCCGGTGATCTCGGGCCTCGTCTTCGTGCTCCTGTTCGGCGCCCAAGGCTTCTTCGGCCCGTGGCTGCAGGCGCATCATCTGCAGATCCTGTTCGCCTTTCCCGGCATTGCGCTCGCCACGGTCTTCGTCACCTTTCCGTTCGTCGCGCGAGCGCTGATCCCGCTGATGCAGGAGCAGGGCACCCAGGAAGAGGAGGCCGCGATCTCGCTCGGCGCCTCGGGCCTGCAGACCTTCTTCCGCGTCACCTTGCCGAACATCAAATGGGGCGTGCTGTATGGCGTGCTGCTCTGCAACGCGCGCGCGATGGGCGAATTCGGCGCCGTGTCGGTCGTCTCGGGCCATATTCGCGGCGAGACCAATACGATGCCGCTGCTGGTCGAGATCCTTTACAACGAATATCAAATGGTGGCCTCGTTCGCGATCGCTTCGCTGCTGGCGATGCTCGCGCTGATCACGCTGGTCGCCAAGACCATTCTTGAACGTCAACTGGACGGGGAGGCGCCGCGTGACCATTGAAGCGAGAGGCGTCGTCAAGACGTTCGGCACGTTCAGGGCGCTCGATGGCGTCGATCTGAAGGTCGCCGATGGCGAGTTGCTCGCCTTGCTCGGCCCGTCCGGCTCCGGCAAGACGACGCTGCTGCGGATCATCGCCGGTCTCGAATGGCCCGACTCCGGCGAGATCCTGTTCGATGGCGAGAATGCGCTGGAGCGCGGTGCCGGCGAACGCCATGTCGGCTTCGTGTTTCAGCACTACGCGCTGTTCCGGCACATGACGGTGTTCGAGAACGTGGCGTTCGGCCTGCGGGTGCAGCCGCGCAGGATTCGCAAGAGCGAGGTCGAGATCCGCCGCCGGGTCAAGGAATTGCTGGACCTCGTCCAGCTGGACTGGTTGGCGGACCGCTATCCGAACCAGCTGTCGGGCGGCCAGCGTCAGCGGATCGCGCTGGCGCGCGCACTCGCGATCGAGCCGCGCATTCTCCTGCTCGACGAACCCTTCGGCGCTCTCGATGCCAAGGTGCGCAAGGAGCTGCGGAAGTGGCTGCGCTCGCTGCATCATGAGATCAACGTCACCTCGATCTTCGTCACCCACGACCAGGAGGAGGCGCTGGAGGTCGCGCATCGCGTGGTGGTGATGGACAAGGGGCGGATCGAGCAGGTCGGTTCCCCCACGGACGTCTACGACAGTCCGGCCACCGCGTTCGTGCATGGCTTTATCGGCGAATCCATCGCGCTGCGGGTGGACATCAGCGGGGGCCACGTCAATCTCAACGGCCGACCGCTGGACATCGCCGCCGATGGGGCGGCGCAGGGCGCCTCGACCCTGTTCGTCCGCCGCCACGATATGCAGATCGGGCCAGCCGGCAGCGGCGCCTTGCATGGCGCCGTCACCCATGTGCGCAGCTTCGGCCCGGTCCAGCGTGCCGAGATCGCGCTGAACGAGGGCGCGACGATCGAGATCGATGCGCCGCGCGACCGCGAGCTGAAGGTCGGCGAGTTGGTCGGGCTGAAGCCGCGGCGGTATCGGATCTTTGCGGCGTGACGGTGTGTGCACCCGCCGATGCACGTAGAGCTCGAGCTCTCATCGCGTAGCGCGCGATTGGAGACTGCTCCCAACAAGACGGGTGTCGCCCCGGACAAGCCCGGCAACGCGCAGCGTTGTTGGGCGCCGATCCGGGGCCCATACTCCCGAGAGCCCGTTGTCGCCGCGGAGTATGGGTCCCAGTGCAAGGCCGGGACGACACCGAATTCTTCAGATCGACTTCATCCCAACACGCTTGACCGCGCCAGCCGTATGGTTGACGAAGCGTTGCCGGCCGAAATGGCTCTGGAAATGGTTCTAATTGTCCTGATGGAACTTACCGCCGATTCACCTTTCAGCCACGGTTGATGTGCAACAACCCGCCTCTCGTGTCGGGATAGGGATTGGTTCATTGATGCGTTTGGCTGCTGCATTCTTCATTGCGCTCCTGCTTGCAGGCTGCGCGGCCGAGACCCCGGTCGTGCAGACGCCGTCGATGTATCTCGACATGGCCGCCGCTGGCGCCCGGCTGGACGCTGCGGCTGCCGCGACCATGATCTCGCAATATCGCCAGAACAACGGGCTTTCCACGGTCGAGGTCGATCCGGAACTGATGCGGCTCGCCGAATCCCAGTCCCAGGTCATGGCCGAGAAGAACAAGCTCGATCATGACGTCCGCGCGCCATTGGCGAAGCGTCTGACCGGCGCCGGCTACCAGGCGACCGTCGCGGTCGAGAACGTCTCGGCCGGCTATCATACGCTGGCGGAGGCCTTTTCCGGCTGGCGCGACTCGCCGCCGCATCGGGCCAATATGCTGAAGAGCGGTGTCACAAAAATAGGCATTGCCGCGAGCTATGCGCCGAATACCAAATACAAGGTGTTCTGGACCATGATCCTGGCCGCGCCCGACACCAAACAGCCGTCGTAAAGGACGTGTAGGCCGCTCCGTGACGGCATCGGCGAACCCGGTCTGCCGAGCGGGCGGGATTGACGTCACTGTGAAGTGACGCCACGCTGCGGTGCATTTTGATATTTGGACGATAATGACGACCGATCATTGTCTCCCGGCGCCGCCGGCCACCCCCTCCGAAGCGCAACGTGTCCTGGTGCTCCAGGGCGGCGGCGCGCTGGGTTCCTACCAGGCCGGCGCCTATCAGGCGCTGTGCCACTTCGATTTCGAGCCGGAATGGATCGCCGGCATCTCGATCGGCGCGGTGAATGCGGCGATCATCGCCGGCAACGAGCGCGACAAGCGCATCGAGCGGCTGAAGGAGTTCTGGCAGCTGGTCTCCGCGCCGGTGCCGTGGAAGCCGCTGCTCAACGGCGACCGCCACCGTTCGGTGTTCAACGAAGCCAGCGCGGCACTGATCGCGACTTTCGGCGTGCCGGGCTTCTTCACCCCGCGCATCCCGCCGGTGCAGCTCTGGCCGGCCAATCGCCCGGAGCAGATCAGCTATTACGACACCGCGCCGCTGAAGAAGACGCTGGAGCGGCTGGTCGATTTCGATCGCATCAACGATCTGAAGACGAGGCTGTCGGTCGGTGCGGTCGGCATCACCACGGGCAATTTCGTCTATTTCGACAATTTCGAATTCAGGAAGCGCGGCAAGCTGATCGGGCCGGAGCACATCATGGCCTCCGGCGCGCTGCCGCCGGGCTTTCCGGCGATCGAGATCGAGGGCGAATATTATTGGGATGGCGGCATCGCCTCCAATACGCCGCTCGACTACGTGCTGGACGCCGAGACCGATCGCGATCTTCTGATCTTCCAGGCCGATCTGTTCAGCGCGCGCGGCGACCTGCCGAAGACGCTCTTGGATGCGGCCGAGCGCGAAAAGGATATCCGCTATTCCAGCCGCACCCGGATGAACACCGATAAGAACCGGATGATCCACAACACGCGCAGAGCGCTGCGCGATCTCTATGCCAAGCTGCCGGATTATCTGAAGAACGATCCCTCGTTCGAGCTGCTCTGCCAGGCGGCGAAGGAGAACACCGTCACCGTCGTGCACCTGATCTACCGCAGCAAGAACTACGAGACCTCGTCGAAGGATTACGATTTCTCCCATGTCGCCATGCTCGAGCATTGGGAGGCCGGCGTGCGCGACGTCCATCAGTCGATGCGCCACAAGGAGTGGCTGGAGCGGCCGCAATCCGGCGAGACCATGGTCACTTACGATCTCACGCATGACGGCGATCTAGCTGCCAGCAAAAAGGAGTGAAGCGACATGACGACGAATCTCGCGGGCAAGACGGCCGTGGTGACCGGCTCGACCAGCGGCATCGGGCTGGCCTATGCGCGGGCCTTTGCCAGCGCCGGCGCCAATGTCGTGCTGAACGGCTTCGGCGCGCCCGCCGATATCGAGAAGGAACGCAGCGCGATCGAGAGCGAGTTCAAGGTCAAGGCGGTTCATTCGCCGGCCGACATGACCAAGCCGGCCGAGATCGCCGAGATGGTTGCGCTCGGTGAGAGGAGCTTCGGCTCGGTCGACATCCTCGTCAACAATGCCGGCATCCAGTTCGTCTCGCCGGTCGAAGAGTTTCCGCCGGAGAAGTGGGAGACGATCATCGCGATCAATCTCTCCTCCGCGTTCTACGGCATCCGCGCCGCGGTACCGCTCATGAAGAAGCGGGGCTGGGGCCGCATCATCAACACCGCGTCAGCGCACTCGCTGGTCGCCTCGCCGTTCAAATCGGCTTATGTCTCGGCCAAGCACGGCATCGCCGGCCTCACCAAGACCGTGGCGCTGGAGCTCGCCACCCACAAGATCACCTGCAACTGCATCTCGCCAGGGTATGTCTGGACGCCGCTGGTCGAGAAGCAGATTCCCGATACGATGAAGGCGCGCAATCTCACCCGCGAGCAGGTCATCAACGATGTGCTGCTCGACGCCCAGCCGACCAAGCAGTTCGTCACGGTCGAGCAGGTCGCGGCGCTGGCGCTGTTCCTGTGCAGCGACGATGCCGCGCAGATCACCGGCAGCAACCTCTCGATCGACGGCGGCTGGACCGCGGAGTAGGGCGAGCAAACGTTCGGCCATCCTTCGGGGGCGACCTCAGCCGTCACGTCATTGCGAGCTAAGCGAAGCAATCCAGGCTTGACGTAAGAATCAGGATTGCTTCGTCGCTTCGCTCCTCGCAATGACGGAAGAGGGGGAGCGATTTGTCGGCGGAAGCATCTCAGTGAAAGGTGGAGGCGAAACCAACCGATCCTCTCGATGATAGGTTTCGCTTTCGCTCCACCCGTCCTACAAGCGTCGGAAGAAACGCGAACAGGATTCGGCCTTGCTCATCGTCACCCTCATCGGCCTTCTGGCAGCGATCTGCACCACGAGCTCATTCCTGCCGCAGGTGGTGAAGGCGTGGCGCACGCGCTCGACCCATGACATCTCGGTCGGGATGTTCATCCTGCAGACCACCGGCAATTCGATGTGGCTGCTCTATGGCGCGCTGATCGGTGACCTGCCGCTGGTGGTCGCCAACCTGATCACGCTGGGCCTGGTCGCGACCATCCTGGCGCTGAAGCTGCGCTATGGCTGACGCGACGGGTCTTCAAGCTTGAACCCGCGAGGGCGCCACCGATCAGATGCGGTGGCCGCCGAACAGGCTGCTGGTGGTGCTGGCCCCGGGCGGCAGCACCACCACGGTGGAGCCCTCCTTCACCCGGTTGTAGAGGTCGGCCACGTCGGTATTGGTCATGCGGATGCAGCCGGAGGAGATCGCCTGGCCGATATATTCCGGCTGATTGGTGCCGTGGATCCGGTACAGCGTGTCCTTGTTGCCCTGATACAGATAGATGGCGCGCGCGCCGAGCGGGTTGGCGGGGCCGCCGGGAACCCGTTTCGGATACGGCCCGAGCCGGGCCTGGATATCGGCCGTGGGAACCCAATCCGGCCATTCCGCCATCTTGCCCACCGTCGCCGTGCCGGAAAAGGCCATCGCTTCCTCGCCGACCGCCACGCCGTAGCGGATCGCCTTACCGTCGGGCAGGAAGTAATAGAGATAGCGCGCGTCGGTATCGACCAGGATCGTGCCCGGGGGCTCCTTGCGGTCAGAGTCGACGATGTGGCGCTGGAACTGCTCGGGGATCTTGGCTTCCGCATAGGGCGGATTTGCCAGAAGCTGGCGGTCGCGCGGCGTGAAATTGGCTTCCGAGGACGGCGACAGCGTCGCCTGCATGCAGCCGCCAAGCAGCAACAACCCTGCCAGCGCAAATGCCAGCCCCGATCTCGACATCGCCCGTTCTCCCCTCGTGCCTACTTTCCGAAGTCCACGCAGCATCGGCGGCACTCTTGCGACCCGACCATTTGCTGTCTCAATCGTGCCTAAATCAAGACTAATATATCCACGGTTGCGTGATCGGGGAACTTCGCGCTTTCGCAGCCAAGTGTTGCGGCCATGCGACAGTCGCGGGCCGCCGGCATGATAGCGTTCGTGCAAACCCTGCCGGCGGGGGCGTCACTCCCGCGAGCCTGCCGGCCGGTTCGCGGGGGATCAGAGCATGAACCCATTGCGTTGGTTGCTGGCCTGTGTCCTGAGCTTTGTCGCGGCCTTGGCCATGGTCGCGGAGCTGTCGAGCGAAGCGCTCGCTCGGCCGCGGCAGCACGGAGCCCAACAGCATCCCGCTTCCGTGCAAAGGCCGCATGCGAAGAAGGCTGCCACGAAAGCGGCCGCGCGACATCGACCCGAGCTTGCCCATAAGCAGGAGCGCAAACGCAAGCCCAGCGAAGCCAGCCGTTCCGCCGTGGCTGCGCCGGTCAGCGCCGCTGCCGAAGCGCCTGCGAGCCCGCCGCTGTCGGGAGACCTCGCTGCGGTCAAGTCGGTCTTCGAGCTGACGCGCAAGGGCAAGACGAGCGATGCGAGCGCCGTCGCGAAGACGATCGAGGATCCTGCTGCACGCAAGCTCGTCGAATGGTTCATGTTGCGGCACTCGGAGTCCATGGCGAACTTCAGCCGCTACGCGGCTTTCATCCGCGACAATCCAGCCTGGCCGAATGTCAGCCTGATGCGGCGGCGCGCCGAAGCCTGCCTTTGGCAGCAGAAGAGCGACGCGGCGACGGTGCGCGATTTCATCGGCGATCGACCGGCCAGCGCAAAGGGACGCCTGGCGCTGGCGCGGGTTCTTCTCGCCGAAGGCGATGCCGATGCGGCCGCACGATGGGTCCGCAAGGTCTGGCAGTCGGAGGATCTCTCCGAGCGCACCGAAGCGGATGTGATCGAGGGCTTCGGCGCGCTGCTCGCGAGCGAGGATCACCGGGCGCGGATGGATCGGCGGCTCGGCGCAAAGGATTTTTCAGGAGCGATGCGCGCGGCCCATCGGCTTGGCGGCGACGAGGTCTCCATCGTCAAGGCGTGCCTTGCCGTCAAGGGCGACGAGAAGAAGGCGCCTGGCCTGCTCGACGACGTGCCGGCGGCTGCGCGTAGCGATCTCGGTTATGTGCTGTGTCGCATCCAGTGGCTGATGCGCCACGACCGCATCGCCGATGCGACGCAGCTGATGCTGACGGCGCCGCGCGCGACGATGGCGCTGCAGGACACGGATGAATGGTGGCGCTCACGCCGTGTGCTGGCGCGCAAGCTGCTCGACCTCGGACAGTTCAAGGAGGCCTATCAGGTCGCGCGCCAGGCCGCGCCTCCGCAGAACGAGTATTACCGCGCCGAATGGCATTTCCTGGCCGGCTGGATCGCTCTGCGCTACCTCAACGAGCCCGAGACGGCGCGCGCGCATTTCGCCCATGTCGACGAGGGATCGGTCAATCCCATCGTGCTGGCGCGCGCCAATTACTGGCGGGGCCGTGCGGCGGAAGCGATCGGCGACGCGGAGGCCATGCACGCGGCCTATCAAGCCGCGGCACGCTACAGCACCGCCTATTACGGCCAGCTCGCACGGGCCAAGCTCGGGCTCGACGGCGTCGAGCTCCGCGCTCCGCAAGCCGGGCCGGACGACGATGCTGCGCCTGCGGACGAGCGGGTGCGCGCGGCGGAGATGCTCTACAGGCTCAATGAGCAGAACGTCGTGCTGAGCTTCGTGACCGATCTGGCGGAGCAGAGCACGGATGTCCCGGCGCTGGTCGCGCTCGGCGCGCTGGCCGGCCGCCACAACGATGCGCGCGCGATGCTGCAGATCGGCAAGACGGCCCTGGCGCGCGGACTTGCGATGGACCATTTCGCGTTCCCGACGATCGGGATCCCCGAGCACAAGCCGATCGGCCTCGCCATCGACAGCAGCGTCATCTATTCGGTGGCGCGCACGGAGAGCGCATTCGACCAGCGCGACCGCTCGTCGGCCAACGCGGTCGGCTTGATGCAGGTGACGCCGGAAGCCGGACGCGACACGGCCAAGCGGTTCGGCGTCGGCTATGACTGGGACCGGCTGGTGTCGGATCCCGTCTACAACACCCAGATGGGGGCGGCCGAGCTGAGCGCGCTGCTCCGCGAATACAAGGGCTCTCACATCATGACCTTCGCCGCCTACAATGCCGGCCGCGGCCGCGTGCAGGACTGGGTCAAGCAGCATGGCGATCCACGCGATCCCGCCGTCGATCCGGTCGATTGGGTGGAGCGGATTCCGTTTGCCGAAACCCGCAACTACGTCCAGCGCGTGATCGAGAATGTGCAGGTCTACCGCGCGCGGTTCGAGGCCATCGAGGTCGCAAAGCGCGACCAGGAGCAGAGCACGGTGGCGCGCGCGGCTGGCTCGGGGATGGTCTCCTCGGCGCAGGCGCTGCCGCCGCCGTAAGCGGCGTAGTTAGCGGCGGCCGCCGAACGCCAGCACGTGCAGGCCGAGCCGGCGCTTGACGATCCAGAACAGGAGCGCGGTCTCGAACGTCAGCGACAATGACGTCGCGGCCGCGGCGCCATGGCCGCCGAAGCGTGGCACCAGCACGATGCACAGCACCAGGTTCATGACGAAGGCGGACGCATAAGCGAGCGCGCAGACGTGCTGATGGCCGAGCATGTTGAGCAGGCGCTCGACCGGGCCGATCGCCGAACGCACCACGAGCCCGATGGCGGCGATGAACATGATGTCGTAGCCGGCCGTGAACTGTGGCCCGAAAAGCCAGAGCAGCGGCTCGCCGAGCGCGAGCAGGGTCAGCGTCGCGGCGAGCGAGGGCCAGAACGTCCAGCTGATGGCGTGCGCGACATAGGCCGACAGCCGCGCGGTGTCGCCTTGCGCGTGATATTCGGCAAAGCGATGTGCCGTGGTGGCGGACATCGCATAGTGGATGAACGACACCAGCGCCAAGGTCTTCACCACCGCGAAATAGACGCCGACCTCCTCGGAGGGACGGAATTGCTGCAGCACCAGCACGTCCGTGTAGGACAGCAGCAGATAGAAGCCCTCGACCAGCAGGATCGGCAGCGAGACCGCAAGCCAGCCGCCGACATCGTAGGCCTTCGCGCCCGCTTCGATGTGGCCACCGAGCCTGCGATTGAGCGCGATCATCTGTCCGATCATCGCGAGCCACACGGCAGCTGCGCTGGCGAGCATCGCGGCGGTGGCGCCGAGCTGCAGGCCGAGCACGACCATGCCTGCGGTAAAGCCGATGATCAGGCTTTGCCGGATGATGAATTGCGGCATCAGCCCGAGCGTCATCCAGTCATGCGAGCGGGCGATGCCGTCCTGCGTGTTGGCGACCACGAAGGCCGGCAGGGTGGCGCAGCCGACGTAGAGCGGCATGACCTCGTTCGCATCGATCCAGGGCGAGAGCAGATGGACGAGGCCGGCGAGCAGCAGTGCCGCGAATGAGGACGTCGCAAAGGTCAGCCAGCGGCTGCCGGAGAGAAAGCCGCGCAAATGCGCCTGCGCGCCGCGGGCGCGATAATCTGGGATCAGCTTCTGCGCCGAGGAAGCGAGGCCGAAATCGAGCATGCTGCCGAGCAGCAGCACCCAGGTCCAGACATAGACGTAGATGCCGTAGTCCGCGCCGCCCATCCAGCGCGCCAGCAGGATCTGCGACAGATAGGCGAGGCCCGCGCTGATGACGCGAATGAGGAAGATCAGTCCCGCCAAACGGCGGGTGAGCGAGGCATCGCTACCGTCACCGGCTAAGCGAAGCCTCGCCTTGAGCCGCGCGATCAGGCCAGCTTCTGCGGGTTGGTGTTCGGTGTCCATCACGGCCACGGCTGCGGTCCACTGTCATGTCCGCGCGAGAGGGCGGCGATCCGCGTCTGTATCAACCGGCCGTTAAGATTCGGTTGGATCGAGCCATGTTGTCGCCCCTGCGAAAGCAGGGGCCCATAACCACGGAATGTTGTTGTTTAAGGATGAAGAAGGATGAAGTCGACCAGTCGATTTCGTCTTGGCGGCCGCGGCGTACGGGTCCCGGCGTTCGCCGGGACGACAGCTGAGGGTGGTGCAGCGATCGTCCGATTCACGGTCACGGCAGGTTGACGTTGAACTCGTAAGCCTTGTCCGCGCCGACCAGCGTGAATTTCAGCGCCGCGCCGTCGGGCTTGGTGCCCGGCGGCACGCCGTCCAGCGCGAACGTGAAACGTTTCACGCCCGGCGGACTGTGCTCGGCGGGAGCAGGAACGGGCAGCGACCATTCCGGCGTCGGTCCCTCCACGAACAGATTGACGTTCTTCGGGTCGGGCGTCACCACGTCGACAATGACATTGGACGGGCCGTCGCGCTTGACGTCGCGGATCGTCAGCGGGTTGGGATCGCCGACATTGGCCGGCTTCGGCACGGCGTCGAGCGCCGCGGAGAGCGCGCCGTCCTCGGTACTCGCAACGCTGGTGAAGGCGAGATCGACCTTGGCGTCGACCGGAATGCAGATCCGCTCGCACACCGCGTAGCTGATGTCCGCACGCAGCGTCACGGGCTTGTCCGTGCTCTTGGCGACGATGCGTAGCGGCAGCACGATCTGGTCGTGGTAGCCGAGTGAATGGCCGCCGGCACCATCGTCGAACTTGGTTGGCGCCGGCCACAGAACCGTCACCGCCTCGACATTCTCCGACGCCGAGAAATCGAACCGCGGGGGCACGCCGGAATCGCCTGGCGTCCGCCAATAGGTTTTCCAGCCCGGTTGCAGCTGGAAGGCGATACCGCCCAGCAGCACGTTGCCGCTGCGCGAGCCTGCGAGCAGTCGCACCGCGGAATGGCCCTCGCGCTGCCACGGTGAGGCGTCTTGCGCCGAGGCGCCGACAGCCAGGCAAGAGGTGAGCAGCGCCGCGGCGAATCCGCGGCGGGCATGAACTGGAACGAACGCGGTCATGAGACGTCTCTAATGCTGAGTGCAGGCCTAAACCATTGAATTGGTTGTGAGCGAAAAAGCCAGTGTGAACGCCGGCCTTGATTGACAGAACCCCATCCCAATATCAGGATGATCTGAAGCATGAGAGTTTGCGCCGATGAATCCTGAGGCAAAGCGGCAAGGCGATCTTCGCCGGAGAGTGACGGGCATCAGCGATGATGTCTCTCACGGCGGCTATCTCGATGGCCAGTTGCTGGTCGCGATGCCGGTGATGGGCGATTCGCGCTTCGAGCGCTCGGTCATCTATCTCTGCGCGCATTCCGCGGAAGGAGCCATGGGCATCATGGTGAACCGGCCCGCCGGCAGCATCGATTTCCCACAGCTCTTGATGCAACTCAACATCATCAACAAGGCCGACCAGATCGAGCTGCCCGGCAGCGCCGAGACGATGAAGGTGTTGAGCGGCGGCCCGGTCGATACCGGCCGCGGCTTCGTGCTGCATTCGAGCGATTACTTCATCGCCAACGCCACGTTGAAGATCAACGACGGCGTCTGCCTGACCACGACGATCGATATTCTCAAGGCGATCGCCAATGGCACGGGACCGAAGCATGCCATTCTCGCGCTCGGTTATGCCGGGTGGCGGGCCGGCCAGCTCGAAGAAGAGATCCAGGAGAACGGCTGGCTGCATTGCGATGCCGATCCGGAGCTGATCTTCGGCGACAATGTCGAGGACAAATACGATCTCGCGCTGCGCAAGATCGGGATCGATCCCGGCATGCTGTCGAACGCAGCCGGACACGCCTGAGGCGCGCTCCTGGTTCTCGCGCAACTGGGCGGGCCTCGCCCGAAAGCGTCGGGTCCCTCGTGCTTCATCGGCCGCCGCTTTTCGTCGCTTCCTCCTGCGTCTTCTTGCTGCGTCCTGGGAACTGCCACCGCTGTTGCCGGTTAGCTGGGCGGCAAGTCCCCCAAGCGAGCACGAGGAGAGGCGCGATGGACACGGATCGGATCACAGGAACGGCGAAGGATATGGCAGGCAAGGTCGAGAGCGGCGTCGGCGAGATGACCGGTGACAAGCAGACCCAGGCCTCGGGCCGCGCGCGCGAAGCCTCGGGCGTCGTGCAGAATCTTTACGGCCAGGCCAAGGATGCGGCGCGCGATGCCGGCGACGCCGCGATGAATTTCGCCAAGGATACGATCGGTGGCGATCGCGTCGACAATCTGCGCGACGGCACGCAGGCGCTCGCCAAGCGCGTGCAGGATAATCCGATCGGTGCGCTTCTGGTGGCCGGCGGCATCGGCTTTGCGCTGGCGCTTCTGATGAGCCGTCCCAGCCGGCCTCCGCAGCGCTGGCGCCACTGAGCCGCGCGCTTTCCGCGCGTTCAATTGCGATCGGCCGGTGTTCGTCTCCCAGGGGAGACGGCATCGGCCGATTTGTTTCAGCTGCAATCGAGAGAGTCTAACGGGCCGGCGCGTCCTGCACCGCCGCTGAATGGCCGACATTAGCGGGCGGCCGCGGCGGTCCTGGATTCGGGCTGCGTGCCGCGGGCGGCTTCGGCTGTTGCGGGGCGCCGCCGCCAAAGAACTCGCGGAACGCTTGGCCCGGCTGCTGCGCCTGCGCCGGAGGTGTCGCGTTCTGTGGCGCAGCCCGCTTCGGCTTTTGCGGGGTCGGCTGGGCTGTCGTTGCGGCCGGCTCGCCCGGCGTGGCGGCGGCCATCGGCGCTTCCGGCTGGGTCTGCTCTTTCGGCGGCTCCTTGGATTGCTCGCGGCCGACCTCGCGTCGCGGCCAGGCGAAATCATCGGCCCGTCCGGCTGGCGGGCTCAGTGGCTCACCCTTCACCAAGGTCCGCGCCGCCAATGCATCCACGGGAGCGGGCCGGCTGCCCGCACCGCCGAGCAACTGGTCGGTGCCGACCGATGAGGCGACCAGCGGAACGATCGGTCCCGCGATTGGCCGTGGCGCCGGCTGGCCCGGCACCGCATTGGCATCGGGCGTCGCCGGCTCGCTCGGCAGCTCGATCGGCGCCGAGCGCCCTGCCAGTACGCGCGTGATTTCGCGCTCGACATAATGCGCCAGCTTCCGGGCGCCGGGCTTGGTGAAATAGACGCCGTCATAGGTGCGCAGCTGGCGAATTTGGCCTTCGAAGTCCGGGCCCTTCTGCAGGAAGCGGCCGGCCTCGTCGACAAAGCCGTCCCACACGTCGACATAGGTGATGCCGGTTTTGCCGGCGACGTCGCGATAGAGCGAATCCAGGAACAGCATGTCGGCCGTGCCCTTGGTGCCGCGGATCGCCGGCAACCCGACCCAGATCACCGGAACGCCCTTGGATTTGGCGACCGCGATCATCTCCTCGATCTTCTTGACGTAAAGCTCGACCCAGCGGTCATCGCGGAAATCGTAGATGCCGTTCGGCGAACGTGCGGCCTTTCCCGGGGCCGCCGCGGGCGTGTCGCCGCTCTCGGCGTCGTCCTGCGGCAGTTCGCTGTCAACCGGCTTGTCATCCGGCTTCGCCGCGGCCGTGTCGGTCTTTTGCTCCGGCTTGCCGTCGCTTCCCTTCGCCTTGGCGTCCTTCTTGGTCTTGTCGCCAGGCTTCTTATCGTCCGCCTTCTTGTCGTCGGGCTTGTCCGTTTTTTCGACCACCGGCTCGCGGATCGAAATGCGGTCGTTGAGGCCGAGCATGATGACGATGGCGTCTGCCCGTTCGCCGGCGAGAATGCCCTTGGCGGCGGTCGCCCAGTCGGCGGGCTCGCCCTTCGGCTGATACTTGATCAGCCCCGAGATGGTCTTGATCTTGCGGGTGACGCCCATGTCGGGCTGTTCCGCATAGGCGTCCTCCAGCCCGTAGCCGAGCCAGTCTGCCATGCCGTCACCGAGTACCAGCACATAGCGTTCGGGTGCGTTGTCGCGCTTCTCGGGAGGTGGGGCCTTGGAGAAGTCCTGGTAGACCTTCCTGGGCTGCTGCGGCTCGCGGAACGGCGAGAAGAAGTCGCCGCCGAACCAGCCGCCGCCGCGCGGCGCTTGGCGGGTAGGAGGTGGCGAACTGAACGGATTGAAATTGAAGAACTGGGCAGAAGCCGGGCCAGCGATGCCGACCAGCATCGCAATCGCCACCGCCAGCACGACCAACAGGCCGGGCTCGTTCAGGAGCTTGATGAGGGACTTCAGCTTGGACATGCGGCCCGATCACGCGGCGAAATCATGTGTCTTCATATAGTAGCAGCCAAATCCGGCCGCAAACGGGCATTCACGGGGTGGTTGCGAATCCCTCTGCGAAGGTTCGCAACAGCGGCGGAAAGTTCCTTTCAGTCGCGGGGCGGCCGCTGATCCTCCGTGAAATGGATAAAAAGGTATCCGGGACCGGCCCAAGGCCACCCGCATCAGGCGGCACGCGACCGCCCATCTCAGTGCCCCATGCCCGGTATCAACTCGCCGTTATAGATGTCCGGGTTCTGCGGGCCTTCGACATTGAGAATTCCGAGCAGGCCACGCTCAGCGCGAGCAAGCGCGTGATCGACCAATGTGTAGTTGCCGGGCACCTGGACTTTGAACTCGGTGATCGCAGCGCCTCCCGGCGGGACGGTCACGGTCTGAATTCCCCGGAGCGGCGGCGTGGTTATCCCGCCAAGCAGATAGACCTTGTCGAAGATCTCGCCGATCACATGAAAGGAGGAGGTGTAGTTCGGCCCGCCGACGCCGAAGAAGATCCGCACGGTGTCGCCGACCTTCGCATGCAGCGGGTGCAATTTGCTCAACGCGCCGACCTAGCCGTTGAACACGAAATATTCAGGCCGTTCGTCCAGCAGCTTCTCGACGCTGAACTCGGCGCTGCCGTGCTGGCCGTACGGGATGTCGGAATAGATTTCGCCCTGCATGACATAGAATTCGTGATCCACCGGCGGCAGCCCGCCTTCCGGCTCGACCAGGATCATTCCGTACATCCCGTTCGCGATGTGCTCGGCGACCATCGGCGTGGCGCAGTGATAGACGAACAGACCCGGCACCAGCGCCTTCCATGTCATCGACTTCTCACCGCCTGGATCGACCTGCAACGATGCGGCGCCGCCGCCAGGACCGGTTGCCGCATGGAAGTCGACGGAATGGATCATGGCGCTGTCGGCCGAGTTCTTGAGGTGAATCTCGACCGTGTCGCCGACGCGGACGCGGATGAAAGGACCGGGCACCTTGCCGTTGAACGTCCAGTAACCGAACGTCGTGCCTTCCGCGAGCCGGCCTTCCACCTCGACGCTGAGAAGATCGACGCGGACCGTCTGCGGGTCGCGTTTGCCGATCGGTGGCGGCAGATCGCCAGGTTCACGGGAGATGTCGGCCTCGACCACGGTCTGTGGTGCGGCCCGCGGCGTCACGATGAACTGGCCTTCCATGCCGGCGAGCCTGTGCCCGGGCACGCTGCAATAATAGACGAAGTCGCCCGACCTCGCCGCGCGGAATGCGATCGTCGTGCTGGCGCCCTTGCCTGTCACCCTCGGCGACTTCGCATCCTGATCCGGGAATACGACGTCGTGCTCGGCGCCTTCGCCGTTGATCAGCGTGAGCTGAACCACTTGCCCTTCGACCGCAGTCAGGACCGGATTGACCTTGCCGTCGATGGCGCCGCCGACTCCGATATAGACCATGCGCCCTTCAGCGATGCCGGATCTCAACGTGTACTTCGCGTCGGCGACGTAGCCGATATCGGCTCCCGTTACCGTCTGCGGGGCTTGCGAGACCGGAGGTGGGGGCGTGGGCGCCGGCGAGGGAGCCTGCTGCGTTGTGGGTGCTGTGGCCGCGCCCGACGATGCGGCTAGAAAGGCGATCACATCGGCACGGTCGTGATCGGTCTTCAGTCCGGGGAAGGGCATCTTATTGCCGGGGACGACGCTCGCGGGATCTTTGAGATAGCGATCGAGCGTCTGCGCGTTCCAGACGATGTCGGCTCCTTTCATCGCCGGCGAGTAGTTGTAGTTCGGCTCGGTCCCCGCTTTGCGCCCGATGACACCGGCGAGCGAAGGGCCGAGCATGTTCTTGCCCGCTTCAATCGAATGGCAGGCCTGGCACTTGCGGAAGACCAGGCGGCCGGCCGCTGGATCGCCGGCGGTTGTCGTTACTGCCGCTGCCGGGCTTGGGCTTGGATAAGGGCTTGGGCTTGGCGAGGCAGCCCGCCCTTGGCCGCTGGTTTGCGACTCCGGCGCAGCTTGCGCCGCGTGCGGCTGGTGGTTCGTCGCGGGCGGCTGTCGGGGCGAGGATTGCTGTGTTGCCGGAGCTTGTTGGACGGCCGGCGCAGCCGATGCGGGCTGTCGTTTCGACTCTTGTGACGCTGCGGGCTCGGGTATCGACGCGTTCTGCGCGGTGGGGGTGAGAGCGGTTTCAGCCTGCGATTTTCCCGGCTCTGTGTCCGTCTGGCTGGACGCCGGCATCGTGCTGCCTGGCGGGTACAAGATCGTGGCCAGCGAGAAACCACCAACGATCAGCACCACTCCGAGCAGGAGTATCGACCATCGGCGAGCCGCCCCGACGAGCGTGGGCCACATTCGATCCATGCTGCTTCCGCAAGCGTTTTGCGGAATCTCGGTGCATCACGCGCGTCCGTCAACCAACATATGTTTGAGGGCAGGCACCTCCCGCAAACGTGTCGAGGCGGAGTAGCGATGAACCGCCGCGTCGCGTGCCCATCACCAGTGATGGCGGGGGGCACAGATCAGCGCCCGCGCAGCCGCTCCAGCACCTCGGCGGAGGCGAAGCCATCCGCCGGTGCGCCGATCGAGGCCTGGAAGTTCCGCAGCGCCTCGCGGGTCTGGCCGCCGAACTGGCCGTCCGGCGTGCCGCGGTAGAAGCCGCGCTCGGCGAGCAGCTGCTGCAGCTCCAGCCGCTCCGCGCGCGACAGCGTGCGCTCCTCGCGCGGCCAAGCCTGGACGAACGGCTGGCCGCCGCGCAGCCGGTCGGCGAAATGGCCGATCGCGAGCGCGTAAGCCTCGGCCGGATTGTATTTCATGATGACGCGGAAATTCTGCATCATCAGAAAGCCGGGCCCTTGCGCGCCTGCCGGGGCCAGCAGATAGGCCTTGTCGGCCGAGCGCGGAAATGCCTGCCCGTTGGGGCGCTTCAGGCCCATCTGCTCCCATTGCGCCAGGGTCATGACCTTGGCGCGGTCCGCCAGCATGTAGTTGAAGCCCTGCGGCACCACGACCTCGTAGCCCCAGCTCTGGCCGGTCTGCCAGCCGTCCTTCTTGAGGTTGTTGGCCGTGGAGGCGATCAGGTCGGCGGCATTGTCGACCACGTCGCGGCGGCCGTCGCCGTCGGCATCGACCGCGTAGCGCTTGAACGCGGTCGGCATGAACTGGGTCGGGCCGAAGGCGCCGGCCCAGGAGCCGCGCATCTGTTCGGGCCTCAGGTCACCGTGATGGAGGATCTCCAGCGCCGACAGGAACTCTTCCTTGAAATAGGCCTGGCGGCGGCCGATGCAGGCGAGGGTCGCGGTGGACTGCAGCACGCTGCGATCGCCGATCTGGGTGGAATAGTTCGACTCGATGCCCCAGATCGCCGCGATGATGTAGCGGTCGACCCCGTAGGCCCGCTCGGTCGCATCGAACTGCGCCTTGTAGGTGGCGAGCACCTCGCGGCCCTTGGCCAGCCGGTTGTCGTTCACCAGGATATCCAGATACTCCCAGATCGACTTGGTGAACTCCGGCTGCGCATCGAGCAGGTCCATGATCCGCAGGTCGGGGGACAGCCCTGCCGTGAACCGCTGAAAACTCTCCTGCGAGATGCCGCGCCGTGCGGCATCGGGCCACATCCCGGCGATGCAGTTATCAAAATTCGCCGCCGCCTCGCGAATCGCAGCCGCCGTCATCAGCGGATGGCCGGAGGCGCCGTCCTCCCCGCTCCAGGGCAGCGGGCCGCCCCCCGGCGCCGGGGGCGTTGACTGCGCATTGCTCGCATTGCCCTTGGCGAAAGAGCCGGTGAAGAGATTGTCAAGAAAGTTCAAGGGATTGTTGCCGGACTGGGCGCGGACCGGGGTTGCGCAGGTGACGGCAGCGGCGAGTGCCACGGCGCCGGCCAGCAGAATCGCGGATGGTTCCGTTCGTCGTCCCATGTTCACTCGCTGCCTCACAAATCAGGCGTCCAGGAGGCCTT
Organism: Bradyrhizobium sp. SZCCHNGR1005; assembly: GCF_032489995.1. Lineage (NCBI taxonomy): Bacteria > Pseudomonadati > Pseudomonadota > Alphaproteobacteria > Hyphomicrobiales > Nitrobacteraceae > Bradyrhizobium > Bradyrhizobium sp. SZCCHNGR1005. The sequence goes on from NZ_JAUEZC010000006.1 coordinate 344,628, forward strand.
GTCTCGGTTTCCAGAAGATTAACGAACCTCCGGTTTCATCCGCAGGCAAATTTTCTGCAGCGCACCCTGGCTGTCTGGAACTGTTGGCCAACATCCGCCTTTGTTCTCGGCTGCAAACCAGCTACCAGGATGCGATCCATTTCGCATTCATATCTTTGCAAGGTCCAGTTTCGCCCCATGAAAATCCGCAAAGCTGTTTTTCCGGTCGCCGGCCTCGGCACCCGTGTCCTTCCCGCCACCAAAGCGATGCCGAAGGAGATGCTGACCATCGTCGACAGGCCGCTGATCCAATATGTGTTCGATGAGGCCAAGGAAGCGGGGATCGAGCATTTCGCGTTCGTGACCGGGCGCAACAAGACCGCGATCGAAGACCATTTCGACCGGATGTACGAGCTCGATGCGACTTTGGCCGCGCGCGGCAAGAAGACCGAGATGGAGATCCTTGCGCGCGACCAGCCGGAAGCCGGCGCAGTCAGCTTCACCCGGCAGCAATCGCCGCTCGGGCTTGGGCATGCGGTGTGGTGTGCCCGCGACATCATCGGTGACGAGCCGTTCGCGGTGGTGCTGCCGGACGAACTGGTCTTGAACAAGCCGGGCTGCCTCGCCCAGATGATCGCCGCCGCGGGCAAGCTGCCGGAGAAGTCCAATGTGCTGGCCGTGCAGGAGGTGCCGGCCGACCAGACCCATCAATACGGCATCTGCGGCGTCGGCAAGCGCGACGGCAAGATGTTCGAGGTCGACGGCATGGTCGAGAAGCCGGCGAAGGGCACGGCGCCATCGAACTTCTCGATCACCGGCCGCTATATCCTGCAGCCGGAGATCTTCAAGATCCTGGCAACGCAGGAGCGCGGCGCCGGCGGCGAGATCCAGCTCACCGATGCGATGATCGGCCTGTCCAAGACGCAAAAGTTCTATGGCGTGGAGTTCGAGGGCGAACGGCACGATTGCGGTTCGAAGTCGGGCTTCCTGCGCGCCAACATCGCCTTCGGCATGGCGCGCCCTGACCTGCGCGAAAGCTTGCGCGAGGACATGAGGAAATATCTCGAGGGCTGAGCCAAGGTGTCGTTTGAACGCTCGCAGGGCCGCGCATCCCGCGGCCCTTGTCGGTCTGAGAGCGCGACCTCGCGGTGATGGCAAGCTCTAGCCGGAGCCCGAGCCGCCGTCCGCGATGAGCGCCGAGCCGGTCATGTAGGTCAGCTCCGGAGCGGCCATCGCAACCGCGAATTCCGCGATTTCTTCCGGCTTAGCCATCCGCTTGATCCCCGGCAGATTGACGCGCGCCCACTGAGCGGCACCGATCTCCCACATCGCGTCGGGCATCGCCTCGGTGCCGCCGACGCGCCGGACCAGCGCGGTGTCGGTGGTGCCCGGTACGATCGCATTGATGCGGATGCCCTTCTCAGCATAGTCCAGCGCCGCCGACCGGACCAGGCCGATCAGGCCGGACTTGGTGGCGGTATAGACGCTGCGTCGGGCGCTGGTGCGATGCTCGTTCGACGACGAGGTGACGAGAATGGTGCCGCCCCCGCGCTTGAGCATTTCCGGGATCTGATACTTCATCGCGAAGAATACGCCGCGCAGATTGGTAGCGACGATGTCGTTCCATTCCGCCGCGGCGAATTCATGCAGCGGCTTTTCCAGCGTGATGCCGGCATTGTTCAGCGCAATGTCGAGCCCGTCGAATGTATCGACCGCCTGTCGGACGAAGTCTTCGACCTGGGCCTCCTCGCGCACATCGGCGCGGATGTAGCGCGCGCGACCACCCGCAGCCCGGATCTGCTCTTCGACCTCGCGACCCAACCCCTCGCGGCGGCCGCAGAAGGCCACCGCCGCGCCCTGGCGCGCGAACGCCAAGGCGGCGGCGCGGCCGATGCCGGACGTCGCCCCCGTGATCAGTACGACCTTTCCTGCAAAGCGCTTAGGCGCCTCGACGATAGTGGGGGCGGGCGAACGGCTCGCCTGCGCCAGCGCCACGCCGCCAACAGCGCCGAGCGCGATCCCGCCGGCGACGCCGGCGAGGGTGAGCGCCTTGCGGCGCGAGGGGGCTGGAGTGGTCGGTCGTTCGTCCATGGTTGTGCACTCCCTGCTTCTTGCGTTTGTGCCGCAATGTGAACGCTGATAACATCATTCTATGTAAAATATGATCACTGTCAACATGTGAGTTGGATGACCAAGCCGAGCCGCACAAAGCCTGTCCGAAAGCGCGCCGTTAAGGAGCCGCGCCCCTATCACCATGGTGATCTCAGGCGCGCGCTGATCGTGGCCGCGACCGAGCTTTTGGAGCGGGAAGGCGCCGAGGCGCTGTCGTTTCGCGCGGTCGCGCGCACCGCCGGCGTGTCACAATCGGCGCCCTACAATCATTTCTCCGGTAAGGAGGATCTGCTGGCGACGGTTGCCGAAGCCGGTTTTCGCGCGCTCGCATCTTCGCAGGCCGAAACCGCCGCGCGCGTGGCGGCGGGAGAGCAGCGCATGATCGCGCTCGGCCTGGATTATATTGGTTTTGCTGCGGCTCATCCGCAGCTCTATCGCCTGATGTTCGGCGTCGGCGTTCCCGATTGGCATGCCTATCCGCAGGTCTCCGAAGCCAAGCAGGCGAGCTTCGTGCCAATCCGGGCTGCGCTTGCCGAAAGCTCGGCGCTGACAAGCTCTATGCCGGCGCTCGATCATGCGGCGGTCGCTGCCTGGGGCCTCGCCCACGGGCTCGCCATGCTGCGCATCGATGGTTCATTGGGACGACGCAACGCGCCTGGCGCCATTCCTCCGGAAGAGGGGGCACTGCGATTGTTCGCGCGCGGGCTGAGGTATACGTTGGCCGGTGCGGGGGGCGAGGTCGAGCGATCCTCGTGAAAGCAGCCGCTGGCTGGCAGCTTATGGCTGCCCTTCGCCGGCTGCCCATAGCGCATCGAGGCCGGCGCGGTAATTCGGATAGCGCAAGCGAAGCGCGAGGTCCCGCTTGGCCCTTATATTCCGGACCCGCCGGTTGCTGGCATAGAAACTCCGCGCCATCGGCGACAGCTCCGCGGTCTCGAACGGCTGTTCCGGCGGCGCCGCCACGCCCATCAGCGATGCCGCATAGGCGATCACGTCCTGCGGCGGCGCCGGCTCGTCGTCGCAGATATTCCAGGTGCCGCCGGCCTTCGGTGCGATCGCGCCCATGATCGCCGCGGCCGCATCGTCGACATGGATGCGATTGAACACCTGGCCCGGCTTGACGATGCGTCGCGCCCGCCCGGCGCGGAGTTCGACCAGCGCATTACGACCGGGTCCATAGATGCCGCCAAGCCTGAGCACCGCGAGCCGGTCGCCGAGCCGCGCGCGCCATTGCGCCTCGACCTGCACTCTTGCCTTGACGCGATCATGCTCCGGCGCGAGCGGCGTGTCCTCGTCGATCCAGTCTCCCTGATGGTCAGCATAGACGCCGATGGTCGAAAGATAGATCACGCGCCGCGCATTGCCATCGGCGATCGCGCGGCCGAAGGCGCCGAGCACGGGATCGTCGGCTGGGCCCGGCGGCACGGAAATCAGGATCACGTCGGCGCGGGCGGCTTTGGCGATCGTCTCGGCAGCGGCTGTGGTGCCGTCGAACAGATCGAGCTCGAGCGGCGCAAGCCGCGCGCGCTTTTCTTCGGTGCGGACCGTTCCGGAGGTGTGGGCGAAGCGATCGCCGTAGTGCTGGACGAAACGCCCTGCGGTGTAGCCGAGGCCGATGACGAAGAGGTTCATGGGTCCGCCTTATCCTGGATGGCGATCGCCATCCGCGCTTGCGCTGGCACTTTCAATAGCCGATGTCATATAAGGACCGAAAGGAGACGGCGCGCGATGAGCTTCCAATCGATCTACCGGCACGGCTTTGCCCGGGTTGCGGCCTGTGTGACGACGTCGCACGTCGCCGATCCCGCCGCAAATGCGGCCGCGATCCTGGAGACGGCGCGAGCCTGCCTTGCGAGGTCCGCCGCGGTGGCCGTGTTCCCGGAGCTCTGCGTCTCCGGCTATGCAATCGAGGATCTCGTTAACCAAGACCCGCTGCTGGATGCCGTCCAGCGCGCCCTTGCCGACATCGTGGACGGATCGCGTGAGCTGATGTCGGTGCTGATCGTCGGCGCGCCGCTGCGGTTCGGCCATCGCATCTACAACTGCGCCGTCCTCATTCATCGCGGCCGGATCCTCGGCGTGGTGCCGAAGATCTATTTGCCGACCTATCGCGAGTTCTACGAGGGCCGCCATTTCGCGTCCGGCGCCGGCATCGTCGGCCAGCAGATCGAGGTCGCCGGCGCGACCGCGCCGTTTGGTACCGACCTGCTGTTTGCCGCCGATGACGTCGCGGGCCTCGTCGTCGGCGTCGAGATCTGCGAGGACATGTGGATTCCGGTCACTCCGGCCTCGGAGCTGGCGCTCGCCGGCGCCACCGTGCTCGTCAATCTCTCCGGCAGCCCGATCACGGTCGGGCGCGCGAGTTCGCGTTCGCTGCTGTGCCAGTCGACATCGGCGCGCTGTCTCGCTGCCTATATCTACGCAGCTGCCGGTGTCGGCGAATCCACCACCGACCTTGCCTGGGACGGCCAGACCTCGATCTTCGAGAATGGCGTGCTGCTTGCCGAAAGCGAGCGCTTCCTTCAGACCGGCCAGACCATCTTCGCCGATATCGATCTCGATCTGTTGCGCCAGGAACGTGCCCTGATGGGCACCTTCGACGACAATGCCCGCGTGCGCGCCAAGGACAGCGTGAGCTATCGCCGCATCGGCTTTGCGCTCGCGCCGCCCGCCGATGACATCGGCTTCGTCCGCAAGCTCGAGCGCTTCCCTTTCGTGCCGAGCGATCCGGCGCGGCTCGACCAGGACTGCTACGAGGCCTACAACATCCAGGTCGCCGGGCTCACGCAGCGGCTGCGCGCCACCGGCACCAAGCGCATCGTGATCGGCGTCTCAGGCGGCCTCGACTCGACGCATGCGCTGATCGTCGCCGCGAAGGCGATGGACCTGCTCGGCCTGCCGCGCACGAACATCCTCGCCTATAACCTCCCGGGCTTTGCCACCGGCAGCGCCAGCAAGGCCTACGCGCACGCCTTGATGCGCGCGCTCCAAGTCAGCGCCACCGAGCTCGACATCCGCCCGGCGGCGACGCAGATGCTGAAGGATATCGGCCATCCGTTCGGACGCGGCGAAGCGGTCTACGACATCACCTTCGAGAACGTGCAGGCGGGCCTGCGCACCGACTATCTGTTCCGCCTCGCCAATGACCGCGGCGGCATCGTGCTCGGCACCGGCGATCTGTCCGAGCTTGCGCTCGGCTGGTGCACCTATGGCGTCGGCGATCAGATGTCGCATTACAACGTCAATTCCGGCGTGCCGAAGACGCTGATCCAGCACCTGATCCGCTGGGTGGTCGCGACCCGGCAATTCTCTGATGAGGTCGGCAAGACGCTGGAGCAGGTTCTGGCGGCGGAGATCTCGCCGGAGCTGGTGCCGGTCGCGGAGGGCGAGACGCCGCAGAGTACGGAGGCCGCGATCGGCCCCTATGAGCTGCAGGACTTCAATTTGTTCTACACGCTGCGCTATGGCTTCCGTCCGTCGAAGATCGCGTTCATGGCGCATCACGCATGGAAAGATGCCGATGCCGGCGCGTGGCCGCCGGGCTTTCCGGCCGCCAAGCGGCGCGCCTATGCGCTCGCCGACATCAAGCATTGGCTGGAGGTGTTCCTGCGGCGCTTCTTCGCCTTCAGCCAGTTCAAGCGCTCGGCGATGCCGAACGGGCCGAAAGTGGTGGCCGGCGGCTCGCTATCGCCACGCGGCGACTGGCGCGCGCCGTCGGACGGCAACGCCGCGGCGTGGCTCGAGGAGCTCGCGCGCAACGTGCCGAGCGACGTCAAGGCTTGACCTGGCGCGGCCAAGCGATTTTCAACGGAGCATATGATGAGCATCACCGGCATTTCCTCGATGGCGACGCGGCAGATTCTGGCCGAGCTCGCGGCGGCGTATGAGGAGGCGACCGGCGAGGCGGTCACGATCGAATCCGTCGGCGGCGTCGATGCCGCCAAGCGCGTCCGCGCTGGCGAGCCGTTCGACATCGCGGTGCTTGCCTCGGACGCGCTGGCGAAGCTGGAGGCCGATGGTTGTCTCGTGCCCGGCAGCATCGTCAACATGGCGGAATCGCCGATGGCGCTGGCGGTGCGTGCAGGCAGCCCGCGGCCGGAGCTGAGCGAAGCCGGCGTGCGCGCGGCGATGGCGAACGCGCGTTCGATCGGCATCTCCACCGGCCCGAGCGGCACGCATGTGCTGAAGCTCGCCCGCGACTGGGGCCTGGAGGACGTGGTCAAGGATCGTATCGTGCAGGCGAAGCCCGGCATTCCCGTTGCGAAGCTGCTGGCCGATGGCGAGGTCGAACTTGGCTTCCAGCAGCTCAGCGAGATGATGGGCGCCCCCGGCATCGATGTCGTCGGTCTGTTGCCGGCCTCACTGCAGCCGGGCACGGTATTCGCCGCCGGCCTTTGCAAGGCTGCGACGCAGCCGGATGCCGCCCGCGCCTTCATCGCTTTTCTCGCCTCCGACGAAACCGCGGAGACCAAGCGGCGTCACGGCATGACGCCCGCGTGAGGCCGCAGGCTGCCGCTTCTGCGATTTTGCCAAGGTGGCGCTCCGAGGGCGATGAGCAACGACGCTTCGCCGCCGCCCCGCAAGGCAGCAATGATGAACGCGAAGGTCGACGGGAAAAGCGCCTGTTATCAATTGTTTGACGGCGTTGGTGGAGCCGGTGACAACCCAAGGTTAAAAAGGCGTAATCCGCAGGATGGAACTCCTATGTCGCGCGGGGGTTGGGCGTGCGTGAGTTCAACCAACGGAGATTCATTCATGAAGACGACTCAGCTCGCTATCGCCGTGCTTGTTGCCTCGACCCTGGCGGCCGCTCCTTTTGCCGCTCAGGCGAAATCGCACAAGACCAGGCATCATCACTCCGCGACCTCGTCGCAGACCACGACGGGCTCGAACATGCGCTCCGGCACCAGCGCCAATCCGTCGAGCCAGGGCAATGTCGGTCCGGGAACGAACCAGGCCGGCAGCATGTCGAAGTAAGCGAGTGAGCTTCCACTCAGCGACCACAAAGTAAGCTTCGTTCAGCGTAAGAAAGCCCCGGACCTCCGGGGCTTTCTTGACGCATGGGGGAGCGTGTCCCTGCAAGCCTGAGCAGACTGGGCCGCGTCGCCGGCGGGCTACGCGCTGCTGTTAGACGCCGGTCGAACCTGCCGGTTTGGTATAAGGTGTAGCCTCACCGATCGGGCGCGGGCGGGATGGCGAATAAGCTCACACGAAAGCTCAAGACCTTTCAAACTTCGCTCGGCTTTTTCGACCTGGCGATTGCGGCGCCGTCCATGAAGGCGGCGTTGGAGGCGTGGGGCGCGCGCAGCAATCTCTTCCATCAGGGTGCCGCCAGGGAAACCGACGATCGCGCGATCGTCGCCGCCACGCTGGCGAAGCCCGGCATCGTGCTCAAGCGCCCGGTCGGCACCAACCAGCCCTTCACCGAGCATGCCGGCCTGCCGACGAGGCTGGCAGGTCCCGAGCGCGACAGGCCACGGAAATCTCCTCGTACACCAGCGCGCCCATCGTCGCGGACGACCGATAAGGCGGCAGAGCGCACGGCGGCGCTGGCATTCGCGCGGGCGCAGAAGCAGCGCGCGGCCGAGCGGCAGAAGGAAGAGGCCGCGCTGGTGAAGGCGCGCGCCCGGCGCGACACGGCGGCGGCGAAGGCGCAAGCGGCGCTCGAGAAGGCCCGGCGCGCGCATGAGGCAAGAGCTGATGCCATCGAAACCGAGCGCGCCGCGCTCGATGAGCGGACGCAGGCCGAGGCTGAGCGATGGGGGCAGGAGAAGGCGAAGCTGGAAGCCGCGCTGCGCCGGGCCCGGGAACAGGGATAAGCACTGCTGAAAAAAACAGAGTAGGCTGTGTCGACCCGGCCATGTCCCGTTCGTCTTTGAACCGTATGGGATGCATGGAGAGCAAGGCATGAGCACATCGCGCTATCGGTGGGTCATCGTCGCGGCCGGCGGTCTTCTGGGCTGCGTCGCGATCGGAGGAATGTTTTCGCTGCCGGTCTTCCTCAAGCCGATCGCGGCCGACACCGGCTGGTCGGTGGCCGGCGTGTCCAGCGCGATGACGATCGGCTTCCTGGCCATGGCCTTCACCAGCATGGGCTGGGGCACGCTCTCCGATCGCGTCGGGCCGCTTCCGGTGGTGCTGACCGGTTCGATCCTGCTGGTGGTGAGCCTGGCGCTGGCCAGCTTCGCCTCCTCGCTGATCACGTTTCAGCTGATGTTCGGCCTCATGGTCGGCGGCGCGACGGCCGCGATCTTCGCGCCGATGATGGCGACCGTCACCGGCTGGTTCGAGACTCATCGCAGCCTCGCGGTGTCGCTGGTCTCGGCCGGCATGGGCATGGCGCCGATGACCATGTCGCCGCTCGCGGCCTGGCTGGTTTCGAGCCACGATTGGCGGACCTCGATGCGGCTCATCGCCGTCGTCGTCGCTGCGATCATGATCCCGGTGTCGCTGCTGGTGCGGCGTGCGCCCGCACCCGAGCGCCGCGAAGCCGCCGCGCCCGGGCAGGATACCGCGCCGTCCGAGATGACGCTGTCGCAGGCGGTGCGCTCGCCGCAGTTCATGATCCTGCTCGCCACCAACTTCTTCTGCTGCGCCACGCATTCGGGCCCGATCATCCATACCGTGAGCTATGCGGTCTCCTGCGGCATTCCGCTGATCGCGGCGGTGACGATCTACAGCGTCGAGGGCCTCGCCGGGATGGGCGGCCGGATCGCATTCGGTCTGCTTGGCGACCGCTTCGGCGCCAAGCGCGTACTGGTGCTCGGCCTGCTGGCGCAGGCCTTCGGTGCACTGGCCTATGTCTTCGTGCGCGAGCTCGCCGCGTTCTATTCCGTCGCCGCGCTGTTCGGCTTCATCTATGCCGGCACCATGCCGCTCTACGCCGCGATCGCGCGGGAGAATTTTCCGCTGCGGATGATGGGCACCGTCATCGGCGGCACCGCCATGGCCGGCAGCCTCGGCATGGCGACCGGTCCGCTCGCCGGCGGCCTGATCTACGACGCCTTTTCCAGCTATGCTTGGCTCTACATCGGCTCCTGGCTGATGGGCCTCGGCGCCTTCCTGATCGCCATGACGTTCAGGCCGTTCCCGAAGTTGGAGCCGGAGCCCGCGCCGGCGCAGGTGTCGGCGTAGGTCGAGGCTTAGCCGGTGGTCGCGATGGGCTCGCGTTCCAGCCAAAAGCCAGGGGCTTGGTACCAGACCTGCTCCATCTCGGCATGCGCAGGGGCGCCGAGATGGAGCGCGCAAATTGGGATCTTCAAGGGCGCCAAGCCCTTCATCGCACTTTCCAAGCGTTGGCTGGCTTCGGCATCACGCTGCCCAACGCAAGGAAAGATGCTGACTCCGCCGATCGATGATACCGCAAAAGCGTTGCCGCGCCGGGTGGCACGCAGCAGGAAGCCCCGCCAAGATTCGGTGGTCAGTGGCAGCAGAAGCCTGCCGCCCTCGGCCAAGCGCTCGAGCCATCCTCGCGACGGATGCGTGCATCCGGCGAACACGATGATCGCATCAAACTCGCCGGCTTCGATGTGGCCATCATTTGAGATCACATCGATCTGCGGCCAGCCCGCAAGGTTCGAGCGAGCCTGTGATGCCAGCTCAGTGTCGATTTCGACGGCAGTGACCAAACCATCGGGGCCGATGATCTCTGCTATCACGGCCGAATAGTAGCCGGTGCCGGCGCCGATCTGGAGAACGCGCTCCCCCGGCCTCAGGTCGAGCCGGTCCAGATTGCGTGCCCAGAAGCTCGGCATTCCGTTGTTGAGATTGCGGCTGGCGTCGATCGAGACAAGGATGTCATGATAAAGCCAGCGCGGGTCATTGTCGGGCGTCAGAAACGGCTCGTCGTAGGGAGACGGGATGATGCGCCAAGGGCCGGGACCGACGAATTGCTCGCGGGGGACCACGGCAAATGCCCGGATCAGTTCCGGATTGGCCAGCACCGGGGTCTTGTAGCGCAAGTCTTCAGCGTACCAGCGACGCGCTGCCGCCAGGCATGTGTCCATGAGGCTTTCTCCTGTCGCGGTTGGACAGATACGATGCGATCACGACCCGCTCGCGCGGACAGGCTCAAAAAAAATTTGGATGGCCTGTCCGCATCCGGCGAGTCTGATCGCATAGTGATCGTCATGGAACGAACGACACTTTCCTCGGTGAGCAGCGTCGCGGTGGCCCGGTCTGCGGCCGATGTTTGGGGCGCGATCCAGGCGCTATCCGAAGCCGATCTCGTGCGGCTCCGGGCGCTGGCGCATCTCTGGAGCCGGGGGTTGCCGGGAGGGCTTGGCTGGACCGACATCCTCCACGAAGCGATCGTCCGCGTTCTCGACGGATCGCGTCCCTGGCCATTTGGCGTCGCCATTCTGCCGTTTCTGGCCGGAGTCATGCGCAGCATCTGCGACGATCAGTGGCGGCGTGCACGGTATGAGCAGCGGCTTCTGGTGAGCTGCGACGATCCGGACCAGGGCCGCGACGAGCCCGCTGACGATGCTCCGGATTCCGAGCGGATCGTCAGTTCGGTCAACGCGCTGGCTGATATCTATCGGCTCTTCTCGGCCGATCCGGTGGTGTTGAAGATCATAGCAGGGATGGCGTGCGGCCTGACAGCAAAGGACATCTGCCGGACCTACGACATTTCCGATCTCGACTACGACACCGCGCGGCGACGCATGCGCCGCACTCTCATGCGCCATCAACGAACCTGGAGCGTGCCGTGACCCGTTGGCAACCACCTCATGAACTGGTCCGCCTGCTCGATGCGCTGAGCGAGGAAATCCTCACCGCGACGGACGAGGACGTGCGGCAAATGCACGGAGGGCAGCTCGCGATGACAGCCGGTGAAGTCGATGTGCTCGTCAAGGCCGCATGCGCGGAAGCCGAGGGATGTGCCACCAAAGGTCTTGGGACGGGCCCGGTCGAGCCGGGAGTTGCTCCGCAATCGGACGGGTCTGCGCGCCTATCGCTGCATCAGCGGCATTGAGCCGGTGCCGCGCGCTTTGTCAGGCGATCGTTCGCTCCGCCAAGACGATGGCCTCCGCAAAGCGCTCGCGCGCCGTCGCGTAGCGATCGATGAACTCTGCAATGCAATCGTCTGCCGGTGCACCGGTTCGCGCGTGCTCGACGAACATTGGCACGCCGTAGACCGAGCGATGCATGTCTCGAATGCCGGCGACGAGTGCCAGGCGGTCCGTGTCCGATAGCGCAGCGAGCGGCGTGTTGTTCGGACTACGCGCGAGACGAGCGATCAACCACCCGGTCGCATCCGCCTCCGCTCGCAGATGTAGCCGCTCCGATTGCCACGCCGTGATGTCCCGTGCGATCATCCGCATGACAATCGCATGACGGCCGGACGGCAGCGTGAGCCGTTTCGCCAGCCATTTCCGAACGAGTGCAGGGTAATTCACGTAGAGCCGCAATCAATCCAAGGTCGGGACGCGGATAAAGCTCTTGAAATGTCTCTTGCTGATGACAGTCGCTCGTCGGCAAGCTGCTCTTGTCATAAGATCTACTTCTGACCATGCTTGAACGGCGCTTATGGCCAATATCAAGGCACGTCCGTCGCGTGACGACGAAAGGAGATGCGCGGTGGAGCGATCGGCCAGACCGCTGCACCATGCGATCACGCTGCGACAGATGCGCGCATTTCTGTTGACGGTTGAAAGATCCAGCGCGTCGGCTGCCGCACGCCTGCTCGGCGTCTCGCAGTCGGCCGTGAGCCAGCAGCTTCAGGAAATGGAGAAGCTGCTGCAGGTGAAACTGCTCGAACGTGTCGGTGTCCGGATATTGCCCACGCAGGCGGGGCGCGCATTGATGGCACCGGTGCGGCAGGCGCTCGCTGCGGTCGAGCGGATGGAGCCCGCGATTGCCGAATTCCGCAACGATGGCACGGGAACGGTCCGTCTTGGGACCGGTGCGACGGCCTGCATCCATTTTCTTCCGAAACCGCTGGCGCAAATCCGTGCTCAATTACCGAAGCTGCAGGTCCTCGTCGTCACGGGGAACACCGACGAGATCGTCAAGGGCGTCGAGAACGGCTCGATCGATGTCGGCTTGATCACGGGCGATCCGGCTCGCCCGAATCCCACGATCCACGTCGAAGAGATCCTGGTTGAAGATCTCGTCGCGATCGTGCCGAAAGCGAACGCGTGCCGACTTCCTGAGACCTTGCGTCCGCGCGACCTCGCAGGCCTGCCGCTGATCCTGTTCCACCCGGCGGGACGCACTCGCGATATCATCGACGCGTGGTTCCAGCGCGATGGTGTCAAGCCGATCGCCGCGATGGAGCTCGGCAGCATCGAGGCCATCAAGACGCTCGTTGGTGCCGGTCTCGGCGCATCGCTGATTCCCCGTCTTGCGACCAATTGTCTCGGCCCCGACATCGTCAGCCGGCCGATCACAGGGCCGATCCAACGGCGGCTTTGTCTCGCATTGCGCATCGACAAGGTGCTCGATGCAGGACTGCGGACCACGCTTGCTCAGCTGCGCTCGGCAGCGGCGCATATGAGTTAGGTACTCATAAGCAGAAGCATTGCTTCCCATTAGGCAGCGTTTTGCGATTGTTACATTCTTGTGTTTCGTCCTCCCTAAGGTCCGGCCGAGCTGCGGTCACGTAAGTGAAGCAATCGAGCTGGAGGGAGACGAGCCTTGAACCTGCCAAAAGTGAATGTCGATTTCGAGACGGCGCCCGGACCGGTCGGCGGTGAGCTCGCTTGGCGCACCGTCGATCTCGAAAACAACCAGAGCTGGATTCACCGTCTGGACGAGAACGAGATCGCCGAGCTGGAACAGGCGGCCGCGGGGACCAAGGAACGAGGAATCGACATCCTCGACATCCGCAAGGAGGATTTCCCGCTGTCCCACGTTGCCCCCAAGCTCGCCTTGCTGCGCAACGACATTCTGAATCGTTTTGGCTTCGGTTACATGCGCGGGCTGCCGGTCGCCAAATACGATCGCGACATGCTGATGCGCATCTACTGGGGCTTGTCTTTGCATCTCGGCGACATCGTGCCGCAGAACCGCAACGGCCACATGATCGGTCATGTCATCGATATCGGCACCAAGGTCGACGATTACAACAAGCGTCTGACGCAGACGTCGGCCGGCCTGTCGTTCCATTCCGATTCCTGCGACGTCGTCGGCCTCGTGTGCATCCATACCGCAATGCGTGGCGGCGAAAGCGCGCTGGTCAGTGCGATCGCCGTCCATGACGAGATGATGCGCCAGGCGCCGGAACTCTGCCGGGCGCTCTATCAGCCAGTGACGGTGGATCGCCGCGGCGAGGTGCCTGAAGGCAAGCAGCCCTGGATGCGCATTCCCGTATTCATGTGGCAGGGCGGACAACTCAATGCCTACGCGCCGCTGGAAGAATATCTCAATTCGGCTCGCCGATTCGAGGATGCGCCGAAGATGACGGACCAGCAATGGGAAGCGACGAAGCTGTTTTTCTCGATCTGCAACGATCCGACCTTCTCGATCAAGGTCCCGTTCGAGCCCGGCGATTTCCAGTTCGTGCAGAACCATGTCGTCCTGCATTCGCGCACCTCGTTCGAGGACTGGCCCGATCAGGCCGAGAAACGCCATCTGATGCGCATTTGGCTCTCCTTCCCGGACGGCCGTGAGCTTCATCCGGCCATTGCGGAGCGCTGGGTCAACATCGCCCGCGGCACCGTGCGCGGCGGCGTCAACATCCCCAACCGGAAGGCGCTCTCGATTCCCATGGAGCCGATGACGCCGGCATTTGCGTAACGATCGGAAGCCGCGGGACAAGCGTCTCGCGGCTTCTCCCGGAGGACGAAGGCTGCCGTGAGGAGTGCGATGAATCTATTGAGCGTGCGCGACGTATCGAAGTCGTTCGGCCGCGCAACGATCCTTTCCGATATTGCACTCGACGTAAAGGATGGCGAGATCATCAGCCTGCTCGGGCCATCGGGGTCCGGCAAGTCCACGCTGCTGCGCATCATCGCCGGGCTGGAGCAGCCGGATCGCGGCGTGATCCAGCTCGACGGACGCGATGTCACGACGACCGCACCGGGGCCGCGCGGCATCGCGATGGTATTTCAGAATCTCGCGCTTTATCCGCATCTGACGGCACGGCAGAACATCGCGCTTCCGTTGCGGATCAGGCGCCTGTCCCGGCTGCAGCGGCTGTTGAGTCCGCTGCGGCTGTCGCGGCACGTTCGCGCGATCGAGCGTGAGATCGATCGGCAGGTCGCGAACCTCGCCGAGAAGCTGGCCATCGACACCCAGTTGGATAAGGTCCCGGCGCGACTGTCCGGCGGGCAGCGGCAGCGGGTGGCGATCGGCCGGGCGATCATCCGCGAGAGTCGCCTGCTGCTGTTGGATGAACCGCTGTCGAGCCTGGATGCGAAGCTTCGCGTTCAGGCGCGCGAGGAAATTCTCGAGCTGCGGCGCAATTTCGGCCTGACCTGCATCTTCGTCACGCACGACCAAGGTGAAGCACTGGCCATTTCCGATCGCGTTGCCGTGATGCTGAACGGGCGCATCACCCAGTTTGCGCCCCCCGCCGCGATCTATCGCAGTCCCGCGACCCTCGATGTCGCCCGGTTCGTCGGCTCGCCCGCCATCAATTGCATCGAGGGCGTCGCCGACGGACATGGGCTGGTGCGGGCGGGGCTTCACACCTTCACCGCGCCTCGTCCGCTTGCGGCGGGCACCCGATTGACGGTGGCGTTCCGGCCCGAGCATGTGCAGATCAAGTCGGGTGCGCAGGCGGCGTTGCCCGGCTATCAGATCGCCCGCACGGAGGACTACGGTCACGAGGGGCTGGTTCATCTCCGCAGCGTGGACGACAGCACGACGCTGATCGGCCGAATCTCCGCGCCGGTCCGTATCGGCATCGGCGATCATGTGACGGTCTCGGTGTCCGAGCGCGACATTCATCTCTTTTCGGAAGCCGGTGAACGTCTCGATGCCGAGCCTTTCGGGGTGTCGCATTATGCGCGCGCCTGATGTCGTGACGCGGTCACGCCTCGACCTCGTGCCTTACATGCTGGTCGGCCCAGCCGTCGTGCTGCTCGTCGTGATGATCCTGTTTCCGCTGTTGCTGGTGGCAGGTACTTCCTTGACCGATTGGCAGATCGGCGCGGGCTGGCCGAACTTCGCCGGCCTCGACACCTACAGGGAGTTGCTGGCCGATCCGGACTTCCGCGAAGCGGTTGCCAATACGGTTCAGTACGGCCTGATGGCGGTGCCGACGACCACAGCGCTCGGGTTGCTCGCAGCCTTGTTGATCTCATCCTGCGGCCGCGGCGCGGCCGTATACCGCCTCATCCTGTTCGTGCCTTCGGTCGCGACCTTGGCGGCGATGGCGGTCGCCTGGCAAATGCTGTTCAGCCCGGCCGTCGGCGGCATCCCGCAGCTCGTGCGCGCGCTGGGCTATGTGCCGGGCAATTGGCTGCAGGACCGGACGACGGCGCTGCCGATTCTGGCGCTGATCGGGGTCTGGAGCGAAGCCGGCTTTGCGATGCTATTCTTCCTCGCGGGGTTGAAATCCGTTCCGCGCGAACTGCACGAGGCGATGGCGCTGGATAATGGCGGCATGGCCGAGCGGCTGTTTCACGTGGTCCTGCCGCATCTTGCTCCGATCTCGGTGTTCGTGCTGGCGTTCACGGCGTTGCGCGCGCTGCGCGTCTTCGACACGGTCGCGATCGTCACCCGTGGCGGACCGGAGAAGTCGACGCTGGTGATCCTCTACTACATCTATCAGCAGGGCTTTCAACTGTTCCGGACCAATCTGGCGGCCGGCGCCTCGGTGCTGTTCGTTGTCGCCGTTATCCTGCTTAGCGCTGTGCAGCTGCTTGGCCGGACCGCCGGGGGCAAGCGATGATCGGCTCTCGCCGCATCCTGGCCGTCCTGTGCCATTGTATCCTGCTCATCGCATCGGCGTTGACGCTCGTGCCGATGCTCTGGGCCATACGGATCTCGTTCTTCCCGGCTGGGGAGCTGTTCTCCCGAGACTTTCATCTGCTGCCCAGCCGTTGGATCGGTTTCGAGAACTATCGGCGGGCGCTCTCGGCCACGCCGCTGCTGCACTACCTCGAGAACGGTGCGATCGTCTGCGCTGCGATCGTCATCTGCCAGCTTGCGGTCGCGATCCCCTGTGCCTATGCGCTGGCGAAGTTCGACTTCCGCGGCCGCGGCCTGATCTTCGGAATGGTCATTGTCGGGCTCGTCGTCCCACCGGCGGCGCTGGTGCTGCCGCTGTTCGTGATGGCGGCGGAAACCGGCCTTGTCGATACGTATACGAGCCTCGTGCTGCCATGGACGATCTCGGCGCTCGGCATTTTCCTGCTTCGACAGGCTTTCCGGCAGGTTCCGGACGAGGTGATCGAAGCCGCGCGGCTCGACGGCCTCGCCGAGTTCGAGATCCTGTTGCGTGTGCTCGTTCCCATGATCGCGCCCGCGATCGGCGCGCTGGTGATGCTCTCGCTCGTCGCGCATTGGAACGACCTGCTTTGGCCGTCGATCGCGATCACGTCGGGCGCCAAGGCCACGCCGCCGTTCGGCGTGATGCTGTTTCAGGTCCAGGAGCTCGGCTCGGATAACGGTCCACTGATGGCTGGCGCGATCCTGATCGCAGCGCCGCTGCTTCTGGCCTTTCTTCTCACGCAGCGCACCGTTCTCGACGGTCTCACCTGGACCGATTCGAAATGAACATGGCCGGCGAACGACACCCCCGAACAGGAGCTTGATATGAAACGAATGCGGTCCATCCTGCTGGCCCTGACGTCGATCGTCGCGACGGTCAAGGCGGCTGCCGCGGTCGAGATCTCGGTATTGTATCCGCAGCCTTATCTCTACCAGGCGCCGATCGAGGAGATCGTCAAGAAGTTCGCCGAGAAGCGGCCCGATATCCAGATCAAGCTGCTGGCGCCGACCAAGAACTACGAGGAAGCGGCGAGCGCGGTGCTGCGCAGCGCGATCGCCGGCGGGATGCCCGATGTCGTCTTCAATGGCACGAACCTGATGCACCTGTTCGTCGACCGCAAGCTGGCGGTCAGCCTCGATGGTTTCGTCGGGGCGGAGAAGGAATGGAACAAGCAGGGCTATGTCCCCGGTATGGTCTCGACGGGCGTCGTCAACGGCCAGCTCTATGGCCTTCCCTTCGCGCTCTCGACCCCGATCATGTATGTCAATGTCGATCTGCTCAAACGTGCCGGCGGCAGTCCGGATGCCTTGCCTCAGACCTGGCCCGCGGTCCTGGATCTGGCGCAGAAGATCACCAACAAGGAAGCCGGTACCGACGGCAGCTATCTGCTGTGGACCACGACCGGAAATTATCTTTGGCAGGAACTGCTGTTCACTCATGGCGGCGAGATGTTGTCATCCGACGGCAAGTCGGTCGGCTTCGATACGCCGGCGGGCCTGAAGACCTTCGAGGTTCTGCACGACCTCGTCACGCAAGGCGGCATGGAGAACCTGACGGACGAGCAGGCGACGCAGGCCTTCATCGCCGGGCGGATCGGACTGTTCTTCTGCTCGTCCGCCCGCGTCAACAACTTCACCAAGCAGATCGGCAACCGGTTCGAGTTGCGCACGGCGCCGTTCCCGGGTCCGACGCCGGACTCCAAGGTCGTGTCCGGCGGCGCGACGATGATGATCTTCGCCAAGGATGCGGAGAAGCAGGCGGCGGCCTGGGAGTTCATCAAGTTCGCGGCCGGGCCGGTCGGTCAGACCATCATGGTCCGCCACATCGGCTATATGCCCTCGAACCGGATCGCGATCGATACGCCCGAGATGCTCGGGAATTTCTACCGGGACAATCCCAACATGCGCACCGCGATCACGCAGCTGCCGCGCGCGACGCGCTGGCTCGGCTTTCCCGGTTCGAACAGCCTGAAGGCAATTCAGGTGATTTACGACGGCATGGAGAGCGTGGTCGCCGGACGCGTCGCGCCCAAGGAAGCACTCGATCGTTCGGCGACGCAGATCCAAGCGTTGCTACCGAAATAGTGCGGTGAGCCTGTCGCGTCCAAATCCGGCTGTCCAAGTCCGGCTTATGAGCGGCATTAGAACAATCGCGTTCTATTCGATGGCGCGTTGCTGCATGATTCGATGACATCTCGGCGGGGCGCTTCCGCCGGGATCGAACATGATCGCAACACCAGACGAAATGAAAAATCCCGGAGCTGTCATGACCATCGTCGACCCGCCGCGCGCGAACATCGTTGCCGTTCGAGATGCCGAGGAAAGGGATATGGCGCAGGTCCAGGCGATCTATTCCCACTTTGTCCTCAACGGCCTCGCCACGTTCGAAGAGGTCGAGCCGAGCGCCGAAGAGATGATATCGCGCCGCGCATCGGTGCTGGCGGCCGGCCTGCCTTATCTCGTTGCGGAGGCCGACGGGCGAATCGCGGGATACAGCTACGCGACCTCGTACCGGCCGCGTCCTGCCTATCGTCATACGGTCGAGAACTCGGTCTATGTCGCCGATGGCCTGCACGGGCGCGGCGTCGGAACGGCCCTCCTGACGGCGCTCATCGCACGCTGCGAGGCGGGGCCTTGGCGGCAGATGATCGCCGTGATCGGCAACCGCGGCAACGCAGGGTCGATCGCCTTGCATACGAAGCTGGACTTCCAGCCGGTCGGGACGTTGTCGGCCGTCGGCTTCAAGCTCGGACGCTGGGTCGACACCGTGCTGATGCAAAGAGCGCTCGGACCTGGATCAGCCTCGCTCCCCGGGGGCAGCTCGCACGCGGCGACATAGTTGCCGCGTTCTCGATCCATCGCCGACAGCAAAGCCCGGGGATGCTAAACTAAGGCTATCGTGATCGACGGAGCAGAAGCGATGCGCCTGGCAGTCATTTCGGACATCCACGGAAACCTTGCCGCTTTGGAGGCCGTGCTCGCCGACATCAAGCAACGTGCGGTCGATGTGACGGTCAATCTCGGCGATTGCGTCACCAGCCCTCTCTGGCCGAAGGAGACCTTTGAAGCCCTCGAATCGCTCGCTTTGCCCACCGTGCGCGGAAACCATGACCGCTGGATCGAGGAATATCCCGAGGACAAACTTTCGCGGGCAGGAAGGTCTGCGCGGAGCGCGTTGAGTGCCGAGCAGCGACAGGCGCTATACAATCTGCCATCTCGTCTCGATCTGGGTGGCGGGATCCTGGCCTGCCATGGCACGCCCGATGACGATTGCACGTTTCTGTTGGAGGAGGCGCTCGACGACGGCCGGCTCGTGCCGGCACGTCGTGAAGTTGTACGAACGCGTTTGGGAGGTGCGGCGTCGGCGCGCGTCGTCTTGTGCGGTCACAGCCACCGGCAAGCCGTCGTTCACGGACCGGGCGAATGCCTTATTCTAAATCCCGGCAGCGTGGGGTGCCCGGTATTTGCCGACATTCCATTTGCCGCGAACCTCGAATATCGGTCGCCGCACGCCCGCTATGCCCTCCTCACCAAGAGGGACAAGAGGTGGCAAGTTGAACTGCTTGCCTTGGACTACGACTGGGCGTCCGCATCTACGCGCGCCCTCGCCAATGGTCGTCCCGAATGGGCGCAGGCGCTGTCGTCGGGATGCGTTGGATGAAGCCGCGGAGGATCATCGCGCCGCAACCTGCCACACGAGCAGGCGTTGCTCGAGCAGCGACATCGCAATCGAGGTGAAATACCCGGTGGCGCCGAGCAGGATTACGCCGGCGAATAGGTCGGGGGATCGGAATGCGCGGGCTGACAGCAGCACCCAATGGCCCAGCCCGTCGAGACCAGCGAGGATCTCGCACACGACCGAGAGGATCAGCGCGACGGTGAGGCTCAGTCGCATGCCCGCAACGATGTCGGGAAGCGCCGAAGGCAGCGCGATCTTGCAAATGATCGCACTACGCGACATCTGCAGCGCGCTGGCGACCTCGTACAGGCGAGGTTCGACCGCTGCGAAACCGTGGATGGTCGCGAGCATGATTGGCCAGATTGCTCCGAAGGCGATCACAAACAGGGCCATGCCTTGCGTCAGGCCCAGCAAAGCGATCGCGATCGGAATGACTGCCGAGACCGGCAGGGGGCGCAAGAATTCCAGGGACGGCGCGACGTAGGTGCGCATCAACCGCGAGGATCCGATCAGCGCGCCCAGTGCAACGCCGGCGACCGAGGCGGCAAGCCAGCCATAGGCCATGTGCTCGAGCGTTCCGGCCAGCTTGCCCGCGAGATCCCCGTTCGTGAAGCCGCGTACCAGAGCGGCCCAGGCGCGGTCGGGGCCGGGGAGGAACACCGGCGAGACCAGCCTTAGATCGGCGGCGAGCTGCCACAGCGCGACGAAGCCAGCAGCGACGCCAATACTCGCGATGCGCCAGAGGATCGAGACGGGGGTCATTGGTTTGCTCCGGCGAGCGCGGCACGGCCGAACAGACGAAGTTGGGCCGTGACCAACAATGCGTTGAGCCCGTAGCCGATCACCCCGATCCAGACGAGATAGGCGAGCATCAGATCCGCTCGCAGCGCCTGTTGGGCCAGCATGATGCCGGCACCAAGCCCGATCGGATTGATCGCGATCTCGACCGTGACGGCGACGATCAGCGCGATGCCGGCCGAGAGTCGGAAAGCGACGAAGATCCGCGGTAACGCGGACGGGATGACGATCTTGGTGATCCGCTGGAGCGCCGTCAGCCGCAGGGCGCGCGACACCTCGACTAGGCGTGGCTCGACGCCGCGAACCGCGCTCCGCGTCAGGATCAGCATCGGCCAGACGCACGCGAAAGCCACGATCACGATCTCCATCCGGTAGCCGAAGCCGAGCGCGATCAGCGCAATCGGCAGCAGGGCGACCGAAGGGATCGGGCGGATTGCCTCGATAGTTACTTCCATCAGCCGGTCGAGCGGCCGCGACATGCCGAAGGCAATGCCGAGCGCGAGCCCGATGGTGCTCCCGATTGCAAGCCCCGCGAAGGTCGCGAACAGCGTGTCGCGTGTCGCGGCCGGGATCGAGAGATCGGCAAGCGCCCCGGCTAACGCCACGATGACAGCGCTCGGCGGTGCGAGGCTGTCGCTCTGCAGGTGGGTGAAGCGTGCCCAAACTTCGAGCGCCAGCAGTATCGCCAGCGGCAACAGCAAAGGCTTGGCACGCGCAAAACTCATGCCTCGGTCGCCTTGATGAAGTCGAACAATTGCCGCCGCAGCCGCAGGAATTCCGGATGCTCGCGGGTGGCGAGCTGGTCGCGCGGGCGGGGCAGGGTGACGTCGAGTTCTATGCCGATCCGTCCCGAATGCGGCAGCAGACCGATGACGCGGTCGCCGAGATAGATCGCTTCGTCGAGATCGTGGGTCACGAAGATCACGGTGGTCTTGCTCGCCTGCGTCAGCGAGAGGACCTCGTCCTGCAGGGCTTGGCGCGTCATGGCGTCCAACGCGCCGAACGGCTCGTCCATCAACAGCGTCGTTGGCTCCTGCGCGAGGCAGCGGGCGATCTGAAGCCGCTGTTGCATGCCGCCCGACATCTCGGACGGATATTTGGAGCCTTGGTCAGGCAGGCCGACCTTGCGCAGCAGCGCTTCGACACGCGCGGCGCGCTCGCGGGCGGGCACGCGGCCTGCTTCCAGCGCTAGCGAAACATTGCCTGAAGCCGTTCGCCATGGCAGTAGCGCCTTGCCGTAATCCTGGAAGACGATTGCGACCTCGCGGCGCGGCTCGGTTATCGGCTCACCCTCGAAGATCACGGCGCCTTCGCTCGGCCGGTAGAGGCCTGCGGCGAGCCGCAGGGCCGTGGTCTTCCCGCAGCCGGAGGCCCCGACGATGCACAGGAATTCGCCTGGGCGGACCTCAAGGTGCAGCTTCTCGATAATGGTCTTGCCGCCGAGCCGGAGCGTCGCGCCATCGAACGCGATCAGGGGCTTCTGGCGCCGCCATGCGCGCGCCTCGTCCAGGCTTGCAAGGACGCTCATGATTGCCCCTCGTCGCTTGACGGATACACGAAGTCGATGGTCGAGCGCAGATGCGCCTCCAGCATCATTTGCGCGGCGGCAACGTCGCGCGCGAGCACGCGATCGGCGAGCATCTGGTGACTATGGATGAAATCTTCGCCGCTCGCGATCGCGCGCATCATCACGCGGCGGTAGCGGTAGGCTTGGTCGTAGAGGTCGGAATGGGCGGCGAGCATCCGCTGCGAGCCGCAGGCCGCCAGCAGGGAGGTGTGAAAGCCCTTGTGCAGCCGGTCGAAGTCGGCGGCGCCTTCGCGGAATTCGTTTCCGGTTCGCTCGATATGGCGGCGCATCTGATGCAGCGCACTCAGGATGCCGGCCTCCCAGGCGTCGTCGCCGCGCTTGATGGCAAGCCGAACCGCGGCGATCTCGATCGCCGTACGCATGCAGGTGATGTCGGCGAGATCTTCGCGGCTGATCTCGGCGACGCGAAACCCACGCTGGCCGATGCCGACGATCAACCCGCGTGACATCAGCCGCGAGAGGCCTTCGCGCAGCGGCGTGGCGCCGATCTCGTAGCGCTGCACCAGCTCGACGATGCCGAGGCGCGACCCTGGCGGGAGATGTCCCGCGAGGATGTCCTGTTCGATGAGAGAGGCTGCGCGCTCGCTCAGCGTGCCGCCTTCGGCCACAGGACGGTTGAGCGCGCGTTCGGAAACCGGCATCGAGGGAGCCTTCAGTTCAGCACCAGCTTTCTGACATCAAGTTTGGATTGCAGCATCTTTTGCGACGCCATGACTTCGATCCACCAGGCGAGATCTTCCGGCTTCAGTTTCGGCTCGGAGTGGTTCGGCGGTGTCGCCCTGACGAGATCGAGCGGTTGTTTGGTAAATTTGGCGATCGAGGCGGAGGCCTTCTCACGGTCGCCGTTGACGATCGCCGCAGCTTCCGCAATCGCTTCGCGGAACTTAGCGACCGTTGCCGCATTCTTCTCGGCCCATTCGCGCGATGCCGCATAGAAGATGATCGGATCGGCGCGGGCGAGATCGACTGCATAGCGCGCGCCGATCGAGCCGAGTCCGGCGTTGGTCATGCGGGTGACGAAAGGCTCGGCCGTGAGCACCGCGTCGACGCCGCCGGACTTGATGATGTCGGCCATGGTCGGAAAGGTCACCTCGACGAAGTTGACGCTCTTCGGATCAACGCCTTTCTCCACGAGCCATTTCACGAACAGGACGTGCAGGAAGGCGTTGAGGCCGGGCGCCCCAACCTTCTTGCCGACGAAATCCTTCGGCTCATTGATGGTGATGCCGTTACGGACGAAGGCGGTGATGGCGGCGTTCGATGTCGGACTCATGACCGAGGCGCCCGCGATTGCGACGAGGTCGAGGCCGCCATCGACAGCCTGCAGGAAGACGGTGGAGGTCGGCCCGCCGACCTGGATCGAGTCGGAGAGGATCGCCGCCGGAATGTTCGAGTTGATCGCAATCGGTGTCATCTCGACGTTCAGCCCGTGCTTTTTGAAAATGCCCTCGTCGACGGCAACCATGGCCGACGCGCAATCAGACGTGGCCGTACAGCCGATTTGAATCTTTGCCTGAGCCAGAGCTGCCCCGGTCAAGGCACCAAAAGCCGCAATAAAAACGCCGTGACCGAGCGCGACCCTCATCAAAGTCTGCCTCAACAGCATCCGCCTCACCGCGCTCTCCCGATTTCATATTTTTAAGTCTTGTTTATCGATATTTTCTTTGATCATATATTTGCGTAGAGAACAAGGGGTGCCGAGGGTGAAGCTCGCAACGTACCGATCGGCCGGCCAGGACAAGGTCGGTCTCGTCCATGCGCGTGACAGTCAGGTGTTCGATCTCGCCGAAGCCGCCCTTAGGGAAGGTCCGGGCGATCCCGCTTTCGCCTCGATGCTGGCGTTGATCGACGCTGGTCCGCACGCGCTTGACCAGGCCGCGGCGCTGTTTGAAAAGCACGGCGCGGACGCGACGCTCTCGGTGGCGGTTGGTGCAGTGGATATTCTCGCGCCGTTGCCGGAGCCGCGGCAGATGCGCGATGGCATGTCATTTCCGCTGCACATCCTCCAGGCGCCACGTGGGCAGCGCAAGCTGGCGGCGCGCGCGAGGGGAGACATGACCGAACTGGCCCGTATTGATGCGGAGCCGCTCGGCGAATTGCCTGAGGTCTATCGCAAACAGCCGATCTTCTACATCACGAACCGCTTCAGCGTGCGTGGGACCAACACGACGGTGAAATGGCCGCGCTACAGCAAGGTGATGGACTACGAGCTCGAGTTCGGGATCGTTACCAAGAACAAGGGGGCGAACATTTCCGCGGCGAAGGCCAAGGACCACATCTTCGGCTACACCATCTTCAACGATTTCTCCGCGCGCGACGCGCAGCGGATCGAGATGGAGGGAAGGCTCGGCCCGGCCAAGGGCAAGAGCTTCGATGGTGGCAACGTGATCGGACCGTGGATCGTGACGCCCGACGAGATCGGCGATCCTTACAGGCTCAAGATGGAAGCCCGGGTCAACGGCGAGATCCGCTCCGAAGGCGTGACCGATGGCATGCTGTTCTCATTCGAGGAGATCATTGCCCACGTCACGGAGGACGAGACGCTGATGCCGGGCGAGTTCATCGGCTCCGGCACCGTCGGCAATGGCTGCGGGCTCGAGCTCGGATGGTATCTCGAACACGGCGATACGATCGAGCTCGAGGTCGAGAAGATCGGCATCCTGAAGAACAGGGTCGAGCGGCAGGACGTCTAGATCTGCCCAATACGAACAAATACTAATAATAAGACAACATGAGGAAATGCCATGGCGCGCAAACTGATCGATATCTCCGTCCCCCTGCAAAACGACGTGCCGGCCGATCCCCCCGGTGGCCACCCGACCATTCACTACATCGATCATCAGCAGGGCCTGCCTCGCATGTTGCAGTTCTTCGATGGTCTGAAGGCGCAGGATCTGCCGGACGGGCAGGGTTGGGCGGTCGAACAGGTGAGCCTCTCGACCCACAACGGCACGCATCTCGATGCGCCCTGGCACTTCCACCCCACGATGAACCGTGGCGAGCGCGCCTGGACCATCGACGAGGTCCCGCTGGACTGGTGTCTGCAGCCTGGCGTGAAGCTCGACTTCCGTCACTTTCCGGACGGCTATGTCGCCACGGCGCAGGATGTCGAGGCCGAACTCAAGCGCATCGGCCATGAGCTGAAGCCGCTGGAGATTGTCGTCGTCAATACCAGTGCCGGCGCGAAATACGGACGGCAGGATTACGTCACCTCGGGCTGCGGCATGGGCTATGAGGCGACCATGTATCTGCTCGAGCGCGGCGTGCGGCTGACCGGCACCGACGGCTGGAGCTGGGACGCGCCCTTTGTCTACACCGCAAAGAAATACGCCGAGACCAGGGACGCCAGCCTGATTTGGGAAGGTCACAAGGCGGGCCGCCATATCGGCTATTGCCATCTCGAGAAGCTGCACAATCTGGAGCTGCTGCCGTCGACCGGCTTCACGGTGTCGTGCTTCCCGGTGAAGATCGAACGGGCTTCGGCGGGTTGGACTCGCGCTGTCGCGATCATGGAAGGCTGACAGTCCTTTCCTTGTCGCGGGACTCCGGCGCCGATCCGCTTGCAACGACTCGGTGAGGGGCCGGCCGACGTCGCCCAGCCGTAAGAAGACGAGGGCATTATGGCCTCCGCCATCACAATCCGCCTTGGAGCTGACTAGAGGGCTGCAGCTGATCGAACCGATGATCTCTGCAAGTGCCCCGGCCGGCCCTTTGCCAATTCAGCACGGGAGAAACGCAAGATGAACACGAGCGATCTGACATTGCGCGGGCTTCACTCCTGCCCGGCCTGTTCCGGCCCGTCCTGGTCGAGACGGGGCTTTCTCGCAGGACTGGGAGCACTCGGCCTCGCCTCGACCATCCCGACGGCTCCGACGCAGGGACAGACCAGCCCGGTGCTGATCGATACCCATGTTCATTTCTATCCTCCTGAATATCAGAAGCTGTGGCTCGGTTACGAAGACACGCACAAGCAGCCGCACTTTCCCGGTCAGGTTGCCTGGACCCGCGAGAAGCTGGTCGAGGACATGGACCGCAACGGCATCCGCGCAGGCGTCCTGTCGATCTCCTCCACTCCTGGCGTGTGGTTCGACCTCGGGCCGGCGGAAGCGGGCCGGCTCGCGCGCGTCTGCAACGAATATGCGGCGGACATGATGCGCGACCATCCGGGTCGTTTCGGCCTGTTCGCGACCCTGTCGATGCTGGACATCGATGCCACGCTCAAGGAGATCGAATATGCGTTCGACACGCTGAAGGCTGACGGGATCGGCCTGCAAAGCAACTACGGCGACAAATGGCTGGGCAATCCGGCCTACAAGCCCGTGCTTGAGGAGTTGAACCGTCGCAAGGCGGTCGTCTATGTGCATCCGCTGGTCGCGAGCTGCTGCAGTGCGCTGAGCGTCGGTACGTTCCCTGCGCTGATCGAAGTCCCGCACGACACCACGCGCACGGTGACGAGCCTGCTGCTCAGCGGCTCGTTTGCCCGCCATCGCGACATCAAATGGTTGTTTTCGCACGCCGGCGGTACGATCCCGATGATGGCCGGCCGTATCAATGCGTTCTATGGGGCGCGCCCCGACCTCAAGGAATTCGCGCCGGAAGGCATCGAAGGCGAACTGCGCCGGCTTCATTACGACACCGCGAACGCGACCTTCGCGCCGTCCATCGCGGCGCTGCTCAAGCTCGTGCCGGTCTCCCAGGTCACTTATGGCTCCGACTATCCGTATTTCGGCTTTGGTCAGTTCGCCGAACTGCAGAAGCGCGGTCTGTCGGCAAAGGACCTCGATGCCATCGGCCATGAGAATGCGACGCGTCTCATTCCGCGGTTGCGTGCCTAGGGCTCGATGGCGCTCTAGCAACTACGGCAGCGCTCGCGATACGAAGTATCGGGGAGCCGCCTGGATCGATCCTATGCCCAGCCTGCTGGGCAGCTAGAAAACCCTACCAGTTGATAGGATCTGGCCATCTCGTCACGACATCGGTCGGACGCAGGCGCCTGGCAATTGTGCGATAGCGCAACGTTGCTTTAACGTTGTCGGCGCGTTTGAGAGGAAACGGATGCCGGCGGATGAGGGCGAATGCTCGAATGGTGCGCCACTCCGAGCAAAACTGCGAACTCTTATGTGATTGAGATAGCAATATAATCTCAAGTGAGATCGCTTCGAGGAGATGCCAGCCTGTACCTGAAGAACGCCAGGATCTCGTCGCGTGCCGCGATCGTCGGCTGGCCTGCCGCGTCGATCAGGTGCGCGGTGACAACGCTATGCGGGGTCGTAACGTGACGCTCGAAGAACGGCGCAAGATCGGTATTCGCCGCGCTGTCCGGAAGCACCCGCCCGATGAACCGATCGCCAAGCGCCTCAGCATAGGCCGAAAAACGTTGAGCCGTGCAGAACTTATCGCCCTCGAAGCGATAGGCGATCACCGTCAAATCTTCCCGCTCGAGCCGCTCGCGGATCGCTTTGACTTCGTCCGGTGCGATTTCAATGCCGGCCGGATTGTTCAGCGGCAGCGACGGCTGCGAGAGCACCGGCGCCAGCATCGACGGTTCAAGCATCATGGTCAGCGCGAAGTTTCCGGTGAAGCACATCCCGATGGCACCGACGCCGGGACCGCCGCACTCGCCATGCGCAAATCGCGCCAGCGACCGGAGCCACTTTGTCGCGGGACTGGATTCGTTTGAGGCCAAGGCGCGAAACTCGGCGCTCACACAGGCGCGCTGAAAGATCGCGGCGCCCTCCTCCGCGCCTGGAACGACGCCATCGCGGCCGAACAACGACGGCATGTAGACGGTGAAGCCTGCGTCGCGGACCCAGCGCGCAAACCGCGCGACATAGGGGCTGATGCCCGGCATCTCGGTCATCACGATGACGGCAGGCCCTACGCCGACCACGTAAACGACCTTGGTGGCGCCGTCGAGCGTGATGGCGCGGCGCGTGAAATCCTCGAGAGGATCGTCCCGCTTCATGGACCGTTTGGGCATGGCGCAATTCCTTGTCGATCGATGGATACCAGACAGAAGCCGGGGACCGAAGATGTCTGCAGACAAGCCGCCGCAAGGGGGCGGCGTTTTCACCGATATCGTTGCGATTGCGCGGCCAGCGCGCTAGTGTCAAAAATGACATTTATCGAGGTTTTTTTGACATGACCAAAGTCGCGGTTGTCGAGATCGAGGGGTGCATGGCCTCGAGCGCGGCCATCACCCACGACGTCATGGCGACCGCCAACCGGATCAGCGCTGCGAAGCGCGCTCTGCCATTCGAGGTTACGACGGTGCGTTGCGCATCCCGCAAAAGCGACGTCGATCTGCGCGGCATCGAACTCGTCATCGTCCCCGGTCTTGGAGCTGCGTCGGCCGACGAACTGGACAGAAAGTTGAAGAGCCCGACGTGCCGGCGCGCGAGCGACATGCTTACCCGAGCGTTCGGGATCGGAGCCGTGCTCGCCGCGTCCTGCGCGAGCACGTTCCTGCTGGCGGAAGCTGGCTTGCTCGACGGCCGGCGGGCCACCACGACATGGTGGCTCGCGCCGGTATTCCGGCAGCGCTATCCGGGAGTCGAACTACTGACGGAGCAGATGGTCGTCGCCGATTGGCCGATCGCAACCGGTGGCGCGGCCATGGCGCAGATGGACCTGATGCTTGCGATCGTCGGTCGGTTCGCCGGACCAAGCCTGGCGAAAGCCTGCGCCAACTATCTCCTGCTGGATGAGCGGCGCTCCCAGGCGCCGTTCATGGCGATCACCTATCTCGCGGGCCAGGACCCAAGGATCGCCAAGGCCGAGAAATGGGTGCGCGACAACATCGCACGTGACTTTGCAATCGAGGAGCTCGCCGAAGCCGTCGCGCTGGCGCCACGGACATTTGCCCGGCGAATTGCGGCGATCTGCGGCGTTTCACCGATTCAGTTCGTGCAGCGCATCAGGCTTGAGACCGCGCGACTACTGCTTGAGACCACGCGCCTGTCGGTCGAACAGATCGCGCAGCAGATAGGATATGCGGAGCCCTCGACACTTCGGCGGCTGATCCGGCGTGATACGAAACATTCGCCCGGACATTTCCGTCCCGCAGCCTGAGTGTCTCCCATCGCTCGCGACGCCTTGTCCAGGAGGCATCAGCGGCGCAGCGGACCCGTCATCGCCCGCATGGTTTATCCCATGCAGCGATACTACCACAGCGGGACCAGGCTATTGAGCTATCAAGTCATTCCCAACGAATGAGGGGCTTTAGCGATGATGGTGCCCCTGGCCGATAATTGCCTAGAGCCATAACCATTTGAATTTAAATCTACTTTTGTCGTCAATTGCTGCCGATACCAGCACAAAT
This sequence comes from Bradyrhizobium sp. SZCCHNGR1005, assembly GCF_032489995.1. Taxonomy (NCBI): domain Bacteria; kingdom Pseudomonadati; phylum Pseudomonadota; class Alphaproteobacteria; order Hyphomicrobiales; family Nitrobacteraceae; genus Bradyrhizobium; species Bradyrhizobium sp. SZCCHNGR1005. The sequence continues at coordinate 373,989 of NZ_JAUEZC010000006.1, forward strand.
ACCAGCAGGATGACGCGCGGTATTCGCCGACAAAAATAAAACAGGAGGGTTCTCGCCGCCGGCACGCCTGCCCTTCCAGACTCCACAATCGCCTGATCGGAATCGAACCCGGCTCTGCCCCGAATCGGAGAGACCTACCGCGAGGTTGAGTTTAGGCTCGTGTCCTGCGTGCGATACGTGGCCCTTCACGATGCCAATGGAGAGACCTAATTCCCAATGGACGACCTTGGCGGCTCGATTGCCGCTCGGTGCGGGACCGACGCCGAAAGCGCTCTTCGCGCGACGCTGATTTTAGTCCCGCGGTTTCAGCAACGTCCCGTAGGGCGGACGTTCGAATCGTTCCGGGCGTGCCATCTATCTCAACTATCAGCGATTTCTTGAGCAGGCCCGAAATGGCCCCAGACTAATTTAGTCTGGGGCAATTTCTGAAGAATTTTTGCCCGGCATCGAAGGTTGCGCAGCCGGCTCTTCGAAGCCGGAGCTTCAAAGCGAACGACGGTCGGGGGTTCGAGTCCCTCTCCTGACTGCAACCCCAGTCGATTAGGGCCGAAATGAGACGCAGGCGCCTGTTTAGTCGGATCGCAACTTGCAGCAAATGTCGTTATCGGACGTTGCGCGTCCAGGATTTGAACCTACTCGCGAACCACTTCTCGCTGGCGAGGGATTGCGCACGAACGGTCGCGAGTGCCGCCGCTCACCGCAAAGAAAACGTGCGAAAATGAAAGTCCCCGGGTAGCGAAGTGGCGTATTTGTCCACTAACGAGCTATCCGATCATGGCCGCAACGCTTCGTATAAGCCTGCCTCCACCGAGCTCGCTAAGTGGCTGATAAGTCGAAGCATTGTGATCAACAAATCCGGCGCGTGATGTTGGGTCAGAATCAGACTTTGCCTTGCCAAACTAACATTTCTACCTTCACCCCATTGGGACATCGAGCGTTTGCTGGCCTTGGTATATGGGTGGTGGAATGATGCCCTTTGAGATAGCTTTGCGCTCGGCCGCTGGCTGGTGGCCAGCGAAGTACTGCCTCGCTTGATGAGACGCTCGAACTTCTACGGAAGAAAGGTTTTGAGGGCCAGTTCTAGTGAATTGCGCGTGGGCGGCAAAAAGATGGGACAGTACGATTTGCCCTCTGCCGAGAGTAGTGGCCATCAATTCGAAGAAGCTCGGAGTTCTTGGCTGTGGACGTATCAGAAAGTCATGGACCGGTGGGCAGCGGCAGGCCGGATCGTCTGGAACTAGACGTCCAAAGTCGTGAGCTGCGAGTAAACGGATCCGCGATTCCGATAAGCGGTCGCGCGTTCGCAGTCTTGCAGGCGCTGGTCGAAGCCTCCGGAGCCGCGGTAACGAAATCGGAGCTGATGTCGCGCGTTTGGGCTGACGTTGTCGTTGGCGACACGGCTCTTCAGGTCCAAATCTCCGCGATCCGCAAGGCCTTGGGAGTGAATGGGGCGTTGCTGAGAACCATATCTGGTCAGGGCTATCGATTGCTTGGCGACTGGGGCGTGCGGAAAACAGCCCGCTCAACGCAATCAGCGCCACTGACCCTCAATCTGAATTCAGTGGAGCCTCACAACACCAACCTGCAAGGCGGCGCCGCGATCCACCAACCTATCTATCGATGCGATGAGTGCGAGATAGATCTCTCGCTGCGCCAGGTGCGTATTCGAGGTATCGCTGTGCCAATCGGGGGCCGAGCCTTCGACATATTGGCCGTATTGGTCCAGGCAGCAAACGAAGTTGTCACTAGGGGAGATTTGCTACAATCCGTATGGTCAGGTGTGATCGTCGGAGAAACCGCGATCGATGTCCACATATCTGCGATCCGCAAGGCGCTCGGTCCGCATCGCGCCATGCTCAAAACGATGTCCGGACTTGGATTCCGCTTGGTTGGCGCGTGGACCGTGCAAACCAGCCAAGTGCCGCCGGCGCCGCCTTCCTTAACGCGCAGCACTATTTCAACAAACTTGCCCGCAGCTGTGAACGAACTTATCGGGCGTGCCGCTTCTTTCGAGTTCCTGCAAGAGGCCTGCTCTGCGTATCGGATTGTCACTCTCACCGGTCCGGGTGGCATTGGGAAAACCGTGCTTGCGATTGAGTTGGCGCGCGGTCTGCTGCCTCGATTTGATGCCGGTGTTTGGCTCGTCGAGTTGGCCTCTCTCGCCGACCCGAGCCTGTTGCCAGCTGCGGTGGGAGAGGCCATCGGCCTGCAGGCTAACGGTCGCCCGATGTCGGCGGAGGGAGTGGCTCGGGTCATCGGCCACGATCGTCTCCTCATCGTCTTGGATAATTGCGAGCATCTCGTCGAGGCGGCCGCACAACTCGCAGAAGCGATCGTTCGCTTGGCGCCAAATGCCGTTATGGTTGCTACCAGCCGCGAGACCTTGAAGATCAATGGCGAACGCGTGTACCGTGTCCCGCCACTTGAGGTTCCTCAACACGAATCCAGTCTGCCAGACGAAATAATAAGAAACAGTGCAGTCCAGATGTTTTTGAGTCTGACGGAGGCGCCGCACGTGGCTGGCCTGCGCGATGAGCAGAGCTTGCGCTCCATTGCGAACATTTGCCGCCATCTTGATGGATTGCCTTTGGCGATCGAGTTCGCCGCTGCTCGTTCGACCTCGCTGGGACTCTCTCGGGTTGCCAGCGGCCTCGAAAATCGCTTTGCGCTCCTGACGACCGGGCGCAGGACGGCATTGCCGCGTCATCGAACCTTGCGCGCTGTTTTCGATTGGAGCTACGACCTCCTCCCCGATGTCGAGCGGGTGCTGCTCCATCGGCTGGCGGTGTTTCCCGGAGGGTTCACCGTTGAGGCGGCTTGCGCCGTAATGGGCGACTATTCGTCAACGGAAGTCGCGGATCGCATCTCAAGCCTCGTCGAGAAGTCCATTGTCTCCTTCGATCGCAGCTCACCTGACGAGCGCTGGCGCCTGCTCGAGACGGTGCGAGCTTATGCGATGGAAAAACTCTCCAGTAGTGGTGAATTGCACGCGATATGGCGCTGCCACGCGGAATACTTCCGCGACTTTTTTGCCAGCTTCAATGCCGATCGGGAAACCAGCGGCGAGGAGACGCCCCAGTACAATCGTGAACTCGACAATCTGCGTGCGGCACTTACCTGGGCGTTCTCCCCATTCGGCGACTCGACGCTCGGCATCGCCCTAGCGGTCGTCTCCGTGCCCTTTTGGCTGGCTGAGTCGCTGCTCAGCGAGTGCAGGAACTGGACCACCAAAGCGTTAGCCGATCTAGGCCGCACCGGCAATGCCGATCAAGAGATGATCTTGCGCAGCGGCCTTGGCCAGTCGCTAATGTTTGCCGCGGGCATGACTTCGGCGACATATACGAATCTGACGCGAGCACTGTCGCTCGCCGAAGCTCTCGGTAGCATCGAGCACCAGAAGCGCGCGTTGCACAGTCTCTGGCAGATCAGTTTGCGCTCACTGGATCTGCGGAGAGCGCTGCAACACAGCCAACGCTATGCCGAACTGGCAAAGAGCGAAAATGACGGGGGGGCAGCACGTATGGCCAACCTGATGTCTGGCATGTCGCTGGTGTATCGAGCCGAGTATGTTGAAGCATCGCGCCTTCTGGAGCGCGCCTTTCGCGAGCATTCAGAGGCGCAGCCTTATCGGGCCTCGCCTTCGCTTGGAATCAATGCTCGGGCCGCCGCCTTGGGACATTTGTCGCCCTGTCTGTTCGCGCGCGGTTTGATCGATGCGGCAATTACAGCGGCTGAGCGCTCTATCGAAGAAGCCGAGCAACTTGGGCAGCCCGTTGCTCTATGCCTGGCGCTCGCAAGGCCAGCTGGCCTGCTATTCCCCGAAGTCGGCGCTCTTGAAAAATCGGAGCGTCATATCGGGATTATGCAGGAGCAAGTTGATCGCTACGGTCTTCCTACCTTCCGGGCCGTTGCGCTTTGCGCGAAGGGGCGCATCCTCTTCCTGCGAGGTGACCCCGTTGCCGGTGCGGCGGCGCTCCGCTCTGGGCTCGCCCAATTCGAGGCAACCGGCTATCGGTCGTTCATCACGCCCTTTCGTGGCTACTATGCTGAGGCGCTCGCGGCTGCCGGAAGCGCCGATGAAGGTCTTGCGGAGATCGAGGCGGAGCTGCTCTCGGCGGAGGAGAGGGGCTACATGGAATACGTGCCGGAGCTGCAGTGCATTCAGGGCAGACTCGCGGCTGACCGTGATCCTGACGATCCAGCCGCGGAACAGATTTTCATGCGCGCAATAGATCTCTCGCGACAGGAGCAAGCACTGTATTGGGAACTATGCGCGGCCCTGAGCTTGGTAGAACGATGGCAAAAGCAGGATCGCCAGGGGGAGGCATACACGCTGCTCGCGCCGATTTACCAGCGCTTTACTGAGGGTCTCTGGGCGCCGGTTCTGGTGCGGGCAAACTCGGTTTTGCGACGGATCGAGAGTCGCCTGTGATGAGAACGATCGCGGGTTCATCGCGACTACCAACAAACGCCATATGACCATTGATGGTCGGAGATATTGAGGAGAATGGCATGGAGGGGTTCGAGGCGGCAACCGGTGCGACCATCGGCGCCACGCGGTGGAAGCGACTGATCCCGGCGTCGATGGTGGTCTACATCATCTCGTTCATGGACCGCACGAACATCAGCTACGCCTTCGCCGGCATCGGCCAGGAATTCCACGTCAGCAATGCTGATCAAGGTTTCGCCGGCGGCATTTTCTTTATCGGCTACACGCTGTTTCAGATTCCCGGCGGATGGCTCGCCACCCGCTGGAGCGCCAAAAAATCAGTTGGGATTATGATTCTTCTGTGGGGAGCCGCGGCGATCTGGTGCGGTCTTTCCCGGAGCTTCAATGAGTTGGTGCTGGCCCGCTTTGTGCTCGGTATTGCGGAGGGCGGTGTTTGGCCGGCCATCTTGGTGCTCATCAATAATTGGTTCCCGGTGTCCGAACGAGCACGGGCCTACGGTTTTTGGATGACGAACCTGGCGATCGCTTCGATAATAACGCAGCCTCTTTCCGGCTTCATCGTCGGTTCGACCGACTGGCGCACGATGCTGCTGATCGAGGGTGTTCTTCCCTTCATCATTGCGACGCCGGTTTGGTGGCTGGCGATTGCGGATACTCCGCGCGACGCAGCGTGGTGCTCGCAAGCCGAGCGCGACTACATCGAAAAGTCGCTTTTGGCGGAAGCCTCCAGCGAGCCGAAAACCTTGCCGATTCGTCGTATCTTCACCGATCGCGTCGTGTGGCAATTGGTCGTGGTGTCCTTTCTGATCCAGGTCGGGTTCTATGGCCTGAATATGTGGCTGCCGTCTTTGCTAAAGGCACTGACGGAAGCCGGCTTCGGCGCTGTGGGACTGATCGCAGCTCTGCCCTACTGCACGGCAATCGTTTTTATGTGGGTGAACGGCTCGTTGGCCGACCGGAATCGGCGCTACCAACGCCACGTGCTGATCTCGCTTGTGGTCGCTGCCGTTAGCCTTGTCGCTTCGGTGCTCATCGGCCAGTCTTTTGTCGCGCTGTCGGTCTTTTTCATTTGCCTCGCGATAGGCGGTGCCCTTTCATACGAGGGGCCTTTCTGGGCGGCTGCGTCGCGGGCAGTGCCAGCTTCGGCGGCAGGCGCCGCAGCTGGCCTCATCAATGCCGTGGGCAATCTCGGAGGCTTCCTTGGACCGCGCCTCGGCGGCGTCTTGTTGGATATGAGCGGAGGCCAGTTTGTCGCGACAGCTGTAGCGCTCGCTGCCTCGTTTCTATTGGCTGGGCTGGTAATGCTGACGGTCCGTTTGCCTCGCGGACGAGGCGACGATGGGATTGAAGCCACAGCGGCCCATCTCAAGGCGCATGCGAGTTGAAGAGAGCCGCTCGGGCGGAAGCATGCGCCTACTCTTGCGAAGAGTCCTTCATTCTTACGTCCGCACCTGGACCCGACGCCGACATGCATCGTGAGCAATCACACCCGCTCCTAGTGGGCCTCGTTCGCTCACCGATCTGCCCGGGTTGCCTGATCTACAACAATCTTCGCGAGGCTGCAGTCCGATCTGTTGCGCGGCAGTAACCCGCCTCGACGTTGTCGCGACGAAGGTGCGGCACATTGCTGCTGAACAGCTGAGGCACCAGCCCCCGACGCTTTCTGCGATTGGGTCAGCCACTATGTCTTACTTCGCCTCTTCACTTCCCGCCGCCGCTGCAAGCCACGAAAGCTTGCCCGTCACCGACGCTGCCAAAGGAAACTTATAGATTTTTTTGGATGACTTAAGGACATCCCACCGCAGCGAATATACCGTTCTGGTGAAGACGTTTGCGTTGGCACCGGGACGCTTATGGACGGCACGGATTTCATCGTGGACAGAAGGTACTCGCACCGCGCCACGGCTGTCGATCATCTGCCCATCATTATCGTCGGTGTCGGAGAGCCGGGGCTGGATCCGTACGATCGCGTTCGGCAGTTGCGCAACGGTGCCGGCTTTGGGCCCAATGTGCCTGGCTAGCTGTGCGAAGTGTAAGGCTTGGAATGGCGCGAGGTGGTGGATGACCCTTTTCAGCGAACAGTCTGAGCTCTTGGAGAGCCCCTGCCTGGCTCCGCAGCGGTGCAGTTCCCTTTCTGGCTTGTTTGGCACCGCGCCGGTGTCGGAAGAATGCTACGAATTCGCGAGCTTTCGATTGTATCCCAAGCAGCGGGCATTACTGGTCGGCAGTGAGCGCGTCGAAATTGGTGGGCGGGCGCTAGATCTGTTGATCCTGCTGATTTCGCGGGCAGGAGACGTCGTGAGCTTGGGCGATCTGAAGCGCATTGTTTGGCCCAACATCACGGTGGAAGAGACCAATATCCGCGTGCAGATGGGCATCGTCAGGAAATTGCTGTCGCAATGTGACGGAGCGAAACGCGCAATAGATACCATACCGTTGCGTGGATATTGCTTCGTTTTACCTGTGCGCCATCGTCCCAGTGTCGTCGAACTAGAGGGGCCCAGGGCCCAGCGGCATTTCGTGCTTCCGATATTGCCGAACCTGACCGTGGGTCGAGATGATGCCATTCAAACCATCGAAGCAATCCTCGATAAGCGTCGCCTGGTAACGATTACCGGGCCGGGGGGGATCGGCAAGACGACAGTCGCAATCGCAACCGCAAAACGCTACGCTGCGAATTTCCGCGGCCTGATCAGCTTCGTTGATCTATCGCATGTCACCAACAGCACCGGAGCAGCTCGAGTCATTGCCGAGGCTCTGCAGCTCGCGTCCTGTAACGATGCCCTCGATGCAGTGTGCGAACATCTCCGATTTCGCGAAGCTCTCTTGATACTCGATACCTGCGAGCACATTGTCGAGCCAGTTGCGACGCTCGTAGAGGCGATGTTAGGTCAATGTAACAATCTAAAATTAATTGTAACAGGTCGCGAAGCTCTCCGAGCCACGGGCGAATGGACCCATCGCTTGCCGTCGCTTACCTTCCCGGCCGAGAAAGTCGTGATTGAAGAGAAGGACGTGGCGGATTTCTCGGCGCTCACTCTCTTTGTGGACAGAGTTCAATCCTCAATGCGTTTCGAGCCCCATAGCCAAGATCTGCCGACAATGGCAGAGATATGTCGGCGGTTGGATGGGATTCCGCTCGCGCTGGAATTTGCGGCCGCCCGGGTGGCAGACCTGGGACTTCGCAAGATCGCTGGGCACCTCAACAACTGCTTTGCTATCCTTACACGTGGCCGCCGAACCGCGTTGCCCAGGCATCGCACGTTGGCGGCTGCTTTCGATTGGAGCTATGGCCTCCTCTCCAGGGAGGAGCAGATCGTGCTATCTCACCTTGCGACCCTCAGTGGTCCATTCACCGCGGAACGCGCCATCGCAAGCTGTTTGGATGGTGGGTGTGCTTGCCCATCAGAGACGTTCTACGGTCTTTACGACAAATCGCTTCTTACGGTCGAGATGATGAATAAGGGGCCGATGTTTCGTCTCCTGGACACTACGAGAGCCTACTTGATGGACATAGGTCATTCATCGCGATGCTCAGACCGTGATGTCCCCAGAAGTATCAATGCGCTAGGTCGATCTTCACACTGATGAAGTGACCAGGTGCACGGACTGTGCCGCTCGATCGCAGAAAGGAGCTCTCGCTCGCGTTGCGCGCAAAGTCCTAGATGACAAGGAAAGGGGAGCCTTTGTTCAAAAAAGGAATTGATGAAATCGTCAAGCGCGCGCTATCGGCGCGTCACGTCTGAGCAGGAAGGCTCGGCACCTGGATGAGCAACAAGCTCCTGACACCGCTCAATATCGGTGCTTTCGATCTTCAGCATCGCCTTGTCCTGGAGTGGCCGCTGGTTGCCGACCCGCTTAACGCGCCCGCGGATCAATTGGCTCTGCCTTCCGATTGCCTGCTGTCGGGTGGTCTCATTATTCACGATCCAGGGGCTTTGATTTGGCCTGAACGAACCTCGCAGCTAATCAGTGATGAGGACCGTATCAAGTCGATCTGGCGTACCACGACGAACAACGCGAAATTGGCGCGTCAATCGTCAGTTGCACGCCTCCGCGGTGATATTGCATTGCAAATTCCCCACCGACCGAATGGCATTCTTGCTCTGACTCAACACGAGATCGATAAAATCATCGCTGACTACGTCGATGCTGCCCATCGCGCCAAATCAAGCGGCTTTGACGGCATCGAGCTGGATAGCTCTTTTGGGAGCATAACTGACCTCTTCTTAATGCCTTCCACGAACTTGCGAACAGACCGTTACGGTGGGGCTATTGTCCAAAGGCTCAATTTTGTGCTGGAACTGGTCGAGGCGCTGACCCAGGCCTTTAGCCGAGATCGCCTCGGCATCCGGCTATCTCCCTTTCCGCGTGGCTTCGAAGGTGGGCGCTGCAAAGTTTATGACGACGTCCTGAGCTCTCTGCGTGATCAGGAGATCGCTTATGTTCACCTCGAGCTGAGCGAGGGCTTTGACACCCGGGTCCTGAAATCCGCGCCACCCGCGAAAGCTTTGCGTCGCGCATATCCCGGCATTTTCGTTACCAGTGGACGGCCAAGCCTCCAGTTCGCAATGGATTTGGTGGAAGGTCGCTGGGCCGATGCCGTATGCTTCTTTAGTCCCCAGCTGGATGCTCAGTTTTTGAGCCTACTGAAGCATGCCTAGCCGCTTCCAAATGCGCATCATCTGCTTTACAGAGATTCACGGGAGTGGCATGCCCGGACACGTATACTCGATTTGATCAAGCCATACGATTGATCGGTGTCGCAGTATCTGTTGATGCGGTCAATCGCGCCAATTCTAGCAGCTCCGATCGTATCGAGTTGGACAGCTCTGTCGGAAGCGTGACCAATCTCCTTCCAAGAGCTTCTACAAATTTGCGGTCGGATCGCTACGGCGGGCCGGTTGGCCAAAGGAGCAGTTTTGCGATGGAGCCGGGGGAAAGTCGCTGGGCGCATGCAGTGAGCTTTTCCGCATTGCAGATAGATGCTCAATTCCTGAATCGACAGCGACAAGCGTTCGACAGGACCGGCAATTAGGTCCGGTGTGGCAAATCCATACCCGAAGAATGAGTGGCCTACGTATTGTCGGCAAAGCTGCCAGGCTTGAAGCCGCAACATCAATCTTTGGGGTGGTGAGGATTTTCATCTTCATCGCGTGAACGCCACCTTCCGCAAGCTCCGGCAACTTAGCAAACCAGGCCTTTACATACGGCTTGGCGTTGTGCTCCTCAAAATCCGTTTCGTTGGCGAAGACTTCATAGAAGATGAAGTGGCCATTCGCCTCCCGATCTTCTTGCAGGAAGTACACGATTGTTTTCGGATCGCTCCGAACGAGCTTGATCAACGGCAGCGTTGCATCGCGTAGTTCGCCCTCTTTTCCGGGTTTGGCCCGGATCTCGGCGACGACCGAGAAAGCGTTGTCAGGAACATGGCTATACCCAGCTCCTGGGCCGTCCTGCCCGTGCGACGGCGCGCAAGTCATCGCAATAGCCGACAACAGCAGGCCAAAAGAACATGCGTCGATAAGCTGTGGCATCTTTGAACTCCCACCTATTAACACAATCGGGCTCTCAACCGGCACTTTGGGGGCGGCGACGCCGTTCGACTGCCTGTTGGAACGTCTGCTTCACGGGGTCGAGCGCCTGGACGAACTCGAGCTGCTCTCCCTCAGGTCCCTTGCAGTAAATCAGCGACCAACCATTCGACTTGCCTTGCGTAATCTTGTTGGCATTGGCGCTCATTGGCGCGGCCTTGCGCTGCTCTTCCGTGTCCACGGCAACCACACGGTTTGCCTTTACCTGAGACATGCCGCGGCGGGCGCATTCAGCCTCGAGATCACTGATGAACTTCGCAAAATTCACATCATCCCGGATGTGGAAGCATATGTGCATAGATCGGGGATAAGCCGGGCTCATATGATCGCGGCTCCGCCCAACTGTCGCCATTTCCCATTGGCTGTTCGGCTCCGCGATACTGCAGGAGCTCGATCACGAAGTTATCGAATTGGACAAAGCGGACATCCAACCGTTGCGTGCCGCCTTTCAAATCAGGCACACCGATTGTGCGGGGGTCGACTTTCAGATCTCGCGCAATGATCTCCTGATCGGTCATAAGTGTGTAATGGATCGGCCCACCGTGGAAGTCGCCATCGCGCATGACTTCATTTCCGCCGAGAACCTCGGTGTAGAACTCAAAGGCGCGGTCCATATTCTGAACCGTCAGCCCGAAGTGCTGGGCTCCCTGCAGCCGCGCGCCCAGAGGACCATTATCGCGATCAGTGCTAGTTGGTTGCGCTTCTGCCGGAGCAGCTGAAACGAGAAGGGACGAGGCAAACCCCGTGAGTGTTGCAGCTCCGGCGGCGCGGATGACGTCGCGACGCTCGTTACTGATCGCTTCCACGCCTGTATTTGACGTTTCGCTCATGACCGCTTCTCCTTTCTGAATAGCAAGACGCCGCGAAGACTACGAGCCAGGGGGCTCTGATGCACATTAAGTGAAGCAAAATGCGGTTAAGTCTCGTTAGCGAAGCAGAAACGATCCAAAGAAACTAACAATCCTTGGATTGCGTCGTCGCTTGTCGCGATGACGTCGATGGTGATTTGCGAAAGATTAGTCACCCACGAAGCGCGGTATTAGGCCGACCTGCGGCGTGGGATGATCGAGGGCGGTGAATGTCTCGTCAACATAGCACCAGCCCCAGCCTTCCGGCGGGTCGTAGTCTTCGATCAATGGATATCCGCTGGTCTGAGAATGCTTGGTGGCATGCTTGCCGGGGGATTGGTCGCAACAACCGACGTGTCCGCATGAGCGACAAATGCGCAGGTGGACCCACCAGCTTGCGGTCTTCAAGCATTCCTCGCGCCCCGCGCACTCGGCGTAACAGTCCTGACGAATTCTTGATGAGAGCAGGAACGCGACATCAGTCTCCTCCACGCGGAAAACTCGCGATTGGTGCGCGAGCAAAGACCTAAGTCAGCTTAGCAAGTATCGCGTCGGCTAACAGGTAAAAGCCTGCAAATCTCGGTGAGTGAGGGAGGGCCTCTCCGGCTTGTTTTCCGCAACAGGAAGGAGATTCATTGAGTCACGAGGCGCCAACTTTTCCTCGAAACGTCCAATAGCTGAAGCCAACGTAGGCCAGTATGATTGGTACAACTGAAGCGAATGCGAGAAACGAGATCACCTGGGTCCGATGTTCGGATGCGGCGTCCCAAATGCTCAGGACCCCCGGAATGGCGCAAGGCCAGACACTCGCACCGAGCCCGCCTAGCGAGGCAAGGAACAACAGGATCGCGCAAAGGAATGGCGCCCAATCATGCGGCCCCGATAATGACCGCAGGGTCCCGAGCCAGGCGGCCGCAGCAATGAGAGGAAGCGGCGCCAGCGCCAACATATGTGAAGGCGTAAACCAGCGATCAGCGATTTGGGGTACGCTCAATGGTGTCCATAGGCTAACCAATGCTATTGCGGCTCCCGTAATGAAAAGCGTTACGAGGGCAGATCCACGACTGGACTTTTGCGTCAGTCCTTCGGTTTTCCATATCAGCCAGCATGCTCCGAGCAACCCATAGCCCGCCATGAGCCCGAAGCCGGTCGCGACGGAAAATGGCGTAATCCAATCAAATGGGCCTCCGGCAAAGTGGCCATCGGTGACTCGAATTTTCCCGGCGACAAATGATCCAAGGACAGCGCCCTGGCAAAAGGCCGCGAGCGCAGAGCCGCCGGCGAAAGTCGTCGTCCATATGATCCTCAGCGAACCTCCCTGCGCCCGGAATTCGAAAGAGATTCCGCGCAAGACGAGACCAAGCAGCATCAGGGCGAGGGGCACATAGTACGCCGGGATGAGAATGGTGAACGCGCCGGGAAAAGCGGTCCACAGGACCATCGCGCCTAACACGAGCCAGGTTTCGTTGCCGTCCCAGTTTGGTGCCAACGTCTGGATCATGACGTCGCGGTTGGCCGGGTGCGCTGTGAACGGCAGCAGGATTCCGACACCAAGGTCGAAGCCATCTAGCACGACATAGAGTGCTATGACGAAGGCCGCGGACACGGCGAAGACGACCGTCAGATCGAGACTATCCAGAAGGCTCACTTTACTGCACTCCTTGCTGCGATGGCGACGTGGACGCCTCCCGAAGGCCGGCCAATAGGAGTTGTTGGTGTCTCGATCCCGAACCCTCGCCAGACAAGCCGGCCGCTATAGTAGAAGAAGCCGAGCAGCAGGAGATTGTAGAGAATCAAAGCGACGGTCAGCGATCCGAAAACGGCCCCGCCGGCGATGGGGGAGACCGCATCGGCGGTTCGCAGTTGGCCGTAGATGACATACGGTTGGCGTCCGACTTCCGTGACGGTCCAGCCCGCGAGCGTTGCGACAAAGCCTAGCGGCGTGCCGGCCAAACACGCGTAGAGATACCAGCGTGAGCTGAACAGCTCCTGACGCCAGCGAAGATAAAGAGATAGGAGCGCGAGGCCGAGCAGCACCATTCCGCACCCAACCATGATTCGAAAGGCGAGAAACACGGGAAGGACGGGGGGACGCTCACGTGCCGGAACTTCCTTGAGACCCTTGACCTCGCCGTCGAGCGAGTGCGTGAGAACGATGCTCCCCAACAGCGGGATTTCGATCGCGTAATCGTTGCGCTCCGCCTTTTCGTCGGGCCAGGCAACGGCCGTGAGTGGTACTCCCTTGGCCGTCTCCCACCGCGCTTCGATCGCAGCAAGTTTCATCGGCTGGTATTTACGCGTGTTGAGGCCGTGTTGATCGCCCACGATCATCTGCAGCGGCAGCAGAACCGCGGCAAGCCAAAGGCTGAGCGAGAACGCGGTGAGCGCAGGGGCTTGGTCTTCGCGTCTGCCGCGCAAGAGCCAGAACGCGGACACGCCGACAACAACAAAGATCCCGGTGATGAAACTGGCCAGCAGCATGTGCGCGAGCCGGTAGGGCATCGAAGGATTGAAAACGACACCCCAGAAATCCGTGGCGATGAACCGGCCATCGGCGGCCGCCGTGAAATCCACCGGCGTCTGCATCCAGGAGTTCGCCGCAATAATCCAGAACGCCGAGATCACCGTGCCGGTCGCCACAATCACGGACGCCGCGAAATGAAGCCGTTTCCCTACGCGCTGCTCGCCAAACAGCATGATTCCAATAAAGCCGGCCTCCAAGAAGAACGCGGTTAGGACTTCGAGCGTCAAAAGCGGACTGATGACGTCGGCAGTGACCCGCGCATAGCGGGACCAGTTCAATCCAATTTCGTACGAAATGACCACACCGGTGACCACACCCATTCCGAAGGCGAGAGCGAACACTTTCGTCCAGAAGAGCTGGAGTTCGTTATACACGGGCTTTCCGGTTCTTAGCCACAATGCGTTCAAGGCGACGATGAACCATGCGACTCCGATGGAAAACGCGGGCCACAAAATGTGGTAACCGATCGTGAACGCGAACTGTAGCCGTGATAACAGAACGGGATCCATCGACGCACCATCCAATAAGGAGATGGGGGCACCATGCGCGACGGCGACACCAACCGAAAGTTAAAGGATGTAAAAGATCCAAAAGGCCATCGCTTTCTGATTATTACGACCCAAGTGGAAAGGTGTCGATGCTATTGATCAAGGCACGCGACGTCGAACGGTTAGAGTCAAAGTGCCGGAGAAACGCTCGAATATGGCTTTGGAGAACGTGGCGCCATGACGTTCATCGTTACCCCACGGTGAAGTCTCGAGACCGTAAGATGGGAAATCACTCGCAACGTCCGCAAGAGGCAGTCACGATGCGAGCGATGCATCCACGTTACGAGCTTTTACATCTTTAAACTGGCTTTATTCCGACCAGCCTCTTCTACTCGCCGCACAATCTGTTGTCCGAACAGAAGTGCACGACGGTGGATTCGCGTCGCCGCGAACGTTTCGGCAGCGAAAGCGGCAACACCGAGATCCTCAATCAACCGAAGGAACATAACCATGAAATCATTCAAACGCGTTATGGGCTTGGGTGTCCTGAGCGCGATGGCCGCCATCAGCCTGCCGGCATCGGCTGCCCAACTGAAGGCCAAGACCGCAGTCCTTGTCCATGGTGCGTTCGCGGACGGGTCGTCCTGGGAGAAAGTCATTCCGTACCTCGAAAAGGCCGGGCTCAAGGTCGTTGCTGTTCAGAACCCGCTCGACTCGCTCGTCAACGATGTCGCCGCAACCACGAGGGCCATCCGGAACGCTGAAGGACCCGTCGTTCTCGTCGCCCATTCATGGGGTGGCGCCGTCATCACGGAGGCGGGAAACGACGAAAAGGTCAAGTCGCTCGTGTATGTGGCGGCCTACGCGCCGGATAAGGGCGAGTCGGTGAAAAGTGCGACCTCGAAATATCCGGATCCGGAGAGCCTGAAAGAGTTCGTCAAGGACCCGGACGGCTACCTGACGATCAGCAACGAAGGCATCAAGCGATATTTCGCGGCCGACCTTCCGCCCAAGGAACAGGCAGTCGTGGCGGCGACGCAGGGACCGTTCCACATCAGGACCCTGACCGCTCCGGTGAGCCAGGCGGCGTGGCGCCAGAAGCCGACCTTCATGGTCGTTGCGACGAAGGATGCGATCATCCCGCCGCAGATGGAAAGGGACCAGGTGAAGGCGGCCAAGGCCACGGCGATCGAGTTGCCGTCGAGCCACGTCGCGATGTTGTCGTTCCCGAAGGAGGTGGCCGATCTGATCATCAAGGCGGCGGAATAACGCTGCCGCAGGAGATGATGGCGGTCCCCGATCTCTGGACATACGAATGCCGCTCCGATGAGCGGCATTCGTCTCCTGGATCCATCCGGCGGCATGCGAGCGCCGTTTGCATCAGGCCAATCGTGTGGCTTCGAACAGAAACCAGGCCCGCTGCTCCGCCTGATCGGTCCAACCGTCGAGAAGTCCCGAAGTGGCGTTGTCCTTGGCATCATCGACAAGGACTTTTACTTCGCGAAGCGCACGAACCAGCGCAAAGTTGTCTTCGCGGAGCTCGGCGAGCATGTCACCGGCCGATACGAACTCGGCATCGTTGTCCCTGATTGTCTGCCGGCGGGCGACGTCGCCGACCGAACGTATTGTCGCATGTCCTGTTTTGCGAACCCGCTCGGCGATCTCATCGACAATCGAGAAAAGTTGCGCGGCCTGGTCATCCAGCAACAGATGGTAGTCGCGAAAGTGCGGCCCCGTCATGTGCCAATGGAAATTCTTGGTCTTGAGATAGAGCGCGAGAATATCCGCCAGGATTGCATTGAGTGCGTCGGCAGCTGTCGTACTGTTCCGCAGTGCCAGAGCTGAGGTGGAATCAAGGGTCGGTGCGCGAGCGGGGGTCATGGTTGTCTCCTGAGGTTCATGCGGCGAGCTGCTTGTCGATCGGCAGCGGGGCACCCTCGGCCACAAGTCCTTTGTTTCGTAACTCGTGCCAGAAAGCAGCGGGAATATTGGTCTTGAGAGCCGCGTGGTCTTCAAGAATGCGCTCAGGTTTGCTGGCTCCGGGAATGACGGCGGCCGAAGCCGGATGCGCCAGAGCGAAGTGCAGTGCCGCTGCTTTGATGGGTATTTCGAAGTCTGCGCACAGAGCCGAAATCCTCTCCACCTTAGCGGCAATCGCGGATGGCACCGTCCCGTACTCAAAATGATGGCCGCCAGCGAGTACACCGGAGCTATAAGGGCCGCCAATCACGATATCGACTTTTTTGCATTGCGCAGCGGGCATCACACGCTGGAGTGCCATCTCGTGATCGAGAAGCGTATACCGGCCAGCGAGCAAGGTCGCGTCCGGACTTGCTTCGGTCAGACCGAGCAAAAGCTCGACAGGTTCGACCTTGTTCACGCCGAGGCCCCAGCCCTTGATCACGCCCTGGTCGCGTAGTTTCGAGAGGACCGGGAAGGCCCCCGTTCGAGCGATTTCAAACATTGCGAGCCAGCGGTCGCCGTAGAAATCCTGGGCAATATCGTGGACCCACACAAAATCGATATGGTCAATCTTCATGCGCCGGAGGCTGTCTTCGATCGACTTCATCGTGCCATCAGCCGAATAGTCTGGGACGATCTTGTTGGGGCGGCCATGTTTGAATATCTCGCCCTTTTCGCCGTGATCTCGGCCGGCCGGATCTTCGATCTCGTCGAGGATGAGCCGCCCGACCTTGGTGCTCAGAACGTAGTCGCCGCGAGGTCGGCTGGAGAGCACTTCGCCAAGGCGGATCTCCGCAAGCCCCGCTCCGTAAAACGGAGCAGTATCGAAGAAGCGCGTACCCGCAGCCCATGCTGCGTCCACTGTTGCAAGGGCTTCATCCTCTGGAATGTCCCGATACATGTTGCCAAGTGGAGCTGTGCCAAAACCCAGCGGTCCCGCTAACAACGCTTCTCTCAGTCTCATATCAATCTCCGATGAGCGACGGTGCTGGCATTGCCGATAGCGGCGTGCAGTCGATCGCGTCCATGCCACATGGCAAGCACGCGTCATCCCAGACATTACGGTCGGAATCCGCGACCGGCTAATAGCGATTCGTAAATTGAGGAAAATCCATCGCGGCGAGCGCAATGCGAGGCCTTGTTCTGGTTGATGGCAGGCCAATCCCGTCAACCGACGTTTTTACATCTCTTTACGGGCGTCCGCGCACAACTTCGATTATGTGTGCTGATCGACGTGATTGAGCCCATTCGTAATGGAGCGTTGGTTGACGGCGGAACCCAGCCCGCCCTGGAATGCGGGAATATCAATGGCGATCCAAATGAAGACGACGGCCTTGCTCAAGGCTCGGCCTGGAAAGACCGATGAACTGGTCGTTCTGTTGCGCAGCTTGGCTGGACATAGCCGCTCCGATCCCGGCAACCTTCGATGGGACCTCTGGCAGGACCTGCACGACGAGACGACCTTCATCATCGATGAGCTCTACGCGGACATCGCTTCTGTGCAGGCCCATCGGGCAACGCCCCACTATCAAGACTATGCCTCCAGGATCGACAGGCTCGCAACGCGGACGGCCGTCACATCGCGTCCCCTCGATGTGGTTTCATAGAGCTGTGAGAGAGCGGTACCGCGTATCCGAACCGATCCGACGAGATGGCAGGAGTTCACATGGCAACGGTGCTAAATGTCAATGGTGAAGAACGATCCTTCGATGCACCGGCCGAAATGCCCTTGCTGTGGGTCCTGCGCGATGTGTTCGGTTTGACCGGCACGAAATTCGGATGCGGCATGGCGCAGTGTGGCGCCTGCACCGTGCACGTCGATGGCAAGCCGGTGCGTTCCTGTGTGCTGCCTGTCGGCAATCTCCAAGACCGCGCGATCACCACCATCGAAGGCGTCGGCACGACGCCGGCGGGAGCCAGGGTGCAGAAGGCCTGGCTCGATCTCGAGGTCGTGCAATGCGGTTATTGTCAATCAGGTCAAATCATGTCGGCGGTAGCGTTACTGGCGACGACGCCGGATCCTGACGACTCCGATATCGACGCGGCCATGGCCGGCAACATCTGCCGGTGCGGTACCTATGTGCGCATCCGGGCTGCCATCAAGCAGGCAGCCTCGGCCAAGGCTTAGGTGGTGTCATGACCGTCACGGCAGAATTGTCGAATATCTCGCGTCGTCGCCTTCTCGGTGCTGCATTGACGACCGGCTTCGTGTTCGCCTTCCGTCTTCCGGTAGGTGCCGCCGAGACCGCGCAGAAGGATGCCGCCGACGGGACCTTTGCGCCAAACGCGTTTATCCGCATCGACGGAACCGGCAAGGTGACCCTGGTCATGCCGCAGGTCGAGATGGGGCAGGGCATATACACCGGCGTCGCGACGATTTTAGCTGAAGAACTCGATACAGACCTCACAAATGTCGTCCTCGAGCACGCGCCGCCCGATGAGAACCTCTACACGAATCCCTTGCTCGGCATTCAGGCGACCGGAGGATCAACTTCGGTTCGCGCGTTCTGGACCCCGCTGCGCAAAGCCGGCGCAACCGCACGGGCTATGTTCGTCAAGGCTGCGGCGAATCAGTGGCAGGTTGCGCCAGAAACCTGCGGCGTGTCCGAGGGGAAAGTGTTTCATAAGGAAAGTGGCCGCAGCCTTCGCTATGGCGAGCTTGTCGACCCCGCGAGCAAGCTTTCGCAGCCAAGCGATGTGCCGCTGAAAGATCCAAAGGACTTTGTGCTCATCGGAAGGCCTTTGAAGCGCCTCGATACGCCGAACAAGGTCAACGGCAAGGTCATCTACGGAATCGACACCATGATGCCGGGCTTGAAATTTGCGACGCTGGCGCAATGTCCGGTTTTCGGCGGCAAGGTTGCGAACATCGAAGACCAGGCCGCAACGAAGATTCCTGGCGTGAGGCAGATCGTAGCACTGGATGATCTGGTCGCGGTTATCGGGGATCACATGTGGGCCGCGAAATGTGGGCTTGAGGCGCTAAAGATTGCCTGGGACGAAGGCAAGAACGCCAACGTCAGCTCCAAGGACATATGGGAACATCTTCGTGCTGCCAGCGCGAGTTCTGGCGTAGTCGCAAAATCCGTCGGAGATGTCGCCAAGGTGCTCAATTTTGGCGAGAGTTATGATGCATCCTACGAGATACCATTTCTTGCCCACGCGACGATGGAGCCTCTGAATTGCACAGTCCACGTCACGCCAAATTCATGTGACGTATGGGTTGGAACGCAGATCATTGCGCGCGCGCAGTCGGTCGCCGCGAAGGCGGCTGGGCTGTCAGAAGACAAGGTGACGATCCATCAACATCTGCTCGGTGGCGGGTTCGGACGCAGGCTCGAGGTTGACATGATCGACGCGGCCGTGCGCATCGGCCGCAAGGTCGATGGGCCTGTCAAGATCGTCTGGACACGCGAGGAGGACATCCGACACGACATCTACCGTCCGGTTTACCGGGACAATATTTCGGCGAGACTCTCGGGCGACAAGGTGATCGCCTTCAGGTACCGCGTCGCCGGATCATCGGTGCTCGCGCGATGGTTACCGCGCAGTTTTACGAAGGGCATTGATATCGACGCCGTCGATAGCGCGGTCGATACGCCTTACGACATTCCAAATGTTCAGGTGGAGTACGTCCGAGTGGAGCCGCCTGCCGTGCCGACCGGCTTTTGGCGCGGCGTCGGTCCGAACAACAATGTGTTCGCCATCGAAAGCTTCATGGACGAGCTGGCGCGCAAGGTAAACAAGGATCCGATCGCGTTTCGACGCGACATGCTTGGAAAAACGCCGCGTCTCCAGCACGTGCTGGATCTCGTCGCCGAAAGGTCGAATTGGGGGCAGCCGTTGCCGCCTCGCGTTGGCCGAGGCGTCAGTGTGCAGCCGACCTTCAACACGTCGATCGCCACTGTCGTTGAGGCCGAGGTGGATACCAGCGGCGACGTTTACATCCGCCAGGTGACGCTTGCTGTGGATTGCGGTGTTGCTGTCAACCCCGACACCATCGTCGCGCAGGTCGAGGGCGGCATGATCTTTGGCCTGACCGCCGCATTATACGGCGAAATCACCTTGGACAAGGGCCGCGTTCAGCAATCGAATTTCCATGATTATCGCATGCTGCGCATCGACCAGATGCCAAAGATCAATGTCCATCTGGTCAAAAGCGGGGAGGCGCCGGGCGGGATCGGTGAGGCGGCCGCGGTTGGCGGGCCTCCCGCGCTGCGTAATGCCATTTATGCGGCGACGGGCGTCGCATTGCGTCGGCTTCCGATCGACCGGCGGCTGATCGCGGAGAAGAAATCGTGATTGTGAAAGCCGCGGTTGTGAAATTGGCTGCCGGGGCGGTCATCGTCGGTGCCATCGTGGCGCTAGGGGCGGTTTGGTACGTGCGCGGTCCCGGTCCGCTGGCCTTCACCGGCGGCAAGAATGTCGCGTTGACGGACTACAGGGACGGCGATCCAACCGGGGTGCCTGCCGATATGAAGCAGGCCAGCCTCCTTGAGCGCGGCAAATATCTCACGGAGGCAGCGGACTGCGTGGTTTGTCACACGGCGCCGGGCGGCAAGGAATATGCGGGCGGCTTCGCCTTCAAGCTTCCGTTCGGAACGATGTATTCGACCAACATTACGCCCGATCCGGAGACGGGCATTGGCAAATACACCGACCAGGAGTTTCTCGACGCGATGCATCGGGGCATCCGCCGTGATGGTGCCCGGCTTTATCCGGCAATGCCCTACACGTCCTACACTTATGTCACCGTCGCCGACGCGCTCGCGATCAAGGCCTACCTTTTCAGCCTTGCGCCGGTGCGCGCGGTGCCGCCGGAGAATACACTGTTGTTTCCCTTCAATCAGCGCTGGGCCATGACGTTCTGGTCGCTGGTGTTCAATCCTGACTCACGCTTCCAGCCTGATAGTTCGCAGAGCTTCAAATGGAACCGCGGTGCGTACCTGGCCGAGGCGCTGGCGCATTGCGGCGAATGCCACACGCCGCGCAATATTGGATTCGCACTCAACAATCGAGAAAAGTTTGCCGGAGCCTCGGTGGCCGGCTGGCGCGCCTTCAATATCTCGTCCGACAAGGACACCGGTCTCGGCGGCTGGACCGATGAAGACATCGCCCTTTATCTCTCCGCCGGGCATGTTCCGGGTCACGGCACTGCATCGGGACCGATGGGCGAAGCCGTTGATCACTCCTTCAACAAGATGGCGAAGGCTGATATCGAGGCGATGGTCACGTTCCTGCGAAGCGTTCCGCCCAGCACTTCACGCGATTTTTCCGTAAAATCGGCGCCTGCGCCGGTCTCCCACAAGGACGGCGTGACCGCAAACCTGCTTGGCAAGAAGATCTTCGAGGGCGCTTGCGTAAGTTGTCATGGCTGGGCTGGGGAGAGCGCGGTTTCACGGTTCGCGACGCTGACTGGAAGTGCCGCCGTAAACGATCGGAGCGCGACTAATGTGGTACAGATCGTTATTGGGGGTACGAGGCGCCTGACCCCGGACGATGCGCTGTCGATGCCCTCTTTCGGTCGTGCGTACTCCGACGACGAGATTGCCGCGGTCGCCAACTACGTCACCGCCCGCTTCGGAGCCAAGGGCTCGTCACTCACGGCTCGTGATGTCGCCGGTTTGCGAGCACAGGTCTCGAACTAGTGGTGTCTCATTGATGGCCAGATAGTCGCTCCAGAGACGTTGGTTGAGAGGCAAGTCGTCAGGGCTTTCGAAGCCCGTCATGGACGTTGGGATTTGGTTTGGCAATCTTACTCTCGGACAATACGATAGAATAGGACGAAACCGACAGCGAGTCTTTGGCAAGTGCGGCCTCGCGGCCGCCGCCTCTTGGTTCTCGAATTGCAGTTGAGAGACGCCCCTGAGCGTGAGGCGGCGACAGCCGAGATATTGAGGGGTGATCGCAAGTTCGCCCGCTGGTGTTGGCCCCATCTTCGCGGCGAGCCGAGCGTCCAGAGTCTGACAGCCTTCACACGGTCTTTTAGCCGGGTCTAAGGCTGCCTTCTGCCTTGCCGGCCGAGACGCTTCCGGCATCTAACCGACGGTCTGGATCGGCGCCTAGTCGTGTCGGTCCGCTCGATGAATAGCGAACATGCAGGATCAAGGATCCTCAGCATATGCGTCCTCAAACTACAAATTTTTACCTAGATTAACTGGTCTGCTCCACCCGACAGCCTAAAGTTTGGACGTACCCGCGGGATGTCGCGGCGCTCATGAGTCGGCTAAAGAAGTAGACTGACATCACTTGCACTTTATGCAGGGCTTCTGGAAGCGGCCTATGAACAAAAGTGTCTTTCCACGGCGACCCGCTGCGAGTTGCTGAGCTTCGCGAAGTTTGGCAGCGAACGACGAGGTCGGTTTGGTGCCTCTGCACACTAAGGTAGGAAATCATGACTGTGCATGTTCTGTTTGTCGTAAGCAACGCGGCGGTGATAGGTCCGCACAATCGTAAAACAGGCTTCTTTTTCGCCGAGGTCGCGCATCCGTTCGATGTTCTTGACAAGGCAGGTATCGCCATTGAGTTCGCTTCTTTGAGAGGCGGATGGACGCCATATGATGCCTACGACGAGAAAGATCCCGCGGAGAAAGCCTTCATTGAAAGTAAGGCATTTCGCCGCTTGAACCGCAGTCGCAAACTTGCGGAGGTGGATGCTGCGGATTTTGATGCCATCTTCGTGCCGGGCGGTCTTGGACCAATGGTCGATATCCAGCGCAACCCTGTCGTTCAAAATACAGTCGTGCGCGCTTGGAGTACGGGAAAGTTTGTGACTGCCGTTTGTCACGGTCCGTGCGCGCTTCTCGGTGTTGACCTCGGCGATGGCAAGCCGTTCGTGCAAGGCAAGAAGCTCACTTCTTTCTCGAAGAAAGAAGAGTACGACTACGCGCGCGAAGACGTTCCGTACGAATTGGAAGATGCCCTGCGGGCAAAGGGCGCCGAATATACGTCTGTAGCGAACTGGGAACCTCACGTTGTTGTCGATGGACGCCTGATCACTGGCCAGAATCCCGCGTCGGCCGGGCTCCTCGCGAAGGAGCTCCTGACAGCACTCAGAAAATAAGCAGCCAAGCACAGCTTGGCTGCTCCTGAGGTGGCAGTCGCTCAAAACGTGTGTTTGAACAATGCCTTCAAAGATTGCTGCTATTCTGATCACTCATCCCGGCAAGAGCCTTGAGCTTAGAGAGTTGCTTGTCGGTATGGCGCCGCAGTGCAAGGCAGAGCCCGGCAACCTGCGTTGGGACGTTTGCTGCGATAGTCTGGACGATCATCGTTACGTCCTTGATGAGCTTTATCAAGATGTCACTGCGGTCGAAGCTCATCGTGCCTCGCAGCACTACCAAGCCTACTTGGCCAAGGTTCCGAAACTAGCCGAACGTACGGCAGTAATCGCGGAAGTCATGGACGTGAGATAATCGGGATTGAGGAACGACCTGGGTCGTACCGAATGAAGGAGCTGCCATGCGCCTTTCTTGCGTGACTCTCATCGCGTTGACCATGGTAAGCGCACATCCCTCGTTCGGAGAGTCCACGGCTTCCGCTTATGAACCGGGGGCACCGCCCGCTCATTGTTGCACGCCAACGCCAGGCGGCAGCGTAGGCGCTTTAACCGTTCATTACCGTACGGCCACCATCAGCGGTGTGAACGTGTTCTACCGCGAAGCCGGGCCAGCAGATGGGCCCGTCGTTCTTCTTCTGCACGGCTTTCCGACATCCTCACATATGTTCCGCAATCTGATTCCGGGTCTGGCCGACCGATACCGTGTCATTGCGCCGGATTACCCCGGCTTCGGGCAAAGCGATGCGCCGGATCGCAACCGCTTTTCCTATAGTTTCGCGAACTATGCCGAGATGATCGATGCCTTGCTTGATCAAATCGGGGCGAAACGCTACGCCATGTACGTCATGGATTATGGCGCACCGGTTGGCTATCGCATCGCCATTAAGCATCCAGAGCGCGTGACTGCCCTCATCATCCAAAACGGCAACGCTTACGAAGAGGGATTGCGGGACGCCTGGGACCCGATCAAGGCGTATTGGAAGGAAGGAACGGAGGAGCGGAGGGATGCGCTTTTATCCCTCGTCTCTCTCCGCGCGACGAAATTCCTATACACCGACGGCGTCCGCGATCTGACGCGCATAAGTCCTGACAACTGGGTGCACGACCAAGCGCTGCTGGACCGTCCCGGCAACAAGGACATTCAGCTCGACCTGCTCTACGATCACGCGACCAACATCCCGCTTTATCCCGCGTTCCAGGCCTTTTTCCGCGAAAGGAAGCCGCCCGCTCTAATCGTCTGGGGCAAGAACGACAAGGTCTTCGCTGAAGCCGGCGCACATTCCTATTTGCGCGACTTGCCAGACGCCGAGTTGCACATCCTCGACACCGGTCACTTCGCACTTGAGGACCAACTCGACGTGATGGCGCCGCTGATCAGCAACTTCCTCGACCGAACGATTGAACGACGCTGACGCAAAACTTTCGCACGAACCCGACGGTAGCCGATTTATCACGCCTAGATGCAACCAACCGGGAAGAAAGCCTGATCAGCATCGAAGCAATCTTGAACGCATTTGCGTTCCTCTATGGCCAGCCAACTCGGGATTGGTCATTTGAGTTTGACGTCCGAACGTCGCGCGTAAAGCGGTGGACGGGGCATGCGGCGCCTAATTCGCTCGTCGGGAATATCGAAATCCGCCGCGGCGCGTTTGGCTTGGCGATACCAGCAGAAATACCAGCAAAGCGGACAGCTGCAGTGGGTTTTTGCTCGTATTTTCAATGCATCACGAAAGTTTTGCGAGAAATCGGGAATCGAACCAGTGACTTAACTTATTGTTATCATTACAATTTTTTCCGTGGTGCCCCTGGCCGATAACAGCCTACTACCATAAGTTTTTGAATAAAAAGGAGATTCTGCCATCGACTTCTACTTATACCAGCGGGAATACCAGCAAACTGGCGTGCAGCATTAGCTGGCAAAAACAATGGTTGCCCTCGTCAGTGAGGCGCGGGCGTCGAGCTCGGACGCATCACGCATCGATTTCCTGACCGAGGCGTGCCGAGCCAGGATCGAAGGCCTGCGTCGGGCTCCCGATGATGAGAGTCTGCAACACCTATTCGATGATATTACTCAGGAACTGGCGGAATCGATAGGTTGTAGCCAGCCTTGAGAAATCAACTCTCCTGGGAAGCGGATCATCGAAGACTAATAGCTGAGCGGATCGAAACAGCCGTGGCGGGGGAAGAGGTGGGCGACAGTCAGACCGCAGATGTTGATGCTGCGGCCAGCTCCTGATCAATCCTCTCTTTGGACGTTACTACCGGCCTGCCGCCGTCAAAGCAGACGAGTTCGACCGACACGTGATTCTGCATAGTCGCACCTTATTGGCACATACAATCAACGTGCAGGAGATAGCTCAACTACGACAAGAGGCTGTTTGGGCCGATATGCGTCAGAGCAGAGAGAACGGTTGGGCGGCCGGACCAGCGTCATTCTGGATGCGGGTACCGATCACATTCGCGATATGTCTCATTTTCTCTTCGGTCAAACCAGAGCGTTGTTTGTTGAACGTTCGCTTCCGCTGTTATGCGCGTATTTGAGTCGAGGAGGAATATTGGCTTCGCAATTGATGGTGCCCAGCGGCTCAAGCCGCCCCCGCCTAACGGCGTTCGCCGGCAGATCGACATATCTCGCGGATTCTAACGAGTCGGATATCTGACCGATACTGTCAGAGTTGACAGGTCGTTGGTTGTCTCGGCCAGCCTGGAGCTTCGGCTGTGGCTCTCACCTCGGTGTCCGCTCTGTCGTTGCCTCTGACACCATTTTTCCGGTATAGACGTGAGCATAGCCGGAACGCCTCCGCCCAAAAACCGCGTGGTCCCTTTTTCTGCATCTCATCGGGCGGGGAGCGGTTTCTCCCGCCTGAAGGGTTGGTGTTAGATGCAAGTTAAACAAGATCGAAAATCGGTAGCTGCGCGTCTCATGATTAGCGCGCGTGCGGCATCGGCCGCATCGGGCCCTCGTGAACCGAGCCGCGTTGCGTCTCGGCCTTTGGCTTCGGTCCCTCGCGCAGGAAGCAGATAATGCAGACAATAATGTGTCGCTCGCCGGAGGCACTCGCTCGCGGGCCCCGCAGGCATTTGCTGCCGGCGTCGCTATCATTGTCCGGCGTTCGGGTGCCTTGTTAACCGGTCTCGCGACTGCACTCGGTCCCGGGTCCCGCCGCTATGCGTCGGCGCTATGCTGACCCTCCTGCGGGTGCCTTTTTTGATTCTCTCATCTTATCTCTTGTTTTCACATGTGCCGACTTGCTCAATGTTCCAACGCTTGAGATCTAAGTGGCGCTGCCCCTCGCGTGCGCCAGGGTAAAGCGCCCGCTAGCGCCGCCCCGAGCGGTGTCCCCGGTCTTCGGTGCTTTCGAACGGGCGTTACTCACGCTAGCCCGTCTCCAAATACGGGCCATGATCTGTCCGATCTGCGCTATCTGCCGCGGCAGATGAGGCTGTGCCGCGTCCCCCTTGTGTTGGCGAGCCGATCGAGCCATGGGCATTGATCGTGTCCGGACTTGCCGTATCGAGAACGCTATCGGGCGAACAATTCTGGCCGTCGCCGTCGTTTCCTGATGCGAAGATGCGCGGGGTCGCTTGGTTTGTCCGGTTCGTCGTTCTTGCTTTTGATGCACAGACGTTGGCTTCTTCCTCATCGATCCCGCCGTTTTCCAATGCTGTGGCGGGTGTTGGCAGCCATGGTCATCGCCTCAGTCCGGGCATGGGCTCGTGTCCAACGCACCCTCGAATGGCTGATCAGGCCCGAGGGACGGCAAGGGCCTCGATCGCCTTCCCGCAACAGCTCACGCCTGCTTTTTTCCCCTGCCGCCAAGCGGCGGCATTCCTCGCGGAAGACAAAAAAGCAGGCTTTCGCCGTCCTCCGCTGGCGCTCCGGGCCTGGCGGCTGCGGGCCGATCGCTCCCCGGGCCAAGGATCGCCATCGAGGCTGCGATGGGCGCGGCCCGAGCAAGAGACAGACGGAGATGAACATGGCGACCATCGGCACTTTCACCGCTTCGGACAACGGCTACACCGGCTTGATCAAGACGCTGACGCTGAACATGAAGGTCAAGTTCGCGGCCTCCGAAAAGGACAACGACAAGGCTCCCGACTACCGCATTTTCGCTGGGGCCACCGAGTTCGGCGCCGCTTGGAAGAAGACCGCCCGCGACAGCGATCGCCAATATCTCTCGGTCAAGCTCGATGATCCGAGCTTCCCGGCCCCGATCTACGCCTCGCTGGTGAAGGTCGAAGGCGACGAAGACTTCACCCTGATCTGGTCCCGCCGCAGCGGCGATTGATCGACCCGGATCATCGGCCTCGCCTCCTCGGAGGCGGGGCTTTTTTGCGTTGCCTGCGCAGCTTTGAAGGGAGTCACAAGAGCATCTTCTGCCTCAAAAGGGAGGCGCGCGGCCGCGGATTCGCGGCGCACCTTGAAACCGGTTCGAGGCGCCGAGTGGCGAATTGCTCGAGCTTTGGATGCGCTTTTGTTGGCGGATCATGAGCTCGAGCGCCACCTGCGCTATCGACTGATAGCGCTGGATTCGACTTGAAAGCCGGCGCCAGCACCCCCTTCGGATGCGAAACCGAGCCGCTGTCCGAGCGAATAATCTGAGCCGGATCGCGAGAAACGCGCGGTGACGCATACTTTGAAGCGTTCCCCAACCGCCATTTTACGCGGTGACCGGTGCTCTGCCGCAAGGCCTGGCTCCTTCGCCCGAAGGGGACGATTCCCTGCCTATGGCGCAACGACCTATGGCAGCCGTCCCCCATCCGAAACCCTCGCACGCCTCCTTTTTTCCCCGCCGGTAAGCCGGCTCCTCGCGGCCGCTTCGCTGCGAAAAAGGAGCGAGCTCGGGTGCGCCGCTGCGCTTCGCCCCAAGGGTTCGGCTGCCGGCCGGCCGCCATGACGGTCTCGCCATCGCAGGGCATCGGCCCTGCGGCACCGAGGAGACAGACCATGACCGCGATCGGATTCGTGACCCGCACAACTCACGGCGGCTTCAGGGGCCAGCTCAAATTCCTGCCTATCTGCGCCGACATCGACATCGTGCCCAACCGCGATAAGTCCGGCGATAACCCGCCAGATTTCCGCATCTTCACCCAAGGGGTCGAGGTCGGATCCGGTCGGATTTTGATCGGCGAGGGCCGCGGAACGGACTACATCAGCCTGTCACTCGCAGCACCCGGCCTGGGAGGCCGCAAGCTCTGCGCCAACCTTGGTCGAACGGTCGGCCTCGGCGGTGACGGTGGCTTCTTCCTGATCTGGAATCCTGTCGACTAGGTCAAATATCGGGCTCCCACGCGTCGCGTGGGAGCCCTTTCGTGCCTCACGGAAATCCGGTTTTGCATATCGCAGGCTAGTGTAAGAGCGCCCTCAACTGGGCGCACGTCGAGGGGCGAGCGCGGCTGAACAGCCTGCGAGACGTCCCCATTACCGTCGAAGAAATGCACTCGCGCCGATCG
The DNA here is from genome assembly GCF_032489995.1 of Bradyrhizobium sp. SZCCHNGR1005. NCBI lineage: Bacteria > Pseudomonadati > Pseudomonadota > Alphaproteobacteria > Hyphomicrobiales > Nitrobacteraceae > Bradyrhizobium > Bradyrhizobium sp. SZCCHNGR1005. Next base: position 402,369 of record NZ_JAUEZC010000006.1, read on the forward strand.
GAATTTTGCCTGCAGCTGAAGAGTCTTTCGAGAGCGTTTTCTCGTCGTTCCGATGCAGAGATTCTGCTCCATCGTCATTGGTATTTGCGCAAATTCATGGACAGCAGAAACGCTGGAATTGGTGGCTTGGATACGCGCCGGGCGGTCGATTTTTTGCGTGCCTCGTGGATCAGTAGATGCGGTTGTGGCAAGATGAGGAAGGTTTAGCGAGTAGCAAAGAGCAGAGGGAGTGATCGCAAGATAAAAGTACTGGCGCCTAAGGGCGGCTAAGTGATTGTCTGCACATCCAAGAGTTGGCGACACCGCTGAATGCGACGTCGCCAATTGCGGCCTATGCCAAGGCTCTCCTTCATTGATTGCGTCTGTCTCTTGATGGTAGCTCGCTAGCTTCTCATATCCGCGGTCTTCCTCAAGAAGATCTTGCGTCACGCGCGGCGTTGACGACAAATTCGAGCCAAGCTCGGTCAGATCGACAATCGCAAAGCCAGGAAGGCAACCGGCGACTTCGTTGATCGCGCTGCGTGGCGGAAAAGGCGGCGCCAGTTCGCATTGTGCGTCGAGCTTTTTGGGCGACGGATCGCTCGCGGATACGCGCAGGGTGCGGTGCTTGCCGGGCGGGGAAGCCAGGGGACCGCACCGGGCTGTATCAAGGTCCGTATTGTGCGCACCAGGGAGAGTGATCTTGGCTGCTCGGTCTCGAGCGTGATGCCATGGCGCCGTCGATCTACATCGCCGTGAGGGCAACCTTTACCCGCTGGATAGAAATCTCGAGCGCTCGGAGGAACGCGCGGAGTTCGTGCCGGCTGGCCTCCTCCATGCGGAGATTGTCGACGCTAAGAGCTGCTTCAACCAACTCTATGAGGGAAACCCCCTCGGATTCGCGGCCAGGCGTGCCGTGATCGCCGTCTGGTAGCTGAGCATGGACGACGACCTTCCCGTCGATCGTCATTCGAGCGGAGACTTGCAATGGAACGAGTTGAGCTACCGTAGTGGCCGCGATTTCAACGATAGCGGCGGGGACACCTGTCTTCTTGCATCGGTAGCCGAAGCGGTATGCGTGCCCGGCACAATCGTGCCCTGGGAGTTCAATGAAAGGTTCGAGATCAACCGGCACAAGCTTCTCCTCTTTGTTGAGTATACTCAATTGATGAGTTTACTCAACAAGAAGCATCTCGTCGTCGATGGACGAGATGAAGCAGATTGTGGCTCGGAACTTGAGGCGTCTTCGCCACGAGAGAAAGTTCAGCCAGGAAGAGCTTTCGTTTCAGGCGAAAGTCGATCGCAGCTACATCAGCCAGCTGGAAACAGGTGTCTACAGCGCATCAGTTACGATGTTGGCAAAGCTGGCGAAGGCTCTGGGCGTTGAGGTCAGCGAGCTATTGAAGCGATAAGGCGGCGGAAGGGCCTTAGCAGTGCCTAGAACGATCGCCAAGCCAACAATGCCCGACGCTCCAAGGCTCACTACGATCCGCCCCACGGTTGTTGAGGTATATTGGCGGTGGTTTGTTGTCAGGCGCCGGCGGGCCCGAGCTAGGGCGACGGTTCGCTCAGGCACCGCGGGCCCCCTGATCAGCAGTTGGCATCCTGATTAACGGGGTTCGAATCCCTCCCTCTCCGCCATAATAAAACGGCTTCGAGAAAGCCCCGAAAAACAAGGCGCAACTGCACGCCAGAGGTCTCTGGTGTAGCCCCAGGGTGTAGCCCCTGGGGTGGTTCCAATTTGCCACGCCCGATGGCCAAAAACAACGTCGTCAGACCCGACCGCGTGGTCCAAGCTACGGCTGCAAACTCGATGTCGAGGCGGATATGACCTACCCGCACCCACGATTTGGTCGAACGAGGTTCGACGACGCGCGATCGCTGAGACGCTGGAGGGCATCGGCGGAACCGCCCGGAGTGCCGGGCCGCGGCCGACTAGGTATCGTTCTTCGCGCGACGCAGCGCAGCCTCAATCTTGTCCTTCTGCCGCTCTCAGCAGTGTTCCTCGCGCTGAGTTCGTTTCTCGAGTGCCGCGCGATCGGCCTCATGCTCTCGCCTGGCTGCGTCGAGTGCTGCCTGCGCCTTCGCCACCGGCTTCTCGCGCCGCTGACGCTGTCTCGATAGGGCGGCCTCTTCGCGCTCGCGTTCGGCCTCTCGTTTTTTCTGCACCTTCTCCAAATCCGCTGCGGCCTTCCGGGCGGCCTTGTCGCTCATCTCGGCGGCGGCCGCCTCTTCAGCTTCGAACGACTTCTTTCGCGCCTCTGCTCTGCAGTCTCAGCTTCCAGGTCCGGCAAATCGGAGTGTTCGGCGAAGCGTCCGCTAGACCCTGAGCACGAGTGCCGGCTTTGCCATCGTCGCGGCGACGACGTTGGGGTCGTCCGACTCCTTGGCCGTGCCTTGGTGGAAGAGATCGCTTCCGGCGCCCCAAGCTTCTATGGCCGCCTTCATGGACAGTGCCGCGATTGGGAGATCGTAGAAGCCAACGGACGTCGGTAGGTCTTCAGCCTCCTCGCCATTCGCTTTCTCTTGTCGTGAGCTCAAGCCTTAACCGCGCACTCTGGTTATCCAGAATCTCTCCGCCGTCAGGCGGGTATGCCGATCGAAAATGTACCTAGCTGTACGAAGCTCGTCGCCGCGGTCACCGCGTACGTTGCCGAAGGGCTGGAGCCGACCGCTCTCAAAGGCCAAGCCGACCCGGCCTGGACAAGCGCTCCGCGCCGCCCTGCGGCCCGCGCCGCCTTGCACACAGTCCAAAGCGAGCCCTCGAAAAGGGGGTCAACCATCCGCTCGTACGCGGCGTGTGCCTTTGCGATCAGGGAAGGTATCCGTTTCAGTTCCGTCGTTCAATTGCACTATCTAGCATCTATCGATAGATAGATACGAGAAGTGTCGGAAAAGCGGCTCTCGGTGCCCACCGCACCTGACAAGGCTCTCGTCGGATCAAGCGAGCTTGGGGTGAGTTTCTAGGAAAGCGTGGACGATTAGCTGGTTTTGAGTGCCCATACGCTGGAGCTCAGTTCCTTCGATTGCAAATGACCTGCCACCGAAGTTTCATCCAGCCGCAGCTAGAGTCCCGTTGGGTTGTACGCCGATTGGCGCGGGTGGAGCAACGGGCGGTCGGCGGAGCTGGTCGGGGTTGCGCAGCCGATCGCCCGTTGCGGTGAGGTTGGCGGCATAGGCCGCCGGCGTCTGGTATTTGAGCGAGGAGTGCGGCCGCTCGCCGTTGTAGTCAGCGACCCAGGCAGCGAGCTTCCGCCTGGCGTCGTCGAGACCGAAGAACAGGGTCTCGTTCAAGAACTCGTCGCGCATTCGGCCGTTGATGGGGAAGACGGCCCCGCTCCCTCGGAGCCGGCGATATACTGCCGATGCACGGAACCGCTAACAGGAGCCATAGACCAATGGAAGTCGCGACAATTGGGTTGGACATTTCGAAGCACGTATTTCACGTCCATGCAGTTGACAGCAAAGGCCAAATGACCAGTCGCCAACGCCTCCGGCGAGGCGAGATCGTGTCGTTCTTCTCCTCGATCGAGCCGTGCCTGGTCGGCATCGAAGCCTGCGCCACCGCTCACCACTGGGCACGCGAGATTCAGCGGTTTGGACACGAGGTGAGATTGATTCCGCCTGCCTATGTAAAACCTTACGTGCGGCGAGGAGCCAAGAACGACGCCGCCGACGCGGCCGCGATCTGCGAAGCGGTAACCCGCCCCAATATGAGGTTCGTTCCGATCAAGAGCGTCGAGAACCAAGGCTTCCTGATGCTTCATCGCGCAAGAGGCCTGCTGGTCCGCCAGAGAACCATGGCGGCTTGTGCCATTCGAGCTCACTTCGCTGAGTTCGGAATCATTGTCGGGCAAGGCCGGCAACGGGTGGATAGCCTGGTGGACTTGTTGGATGACGAGGCCCTGGCGCTACCAGCCAATGCTCGTCTGGCACTCGCCGTCCTGGTAAACCAACTGAAGGAATTGGACCAGCAGGTCGAGGCCATCGAGCGTGAACTGGCTCTCATCCAGAGAACCAATCCGATGGCGAAGTTGTTGTCCTCCATTCCCGGTATTGGTCCCATAACGGCCACGGCTCTCGCTGCGACCGTGCCGGACCCGACGAT
>NZ_JAUEZC010000007.1:0-301153 GCF_032489995.1 Bradyrhizobium sp. SZCCHNGR1005
GAACCGTCGCATCGGTCGTCTCCGAAAACCCCGAGACGATCTCTATCTGACTCGTCGTTTTCACGCAGCCAGGGTCATGAACGACAATACTCAAGGTAAGCATAATAGGTCCGCTTTCGGGTGCACAGCGACCAGTTGAGCCTGACAGCCGAGCCATGATTCAAGCCACCAGACGGAAGGGGCCGATCGTGCGCTACGAACTCACGGACAATGAGTGGTTCGCTATTGAGCCGATGCTGCCGAATAAGCCGCGCGGTGTGCCACGACGGGCGGGCGTGTGGGCCAAGCTCATGAGCGCACTGGCCGGTGCTCATGATGCTGCGGTGCAGATGATCGACACGTCTATTGTTCGCGTGCATCAACATGGGGCCTGTATCACAAGGAACCCGCGCCAATCGATGGGAAGGTCACGCGGCGGTTTGACGAGCAAAATCCACGCGGTGGTCGATGGCAATGGTCTGCCGCCTGTACGGCTGGCGTTGAGCCCCGGCGAGGCGCACGACGTTCGACTGGCCGGAAAACTGCTGTCCCGTCTTAAATTCGGATCGAGGCTGCTTGCCGACCGAGGCTATGACGCCGACTGGATCAGGGAGCTTGCCATGAAGAAGGGCGCATGGGCCAACATCCCGCCGAAAAGCAATCGCAGCGATCCGATCTGCTTCAGCCCGTACCTCTACCGCGCTCGCAATCAGGTCGAACGGTTCTTCAACAGGATCAAGCAATGCCGTCGGGTAGCGACGCGCTACGACAGGCTCGCCGCCAACTACCTTGCATTTGTTCAACTCGCGTCAATCCGGTTGTGGCTGCGCCTTAGTGAGTCCGCGTCCTAGCTGCGCTCACATGTAAGCGTCGCCGGACGGACCGACATAGGCGATGCGCACCATGTTGGTGGTGCCGGGTGTCCCGAGCGGCACGCCCGCGACGATCAGCACGCGCTGGCCGGCGCGGACGAAGCCGTCGCGAAAGGCGATCGAGCCGGCGCGGTCGACCATGTCGTCCTGATCGCGCGCATCCTCGGCAACCACGCAATGCACGCCCCAGACCACCGACAATTTGCGGCCCGTGGCGAGATTGGGCGTGATCGCGACGATCGGCGGCTTCGGCCGCTCGCGCGCGACGCGGATCGCGGTCGAGCCAGACGAGGTCCAGCAGATGATGGTCGGCAGGTCCAGCGTCTCGGCGATCTGCCGCGCGGCATCGGCAATGGCATCGCCGGCGGTCGACTCCGGCTCCGGCCGTTGCGCGGTGATCACCGAGCGATAGACGAGATCGCGCTCCACTTCCTCGCCGATCCGGTTCATGGTCGAGACCGCTTCGACCGGATATTTGCCGGCCGCCGATTCGGCCGAGAGCATGATGGCGTCGGCGCCCTCATAGACCGCGGTGGCGACGTCGGAGACTTCGGCGCGGGTAGGCACCGGCGACTGGATCATCGATTCCAGCATCTGCGTCGCGATCACCACGGGTTTGCCGGCGCGTCGCGCCAGCCGCGTCATCTGCTTCTGCAGGCCCGGCACCCGCTCCAGCGGCAGCTCGACGCCGAGGTCGCCGCGCGCCACCATCAACGCGTCCGAGGCCTCGACGATGTCGGTGAGGCGGTCGATCGCCTGCGGCTTCTCGATCTTGGACATCACGGCGGCGCGGCCGCGGATGATCTTCTTGGCTTCGAGCACGTCGTCGGCGCGCTGCACGAAGGAGAGCGCGATCCAGTCGACGCCGGTGTTGAGCGCGGCATCGAGATCGGCGCGGTCCTTCGGCGTCATCGCCGAGACCGGCAGATCGGTGTCGGGCAGGCTGACGCCCTTGCGGTCGGACATGCGGCCGCCGACCACGACGCGTGTGACGGCGAAAGTCGGCGAGGTCTCCTCGGCCACCAGACGCACCTTGCCGTCGTCCAGCAGCAGCACGTGGCCCGGTCGCAGCGCAGCGAGGATTTCCGGATGCGGAAGGTAGACGCGATTCGAATCGCCCGGCGTCTTGTCCGAATCCAGCATGAAACTCTGGCCGTTCTGCAACTGCGTCCCGCCATCGGCAAAGGTGCCGAGCCTGAGTTTCGGTCCCTGGAGGTCGACCAGGATGCCGATCGGCCGGCCATAGCTCGATTCGACGTTACGGATCGTGGCCACCAGCTCCCGCATCTTGTCATGAGAGGTGTGGCTCATGTTGATGCGGAAGATGTCGGCGCCGGCCTCGAACAGCTTGCGGATCATCCCGCTGTCCGAGGATGCCGGGCCCAGGGTCGCCAGGATCTTGATCCGGCGCAGCCGCCTCATGGCTTCGGCGCTGCGGCAGGCGGCGCAGCTGCGGGCGGAGCGCCTTGCGGCGGGGCCGGCAGCCCCGGCACATTGCCGCTCGGCCCCAGCGTTCCGGGGATGCCCGGCACCCGCTGTTGCGCCGGCTGCTCATTGGCTTCGGTGAGCTGCACGGTCCAGGCGCGCTGGTCACCGGTGTCGACCTCGAAAAAGCCGGTGCGGTCGAAGCCCCGCGCCAGGCAGTTCTCGGTGCCCTTGATGGTGAATTCCTTGTCGCGTGAGCACATGAAGGCTTGGCCCGACCATTCGCCGCCGCGGTCATAGTCCAGCGCGTAAATATAGTAATAGCGCGCGACCAGGGTTCCCTTCAGCAGGGTTTCGCAGCTGCGCGAGGACACGTTCCACCAGCCTTCGGTGGTCCAGCCTTCAGCATCTTTGTAACCGAGCGCAACGCCGACGCGGCTCGAGGTGTTGTTGCACAGGCGGAAATCGGCCGCCGCCGGGCTGGTCCAGAGGCAGAGCATTGCCAAACCGAGCACCGACAGCAGTCCGACACCCGGCCGACAGATCGGAAAACGGAGGAGGGCGGAGATTTCGGGGATCATTGCGCGACGCTATATCAAACGTTGGATGGTGTCGCGTGACTTGGCTGCGGCTCTCAACATTGAGGGCGATGGCGATGCAACGCTGCAACCGAGCCCCCAAAGCTCTTCGCTGCAACGCGATTTGGCCAAACCGGCGACGAGGCCAGACTATATACCAGAAATCTGGCATAACGCGACACAGGGAACGGAACACGAAAGAGGCGACGATGGATACAACCACCCGGACCGAGCTTGAGGCGGCTGCTTTCCGCAGGCTGGTCGAACACCTGCGGAGCCGGACCGACGTTCAGAATATCGAATTGATGAATCTGGCCGGCTTCTGTCGCAATTGCCTGTCGAACTGGCTGAAGGACGCTGCGGATGCGCAGGGCGTCCCGATGACCAAGGATGAGAGTCGCGAGGCGATCTACGGCATGCCTTACGACGAATGGAAGACGAAGTACCAGCGCGAGGCGACGGCTGAGCAGCTCGAGGCGATGAAAAAGGTGCATCCGGGTCACTGAATCGTGCTGGCGAATCATGCCCGGTCAATTCGGATGAATCCCCCTGAGCCGTCTGCCCAACGATAGGTTGGATGCTTCCTTTCGCGTTACTTTCGCGGGATAGGACGGGAGAAAGCCTGCGCCACAGTCGCGAATCGGGCCGATCCAGGAGACGCAAGAAAAACGCAAGCGGCGCGGCCGCATTTTGTGGGCTGCGGGCGTGTGGCCGCAACAAGATGTGGGCGCGCTGTGGATGAGGGCGATGTTGCCTTGACGCAGGGCACGCCAAATTTGAGGGTCTTCCTGAAAGAACGCGCGCCTTGCAACGATTGGCGCCCTCATCGAGCCACACCAGTTCCACTCAGGAGTATCAGATGGCCACCGCCGCCGCTGCGAAGGATGACGACTCGCCTGCAACCCGCTTTGCCGTAGACCAACTGAAGTCGATCATCGAGCGCATCGAGCGCCTGGAGGAGGAGAAGAAGGCGATCTCCGAAGACATCAAGGACGTCTATGCCGAGAGCAAGGGCAACGGTTTCGACGTCAAGGCCCTGCGCACGATCATCCGCCTGCGCAAGCAGGACCCCAACGAGCGCCAGGAAGAAGAGAGCATTCTCGAGACCTACATGCAGGCGCTGGGAATGATCTGAGTTGACATCGAATGCTTCGTTGAAGGCTTCGTTCCGATGCTTCCCGTCCGCGACGGGGAGCGTCGTTTTATTGGCGTACGGCGACTGCGGTGTCTTCGCCCGGGGCGACGCTCGCTAGCCCCGGGGCAGTGCCGTCAGCGCAATGCTGCGGAGCGCAAGACGAAGGCCTTCGTCTCGAGCTTCACCGTCGCCGAGCCCGAGAACTGGACGTAGCTCAGGCCCTGCGCAGGATCCTCCGAGAAGCTCATCGCAAGCACCATCTGCGGCTTGACGAAATAGTTGCGCATGAGCGTGAGGTCGGGGTCGCCCAGTGTGGTGACCGACATCGAGCTCGACACGCTCGGGGCCAGCAACATCGCCCGCATCCAGATCGTGTCGGTGCTCTTGGCGGCGGAAATCCGCGTCTCGGTCGTGATCACACCGTCATGCCCTTGCGGGTCCTTGGCGGCCCGCGTGGTGGTCTCGGCCGCAGGTGCCGCATTGCGTGCCGGCGAGCGGGTGTTGCGGACCGGGATCGGTGCCGATGCTGCGACGATCCGGGAGCGGTCGACCGGGGAGGAAGCGGGAGGCGCGAACGCCATCGCGTTCATCAGACTGGCGGTCGGCTGCGGGTCGGCCGCGTGGCGCGCCGCAATCGCTGCGACCTGCTCCGGGGTCGCCTGTTTCGGATTGGCGGGATCGTCCCCCCAGAAGCCGCGCGCATTGATGATGTCGGACATGGTCTGCGGTGCAGCCTGGTCGCCGGCGGCCTGCGCCCCGCCGCTAGCCGATGACGCCGGCTGCGGCTTGCCGGCCTGAACCAGCTGCGAATCGGCGGAAGCAAGTTGCAACGTGTTCACGAGCTTGCCGCGAGCCAATTTGGCCTCCGTGGCTTTGCCGTTTGCCGTCTTGCTGTCGCCGGCCTTCGGGTCCGTTGTTTTGGCCGGAGCCATCGCTGCGACCTGCACCGGCTTGGCATCGGCTTCCGAGGCGCTCTCCTCCTCATCCTCGGCAGGACGGCCACGGAACAACCGCGCAAACAGGCTCGGCTTGCTCGAACCTGCATCATCGCCATTGCCGCGCTTCTCGATATCGGCCCGCGCGAGCTCATAGCCCTTCAGCGGCGCGCCATCGGACGGAATATGAACGGTGCGGCCGTCGGGGAAGACTCTGACCAGCTGGTCATGGGTCATTCGTGGCCAGTGGCGGATATTGCCGGTGTCGAGATGAACGAAGGGCGAGCCGGACGTGGGATAGAAGCCGACGCCGCCGCGCTGCAGCCGGAGGCCGGCATAGCGAATCTGTTCGAGGGGCACGCCGGGGATGAAGAAATCCATCGCATGCCCCAGCATGTGCTGGCTGTAGCGGGCCACGCCCGTATGCGCCGAGCGCCGGCGCAGCATCGCATTGGTGGCCGGCGAGCGGTAGGACGAGATGATCTGGATCGGCTGCTTGCCGTCGACGTCGCGATAGACTTCCCACAGGATGTCGAACAGATGGCGATTCATCACCGTCTCGTCCTGGGTGCGCCAGTCGCGCAGGTAATGATTGAGCTTCTTCAGCGCCTCTTCGTCATAGCGGCCCTCGCGCTTGAAGGTGACCGTGAGGTCTTCGCCGGAATGGGTGTGGTGAAAGGAAAGCGTGCGGGTCTCGTTCAGTGCCGTCGCGTCATGGACCGACCCGGCAGCGCCGAACAGCAGCACCGAGACCAAGCCGATCTGACATCCAGCCTTGCGGCCCGTCCTGGGCAGCGAATGCCATTGGCGCGCGAAAATAGACAGCAAGATGCAGCCCACCCGTCGACGAGCGTTTACTCAAATACCCTCTTGCGGCCCGTCCGGCGGAAGAGAGAGCAAACGCGTATTTAAGGCGGGATGGTTAAGGGAGATTGACCGGCCCGCCCCCCAGATTAGGCTTAACATAAGCGCTTGAGTGTGGCGAAAAAGTGCCAGTGATTCTTGGTGGGTTGGAATGGTTACCAAAAGAACAACCCCGCTCACGGGCCACGGGCCGGGAGCGAGGTTGGCGAATCAGCCGGACAAGCTGGAACAGTCGGCCCGCCAGCTCAGCGGGTGAAGATCCGGCGCTGCTGTGACTGGCCGCGACGCCCCACCGGAGCCGGTGGCGTCGGGTTGCCGAAGCCGCCGCCGAACAGGCGCTCGAAGAAGTTTGGCCCCGACGAGAAATCATTGCCGCTGGCGACACTGACTGAACTCGGCAGCGGTCCGGTTGGGCGCGAATAGCTCGGCTGCGCGTGGGCGACCACGTTTTCGAGGTCCTTGCCGCGGTTGTTCTTCAGCATCCCGATCATGGTGGCGTCGCGGCCGTAGATGTCCTTGCGGACTTGCAGCTTGCCGGCATCGTCGACGAAGGCGGTCTGATAGGTGATGTTGACCGGAATCGGGGTCGGGAATTTCAGATCGACCTCGCTCGAGCCGTACATGCTGCGGATCTTCTCCGGCGTGTAGTGCTCGTTCGGCTGCGTGATGTTGAGCAGCACCGAGGCATATTGATCCGGATACTGCACGCGCATGCAGCCATGGCTGTAGGCGCGCTCGTCCTTGGCGAACAGGTATTTGTCCGGCGTGTCGTGCTGATAGACCAGGAACTTGTTCGGGAAGTTGAAGCGGACGCGGCCGAGCGCATTGCCGTCGCCCGGCGGCTGCGAGATGTGCACCGAACCGTCGCGGTTTCGCTCCAGCCTCAGACCCATGCGCGCGAGCACGTCCGGATCCTGCTGCAGCGCCGGCAGGTATTCGCCATAGACGATCGAGGGCGGCACGTTCCAGGTCGGATTGACCGTGATGTATTTCATGGTCTCGGTCAGCAGCGGCGTGGCGTGAATGCCCGGCTTGCCGACGACGACCCGCGTGGTCCAGACCTGCGCGCCGTGCTGCATGACCTTGAGCGTGTAGTCGGGAATGTTGAGGATCACATAGGCGTCGCCGATCCCGGGGGCGCCGAGATCGCGCGGCAGCCAGCGCCAGCGCTCCATGTTGACGACGATGGTGTCGATCTGCCGGTCGCGCTTCGGCGTGTTGAGCGCTTTGACCGTGCGATCATCGAGAATGCCGGTCGGCTTGAGGTCGACGCCTGCCTGGAATTTGCGGACGGCGGCGGCGAGCTTGGCATCGTAATTGGTGTCGTCCGCGTTCTCGGTGAGCCCGAGCCTGGCGCGCAGCTGCGGCACGCGCGGATCGGACATCTGGGCCTCGGCCTCCGGCGCGTTCTTGCCGCGCGCCGGCGTATATTTCAGCGCCGGGCCGTCATCGATCTTGATCGTGCCGGCACCCGTATCGCCGCGCAATTCGGCGAGCTTGGCCTTCAGCTCCTTGTAGAGCTTCTGCGGCGGATTGTAGCTGTCGAGCGCGGCGGAGGCATCCTTCGCGCCGATGACATTGGCGAGCACCTCGTTCGGATCGACCGGGTGCTCGGGATATTGGATGTCGCCGGAGACCTGGGACCAGTGCAGGCGGCCGCTCTGCGCCTGCCGCGCATAGTCCAGCATGCTGGCGGTTAGCTTCAGGTCGGCTTCGGCGAGCGCATCGGGCGAACTCGTTGCCGCGGCGAAATCCGGCACCGGATAGTCTTCGGGATTGAGCCCGTCGGAAGCGGCATCCTGCAGCCGTGCGATGACGCCCTTGGCCGACGTCGTCAGGCTGCCAGCTTGTGTCCAGATCGGGGCGTAGTCGCGGGTCGTATAGAACTTCTCGACGGCCGCACGCTCGGCCTTGCGATCGAAATAGCGGAGGCCCTTGGTGGTCATCAGGTCGCGCAGGCGATCGGCGACCGGCTGGTCGGCGGCCGGCACATTGCTTGCGGCCTTGACCGGATCCTTTGCGGGCTCGGCGGTGGGCGCAGTGGCCGTGGCCGGAGCGGATGGCGCGGCGGCCGGTGCCGTCGCGGCCTTGTCCGGCTCGGTCGACGGCGCAGCCGCGCTGCTCGCCGGCTTGATCACGGGAGCAGGCGGCGCGGTCGCGGTGTCCTGCGGTGCTGCAGGCGCTTTGGCCGCATCCGGCGAAACCGTGGCGGTGGTGTCGAGCTTGAAGTCGCTTGCGGTCGGTGGCGGCACATTGGCGGGCTCCGGCCGCGGGATCGCTGCTTCGATTGCGAGTTCGGCGGCGCTGCTGCGCGCATCGCTTTGCGCCAGCGCCGATGTTGCCGATACCGCGAGGAAGCTTGCCGCGACGGCCATCAGCACGCGGTCATATCCACCACGGTTCTTCGAACAGTCTCGCATCGTCGCTTCCCTTGGATGTTCTGCTCCGGCAGGGAGCAGCGTCGGTTTTCGTCGGTCGGCTCAAGCGCCAGTTTCTGAGAGCGGCACGCCTGCACGCAACGAATTACGTCAAACGGTAACCAAGCCCCGCTTACGCGGCCAGCGCCATGCGGAGCAACTCACGACAAACTGACTCTCCGGAAAAAACCCGATCAGCTCTATCGTGCGTTTGTGCCACGCGTTTTTTCCTGTGTCTGTCACCGCAAGGCAACGGTTCAGATGTTCCATGGTTGCGCAGCCTTGCGGCGTTTTTCAGTCGATCAAGAGGGCATGTCGCTCTAATTCGATGCAGGGGGGCGATTTGCCTCATTCGACCGGAGGGTGGCTCGCACTGGTGTCCGCCTCGGCATCGTCGCCATTGATGTCATCGAGTTTGCGATAGAGCGTGGAGCGGCCGATCTTCAGCCGTCGCGCCACTTCGGACATCTGGCCGCGATAATGCGTGATCGCAAACCGGATGATCTCATTTTCGAGCTCTTCCAACGGGCGGACCTCGCCCTCCGGCGTGAGCATGGCCAAAGCGCCGTGAAGGGGCAGGGGAGCGATTGGTATTTCATTACCTGGAACGACTGCAGGTGCCGCCTGGAGGGGACGCTCGATGACGAGCGGCGGCGCCGGCTGCACCGGCGGTGCATGGGTGGGAATCAGCGGGAAATCGGCGAGATCGAGCTGGTCGCCCTCGCTCATCACGACGGCGCGATAGACCGCGTTCTCGAGCTGGCGGATGTTGCCGGGCCAATCGAGCTGGGTGAGATAGCCGACCGCCTCGCCGCTGATGCCGGTCAGCACACGATTTTCCTCGGCGGCGAAGCGCGCGAGGAAATGCCGCAACAGGTGCGGAATGTCTTCGCGGCGCGTGCGCAGCGGCGGGATCGTCAGCGGCAGCACGTGCAGGCGGTAGAACAAGTCCTCGCGAAAATGGCCTTCTTTCACCTGGTCGAGCAGCTTGCGGTTGGTCGCGGAGATGATGCGCACATCGACCTTCACCGGCCTGCGGCCGCCGACCGCCTCCACGGCGCCTTCCTGCAGCGCGCGCAACAGCTTCACCTGCGCGGTGAGCGGCAGCTCGGACACCTCGTCGAGGAACAGGGTGCCGCCATGGGCCTCGACGAACTTGCCCATGTGGCGTTCGGTCGCGCCGGTGAATGCGCCCTTCTCGTGGCCGAACAGGATCGATTCCACCAGATTGTCCGGGATTGCGCCGCAATTGACCGCGACGAACGGTTTGCTCTTGCGCTCGCTGCTGCCGTGAATGGCGCGGGCGAACAGCTCCTTGCCGACGCCGGATTCACCTTCGATCAGGACCGGGATCGCGGATGCCGCAGCCTTGTCGGCGATGCGCAGGATCGGCGTCATCGCCTCGCTGCGGCTGATGATGTCGGCGAAGGTCAGTCGCCCCTCGCGGCTGTGGCGGATGCGTTGCAATTCGCCCTTCAGCGCCGAAGTGTTGAGCGCGTTGCGAAGTGAGACCTGCAGCCGCTCCAGGCCGACCGGCTTGACCACGAAATCGTGCGCGCCGGCGCGCATGGCCGAGACGACGTTATCGATGCCGCCATGGGCGGTCTGCACGATCACGGGGATGGACAGACCGGCTTCGCGCATCTTCGCGAGCACGCCCATGCCGTCGAGACCGGGCATCACGAGGTCGAGCAGGAGAGCGTCGATGGCGGCCGCATCAGGGCCGGTCAGCTTGTCGATGACCGCGTCGCCGGTGTCGACGACAATCGCTTCATAGCCGCATTTCTGTACCATGTTCTCCACCAGCCGACGCTGGACGGGATCGTCGTCGGCGATCAAAATGCTGGCAGCCATGGCTTTCCTCGCACGCTACAACTATCTGTCTCGAATCGGGGCACTCTCGCCGACACCGATTAACGCAACCTTAATCGTTGCGGTTCGCGACAACGTTTGAACAACAGGTTACGGACACGATGAGCTCGCGCGCTTCTTCTTCTGCCCTCCGCAAGACCGCCAAGCCGACTGCGAAGCCGGCCACCAAGTCAGTCGCCAAGGGCAAGGCCCCAGCGAAGCCGACCAAGAAGAGTCTCGCCAAGGGGCCGGCGAAGCCGGTCGCCAAGACTGCCGCCAAGACTGCCGCCAAGAGCGCTGTCAAGGGCGGCATCAAGACCGGCGCGTTGCCGGTGTGGAACCTGGACGATCTCTATGCGGGAATCGAGGCTCCGGAGATCACGCGCGATCTTGAGCAGATGGATGCGGACTGCATCGCGTTCGAGACCGATTATAAAGGCAAGCTCGCCGAGCACACTGCGCGCGAGGATGGCGGTGAGTGGCTCGCGGGAGCCGTCCGACGCTATGAAGCGATCGACGATCTCGCAGGACGGCTCGGGTCTTATGCAGGGCTCGTGCATGCCGGCGACAGCGTCGATCCTGCAATCTCCAAATTTTACGGCGATATTTCGGAACGGCTGACCGCGGCCTCGATGCACCTTCTGTTCTTTCCGCTCGAACTCAACCGCGTCGACGATGCGGTGATTGAGCGTGCGATGCAGGCGCCCGCGCTCGACCATTACCGGCCCTGGATCGAGGATCTGCGCAAGGACAAGCCGTACCAGCTCGAAGATCGCGTCGAACAGTTGTTTCACGAGAAATCACAGACCGGCTATTCGGCCTGGAATCGGCTGTTCGACCAGACCATCGCCGCGCTTCGCTTCAAGGTTGGCGGAAAGGAGCTCGCAATCGAGCCGACGCTCAGCTTCCTGCAGGATCGCGACGGCGCCAAGCGCAAGGCGGCTGCCGAAGCGCTGGCCAAGACCTTCAAGGCCAATGAGCGCACCTTTGCGCTGATCACCAATACGCTCGCCAAGGACAAGGACATTTCCGACCGCTGGCGCGGCTTCCAGGACGTCGCGGACTCCCGCCACCTGAACAATCGCGTCGAGCGCGAGGTGGTCGACGCGCTGGTTGCTTCGGTGCGCGCGGCCTACCCGAAACTGTCGCATCGTTACTACGCTCTGAAGGCGCGCTGGTTCAAAAAGAAGAAGCTCGCGCATTGGGACCGCAATGCGCCGCTGCCCTTCGCCGCCACCTCGACCATCGCCTGGCCCGAGGCAAAGAACATGGTGCTGACGGCCTATCGCGGCTTTTCGCCTGACATGGCCGACATCGCCCAGCGCTTTTTCGATCAGCGCTGGATCGATGCGCCGGTGCGGCCGGGGAAGGCGCCCGGGGCCTTCTCACACCCGACGACGCCCTCCGCCCATCCCTATGTGCTGATGAACTATCAGGGCAAGCCGCGCGACGTGATGACGCTCGCCCATGAGCTCGGCCATGGCGTGCATCAGGTGCTGGCGGCCAAGAATGGCGCGCTGATGGCGCCGACGCCGTTGACGCTGGCGGAGACCGCGAGCGTGTTCGGCGAGATGCTGACCTTCAAGCGGCTGCTGGGCGAGACCAAGAACGCCAAGCAACGCCAGGCGCTGCTCGCCGGCAAGGTCGAGGACATGATCAACACAGTGGTGCGCCAGATCGCGTTCTATTCGTTCGAGCGCGCCGTGCATACCGAGCGCAAGAACGGCGAGCTCACTGCCGAGCGCATCGGCCAGATCTGGCTGTCGGTGCAGAACGAGAGCCTCGGCGAGGCGATCGAGATCAAGCCGGGCTATGAGAATTTCTGGATGTACATCCCGCACTTCATCCATTCGCCGTTCTACGTCTACGCCTATGCGTTCGGCGACTGCCTGGTGAATTCGCTGTATGCGGTCTACGAGCACGCCGCGGACGGGTTTGCCGAGCGCTACCTCGCGATGCTCGCTGCCGGCGGCACCAAGCATTATTCGGAGCTGCTCAGGCCGTTCGGCCTGGACGCAAAGGACCCGAAGTTCTGGGATGGCGGCCTGTCGGTGATCGCCGGCATGATCGACGAGCTGGAGACGATGGGGTGAGGGCAGGGACGTAAAACATCTGTTAAACGGTTGCCTCGGGCGTGTTGTACGGATTGTATAACGCGCCCGTAGGCTATCTGGAGCCTGTCATGAAGATCGAGATCAAGAAGATCGGCAATTCCGATGGGCTCTTGCTGCCGCGCGAATTGATGCAACGGCTCGATCTCAAGCGCGGCCAGCAGTTGCATATCGTCGAGCTTCCCGGCGGCGGCTTCCAGGCGCTGCCTTACGATCCGGATTTCGAGCGGACGATGGAGATCGCCGACGAGATCATGGATCAGTACAGGGATACCTTGGTGGCCCTCGCGAAATGAGCGAGGCGCCGGAGCCGCTCTGGATCAGTTACGAGCAGGCCATCGCGATCCATACCCGCCAACTCCGCCGCTTCGGCGGGGCGTCGGGCTTCCGCGACGAGGGAATGCTCCGCTTGGCACTCGAGGAGCCCGTCAATAAATGGAGCTACGAGCACGCCATGCTGCCTAGGCTCGGGGCGGCCTATGCCTTCGGCCTTGCAAAGAACCATGCCTTTGTCGACGGCAACAAGCGGATCGCTTTCACGGTGATGACGACGTTTCTCCGAAGAAACGGCGCGGCCTTTGCGCCCGATCCTGCACAGGCCACGATCATCATCCTCTCCCTCGCTGCGGGCGAGGTCAGCGAGGCCAGTCTGACCCGCTGGATCCGGGACAATTGGCCGCCTCAATGACCTGATAAGAAAAGGCGTGCAATCGGGGCGCCGTTGCCCTGCGACCGGCTTTGCGCTATGCGAGCCATTAAAGGAAATTTTTCGGGGGACCCAGATGGCAGATCACGGCGAAGTCGCCTATTCGACGGCTGACGGCAACGACTACGCGGCGCATGAGGCGACCTATGAGGGCTTCATCAAGCTGGTGAAGTACGGCACCATCACCGTCGCGCTCATCGTCATCTTGATGGCAATTTTCCTCACTTAAGTCCATTTGCCCGCCGCAAGTTGCCGGCGGGCTTTCGGCCGCCCGGCTGAAACACCTGGAATTCCGCACCCTACCAGCTCGCGCGCGCGCCCGCGCCGGAGGCCTCATGAAGATTGCCGTCGCCAAGGAAATCGACCCGTCGGAGCCGCGGGTTGCCGCCTCGCCCGATACGGTGAAGAAATTCAAGTCCTTAGGCGCCGAGGTTGCGGTCGAGCCGGGCGCCGGCGTCAAGTCGGGCGTGCCGGATGCCGAGTTTGCTGCCGCCGGCGCCACGGTGAGCGCGGATGCGCTCAAGGACGCCGACATCGTCATCAAGGTGAAGCGGCCGGAGCCGTCGGAGCTTGCCCAATATAAGCGTGGCGCGCTGGTCATCGCGATCATGGACCCCTACGGCAATGATGGCGCACTGAAGGCAATGGCCGATGCCGGTATCTCGGCCTTCGCCATGGAGCTGATGCCGCGCATCACCCGCGCGCAGGTGATGGACGTGCTGTCGAGCCAGGCCAATCTTGCGGGCTACCGCGCCGTGATTGAGGCCGCCGAGGCATTTGGCCGCGCCTTCCCGATGATGATGACCGCGGCCGGCACGGTGCCGGCCGCGAAGGTCTTCGTGATGGGCGTCGGCGTCGCCGGCCTGCAGGCGATCGCGACCGCGCGTCGTCTCGGCGCGATCGTGTCCGCGACCGACGTGCGGCCTGCCACCAAGGAGCAGGTCGAGAGCCTTGGCGCGAAATTCCTCGCCGTCGAGGACGAGGAGTTCAAGAGTGCGCAGACCGCCGGCGGCTACGCCAAGGAAATGTCCAAGGAGTATCAGGCCAAGCAGGCGGCACTGACGGCCGAGCATCTCAAGAAGCAGGATATCGTCATTACGACCGCACTGATCCCGGGCCGGCCGGCCCCACGGCTGGTCACGCTCGACATGGTCAAATCGATGCGGCCCGGCTCGGTGCTGGTCGACCTCGCCGTTGAGCGCGGCGGCAATGTGGAGGGCGCCAAGCTCGGGGAGACGGTCGACGTCGACGGCATCAAGATCGTCGGTATTCCGAACCTCGCCGGCCGCGTCGCGGCCTCCGCCTCCAGCCTCTATGCGCGTAACCTCCTGTCCTTCATCGAGACCATGATCGACAAGGCAACCAAATCCCTGGCCGTCAATTGGGATGACGATCTGGTCAAGGCCACGGCTTTGACAAAGGATGGCGCCATCATCCATCCGAATTTCCAGCCGAAGGCATAGTCAGAGGCATCAGGAGAAAAGTCATGGAGCATGTCGCCCAAGCCGTTGATCCCTTCGTGTTCCGGCTCTCGATTTTCGTGCTGGCCGTGTTCGTCGGCTACTTCGTCGTATGGTCAGTGACACCTGCGCTGCATACGCCGCTGATGTCGGTCACCAACGCGATCTCCTCGGTGATCGTGGTCGGTGCGCTGCTCGCGGTCGGCGTCGGCATGATCTCGAGCGGCAGCGGCTGGGCGCGCGGCTTCGGCTTCATCGCCTTGATCTTCGCCTGCGTGAACATCTTCGGCGGCTTCCTCGTCACCCAGCGCATGCTGGCCATGTACAAGAAGAAGTCCAGGTAACAACGCCGCATCGCGCGCAGGCATCAACGGGGCATCTCGCAATGAACGCCAATCTGTCGGCACTCCTTTATCTCGTGGCAGGTGTGCTGTTCATCCTGTCGCTGCGCGGCCTGTCGAGCCCGGCCACCAGCCGGCGGGGCAATTTCCTCGGCATGGCCGGCATGGTGATTGCGGTCGTCACCACGCTGGCCAATCATCCGCCGGCCGATGGCGTCGCCTGGATGCTGGTCATTCTCGGCATCGCGATCGGCGGCGGCATCGGCGCGGTGATCGCGCGCCGGGTGCCGATGACCGCAATGCCCGAACTTGTCGCGGCCTTCCACTCGCTGGTCGGCATGGCCGCGGTGCTGGTCGCGGCCGGCGCGTTCTATGCGCCGGAAGCCTTCGACATCGGCACGCCCGCCAACATCCACACCCAGAGCCTGGTCGAAATGTCGCTCGGCGTCGCCATCGGCGCGCTGACCTTCACCGGCTCGGTGATCGCGTTCCTGAAACTGTCGGCGCGCATGAGCGGTGCCCCGATCATCCTGCCGGCGCGGCACCTCATCAACATCGTGCTCGCAATTGCCCTGGTCGCCTGCATCGTCGGCCTCGTCGTTACCGGCAGCGCGGGCTTCTTCTGGCTGAACGTCGTCCTGGCGCTGGCGCTCGGCGTGCTCATGATCATCCCGATCGGCGGCGCCGATATGCCGGTCGTGATCTCGATGCTCAACTCCTATTCCGGTTGGGCCGCGGCCGGCATCGGCTTCACGCTCGGCAATTCGGCGCTGATCATCACCGGCGCGCTGGTCGGCTCGTCAGGCGCGATCCTGTCCTACATCATGTGTCACGCGATGAACCGGTCCTTCATCTCGGTCATCCTCGGCGGATTCGGCGGCGAGACCGCAGCCGCAAGCGTCGGCACCGGCGAACAGAAGCCGGCCAAACTCGGCTCGGCCGAGGACGCCGCCTTCATCATGAAGAATGCCTCCAAGGTCATCATCGTGCCCGGCTACGGCATGGCGGTGGCGCAGGCCCAGCACGCGCTGCGCGAGATGGCCGACACGCTGAAGAAGGAAGGGGTGGAGGTGAAATACGCCATCCACCCGGTCGCCGGCCGCATGCCCGGCCACATGAACGTGCTGCTCGCCGAAGCCAACGTGCCGTACGACGAGGTGTTCGAACTCGAGGACATCAACTCCGAATTCGCCCAGGCCGACGTCGCCTTCGTGATCGGCGCCAACGACGTCACCAACCCGGCGGCCGAAGAGGATAAGTCCTCGCCGATCTACGGCATGCCGGTGCTGCAGGTCTGGAAGGCCGGCACGGTGATGTTCATCAAGCGCTCGCTCGCCTCCGGCTATGCCGGCATCGACAACCCGCTGTTCTACCGCGACAACACGATGATGCTGCTCGGCGACGCCAAGAAGATGACCGAGAGCATCGTCAAGGCGATGTAAATCACCAGACGCTATGTCGGAAACCGGCTAAACTCGCTTGGCCAGAGACTAGGCCGGAGCCATCCAATGCTGGACCGTCGCGAGGTGATTGCAGGCGCAACCGCAACCTTGGCGGCTGGCGATGTCGGTCTCGCGAGTTCAGCCGCGCCTGCCGGGCCATGGCAAAAAGCGGCTCCTACCGATGCCGGCCTGACGGCGGACCTTGCGCCGCGTCTCGACAGACTGATCGCGGACAAGCGCGTATGGGGCCTGCACGGCGTGCTCGTCGTGCGCCACCGGCGGATCGCGTTGGAACGCTATTTCGAGGCGGAAGACAATAATTGGGGGCAGTCGCTGGGCCTCGTGCGATTTGGCCCAGATACGCTGCACAATCTCTATTCGGCAACCAAGAGCATCGTCGCGCTGCTCTATGGCATCGCGCTCGCGGACGGCAAGGTTCCGCCGCCAAACGCGCCGCTCTACGCGCAGTTCCCTGAATATCAGGACCTGGTTGCGGCCGATGAACGGCGCAGGCAGCAGACCATCGGACATGCGCTGTCGATGTCGCTCGGCACCCGATGGAACGAGATCGGTTTAGCCTACGACAGCCCAGATAACGACGAGATCGGCATGGAGATGGCGGAGGATCGCTATCGCTTCGTGCTGGAGCGGCCAGTCATCGGGCCTCCTGGCAAGCGCTGGCAATACAGTGGCGGCGCGACCGCGCTGCTCGGCCGGCTGATTGCCAAGGGCACGGGGCGTTCATTGCCCGACTATGCGCGCACCGCGCTGTTCGATCCGCTCGGCATCGGCCGCACGGAATGGATCACCAGCAGCGAGACCTGGGTCGGCCGGCAACGCGGCTCGGCCGATGGCGAGCCGGTGGCAGCTTCCGGCCTGCGCATGACGCTGCATGATCTCGCGCGCATCGGCCAGCTCGTGATGGACGATGGCAAGGTTGGTGCGCGCCAAGTGGTGCCCGCGGATTGGCTCACGGAGTGTTTCGTCCCGCGCGTCTCCGTCAACGAGCTGCAGCGCTACGGCTATCAATGGTACCTTGGCGACATGGAGTTTCGCGCCGGCGACAAGGTGCATCTGGAGCATTGGGTCGGCGCCGCAGGCAATGGCGGCCAGCGGCTCTATGTTATGCCTGATCTCGACCTGATCGTTGTCGTCATGGCAGGAAACTACAGCGCGCCCGATCAATGGATGCCGCCGATCCGCGTCGTGCGCGAGGCCGTGCTGCCGAGCCTGTTGATGTGATGATTGATGCCGGTAAGCACTTGGCGGCGCGCCCGATGGCTCTCCTCAAATGGCTTCTTATCGTCCTTGCCGGGCTCTACGCTTGCGGGCTTGCCGTGCTGTTCGTCAAGCAGCGCACGATGCTGTTTCCGATCCCGCCGGTCGGCCGCACGGCACCTGACGCGGCTGGATTTCCGCAGGCCGAAGAGCATGTGCTGACCTCGGCCGATGGCGAGAAGGTCGTCGTCTGGCATGTGCCGGCCAGGCCCGGTCGCAAGGTCGTGCTGTATTTCCACGGCAACGGCGATGTCCTGGCGGGTCTCGTCCCGCGCTTCAAGGCGTTGACGGCCGATGGCACCGGCCTCGTCGCGCTATCCTATCGCGGCTATGCCGGTTCGACCGGCAGTCCGAGCGAGCACGGGCTGCTATTGGACGCCGACGCTGCCTATGCCTTCACGGCCGCGCGCTATGCACCTGACCGCATCGTGGCCTGGGGCTTCTCCCTCGGCAGCGGCGTCGCCACCGCGATTGCGGCCGACAAGCCGATCGCCAAGCTGATCCTGGAAGCTCCTTATACGTCCATTGTGGAGGTTGCCGGCGCCATGTTCCGGTTCGCGCCGGTCAGCCTGCTCATGCTGGATCGGTTTCGATCCGATCTGCGGATCGCACGCGTCAAAGTGCCGCTGTTGATCATGCATGGGGAGAAGGATCCTGCGATTTCGATCCGCTTCGGGGAACGACTATACAGGCTTGCGCATGACCCCAAGCAATTCGTAGCGTTTCCTGACGGCGGTCACAACGATCTGGATAGGTTTGGTGCGACGGAGACAGCGAAGCGATTCATCGACGGATCATAGGACCAATATCACGCGTCTGTTGTGCTGGTTTGTTGCTGTCGCGCTGCTCGCGACGTGGCCTGTGAGCGCGCAGGCCGCCACCGGGCTTGATGGCGCTGCCATGGGCTGGCCGTTTGCCTTGCCCTTTGCCGGCCTGCTGCTCTCGATCGCGCTCGGGCCGCTCTTGTTTCCCAAGTTCTGGCACCATCATTACGGCAAGGTCGCGGCTCTCTGGTCGCTCTTGACCTTCGCTGCGCTGACATCGTCTGCCGGCCCGACGCCTGCGTTCGAGGGATTCATTCACGCGCTGCTCGGCGAATATTTCAGCTTCATCGTGCTTCTGTTTGCGCTCTACACCGTGACGGGCGGCATTCTCGTCACGGGCGACATCAGAGGCACGCCTGCGACCAATGCCGGCATTCTGGCGCTGGGAACGATGATCGCCTCCATCGTCGGGACCACCGGCGCCGCGATGATCCTGGTGCGCCCCTTGATCCGCGCCAATTTGACCCGCCGGCACAATGTCCATGTCCTGGTCTTCTTCATCATCCTGGCCGGCAATGTCGGCGGCGCGTTGAGCCCGCTCGGCGATCCGCCGCTGTTCGTTGGCTTCCTGCGTGGGGTCGATTTCTTCTGGACCACACGGCACATCTGGCCGCAGACCGCGATCGTAGCGGGGCTGCTGCTGGCCATTTTCGTCGCACTCGACTGGTGGCTGTCCCGCGCTGAACCAGGGATGGGCGATAAGACGCGGTGCGAGCCGGTTCGAATCCGTGGTCTCGTCAACCTCGTGCTGATCGGAGCCGTGGTTGCCAATACGCTGTTCTCAGCGAACTGGCACCCAGGCGTGACGTTCGACGTGTTCGGCACGCATCTGGAGCTGCAGAATCTGGTTCGCGATGCGCTGCTGGTCGTGATCGCCATGCTGTCGTTGTGGCTGACGCCTGACGAACATCGCGAGGCCAACGGCTTCAACTGGGAGCCGATCCGGGAGGTCGCAAAGCTGTTCGCGGCGATCTTCACCGCGATCGTTCCGGTGGTGGCGATGCTGCATGCGGGTCGCAGCGGCAGCTTCGCCTGGCTGTTGGATGCGGTCACGACCCCGAGCGGGGCGCCGCGGGAAGTGGCCTATTTCTGGTTCACCGGATTGATGTCCGCGTTCCTGGACAATGCGCCGACCTACCTCCTCTTCTTCGAGCTCGCCGGCGGCAATGCGTCGACTCTGATGCAGGAGCTGTCCGGCACGCTGGCCGCGATCTCGATGGGCGCCGTCTATATGGGCGCGCTGACTTATATCGGGAACGCGCCCAACTTCATGGTGGAGGCAATCGCCCGCGAGCGCGGCATCAGGATGCCGAGCTTTTTCGGCTATATGCTGTGGGCGGCAGCGGTGCTGATTCCGCTCTTTCTCCTGCTCACCTTCCTGCCGATTTCGCCGCGGCTCGGCGCCGGTTAAGCTAGTGCCAAGCTGGTGCCGGTGCGGCGGGCATCGCGGACGCACAATTGAGGGGCTCTGTCACATGAGTGCTGTGAACGCGACGCCCAGATCGGCCGTGGTCTTTCCCGCATTGGCCGTGGTGCTGTTTGCGCTGGTGACAGCCACGCATTACGAGTTTGCGCCCACATTAGGCGGCCTCGTGTTCGCTGGCGGATTGCTGATCGTTCTGTTCGGGACGGTGTTTGCGGCCGTGCATCACGCCGAGGTGATCGCGCATGAGCTCGGCGAGCCCTATGGAACGCTGCTTCTGACCTTGGCTGTCACGGTGATCGAGGTGGCGCTGATCGCGACCATCATGCTCGGCGACAAGTCGGTGCCGACGCTCGCCCGGGATACCGTGTTTGCGGTGGTGATGATCGTCTGCAACGGCCTGGTCGGAATCTGCGTTTTCATCGGCGGCCTGCGCTACCGCGAGCAGGATTTCCAGGTCTCGGGCGCGAATCTGTATCTCAGCGTGCTGTTCACGCTGGCGACGATCACGCTGGTGCTCCCGAATTTCACCTTGACCGAGACAGGGCCGGTCTATTCCGCCGCCCAGCTCGGATTCGTCAGCGTGGTCACGATCCTGCTCTATGCCGTTTTCCTCTACACCCAGACGACGCGACACCGCGATTATTTCGTGAGCGGCGCTTCGGCATTCACCGACCATGATCCGAAATTGCCGCCGCGGATGCTCGCGTTCAGCATCGGCCTCCTGCTGGTGGCATTGCTGTCGGTCGTGCTGCTTGCCAAGAAGTTCTCGCTGGTGGTCGATGCCGGCGTGGCCGCGACCGGCGCCCCGCCGGCCTTGGCCGGCGTGCTGGTGGCGGCGCTGATTCTGCTGCCCGAGAGCGTTGCGGCGATCTCGGCTGCGCGCGCCAATGATCTGCAGCGGAGCATCAACCTGGCGCTCGGCTCTTCGCTTGCGACCATTGGGTTGACCATTCCCGCGGTCGGGCTGGCCGGCTACGCGCTCGACAAGCCCCTGGTGCTCGGCCTGAACCCGCCTGGAATGGCGCTCCTGATTCTGACATTCGTGCTGAGCATGCTCACCTTCGGCACCGGCAGGACCAACGTCCTGTTTGGGCTGGTGCACATGGTCGTGTTCGCCGTATTCGTGTTTCTGTTGTTCGTGCCGTGATCAGCAGGGAACGTGAGATGCTCAGCGCCAAATCCGATATTCAGGTCGACACTCCCGAAGTGCGCGTCACCGAATGGCGCCTGGCCCCCGGCAGCGCCACCGGCCGTCACATTCATGAGATGGATTATGTCATTGTTCCCGTCACTGCCGGCGAGATGACCATCGTGGCGCCAAGCGGGGAACGGAACTCGGCGCAGCTTGCAGTCGGGAAATCTTACTTCCGCAAAGCAGGTGTGGAACACGACGTGCTGAACGAGACGTCTTCCGAGATTGTCTTCCTAGAAATTGAGTTGAAGCCGTAAAGCTTTTCTTTACTAAAATGCCACTGATGTGTCGTATCTGATCCCATAATTGTGCCTCAAAGTTCCCCCAAATACCGGCGGGGAGTGGTCAGCATGCTGAAATATCTGAAAAAGCTCGCCATGGAGATCGTCCCGTCGGTGGTTGCGACCATCCTCGGGGCGTACATCGTCAATCACTACATCAACGCCAAGCCCGCCACCTCTGCAGCCACGGTCGCGGCTGTGGCGCCGACGACGGTCGACTCCAAGAACGACGCTTCCAAGAACGACGCTCCCAAGGCTGACGCTTCCAAGACGGCCGGTGCGAAGCCGGACGCCAAGCCGGCGGAGACGTCGGTCGAGCTCTCGAACTTTCCCGGTCCCGGCATCAAGGCTAAGGGCATTGCCGAGAAGTCGGTGAGCGAAAAGGCTGCTGGAGAGAAGTCGATCGAGGCCAAGCCGGCTGAGACGGCAAATGCGCCCGCCGAGGCGCAGCGCCATGTGCCAGCGCGGGAAAAGCTGATCGCGCGCAGCACGCCCGCTGAGATGCCTGCTCCGGAAGAGCACCGCGACGCCGCCGATCTGGCCCGGGCCGCAATCGAGCGGCTGCGGGCGAGCGAGGCGACCAAACCTGCCGAGAAGCCCTCGGATCCTGCTCGTGCTCCGGCGGATCCGTCGCGCATCGTGACCGCTGCCCCGCCGCCGGTGTCTCCGGTGCGGCCATTGCCGCCTCCGATCACCGTGTCCACGCCACCAGCCGACACGTCGGTCGTGCTTGGTCCTCCGCCCGGCAACCCTGCGATTACCGGCTCGGTTCAGCCGGACGGGCGTCCGACGCCGCCGGCCGATATCCCCCTGGCTTCGCCGCTCCGCCCGCTCGATCTGCGCGCCGACACGGAATCCGCCAAGGAGCGCATGCATAACGTCGCCGAGGATATGCTCTCCGCGGCCAAGTCGGTGTTCCACGCGGTCATCCCGAAGTAATTCGTCGGGCAATGCTTCCGGTCGGATCGGGCCGGAAAGCTGAATTAGACGAGACGTCGGTGGTCGCCGTCGCCGCGGTCCTTCCCTGCGGCGCTCTGTCGCAGGTAGACGACCTCGGTCTCCCGATGATTGTGCAGCCGGGCATTGGAGCCCATGACGACGGCGTGTGAACCGACGACGCCATAGCCCAAAACAAAAGCGCG
Source organism: Bradyrhizobium sp. SZCCHNGR1005 (assembly GCF_032489995.1). Lineage (NCBI taxonomy): Bacteria > Pseudomonadati > Pseudomonadota > Alphaproteobacteria > Hyphomicrobiales > Nitrobacteraceae > Bradyrhizobium > Bradyrhizobium sp. SZCCHNGR1005. The sequence continues at coordinate 22,260 of NZ_JAUEZC010000007.1, forward strand.
AGCCCGAAGGCCCGCGCTGTCATCTCAAAACTCGAATTGGTTCGCGATCAGCGCATGCCGCCGCTGCGCGCACCTGCGCCCGGACCACGGCCCGCACCCCGGTCACCACCGGCGCCAGCGCCGAACACCGGCTTCGGCTTCATCGGCAGCAGGCCTTCACGCTGCAACTTCTTGCGCGCCAGCTTGCGTGCGCGGCGCACGGCTTCGGCCTTTTCCCGGGCTTTCTTCTCAGAGGGCTTCTCGTAATGTCCGCGGAGCTTCATCTCGCGGAAAATACCCTCGCGCTGCATCTTCTTCTTGAGCGCCTTGAGGGCTTGATCGACATTGTTATCGCGAACGAGAACCTGCACGCGGCATCCTCTTTCTCAGTACATCGGTTTGGAATCGGGTGAAGCCAGGGCTGGCAAATGGCCTCGCCCTTAACCTTGAGCGCGCCGATGTATCAGACTACGGGACCAATGTCCACCCGCCCTGGTAACCCTGACGCAAAGTTTAGCTGTTCCGCGGGCGGGTAGGATCAGGCGGATTTCGGCGGGGTCGGCGACACCAGCGTCACGTGTCCCATCTTGCGGCCGGGTCGCGGGGTACCTTTGCCGTAGAGGTGGACGGTCGCGCCGGGGACGGTGAGCCATTGCTCGTAGGTGTTGATCTCGTCGCCGATCAGATTGGTCATCGTGACCTCGCCGTGGCGTACCGGCTTGCCCAGCGGCCAGCCGGCGATGGCGCGGATGTGCTGCTCGAATTGCGAGATCGAAGCGCCGTCCAGGGTCCAGTGCCCCGAATTATGCACCCGCGGCGCGATTTCATTGACGAGCACGCTCGGCCCCTGTTTGCCGGGCACCACGAACATTTCGACTGCGAGCACACCGACATAATCGAGCGCGGTCGCGATCCGGCCGGCGATCTCGCGCGCCTGCTCGGCGAGCGCGTCCGGGATTGCGGCCGGCGCCCGCGAGATCTTCAGGATGTGATCGCGGTGTTCGTTCTCGGTCACGTCGAAACATTCGACCTGGCCGTCGGCCGCCCGCGCAGCGACGACCGAGATCTCGCGCTCGAATGGAACAAACGCCTCGAGGATCGCGGACCTCGTACCGAGCTCGGCCCAGGCGCGCTCGAGATCGTCGCCCTGGCGTATCTTGATCTGGCCCTTGCCGTCATAACCGAAACGGCGGGTCTTGAGCACGCCGGGCAGGCCGATGCGGACGATCGCCTCGCGCAAGCCCGCCACCGAGGAGACGTCGGCGTAATCCGCAGTCCGAATGCCGAGCGAGGTGACGAAATCCTTTTCGGCAAGGCGATCCTGCGTCGTTTCCAGCACCGTCCGGCTCGGCAGCACCGGCCGCCTCGCAGCCAGCACCATGGCTGCCGCGGAGGGGACGTTTTCGAATTCATAGGTCACGACGTCGACGTCGTTGGCGAAGAACTCCAGCGCCTCGACATCGGCATATTCGGCGCAGGTGGCGCGCTGCACGACGTCGAAAGCCGGAGAATCCGGATCCGGCGAAAACACCTGGCAGCGCAGTCCGAGCCGCGCCGCCGCGAGCGCCAGCATGCGCCCCAATTGTCCGCCGCCGAGAATGCCGATGGTGTCGCCGGGCTTGAGCCGCACCGGATGAGACGCAGTCACGCCGATCCCTCCGGGCGTTCGGCGACCTGCTCGGTCTGCTGTGCTCGCCAGGCTGCCACGCGCGCCGCAAGTTCCGCGTCGGTCAGCGCAAGCACGCTTGCCGCCAGAAGGGCCGCGTTGATCGCGCCGGACTTGCCGATCGCGAGCGTCCCGACCGGAATTCCGGCGGGCATCTGCACGATCGAATAAAGCGAATCGAGCCCGGACATGGTCTTGGACTCCACGGGCACCCCGAATACCGGCAGTTCGGTCAAAGCGGCGGTCATGCCGGGCAGATGGGCGGCGCCTCCGGCGCCGGCAATGATCACCTTGAAGCCGGCCGCCTTCGCTCCCTTGGCAAACGCGTAGAGCCGATCGGGGGTCCGATGCGCGGATACGATGCGGGCGTCGTAGCCTAATCCCAGCTCCGCCAACGTATCGGCGGCATGGCGCATGGTATGCCAGTCCGACTGGCTTCCCATGATGATGGCGATCGGGGCAGTCATAAGCTCAATTCTTCTCGGGAATCCAGAAACATGAGCCGGAGTATAGGGGCCGGCCCGACCGCGGCAAGGCATGGTAAGGAGACGCGAATGCACTATCCCGTCTTGGCGAATCGCGGCAAGCCCATAAGTAGCGTTCCGCCGCCGATGTTCGCGCAACGTTCTGGCGAGTTTCGGATGCGTGGATCGCGCGCCGATCGACCGCCACGGTGCGGCTCGAATCGTGCAGATTGAGTTCGAAGTTCCGTCATGTGCCACCGCTCGAACTGCAATCCGCCGAGGCACGGCGGTGCGCGTCAGGGATTCGATGAAACAGAAGCGTAATGGGCGGCCCCGCGTATGGGCGAAACCAGGGATCCTGGTTCGGCGGCAGATCCGGACATTCGGTGACGCGCAAGCCGAGGTCAGTTTCCCGGGTACGCGTCAGACCATTCACCGGCTGCGGCGGGAACTTGCGCAGGCGGCGAGGCAGATCGAAGAACTCAAGGCGAGTGCCGAGCGGGACTTCCTCCTCGACATCTTCAACCGGCGAGGATTCGTCCGCGAATTGGATCGGTCCGCAGCTTACATCAAGCGCTACGGGGCGACCGGTGCACTGATCCTGCTCGATGTCGACCGTTTAAAGCCGGTCAACGATACCTTCGGCCACGCGGCAGGCGATGAGGTTCTGAGGGCGGTAGCGCGCACCCTGTCGGGGCAGGTGCGCTCGTCCGATGTGGTCGGGCGGTTGGGCGGTGACGAATTCGGCATCCTGTTGTGGAACTTGAGTGCGCTGGATGCTGCTGCCAAGGCTCTCACGCTGGAGCACGCGATCGATGCGCTGAGTTTCGAATTCGAGGCGCAAACCGTGCGGGTCGGTGCATCGGCGGGCGTTGCGATTCTGGACCCGCACACGGATGCCGCGCGCGGCCTGGAAGCGGCGGATCGCGCCATGTACATCCGCAAGAGAGAGCGACGGTGCGCTTCGATTCCGAAATTCGCAAATGAATGCGCCGCGAGCTGATCGATGTTCGGAATCGAAGCATCGTCCGGTCAGTTCGTCCGGTTTGGCAACGCATCCGAGGATGTGCGGTTACATCCCGCCGAGATCGTCCGGCACCTGCCCGAATTTGCGTAACAGCCGTGCATCGCTGAACTCGCCCATCATGGGATCGCCGCTGCGGCTGAAGGCAACGGCGCCGATATTCCCCTCCAGGTGCGACATCATCTCCGCGCGCAGCAGCGCCGTGGTCGAGCTTTGGCATTCCTCTGCGGTGCCGGCGATCAGCATGCCGGAGGCATCACGCGTGAACGGCATCGCGACATAGTAGGTGATCTCGGACATTGCGCTATCTCCTGACGCTCCTTTCAACTGACCAATGCTCTGCGAAGCTCACCCATCGCGGCGCGAGCTGCCAGCTTATGCGGCTTCGCTGTTTGCGCGATCGAGCGGGTTCGGCACGCAGCCGCAGACCACCGCAGCGCGCAGCTCCTGCAATTCCAGCTCGAGATATTCGTTGGCCATGATCAGGGCTTTGATGGTCGAGCGGAGATTGCCGCTGCACATCGCGATCGCCTGATCGCAGGCGCGTTCGTAAAGGCCATCATCGGACGGGAAGGCTGCTTGCATCGGGATCTCCCTTGGTCGGGGTGACGTCGGCGCGTTGCCAGGGCGGTGAATACTGTGCCGATTGTTCCTGTTTTGTTCTGGATTGTCAATCGTGTTTTCGATGATCGGGAGATCCGGGTCCGATCGGCGTTTTTGCCGACGGCGTAAAGGCAACCGACTATCGCTTCGTGAGCCGCATCCCTCGCGCCGGCTTGCGGCCAAGCCGGGCGGCCCGCTCGCCAAGGCCTACAGATCAAGCGATGATATCGGGCGTGATCTGGTCTTCGATGAAGGCGATCCGATCGCGCAACAACAGCTTGCGTTTTTTCAACCGCTGCAGCCGCAAGAGATCTGGCGCGGGCGATTGATGCAGCGCATCAATCGCCGCGTCGAGGTCGCGGTGTTCCTGCTGCAAGCGTGCGAGTTCTGCGTGCAACTCGCGCTCGTCTGGATCGGCCATGATCTATATTAGCAAAAAAGCACAGAGGGAGGAAAAGGCTTGCGGAGGGACGATCGACTATTGCTGCAGCGAAGCTGCGACGCAAGTCACGATGTTCCCGATGTCCGCATTGTCCTGCCGAATTTCGCGTTCGCGCAAGTCAGGACTGCGCGTGATCTGCTCACGCTTCATTACACATGGTGCGCAAATTTGCGCCCGCGGTTCTTTGGCCCATCGACACGACAAGCGAGTCGTGTACACTCAATAATCCTGGTCGAATCTCAGGTTAACTCACCAAGGAGGTTGCGAATGGCCATTCAGGCGCATCTCGTTGAACTGGAACGTAAGCACAAAGTTCTTGAAAACGAATTGCATGATGCTCTCCTGCACCTTTCGACGGACGACCTGCGAATTGCCGAATTGAAGCGACGAAAGTTGATGGTGAAGGACGAGATCGAGCGCTTGAAGCTCGCCACTAGCGAAACGGTTCACTGAAGGCGAACCACATCATTTTCGAAATCCTTCTGGGGTGGACGGTCTCGCTCCATCCCAGATGGCATGCTGACCTAACCTGCTTACCTGGCCGCCTACTTGGCTCTTGTCCCATTTGGCTCGTTCCCATGATGAACGAGCGGCTTTCCTAAATACCTGCGAGCTCGCCGACATGGTCGGCAATCGCCAGCGACGATGTCAGTCCCGGCGATTCAATTCCAAACAGATTGATCAGCCCTGCAACGCCGTGATCGCTGGGGCCCTGAATCAGAAAGTCCTGCGTCGCCACGGCGGGCGGTACGATCTTGGGGCGCATGCCGGAATAGGCCGGCATCAGCGCACCATCGGGCAGCGTCGGCCAATATCTGCGGATCGCCGGATAAAACCGCTCGGCCCGTGCCGGATCCACCGCATAGTCGATATGATCGACCCATTCTACGTCGGGACCGAAACGGGCCTGTCCCGCCAGATCTAGCGTCAGGTGCACGCCGAGGCCGCCGGGCTCCGGCACCGGATAGATCAATCGCGCAAACGGCGCCCGGACGCTGCAGCTGAAGTAGTTGCCCTTGGCCAGATAGGCCGGCGGAATCAGCGCGAGCGGCATGCCGTCGATCATGCGCGCCACCGCGGGTGCATTCAGCCCGGCCGCATTGACGAGCAGCCGGCAGCCGAGGATCATCGGCTGGTCGCCGCCGGCATCGAGCTCGATCTGGTCTGCATCGGCCTTGGCCCGCAGCAGCGGCGTGTGAAAGGCAAATGCGGCTCCTGCGGCTTCTGCTTCGCCGCGCAGCGACAGCATGTAGGCGTGACTGTCGATGATGCCCGTCGATGGCGACAGCAGCGCGGCCGCGCAGGCGAGCGCAGGTTCGAGGGCGCGTGCTGCATCCCCTGACAGCAACTGCAGGTCGTCGACCCCATTTGCCGCCGCGTGCGCGCGAATGCCTTGCAGTTTGTCGGTTTCGTTCGCGGTCGTCGCTACGATCAGCTTGCCGCAATTGCGGTAGGGAATGCCGTGCTCGTCGCAATAGCGATAGAGCAAGCGCTTGCCTTGGACGCAGAAGCGCGCCATCAGGCTGCCGGCCTTGTAGTAGATGCCGGCATGGATCACCTCGCTATTGCGCGAGGAGGTGACGGTGCCGATGTCCTCGGCCGCCTCCAGGACCACGACCTCGCGGCCGGCCTTTGCCAATCGCCGGGCAATCGCGAGGCCAACGACACCGGCGCCGATAACGACGCAGTCGACCTTATCCATGGTGTGACCGCCGCTGCATAGTTAGCAAACTCGCGGATCTGCACGCCGCAGTTGCGGGGCAAAGGCGGAGCGGCGATCCTGATTTTAACGAGGCATTCATCATCATTGGTCAAAAGCGGACGTCGGCGCCGCCGTTTTCGCGAAGCGCGAGAAGCCGTTTACCCGATCCAAACGCGTCCGACCAGAGATTGTGCTCCCGAAATCCGCGGGTGATCGATGGCTGGCAACAATTGGCAGGCAGGCGGCAAGAATCTGATTCCTGCGCAGGCCATTGCGGGCTTCGCTGCAGTTGCGATGTCGCTCGCGCCTGTGCGGAGCCTGGCTGCGAACGTCCCGCAGCAACGCGCCTTCGGCGATGTCGATGCAAACGTGCTCTGGGAAATGCTCATCGGAGGCCTTGTCGTCTGCGCGTTTCTCGCCTCTGTCCTGCTGTGGGTCCATTCGGCGCTGCGCCGTTACAAGCGCGAACAGTTGCATCGCGACGCATTCGTCAGTTCCGCGCTGAACAATCTCAGCCAGGGCATCATGATGACCGATGCGGCCAACCGCATCGTCTTCTACAATGATCGCTTCTTGGACATCTATGGCCTGAGCCGCGCCGACATTCCGCGCGGCTCGACCGGCCGCGAACTCGCCGAGCTTCGGCGCAAGCGCGGCTTGCTCAACCTGTCGATCCAGGAATACGCCCGTCGGGCGCGCGAACCGGAGGGCTACGTCACCGAGCTGCCGGATGGCCGCGCGGTGGTGGCGAAACTGTTTCATCTGCCGGATGGCGGTTCGATCGGAGTTCACGAGGATTGCACCGAGCGGCGCAGGCTGGAGCGGGAGCTCGCCTCGACCAAGCAGTTCCTGGAATCGGTGCTGGACCACGTGCCGGTCTGCGTAGCCGCCAAGAACATCGACGACGGCCGCTATATCTTCGCCAACCGCGCCTTCGAGAAATTCTCGGGCCTGCCTCGCGAGCGAATCACGGGCCGGCGCGCCAGCGAGTTGTTCTCACCCGAAACGGCTGCGAATATCGAGGCCGCAGACCGCGCTGCATTGCTTGCGTCCAGCGAGGCCTACCGCAGCGAGCTGATGATCCGGCGCGGCGAGGAACGGCGCATCCTCGCCTCCAATCGCGTCATCGCGCGCAACGAGAAGAACGAACCGCAGTTCCTGATCGCGCTGCTCGACGACGACACCGAGCGCCGCGCCTTGAGCTACGAGCTCGAAAACGCCAAGAGGTTCCTCGAGCTCGTGGTCGACAACATCCCGGTTTCGCTGATCGTCGAGCGCGTCAGCGACGGCCGCTATCTGCTTGCCAACCGCAGCGCGGAGATGATCCTCAATCGCCGGCGCGAGGACGTCACCGGGCTGACCACCGCCGACATCTTCAATCCGCGGGAGGCCAAGCTGATCATCGCCCGCGATGAGGCCGCGATCAAGAAGCGCAGCCTGATCACCGAGGAGCACCCGATTTCGACCAAGGACGGCCTGCGCCTGTTCCTGACAAGGCGGATGATCGTCAACGGCGACAATGACGAGCCGCAATATCTGATCAAGACCTACGAAGACGTGACCGACCGTCGCCAGACCGAGTCGCGGATGGCCCACATGGCCTATCATGACGGCCTGACCGACCTGCCCAACCGGGCCGCCTTCCTGCAGGCGCTCAGTCAGATGATCGAAGCGTGCGGGGCGACCTGCGAGGAGTTCGCGGTTCTCAACGTCGACCTCAAGGGGCTGAAGGAGGTCAATGACGTCTTCGGCCATGCGATCGGCGACAAGCTCCTGATCGAGGTTGCGCATCGGGTCCAGGACGCCGCACGGGGCGGGGTCGTGGCGCGGCTGTCGGGCGACGAGTTCGGCTTGATCATCGACGGCAAGCAGCCCGAGGCCGGGCAGCGGCTGGCCGAGCAGCTGGCGCAAGCCATCGCCATCGAGTTCCAGATCGACGGCAAGTCGATCCGCACCGCGCTGACGACGGGCATCTCGGTGTTTCCGCACAATGGCTCGGATCCTGCCTCGCTGCTCGCCAATGCCGGTGCGGCCCTGTTCCGTGCCAAGGCCAAGTCGCGCGGAAGCATCACCTTCTACGAGCCCGAAATGGATCAGCAGATCCGCGATCGTCGCGTGCTGCACCAGGAGCTCTCGGTCGCGATCAAGAACGGCGAACTGTCGCTGTATTTCCAGCCGCAGGCGAGTTCCGGCCGCACGGTGGACGCCAGCGAGATCATCGGCTTCGAGGCGCTTGCCCGCTGGCAGCACCCGCAGCGCGGCTTCGTTCCGCCGAGCGATTTCATCCCGCTGGCCGAGGAAAGCGGCCTGATCGTCGAGATGGGCGAATGGATTCTGCGCGAGGCCTGCCGCGAGGCGGCGTCCTGGCCCAAGCCGCTGCAGGTCGCCGTCAACCTGTCGCCGGCGCAATTCGTTCACGGCGATCTGGTCGGGCTTGTGCACTCGATCCTGATCGAGACCGGTCTCACGCCGGACCGGCTGGAGCTCGAAATCACCGAAGGCGTGCTGATCGAGGATTTCGATCGCGGTCTCGGCCTGCTGCGACGGCTGAAGGCGCTCGGGGTGCGGATCTCGATGGACGATTTCGGTAGCGGTTATTCCTCTTTGAGCTATCTGCAGGCGTTCCCGTTCGACAAGATCAAGATCGACCGTGCCTTCGTCATGAATCTCGGACGCACCCCGCAGTCCGCCGCGATCGTGCGCGCGGTGATCGATCTCGGTCACGGCATGAACATGCTGATCGTGGCCGAAGGGGTCGAGACGCCGGAGCAGCTCGGGTTCCTGGCCGAGGAAGGCTGCGACTCCGTTCAGGGCTATCTCCTGGGCAAGCCGCTGCCGATCGAGAAATATGATGCGCTGGTCGGCCGCAATGATGCCAATGTCATGGAGTCAGTGCGCAAGACCGGTTAGGTAAAGCGCGCACCATTTCGGCGCGCTTCGGCACATTCGCGCATGACGGATTACGATCTGGCGGTCATCGGTGGCGGGCTGAACGGCGCAAGCCTGGCGCGCGATGCCGCCGGCCGCGGGCTGCGCGTGATTCTCATCGAGCAGGGCGATCTCGGCGCTGCGGCCTCCTCGGCGAGCTCGAGGCTGGTCCACGGCGATCTTGCCATGCTGGAGCGCCGCGGCTTGCTCCGGGTCCGCGCGGCGCTGTCCGAACGCGACATCTGGCTCGATATCGCGCCGCATCTGGTGCGGCCGATCCGGTTTGCTGTTCCCGCGCACGCCAATGAGCGTCCGCCCTGGCGCCTGCGCGCCGGGTTGTGGCTTTACGATCGGCTGGGCTCCCACAGTCGCCTGCCGGCCGCAACGACCCTGGACGTCACGCACCACCCGATCGGCAATGCGCTGCAGCGCCCGATCGGCACCGCCTTCGAATATTCCGATTGCCTGGTGGACGATTCGCGCCTGGTCGTGCTGACGGCGCTCGATGCGGCGGAGCGGGGCGCCGCCATCTGCACCGGCGCCCGGTGCGTGCGCGCTGATCGCGATCGGATCTGGCGGCTCGCGGTGATCGATCGCGGCTACCGGCGCATCCTGACCGCGCGTGCGCTCGCCAACGCCACCGGCGCCTGGAGCGCGTCCACCGCAGAAACAGTGTTGCGCCAGCCCTCGTCACGGCTCGTCGCGCGGCAGGTGAGCCAGATCGTCGTGCCGCGCCTGTTCGATGTCGATACCGTCTACGTGTTCCAGAATCCGGATGGGCAGCTGATCTTCGCCAGTCCCTATGCGCGGGATTTCACGCTGGTCGGCACGGTCTCCCATGCCTTCAAGGGCGACCCCGCGGTGGTCGCGGTGCCGGCCGTGGATGTCGCCTATCTCTGCACGGCCGTGAACCGCTACTTCCGGGCGGAGATCCAGCCCGTCGACGTGATCAGGACCGTGTCGGGTGCCAACATGGTGTTCGCGCGCGACGGTGGTCGCGCGCCGGCGGCCAGTATGATGGACTTTGATGCCGGCCGGAGCCGGGCGCCGCTGCTGACCCTCTCGGGCGGTGATGTCACCACCGTCAGGCGTCGTGCTGAACGCGCCATCGACCGGCTCTCGCGGGTTTGTCCGATGGCGCCGCGCTGGACGGCGCGGACGCCGCTGCCGGGCGGAGATTTTGCCTGGGACCGCTTCGACGAGCAGGTCGAGCTCGCGCGCGAGCGCTGGCGCTTTCTGACCGAGGCAGAGGCGCAGCGTCTGGTTGGCGCCTATGGCTCCCGGCTCGCCGACATATTGGGCGAGGCCAAGAGCCGCACCGATCTCGGTCGGAGCTTCGGGGCGGAGCTCACGGAAGCCGAAGTGCGCTATCTCATGGCCAAGGAATGGGCACGGTTCGCCGACGATATCCTCTGGCGCCGCACCAAGCTCGGTCTGACGATGACGCCGGCGGAGCGGGACGCGCTGGCGGCCTTCATGGGGGGCGCAGCCTCAGGGCAGGCTGTGGGCGTCCTGGACGTCCTGGGCGATCGGAGAGGGGATAGCGCGACGACGCCGGTTGAGCCGCGGCCGATCCGTCGTTAGCTTGCGGCGGGCATCGCAACGCTTATCGGGACATGGCTGAGGACATCGCGAATACGGAGATCGCCGCGGAGCCGGCCAAGCCCTTGCCCTTGCCGGATCCGATCATGCCGCTGCTGCGCATGGAGGGCGTCGTCAAGGCGTTCGGCGGTTTTCGCGCGGTCGATGGCGTTTCGCTCGAGATCCACGCCGGCGAGTTTTTTGCGCTGCTCGGCCCGAGCGGCTGCGGCAAGACCACGCTGCTGCGGATGCTGGCCGGCTTCGAGACCCCGGACGAGGGACGTATCCTGCTCGGCGGCGAGGATATCGCGCAGGCGCTGCCGCATCAGCGTCCCGTCAACATGATGTTCCAGAACTACGCGCTGTTTCCACATTTGTCGGTCTACGACAACATCGCCTTCGGTTTGAGACGGGCCGGCATGGCGCGGCGCGAGATCGCCTCGCGCGTGGCGGAGATGGTCGCGCTGGTCAGGCTGGAGGGGCTGGAGAAGCGCAAGCCCGACCAGCTCTCCGGCGGCCAGAAGCAGCGCGTGGCGCTGGCGCGGTCGCTGGCACGGCGGCCGCAAGTGCTGCTGCTCGATGAGCCGATGGCCGCGCTCGACAAGAAGCTGCGCGAGAGCACGCAAGTGGAGCTGATGGAGTTGCAGCGCCGGCTCGGCATGACCTTCATCATCGTCACCCACGACCAGGACGAGGCGATGACGGTTGCAAACCGGATCGGCGTGATGGACGCCGGCCGGTTGGAGCAGGTGGCGACGCCGCGGCGCCTCTATGAAGAGCCGGCCTCGCGCTGGATCGCGGAGTTCGTCGGCGACGTCAACCTGTTCGAGGGCGAGGTGAAGGGGCACGAGCCGCATCGGTTGACGATCGCGACGCGCAATGCCGGCGAGCTCGTCGCCGCCGCGCCGCTGATGCCGCTCGCCGAGTCGGCTGTTGCGGTCGCGATCCGGCCCGAGAAAGTGCGGCTGGCGCGACGCGGGCCCGCGACCGACGCGCTGACCGCCCATGCGATCAACCGCATGGAGGGCGTCATCACCGAGGCCAATTATCTCGGCGGCACCACGGTCTACAAGGTCAAGCTCGACAGCGGCGCTGTGCTGCGCGCGGCAGCGGCCAACACCGCGCGGCTCGACGTCGATGGCTATGGCGTCAGCCATCGCGTGGTGGCGTGGTTTACGCCTGACGACTGCGTGGTGCTGGAACGATGAGCGCGCGCCGCACCTTTGCCCGTCCGGCGCGGCTGGCCGCGATCGCGCCTTACGTCTGGATGGCGCTGTTTTTCCTGGTGCCGTTCGGCTTCATCGTGAAGATCGGCCTGTCGCAGACGGTGATCGCGCAGCCGCCCTACGCGCCGGTGTTTTCCGTGGCGAACGGTTGGACTGGGATCAGGGACGCTTTCGCCGCGCTGTCGGTGGATAATTTCCGCCTGCTGCTCTCGGACGATCTCTATCTGTTGTCTTATCTGCGCAGCCTGATGGTGGCAGCGACCTCCACCGCGATTCTGCTCGCGATCGGCTATCCCATCGCCTATGCCATGGCACGCCTGCCCAGGCGCTGGCAGGCAACCGCGATGCTGCTCGTCATCGTGCCGTTTTGGACCTCGTTCCTGATCCGCATCTATGCCTGGATCAACATCCTGCAGCACGATGGCCTGCTTAACCAGATCCTGCTCGCATTGCATCTGGTCTCCTCGCCCGTCGCGTGGCTCTCCACCGACACCGCGATGTATATCGGCATCGTCTATTCCTATCTGCCGTTCATGATCCTGCCGCTCTATGCGACGCTGGCGAAGCTGGAGCCTGCGCTGGAGGAAGCCGCCGCCGATCTCGGCGCGTCGCCGCGGGAAACCTTCTGGCTGGTGACGTTTCCGCTGTCGCTGCCCGGCGTCGGCGCCGGAATATTGCTCTGCTTCATCCCGATCGTCGGCGAGTTCGTGATTCCCGATCTGCTCGCGGGCTCGCAATCCCTGATGATCGGCCAGACCCTGTGGCTGGAGTTCTTCACCAACAAGGACTGGCCGGTGGCTTCGAGCATCGCCGTGGTTCTGCTGGTCGTGCTGCTGCTGCCGCTGCTGCTCTACGACCGGCTGCAGCGCCGGCAGCTGGAGGAGGGCAGATGATGTTCTGTTTCCTCCCACTTGCGCCGCTCTGTTCCCTCCCCCCTTGTGGGGGAGGGATAGGGAGGGGGGTAGGCTACGAATACCGTGTCCGTGGTACCCCCACCCCCACCCCCAACCCCTCCCCGCAAGGGGGAGGGGGGCGCACCGGAGTCGTGTGATGGCTCCGAAACTCATCCGCCTGTCCCGCTTCAACATCGCTGCGCTGTCGCTCGGGCTCGCCTTCCTCTATCTGCCGATCCTGATCCTGGTGATTTATTCCTTCAACGCCTCGCGGCTGGTCACGGTGTGGGGCGGCTGGTCGCTGCGCTGGTATCACGAGTTCTTCAACGACGACGCGATGATCGATGCGGCCTGGATGAGCCTGCGGGTGGGCGCGACCTCCGCCACGATTGCCACCGTGCTCGGGACGCTCGCCGCAGTCGCGCTGTCGCGCGGGCAAGGCTTTCGCGGCAGAACGCTGTTTTCCGGCATGCTCTATGCGCCGCTGGTGATGCCCGAGGTGATCACCGGATTGTCGCTGCTGCTGCTGTTCGTCGCGCTGAATGCCGAACGCGGGATCTGGACCGTGACAACAGCGCATACCACGCTGACGATGTGCTTCGTCGCCGTGGTCGTGCAGTCGCGGCTGGTCGCGCTGGACAGAAGCGTCGAGGAGGCCGCGATGGACCTCGGCTGCGACCCGTTCCGCGCCTTCGCACTGGTCACCTTGCCATTGATTGCGCCGGCGGTCGCGGCCGGCTGGATGCTGGCCTTTACGCTCTCGCTCGACGATCTCGTGATCGCGAGCTTCACCACCGGGCCCGGCTCGGCGACGTTGCCGATCCGGATCTATTCGGAGGTGCGGCTCGGGGTGAAGCCGGAGATCAACGCGATCTGCACGCTGGTCATCGGCGTGATCGCGGTTGTGATCGTGGTGGCCTCGCTGGCCTCAAAATTGTCGAGCGAGCGTGGCGAGAGCGCCGCGCCGTTGTAGATGTCGTCGTCCTTCAGAAAGAACTGAACAGCTCCGCGGCCGTTGCCGCCACATGGCGGTGGATCGCGCCCCGATCCACCGAGGGTGGGTCGACGCAGCAGGTCGGATCGGCGCGGCGTCCGGCCTCGGTGCTCTCGGGCAGGAACACGTAGTGCCCGGCCTCTTCGGCGACGATATCGAGGGTGCTGTTGGGCAATCGTCGATGCAGCCAGCGCGCCGTCGGTGCGAGGACGTCAGCGCCGCCGACCATGATGTGAGTCGGCACGGCGATCGAGGCGATGCTTTCGTCGGAAAAGCATTGCGCGGAACGGCCGGGCGCCAGCAGCAACGCCGCCTTGATGCGGGGATCGCGATAGGATTGCGACATCCGTGCCCAGGACTCGCGGAAGATGCGGCTCTTCTCGAGCAGGCGCGGCAGGTGGTCGACGAGGTCCGGGAATTCGCGCGGGCCGCGGCCGAGATTGGCGCCCGGCTCGAACGGCGAGCGCACCATGACCGCACCGAGCAGGGACGTTGCCGTCGCACCGCCGAGAGAATAGCCGACGGCGACGATGTGATCGGGATCGACAGCTCCGGCGAACTCAGGGATTGTCCCGATCCGATCGAGCAGCAGGGTGATGTCGCGCGCACGCTCCCACGAGCACAGGAAGCCTTCGGCGCGATAGGGCTCGGCGTTGGTGTTGCCGTGATGATCGACGGCAACCGCGATGAAGCCGCGGCTCGCCAGATCGCGCGCCAGCCATTCCTGTTGCAAGCCGTTGCCGCCGGTGCCGTGCGAGAACACCGCGAGTGGATAACGTCCGTCCCTGAGAGGCGCATCGAGCGCGGCCCTGCCGGCCTTGAACCAGCCTTGCGGCAGCGGAGCCATCGGCAATTCCGCTTCGGCTGCAGCGTCCGGGGCCGGATACCACGCCGCCCAGTTCACGGGCCGGGGCGCGTCGCCGTCCCAGTTCGGCCGTGCCGGATCCTCGAAGCGGCCGCGCGCAAATCCAATCAGCATCTGTCCATCACGACTTCACCGCGCCTGCGGTCAATCCGCCCACCATGTAGCGCCTGAAGACATAATAGACCGCAGCCGGCGGCAGCGCATAAATGAAGCCGGTGGTCATCAGAAGCTCCCAGGGCGAATCGTCGGCAGCAAGGAAGTTGCCGAGCGCGACCGGAAGGGTGATGTCCTTGTCGTTCGACAGGAGCAGGAAGGCGTAGAGATATTCGTTCCAGGCGAGCAGCACCGCGTAGGTGCCGATCGCAACCAGCGAGGGCATCATCAACGGCAGATAGACCAGGCGGAAGATCTGCAGCGGACTCGCGCCGTCCATGACTGCGGCCTCGTCGAGTTCGACCGGCAGCTTGTCGGAAGCCTGTTTCAGCACCCAGATCGCGTAGGGCGAGGCGATGGTTACCATCGCGAGGATCAGCGACCAGTGCGTGTTGAGCAGTCCGTATTTGCCCATGGTTCGATACATCGGCACCGCGAGGAATGCGGCGGGGATGAAATAGGTGAACAGCGCCAGATTCATCACCATCCGGCTGCCGGGCACCCGCAGCCGCGAGATTGCGAACGCTGCGGAGGTGGCAATCACCAGCGTCAGCGCGCCGACCGCGGCTGCGATCAGCACGGAATTGCCGAATTGCAGCCAGAAGTCGCGCAGGAAATAATGCTGCTGGTGGAATACGATCGAGAAGTTGTGCAGGGTCGGATGATCCGGCCACAGCTTGCCGGAAAACGCGTCCTCCTTCGGCGAGATCGCGAACAGGAACATGTGATAGATCGGAACCATGGTCCAGATGAAGACCGGGATGCCGATCAGGAGCAGGCCGGCCTCATTGCCGATTTCGCGTAAGGTCGGGAGCTTCATCGCGACAGCCGTTTCATCATGAAATAAACCAGGGGCAGCACCAGGGGCAGCGCGCAGACGATGGAGGCCATCGCGAGGCTGAGCTGGTCGAGCCGGAGATAGCGGATGCCGAGCGTGGACAGCACATGGGTGAGGTCGGCCGGCCCGCCGCCGGTCAAGAGATAGACGCTGTTGAAGTCACCGAGCGTCCAGATCATCGAGAGCAGCGTGCAGGTGATGTACAGCGTCTGCATCGATGGCCAGGTGACGTAGCGGAATTTCTGCCACCAGGTGGCGCCGTCGACATCGGCGGCCTCGAACAGATCGTGCGAGATCGCAAGCCGCCCGGTCATCAGGATCAAGGTCCAGAACGGCAGCGACTTCCAGATGTGGACGCCGATCGCCATCGACAGCGCCACGGTCGGATCGTTCAGCCAGTTCGGCCCGTCATCGCCGGTGAACTGGAAGATCAGTTGATTGATGACGCCCCATTCGGGGTTGAGCATGAAGCGCACCGACAGGATGGTCGGGATCGACGGCACGGCCCAGGGCAGGATGAAGATCACGGAAAGCCATCTGATCCAGCCGCGCTGCTGCACGAAGAAGCCGGAGAGGAACAGCGCGATCAGCATCTTCAGATTGATGCCGATGACCAGGAAGATCAGCGTGTTGATCGCGGCGCGCGCGAAGATCGGATCGTTGTAGAGCGCGACATAGCTGGCCGGATGCCGCGCCAGCCAGAGGCCGTAGCCGACCGGATAGACCACGAAGGCGAGGAAGACGAGCAGATAGGGCGCGAGCATCACGATGCCCCAGACCTGCGGGGACGTCAGCCGGGGCGGGCGTGGGGCGACCGCTATCGCCTGGTCCGATGCTGAGAGTGTGATCGCCATATCGTCGCTTTCTAACGGTGACGCTGCTGCAGTGGCGGTGTCGTCCCGGCGAACGCCGGGACCCATACGCCGCGGCAGGTGCTGTTGAAAGGCGGCGTCAACGACGTCCTTTCCTCATCACGGCGGCCGGCGGTTATGGGTTCCCGCTTTCGCGGGGACGACACCAGTGTTCGGGTGGCCATTCTGCCTAGCCCGCGACCTCCTTGATCCGCGCGATCAGCTCGTCCACGGCCTTGTCGACCGGCACCTTCTCGCTGACCACGCGGTTCATCGCCTTGGCCCAGACGTTCTCGTTGTTGAGGATCGTGAACTTGTAGTTCTTGGTGAAGTCGAACGGCGTCGTGCCGCCGGTGAACTGGGCATAAACCGCCTTGCGGTGACGGTCGGCCTGCCAGAACGGGCTCTTCTGGCCGGCGAGCGTGACCGGGAACCAGCGGCCGAGCGCGCCTTCGACATAGGGCCCGAGATTTTCTTCCTGCATCAGGAATTTAATGAACTGCTTGCCTTGTTCCTTGTGCTTGGCGTTGGCGAAGATCAGACCCGTCTTGACGTCGGAGCGGTATTTGATCGGCGTGCCGTCCGGCTTGTTGGGGAAGGACGCGGTGATGATGTCCTCCTCATAGGCCTTCTTGCCGGCGGCGCGCTGCTCGGGCGTCAGTGCCGGGTTGGTGGAGTCCTCGAACCATTTCGCCGCGATCGAGATCGTGAAATTGTGGGTCATCACGATCGTCTTGTTGTGGAAGGCGACGTTGTTGTCAGGGTCCTTCCAGGTGGTCGACGAGGGCGGGGTGCAGCCCTTGATGTAGGTGTCGGTGTAGTCCTTGAGCGCGTGGATCAAGCCGTCGCGCACCTTGGGATCATCGACCAGCAGCTTGCCTTCGTCATCGACCAGCTTGACGTTATAGGCGTCCATGAAGGTGTAGAACGATTGAAAGGAGTCGGTCGACTCGACGCCCATCGGCTGGCCGACGCCGTAGATGCGCTCGCGGGTGGCCTTGCGGACCGCGGGTTGCACCTTGTCGCACCAGAACGACCAATAATCCTCCCATTTGGTCGGAATGTCGCTCTGCTTGAACCCGGCCTTCTGCAGCATGTCGCCCCAGATCTGCACATGCATGCTCTGCTGCTTCAGCGGGAAGCCGTAATAGGCCTTCTTCTTGGTGACGTTGTTGTAGAGATAGGTGGTCTCGATTGTGTTGGGCGCGAACTCCGCCTTCATCGGCACGAGAATGTCGCTGAGATCCTCCAGCTTGCCCTCATAGGCCCACTTGCCCTGCGCCTGCACGTCGTAAGTGTCCGAGTAGGCGACGTCGGGCACGGTGCCGGAATCGAGCGCCGCCACCGTCTTCGGGATCATGTCCTGGATCGCATATTGCGACAGCTCGACCTTGATCCCGGTCTTGGCCTCGAATTTCTTGACGACGTTCAAGAGCGCATCGTCTTCGGACTTGTAGAAGCCCTTGCCCCACCAGACGGTGATGGTGTCCTGTGCGACGGCTGGTGCTGCAGCGCAAAACAGCCCGGCAACTGCAGCCGCGAGCGAAAGCGCCCCCATTCCTCTGGATCTCACGTGTCTCTCCCTGTTCCGCCGATCTTGTGGTCGGTCGCAGGAAGACTAGCGCAGTGCGAAGGTGCGATCCAGTTGCATGTTGTCAGACATAGGTCGCGGTTCGTTGGTCCGCGGACTTGACCCGCGCGACACTGAGCCGCACGCGACACGTGAGCAGAGGATCGTTCTCTAATTCGACTTGCTTTGGTCGTTGTTGCGGTCGTTGCTGCCCTGAGCCTCAGGCGAAGACGGCGCGGGCGTCTCCTGCGGCGTCGGCCGCAAGCCTCCACCTGTAAAATGTTCGAGCACGCCGCGGATGGTGTCGCGGGTCTTGCGGTCCTTCACCGCATCGAGCAGCGGTGCAGCCGCCGGGGCGCGGCGGATCAGGCTCTCCGGATCCGGGAAGATCAGCGGGTCTTCCCACGGCCCCTGCACCACGAAGGGCAATTCGAAGCTGTTGCCGCCATTGGCGGGCGCAGGCAGGCTCGCGACGCCCTTGAAGTCGTATTCCCGCGTCGGCACCGATGCCGTGCCTGTCATGGTGATGCGCGCGGTCGGCCCCTCGACGCGGATATCTTCGGCGGTGGCGATGCCGTCGGCGAATCTGACCGCGATCGTGAGATTGTCATAGGGCGTCGCGCCGCTGCGGAAATTGCCGCTGCCCGACAGAGGCCGTCGCTCCAGCCGTTTCAGCAATTGCTCCACGTTGAAGCCGGAGATCGCGCCATCGTGCCCCTGCAAGGTGGCCGTGCCGTCGAGCGACTGCGCAAGCCCGAACGGGCTCGAGCCCGATGCGGTCAGCGAGACGTTGAGATTGCCGTGGCCGGACAGCGACGAGACGCCGAACAATTCGCTGGCGCAGCCCTGCAGGTCGACGTCGCTGAACTGCAATTCCGCCTTGACGTCGGCCATGGTGTCGGCGCGCGCAACGCCGAACGATCCGCGGATCATGCCGCCGCACATCTGCGCTTCGCCGACCGACAGCGCGAGCACGCCGTTGCGCAAATTCGCCCCGAATGCGGTACGTCCGAGTTTCGACGGTCCCACCGTGACCCGCGCCGCCGACAGGCGCATATCGAGATCGGTGGTCGAGAGCGCCTTCAGGTCGAACAGCTGCCGGTTCCAGTCGCGCGCGCCGTTCGCGAGCAGACGGAAGGTCGAGATGTAAGGCGTAAAGTCGAGCGCGTCCGCGGCCAGTGTCGCCTGCAAGGTCTGCCGGCCGTTGTTCGCATAGGTCATCACGCCTTCGGCGGAATTGCCATCGAGCTCGACATTGACGTTGGTCAGCGCGATCGAGGCGCCCACCACATTGGCCCGTGCACGGAGCGCAAAGCGGCCGAAGCCGCTGCCGCCGAGCGGCGTCTGTCCGGTCCAGCGCAGCGCCTCGCGCAGCGAGGGGCTGTCGACGGTGAGCGTGCCTTCCATCAGGGCGCTGGTGCGGTTGGCGATGGTGCCATCGAACGCGACCTTCAGCGGCGGACTGGCCAGCCGCATCTTCAGGCCCGAGCGGTCGCCCGAGAGCGCGGCGAGGAAGTCGCTCACGCTGATCGCGCCTTCGATGCGTTGGCCTCGCCAATCGAACTGCCCGGTCGCGGCAAAGGAGCGCGAGATCGACGGCCAGGCCAGCGACAGGTCGATGTCATCGAGCTGTTCCGAGGCGTGCGTGCCGCCGTTCTCATAGGCCAGCGTGCCGTCCTGGATGCGGATCTCGGAGAACGACATCTGGCTCTCGGAGCCGGGTCGCATCGTGCGCGTGATCGTCTGGATGAAGGGCGTCCAGTTGCTGCTGCCGTCCGCGTCGTGAACGACGTTGATATGCGGGCGCAACATCATGAGGTCGGCGATTTCGAAGCGCTGCAACAGCAGCGGCAGCAGCCGCAGATTGGCTGTCAGCACATCGACACGGAGTGCGGGGTCTCCGCTGCCGCCGCCCTTCAACCCGACATCGTGGAAGGAGACGTAGCTGCCCGGAAAAACCGAGATGTCGATATTCCCGTTGACCACGAGCTCCAGCCCGGTCACGGCCCGGATCTGCGCCTCCACCGCCCGGCGCAGCATGTCGCGATTGATGAGCCAGGAGCTGGTGACCATGCCGATCAGCGCCAGCCCGAGCAGCGCCGCAATCGGCGTGCCGAGGCGCCTCATTCCTTGGGCCATGGTCACGGACATTTCTGGATTATCGTCGGATCGCTGTTTCAGGACGATGGGCAGGGCGCGCCGAAACCCGTGCCAACATCAACAACTTGATCGGATTTCTTGACCCTTTCAAGGCCGCGCCTTGGATGTGACCGGATTGCGGCGATCGTTCAAGGTGCAACGTTCCGTATATCCACCGTCGCGCAAGGTGGCAAAACGTTGCGGCGGGTCTGACGCGCGGGAGGGCGTCATTGACGCATCGCGAAGAATTCGCCTAATAATCTGGATTATCCGGCGCGCTGGGCCGTGCTTTGCTTTCCACAGGTCATTTCCATGAACAAGGTCTATCCCGACGCCAAAACGGCCCTCGCCGGCCTTCTCAAGGACGGCATGACCATCATGTCGGGGGGCTTCGGTCTTTGCGGCATCGCCGAGACCTTGTCGGACGCCATCCGCGACTCCGGGGTCAAGAATTTGACCGTGATCTCCAACAATGCGGGCGTCGACGGCATCGGCCTGAGCCGTCTGCTGGAGACGCGGCAGATCAAGAAGATGATCTCGTCCTATGTCGGCGAGAACAAGCTGTTCGCCCAGCAATATCTGGCCGGCGAGCTGGAACTGGAGTTTTGCCCGCAGGGAACCCTCGCCGAGCGCATCCGCGCCGGTGGCGCAGGGATCCCCGCCTTCTTCACCAAGACCGGTGTCGGAACCCTGGTCGCTGAGGGCAAGGAAGTCCGCGAGTTCGACGGCGAGAAATACCTGATGGAGCGCGGCCTGTTCGCCGACCTTGCCATCGTGCACGCCTGGAAGGGCGACACCGCGGGCAATCTGGTTTACCGCAAGACCGCGCGCAATTTTAACCCGATGATGGCGACCGCGGCGAAAGTGACGGTGGCGGAGGTCGAGCATCTCCTGCCGGCAGGCCAGATCGATCCGGACCACATCCATACGCCCGGTATTTTCGTCAAGCGCATCGTTCAGGTCGGGACTGCGTTGAAGCGCATCGAGCAGCGCACCGTGCGCAAGCGCGAGACCGCCGCCGCAACCGGAGAGGAAGTCTGATGGCCTGGACCAGAGAGCAGATGGCGGCGCGCGCCGCCAAGGAGCTGCGTGACGGCTTTTACGTCAATCTCGGCATCGGCATTCCCACTTTGGTGTCGAACTACATCCCGCCCGGCGTCGATGTGGCGTTGCAGAGCGAGAACGGCATGCTCGGCATGGGGCCGTTCCCTTATGAGGGCGAGGAGGATCCCGACCTCATCAACGCCGGCAAGCAGACCGTCACCGAGTTGCCGATCACCAGCTATTTCTCCTCGGCTGACTCGTTCGCCATGGTGCGCGGCGGCCATATCGACCTGTCGATCCTCGGCGCCATGCAGGTCGCTCAGAACGGCGATCTCGCCAACTGGATGATCCCCGGCAAGATGGTGAAGGGCATGGGCGGCGCGATGGATCTCGTCGCCGGGGTCAAGCGCGTGGTGGTCGTGATGGAACACAGCGCCAAGGACGGTCCGAAGCTCTTGAAGCAATGCACGCTGCCGCTGACCGGCGAGCGCGTCGTCGACATGGTGGTCACCGACCTCGCGGTGTTCACGATCGACAAGCACGGCAACGACGGCATGGCGTTGATCGAGCTCGCCGACGGCGTCACGCTCGATGAGGTGAAGGCCAAGACCGAGGCCGAGTTCCGCGTCGCGCTGACCAACACCTAGAACGTCCGCCAAGGAAGGTCCGCCAAGGAGTTCGCGTGTCAAAGGACAGACGCGCGCCTCTTCCCGGATATCCTGTGCGCCAGACTACGACGACCGGAGTGTTGCTTTGAGCCGGCTCGCCATCCGGTCCGTCCACGATGGCTGCTCGCGCACCAGGCGAAAGCCGAGATTGTTCGGCGGCGTCCCGGCGGCGCAGCCGCCGGCGCGGGCGTCGCGAATGAAGTCGGTGACATAGGCGCGATGCGCGCCTTCGGCGATCCGCACACCGCAATTCGCATAGCTCTTGATCGTGCGCCCTGCATCGTCCCGGACGTTGCGCGTGAAGCAGGTCGAGGTCCACTCCCAGACATTGCCGGCAAGATCGG
The DNA here is from genome assembly GCF_032489995.1 of Bradyrhizobium sp. SZCCHNGR1005. Lineage (NCBI taxonomy): Bacteria > Pseudomonadati > Pseudomonadota > Alphaproteobacteria > Hyphomicrobiales > Nitrobacteraceae > Bradyrhizobium > Bradyrhizobium sp. SZCCHNGR1005. The sequence continues at coordinate 44,234 of NZ_JAUEZC010000007.1, forward strand.
CCAAGCCGTTTTCATTGACGCCGAAACTGCCGAACCTCTGGGGCTGCTGCCCTTCGGATGCGCCCTGTTCGCGCTCGTAGCGTTCGATCCAGCGCCGCGAGGGGTCTTGCGTGTCGACCGCAATGCCATCATCGCGGAAGCGACTGCCCGCCGCATAGGCCCATTCGGTATCGGTCGGCAGGCGATAGGTGTCGCCCGTCTTGCGTGAGAGCCAGGCGGCATAGGCCACCGCATCGTGCCAGCTCACCTGCACGGCCGGAAGGTCGATCGCGATGGCGACATCGCGGTCCAGGGCGCGACATGCGCGGTCATCGACGCAGGCCTGATAATCCGTGGCGCTGACCTCGGTCTTCATGATGGCGAAGGGGCGATCGACGCGAATCGTCGTCAACGGCGCGTCGCTCTGCTGGCCCTTGCGGGTGAAGTCGCCGGACTCACGATAGGCCATGGTGCCGCGCGCGATCTCGACGAGCGCCGGCGCCGGATAGCCCGGGTCCGCTGCACTCCGCAGTTCGCCGGTGAGCGGCGCCAGTGCAAGGGGGCCGGCCAAGCCGGCAGCGCACGCAAGCGCCAGTTTGATCTTGAAGGCGAGCAGCATGGCGGCCTCCGAGTGTTGAGGGGGAAAGGGGGGCCGGGCTCGGCCCCCGAGATTGGACGGTTCCGGGCGTCAGTTGGTGGGGCTGCTTGGTATCTCGGCGGGCGCCTTGACCTGGGTCATCAGGTCGTCGTTCCACTTGCCTTCGACCTTGAAGTGAGCGGTCGCGCCGAGGTCGGCGGCTTCGATCAGGTTGTGCGTCACATAGGCGTAGATGCCGGGCTGCAGGAACTTGTACATCGCAGCTCCAGCCGAGCCGCCGCGGATGAACCAGGTCTCGAGTCCGGTCTCCGGCGGGTTGGAAAACTTGCCGGTCTCCCAGACGTAGTCGCCATGGCCGCCGATCAGATGCGGGCGGCTGTCGCGATTGGCCTGCGAATGCACGATCAAAACGTTGTCGCCGACATTGGCGGTCAGCGCGTTCTTGCCGGTCAGCGCGCCGACCTTGCCGTTGAAGACGACGTGGGTCGGGATCAGCTTGCGCATCACCTCTTCGGTGTCGGCGTAGGCGTCGCCCGGCGAGTCGTAGGATTTGAAATTGCCCTTCTCGTCCCGCGGAATGTAGAGGTCCTGTTCGCCGATGTAGTAGATCTTGTCGTAGTGCAAGGGATGGCCGTGGCCGTCGTTCAGTCCGTCGCGCGGCAGCACCATCACGGCGCCGTTCATGCCGGAGACGACATGCCAGGGAATCATCGGGCCGCCCGGCGCGCAGTGATAGACGAAGACGCCGGTGCGGGTCGCCTTCCAGCGCAGCACGACCTGTTCGCCGGGGTTGATCAGCGTGAGCGCGGCGCCGCCGAGCGCGCCGGTCGCGGAGTGGAAGTCGATGTTGTGCGGCATCGTGTTGGTCGCGGGATTGACCAGCGTCACCTCGACATAATCGCCCTCGTGCACGACCATCAGCGGGCCCGGCATCGAGCCGTTGAAGGTCATCGCCTGCATGGTCGTGCCCTTCTCGTCGATCACCATCTTCTTTTCCTGGATCACGAGCTTGAACTCCATGATCTTCGGACCCTGCCTGGTTGCCTGTTCGTGCGGATGGACGAAGGGCGGCGCGACCAAATCCACTTTCTGGCGCGGCAGCTTGAGGTCGTCGGCGAAGGCGGGCGCGGCCAGCATCATCGTTGCAACGGCTACGCTGAGGAGAGCGGCTCGGCGGGTCAACATGTGATCGCTCCTTGATCGGATCTGTTGTGGTGCCACGATCACCATGCGCCTGTTCGCCGCAAGCTTGTTTGTGCTGCAGCAATCTTCTGCGCATCTGCAGCAGACAATGCGCAGGGCTGAGCCATGCAACTAATTAGCAGAACGCTCGCCGTGCGGTGGCGCCGCCGAAGCAAAGCGCGAGGAGCAAACATCTACATGAGGACAGCTGGGACGCCGGCGGCGATCTAATTCGGCCAGCGAGCCGCGAGCAGGACGGCGCCGGTGAGCGCGGCGGCGAAAGCCGCCGTTGCGACGACCAAGCCGACGACGGTGCGGAGTGGTCCGCCGAAACCTCCGCCCGCGGCGGAATCGTCGCGGAAGGGTTCGAAGCGATCGGATTGTGGAATATGCCCGCGGATGCTGGTCAGGACAGCGAAGACCCGGATCAGCATTTCCAGACCGTGCATGTAGACCTCCGACTCGTCGATCGAGGCAGCATAATGGCGCGAAATTCGACCCGCGACTTTGAGGAAGCTCAAAGTCCGCCGCGAAAATTGCAATTTAATTGCTCAGCACGGTACTGGCTTCCGGCCAAAGCGGCAGGAGCCATCCCGGATGCGGAACTTCGGAATACGGCGGTAGGTAGACATGAGGTCAGATCTGGCAGTCCATTACGGGCAGGAGCGTCTGCCCCGCTATACGAGCTACCCGACCGCGCCGCATTTCTCGCAAGCCGTCGGACCTGCCACTTATGCCGACTGGCTGCGGGCGATTCCGCCGCATGCCACGGCATCGCTCTATTTGCATGTCCCGTTCTGTCGGCAGATGTGCTGGTACTGCGGCTGTAACACCATGGTCGCCAAGCGCGACGAGCCAGTCTCGGTGTATGAGTCGGCACTCCGCTGCGAGGTCGACCTTGTGGCGCGCAAGATCGGCCGCAGGCTGCAAGTCGGCCATATTCACTTCGGCGGCGGCACGCCGACGATCATGGCCCCCGATTCATTCGTCGACCTGATCGGATTGCTGCGCCATGTCTTCTTCGTGCGGCCGTCGGCCGAGATTGCAGTTGAGATCGATCCGCGGACGCTGACCGTGCCGATGATCAAGGCGCTGTCGCTCGGGGGTGTCAACCGGGCAAGCCTCGGCGTGCAGAGCTTCGACCCCGTCGTGCAGCAGGCGATCAATCGCGTGCAGAGTTTCGAGCAGACTGCGGCAGTGACCGGCAGCCTGCGGAAGGCCGGAATCTCCGGCATCAATTTCGATCTGATCTATGGGCTGCCGCATCAGAACGTCGCATCCTGCCTGGATACGGTCCACCGCTGCGTGGACCTGCGTCCCGATCGCTTTTCGGTGTTCGGCTACGCGCATGTTCCTTCCTTCAAGAAACATCAGCGCATGATCGCGGAGGCGTGGCTGCCGGACAGCGCGCAGCGCTACGACCAGGCCTGCGCGATCGCGAATGCGTTGAAGGAAGCCGGTTACGTCCAGATCGGGCTCGACCATTTCGCGCTGCCCACGGATTCGATGACGATTGCTTTCAACGAAGGGCGGCTGCACCGCAATTTCCAGGGCTACACCACCGACAGCAGCGAGGTGCTGATCGGCTTCGGCGCTTCGGCGATCGGACAGTTGCCGCAGGGCTATGTGCAGAACCAGACGCAGGTCCGCGCCTATGAGGAAGCCATCGCCTCCGGCGGGTTTGCCACCGCAAAGGGTTATGCGCTGACCGACGACGACAGGCTGCGTGCCGATATCATCGAGCGGATCATGTGCGACTATGGCGTCGACCTCGAGACGGTCTGTGCGCGTCACGGCGCCGAGCCGGCCGCGATGCTGAAATCAGCGCCGCGGCTGCAAGAACTGCTCTCCGACGGTGTGGTCGAACTCCATGGCAAGACGCTCGCCGTTGCGGAAGGTTCCCGCTTCCTGGTGCGCAGCGTCGCCGCGGCATTCGATGCGCATCTCGATTCCTCCAAGCAGTTGCACAGCCGCGCGGTCTGATCGTCGCGTCCCGCCGCAACGAGGAACCCCTGGCGTTCCGCTCGAATTCGTTCGATGCGGAGGCAAGGTTGTGTGCGGTTCATCGGGGGATGACCGGGAAGCGATGCGGTGGAGTTTGTGCTGGCACAATCACGCGCCGACAGCCACCGGTTAGGTTTCCGGTCAATCGATCAATGACCCGGAATGAATGAGGGAAAGAGCAGATGGCCATTCCCCGCTATCGCGAGCATCAGGGCTTGCCCATTCTCGCCAATGGCTTTCGACCATTTTTCCTGCTCGGCGCCATCCAGGCCGCGCTGACGATCCTGGTCTGGCTGCCGGTGTTCTATGGCGAGCTGAAGCTGACCTCGGCCTTTGCACCGCGGGACTGGCACGTCCACGAGATGCTTTATGGCTACCTGCCTGCCGTCATCACCGGATTCCTGCTCACCGCGATTCCGAACTGGACCGGACGGCTGCCGCTGCAGGGCATGCCGTTGCTGACTCTGGTGATAGCCTGGATCGCCGGCCGATTGGCTGTCACCTTTTCCGCCGGGGCGAGCTGGTGGCTCGTGCTCGTGATCGATGCCGGTTTCCTTGCGCTCGTCGTCGCAGCAACTGCGCGGGAAATCATCGCCGGCAGGAACTGGCGCAATCTGCCGGTGGTCGGCCTGGTCACCCTGCTACTGGCGGGCAATGTCGGCTTCCATCTCGAAGCCCATGTCCACGGCACGGCCGACACCAGCATCCGCATCGGTGTCGCCGTCGTCGTGCTGCTGATCGCGCTGATCGGCGGCCGCATCACGCCGAGCTTCACCCGCAACTGGCTGGTTCGCCAAAATCCCGGACGCCTGCCGGTGCCGTTCGGCCGCTTCGATGTCGTGGTCATGCTGATCAGCGCGTTTGCGCTGCTCGGCTGGATCGTGATTCCGGACAGTGCATTCACGGGTGCTGCACTGGCATTTGCCGGCTTGCTGCACATCGTTCGGCTGGCGCGCTGGGCCGGCGATCGCACCGTGCGGGAGCGGCTGCTTGTCATCCTCCACGTCGGCTACGCTTTCGTGCCGCTCGGCTTCCTGATCAATGCGGCTGCGAGCTTTGGCGTCGTGCTGCCGAGCGCGGGCCTCCACGCCTGGATGGTGGGAGCCGCCGGCGTGATGACGCTCGCGGTGATGACGCGCGCAACCCTCGGCCATACCGGCCAGCAATTGACGGCCTCACCCGCGACACAGGCGATCTATGCGGCGATCGTTGTTGCAGCGGTCACACGCATCTGCGCCGCGGTGGCGCCGGCGCATGGCGAGATCGTGCTATACGTCGCAGCCTTCGCCTGGGTCCTCGCCTTCGCCGGATACGCGTTGGCCTATGGTCCGTTGCTGCTCGGGCTGAAGCGGCGCGCGCTTGCAGTCCATTCAGCCTAGGCTCTGATTCCGCGCCATCGCGCGCGAGAACACCACTTCCATCAGCGTGCCGGATTTCGGCGCTGGCTTGATGTGGAATTGCGCGCGGTTGGCTTCGACCAGCGCCTTGGTCAGCGACAGGCTGAGACCGGACGTCTCGGACGCCTGATCCGATGGCGGGCGCGAACGGAACGGCTCCAGCGCTGCCGCGACCTCCTGGGCGTTGAGTGCGTGGCCGGTGTCGCGCACGCGCAGGACCACCTCGCCGAAATCGGAGAGTGCGGTGGAGACGATGACCTGGCCGCCGGGATTGGCCAGCGAAATCGAGCTTGAGATCAGGTTGAGCGAGATCTGGCGCAGCGCGCGTGCATCCGCCACCACCGGCGGCAGCGCATGCGACAGCGAACTGCGGATGATGATGCGGGCCCGGTTGGCCTGGGGCTGCATCACGGCGACGCAATTCTCGACCAGTTCGTTCAGATTCTGATTGCTGAAGCTGAGCTCGATCCTGCCGGTCTCGACGCGCGAGAGTTCGAGCATATCGTCGATCAACGCAACCACCCGCTCGCCGGAAGTGCGGATGTCCTTCAGATAGTCGACGTAGCGCTTGTTGCCGATCGCGCCGAAGCGCTCGCCGATCATCACTTCGGCAAAGCCGATGATCGCGTTCAGTGGCGCGCGGACCTCGTGGCTGATCCGTGCCAGCATGTCGGCCTTGGCGGTGGCCGCGCGGTCGGCGAGCCGGCGCGCCTGCAACAGTTCGTTCTCGCCGCGGCGGGCCTGCGACAGATCGCGAACCACGGCAAAGAAATTCGGGCCGTCAGGCCGCGTTCGCCCGATGGTCATCGTGAGCGGAACGATGCCGCCCTGGCGGAGCCGCCCAAGCACCTCGCGCGGCTGCTCCAGGACGGTGGTGGCGCCGGCTTGGCGCACTCCGTCCAGATAGTCCAGCACCAGCCGCGTGCTGTCCGGCGCAAACAGTTCAATGAGATTGCGACGCACGAGTTCGGGGCCGTCATAACCGAACAGCGCCTCCGCGCTGCGGTTGCAGGCGTGGATGTTGCCGCCGGCATCGAACATCAGCACGCCTTCGGCCGTGACGTCGAGAATGGCGCCGAGATCTTCCGCATCCGCATGGCCGGCCTCGGGCGGCGTCATCACCAGCGGAGGCGGCGGCGCCGGCGCAGCTGGCGGTTCGACCGGTGCGGTGTTCTGGGGCGGCGGAGAGTTCGCAGGCGGCGCAAAAACCAGGGCGTGCGCGATATCGCCATCCCAGGCGATCGTGAATAGCCGGGCTGCGGCTTTCTGTCCCTCGCTCGCCGGCCCGTCGGCGACCGAGATCGTCACCGGCGTGCCGGCCCCGGCCGTGCTCGCGCTCGGCGATGCGCCCAGCTCGACATAGAGCGCATCGAGCCCGCCGGCTTGCTCCAGCGCAGCCAGATCGGGATAACCCATCTGCGCGAGAAATGCGCCGTTGGCATAGAGCAGCCGGTCGAGCCGATAGATCAGGACGGCGGTCGGCAGCAGGTCCAGCAGGATGCGATCGCGCTGACTGTCGCCTTGCACCGGCGGCGGCTCAGGGCTCAGCCAGTCGGCGTGGCTATCGGCCGCGCGCGCGTCGGCTGCGAACGGATCGAGCGGGGAGGTGTCACCCGATGACTCGAAAGGCGGCTCGCTCACGCGCTGGCTGCTCTCCATCTCGGACATTGCCGTGAGCAGTTCCGTGGGCGCCGCGCGCATTTCGCCTTCGAGCCGGGCCGACAATTGCCGTGCAAGTTCATGGAAGGCATTGTTCTCCACCGCTGTCAGCGCCGGAAACCTGCTCTCGCCGGGCGGCCGGAACGGCACGACGTTGCCGGCCGGCTCCGCGCCATTGTCAGTGGTTGCCGAAATGGCCGGCGACACCTGGTCGTGGGGCGCACCGACCAGGGTGGACGGCGAGGACGGCACATCTTGGGCGGAGGCGTGTTCGGCTTCCGCGGCAACGATTTTGCTCGAAGGGGCAGGTGCCTCGACATCTGCCGCACCCGAATGTTGGTCGGTATGACCGTCGCCGATCGGATTTGGCTCGGCCGCGGCCTCGATCGAATTCGCCGCGTCAGCAGGCGCCGCCGCCTCGGCGGCGCGATCGATCAGCAGGACTTCGGACGGCGCCTCGTTGGAGAGCTCGGGTGCTTCATAAGCCGGTGGGGCCGGCGTCTCGTCGCTTGTCATCGTGCTTGTAAGCTCGCTCGCTTCTTCCGGCATGGCAGCCGCGTCGTTCGTTTGCGGCAAGGGCGGCTGCTCTGCATCCGCCAGCGGATGCGCGTGCGGGGTTTCGCTCCTGCCGGGCATCCGCGCCAGGACGAGCCCGATCTGCTGGCCGCTGCCGACGCGGTACAGCACGGCCCGCGCAGGACCGAACTGAACCTCCGCCTGGCCGTCGGCAATCGCCAGGTCGCGCGCGCCCGCAAGACCCCCGTCGGCAAGATCGCGATAGCCGAACATGAGCCGACCGGCGGTGCTGGCGCCTGCGAACAGACCATCCCGCGTGAACGCGATCAGCGCGGCCTCGCTGTTCGCGACCAGCCGGTGCAGGCGCTCCACCAGCGGGATGCTGCGGCCGGCATTGTCGGTGCTGGTGATCAACACGGCATGGGAGCCGTCGGGGAGGTCGATCCTGGCGCAGCCGCAGGTCGCCAGCGTGCCGAGCGGAGCGCCGAAGCCGCGCAATCGCTCGAGCCGCATCGCGCCGTTCTCGGGCAGTCGGCGCCACAGCTGGACGATCTGACGCCGATGCACGTCGGCCGGGCCGAACGACCTCGCGGCCAGGGCCGTGGTGTCCGTCGCGCCGAATGCCTTGGCGCCGATCGGATTGGCCCACAGCACCCGGCGGCCATCGGCCGACCACAGCCACGCGGGCAGCGCGCCCACGGTATGAACGGCCAGCCGGGGATCGCTCAAGCCGAGCAGCTGGAGATCGGTTTGACTCATATCGGTCGTCGAACGGCTCTTTGGGGTGGTCGAAACGGACGCCGCGGACGGCAAGCTTAACGAAAGGTTACTATCGCCTGTTTTAGGAGGCGAGGTCCACGGCCGGGCTGCCGGCAGGTCCGGCGAAACCTTGGATAACCTTAACCTGTCCCGGATGTTCCGGCGGGACGGCCTTGCGCCCGGGCACTTCCGCAAAAGTTGCATGTTGCAATTTGACCCCGGACGTCCACCATGCCGAGGGGAGGCACGTCATACCGGCGCAGCGATCGCAGGGTAGATTGGTACTGGTCCGCTCGGAGCGGGCAAGCTCCGCGGATATCAGAAGGCGGGCCGGAGGGGCGTAGCCGGCCGATCCGAGTACAGCAGAAGTCCAGCAGAGAGGAATGGGACGATGACTGAAAATGGTCGTGCATTCGAGATGCCCAAGGAAATGCGGTCGATGGCCGAGGCGAGCTTCGAGCAGGCGCGCAAGGCCTTCGAGAAATTCCTCGCCAGTGCGCAAGCCACCGCCGGCACGTTGGAAGAACGTGGTGCCACCGTTCGCGCCGGAGCCAAGGATATCGGCGCCAAGGTGATCTCCTATGCGGAGAAGAACGTGCAGTCCTCGCTGGACTACGCGCAGTCGCTCCTGCATGCGAAGGATCTGGCCGAGGTGATGCGGCTGCATAGCGAGTTCGTCCAGGCCCAGATGCGCGCGCTCGCGGAGCAGGCCAACGAGATGGGCCAGGCGGTCAGCAAGGCCGCGATGGATGTGGCCAAGCCGAAATCTTAAACTGTATCAGTGGCTTGGGAATTCATCCAAGCGCTCCCAGTTCGATGCCTCTGTGCAGCGCCATAAAATTGCTTTGCGTTGCACAAAAACGACATTATCTCTTTCTACGGGAGGTTGCTCTCAGGGGCACTTCCTCTGCGTGATCCGATTCGACCACCCGGCCAACCGGCCGGGCAACCGTACTGATTGCTTCGAAGGATACATGCCATGACCAACGCCACCGATCCGTTCTCTGCCTCCATCATTCCGTTCGAGGTCCCTGAGCAGATGCGTGCATTTGCTGAAAAGGGCGTCTCGCAGGCCCGCGAGAGCTACGCCAAGTTCAAGGACGCGGCGGAAACCCATAACAGTGCCATCGAGGCCTTTTTCGCCAACGCCAGCAAGGGCGCCGGCGAATATTCGGCCAAGGTGATGGAATTCACGAAGGCCAATACCACCGCGAACCTGGACTTCGCCCAGCAGCTGCTCGGCCTCCGCTCGCCGTCGGAAGCGTTGGAGCTGTGGAGCTCGCATGCGCGCAAGCTGGTCGAGACGTTCGCCGTCCAGGCCAAGGAACTCGGCGAGCTCGGCCAGAAAGTGGCCACTGAGGCCGTCGAGCCGATCAAGGAAAGCGCCTCGAAGCTGTTCAAGACGGCCGCCTGAGCCTGCGATCCGCGGTCCCCGGCATCGGGACCGCAACGCATGAATCGAGCCAAAGAATCAACCCGAGCCCGGGCTCTCCGCCTGGGCTCGGTCGTTCCGGAGAGCGGTTGAAAAATCGCTTCCCTAGGCGGGGGACTTTGCTTCGCCCGGCCTTGCCAAAGCCGCGCATTGCACCTAGTTTCCGCCCCGTTCGGCGCCCCTTTGCAGGCGCCAATTGCGGATGCAGTTGTAGCTCAGTTGGTTAGAGCGCCTGTCTGTGGAACAGGAGGTCGGTGGTTCGAGCCCACCCAACTGTACCAGTTAAGGTGCTGAGAAACATTCACTTTCCTTGACTGCGCTTTCTGGCGCCAGAGTAGACGGCCTTCAAGGAACCACCGCGGAACCACGCGGACCATTTTTGAAGTCCGCAAGATGACCGACGACGAAGCAACTGACCCCTCCTCGCAGCCGCGCCTCCAACCGTTGCCTGATACATCGTCGTTTGATGCAGCCGCTGCTCTGATCGCTACTTGGAGGGCGAGGCTGAGATCACCTAACATGTCAACCGGCGGTGCCGTGGAGGTTCCTCCCCCTCCGCTCGAAAGCTTCGCCCCGCAAAACCCTGCCCCGGACCTATCGCGATTTGATGAACCGCAGCTCGATTCCCTTTCCACGCCACCCGACGTCAGTGGGTTGGAGAGTGACGAAGCGGTCGAAGTCATCAAAGAATGGTTCCTCTCGAATTTCGAAGACCCGGCTATGGAGACGCCCCGAGACGACGGGGAGTTTGTCTACATCTGGGGCGGCCCTTATGACGCTCGAGACGTGATCTCCGATGCATTCGGCGATGCCGCATCTGAAAGCGTAATCGAAGCCGCCATTGAGGCGGTTGAGGCTGAAGGGGTGTTCGACTGGGCGCCCCACGGCAGACGAACACAGCCGCCAGACGACCAGGAAACGCCAGACCAGCGCGACCCGACAGAACTGCATCGGGAGATGATGCAGCGCATCGAGTCCCTTGAGGACGCGCTTGCTAGGCTCTCACCGGATCATGGAGGCATCGGCCATAATCAGCCTCCCGAGCCGATCGAGCCGCTTCCCTTTGGGGACCTTGACCGCGAGGCCGTCGAAACTGCTCTTGTCGTCTTGAGGTCTCAGCCTCCGGAGCCGGCGCAGACCCCTCAAGAGGCAGTCGTTGCGGCGAATACGCTGCTATCGTTCGGACAACGACTTCGCGACTATCTCGAAAAGCAGGCGGATATTTTCGTCACCGAAGCGGTGAAAGCGGCCGGCTCTGAGGTCGGGAAATGGGTCGTGCGATTGCCGCTTTGGATGCTTGTCGCGGACCGGCTGATCGCAGTTGCCGAAGCGGCGCGGCAATGGTTCGGTTCACTCGGGATAGGGCTCTAAGCCCGATCTCGTGGCGCAGCTATTCGGAGCGTAGCCGAGACGAAAGATGCCGGAAGGAGGGAGGCATGGGCCAAGCGCGGGGTCGCGTTCTTTCAGAGCCGGCCGCGGCGAATTGCAGCAGCAACTGATCGCAGCATGGACGGCGCTCCAGCGCCACCGAGCGGCGCGCAACCGGCATCAGGCCGCAAAGGCGCGGCATGAAATGCGCAATTGGCAGGTCGAACGCCGCAAGCGCACGCGGCATCTCATCGAGCTCGGTGGACTCGTCGTCAAAGCCGGCATCGTAGGGCTCGCCGGGGATGATCGGGCGACGATCTTAGGGGCATTGCTCTGGGCAGCCGATAAGCTCCGCAGCGACAAAGGCGAAGAGGCCCGCAAGCTGTGGGCGACAAAAGGCCGGCCCGAATTAGAGGCGATCGCGGCAAAAGGTCACGAGCGAACTGTGTAACCAGTTCGTCGCTCATGCAACGCGATATCTCATTGCGTCAGTATTCGCGCAAGAAAATGGGTGAAATGCGAGCGGCTCACAAGTGTTCCGCGCAATCTACAAAAGTCGAGCCGATGCGGCAGCGATGCGCTGGCAGGCGTCGCGAAGCTCGGCCGCTGAGGTGGCGTAGGAGATCCGGAAATAGGGCGCGAGGCCGAAGGCCGAACCCGGGATGACGGCAACGCCGGCGGTGCGCAGAAGATAGTCTGCGAACAGGGTATCGTCTTCCACGACGCGGCCCTCCGGCGTGGTCTTGCCGATGAGGCCTGCACAACTCGCGAACGTGTAGAAGGCGCCCTCGGGGACGCGACAGCTGATGCCTTCGATGCTGTTCAACGCGTTGACGACGAGGTCGCGCCGCTGCTGAAACGAGCGGCAGCGGTCGGCGATGACATCCTGCGGTCCTGTCAGCGCCTCGATTGCGGCGGCCTGGCTGATGGACGAGGGGCAGGAAGTTGATTGGCTCTGCACGACGGCCATGGCCTTGATCAGCGCGCTGGGGCCGGCGCCGTAGCCGATGCGCCAGCCGGTCATCGCATAGGCCTTTGAGACCCCGTTCACCGTCAGCGTGCGGTTGCGCAGCGCCGGCTCGATGGCGACTGGCGTCACGAAGCGAAAGCCGTCGTAGACGATGTGCTCGTAGATGTCGTCGACCATGAGCCAGACATTGGGATGCTTCAGCAGAACGTCGAGGATCGGCCGATACTGGTGCTCCGAATAGGCCGCTCCCGACGGATTCGACGGCGAGTTCAGCATCAGCCAGCGCGTACGCTGCGTGATGGCGCGTGCAAGATCCTCGGCCGAGAGCCGAAACCCGTCGGCTTCCGAGCACGGCACGAGAACGGGCGTCCCGCCGGCGATCGCCACGATGTCGGCGTAGGTCACCCAGAATGGCGTGGGGATGATGACTTCATCGCCGGGGTCCAGCGTTGCCATCATGGCGTTGAATAGCACCTGCTTGGCGCCGGCCGAAACCGTGATCTCGTCCTGCGCGAAGTCGAGTCCGTTGTCGCGCTTGAACTTGGCACGGATGGCGGCCTTCAGCTCGGGCGCGCCGTCGAGAACGGTGTACTTGGTCGCGCCGTCCCGCATCGCCCGCGCCGCGGCCTCCTTGATCGGCTCGGGCGTGTCGAAATCAGGTTCGCCCGCGCCGAGGATGATGACATCCCGCCCCTCGCGCTTCATCTGCGCGGCGAGCCCGCTGATCTTCAGAATCTCCGACACGCCGATGGTGGACAGCCGCTGGGCCGGCTTGAACGGAGATGGCGACTTGGCGATCACGTTCACGGGCGGCTCCTCTCAGGCGATATCGAACTTGACACCCTGGGCGAGCGGTAGCGTGCGTCCGAAGTTGATGGTGTTGGTCGCGCGCCGCATATAGGCTTTCCAGGCGTCCGAGCCCGACTCGCGTCCGCCGCCGGTCTCCTTCTCGCCACCGAACGCGCCGCCGATCTCGGCGCCGGAGGGGCCGATGTTCACGTTCGCGATTCCGCAGTCGGATCCGCGCGCTGACAGGAAGGTTTCCGCCTCGCGTAGATCGTTGGTGAAGATCGAGGACGACAGACCCTGCGGGACGTCATTGTGCAGCTCGAGCACCGCGCCGAGATCGCGATAGGTCATCACGTAGAGAATTGGCGCGAAGGTCTCGTGCCTGACGGGACCGGTCTGCGCGGACATCTCGACCAGCGCCGGGCGCACATAATAGGCCTCGTCGGCTCCCGCCAGCGCAACGCGCTCGCCGCCGAGCACGTGGCCGCCAACGGCACGCGCCGCCTCGAGCGCTTTCTGCATCGCCGAATAGGCCAGTTGATCGATTAACGGCCCCACGAGAGCGTCGGTCTGGAGCGGATTGCCGACCGTCACGCTCTGATAGGCCCGCTTCAGACGCGGTACGAATGCGTCGTAGACCGTCTCGTGGACGAAGAGACGCCGCAGCGTCGTGCAGCGCTGGCCGGCCGTCCCCATGGCAGCAAAGGCGACGCCGCGCAGCGTCAGATCGAGGTCCGCCGTCGGCGTCACGATCGCGGCGTTGTTGCCGCCGAGCTCGAGGATCCCCCGCGCAAATCGATTGGCGAGCCGCGGGCCGACTGCACGGCCCATGGCTGTCGATCCCGTCGCCGAGACCAGCGGGACCTTGGCGTGATCGACCAGGATCTCTCCGATGTCACGCCCGCCGAACAACACCACGGACAGCGCGTCGGGGGCTGATCCGCCATCCCGCCTGAAGCGTTCGAGCGCGCGCGCGAACAGCGCCTCGGTGGCGAGGGCGGTCAGCGACGTCTTCTCCGACGGCTTCCAAACGATGCTGTTGCCGCACACCAAAGCAAGCGCCGCATTCCAGCACCACACCGCCACGGGAAAATTGAACGCGGAGATGATGCCGGTCACACCGAGCGGATGCCACGTCTCCATCATGCGGTGCGCGCTGCGCTCGGTGGCGATGGTCAGGCCATAAAGCTGGCGCGACAGGCCGACAGCGAAGTCGCAGATGTCGATCATCTCCTGGACCTCGCCCAGGCCCTCCGAGGCGATCTTGCCGACCTCGATCGAGACTAGCCTGCCGAGCGCCTCCTTGTTGGCGCGCAACTCCTCGCCGAGCAGCCGCACCAGCTCACCGCGCTTCGGCGCAGGGACCTGCCGCCATTCCAGAAAGGCGGCGTGCGCCTTGTCGATCTCGACGGCCGCCTGGGCGGCGCTGACCTCGTGCACGCGCCCGGTGATCTCGCCAGTGATCGGAGTTCGTGCCACCAGCGTGCCGCCTGTGTGCCGACTCGGCTCGACGCCGAGCTTGGCGAGCAATGCGTCCACTTCGCCGGCGAGCGATGTGATGGAACGAGACGGCGTATCGGTCATGGCAAACGGCCTTTGAACGGTAGATTGGATGAGTTGTTGCGATCTGCCCGCTGCTAACCGGCGACCGCCGTGCGTCCGAGATTTGATGATGTCAGCTGCAGCAGAGCCTGCTGCAGCGAATCCTGCTCCGCCCTCGCGTATAGCTCCATTTCATCGCAAACCTTGGCGCCGAGAGCGACCTCGAATGCGGACCGGTTGGCGTTGGACGCGTAGGTCTTCTGGTCCTCGGAGCCGAGATTCGACTGGAAGATGCCCGCGGCGCTCACCGGCAGAAAATCCTCGTAGACGATCGGATCGAAGCGCAACAGCCCCTCGGCAATTAGATCAGCGACGGAGGACGTCCGAGCGTGGCCCGATCCGGCCCCGGCCTCGGTCACCGAATAGCGGAAGAAGGCCAGGCCTTCGCGTCGCAGCGTTGCCCAGTCGTCGGGAAACGCCTCAAAACGTTCGGCCAGTCTTTCGGAGTAGCTGCGCGGGCTCGCCTCGCGGCCGCCAGTCTCCCGTGCCGACGCAAGCAGCGCGTCGTAGAGCGCGCGCCCTTCCGGCGTCAAGGCCACGCCGCGCTGCTCGATCTCGCCGAAGCGCGCGGTATGTGTTCCGGGCGCGGATGTGCCGTCGGCTCGCTTGAAGATGATAGGTTCCTCAAGCGCCTTGAAGCTGGTCTGGCGCAGCAGGATCGGGCAGTTGCGGCGCGGCGGGCCCTCGATGACGGCCTTCGGGGCGATGCCGCGTCCCGGCATTGCGGCCTGGACGGCATCGATGTCGAGCGTGCGCGGCGTCAGATGATTGATGTGGGGACCCCTGAAGCTCACCACGTCGGCAATCAGCCGATGCGCATCGTGCAGCTGCTCGTAGACGTCGAGGCTGACCGTCGCCTCGCTGTGCCAGCGGAAGGTCTCCAGCGCTTCGCCGACGAACTCCTCGGCCTGCGCGACGGTCAGGTAACCCCGCGTCTCGAACACGTCCACGAGGTCCAGGGTGCGCGGCGTGAAGATGCTGCGCTCGCCAAGGATGCGCTCGGCGTCCGCGCGTAGCGCGTCGTCCTCGATCAGCTCCAGGCGCAGCAGCGAGGTGAAAACCCGAAACGGATTGCGGCGCAGAGCTGCATCGTCGATCGGGCGAAACGCCGTCGCATGCACCGGCACGCCCGCGGCCGACAGGTCGTAGTAGCCGACCGGGTGCATGCCCATCACGGCAAACACGCGGCGCACGTTGAACAACTCCTCCGCGCGTCCCAGGCGGATCGCGCCGTGACGCTCGAGGCTCAATCGCTCGAGTTCGTCGCTCCGCTCGAGGCTCGCGCGCAACTGCTCGCTCTCTTGCAAGGTCGCCCGATTGACCTCGCTCACCAGCTCCATCAGGGTTCCGTATTGCGGCACCTCGGCGCGGTACATGTCCGACATAGCGCGCGAAAACAAGGTGCGGATGTCGTCGGCGTCCGCGTGCAGTGCTCGCATCGGAGATCTCCAGTGGGGCCGGACCAGCCTGATCGTGCGAGGCCCTGATCGCTCAGTCATGCAATTTGATCATGACATCTGCAGATTAGACTTGCCGCTGGGGCCGGTTCAAACAATGTTTGCTCAGAAGATCATTCTGAATTGGAATGACCAAATGAGCACCCAGACACCTCGCCGCTTCCTTCCCTCCACCGCGGTTCTCGCCGCCTTCGAGGCGACGGCCCGCACCGGCAGCATGACCATGGCGGCGCAGGAGCTTCAGCTGACGCAGAGCGCGGTCAGTCGGCAGATCAAGATCCTGGAGCAGCAGCTCGAGGCCGAGCTCTTCATTCGGGAACGTCAGACGGTGCGGCTCACCTCCGCCGGCGCGTCCTATGCGCGCGAGATCCGCGACGCGCTCCACAAGATCAGCTCCGCCTCGTTGAACCTGCGGGCCAATCCGGGCGGGGGAACGCTCAACCTCGGCATTCTCCCGACGTTCGGGACGCGCTGGCTGGCGCCGCGGCTGCCGCAATTTCTCGCGGCCAATCCCGGGATCACGATCAACCTCGCGACGCGGCTGTCCTATTTCGATTTCGGCGCGGAGGCGCTGGATGCCGCGATCCATTTCGGCCAGGCGGAATGGCCGGGCGCAGAAATGGCCCTCCTGCGCTCCGAGCAGGTCATTCCGGCGTGTAGTCCCGGCCTGAAACGGGAGTATCGCTTTCGTGCCGCGGGCGATCTCCGGCGGGCGCCGCTGCTCAGCATCTCGACTCGTTCCCAGGCCTGGACGCGCTGGTTCGCGATGCACGACGTCGCAGCGCGGCCCACTCAGGGAATGGTGTTCGATCAGTTTGCCACCGCGGCGCAGGCCGCGATGGCCGGCCTGGGCGTGGCCTTGTTGCCGACGTTCCTGATCGAGGAGGAGCTTGCGAGCCGCAAGCTGGTCCGGGCCATCAATCTGCCAATGGAAAGTCCCGAGCGCTACTACCTGGTCTGGCCGTCGGAGCGTGCGGCCTATCCGCCGCTTCGAGCGTTCCGGGAGTGGCTCATCGCGGTGACCGCGCCTGATCGATAGACAGGCAGGGGCTGACTGGAAGAAGTGCTGGACCGTTTTGGCCAGAACGTAATAATTTCCCTTCGTTCTGCTCAGAAACGATCAATTCGGAGAGGTAAGATATGGCCCGCCCCGCGGACGCCAGGAAGGATCAGGACCTCATCAACATCCTGATGGTGAACGCGCGGACCTCCATTTCCGATCTTGCGAAGGCGCTCGGCGTGTCCCGGGCGACCGCGCAGGGGCGATTGGCAAGATTGGAAAAGGACGGAACGATCGCCGGCTACACCGCGATCCTGGGCAAGCAGGCGCATGTGACCTCGATCTCGGCGATCATCCTGATCGAGCTGGAGGTGAGGCAGCAGGGCAACGTCATTGCCGCGCTGCGCAAGAAAGCTGAAGTCGTCGACTGCTACACGCTGAGCGGCCCGTTCGATCTTTTCGTCAAGATCAACTGCGCGACGTCGGCGCATCTCGACGAAATCATCGACTGGATCGCCGAGATGGAAGGTGTTCGACGCACCACGTCATCGATTCTTCTCGCCAGAAAATTCGAAAGGTGAACAAGGCCTGGGCAAAGCCTGCCTCATTGCCGTCCTTCTTGCTTCGATTGTTAGCAAGATGTCTCGTTTCCCGTCGAAACGAGTCTTAGTCCGGCGGTTTGCAACTATATTCTTCGTATAACCGGCGGTTTGGATATTTATGCCGCGCCTATGCTCCTGAATAACAACTGAGAACAAGGAGCATTTGAAAATGAACGGTGCAACCGCGCTGGTGAGCATGCTGTCCGGATATGGCGTCGACGTCATCTTCGGCGTCCCGGGCGATACCAATGTCGCGCTCTATGAGGCTCTCAGAACGACGAAGGGCGCGCCCCGCCACATCCTGTGCCGTGACGAACGTTCGGCGGTGTTCATGGCGGACTGCTATGCGCGCCTGTCCGGAAAGCCGGGAGTCGCGGAGGTGCCGAGCGGGGCCGGTGCGCTGTACGGTCTGCCCGGCGTCGCCGAAGCCAACAAATCGTCGGTGCCCCTCATCCTGCTGGTCAACGACATTCCGCAGCCCGGCGTCGGGCGCGGCACCCTGACTGAGCTGCCCGTCCAGGATCTGTTCAAGCCGATCAGCAAGCGGGCCGAGACGCTCGCTCATGTGCGCAAGCTGCCCGAGGTCGTGCGCCGCGCCTTTCGCGAGGCGACTGGCGGTCGGCCCGGCGCCGTCGTCCTCGCGCTGCCGGAGGACATTCTCTACCAGGATCTGCCCAGCGAGGGCGTCTCGCTGCATGTCGAGCCGCAATGCAGGCAGGCGCCGTCCTACAGGAGCAGGCCCGCCGACGCCGATCTCGACAGCGCGCTGGGCGCCATCCTCGCCGCCGAGCGTCCGCTGATCGTTGCGGGCGGCGGCGCCAATCGATCCGCAGCGGCGGAAGCCATCACCGCCTTTGCCGAGCGTCTCGGCATTCCCGTCGTCACGACGATCACCGGGCAAGGTGTCATTCGCGACGACCACAGGCTCGGGATCGGAATCATCGGCGACAACGGCTTCCATCCGCACGCGGTGTGGGCGCTCGGGCGTGCCGATCTCGTGATCTATGTCGGCTGCCGCATGGGCTCGGTGGCCACCATGAATTGGCAGTGGCCGGTGCCAAACGGGGAGACCAGGATCGTTCAGGTCGATCTCGAGCCGGAAATCATCGGCAATACCTACGCCATCGATTTCCCGCTGGTGGGCGACGCGCGCGCGGTCGTCGAGGCCCTGATCGCCAAGGCCCCCGCCGATCGTGCGTCGGTGACCGCCGGGTGGGTCGACGACATCAACAACCGTCGCGCCGAGTTCTGGGACGTGATGGCGCCGCATCTGCAGAGCGACGAGGTACCGCTGCGGCCCGAGCGGGTGATCGAAACGCTCAACCGGTGCCTGCCGATGCCGTGCAACGTGGTGTCGGACGCCGGTACGCCGACGCCCTATGCGACGCGCTTTCTCCGCCTGCGCGATCCGCAGTCCAAGCTCGTGATCCCCCGCTTCTATGGCGGCCTCGGCTACGCCATTCCGGCGGTGATCGGCGCCTACTTCGCAGCGCCCCATCTGAAGCCCGTCGGCCTGTTCGGCGACGGCTCGCTCGGCATGTCGGCCGGCGAGTTGGAGACGCTCGCGCGCCTGCAAATTCCGGCTGTATTGATCCATTTCAACAATGCCTGCTTTGGCTGGATCAAGGCCCTGCAGCGGGTCGTCGATCGGGATCGCGCCCGCAAGGCGTCCGCGCCGGGCGCGGCCGTGCCGGCCAACGACCCGACATTCAGCGTCGACTTCGGCAAATACGACATGAGCCGGCTCGCGTCCGTCTACGGCATTCGCGGCTTCCGGGTCGAAACGCCGGCGCAACTGGAGGCGGCGCTGCGCGAGGCGTTCCAGTTGAACGAGCCGGTCTTCATCGACGTTGCGGTGGAATCCATCGCCGATCGCCTGCCGCCGGTATTCTCATGGCTGAAGAAGGTCGGGGCCGATCCGGCGGCCGTCGGCGTCCAGGCTGCTCTCTAGGAAGGGGTTCGATATGGCTCAATCATCGCGAAACATCGCCGTTCTCGGCGCCGGGCAGATTGGTACCGTGATCGCCGGCATGCTGGCGGAGCAGGGGCACAAGGTGACCCTGGCGGACGCATCGGACGCGCAGCTCGGCTTGAGTGCCGGACGCATCTTCGCTACCACAGTTGTGGATGCCGGAGACGTTGCTGCCCTCCGCGCCTTTCTGAAGGACCAGGAGATCGTCGTCAGCGCATGTCCGTATTTTCTCAACCGTGGCATTGCGCAGACCGCCGCGGAGACCGGCACCCATTATTTCGACCTCACCGAGGACGTCGCCACGACCGCCTATATCAAGGACATCGCAGCGGGCGCGGACGTGATGTTTGCGCCGCAATGCGGCCTGGCGCCGGGCTTCATCTGCGTACTCGGGGCCGAGATGGCATCGCGGTTCGATAGCGTGAAAACCATCAAGATGCGCGTCGGTGCGCTGCCGCTCTATCCGACCAATGCCTTGCGGTACAACGTGACCTGGTCCGTCGATGGGTTGATCAACGAATACTGCAACCCCTGCGAGATCGTGTTTGACGGCAAGCCGACGGCGGTGCCGGCGCTGGAGGGGGTCGAGGGCGTGATGATCGATGGCGTCGCCTATGAGGCTTTCAACACCTCAGGCGGGCTTGGCACTTTGACCGAGACCTTGGCGGGCAAGGTTCGCGACATGAGCTACAAGACCTTGCGCTACCCCGGACATGCCGAGATCATGAAGTTGCTGTTGCAGGGACTCGGGCTTGCGGACGACCGGGAGACCATGCGCCGCATCCTCAATCGCGCAGCTCCATTTACGCGCAAAGACGTCGTTGTGATCTTCGTCACCGGCATCGGTGAGCGCGACGGCCGCATGGAGGAGGACAGCATCGTCCTGCGCTACGATGGCCGACCCGAGCTCGGGGCGATCCAGCTGACGACGGCCGCGGGCTGTGTCGCGATGGTCGAGCTGTTTCTCGCGGGCAAGCTGCCGGCAAAGGGCTTTGTGCGCCAGGAAGATGCAAGCCTGTCCGACTTCCTGTCGACCCGTGAAGGTAGCCGGCTGGCCAGGGAGGCCCGTAGCACCGAAACGAGTGACTTTGTCGCACGGTTTGCTAGCAAAAGGGCGGCATGAGTGTGTCCGACCTCGCGGCATCGCAGTCCGGGGTCAAAAAATCAACTTTAAGAGGGGGAGTTTGAATGGTCAATCGTCGTGAAATCGGATCGCTTGTGGGACTTGGCGCGGCGGCCGCTGCGATCGCAGCGAGCTCGGCGGTGTCGCCGGCCCTTGCGCAGTCGCAACCGGAGAGCACGTTCGCGCAAATTCGCAGGACCAAGAAGCTCCGTATCGCTGGTATCGTCGGCACCGAGCCCTATTACCACAAGGACATCGCGACCGGACAATGGTCGGGCTTCTGCGTCAGCATGGCGACCGAGCTGGCCAAGGCGATGGAAGCCGAGATCGAGATCATCGAGTCGACCTGGGGCAACTCGGTGTTGGATCTCCAGGCCAACAAGATCGACATCATGTTCGGACTGAGCCCGACGCCGTCGCGGGCCCTGATCGTTGAATTTACCCGCCCGATCATGAACAACACGTTCACCATCATCGCGAAGCCCGGCTTCGAGCCGAAATCATGGGACGACCTCAACAAGCCGGAGGTGAAGGTGGCCGTGGATATCGGATCCACGCACGATCTCTATGCGCGGCGGACGCTGCCGAAGGCGACGCTGGTTGCGCTGAAGTCCCCGGATGAGGCCGTGCTGGCGGTGCAGTCGGGCCGGGCGGACTGCCTGATCCAGGTGGCGATGCTGTCGCTGGTGACCGTCAAGAAGAACGCGAAGGTCGGCAAGGTCATCATCCCGACGCCGGTTGCCGCGCAGCCGACCTGCTGCGGCGTGCGTGTCGATTCCGATACCCGCTTCCGCACCTATGTCGACAACTGGCTGGAATATAGCCGTGCCCTCGGCGCGCTGCGCGAATGGATCCTGGGGAGCCTTTCGCTCGTGAACAT
This sequence comes from Bradyrhizobium sp. SZCCHNGR1005, assembly GCF_032489995.1. Classification (NCBI taxonomy): domain Bacteria; kingdom Pseudomonadati; phylum Pseudomonadota; class Alphaproteobacteria; order Hyphomicrobiales; family Nitrobacteraceae; genus Bradyrhizobium; species Bradyrhizobium sp. SZCCHNGR1005. Next base: position 65,523 of record NZ_JAUEZC010000007.1, read on the forward strand.
CCAGGAGCAGGACATTCCTCCGGGCCTCCAGTTCTGATGCTGTCGATCGATCTGCCCGCGTCCACGCATGACGCGGGCAGTTTTGCATCAGGGCTCTCCTGATTGCATCGCATCGTTGAAGGAATCGATGTTTGAAGGGATACGGCTTGACGCAGAATGATCGACACCCTCCGCTCGGCATCATTATGCTCGATGCAGCGATCCACCGTCCGCCAGGGGACGTCGGCAATTCCGCAAGCTGGCCGTTCGATGTGATCTTCAAGATCGTTCCAGGAGCATCCGCGCGTAAGATCGTCGGTGGCGATGACGCCGACCTCATGGATGCGTTCGTTAAAGCCGGTGACGAGCTGCATGCGGAGGGGGCCATCGGACTCACGACGTCGTGCGGCTTTCTGGCCGCACGACAGTGCGAGCTTTCCGCGAGGATGAAGCTGCCGCTCGCAACCTCGAGCCTTTTGCAATTACCCATCGTCGAGCGCTGCCTGTCGGCGGGCCGCCGAGCGGGCGTCGTCACCTACGATGCGAAGGCTTTGACCGAGAGGCATTTCGTTGCCGTCGGCGCCGACCCGGGCACGCCGCGAGTCGGGCTTCCTGCTGATGGCGCGTTGCGCGCGCATATCGAAGGCGATCGCCCCTATGATCGCGAATGGCTGCGGCGGGACGTTTTCGCAGCCGTCCAAACGCTTCTCTCCGGCGATCCGAGCATCGGTGCCATCGTGTTCGAATGCACCAACCTGCCACCGTTTTCCGACGAGGTGTCGCGCGCCTTCGGATTGCCGGTCTATGACGTCATCACACTCGGGCGCTGGTTCTATTCGGGGCTGACCCAGACCGCCTATTCGCAATCGTTTGGTATGGGGTAGGCGAGATGCATTACGAGTGGAGCTTCGGCTTCCTTCTGCAATACAGCAAGCTGATCGGCGTCGGTACGGCCTATACGATCGGCTTCACCATTCTCACCGCGATCGCCGGCTTCGTCGTCGGCTGCATCGTGGCGATCGCAAGCCTGTCCAACATACGGCTGATCTCGTCACCGCTGGTGATGCTCGTCGAGATCTTCCGCTGTACGCCGGTGCTGGTTCAGCTGGTGTGGATCTACTACGCGCTCCCGGTCCTGATCGGCGTTGAGCTGTCGCCTGCGGTGGCGGCCTTCATCTCCCTGAGCCTCTATGGCGGCGCGTTCTATTCGGAGATCATTCGCGGCGGCATCGTGTCGATCGATCCCGGCCAGTGGGATGCCGGGCGCGCCCTCGGCATGCGCCGCTTCGACCTGATGCGGCGCATCGTGATGCCGCAGGCGTTGAAGCGGATGATTCCGCCGCTGGTCAATCAGGCCGTGCTGCAGCTGAAGAACACCTCGCTTCTCTCCGTACTGGCGGTGCCGGACCTGCTGTATCAGGGGCAGTTGATCACGTCGGCGACCTACCGACCGCTCGAGACCTACACGATGATCGCTGTGATCTACTTCATCATCCTGTTCCCGATGACCCGTGTCGCGCGCGTGCTGGAAGCGCGCCTCGCGCATTGAGGTGGGCCGATGTCAACGAGCGAGGCGAATGCTCCCATGTCCGATGCCGCGATGATCGAGCTCATTCACGTGAAGAAATCCTTCGGGGCCGTGAGCGTGCTCAAGGACATATCTCTGCGCGTTCCGCGCGGGGGCGTCGTCGCGCTGATCGGGCCCAGCGGTTCGGGCAAGTCCACGCTGCTCAGGTGCCTCAATCTGCTGACCCTCCCGGAAAGCGGAGTCATCCGCGTCGGTCGGAGCACCATGGACTTCACGAATGGACATCAATTGCCTCGCGACAAGGATCTCGCAGCGTTTCGCGCGCGGACCGGCATGGTGTTCCAGAACTTCAACCTGTTTCCGCACATGTCGGTCATCCGAAACGTGATGGAGGGGCCCGTCACCGTCCTGAAGGTTCGGCCGGACGAGGCACGCCAGACGGCGCTGGCGCTGTTGGACAAGGTCGGATTGAGGGACAAGGCCGACGTCGCCCCGGACAAGCTGTCCGGAGGGCAGAAGCAGCGCGTGGCGATTGCCCGTGCACTCGCGATGAAGCCGGAGGTGATGTTGTTCGACGAAGCGACCTCGGCGCTCGATCCCGAGCTCGTCGGCGAAGTGCTGGCGGTCGTCCGCCAGCTCGCGGCCGAAGGAATGACGATGGTGCTCGTGACGCACGAAATGGCATTTGCGCGCGAAGTCGCCGACACCGTGGTGTTCATGCGCGATGGTGTCGTGGTCGAGGACGGACCGGCGCGACAGGTGATCGACACACCGCAGCAGTCGGCGACACGCGCCTTCCTCAGTCATTTCCATGGCGGCCGCTTGCCGGCCGCTGCGGCCACCGCGTGAAGACGCAAGGACGCAGCTTCTCATGGAACAGAGTCAGACGCCGCTGCGCATCGCGGTGATCGGCGCCGGCATCGTCGGCGCCGCCACGGCCTGGGAACTGATCAAGGACGGACATGTCGTCACGCTGATCGAGCCGGATGAGCCCGGCGGACCCCAGGCGGCGAGCTTCGGCAACGGCGCCTGGATCAGCCCCGCGTCGATCATCCCGATGTCGATGCCCGGTCTCTGGCGCAAGGTGCCGGGCTATCTGCTCGATCCGAGCGGACCGCTGGTGCTGCGCTGGACGGCCCTGCCTTCGCTGGCACCGTGGCTGTGGCGCTTCCTCGCAGCCGGTTGGACCGTGCAGAAGGTCGAGCATACGGCGCGCGTGCTCGCATCGATCCTGCGCGATGGTCCGCAGCGCCATGCCCTGTTGGCGGAGGAGATCGGACGGCCCGATCTGATCCGTCGCACCGGCCTGCTCTATGCCTATCGGGACCGCAAGGCGTTCGAAGAAGAGGCGCTCGCCTGGCGGCTTCGGAGCCAGAACGGGCTGCGTTGGGTCGAGCTCGACGCCGACGAGTTGCGTCGGCGTGAGCCGGACTTGAGCCCCGGCTACCGGTTCGCGGCCTTTGTCGAGGAAGGCGCGCATTGCGCCGATCCAGGCGCCTATGTGTCGGCAATCGTGGCGGCCGCGCTTGCGCGCAGCGCTGATCTTCGTCGCGCGCGAGCGACGGGGTTTATCATGGCCAATGGCCGCCTTGAGGCCGTGGCGACCGACCAGGGGCGGGTCGACTGCGATCGCGCCGTGATCTGCGCCGGCATCTACTCCAAGGCGCTCGCTCGGGCCGCTGGCGATCGCGTCTCGCTTGCTAGCGAGCGGGGCTACCACGGCGTGATCACATCCCCTCGCGCCGGCCCGCGGCTTCCTATCATGCCGAGCGATGGAAGAATGGCCAACACGCCCACGGCTGCCGGCCTCCGGCTCTCGGGACAGGTCGAGCTTGCGCATGTTGACGCCAAGCCGGATTGGGCCCGCGTCGAGATTCTTGTTCAGCATGCACTGAAAACCTATCCGGGCCTCGGGTCGCGTGGACGTCTGGCGATAGAACGCTGGATGGGGCACCGGCCATCGACGCCGGACGGTCGTCCAGTCATCGGTCCGTCCCCGGCGTCACCGGATATCTTCCACGCGTTTGGACACGGACATATCGGTCTGGCTTCGGGCCCGCTCACGGGCCGGATCATCGCCGATCTCATTGGCGGCCGGGATGCGCCCGTCGATCTTCTGCCCTTTGCAATTTCGCGATTTGGCTCATCGAGCGGACAATCTGGGATCGGGGCGGCGTGAAGCCAAGCGGCTGATTATACGAACCATGGGGAGACGACCTGTGTCCTGATCTGGACACCGGAGCTCTGGGGCGCGCCGGCTAGATTGCTACGAGATCGTGCGCGGTGCAGACGCCACAAAGATCATGGACGATCATTCGGATTTCTGTAGGGAGCTCTCATGACTATTCGCAACACCCGCACCGGAGGCAAGATCCTGATCGATCAGCTCGTTGCCCAAGGCGTCGAGCGCGTCACCTGCGTGCCGGGCGAGAGCTATCTCGCGGCGCTTGATGCGCTGCATGACAGCCCGGTCGACGTCATGATCTGCCGCGCCGAAGGCGGCGCGGCCATGATGGCGGAAGCGTATGGCAAGCTGACAGGGCGGCCCGGCATCTGCTTCGTCACCCGCGGCCCCGGCTCGACCAATGCCAGCCACGGCGTCCACATCGCTATGCAGGACTCGACGCCGATGATTCTCTTCGTCGGCCAGGTCGACACCGGCATGCGCGAGCGCGAGGCCTTCCAGGAACTCGACTACAAGGCCGTGTTCGGCACCATGGCGAAATTGGTCGTCGAGATCGATCGTCCCGACCGAATCCCCGAGTTGGTCGCGCGCGCGTTCCGCGTCGCGCTGCAAGGCCGTCCGGGTCCGGTGGTCATCTCGCTGCCCGAGAACGTGCTGGTAGAGGCCGCCGCGGTTGCCGACGCGCCGCGCGTCGAGCCGGCGGTGACCTGGCCCGCGCCCGCCGATATCGAGCGGCTCGGCGCGATGCTCGCGGTTGCCACGGCACCGGTCGCCGTGCTCGGCGGTTCTGGCTGGACCGCCGAGGCGGCCAAGCGCATCGCGCGCTTCGCGGAGCGGTTCGACCTTCCAGTTGCGACCTCGTTCCGCCGTGCCGCACTGTTCGACGCCGATCATTCGCACTATGCCGGCGATCTCGGCATCGGCCCGAGCCCGGGCCTGAGGGCGCGCATCGAAGAGGCCGATGTCCTTCTCCTGATCGGCGGCCGCTTATCGGAGATGCCGTCCTCCTCCTACACGCTCCTCGACGTCCCCGTGCCGCGCCAAAAACTGATCCACGTCCATTCCGGTGCGGAGGAACTCGGTCGGGTTTACCAGCCGGCGCTCGCGATCCAGGCCGCGCCTATGGCGTTTGCCGCGGCGGTCGACACGTTGAAGCCTATCGCGACGCCCACCTGGAAAGGCGAGGCGGGCAAAGCGCATGCGGATTATCTTGCTTGGAGCGAGACGGCGCGCGAGCTGCCGGGCGCGTTCCAGTATGGCGAGATCGTTATCTGGCTGCGCGACCGACTGCCGAAGGACGCGATCGTCTGTAACGGCGCAGGCAACTATGCCGGCTGGATTCATCGCCATCACCGCTTCCGCACGTTCGCAAGTCAGCTTGCGCCGACCTCGGGATCGATGGGCTACGGGGTGCCGGCGGCGGTGCTCGCCAAACGCCAATATCCTGATCGAGTGGTAGTCGCGTTTGCCGGCGACGGCTGCTTTCTGATGAACGGGCAGGAATTCGCCACTGCCGTGCAATACGAAGCGGCGGTGGTGGTGATCGTGATCGACAATGCGCAATACGGCACGATCCGCATGCACCAGGAGCGCGAGTATCCGGGCCGCGTTGTCGGCACGCAGCTCAAGAATCCGGACTTCGCAATGTACGCCAAGGCCTTCGGCGGTCATGGCGAGCGGGTCGAACGCACCGAGGAGTTTGCGCCGGCCTTCGAGCGTGCGCTGGCATCCGGCAAGCCGTCGATCCTGCACTGCCTGATCGATCCGCGCGCGATCTCGGTGGCCAGGGATCTTTTATGAGTGGTCGGGTCCTCTCACGTCCATGCTGGTGCCCACGCCAAATTAGGATTGCCAACTGGATCGATAGGCCACCGTAGGCCGCGGGCGGGCGTTCTGAACTCGGCAAATCCGCCAAAGGCGGCAATGGGCGCACGAAGTGAGAAAATTCAGAAGATCGAGTGACTCTGCCTGTGAACGAAGTGGATCTTTAACTGTACAGCTCGTCGTCCCCGAGCGAGGCCATACGCCCATCAGATCGCGACCGCCAGTGAATGTCGGTATAGGTGGTTGCGCCTCCGCAACCACCGATGAGTAAGTCCTGTGTGACAACGGCTCGGTCGCTCGCCTCCGCGACATTGAGTTTACAGATCGATGCCCGGAGAAGCCTCTCGTACCGGATACTCTCTTATTGCGTCGACTGCCTCAATACCTCGAACAACTCGGTCGACATGGCTTGCCCATGCTGTCAGAGCGGCGCGCATTTCGGCTTCATATCGGGCAAGGTTATAGACGCCGGCCACTCCCGCCCGATGGCCGCTAACGTGGTTGAGCACCGCCTCGATGATATGCGGCAGCACTCCCAGTCGATCGGCCATCGCTGTCGCGGCAGTACGACGAAGATCGTGCACCCACCATTCGGTCATGGGAGCGACCGTTTCCCCGACCCCGGCCCTCTCTTTGCGCTTAGCGAGTAGCCGCTCATCGAGTGCGGCCTTGGATTTCGACCACCCCGAGAAGCCGCGCGGTGGATCGCCCTTCCGTCGCGGTCCGTCGCCGAAAACATGCTCTCGGCTGCCTGGGATGGCATTTCGGTGACAGTGCACTTAGCATTTCGGTGACAGTGCTGGACTGCACCCCTGAAGTGAGACACGATAATTTCAGTGACAGGCATTCCGAGGATGACCTGTGGCAGTACGAGGAAAGAACCGTCAGTTTCCGACGGCTTACAAACTGAAGGCGATCAGGCGTGTTGAGCGAGGCGAAGGCGTTCTGCCTGTGGCTCGTGAGCTTGGAATTTCGCGCAAAATCCTGCACGATTGGATCAAGTCGTGGAAGGCCCATGGGCCCGAGGGACTGAATCGCAAACGCGGACCCAAGCCCGGACCTCGCAAACTCAAACCCCTAGCGGCCTATGACGACAAACGCTCCGCGCTCGCACAGGCGAATGCCCGGATCGCCGAGCTCGAGCGACTGGTCGGCCGTCAGCAGATGGATCTCGATTTTTTTCGGCAAGCCTTGCGCGCATTGGAGCGGCCGGCAGCGCAAGGCAAACCCGCACCCGCATCATCGAAGTCATCCAAGCCATGACGTCGGAGGCAACGGATCCCAATGCCGACGTGCAACGGCTCTGCGGCCTGGCTGGCCTGCCGCGCGCGACCTACTACCGGCATCTCATCAGACGCAGTCGTGAGACGGCCGACTGCGAACTGCGCGACCAGCTCCAACGCATTTGCCTCAGGCATCCGTTCTACGGTTACCGGCGCGTGACCGTCGCCATTCGGCGCAAAGGCATGGTCGTGAACGCCAAGAAGGTCCTTAGACTTATGCGCGAGGACAATCTTCTTGCGCAGCGCAAGGCGCCATTCTTGAAGCCACCTGCGGAGCGACCAAAGGACATTATCGTGGTCCCGAATCTGGTGCGCGGCTTGGTGCCGTCCGCTCCCGACCAAATCTGGGTCGCGGACATCACCTACGTCCACCTCGCCAAGACCTTCGCTTACCTCGCTGTCATCCTCGACGCCTTCTCGCGCAAGGCCGTTGGCTGGGCCTTCGAAAACACTCTCGATGCCTCGCTCGCCGTTACGGCACTGGACAAGGCAATCGAGGCCCGGAACCCGCAACGCGGCAGCCTGATCCATCACTCCGATCGCGGCGTGCAATACGCCTCGATCGCCTATCGCCAAATATTGGCTGATCGTGACATCACGATCAGCATGAGCAGGCCAGGCAATCCCTTCGATAACGCCAAGGCTGAAAGCTTCATGAAGACGCTCAAAGCCGAAGAGGTCAACGGCAAGGCGTTCTCCGACATCACAGACGCGCGTCGCCGGATCGATCGCTTCATTGCGGATGTCTACAACAAGGAACGCTTGCACTCGGCGCTCGGCTACCAATCGCCTCTTGAGTTCGAAGCTGCGTTCGCGCAAAACAAAGCACGATAACCGTCGTGGCAACCCGCGATGTCACTGAAATTATCGTGTCTCACTTCAGGGGTGCAGTCCAGCACTGTCACCGAAATTGGAAATTGGATCGGTGTCTTGGCAGATGGGGCGACAGCGGGGGCTACAAGTTTAGGCTATGATGGAAGCCTAGCGTCGGAAGTAGCCAGGATGAACTGGCGCGCGAGCGATTGGCAATGCAACACTGACGGCGCTCCAGCGGAACCGGCGGGCGGTTCATTCAGAGCTTTCCGATGCGGCGGTCTGCGCGGCCTGAGTAAGCCGAGACATGATGTTACGCGCAACGTGTGACGCTTCCTCACCGAGAATGTCTGTCAATCTAGCTCTAGCTCGCTCCCAAACGACGATGGCTGCCTCCATCAACCTGCGACCTTCGTCGGTAAGCACCAAGCGCTTCCCGGCGCGACCGAGACCTCCTTGGCTGTATACGAGACCCCTTTGCTCAAGACTCTTGACGTTGCGGCTGAGAGTGGTGGCGTCCACTCCCGCTCGTGCGGCCAGTTCCGCGAGCGTCGGCTCGTGGCTGCCACCAATTCCTACCAGAAGGCTGAACTGCTCAGCGGTGATCCCCAGCGAGCGGAAGCAAGCATTGTAAAAGCGCGTGACCGCTCGTGCGGTCGCTCGCGCCTGGAATGCCGGGCATTCGGTTTCGATGAGGCGATAGAGATCTGAATCGTCCGTCATATGTCGGCCTCGACAGGCTTCGAGAAAGAGAATAATGTATATGCATTATTTCTAGGAGAAGCACGATGCCAGCCTATGTCCACGTCAACCTCCGGGTTAAGGATGCTGCTAAGCAAGCGGATTTGGCCCCGCACTTTCAGGCAGCCCTCACAGCCGCCGGGGGGCGCATCCTCCATTTCGGACCTGTCGCTCGGGTGTTGGAAGGAAACGTGGAGCCGCTGCCTCTAGCCGGCATTTTTGAGTTTGCGACGTTGTCCGACGCTCTTGCATTTTACAACTCGTCAGAATACGCGCCGATCAAAGTCGAGCGCGATGCGGCTCAAGAGGCGCGCATGTTTGTCGTCGATGCAGGCTGACGGGCGTCAAGGTCATGAGCCGAGCGCAAAAATCGCGGTAAAGCGATGCCCGGCATCCTGGACACGACGCCATCCATGATCCAACTCACGTTGAGCCTCTACATGGTGATGCTCGGCGAGTGGCAGGGCGCGCGCCTCGTCGATTCGGTCTGGATCCGCTTCATGGCGACGCCCCAGACGTATTGCGGTGACAGTGCATTTATCTTTGGGCTGTGAGATGTGCGGTGGCCTGCAGGTCCATCGCTCATAGTTCGATTACGCCGTCGCGCCGGTCTATGACGCTTATTCCGATTTTCAGAAATCACCTTGACTCCACCCCCAAATCAGTGGTTTCATCCGCGACATCCCGCCTCAATGCTGAGGGGCGTACGCGCGATCGTCACGATACGTGAGGCGGGGATGCGGTGGCCGCGGCACATCAGGCGCTATTGCGCGACGACTGATGGCGCTTGCGGGCGGTGAAGTCGTGTGGTCCTGGCGCCCCGGTGCTGGCGTTACGTTGGCGACGATGCTTGGCATCGCGCCGACAACGGGGACAAAAGAGCCGGTCCCCGGGGAGAGCACGTATAAGCCGTAAGCCCATCGCGCAGGGAGTGCCGGTTGATCGGCTTGACCTGTGGTGACTGCCGCCTGCTTTTTTTCTGCAGGCGGGCCATGGGTGAGGCCTTCACCCGGCATTCCCCATAGGCGTTAAGTTTATGCTTGAGTGTTGGAATCCGCCGTGATTCGAACAGGGGATGGCAGACGAATCGCTCCTGAACGAGGACTGGACGAGAGTGGTTGCGCAGCTGGGCGGGGCTGCGCAGCTCGAGAAAACTGCGCGCCAGACGAAGGCCTTCGCGCGTCGGCGGCAGATTCCAGATGCGGTGACGTTACTTCGGCTGATGCTGGCCTATTGTTTGGGTGAAAGAGGGCTGAGATCGACAGCCGCATGGGCGGCTTCTGTTGGCCTTGCCGACCTCACCAGCGTGGCGTTGTTCTATCGGCTGCGTCAATGTGGTGATTGGTTTGCGGTGCTGGTGGAGGGCTTGCTCGCTGCGGCAGCTCCGAAGGCGAGCCAAGGCCGCCTGATCCGCATCATCGATGCGACGACAGTGCCTCAGGCGGGACCGGCTGCGCGCAAGAACAGTGAGCTTTGGCGCGTTCATAGCGCATTTGATCTGCCCTATGAGCGCTTTGGTCACTTCGAGCTGACAGATCAGCAAGAGGGCGAAACGTTTGACCGGATACCAGTGGTCAAGAACGAGATCCGCATTGCTGACCGCGCTTATCTGCAACCTGACCGCATTGCGGCCGTCCGCGAAGCCGGGGCCGACGTTTTGATCCGAGCGGGCTGGAAGAACGCACGTTGGCTTGACGCCAAAGGCCTTCCGTTCGATCTGATGGCCCAATTGCGTGCCGCGAAGGCGCGCGGACTGGTCGATCGGGAGATTTGGATCAAGCGCAAGGGCGGCGCGCCTCTGGCTATGCGTCTGGTCGCAATCAAGAAGCCCACCGGTGCGGCTGCTGCTTCTCGGCGTAAAGCCCGGCAAGACGCAAAAGATGAAAACCGCATCATCTCCAAAGAAACTTTGGAGGCTGCGGATTGGGTCATTCTGATCACGTCGCTCGCGCGGGACGAGTTCTCCACCAAAGATGTGCTTGCGCTCTATCGATTGCGATGGCGGATCGAGCTTGGGTTCAAGCGACTGAAGAGTCTGATTGGCCTCAAGACGCCGCCAGGAACCGATCCGCGCTCTGCCAAGCCCTACCTGCTGGCCCACCTCCTGATCATCCTGTTGCTCGAGCCGCTTGCCAGCGACTTCGAGGACTCTCCCCACTGGACGCAGGCCGCTTAACGACGCCTGGCGCTTGGCGGGTCCTGCAGCAGCTCGTTGCATCCTTGCTGCAAGCAATCATTCCACAACCAACCATCCGTTGCTTGCGCCGCAGAAAACGCGCGTTGGGGCGCCACCTTCGCGAGCCTCCTCGAAAACGCAAGTATCAATCGATGCTCGCGCTACCTTAACGCCTATGCGGCATTCCCTGCGCCCTCGCGCTTTTGGAGAGAGGGCCTGTTGCAGCCAAACTCGGGCATCTGGTGCCGCGAGACCGTGAGCGTGCGCCCGCATGGCATCTGGGCAGAGTTGCGATGAAGAATTCATGTCAGGCGGTGCAATTTCGGACATTGCGAGATGCAGGGCGGCGGGCCGGCAGCGTCCGGGAGTCCGTCGACCTCCGTCCTTGAGGCCCCGCATGAACGATGAGGCGGTCAGTCCTCTCTATCGCGGAGCTTGCGAATCTTTCATATTTCAATCAGAGTTTGCAATCACGAAGGGAGGGGCGCATGACCGTGAACGGGTGGGGAGGCATCGGCGCCGTATTGCTCCTGTCGGCGGTGGCGACGGCGCATCCGGCGACCAGCTATGCCTACACGCCCGAGCAGCAGCAGGCCTGCACCGACGACGCACTCCGGCTGTGCAGCTCGGAGGTCCCCGATGTCGACCGCATCACCGCCTGCATGGTCCGGCACAAAGCGGAGCTGTCGCCGTCATGCCGCGCTCAGTTCGGGCCGGAGCCGGGCGAGACTGCGACCTCCGCGACCGGTAAGCCGATGAGCATCCGGCCTGTGGCGAAGAAGCCGGCCGGCAAGAGAACGCAAGGGAAGAGATCCGCAAAGTCCGAGGCGAGTTGAGCGGAGGTTCGGCAGGACGGATGCAAATCCGAGCAGTTCGACGTGAGCAGTCCGACGCTTTGCGTTCGGACACGTGGATTGCTGTTGAGCGAGTTATCATCGGGAAAGCGTTTGCAGCCCGATGTTCAACGTTGGACGGGTGATCGGCGTTGCTCGATCGTGTGCTGGCCGCGGGTGTGACTCAAAACCAACGCGAATCAGCAATCAGGAGTTACGCCATAACAAACACTAAATTTTTCTTCCGCGAATCAGCCCGCTGATTCATTTTTGTTTCCGGGGTCAATCTGGAGGCCAAAGTATGAACGTTATTGTTTTCGCTTCGCGTAAGGGGGGCTCGGGCAAGAGCACGCTCGCTGCCCATCTCGCTGCGCAGATCAAGTCGAGCAAGTCTTGTCTGCTCATCGATGCCGACCCGCAGGGGTCGCTGACGCTCTGGCACAAGCTGCGCGGCACCAACGAGCCGCCGATCAAGACCGCGGTGAATTCGGTGAGCGGGATCGTTGCCGCCGCCCGCCGCGAGGGCGTCGAGTGGGTGCTGATCGATACGCCGCCGACCGTTTCGGCCGTCGTCGAAGACGCCATCAAGAACGCCACCATGGTCATCATCCCGGCGCGTCCGGGCGTGTTCGACGTCAACGCGGTGCAGGAGACGATCCAGACCTGCCGGGCGGCGCGCAAGCCCTATGCCGTCGTGCTGAACGGTGCGCCGGCGCGCCGCGACGAATCCGAAAGCCCGATCGTCACCATCGCCCGCGAGGCGCTCGCCAAGTTCAGGGCGCCGGTCTGGGGCGGTCAGATCACCAACCGCGCCGACCTGCTGATGGCGCTCGGCCAGGGCGAGGGCGTGCGCGAATATTATGCCGAGGGTCGTGCTGCGGCCGAGATCGCAAGGCTGTGGGCTGCGATCGAGCGTTCGGTGCGGGCGATCCGGGGCACCGTGTCGGCGAACGGCGCGATGCACAAGCAGGCGGCTTGATCGCGTCCCGAAGTCAGGAGCGTACAACGCACGGCTCCCGCGCGTTGGTTTAAGTGGTCAAAGATCTCAGAGCCGTGCGGCGGCGCGGCTTGATCTTCCCGACCTCCAGCCGGCAACCAGGCTAGACGACCATCAGGAAATAGACCGCGATCGCGGGCGTCAGGGTCAGGATGACGGACCAGATGCCGATCGCCCAGAGAATGTCTTCTCGAGTGAAGCTCTGCTGCGCAGAGTAGGGATGATGCTGTAAAGCCACGACGCCCCCGCGTTCTTGCTCTTCGCGAGTTTGATATTGGAATAGTTTTAAAAGCCGGTTGCGATTTCGCTTCCATTTGTTCGCTTCGATTTGCTCGCGGGGATTAGTTTGCATTTAACTCGATGGCAGCCGATCGGCATCGGTTCGCGGCATGCCGCGCCGGGGCAGCGGCGCGGCGACATAGGTCCCTCATGCAGGTAACAGGACGCCGTGCCGGTGCGCGATCAGCTGGTCGAGACGGGCGGCGAGCTCGACGCTCACCTCCACCATCGGCAAACGCAGCTCGGGGCTGGCAATGACGCCGGTGCGGGCGAGCCAGTACTTCGCCGGGGCCGGGCTCGGCTCGGCGAACAGCAGCCGCGTCAAGCTCTCGACGGCATCCCAGCAGGCGGCTGCGCTGTCATGACGGCCGGCCGCGATGTGAAGCTGGATGTCGGCGAAGGTCTCGGTCTCGATATGCGCCGAGAGCAGGATCGCGCCATCCGCCCCGGCCTGAAGCGCGTCGAAGCTCTGCGCGTCTTCTCCCGTCATCACGCGGAAGCCGTGCGGCCGCTTTTGCAGGAGTTCGCGGGTCTGCGCGCGGTTGGCGCAACAATCCTTCAGGCCCACGATCTTGGGGTGCTCGGCGAGCCGCAGCAGCGTTTCGTTGTCGAGGCCGACCGCGGACCGGTAGGGGATGTTGTACAGGATGATCGGATGCGCGGTGCGTTCGGCCAGCGCCAAGAAGTGCTGCAGGAGCCCGCGTTGCGAGGGCCGCACGTAGAACGGGCTCGAGATCAGATAGCCGTCGATCGGCCAGGTCGCGGTCCGATCAAGCGCCTCCGCCAGCTCCGCCGTGGCCGCGGCGCAGAGGCCGAAGCAGATCGGCAGGGTTCGGCCGGTCGCCGCCAGTTCGGCGCGCACGATCCTGACCAGGCGCTCACGCTCGGCCCACGACAGCGCCAGGCCTTCGCCGGAGGTCGCAGCCAGGATGAGGCCATCGATCGGCTTGGCCGCATAATGCCTGACAAGGCTGCGCAACGACGGCTCATCCAGCTCGCCGTCACGGAACGGGGTGATCAACGGCAGCCAGAGGCCGTGCAGTTGGGTGCGCAGGTCGGTCATGGTCCATCTCCTTGTTTCGAGCCGGGAGACGGAGCCAACAAAAAACCCCGTCCTAGCGGCGGGGTTTTGCGAAGCGGCGGATCAGAAATTCAGCGCGCGCGTCCACACCTCCCCCAAGGGGGAGCTTTTTTCGACGACAGCTTGGCGTGCGACGACGTGGACATGGCTCCTACATGCGTGGAAGCGGCCGTACTGTCAACGACAGGTTGCCTTAAGCGCAAAAAAATAGCCGGGCCCAATGAGCCCGGCTGGAGGTTTGGCCATGTGAGGCCGACACAATCACCTTCCAAGAGGGATTCCTGAACGCCCGCGCCACTGGAGGAGGGGGACAAATGCGCAACGCGAGCACTCAGTACGGAGTTATTATGGTACCCGCCACCGCTACCCAGCAACCATGCGAGCCGCATGTCAGACATGCACAAATCAGGACGGCCAGCGCTGCGCTTTGCTCACGACAAAGTCACGGAACACCTGCACGCGCGCCACCGTCTTCAACTCTTCGGGATAGACAAAGTAGGTGTCGAGCTGGATCGAATCCGACTCGCCGAAAAGTTGCACCAGGCGGCTGTTTTCTTCGACCAGATAATCCGGCAGCGCGGCGATGCCGAGCCCCTGCTGACAGGCGCGCACCAGCCCCAGGATGTTGTTGACCTTGAAATAGGCCTCGCGCGGTCCGGAGCCGTTGCGGCCGGCCTCGACCAGCCAGTTGCGGTTCTGCAGATGCGGAGCGACCTGGCCGTCGGCCAAGGTGATGATGCGATGGCTGTCGAGTTCGTCGAGGGTGCGCGGCGTGCCGAACCGCTTCACATATTCCGGCGAGCAATAAGCATGGAAACCCATCGCGAACAGCTTGCGTTGGATCAGGTCGGGCTGGGTCGGCTTGCGGGTGCGGATCGCCACGTCGGCCTCGCGCATCGAGAGGTCGAGCTCCTCGTCGGTCACGATCAGCGAGATCCGGATCTCTGGATAGAGCGCTGTGAACTCGCCGAGCCGCGGGATCAGCCAATTGATGCCGACCCCCGGCGTGGTCGTGACCTTGAGGTCGCCGCTCGGCCGCTCCCGGCTGTCTGTCAGCTTGGCGCGCGCCGCCTGGAGCTGCATGAAGACGTCATGCGCGGTGCGGAACAGGAGATCGCCTTGTTCGGTGAGGATGAGGCCACGTGCATGGCGGTGGAACAGCGAAACCGACAGCTCCTGTTCGAGCGCGCTGACCTGGCGGGACACCGCCGATTGCGACAGCCCGAGCTGCTCCCCGGCATGCGTGAAGCTCCCTGCTTCCGCCGCTGCGTGAAACACCTTCAGCTTGTCCCAATCCATATCCGTAAATCCGTCGCGAGTTCGTGCCATCGTTGAGTTCATTCCGCAGCCGCGCGTTCGCTCGCGGCATGCGCAAGGAAGCGTTCGGCCTCGAGCGCAGCCATGCAACCCATGCCGGCTGCGGTGATCGCTTGGCGGTAGGTTTCGTCGGCCACGTCGCCGGCCGCGAACAGGCCGGGGACGGACGTCGCCGTCGAATTCGCCGCGACCTCGACATAGCCGGAGGGTTTCAATTTCACTTGGCCGGCGACGAGGTCGGTCGCGGGCGCGTGTCCGATTGCGATGAAGACGCCGTCGGCCCGGAGCTCGGTCAGCGCGCCGGTCTTGATGTTCTTGAGCCGGACATGGGTGACCTTGGCGGGCGAGCTATCGCCGCAGACCTCGTCGAGTGCACTGTCCCACACCACCTTGATCTTGGGGTGGTTGAACAAGCGGTCCTGCAGGATGCGCTCGGCGCGGAAATGATCGCGCCGATGCACGACCGTGACCGATGCCGCAAAATTGGTCAGGAACAACGCCTCCTCGACCGCTGTGTTGCCGCCGCCGACCACGACGACGTCCTTGCCTCGGTAGAAGAAGCCGTCGCAGGTCGCACAGGCGGAGACGCCGAATCCCTTGAACTTCTCCTCGGAGGGGATGTCGAGCCAGCGCGCCTGGGCGCCGGTTGCTAGGATCACGGTATCCGCGAGGTAGGTGTCGCCGGAATCGCAGGTCAGCTTGAACGGCCGCCGCGACAGGTCGAGCTTGGCGACATAGTCCGTCTTGATCTGGGCGCCGACATGCGCCGCCTGCTTCTCCATCTGTTCCATCAGCCAGGGCCCCTGGATCACGTCTGCGAAGCCCGGATAGTTCTCGACGTCTGTGGTGATCGTGAGCTGACCGCCCGGCTGGATGCCCTGGATCAAGATCGGCTCCAGCATTGCCCGCGCTGCGTAGATGGCTGCCGTATAGCCGGCTGGGCCGGAACCAATGATGACGACCTTGGCGTGGAGCGGAGCTTGCATGGGGCGGATTTCTCGTCGGGCGGGGGATTTTCGCGATGTGGCAAGCGGAATGTGCCGGCACACGCCCCGGCCGCCCATCGAAAGTGTCAAATCCAAGTCTAAGGCATCTGGCTAGCCATGCAAGAATTGCAACGCATCTCAGCGAATTTTCCCTTCACGAGCCGGTCATTGGCTGGAAAAGGCGTAATAAAATTGCGCAAATGAGCCGGCCTGCGCTAAGACAGTTCCGTCCCCTCGGGGTGACCGACCGGTCATCCGCCGCAGCTTCCGCCAGGACCAATATCCCCGTGTCGAAAAATCTTGACGAGATAGACCTCAAAATCCTGAGCGAGATCCAGGCTGACGGCCGGATCACCAATGTCGAGCTGGCAAAGCGGGTCGGCATCTCTCCGCCGCCCTGCCTGCGGCGGGTACGGACCCTGGAGGAGGAAGGCTACATCACCGGATATCGGGGCCTGCTCGATCCACGCAAGCTCGGCTTCGATGTGACGGTGTTTGCTTCCGTCCATCTCTCCAGTCAGGCGGATGCGGACCTCAAAGCGTTCGAGGAGTTCGTGCGTGCCGAGCCGCTGGTACGGGAATGCTGGATGTTGTCGGGCGAGGTCGATTTCATCCTGAAATGTGTGGCGCCCGACATGGCGACCTTCCAGGAATTCGTGACGCACCTGACCGCGGCACCCCATGTGCGCAATGTCAGGACGTCGCTCGTGCTGCACAACTCGAAATACGAGGCGGCGGTGCCGCTCGACGTGAAGGGACGGGATTGATCGTCCCGTCATTCTGGGGCGATGCGACCATCAAAGCTCAAATGGGCAATTGCACATCTGGGAATCTCAAGCTTGCGATTCGTCCCTTCCGCGCAAAATGGCTTTGCCATTTTGTCGCGGAGGCATCCCACAATGACCACGAATTGATGTGATTACATCTTCTTCCGGATCACCGCGTCCAGGCTGATCGGGCCGCCGCCCGAGGTCATCAAATAAAGGCATGCGAAGCAGAGCGCGATCGCGAGCGAGCCGCCATTGACGACGGGAAAGAAGTTCTTCGGAAAATGGCCGATGAAATAGGCAAACGCCATTTCCCCCGAAAGAGTGAAGGCGACCGGCCGGGTGAAAAGGCCGAGCATCAGGAGAGCACCCAGGATCAGTTCGATCGAGCCTGCTGCTCCGTACAGGGACATGATCTGGACTTTGGCGAAAGGCGAGTCTGGCGGGAAGTGAAGGATCTTGGCCACGCCAAATTGAAACAAGAGCAGCCCGGCGATGAAGCGAAACAGGCTAAGCGCCGCCGGTTGCCAGGATGAGAGCATCTTCTCCATATCGATCTTCCCCAGTCAAAACGAGCAAAGCTCCAAACGGACAAAGCCGGCCGCGGCGAGCGGAGGCTGCCGCGATCGCATGCCTTCTCCCCGAGAAGGAGGGACGCCGCAGCCCGTGTTTGCCCCTATCGGATATGCTCTATCGCAACGGCCCGCGTCCGTCACTGGAATGTGTTCGCGTTGTCGATGAATTGACTTAGCTAGCTAACAGCTCGCCTGGTCGTGCTCGGGGTCTTACAATCAGTAATTGCAGCGCAACAAAAAAGCCGCGCAGCATGCGCAGCTTTTTGTAGGGCGGAAGTGGCAGCCGTGGGCTAGCGCCACTCCACCTTTGCAATTTCATAGGATTTGGCGCCGCCCGGCGCCATCACTTCGACGGAGGTGCCCTTCTTCTTGCCGATCAGGGCCCGCCCCAGCGGCGAGGTGATGGAGATCTTGCCTTTCTTGGCGTCGGCCTCGACCTCGCCGACGATCTGCCACACCGCCTTCTTCTCGGTGTCCTCATCGATCAGGGTCACGGTGGCGCCGAACTTGATGGTGTCGCCGGACAGCTTGGTGACGTCGATCACATCGGCGCGGGCCAGCTTGTCCTCGAGCTCGGCGATGCGCCCCTCGTTATGCGATTGCTCCTCTTTCGCAGCGTGATACTCGGCATTTTCCGAGAGGTCGCCATGCGAACGCGCTTCCGCAATGTGTTCGATGATGCGCGGACGGTCCACCGATTGACGCTGCTTCAGTTCGGTCTCCAGCGCGGCGTAGCCGACCGAGGTCATGGGAACCTTTTCCACCATCTCTTCTCGTCCTTCAGTCGTGCGCGCAGGGGCCCGCACGAGTCATACGTTCAGATTAAGCTTTTGCGGCTCAAAGCAAAGCCCGAAAGCCCGGCATGCTCGCCCCCTTTGAGGGCCGAGACAACAGTCAGACGAGGCGGCGGGTTCCTGCGGAGCGTATTATTGCCGAAAATTGCCAATCGCTTAGCGGGCGCTCTGGCGCCGGCAGCGATCAGTTTTCGGAAAAGTAGCTCTGCAGGGTGCGGACCTCAAGGTCCCCGCCAAGATAGGCGCGGATGCCCTGTGCTGCCGCCACGGCGCCGGAAAGAGTGGTGTAATATGGCACTTTATGCAAGAGGGCAGCGCGCCGCAGAGAACGGCTATCGGCCAGCGCCTGCGGGCCTTCGGTAGTGTTGAAGACGAGCTGGATGTCGCCGTTGGTGATGGCGTCGACGATGTGCGGCCGCCCCTCCAGCACCTTATTGATCTTCTCGGCCGGCACGCCGTGATCGACGAGGAAGCGCTGGGTGCCCGACGTCGCCAGTACCTTGAAGCCCAGTGAGTGCAACATCCTGACCACCTCGGTGATCCGATGCTTGTCACTCTCGCGTACCGAGACGAACACGGTGCCACGCCGCGGCACGCGGGTGCCGCCGCCTAATTGGCTCTTGGCGAAGGCGACCGCGAACGAACGATCGACGCCCATCACTTCGCCGGTAGAGCGCATTTCGGGACCCAGCACCGTATCGACACCGGGGAAGCGCGCGAACGGGAAGACGGATTCCTTGACGCCGACGTGCTTGAGCTCGCGCTTCTTCAAGTCGAAATCGGCGAGCTTCTCGCCGGCCATGATTCGCGCTGCGATCTTCGCCACGGGCGTGCCGACGACCTTGGCGACGAAGGGCACCGTGCGCGAGGCGCGCGGGTTGACCTCAAGCACATAGATATCGCCGTCCTTGATCGCATATTGCACGTTCATCAGCCCGACCACGTTGAGCCCGAGCGCGAGCTCACGAGTCTGCCGCTCCAGCTCAGCGATCATGGTCGCATCCAGTGAGTAGGGCGGCAGCGAGCAGGCGGAGTCGCCGGAGTGAATGCCGGCCTCTTCGATGTGCTCCATGATGCCCACGACGAAGGTATCCTTGCCGTCGGAGAGGCAGTCGACGTCGACCTCGGTCGCGTCGGACAGATAGCGGTCGAACAGCAGCGGGTTCTTGCCGAGTACCGTGTTGATCTGGCCGGTCTTGTCGTTCGGATAGCGGGCCTTGACGTCGCCGGGGACCAGTTCCGGCAGGGTGCCGAGCAGGTAATCGCCGAGCTGGTTGTCCTCACGGATGATCTGCATGGCGCGGCCGCCGAGCACGTAGGATGGGCGCACCACCAAGGGCAGACCAAGATCGGACGCGACCAGCCGCGCCTGCTCGACCGAATAGGCGATGCCGTTCTTCGGCTGCTTCAGGTGCAGCTTGTCGAGCACCCGCTTGAAGCGGTCGCGGTCTTCGGCGAGATCGATCGCCTCGGGCGAGGTGCCGAGGATCGGCACGTCGGCAGCTTCCAGCGCGTGTGCAAGCTTGAGCGGGGTCTGGCCGCCGAACTGCACGATCACGCCATGCAGCGTGCCGTTCGTGCGCTCGGTCGCGATGATCTCCAGCACATCCTCGGCGGTGAGCGGCTCGAAATAGAGCCGGTCGGCGGTGTCGTAGTCGGTCGACACCGTCTCCGGGTTGCAGTTGATCATGATGGTCTCGTAGCCGACGTCGGCAAGCGCAAAGCAGGCATGGCAGCAGCAATAGTCGAACTCGATGCCTTGGCCGATGCGGTTCGGTCCGCCGCCGAGAATGATCACCTTTTTCTTGTTGGATGGCGCGCTTTCGTCGGCGAGTTTGCCCGCAAACAGCGCTTCATAGGTCGAGTACATATAGGCCGTCGGCGAAGCGAACTCGGCCGCGCAGGTGTCGATCCGCTTATAGGCCGGGCGCACGCCGAGAGCGCGGCGCTTGGCGGCGACTTCGGCCTCGGTCGTATTGGCGAGTACCGCAAGACGGGCGTCGGAGAAGCCCATCGCCTTCAGGCCGCGCATGGCGGACGCATTCGGCGGCAGGCCGTGCTTGCGGACCTTGTCCTCCATCTCGACGACGCCGCGCATCTGCGCCAGGAACCAGCGGTCGATCTTGCAGGAATTGAAGATCTCCTCATCCGACCAGCCGAGCCGCATCGCCTGCGCCACCTGCAGGATGCGGTTCGGCGTCGGCGTGCCGAGGGCAGCGCGGATGGCGTTCTTGTCGTCGCCGCGGCCGAGCCCCTCGATCTCGATCTCGTCGAGGCCGGTCAGGCCGGTCTCGAGACCGCGCAACGCCTTCTGCAGGCTTTCCTGGAAGGTGCGGCCGATCGCCATCACTTCGCCGACCGATTTCATCGACGTCGTCAGCGTGGACGAGGCGCCCGGGAATTTCTCGAAGGCAAAGCGCGGAATCTTGGTGACGACGTAGTCGATCGTCGGCTCGAACGACGCCGGGGTGGCGCCGCCGGTGATGTCGTTGGCGATCTCGTCCAAGGTGTAGCCGACCGCGAGCTTGGCCGCGACCTTGGCGATCGGAAAGCCGGTGGCTTTGGAGGCCAGCGCCGAGGAGCGCGACACGCGCGGATTCATCTCGATCACGACCATGCGGCCGTCGACCGGGTTGACACCGAACTGCACGTTGGAGCCGCCGGTCTCCACCCCGATCTCGCGCAGCACCGCCAGCGAGGCGTCGCGCATGATCTGATATTCCTTGTCGGTCAACGTCAGCGCCGGTGCGACCGTGATGGAATCCCCGGTGTGCACGCCCATCGGATCGAGGTTCTCGATCGAGCAGATGATGATGCAGTTGTCCTTTTTGTCGCGGACCACCTCCATCTCGTATTCTTTCCACCCCAGCACCGATTCTTCGATCAGCACTTCGTTGGTGGGGGAGGCGTCGAGCCCGCGCTCGATGATGTCGAGATATTCTTCCTTGTTGTAGGCAATGCCGCCACCGGTGCCGCCCATGGTGAAGGAGGGGCGGATGATCGCCGGCAGTCCGATCTCGGACAGCGCCATCAGCGCTTGGCCGAGCGCGTGTTCCTGGTAGCGCTTGCGACGCTCGTTCTCGCCGAGCGTCCATTGCCGATCGAGCTCGTCCCGCTCGGCGCCCGACAGCTTCTCGCGCTCGGCGAGATATTTGTCGCGATATTGCTTCTTCAGCGCCGAGGCGTTGGCGAGACGCGATTTCGGCGTCTGCAGCCCGATCTTCTCCATCGCGTTGCGGAACAGCTGGCGGTCTTCCGCCTTGTCGATCGCATCAGCGGTCGCGCCGATCATCTCGACGTCGAACTTCTCCAGCGTCCCCTGGCGCCGCAAGGACAGCGCGCAGTTCAGCGCGGTCTGGCCGCCCATGGTCGGCAACAGCGCGAAACCGCCCGGAACGACGTAGCGTTCCTTCTCGATGATCTTGCCGACGATCTCCGGCGTGATGGGCTCGATATAGGTCGCGTCCGCCAATTCCGGGTCGGTCATGATGGTGGCCGGATTGGAATTGACGAGGACGACGCGATAGCCCTCTTCCTTGAGCGCCTTCACCGCCTGCGTACCGGAATAGTCGAATTCGCAGGCCTGGCCGATCACGATCGGACCGGCGCCAATGATCAGGATGGTGGAGATGTCGGTTCGTTTCGGCATTCAATCTCGCGGGCAGGAATTAGGCACAAAAAAAGGGCGCGCGTGACGCGCGTCCCCGAAGGCCAAGGCGCGACCAGACCTCGCGCGCGGGCGGTTCTTAGACCAGTTTCCCAGCATCGGAAAGGGTTTTGGGCCGAAATCAACGGCCAATTTGGCCGGATCCTGCGATGAGGCGGCTTTTAGGGCGAAACCGGCTTGCCCAGCCGAAACGCCAAAGGCGCGCAGGCTGGAGGCCCGGCCTGGACTTGAACCAGGTTCAAGAGCGTTGCACCGCTCTTCGCGTCGAAGCTTCCGCCACCGGGCCAAGGGCGATCTTACCGTTCACGGCTCCCGAAGCTACCCGATGCTTCAGTTAACCCTAATTCGGCTTCGGCCTGCGGCGCGCCCGGCGCAGGGCTCGCCACGAAGGTCATGCGCCAGGGATTGTGGCCGATATTCTTCGGCGCGCGCACCGCGCTGAAGCCCGCCTGTTTCAACTTGGCGAGCATGTCGGCCTCGCCGTAGCGCTGCAGGCCGATCTTGGTCCGCAGCTGGCGGTAATCCGACAGCGCGGTGGCGGCGAGACCGACCAGGGCGTCCTTCAGGAACCCATGGGCGCCGGCAAAGCGCAGAAGGGCGATCACATCGCGGGCCATGCCGACATTGGGGCGCAAAATGTCGCCTAGTACCAAGCGGCCGGTCGGCTTCAACAGCCGGCGAATGACGCCGAGCGCCGCGTCGAGCTCGGCCGCGGTCATGTATTGCGCCACCGAGTTCATCACGACGAGGTCGACGGAGGCTTCCGGCATCCCGCGCAACTCGTCGGGCGAGCGTACCCGGATCTTGGTGTTGGGGGCATAGCGGGCGATCAGCCGCCCGCGCACGCCGGGAGCGGGTTCGGCCAGGATCAGCATGGCGCAGGCGTCGGCCACCTTGCCGGCCGACAGAGCCTCGCCGCAGGAATAATCCAGCACGACCGCATCAGGCGAGCTGATGTAGCCGATGATGTCCCGCGCGATCACCTCGAAGTGGAGGTCACGATGCCGCTTGCTCGCGTAAATCGTGTGCGTGGAATCGTAATAGTCGATCCAGTCGTCCATGGTCCCGCGAGCTTCGAATTGAGTTCCTGTGACGGAACCGGGGAGGCCAGCGAGCGTTAACGGGTCCCGTCACCCCTGTCCATGGCCTGCTTTAACAGGAAGGTACCACCGTGAGTAAAGCAAAGACTGACAAAAGCGATCTCGACACCCCGACGGATCTCGCGCCCGACGCGGTCAACAAGATCTCGGCGGCACTGAACACGTTGCTGGCCGACAGCTTCGCGCTGTACCTCAAGACCAAGAACTTCCACTGGCACGTCAGCGGCCGCCACTTCCATGATTATCACCTCATGCTGGACGAGCAGTCGGACGCGATCTTCGCCACCACCGACCAGCTTGCCGAGCGGGTGCGCAAGCTCGGCGGCACCACGCTGCGTTCGATCAGCGAGGTGAGCAAGCTGCAGACCATCAAGGACAACAACGAGGAGTATGTCCCGCCGCGCGAAATGCTGCGCGAGTTGATGGAGGACAACAAGCACATCGCCGCCGCGATGCGCAAAGCCCACGAACTCTGCGACGACAATGACGATCCTGCCACGGCGGGCCTGCTCGAAACCTTCATCGACGAGACCGAGCGCCGCACTTGGTTCCTGTTCGAGGCAAGCCGCCAGGAGGGCAGCAACGCGGCCTGACAGTCAATGACCGGCGTAGCGGGTGCTTCAAGCGCCCGCTGCTATGCTGCATGGCCGAGCGCCGTCCAGCTCCGATACATCATGTAGGCGGCGACCGCGAAGATCATGATCGCGAAGATCTTGTTGAGTGCGCCGCGCTTGGCCGACAAGTTGGTCGCAAGCCGCGCGCCCACCAAGCCGCCGACCACGCCCGCGGCGAGAAACACGAGGGCGAGCGGCCAGTCGATCAGGTCCGAGGCGGCGTAGTTCGCCGCCGTCGTCAATCCGAACGCTGTGACGGATACCAGCGAGGATCCGATCGCGAACAGGATCGGCATTCCAGTCGCGAACATCAGGGCGGGCACGATCAGGAAGCCACCACCGATGCCGAAGAAGCCCGACAAGGCACCGCCTCCGAAGCCAAAGGCCAGGAGCGGAACGAGGTTGTCGCGGTTCAACACCACCGACAGATTTCCGTCCCCGCTGCGCCTGCGCAACATCAGTATGCCAATGATGATCATGACCAGCGCAAACAGCAGCAGCAGTTTCTGGCCATCGATCATCTTGCCGAAGGTCGAGCCGGCAAAAGCGCCGACGATGCCGGCTGCCGCGAACACCACCGCGCAGGGCCATTTCACGTGCCCAGCCCGGGCGTGGTTGGCGAGATTGGCAGCAGCATTGACCGCGACCGCGACGGCACTGGTCCCAATAGCGACATGCGGGCTGCTGACCCCGACCAGATAGACCATCAGTGGCACCGCCAGCACAGAGCCTCCACCGCCGATCAGCCCCAGCGTGAAGCCGACCAAGGAGCCGGAGAGCGAGCCCAGGGCGAGCTGAGCGGCGGGCAGGGCAATCATGAGGATACTCCAACGTTGCGCAAGCAGGCGCCGCCGCTTTGGCGGGAGCAAGTGCATCGATAGGGCTGCGGGGGCGCGCAGCCGGTCAAGTTTACAAGGTATCGAGCGGAACTTTGAGGAATCGCCGTCCGCCGCTGTCGGCCACCGGCAGCTGCCCGCCTTTCATGTTCACCTGCAGCGAAGGGATGATGAGGGTCGGCATCGCCAGCGTCCGGTCACGTGCTTCACGCATCGCCACGAATTCGTCCTCGCTGATGCCCTCGCGCACATGGATGTTGTGGGCACGCTGGTCGGCCACGCTGGTCTCCCAACGGGCGGCGCGGCCGTTCGGTCCATAATCATGGCACATGAACAGACGGGTCTCGGGTGGCAACGCCAGCACCCTCCGGATCGAGCGGTAGAGCTGACGGGCATCGCCGCCGGGGAAATCCGCCCGCGCCGAACCGCCATCGGGCATGAAGAGCGTGTCGCCGACGAACGCCGCGTCTCCGACCACATGGGTCATGCAGGCCGGCGTGTGACCCGGCGTATGTATCGCGAAGGCTGTCATCCCGCCGATCTGGTAGGTGTCGCCATCCTTGAACAGCCGGTCGAACTGGCTGCCGTCACGCTGGAATTCGGTGCCTTCGTTGAAAATCCTGCCGAAGGTTTCCTGCACGATCCTGATGTTTTCGCCGATGCCGATCCTGCCGCCAAGTTTGGACTGGATGTAGGGCGCGGCCGACAAATGATCGGCATGGACATGGGTCTCGATCAGCCACTGCAGCTCAAGCCCACGCCCTTTGATGAAGTCCACGATCGCGTCGGCAGATCGATGGGCGATCCGGCCCGAGGCATAGTCGATGTCCATCACAGAATCGATCACGGCGCAGGCGCGTGAGGTGGGGTCCGCGACGACATAGCTGACGGTGTTGGTGGTTGGGTCGAAAAATGGCGTAACCTCCGGTTTCACGGAGAGATCAACGGGGTGGGGGATCTCGAACATCTTCATGCTCCGTTACTCAAAGCGGGAGTTGCCGCCGTGACACGACGAGCTGCCAGAGTCCGCGCGGTCGCCATGCCAACCAACATCGCGATCGCGAAGAGAATCGCCTTGGCTGAACCGTAGCCGAGATCGACAAAGGCGGGACCCGGGCAGATGCCGGCGAGCCCCCAGCCGACGCCAAAAATGGCCGCTCCCGCCACGAGGCGCCGATCGAGCCCGCGCCTCGGAGGCAGCAGGTGGCTGCTTGCCAGAATCGGGCGCGGCCGCCTCAGGACCAAGCGGAATCCGGTGAACGTCACCGCGATGGCACCGATCATCACGAATATCAGACTGCCGTCCCACGCCCCTTTGTCGATGGCCGCCAGATCGAGGAAATTCAGAACCTTCGCGGGGTTGGAAAGGCCGGACAGCAGCAGCCCCAGCCCGAACAGCAGGCCGACGAGGAATTGGATCAAGATTGTCATGTGACACTTGACGCTTAGATCGCATGCCGAATGATGAAGACCGTCGCAAATCCCATGCCCATGAAGACCAGCGTGGCCACCATCGAGCGACGCGATAGGCGTGAGATTCCGCAGATCCCGTGTCCCGATGTACAGCCGTTGCCCCAGACTGCGCCGAAGCCGACCAACAGGCCCGCAGCCACCAACGCGAGGTTGCCGGCCCCGATGACGAGTGGGGGCAGAGCCCCACAGGCCAGCCGAAGGACAAGCGGAGCGCCGACGAGGCCCGCAATGAACGCCAACCCGCTGGCAGCATCGCTGCTCATTGGACCCAGCAGCCGTGCGGCGATGCCGCTCACGCCGGCAATGCGGCCCAGGAAGGCCATCAGGATCACGGCCGACAGTCCAATGAGGACACCGCCTGCCAAGGAGGCGCCGGGGGTGAATGGAGTGATCATCTGGAACAAGTACATCCGCTTAAATTCGTATCTTCGAATATGATAAAGTAAGCGGCATGAAAATGCAAAGCAATCGCAGCCGCAAGGGTTCACATCTAGGCGAGCTGGAAAGCAAGGCCGAGGAAGTCGCAGGCCTGCTTGCGGCGATGGCCAATGCGCGGCGGCTCGTTGTGCTCTGTCAGCTGATCGACGGCGAACGGTCGGTCGGCGAGCTGGCCGGGAATGCGGGCTTGAGTCCGGCCGCACTGTCGCAGCACCTCAGCAAGCTGCGTGCTCTCGGCCTGGTGGCGACCCGTCGTGACGGGCAGACCATCTATTATCGGCTGGTGAGCCCGGAGGTCCGGGCGGTGCTGCAGACGCTGTACGGGCTTTATTGTACGTGAGTGCGCTGCCACAACTTTGTGAGCGGGCCGTCCTTTCCCATCGGGTCGGTCTTCGGCAGCGGCACCTGCGGAATAGTCTTCAGCGCCTTCGCGTGATCTTCCGGCGTCGGCCGGGTGATCTGCATCTTCGGCCCCGGCGGATAGGCGCCGACCACGGAAAAATCATCGCTCGCGGACATGCATTGATGGCCGGTGCCGGCGGCCAGGATGGCGACATCGCCGGGCGCGAGATCGAAGTCCTTGCCGTTGTCGCCGCCGAAGCGCACCCGCGCCGAGCCACGCCGAGTGCCTCATGTACGGTCGAATGGTAATGCAGATAATCGAAGATACCATTGCGCCACATGTCGCCCCAGCCGTTGGCGCCGAACAGCTGCTCGATCGTCTGCTCGGGATCGCCGCCGCCAATGGCCACCGCGCCCTTATAGACCAGGAACGGCATCGGATTGTTCGGCACCAGGCCGTCATCCTCGAAGACGACGGTCAGCGGTTCGATCTTCTCCTTGATCGCAGACATGCGGGGCCTCCGGACGATCCAAGCCTAAGCTCGGATCAACCGAGGTCAGATCGGCACGTTCCACTCGCGTGCCGCGATCACAAAAGCAAACGCCCGGGAACGGGCCCGGGCGTTACCTGAAATCTGCGTTGCCTGAATCTACGATGGGGGCGGCTTACGCGCGGGCGCGCTTCTTCTCCCGCATCAGCTCGGCGAAGCGTTGGAACAGGTAATGCGAGTCGCGGGGACCGGGCGAGGCCTCGGGGTGGTACTGCACCGAGAACACCGGCTTGCCCTCCAGTTGGATACCGCAATTGGTTCCGTCGAACAGCGAGATATGGGTCTGGGTGGCGCCCGCGGGCAGCGTCGCCTGGTCGACCGCGAAGCCGTGGTTCATCGAGGTGATCTCGACCTTGCCGGTGGTTTCGTCCTTCACCGGGTGGTTGGCGCCGTGATGGCCCTGATGCATCTTCTTGGTCTTGGCGCCGACGGCGAGCCCCAGCATCTGGTGGCCGAGGCAAATCCCGAAGGTCGGCGTGCCCGAGGAGATCACCTGCTGGATCACCGGCACGGCATATTTCCCGGTCTCGGCCGGATCGCCGGGGCCGTTGGAGAGGAACACGCCGTCCGGCTTCATCGCCAGGATGTCCTCAGCCGAGGTCGTGGCGGGGACGACCGTGACCTTGCAGCCGACGCCGGCCAGCAGGCGCAGGATGTTGCGCTTGATGCCGTAATCGATCGCGACCACGTTGAATTCGGGCGCGGTCTGGCGGCCGAAGCCTTCGTTCCACACCCAGGGCGTCTCGTCCCAGGTGAAGCGCTGGGCGGAGGTGACCATCGGCACCAGGTCCATGCCTTCCAGGCCCGGCCATTCCCGCGCTTCCTTCTTCAGCGCATCGAGGTCGAACTTGCCGTCCTTGGCGTGCGCGATCACCCCGTTCGGCATGCCCCTGGAGCGGATCAGCGCCGTCAGCGCGCGGGTGTCGATGCCGGACAGGCCGATGATGCCGCGGGCGCGCAGCCATTGGTCGAGATGGCGGGTGTTCCGGTAGCTCGAGGGATCGGTGATCGCGGTGCGCAGGATCACCCCGCGTGCACCCGGCGTCGCCGCCATGTTCACCGTCTCGATATCCTCGTCGTTGGTGCCGACATTGCCGATATGCGGGAAGGTGAAGGTGATGAGCTGGCCGGCATAAGAGGGATCGGTCAGGATCTCCTCATAGCCGGTCATCGCGGTGTTGAAGCAGACCTCGCCCACGGCGTGGCCTTCGGCGCCGAGGCCATGGCCTTCCAGCACCGTGCCGTCGGCGAGCACGAGGAGCGCGGTCGGCTTGGGGTCCGACCAGGCGGCGTCAGTATCGATCTGTGTCATGAGGCCTCTACATAGTCTCCCGGCACGGCCGCGTCAAAGCAGGAGACGGCGGTTTTCCGCACGTCTTCCGCGGACTTGGCCGGCAAATTGGCATGCCAGATCGGCAGAACGCCTCAGGAACCGAGTTGTTTCGAGGCTGCGAACCGCCTAGATCAGCCCGAACGATCTTGAAGAGGGCACGATCATGCTGCGCGACGACATCAACACCGCGGTCAAGGAGGCGATGAAGGCCAAGGACGAGCGCAAGCTCTCCACCCTGCGCATGGTCAATTCGACCTTGAAGAACGCCGACATCGCCGCGCGTGGCGAAGGCAAGCCGCCCTTGACCGACGCCGAAGTGCTCGCGGTGCTGCAGAAGATGATCAAGCAGCGCCAGGAATCGGTCGAACTTTATGAGAAAGGCGGGCGCGCCGAGCTCGCCGCCCAGGAGCGCGAGGAGATCGCTGTCATTTCGGCCTATCTGCCGAAGCAGATGAGCGAGGACGAGGTGAGGGCGGCGATATCAGCTGCCGTCGCCGAGACGGGGGCAGCCGGCATGAAGGACATGGGCAAGGTCATCGCGGCCCTGAAGGCCAAGTACACCGGGCAGATGGATTTCGCCAAGGCGAGCGCTCTGGTGAAGGCCTCGCTGGCGGGATAGTCGCTCCCAGCCAAAGCCTGAACTGTTTCCAAACCGCCATGCCCGGGCTTGTCCCGGGCATCCACGTCTTTAGAGTTACGAGAAAGAACGTGGATGGCCGCGCCAAGCGCGGCCATGACGGAGGAAACGGTGCTCAAGGAAACGTCCGACTACGACCAGCTCTACCGTGATTTCCGCTGGCAGATTCCGGCGCAGTTCAACATCGCGGTGGCCTGCTGCGACCGCCACGCCGACGGCTCGGGCCGGCTCGCGCTGACGGTCGTCGAGGAGGACGGCCGCGCCCGGCGCGTCTCCTTCGACGAATTGCGCGCATTCTCCAGCCGTTTCGCTCATGTGCTGAAGGCCGATGGTCTGGCGCAAGGCGACCGCGTCGCGGTGTTCCTGTCGCAATCCCTGGAATTGCCGATCGTCCATCTTGCGGCGTTCCGCGCCGGCCTTGTTTCCGTGCCGCTGTTCACCTTATTCGGCGAGGACGCGCTGCAATTCCGATTGGCGAACTCCGGCGCCAAGGTCGTCGTCACCGACAGCGGCGGCTTTGCCAAGCTGGCTGCGATCCGCGACCGGCTGCCCGAGCTGAAGGCGATCTATGTCACGGATGGCGATGGTGCGGGCGCCAAGCCGTTCTGGCCGGCACTCGAAGCTGCTTCGGACCGCTTCCCGACCGTCGCGACGTCATCCGACGATCCCGCCATCATCATCTACACCTCCGGCACCACGGGGAATCCGAAAGGCGCCTTGCATGCGCATCGCGTTCTGCTCGGACATTTGCCCAATGTCGAGATGGTGCACGGCTTCCTGCCCAAGCCCGGCGACGTGATGTGGACGCCGGCGGACTGGGCCTGGATCGGCGGCCTGTTCGATGCACTGTTTCCGGCCTGGTATCATGGCGTACCGGTGGTCGGCTATCGCGCCAGGAAATTCGAGCCTGACGCAGCGATGCAGCTGATGGCCGATCATGCCGTGCGCAATGTCTTCCTGCCGCCGACCGCGCTGAAGCTGATGCGGCAGGCGAACGTCAAGCACGAGGGCGTGAAGCTGCGCAGCATCCTGACCGGCGGCGAGTCGCTCGGCGCCGAGCTGCTGGGTTGGGTGCGCGCGACCTTCGGCATCGATGCGCACGAGATCTACGGCCAGACCGAGTGCAATCTCGTGGTCGGCAACAACGCAAAACTGTTTCCGATCCGCCCTGGCTCGATGGGCAAGGCCACGCCGGGCTTCGAGGTCGTGATCGTCAACGACAGGGGCGAGGAGCTGCCGCGCGGCGTCAGGGGCATCATCGGCGTGCGCCAGCCCAACCCCTGCACCATGATCGAATATTGGCGCAATCCGGAAGCCACGGCCAAGAAGTTCGCCGGCGACGTGCTGCTGACCGGCGATCTCGGCACCCAGGATGAGGACGGCTATTTCTGGTACGCGAGCCGCGAGGACGATGTCATCACCTCGGCCGGCTACCGCATCGGCCCGTCGGAGATCGAGGACACCTTGCTCAAGCACCCGGCGGTGGCGCTGGCCGCCGTCGTCGGTATTCCCGATCCAGTCAGGACCGAGGCGGTGAAGGCCTGGATCGTGCTGCGGCCCGGCTTTGCCGGCACGGATCAGCTTGCGCGCGAGATCCAGGACTTCGTGAAGGTGAAGCTCGCAGCCCACGAATATCCGCGGCACGTGGAGTTCACGGACACCCTGCCGATGACGGCGACCGGAAAGGTGCTGCGGCGCGAGTTGCGCGCGCGGGGCTAGTCTTCAGCGTCACCCGCGCGCATTTTTGGTGCGCGTCGGCCGCGAGCCGAGGGAAAAAGCGGCCGCGGGACGCCTCCATCCGCCTTACAAGTTCAAATTGAAATTGCACCGCATCCGCTGCTAGCATCCTCCAAAATAAACATAGGGGAGGGCAGGCCGATGACAGCATCCGTCTCAGGCAAGGTCGACCCCGTGGTGCGGCGCATCACCACGGCCGACATCGCCGAAGCATTGACGCAAGGATTGCGCGATTTCCAGGCGCAGCCGTTCTACGGACTCGCCTTCGGCGGTCTCTATGTTCTGGGCGGCATCAGCATCCTGATGTGCCTGACCGCGTTCGGCATGGTCTACCTGGCCTATCCGCTCGCGGCCGGTTTTGCGCTGATCGGCCCGTTCGTTGCGATCGGACTCTATGAGGTGAGCCGCCGCCGCGAAGCCAAGCAGCCGATCTCGCTCGGCGCAATCTGGCGCACCATCACTTCGCGGGCCGAGATCGGCTGGATGGCGTTCGTGACGCTCTTTTTCTTCGTGGTCTGGATGTATCAGGTGCGGCTGCTGATCGCGCTGCTGCTCGGGCTGAACGCCTCGTTCTCGAGCATGCGCGAATTCCTGACGGTTGTGCTGACCACGAACGAAGGCCTGCTGTTCCTCGCGATCGGCAATCTCGAGGGCGCCGCGCTGTCCCTGATCCTGTTTTCGCTGACGGTGGTCTCGTTCCCGCTGCTGCTGGAGCGCGAAGTCGATTTCGTCACCGCGATGATCACCAGCGTGCGCGCGGTGGTGACGAGCCCGGTGCCGATGATCGGCTGGGCCGCGATCATCGTCGTCTTGCTGACCGTCTCGGCGCTGCCTTATTTCCTCGGGCTGCTCGTCACCTTGCCGGTGCTCGGCCACACCACCTGGCATCTCTACCGCCGCATCGTCGCGCCGGTGGCGGCCTGATACTCTGTCAGCGATCTCACTGTCGCCCCGGCGAAAGCCGGGGCCCATAACCACAGGACGGGGTCGTTTCGCGAGATATCAGTTGCGACGTTCTTGGCGCTAGCTTGTCCGCGGCGTTTGGGTCCCGGCTTTCGCCGGGACGACCCGCAGAGTACGTCATGGCACCGCGATCCCCATCGCCTTCAGCGCCGCCAGCATTTTCGCCGGCGGGGCCATCTTCACCGCCAGCGGCCGACCGGTCTCGAGCAGGCTCTTCAGGCTGGACAGGATCGCCGGCCAGCCCTGCCGGCCGCCTTCGAGAATGTCGTCGGGGAGCGGCCGCTCATGCGATTCGATCATGGTGAGACGGACGGCGTCGCCGGCCGGCTCGATCTCGTATGTGACCAGCGTCTGTCCGAGCGCCTCGATCAGCGCTGGCCAATTGACGTTGAAGGTGACGGTGAGCTTACGCGGCGGATCGCATTCGATCACCTCGCCGCTGATATGCAATGCGCCGTCCGGTGTCCGCACGATATAGCTGCCGCCGATCTTGGGATCGATTTCGATGGCATTGCCGAAGAAATATTGCCGGCTGAACTCCGCCGAGGTCAGCGCCTCCCACACCTTCTCGGGCGTGGAGGCGATGTAGATCGTGTAGACGGTGGCGGGCTTGAACTTTGCGATATCCATGGCTCAGCCTTTCTTTCCGAGCGCCGACCGCGGGATTGCCAGCGCGGTGCCGGTTTCCAGCAAACTCTTCAGGCTCGATAGAATCGCCGGCCAGCCGTTGGAGATCGCATTCAGCAACTTGGGCGCGCCGTCGAAGCCTTCATGGGTCAGCGTCAGCTTGACGAATTTGCCGTGCTGCTCGATCGCGAACACGACCTTGGTCGGTCGCTCGTTGCGAAATTCGTCGCTCAGCACGTGCTGGAAGGTATAGGAGAGGCGGCGCGGCGGGTCGAATTCCAGGATCTCGCCGATGTCGCTGGTCGTGCCGTCCGTCACCAGCGCAAAGGGCGAGCCGACGCACCAATCGGATCGTAGCTCGGTGCCGAACCAATAGGACTTCGAGAACTCGCTTGATGTCAGAGCCTGCCAAAGCCTGTCCGGCGTGGTCTCGATATAGGTGACGTAGACGAATTCCGGCCTACTCATGGCGTTTCTCCAATTGCCGTTTCAACTCGCTGAGCGCTGCCAGCTTGCCGCGCTCGAATTTCTTGATCCAGCGTTCGCCGATCTCGTGGATCGGGACCGGGTTGAGATAGTGCAGCTTCTCGCGGCCGTGCCTGATCGTCGTAACCAGATTGGCCGCTTCCAGAATCGCAAGATGCTTGGTCACGGCCTGTCGCGTCATGTCGAGGCCGTCACAGAGCTCGTTCAGGGTCTGGCCGTTACGGGCATGAAGCCTGTCCAGCAGCGACCGCCGCGATGCGTCCGCCAGTGCTTTGAAGACCTCATCCATGCGTTTCAAAATAGGCAACCATTCGGTTGCATGTCAAGAGCGTGTGTTCGGTGCCGGTCCTTGCCGTGCTAAACTTCGGATCTAGCCGGCGATCAGACCGGTGACGAAAAGAAGGGTGGACGCGCATGCGGAACGGCGTCGGCTTGGCGGTCTTGGTTCTCAGCTTCGTGGTGCCCTTTGCCACCTCAGCCCAGCAGGTGATCGGAGCGCCGCCGGAGGCGTCGAACATGAAGCTGGTCGGCTTCAATGACCTGCAGGCGCGCGGCGCCTATCAGCCGACCATCCATCATCAGGGCGACCGTTGGATCGCCTATATCGGCCATCACGGCGGCACCGATGCCGTTCCTGATCCGGTCAATCCGCTGACGGGCAAGGCCGAGCCGAACGGCACCTCGATCGTCGACGTGACCGATCCCGCGCATCCGCGCTATCTGCACCATATTCCGGGGCAGGAGGGCAAATATGAAGGCGGCGGCGCGCAGATGGTGCGGGTCTGCGATGGCAAGACTTTGCCGAAGGGCGATCGCAATGCGGTCTACATGCTGCGTACCTTCGGCAGCGAGGCGCATGAGATCTGGAACGTTGCCGATCCCGCAAATCCGGTGTTGGTCACGCGCATCGGTGGGCTGAAGGACACGCATAAGAGCTGGTGGGAATGCGACACCGGCGTCGCCTTTCTGGTGTCAGGCGCGCCGGACTGGCGCGTGCGGCGCATGACGCAGGTCTATGACCTCTCTGATCCCACGCATCCGGTCAAGATTCGCGACTTCGGGCTGCCCGGCCAGGAGCCGGGTGCGACGGGCGCGGTGCCGACCGAATTGCACGGGCCGATCTCGCTGGGGCCGCAGGGCAACCGGGTCTATTTCGGTTACGGCACCGACAAGGGCGGCATGCTGCAGATCGTCGATCGCGACAAGCTGTTGAACGGGCCGAAGGAGCCGACCCCGGAAAATTTGCGTTATCCCGAGATCGCGCGCCTGCCGATGTCGGCTTTCAACGGCGCACATACCACGTTCCCGATGAAAGGCATGCCGATCGCGGAATACGCCAGGGACAAGGATGGTCAGAGCCGGGACATCGTCATGATCGTCGACGAGGCGATTCAGAACGAATGCGGCGAGCCGCGGCAGATGGTGTGGTTCGCCGACGTGACCACCGAAACGCGGCCGATGATGATCTCGAGCTACACGGTGCCGGAGGAGAGCGGCCATTTCTGCAGCCGCGGCGGCCGCTTCGGCTCGCATTCCTCCAACGAGAGCATGGCCCCGGTCTTCTACAAGAAGCTGGCCCTCATCGCCTTCTTCAATGCCGGCGTGCGTGCGCTCGACATTCGCGACCCCTATCATCCGCGCGAGGTTGGCTATTTCATCCCCTCGATCACCGACAAGACCGATAAGCGCTGTGTCACCATCGAGGGCGAGGAGCGCTGCAAGGTTGCGATCCAGACCAACAATGTCGAGACCGACGACCGCGGCTATATCTATGCCGTCGATCGCGCCAACACCGGCCTGCATATTCTCGAGCTGACCGGTGAGGCGCGCGCCATCGCCGGCCTGCCGCCGCAATAGCGGGCCGCCATGCGACCGCAACCGCTCCTCGTCATCGCGTTGCTTGCGATCAGCGTCGCCTGGGCTGCGTTCGTGTTCGAGATGGTGCAGTCGCGTGCCGCGCGGCATGACGATGTTGGAATGGGCAAGCTCGGCTGGCGCGAGATCGCCTGGCCGTTTCCGCGCGATGGCTGGCCGGCGGGACGCGCCTTCCGCTGCCAATCTTCATCCTGCGTTCCCGACAGTGAAATCTATCTTCGCGCCAAGCTCGGCTTCTGCAATTGCGACACCGGGGTGGCCGATGATGACGAAGTGGATCGCGTCGCCGACATCGACCTGATCAGCCCGCGTTTTGTTGCGCATGAAGCCGGCCGCGCGGTGCGCGTTGCCGAGCTCAGCGGGCGTGCGCGAAGTTATGATCTCGAAACCGGCGGAGCATCTCACGGTGCGGTCGGCTTCGCATTGTCGCACCGTTGCGACCTGATGGTCGCGGTGATCGAGGGCAGGGCGGCTCAGCCCTTGCTGCAGGATGCCGCGCAGCAGTTCCTGGCCTCGCACGAGGTGCGGCGCTGGATGATGGCGGCGCTGGGCGGCGGGAAGTAGCCCTCAGCCCAACCCTCCCGGCGCGAGCGATGCTCGTCGCATCCCCGTAGGAACGGGAGAGGGGAGCGCACCGCGCGCCGCACTTTCCTCCACGCCTGCATCATGCATTAATATGCAATATGCGCCTCATCACAACATCGAGCCCCGCCCATGTCCCTGCAAGCCTATCTCGCTTTCGTCGCCGCGTGCATCGCGCTGGCGCTGCTGCCTGGTCCCGTTGTCACGCTGCTGATCGCCAATGGCTTGCGCCACGGCACCCGCGCGGCGCTGGTCAACATCGCCGGCGTGCAGACCGGGCTCGCGATCGCGATTGGCGTCGTCGCGATCGGCCTGACCTCGCTGATGGCCACGATGGGCTATTGGTTCGAATGGGTGCGGTTGCTCGGAGCGGCCTATCTCGTGTGGCTCGGCGTCAAGCTGATCCGCACGCCGATCGAAGGCCTTGCGACGAGTGATGCGCCGCCACCACCGCCCCGCGGGGGCTTTTTCCTGCAGGGGCTTCTGGTGCTGTTGTCCAATCCGAAGATCATGGTGTTCTTCGGCGCGTTCCTGCCGCAGTTCATGGACATGAACCGCGATCACGTCCCGCAGGTCGCCCTCCTCGGCGTCACCTTCATGATGATCGCGGGCCTTACCGATGGTGTCTATGCGCTGCTGGCGGGCCGTGCGCGCAAGCTGTTCTCGGCGCGACGCACGCGGCTGGTGTCGCGCATCTCCGGCGGCTTCATGATCGGCGGCGGCGTCTGGCTCGCGCTGACGCGGTCGCGTTAGCAGAGAGGCGTAAGACATTCACAGCTGTCGTCCCGGACAAGCGCTTGTCCGCCGAAGCCTAAAAGGCGAAGGCGGAAGCGCAGCGAGGGCGATCCGGGACCCATACGCCGCAGCGGAAATTGTTGCGATGAAAGATGTCACGGGCATCTCGCATCGAACGCCGGCCGATGGTTATGGGCCCCTGCTTTCACAGGGGCGACAAGCGAACGTATTGGGTCAGTATCGGCCCCAACACGTGCTGACCTGTTCCGCAACGTCGTTCCTAGACTCCGATCGTCCCCTTCACGCAGATCGTGACGTCGCCGCCGATCCAGATCGTCTCTCCGTCCTGCGCCACGTGCACACGGCCGGCGCGGCCGAGCACGGTGCCCTGCGCGGCGACATATTGCCT
Source organism: Bradyrhizobium sp. SZCCHNGR1005 (assembly GCF_032489995.1). Lineage (NCBI taxonomy): Bacteria > Pseudomonadati > Pseudomonadota > Alphaproteobacteria > Hyphomicrobiales > Nitrobacteraceae > Bradyrhizobium > Bradyrhizobium sp. SZCCHNGR1005. The sequence goes on from NZ_JAUEZC010000007.1 coordinate 102,086, forward strand.
CGGTGCAATTCCGGCCCCGATCAGCCATTGCGCCAGGCTTGCATTGAGACTGCCGGTCACCGGGTCCTCGCCGCCACGGCCCATGAAGCCTCTGACCTCGAACTGCGCATCGGTGCCGTCACTTGCCGGATCCCACAGAGCGACAACCCCGAGCGACTGGTTGGGGAGAATGCTCGCATCGTGCTTCAGCGCCAGCACCTCGCTGCGTGAGCCCATCAGCACTGCGACCCAGCCCGGGCCGTTGTCGACCCACTGCGCGGCCCGGAATGAACCTTCGGTCACCCCGAGCGCTTGCGCAATGCGGGCCTTTAGCTCGGGCTCGACCTCGCCGGAGCGGCGCTGCGGAGGCGCCGCGAACGCCAGCCTTGTATTTTCCTTTGCGCCATCGCGCTTGATCCGCACAAGGCCTGCCCCGCATTCCTGCACGACGTGCTCGCCCTTCGCCTGGCCGCCCAGCGCGAGCCAGACGTGACAGGAGCCGAGCGTCGGATGGCCGGCGAACGGCAGCTCGCGCTGCGGCGTGAAGATGCGGACGCGGTAATCCGCCCCCGGCGCCTGTGGTCGCAGCAGGAAGGTGGTCTCTGACAGATTGGTCCAATTGGCGATCCGCTGCATCGTCGCATCGTCGAGGCCGTCCGCCTCGGCGATCACGGCGAGCGGATTGCCCTTGAACGGAACGGCGGAGAAAACGTCGACCTGGTGGAACGGCAAGGTCTTCATGCGTCGTCTCCTCTAGGCTCTATGCCCGCCAGAACGGCTTGGTCGCCTCACGGCGAACGGCTTCGGGATCGAGACCGCAGTCGCGCAGCTGATCGTTGTCCAGTGTCGCCAGTTCATGCCGCCAGGACCAGCGCTGCAGCCACGTTTGCGGAAGCTGCAACAGCGTGCCTTCTCCGTGGGCAGTTTGCGTGGTTGCCCAACGCTGCGCCAGGGAATATGTCATGTGTCACCTATTGCTCTTCAAGTCCTTCATTGTTCGGAGAGCAATCGCGCAGTACAATGTTCGGTGCAATTAAAACATTGCACTCGGAGCAATATAGCATGAATGCTTCGTATACCGTTCTGGTCGACGCCATCGCAGCCGATATCGCCAACGGCCGGCTCAAGGCCGGCGACCGGCTGCCGCCGCAGCGGCAATTCGCTTATGAGCGGGGCATTGCCGCCTCGACCGCGGCACGGGTCTATGCCGAGCTGTTGCGCCGGGGCCTCGTCGTCGGGGAGGTCGGCCGCGGCACCTTTGTTGCGGGTGAGACGCAGGCGCTGTTGCCGGCACTGCGGCTGGAGCCGTTCGATGGCCGCATCGACCTCGAGTTCAATTTTCCGACCCTGCCCGACCAGGCTGCCTTGATCGCCAAATCGCTGCAGAGCTGGCAACGGCCGGACGTGCTGGGCACGGTGCTGGCCCCGATCACCCAGCGCCGCCTGGCCGAGGCCGGGCGGACCAGCGCGAGCTTTTTCGCGACCGATCGCTGGCGGCCACGGGCGGAGAATTTCCTGTTCGCCGGCAGCGGCCGGCAGTCGCTGGCGGCGGCCGTGTCAGCGCTGGTCCCGGTCGGTGGTCGGCTCGGAGTCGAAGCCGTCACCTATCCGATGATCAAGGGCATCGCCGCCCGGCTCGGTGTCACCCTGGTGCCGCTCGCGATGGATGGCGAGGGCATCCGTGCTGACGCGCTGGTCAAGGCGCATCGCGCGCACGCGCTGAACGCGATCTACCTCCAGCCGGTGATGCAGAATCCGCTCGGCCACACCATGAGCGATGCCAGGCGCGAGGAGATCGTCCGCATCGTCCGCAAGCTCGACCTGATGATCATCGAGGATCTGGTCTACGGTTTCCTGAGCGATGCGGCGCCGCTCGCCTCGCAGGCCGAGGAGCGCGCGGTGATCGTCGACAGCCTCGCCAAGCGGCTGGCGCCGGGCATTGCCGTGGGCTTTCTCTATGTGCCCTCGCATCTGCGCGAAAAATTCGCGGTCACCGTGCGCACGGGCGCGTGGTCGGTGACGTCGCTGGCGCTGGCCGCCGGCATGGCGCTGCTGGCCGACGGCACCGCGGCGGAGATCACGCGGCGCAAGCGGTCGGATGCGGTGGCGCGGCAGGCGATCGTGACCGAATGTCTGGCGGGCTATCACATCGACGCCGATCCGCGCTCCTATCACGTCTGGCTCAATCTGCCGGACGGCTGGCGCGCCGAAACGCTGACCGCGGCCGCCGCGCGCGCCGGCATCGCGATCACGCCGGCCAGCGCCTTTGCCATCGCGCATGGACATTCGCCCAATGCAGTGCGCCTCGCGCTCGGGCTGCCGAGCCACGGCGAGCTGCGTATTGCCTTGACGCGTCTTGCCGGCCTGCTCGCCGCAAGGCCCGATGAGAGCGACATGACGGAGTAGGCCGCTCCGCGCGGGCTCAGACCAGACCTTGCGCCCGCAGGGTCACTTCGATCTCGCCAAGGATCCGGACCAGCCGTTCGGCCCATTGCTGCTGGCCGTCCGCGTCCGCGATCAGGTCCTGGCGGATTTCGATGCCGGAGTTGATCAGCCCGCGCGCCTCGCCATGGACCGGGATGGTGTAGTCGGTTGCTTCGCTGACGGCATAAGGCTGGTTGTCGCCGACCACGAGCTCCGGCTCGGCGCGCAGCGCCTGCAGCAAGAGCGGCGGCAGCGTGCGGTCGCGCTGGTAGAGCGTGCCGACATGCCAGGGCCGCTTGATGCCGGCATAGACCGGCGTGAAGCTGTGCAGCGCCAGCAGCAACGTCGGCTGGCCGGCGCGCTGGCGCGCCTCGATCACAGCACCGATGCGGTCATGATACGGATCGAAGATGGTGCGACGCCTGAGCTCGGCGGCCTCGTGCGTCAGGCCCTCATTGCCCGGGATCGTGGTGTGCTCGCTGATCATCGGGATCGCGTTCGGCGCCTTCGGTGGTCGGTTGCAGTCGATCACGAGCCGCGAATAGCGCTGCGCGATCAGATGGCCGTCGAGCGCGTCGGACACGGCCTCCGCCACGCCGGCGATGCCGATGTCGACAGCGATGTGACGTTCGAGCTCGCTCGCGGGCAGGCCGAGGTCGCCGAGCGCGCGGGGCAGCAGCCGGCCGTAATGATCGCAGGCGAACAGGAATGGCGAGCGGCCGCCCGCATTCCGTTCGAGCACAGGCGGGATCTCATCGGCCCCGAGCAGGGTGGATGCGGCGGCGTTGCCTTGGACAGTCATGACGTGATTCGGGGCCTTCAGGGACGAGATGATGATCCTAAAATCGGGCAGACGAAAGTCCATCCGGGCACGCTCGTGGCTTTGACGTCGCCCCGCCGAGCTTCGCTTCGCTCGCGATGGCGGCTATAGAGCCGCATGACCTCCGACCTGCTCTTCGTTTACGGCACCTTGATGCGCGGCTTCGATCATCCGATGGCGCGGCTGCTCGCGGCCAATGCCGAGTTTCTCGGCGAAGCCCGCTGCCAGGGCCGGCTCTATCTGGTGAAGCACTATCCCGGCCTCGTGCTCTCCGACGATGCCGCCGACATCGTGCATGGCGAGCTGTTCCGCCTGCGCGAGCCGCTCGCCCTGCTGGCCGAGTTCGACATGTATGAAGCCTGCGGCGAGGGCTTTGCCGAGCCCACCGAATATGTGCGGCGGCTGCTCGATGTGCGGCTTGCCGACGGCAGCTCGCGGGAAGCCTGGACCTATCTCTACAACTGGCCGGTCGCGGAGCTGCCGCGGATCGGTTCGGGCAGGTTCCTGGAGCATTGATGCCAGGAGCCCTGTGAATAGCCCGTACAACGGCGATTAAGTTCACATTTTGTGAACTGCTCCTATATGCCTAGTACCTTGGCATCGGCCGGAGACAGCCCCCAACCCTATGGCCCGCTTCACGCAGGAATTTCTCGACGAGCTCCGCGCCCGGCTCCCGGTCTCGGACGTGGTCGGCCGCCGCGTGAAGCTGAAGAAGGCCGGGCGCGAATATAAGGGCCTGTCGCCGTTCCAGCAGGAGAAGACGCCGTCCTTCTACGTCAACGACCAGAAGGGCTTTTACCACGACTTCTCCTCCGGCAAGCACGGCAACATCTTCGATTTCGTGATGGAGACCGAGGGCGTTTCCTTTCCCGAAGCCGTCGAGCGGCTGGCGGGCCTCGCCGGGCTGGCGCTGCCGGTGGCGACGCCGGATGCCGCGCGGCATGAGCAGCATCGGAAGTCTCTCTATGACGTGATGGAGCTGGCGGCGAAATTCTTCGCTGAGACGCTGGCCTCGCGGCTGGGTGCGAAAGCGCGCGGCTATCTCGCCGATCGCGCGATCCAGCCGCAGACGCAGCTCGCATTCCGGCTCGGCTATGCGCCCCCCGAACGTTTCGCGCTGAAGGAGTTTTTAGGATCCCACGGCATTCCCGTCACCGACATGGTCGAAGCCGGGCTGCTGATCGGCGGCGACGACATCCCCGTTCCATACGATCGCTTCCGCGATCGCGTGATGTTCCCGATCACCGATGCCAGAGGCCGCGTGATCGCCTTCGGCGGCCGTGCGCTGGAGAAGGACGTTCCGGCCAAATATCTCAATTCGCCGGAGACGCCGCTCTTCCACAAGGGCGACAATCTCTACAACCTCGCCACTGCGCGCCAGGCGACGCATAACGGCAGCGCCCTGATCGTGGTCGAGGGCTATGTCGACGTGATCGCGATGGTCACGGCGGGCTTTCCAGGCGCCGTGGCGCCGCTCGGCACCGCGCTGACGGAAAACCAGCTCGCGCTGCTCTGGAAGATGGTCGACGAGCCGATCCTCTGCTTCGACGGCGACCGCGCCGGACAGAAGGCCGCCTATCGCGCCGCTGACCTCGCGCTGCCGCACCTGAAGCCCGGCAAGAGCCTGCGCTTTGCGCTGCTGCCCGAAGGCCAGGACCCCGACGATCTGGTCCGCTCGGGCGGCCGCGGCGCGGTCGAGGAGGTGCTGGCCGTGGCCAAGCCGCTCGCCGAGGTGATCTGGAGCCGCGAGATCGAGGGCGGCAGCTTCACCACGCCGGAGCGGCGCGCGGCGCTGGAGGCGCGGATCGGCCAGCTCACCAATGGCATCGGCGACGAGGTGGTGCGCCGCTACTACCGCCAGGACCTCTCCGAGCGGTTGGGGCGCGCCTTCGCTCCCGAAGGTGGCCGCGGCTTCGGCCGCTCCTTCGGTGCCGAATCAGGACGCCGTTTTGCCCCGCGCGGTCCCGCTCTGGGACAGTCATCTGGACGGTTGTCCACAGGCCCCCGCCGCGGCGGCGGCTTATCCACAGGGGCGCCACTGGGCCGCGGACCCTACCAGGCGGCGAGCCCACAACTCGCGGCCAGCCCGCTGATGCGCGGCCAGCGTTCGGCGATCTCGCGCCGCGAGGCGCTGATCCTGCTCTGCCTCGTCAATCATCCCTGGCTCCTGCACGACCATCTGGAGGAGGCGGCCGCGCTGGAACTTCCGCACATGGAAGCGCACAAGCTGCGTGCCGCCATCATCGCCGCCTTCGCGCATGACCACCACCATTCGCCGGATCCGGAGGAGCAGGCCGAGAAGATGCGCGCCGATCTCGATGCGGCCGGATTTTTACAAATTCTTCAAAGGGTTGAGCGTGCGATCACCACCGCCGCGGTCTGGGCGGTCGGGCCCGGCGCAGCGCGCGCGGACGTTCTTTCCACCTGGCATCAATTGGTTGCCTTGCATCGGCAGTGGCACACATTATTTAGGGAATTGAAGGACGCCGAGCTGGCGCTTGGGGACGACCCGAGCGACGCAAATCTGGGTTGGCTGAAGGACGTGAAGGCCAGAATGGCCGAGATGGACGGGACCGAAGCGCTCATCGAGGGCTTCGGGGAACTGTCCGGCCGGTTCAGCCGGAATGTGTAGCGCACATCCGGTCGAACGGTCCGCCACCAGGCCTTGCGACGCCAGGCCTCGCGAAATGACTCGCCAAACCCATGGTTTGGCTGCACAAACAGGGTTAAGCGAAGTTTAAGGGGTCCGGAGCATTTTCAGGAGTGGGGTCGCTGGGGCCGTCGGCAGCCGCGTTACGTTGGATGGCGTAACGGCGGGCGTCGTCCGACTGTAAACCGGTATCGCTTTTGCAGGCACACCGCAGGGTAAGACGTCGCATGGTAAGACCATGCCGTGTGCAAAAAAGCTTTCGCCGGGCCTTAAAGCGACACACCGGTGACAGAAATTAGGGGGTGGCGACGTAAAAGTGCGCCACCCTTTCCGCGTCGAGGACAGTAAGTAGATCAGGCGGGTGCCGCAATGCCAAGGTGCGAGATTGCCACAGGCAAAGCGGGCGCGTTTCGGGAGCAATGAATGGCCACGAAGGCAAAGACGCTGCAGGTGAAAGACAAGGAAAAGGACGACAAGGCGGTGGATACGCCTGAGAAGGACGCCACCGATGCGCCTTCCCCGTTGCTCGACCTGTCGGACGCCGCCGTCAAGAAGATGATCAAGCAGGCCAAGAAGCGCGGCTTCGTGACCTTCGATCAGCTCAACGAAGTCTTGCCGTCCGACACCACCTCGCCCGAGCAGATCGAGGACATCATGTCGATGCTCTCCGACATGGGCATCAACGTCACCGAGGCCGAGGACGCCGAGGGCGAAGAGGACAAGGACGAGGCCGAGGACGAGACCGACAACGAGCTCGTCGAGATCACGCAGAAGGCCGTCACCGAGGTCAAGAAGTCCGAGCCGGGCGAACGCACCGACGATCCCGTGCGCATGTATCTGCGCGAGATGGGCACGGTGGAATTGCTCTCGCGCGAGGGCGAGATCGCGATCGCCAAGCGCATCGAGGCCGGCCGCGAGGCGATGATCGCAGGGCTCTGCGAAAGCCCGCTGACCTTCCAGGCCATCATCATCTGGCGCGACGAGCTCAACGAAGGCAAGATCTTCCTCCGCGACATCATCGATCTCGAAGCCACCTATGCCGGCCCGGAGTCCAAGGGCGGACTCAACCCGGCGATTGCCGCGCCCAATGGCGGTGACGGCGAGACGGCCGAGGCCGATCCGCCCGAGGCGCAAGGCGCCGCACCGGCTCTTGTCGCCCCGCCTGCCGCTCCCCCGCAGCCGACCCCGTTCCGTCCCGCGCCTGCCGCCGCTGACGTGGAGGAAAAGGATCCGGGCGAGGCCGCAGCCGAAGCCGACATGGAGGACGACGAGTTCGAGAACCAGATGTCGCTCGCGGCCATCGAGGCCGAGCTGAAGCCGAAGGTGGTCGAGACCTTCGACAAGATCGCGAGCGAGTACAAGAAGCTGCGCCGCCTGCAGGAGCAGGACATCCAGAACCAGCTGCAGAGCGAGTCGCTCTCGCCCTCGCAGGAGCGCAAGTACAAGAAGCTGAAGGACGAGATCATCGTCGAGGTGAAGTCGCTGCGGCTGAACCAGGCCCGCATCGACTCGCTGGTCGAGCAGCTTTACGACATCAACAAGAAGCTGGTCTCGTTCGAGACCCGCCTGATGCGGCTGTCCGACAGCCATGGCGTGGCGCGCGAGGACTTCCTGCGCAACTACCAGGGCTCGGAGCTCGATCCGCGCTGGCTCAATCGCGTCTCGAAACTGTCGGCCAAGGGCTGGAAGAACTTCGTCCATTACGAGAAGGACCGCATCAAGGAGCTGCGCCAGGAGGTGCAGTCGCTGGCGGCGCTGACCGGGCTCGAGATCGTCGAATTCCGCAAGATCGTGCACTCGGTGCAGAAGGGCGAGCGCGAGGCGCGCCAGGCCAAGAAGGAGATGGTGGAAGCCAACCTTCGCCTCGTGATCTCGATCGCCAAGAAATACACCAACCGCGGCCTGCAGTTCCTCGACCTGATCCAGGAAGGCAATATCGGGTTGATGAAGGCGGTCGATAAGTTCGAATACCGCCGCGGCTACAAGTTCTCGACCTACGCCACCTGGTGGATCCGGCAGGCGATCACGCGCTCGATCGCCGACCAGGCCCGCACCATCCGCATCCCCGTGCACATGATCGAGACGATCAACAAGATCGTGCGCACCTCGCGCCAGATGCTCAACGAGATCGGCCGCGAGCCGACCCCGGAGGAGCTGGCCGAGAAGCTCGGCATGCCCCTGGAGAAGGTGCGCAAGGTCCTGAAGATCGCCAAGGAGCCGCTGTCGCTCGAGACCCCGGTGGGCGACGAGGAAGACAGCCATCTCGGCGACTTCATCGAGGACAAGAACGCGATCCTGCCGATCGATGCGGCGATCCAGTCCAACCTGCGCGAGACCACCACGCGCGTGCTGGCTTCTTTGACGCCGCGCGAAGAACGCGTGCTGCGCATGCGCTTCGGCATCGGCATGAACACCGACCACACCCTGGAAGAGGTCGGCCAGCAGTTCTCGGTCACCCGCGAACGCATTCGTCAGATCGAAGCCAAGGCGCTGCGCAAGCTGAAGCATCCGTCGAGGTCGCGGAAGCTGCGGAGCTTCTTGGATAACTGATCGTCAGTCAGTTCTGAATGTCATTGCCGGGCCTGCTTGCCTGCCGTAGCCTTGGCGAAGGCGGGACCCGGCAATCGAGAGAACCGCGGCGGGCCGAAAGGTCCGCCGCTTTGCTTCTTAGGCCAAGTCCGATATTTTTTGCTCGCTCAATTGCGAGCGGGCTCGCCATCGACACGGCCGAGCAGCTTGGCCGCACGCGCCAGTTGGAAGTCCGGGAGGCGTCTCGATTGACGCCTCGGTATTCCGCTGAAAAATCTTGTCCAGTCAGGAAGGATGATGATGAAGTGCCGTGCCGCTCTTGCTTTTGTGGCTTTGCTCGCAACAACATCGGTAGTATCGGCCGAGTCGATGCCGCTGAGGCCCGGATATTACGTCCAGCGTGATACGCCGTGCGAACGGGCTTCAAATGCTACCATAATGCTCTATGACGGTGTCTCATTCGGTGCGGCGCATGTCGAGTGCCGCAAGCCGGTGATCCGAAAACTGGTCGATGGCTCCTATCAATTCGTGCAGCAATGCCGCGACATGCAGGGCCGTGGGGGCACGTGGGAAACGTTCCGGTCCACTTATTCCATCCAGACCCCGACTGAGTTTACCGAGACAACGTCATTCGGGACGTTCTCTTTCCGATACTGCAACAGGTCCGATTTGCCTGATCCGTGGAAAACAAATGATCTCAGCCGCTACAGGTTACAGTGACAGTGCACTAATCTCTCGCGCCGAAAGGCGGCGTCGAGGTGTCACGGTTGGCCGACAAGACGTCTTGTCCGCAAATGTCCGTGTCCTTGCCGCAAGAGGCTGAGCTTTGCGCAGACGGCGTTGGGCGATCCACTGCTAGGAATTGGCGTCTCACCGGACGCCGACTCCCATGCATGACGACGAGTTTTCATCGGTCGCAGCGCACGACAGCGCCGCCGCCATCTGGGCGCCGCTGCGCCCCTTCATTGCCGCCGAAGCGCGGCTCGCGACGCGCGCGGCGCGGAAGCCCTGGACCGCAGCCCTCTACGAATTCCTCCGCTTCGGCGTGAAGCAGGCTTACGCCTGCCTGTTCGGCGGCATCGCGGTGGCGCTGATGCTGCTGACCTGGAAGTTCTATCCGGCGCACGCGCCGCTCGCCCGCTACGACTTCCTCTTTTTCTGCATGCTTGCCGTCCAGGCCATGCTCCTGGCCTTAAGGTTGGAGACATGGGAGGAGGCCAAGGTCATCCTCGTTTATCACCTCGTCGGCACCGCCATGGAGCTGTTCAAGACCGCGACCGGCTCCTGGATCTATCCCGAGCCGAGCCTCATCCGTCTCGGCGGCGTGCCGCTGTTCTCCGGCTTCATGTACTCCTGCATCGGCAGTTATCTCTGCCGAGTCTGGCGCCTGTTCGATTTCCGCCTCACCAATCATCCACAGCGTCGCCGGCTGATCGGCTTAAGCGCGGCGATCTACTTCAACTTCTTCCTCGACCATTACGGCTTCGACCTGCGCCTCGTGCTGTTCGTTGTATCTGCGCTGATGATCGGCCCGGCCACCGTTCATTTCAGGGTCTGGCGCGTGCATCGCGCGATGCCGCTGCTGCTCGGGCTGATCCTCGTGTCCCTGTTCATCTGGCTATCGGAGAACATCGGCACCTTCACCCGCGTCTGGCTCTATCCGCAGCAGGAGCATGGCTGGGCCATGGTCCCGCCCGCCAAGCTCGGCTCGTGGTTTCTGCTCCTGATCATCAGCTACACGCTGGTCAGCCTGATCAACCGGCCGAGGGGGATGGAGGTGCGGGAGGAGGGGGCGATAGCGCAGCAGCCGGAGCGAGAAGCGGCATAGAGATGCCTGCGGCGATCGCATTCATTGCCTGTTTGGTTTGTTCATGTTGTGTTCTTTTTGGGCAATCGTTGTGTTGACAATTGTTAACGGCTCTCCATTTAACCTGATGCGGGTTCGGCCATGGCGGACAGACCCAGACATCCCAAGAAGGATGTCGAGGAAGCAGTTCAGTACTCGGAGAGCTTAGGCTGGACGTATCGCAAGATGGGTCATTGGGGTTGGATGTACTGCCTTCATCATGATCATGCCGACCGATGCCACGTCGTCGTAAACGGGACGCCGAAAAATGCGGGCAATCATGCGAGGCAGATCAGACGCGCGGTCGATCGCTGCCCGCACCGGATAAGGGAGGAAGATGATGAAGACGTTTGAGTTCAGCATCATCGCCTCGGGCGTTGATCCGGAGGCGGACGATTTTGGTGATCGGTTTTACGATGCCGGATGCGACGATGCACTCGTGGCCTATCAGAAGGGACATATCATCCTCGATTTTGCCCGGGAGGCCGACACGATCGACCAAGCCGTTGCGTCCGCAATCGAGAACGTCCGTGCGGCAGGTGCCGTGGTCGATCGCATCGAACCAGATCCGCTCGTCAGTCTTGCTGATATCGCGGAGCGGACAGGCCTGACGCGGGCTGCGATCAGCAACTATTTCAAGGGAAGCCGGGGAAAGAACTTTCCTGCGCCTGTTGCCAAGGTCACCTCGGACAGTCCGCTTTGGGACTGGGCCGCTGTCGCGCATTGGATGGCTGCAAATCAGAAGGTACCCGTCGAGCTATCGGTCGAAGCCTGCGTGCTCAAGGAAGCCAACGCTGCGATCGGCGCGGGCGAGGTGCATCTCGCGGATAGGCTGAAGCGGCGGGCGCAGCAGGCGGTGCAGGCGTTTAAGGTCGCGTGATCGGCTGGCAAATCGATGTCATGCAGCGGATATAGGGTGGGCAAAGGCGCGTGTCCGCTGTTGCAGCTTGCGCCGTCGATCAACCGGCGCCGTTCCCGCCGTCTAGAGGGCGCACGGATCTCGGTGGGCACGCGCTTCGCGCTTTGCCCACCCTACGGAGCTGAGGCTGTGCTACTTCTTCTTCGCGCCGACGCGGGCAAGGCTCTTGATCTGCAGCGGCGGGCGGCCGGATTTTTCGGCGATCTCGCGGTCCTGCTCCATGATGAAGCCGCGCGCCGGCTCGTCGCCGTCGAGGCCGCCGAGCAGCTCGGCCGGCACCCGCCGGTTGGAACGCTGCGAGCCGTCCTCGTACGTGACGTTGAAGAAGGCGAATTCGCCTTTGGGATTGCTGCCGGGTTTTTTCGCCATAGCAGGCCGTTTACGGCGGGGAGGCCAGCCCGGTCAACGCAAGAAAATGCCTATCCCCTGCCCGAATTTGCGCGGCCCGTCATATGAGTTTCGCAGAATCGCCGGCGTGGAGTGGGTGGCCGCGCCAGCGCCGCGCCCGGCCGGTCGCTCCGCAAACTCCTCGATTTTGCCCGATGAAAGTGCCTTGATGGCAGCAAACCGAGGCCGACGAGACGCCCATGTCCATGCCGCAACTGACCGTCTGGTACAACACGCGCTGTCCGGTCTGCGATGCCGGGATCGACTGGCAGCGCAACAAGCTGCTGGCGCTGGTGCGTTCCGGCCGCGTTGCGTTCAGGGACATCAACGAGCAGCCGGAGGCGCTGGCCGCCCACGGCGCCGATGTCGATGACGTCAGGCGCCGGCTGCATGCGACCGACGAGGAGGGGCGGCTGATCACGGGCGCGGACGTTGCGCTGCTGCTGTGGAAGCTGACGCCGGGCGAGGGCTGGCTCGCCACGCTGCTCGGCAACCCTGTGATCCGGCCGCTCACCCGCTTCGGCTACGACCGCTTTGCCGACGCGCTGTTCGCCTGGAACAGATGGAAGGGACATTGGTGAGAAGCGGGTGAGCGGCGAGCCCGCGACTGGATGGGGAGCCTGTCACCGCGATTGCGGTCCGCTCCCCTCCCCCTTGCGGGGAGGGGTCGGGGGTGGGGGTCTACGAGTCCGACTCACCATGATGAGGGCGGGGTCTGTTGGGAGGTCCGCGATCATCGGCGCACAATGTCACCGTAGCCGCGCGCGTGCTTGAGCTCGCGTTGGAGCAAGCGGCCGGATGGCATCCCGCGTTCCTTGACCCGCGGCGTTTTGAAAATGTCAGGTGCACCCAACGAAGTTCGGCGCGCGTGGACCCCCACCCCCAACCCCTCCCCGCAAGGGGGAGGGGAGTTCTCCGTCAGTGCGGCAACATCTCAGGCCTAGTGCCCTTGCGCCTTCACCAGCGCGGCGGCGGCATGGGCGCGGGTGCCCCCACGGGGGCCGTCGTCGTCCTCGCGCCGGCCCAGCGCCATGATGGCGGTGCCCATCGCGGTCGAGCCGAAGGTGATGAAGAACGACATCAACAGCAGCCCGAGCGCGACGCCGGGCGAACGGTCGGTGAAGATCAGATGGCGCAGGCCGCCCGGATTGAGCGCGAGCAGTCCGCCGACCAGGAGCGTGGCCATGCCGAGCCCGAGCGCCAGGTTGATCGCCAGCAATCGAAACAACGGCAGCCGCAACAGGCTGCGCTTTCTCGGCGTCCGGTTTGCCATCGCTCGTCATCCGTGATCGTGTGAGCGCATCAACTCTAGCATCGATAGCAGCGCGTTCAAGGTCGGCGCCCGCTCCGCGGTACACGATAGGGGCACGTCATTCCGGGGCGCTCGCAAAGCGAGCGAGCCCGGAATCCATACCCACAGGGAAACATTTTCGAGCACGATGGAGGAAGGTCTGCGCAACAAATTCCCGGCCTGTGGTTATGGATTCCGGGCCCGCGCTCTTCGAGCGCGTCTCGGAATGACCGATGGAGATTTGCGCGAGATTCCATGCTGTGCAATGGCGTCGCTGGGTCCGCGACTTCGCTGACTTCACGGCGCCCCGGAACGACGGCGTCAATGTTGTTGGGGTTGAGCTCGCGGCGAGCCCGACCTACGCCGCCTCGCCTTCGGCCACGCCATGCTGCTTGGCGATCACGGTCTGCCACACGCTCGCGATCGCGCGCTGCGTCTCGGGGGCGATCAGGCAATGGCCCTCATTGTCGAAGCCGCAGAAGCGCACCGACGGATCGTGCCTGACTTCGGCGAGCGCGCGGTTGATCACTTCCAGGCATGCCATGACCTGGCCGATGTTCTGCAGCCGCGTGTGATGCAGGATGTCGATCAGGCGGACCATCATCACCGGCGGCTGGCCGAGCGAGACGCCGGGCCGGGCGAATTCGAAGAAGACGTTGACAGCCGGCAGCATGCCTTCGATCTGCGAAAGCACTTTCGCGGCGTCGTCGGTGCTCAGGGCAACCAGATGCGCGCTCTGTGCCGGCAGCGTCGGCTGCGGCGGCGCATCCGCAGCGAGCCCGAGTCCGGCCAGCACCTGATGCTCGATCCAGCGCCGCACCTCCGGCGGGGCACTGCGGATCTGGTCGGCGGTCAGGGTAATTCCGATCATGGCGTCTCTCCTTTTGGCGGCGAGCTTAAGGGCGAGCGGTGGCGTAGTATTGACGCGGATCAAGCGCATTCCGGGCGGGGATTGCGATCTCTGCCGTTTTGACGCCACCGTTGCGGCCATGGCATGATCCGCTTCCCGATACCGATCATGAGGACTGTGCATGCTGATCCGTCGTCTGGCTGTGTTGTTCGCGGCCTGTGTTGCGGCAACGTCCGCGCAGGCCGCCCGCTGTGGCGGCGATTTCAACTCCTTCATCGCCAATGTGTCGGCGGATGCGCAGGCGGCCGGCATCTCCTCCAGCACGATCAGCTCAGCGTTGTCGGGCGTGACGATCGATCCCAGCGTGCTCGCCTTCGACCGCCGCCAGCGCTATACCTTCAACAAGACCTTCGAGCAGTATGTCGCGACCCGCGTCGGCCCCGGCCGCATCAACGGCGCTCGCGCCCGGCTGCAGCGCCACGCGGCGCTGCTGGCGCGCATCGAGCAGCAATATGGCGTGCCGCGGCAGATCCTGGTCGCGATCTGGGGGCTGGAGAGCGACTTCGGCACCGGCGACATGGGCAAGCTGCCGGTGGTCCGCACGCTCGCCACGCTGGCGCATGACTGCCGCCGCAGCGAGCTGTTCCAGGGCGAATTGCTGGCGGCTCTGCAGATCATCCAGCGCGGCGATCTGCCCTTGCGCGATTTGATCGGCGCCTATGCGGGAGAGATCGGTCAGACGCAGTTCCTGCCGTCGTCCTACATCAAATACGGCGTCGACTTCGACGGCGACGGCCGGGTCGATCTGCGCCACAGCGTGGCCGACGTGCTGGCCTCGACTGCGAACCTGCTCCACACCAACGGCTTCAAGATGGGCGCATCCTATGAGGAAGGCAGCGCCAATTTCGAGGCGATGCGCGAGTGGAACAGGGCGGTGATCTACCGCAAGACCATCGCGTACTTCGCCGATCAGCTGATGGGACGCTGAAGGGAGTTGCCTCCCACCCTCCACGTCATTCCGGGGCGTCGCGCAGCGACGAGCCAGGAATCCATAACCACCGGCGGATGCCGCGCTCTCGCCTGCTGACTGTACTCCCCGCAGTCCGTACTAACAGCGTTGGCCATGTGGCCATGGATTCCGGGCCCCGGCCCGCTGGGCTGTCCCGGAAGACGACCTTGAGCATGCGCATACGCCCAATGCGCAGATTGCCCGTCGTGCCAATCTGTCGCGTCACGTCGGCTTGCGTCGTCGGGCAAATCACCTGCAGAATCCCTCGCGTCTCGGCCCACAAGAGGGACGCCTCGCGACCGTCACGAGTGTCGGGCCTGAGATGCGATGGACGCGATCACCCGCAGCGCGCAGCTTGCGCGCGGACGAACGAGGTGAGCGCGGACGGCGAAATCGTGTGGTCCTGGCGTCCCGGTGCTGACGCCTGCGCGATGCGCCTTGGCGCATCGTCGCGACGGGGGCAAGAAAGCCGGTCCCCGGGGAGATCACGTATAAGCCGTAAACCATCGCGCAGGGAAGGCCGGTTGTTCGGCCCGTACCTGTGGTTCTGCCGCGTGCTTTCTCTGCACGCGAGCCATGGGTGCGGTCAGCACCCGGCCTTCCCCATAGGCGTTAAGTTTATGCTTGAGTGTTGGAATCCGCCGTGATTCGAACAGGGGATGGCAGACGAATCGCTCCTGAACGAGGACTGGACGAGAGTGGTTGCGCAGCTGGGCGGGGCTGCGCAGCTCGAGAAAACTGCGCGCCAGACGAAGGCCTTCGCGCGTCGGCGGCAGATTCCAGATGCGGTGACGTTACTTCGGCTGATGCTGGCCTATTGTTTGGGTGAAAGAGGGCTGAGATCGACAGCCGCATGGGCGGCTTCTGTTGGCCTTGCCGACCTCACCAGCGTGGCGTTGTTCTATCGGCTGCGTCAATGTGGTGATTGGTTTGCGGTGCTGGTGGAGGGCTTGCTCGCTGCGGCAGCTCCGAAGGCGAGCCAAGGCCGCCTGATCCGCATCATCGATGCGACGACAGTGCCTCAGGCGGGACCGGCTGCGCGCAAGAACAGTGAGCTTTGGCGCGTTCATAGCGCATTTGATCTGCCCTATGAGCGCTTTGGTCACTTCGAGCTGACAGATCAGCAAGAGGGCGAAACGTTTGACCGGATACCAGTGGTCAAGAACGAGATCCGCATTGCTGACCGCGCTTATCTGCAACCTGACCGCATTGCGGCCGTCCGCGAAGCCGGGGCCGACGTTTTGATCCGAGCGGGCTGGAAGAACGCACGTTGGCTTGACGCCAAAGGCCTTCCGTTCGATCTGATGGCCCAATTGCGTGCCGCGAAGGCGCGCGGACTGGTCGATCGGGAGATTTGGATCAAGCGCAAGGGCGGCGCGCCTCTGGCTATGCGTCTGGTCGCAATCAAGAAGCCCACCGGTGCGGCTGCTGCTTCTCGGCGTAAAGCCCGGCAAGACGCAAAAGATGAAAACCGCATCATCTCCAAAGAAACTTTGGAGGCTGCGGATTGGGTCATTCTGATCACGTCGCTCGCGCGGGACGAGTTCTCCACCAAAGATGTGCTTGCGCTCTATCGATTGCGATGGCGGATCGAGCTTGGGTTCAAGCGACTGAAGAGTCTGATTGGCCTCAAGACGCCGCCAGGAACCGATCCGCGCTCTGCCAAGCCCTACCTGCTGGCCCACCTCCTGATCATCCTGTTGCTCGAGCCGCTTGCCAGCGACTTCGAGGACTCTCCCCACTGGACGCAGGCCGCTTAACGACGCCTGGCGCTTGGCGGGTCCTGCAGCAGCTCGTTGCATCCTTGCTGCAAGCAATCATTCCACAACCAACCATCCGTTGCTTGCGCCGCAGAAAACGCGCGTTGGGGCGCCACCTTCGCGAGCCTCCTCGAAAACGCAAGTATCAATCGATGCTCGCGCTACCTTAACGCCTATGCGGCCTTCCCTGCGCCCTCTGCTTGAAGAGGGCGCTAAATTATCGATCATGACTCGGGCATGCCATGTCGCGAGAATGCCGCCTCATACTCGTTCGTCATGCCCCGCGCATGCGGGGCATCCAGCACGCCGAGGCTCATCGAGAGATAATTGCTGTCTCTGGAATATTGGATCATCCGCTGGAGCCTGTCATCCGGCTCGCCGGAGGCGAGACCCGGTGGCGGATGATGACTGCAGATACGAAAGATCTGCCAGGATCGTTCGGTCACCCCGCCTTCGCCGCCGCCTTCTCGAGCCGCCTCGCCATCACGTTCCAATAGGTGCCCGGCATGAGACGCTGCAACAGATCCATGAAGCGCGCGTCGCTGCCGATCAGGATGCGCGGTTCGTTGCGTTCGATCCCTTTGATGATCCGCAGCGCCGCATCCTTCGGTGTCGTCTTGGCGAGCTTCTCGAAGCGGTCGATGGCCTGCGCCCGCCGCGCATTGTCGGTCATGCCGCTGCCGGACCGGGCGTTGCGCGCGATCGCGGTGGCGATGCCGCCGGGATGCACCACCGAGAGCTTCACCGGGCTTTGTGCCATCGCGAGCTCATGCCGCAGGCTTTCGGAAAAGCCGCGCACGGCGAATTTCGCCGCTGCATAGGCGCATTGTCCGGGCGGCGCGATGATGCCGAAGATCGAGGAGAGATTGACGATATGCGCTTGCGGCCTTTGCGAAAGATGCGGCAGGAAGGCGCGCGTGCCGTGCACCACGCCCCAGAAATTGATGTTGAACAGCCATTCCATGTCGGCCTGCGAGATTTCGGCAAAGGTCCCGGCCAGCGCGACGCCGGCATTGTTGATGAGGATGCTGAGCGAAGGGTGCGCGCCGGTTGCCGCTTGTGCGAACGCCCCGATCGCGCCGGCATCGCTGACATCGAGCCGATGCGTGGTCACCTTCCTGCCGTGCCGGGCGACCTCATCGGCGATGCTTGCCAGCCCGGCCTCGTCGCGATCGGCGAGCGCGAGGTCGCAGCCGCGTGCCGCCAGTTCTTGTGCAAGCGCGCGCCCGATGCCGCTCGCGGCGCCTGTCACCGCCGCCGCCGTTCCGTTGATCGTCGTCATTGTTTGTTGCTCCCCCTTGCGCCTGTTGTTCCTCGCGCGCCTCGCGTTCGTGATGACTCGTGTATTCCAACGCGTTGCCGGCGACGTGAGACTTTTTGATATTGGAACTGAACCATCGGACGGTTCCGCTTTTAACTCACATTACTTTGTGAAGATACAATTTGGAGGCACACGCATGGGACAGTCGAAGCCCTTCCGCGCCACGGCCCTGATCGTGGAGGATGATCCCACGCAGCGGGATATGGTGACCATGCTGCTGGAGGAGAGCGACTACGACGTGATCGCCTGTGAGAGCGCGGAGGCGGCGGAGCTCGTTCTCAGCAAGCCCGGCAATCGCGTGGTGCTGTTGATGACCGATGTCAATCTGGCGGGACGGATGAGCGGGGTGGAGCTCGCGCATATCGCCAAGCAGCGCCAGCCGCGGCTCAACGTGGTGGTGACCTCGGGCCGGCCTTTGGCGGAGCCGTTGCCTGATGACACCAAGTTCTGGTCGAAGCCGTGGGCGCCGCTGGACGTGCTGCGCGAGGCCGAAATGGCGCTCACGGCCGCCGGTCCTTCCGAGGCGCGGCGGCGCGAATAGCAGGATGGCTGCCGGATGCTTCCGTCGGGTCCGGCGCTGTGATAGCAGCGTGGTGAGTGCAGCCGGAGGCCTCTGATGTCGATCGCATTTCTCCTGACCTCGCTGATCGTGGTGGCCTCGCCCGGCACCGGCGTGCTGTATACGCTCTCTGTGGCGCTCGCGCGGGGCGCACGCGCGAGCATCGCCGCGGCTTTCGGCTGCACGCTCGGCATCATCCCGGCGATGCTGGCCGCGATCTTCGGACTCGCCGCCGTGCTGCACACCAGCGCATTGGCTTTCGCCGCGCTGAAATGGTGCGGCGTGCTCTATCTGTTGTACATGGCCTGGCAGACCTTGCGGGAGAGCGGCGCGCTCTCGGTCGAGGCGCGCGCCGAGGCGAAATCGCACCGTCAGGTGATCGCCACCGGCTTCCTGATCAACATTCTCAATCCGAAACTGTCGATGTTCTTCCTGGCCTTCCTGCCCCAGTTCATCGCCGCCGACGAGGCGCATCCGTTTCCTGAGATGCTCCTGCTCAGCGCGGTCTTCATGGCGATGACCTTCGTCGTCTTCGTGCTTTATGGGCTGTTCGCCGCCCGCGTCCGCGACGCGGTCGTGACCAGGCCGAACGTGATGGGCTGGATGCGTCGGGCCTTCGCCGGCGGGTTTGCGCTGCTCGGCGCCCGGCTCGCCTTGACGGATCGCTAGGACGATCCCATTTCGGATAATGGTGAGAGCCCGGGTGGAAGCCGCGCTCCCACCCGGGGAAGGGGTGGCGCAACTACTTCTTCTTGGCAGCCTTTTTGGTCTTCTTGGCGGCCTTCTTGGTCGCTTTCGCAGCCTTCTTCGCTTTCTTTGCCATCGGATCCTCGTTCAGGAGTTCATGGATTGAAACGCGACGCGAGGCCGGCACAGCGGACGCCCGCATGTGCGACAGCCTCGGGGAATGATCCCAGCAGATTCGCGAACGGCTGCCTCACTCTGTCACCGCTCCGTCATGCCGTTATCCACAGCTCGGTTGCAGGTAATGACGGCGTGGGATCGGCGCACAGCGTTAACGGGAGGCAAACGCGCCGTCTTCATCAATTCAAAACCACGGCGAAATCTCGGTTTTGCCATTGAGGTTCCTTTAAGCCCGTCGCCCCATGGTGTCGCGATCGTCAGGGATCCTCATGGCCACCACCTTTGTAAATCGATGGGACAGGGCGCGCGTTCTGTTATCGCCATGCTGAGCGTCCCGACCCTGTGGACGGCCTTCATCGTCAACTTTCTCGCGCTGGGCTTGATCTGGGCTTACGTCCTGCGCAGCTACCCCAACCTGGAAGCGGCCCGCTTTTGGACCGGATCGGCGCTCGTTGCCGCGGCGGGCGCGACGCTCGCGCTGATGCGCATCTATTTTGACGCGATGTTGCCGCTGCTGTTGGGCAGCGGCATGATCGTCTTCGCGATCTGTTTGAGCGCGATGGGCGTTCAGCGCTTCTATGATCAACCTGTGTCGTGGCGGAATACGGTGCTCACCGTCTTGCTGACCGGCGCTGCGGTCGCGTTCTTTGTCTATGTCTATGACAGCCAGCCGCTGCGAATCGTCGCGTATTCGATCGGCCAGTTCATACCGGTGTTTCTGATCGCGCGGCGGCTGCTCGACCCGCGGAAGGGCCGCGTCAATCCCGGCGCGCGGTTGGCCGGAGTTCTCGCCATTCTGCTCATGGCGATTTTCATGTTTCGTGTCGCCGGCAGCCTGACAGGTCTCGACTTCAACATCAGCCGCTCCAGCACCGTGCAGTCCGTCGCGGTGCTGGTCCTGATCTTCTTATCCATGTCGCTCAATTTCGGTTTCCTGCTGATGGCGGTCGACCGGCTCCGTAATGAGGTGGCCGATCTCGCGCTGCTCGATGATCTCACGGGGGTTGCCAATCGGCGTCATCTGATGCTGCGGCTCGGCGAAGAATGTGCGCGCTCGGAGCGTTCGGGCCGGCCATTTGCGCTGCTTGTGATCGACCTCGACGGCTTCAAGTTCATCAACGACACTTATGGCCATGCCGCGGGCGATGCCTGCCTGCAGCATTTCACCTTGATGACGCAGACCCGGCTGCGGCCCGGGGACATGCTTGCGCGGACCGGCGGGGACGAGTTCTGCATCGTGTTGCCGTCGTCCACCTTGCGCGAAGGGGAGATGATCGCGCGGCGCGTGCTGCAGGTCTGCCGCGAGGATGCGGAGGCTTGTACCGGCACCGACATCCCGATCGCCGTCTCGATCGGCATCGCCGAATGGAGCGGCGAGGTCGGGGCCTTTCCGGACCGCTTGATCGCGCGCGCGGACCAGGCGCTGTACGTGGCGAAGAAGCAGGGCAAGAACGGCTATGCGCTCCATGACGGCGCTCCGTCACTTGCTCCCGATATGATCGCCGGCCTGCTGGGCGCACAGATCGCCCACGACGCTTCGGCATCCTGATGCAGCAAAGCCGGCGTCGCCGCCGGCTCCATTCATTGCTTCCGATGAGCGATCAGACAGAAGCCGCGCTTAGTGCGCAGCTTCCAAGGCTGCAGCTTCCTGCTTGGCGATCGTGCCCTTGACGGCCGACTGCACCTTCTCGAAGGCGCGAACCTCGATCTGGCGCACGCGCTCGCGAGAGACGCCGAACTCGGCGGCGAGATCCTCCAGCGTCATCGGGTCCTCTGCGAGCCGCCGCGCTTCGAAGATGCGGCGTTCGCGCGGGTTGAGCACGCCGATCGCGCCGTTCAGCGCCGCGCGGCGGTGATCATACTCCTCGTGCTCGGCCATGATGGCTTCCTGGTTGGGCGAGGTATCGACCAGCCAGTCCTGCCATTCGCCCGCCTCGCCGTCGTCGCGGATCGGCGCGTTCAGCGAGGCGTCGCCGCCGAGGCGGCGGTTCATGTCGACCACATCCTGAGCGGTCACGCCGAGCCGCTTGGCGATCAGCTTGACCTGATCGGGGTGAAGATCGCCTTCGTCCAGCGCGGAGATCCGGCTCTTGGCCTTGCGCAGGTTGAAGAACAGCTTCTTCTGGTTCGCCGTGGTGCCCATCTTCACGAGCGACCAGGATCTCAGGATGTACTCTTGTATTGACGCCTTGATCCACCACATGGCGTAGGTGGCAAGACGAAATCCCTTCTCGGGCTCGAACCTTTTCACAGCCTGCATCAGGCCGACATTGCCTTCCGAGACGACTTCGGATATCGGCAAGCCATAGCCGCGGTAGCCCATGGCGATCTTGGCCACGAGCCGCAAGTGGCTGGTCACGAGTCGCTGCGCTGCGTCGCTGTCGTCATGCTCGCGCCAACGTTTGGCAAGCATGTACTCTTCCTGCGGTTCCAGCATCGGGAACTTGCGGATTTCGGCGAGGTAGCGAGAAAGTCCGGATTCTCCATTGAGAACCGGTAAAGTAGCTGTACGGGCCATTGAGCGCCCTCCAGTTGGTTCAGGCCCCCGATAGCGGCGGGCCAGGCAAGACGGTCGCTTTCTTAAAGCCGGCCAGCTTGCGATGTTCCTTGCGTCGGGTATTCGACGCGGACGCAACATACACTAAAATCATCCGCGGGTGGAAGGATAACAGGGGTCACGTCCCCGTGTGGCTGCCATAACATATTGTCATACTTACGTTTTTCTCAACAGTCTGCGTCATAGCGCCGCCCCCAGCGCGCCTCGCAAAGCTGCCAGATCGGGCGGAAGCTCGGATTCCCAGTGCATCAGCTCGCCGGTTCTGGGGTGTTCTATTACCAGAAGGTATGCATGTAGCGCTTGGCGGCCGAGGGACGCGAGCGCGGCCTGGGCCGCCGGGCTGAGCTGGCTCGCCTTGGTCTTGAAATGCGGGCCATAGACAGCGTCGCCAAGCAGCGGGTGGCCGAGATGCGCCAGGTGCACCCGGATCTGGTGGGTGCGGCCGGTCTCGAGACGGCAGGCCAAAAGAGCGGCGACCGGCTTGCCGTCGCGGCCGTTGAAGGTTTCCTGCACCTCGTAATGGGTGACGGCGTGGCGGCCGCGCTCGCGCACGGCCATCTTCTCGCGGGCGTGCGGGTGGCGGTCGATCGGCGCATCGATCGTGCCGTACTGACGGTGCGGCACGCCCCAGGCAAAGGCCAGATAGCCGCGTTCCATCAGCCCGGTGCGGCCGTGATCGGCGAACTGGGCGCTGAGGGATTGATGCGCCATGTCGTTCTTGGCGATCACCATCAGCCCCGATGTATCCTTGTCGAGGCGATGGACGATACCCGGCCGCTTGACGCCGCCGATGCCGGACAGGCTGGCGCCGCAATGGGCGATCAGCGCGTTCACCAGCGTTCCCGTCTCGTGGCCGGCGGCGGGATGCACCACCAGCCCGGCCGGCTTGTCGATGACGATGATGTCCTCGTCCTCGTAGACGATATGAAGCGGGATGTTCTCGGCCGCGGGCTCGGCCGCCACCGCCTCCGGCACGTCGATTGTGATCGTGTCGCCGGCCGCGACATGGTAAGCGGGGTCACGAACCGCGACGGGGCTGGTTTGGCCGGGGTTGGTTCGGCCGATGCTGACCTGACCGATGCTGACTTGGCCCGCCAGGATCAGCGCCTTCAGCCGCGACCGTGACAGCTCCGGCAGCCTGCTTGCTAGTACGCGGTCGAGCCGCGACGAGCCCTCGTCGCCGGCGACGACGACCCTGACCGATCCTTGAGGACGAGAAGCCGAGATTTCCATGAACACTACCGTTGCGCCGGACGCATCATCCCCCGAGCAGGCTCAGCTGATGGCACGGCTGCGGCGCATGATGATGATTGCAGGGGTGACGACGTCGGTCGCGATCGCCGTCCTGCTGGTTGCCATCGGCTACCGCCTTTTCAAGGGCGAGGGAAGCGCCGCGTCCGGCCCCGATATCACGGCCGTGCTGCCCAAGGGCGCCCGGATCGTCGCGACCGCCACGGCCGGCGACCGCCTCGCCGTGACCCTGGACGTCGGCGGCACCACCGAAATCCGCACCTACGACGCCAAAACCCTGAAACCCACCGGCCGCCTGCGCTTCGCCGTCGAGCCGTGAGGGCGGAAAAGATATCTTTTCGGTCATACGGGGCGATCTCTCGCCGCGACAGCGGTGCGCCCCCCTCCCCCTTGCGGGGAGGGGTTGGGGGTGGGGGTTCTCTCCACGAGGCGCCCCCCTCGGAAAACCCACCCACCGACAACCTCACGGATAATTCCGCCGCCCGTCTTGCGGTGCGCCGATTTCGAGGCTATTCGGTTCACCTCACGCTCCCTTCGTCTAGCGGTTAGGACGCGGCCCTCTCAAGGCTGAAACAGGGGTTCGATTCCCCTAGGGAGCGCCAGTTCTGCTTTACCCCCGCTGATTTTCTTGGGCTTTTGGTCGGTTTTCCCAAACCAGCAGATTGCGTTTGGGGAAAGTCGTTCGCCTTGTGTCCCTCCAGGCGTGCCAGAGCATCGACCGCAAGGCTCGCCTGATCAGCCTCCTCAGTGTATCGCTCAGCCTCTGCAAGAGTGGTGTGGCCAAGGACGGACATGATCATCTTCGCCGTTGCGCCAGCCTCAGCCAGGCGGCGGCCGGTCGCCTTCCGCAAACCGTGCGGCTGACAACCGAGCGGCAGGCCCGCGTCAGTAATGGCATCGCGCATCCATTGGCTGAATCCGTCAACGCTGAAGGACTGGCCGTAGGCGGTCGTGATGATGGACACGTGGTCACGCTTGGCGACGGCCAAGGCTGAAAGCAGGTCACGGTGGAGCGGAATTAATAGCCGTCGTCCTGTCTTCTGCTGCGCGACGGCGATTCTGTTTTCGGGCGCGATGTGGGACCATGCCATGCGGACCACGTCCGAACGTCGTTGGCCCGTGTTCAAGAACAGTTCGAAGGCCAGCCGTTGTTTGGTTTCCAGCGGCCACTTCTTGCGGAAAAGCTAGATCTCATCCTCGGTCCAAGATCTGATGCGCTGAAGCTTGGGTCGTTTTATTCCAAGCGACGGATCGTGCTTGATCCATCCGATGTTGATGGCGTGACGGATCGGAATGCGAAGTTTCTTGAGTGTATCGAGAGCTGCACCGGGCCGATCGGCGAAGGGCTGAAGAATGCCCGTGATGATGCGCTCACGAGAAAGTCCAGCGACGCTCCGATGACCATGCTCAATTCTGAGTGCTTCGAGGCGTCTGCCGTAACCCTCCTTGCTCGTCTTACGGAGGCCGATGTATTCGGAGCTTCGCATGTAAGAGGCGATCAGCGCGGAAATTGTGCCTGGAGCTGGAGATCGGAGTTCGGGCCTCGATGATGTCGCTTGACCGAGGAGGGCGTCTCGGTAGGCCGACATGAACTCAGGACTGGTCGGGTCATCTGGTAGGCGAATGCGCCCACCTTTGCCGCGCCGAAATGACAGATACGTATGCCCCTTGACGTGATTGCGCTCAACGTATGGCGGCAACCTTCGAGGCATCGACATCACTCCACGTCTCGTCAAGGCCAAGATCATTGCCATCCGAAGGCAGCAGATCAATGGCGGTATCCAGTTCTCGGACGTCCCATGCTTTCCGGCGCCCGCCGAGAAGTTTGGGCCTCGGCATAGTACCTGTTCGCACCATCTGATCAAAGACGTTGGCGGAAACGCAGATGTAGGCGGCTGCCGCCTCGCGAGTAATGAGGCGCGGCTTCAGTGATGAAGGGAGAGCCGTCTGCCTTGGCATCGATCGGATACCCTTTCCGAAGCCCTGTGCACCTGCCAGAAAAAACGCCGGCGGATGTGTCTAGGCTCCGGATCAGGTAAGAGTGAAGGCCTTTGCGTCTTTCGGAAGTGTCGTCGCGCTATCGGAAGCAAAAGGGTGGGGTTCAAGGGCTCTATCGCGGGTGCTCATCGTCTGCCTGCGAGGCGTTATCGTGCTCAGCCACGAGGAGCTCGGAGACGCGAGATACAGCGTCTGAGTGACTTCGAATCATGTTGCTCCACGTTCTGCTCTGCCACGTCTCGCCGCGAAGCGGACCACCCATAATCGTGGTTATGAAGCTGCAGACGGGGGCGGCGGACACGACGCGCTCGCAGGCTAGGCTCGCAACTGTAATGACCACGTTGCCATGTTCAATCGCGCTCACTGCTACGGCACGACCTTGCGGATTCGGTTCGCCGAAACGACTTCGCGACACGGAACGTCCTCATAATCCGATCAAGCGCTACACACTTTAGTGGATACATACTATAGTTGATAAAAAGCGCGCGCGCAATGGGCTGACTTCAGCTCATGGACATGCGTCGGTTGGTTGGCCGCAACGTTCTGCGGATCCGAAAAAGCAAAGATATGACTCAGGAGAGGCTGGCGGAGATTTCTGGCTTCAGCCAGCAGTACATTAGCGGCCTGGAAAAGGGGCAGCGCAACCCGACGGTCGTGACGATTTACGAGCTATCGGTCGCACTCGATGTGGACTATCTCGACCTACTAAAGCCCGACGCTCAGTCGAAGAGAGAAAAGGAGTAGCGTCCTCTGCAACAGCTCGGGGACACCGATACTGCGAAAGCCCATGCAGTGAGACCGAACTTTAGACCACCCAGAACTAGAGTTTTGCGCCTCTTATCACGGTGGCGGGCTGGTTGCGCCAGCGTGGTTTTGCAGCAAAATCGGCGGTCTGTTGCCGATCGCGCCATGGGGACGTTCTTCGTTATAGTACCTACGCCAAGTCTCTACCTTTTCCTGGGCGTCGGCAAGGCTCAGGAACCAGTGGGTGTTGAGGCATTCCTCCCGGAAGCGTCCGGTCGTCGAGAAGGGCGAATATCCCCGAGCCGCCCTGATCTTCCGCCAGGCGTTGATCACGAAAGCAAACCGACGACGAGCCGGTCGAGTGCCTCGCCGCGACTGCCAGCACGCTCTCCGAGGGGGCTAACGGAGAAGGAACAGGCAGCCGTGCGTGACGACGAGAACGTTTGGGGCTCCACGCCTTCACGCCGGGAGCGTCGCGCGGCGCCGGCTCATTATGATGGCCAAACGCAAGCGACGACCTTCCCGCCGGAACCAGTTCTCAAGATACTCATTCCATCAGAGCGTAGACCTCGATTTCAACGAGCTGCCACGAACGCAGCATCGAGGTGACCTGCACCAGGGTCGATGCGGGGCGAATGGAGGCGAATATCTCCAGGTGCGCCTGCGCGACTTGGTCGGCATCGGCAATGTTCCGAACGTACACGACGGTCCGGACAACGTCGCCGAGGGCGGCGCCCGCGGCCGCCAGGGCCGACGCAATCGTCTCCAGGGCGGCCTTCGCCTGCTCGTAGGCGTTGCGTCCTTCGAAGCTGGCGGGCGCACATGTGCCGGATACGTGAACCTGGCCGTTTTTTGCGACGGCGCGGGAATAGCCAAAGACGTTCTCGTATGCTCCGCCCGATGAGATGTTCTGGCGCTTCGCTTTGCTTTCGGGAATAGTGATCATTTTGACTCCTTTATAGTCCTGTTGCATCGCGCAGACGATACCAGCCTTCGACGAAGGGAACGGCAGGCTTGGCGAATGCGTGGAAGGTGTGGCTCGGAAACGAGAGCTCGTCGAAGGCGGACCGGCCCTCCGGCTTTCCGAGCATCTGCAAGGCGATCTTCCGGCCAAAATGCGTCGAGCGCGACACGCCCGTCCCGCAGTAGCCCATTGCGTAATAGAGTCCGTCTGGAGAACGGCCGAGGTGGGGAAATTCATCATACGTGTAGCCGATGAGGCCGCTCCACGCGTATGACACCTTCACTTCTCCCAGTATGGGGAAGGTGCGCAGCAAGTCGTGGGCGAGATGCGTATAGGCGGCCAGCACCGAGTCTCTTGCGAAATGATTTGATCGGCCGCCCCAGATCAGCCGGTTCTCGTCGGGGGCGGGGCGAAAATAGAAAAACACGCGGTTCGTATTTCCATAGGCGCGCCTTGTCGGCATCAGCCGCGTGAAGATATCGGGTGCGATTTCCTCGGTCGTGATTTGCGCGGAGCGGATCGGGACGATTCGCTTCCGGAAAAAGGCGCCGACATTCTTCGTGTATCCGTTGGTAGCCACGAGAACGTCGCGCGCCTGGATGCTGAACCGCTCGAAGTGGATCGTGTGCCCGTTCCTCTCTGATGAGATTGCTCGGACCGGCAGATGGCCATGCACCGTGCCGCCGGCATCAATAACGCGAGCGAGGAGGCCGCTGTGGTACTTGCCGGGATGCAGGCTCGCGTCCATTGGCAACACGGATCCGCCGTGAAACAGCTCCGTGCCGATCTCCTTGTGCTGCTCGGCTCGATTGACCATATAGGAATCGACGTTGGCGTAGCGTTTCAGATCCTGCATGTCGCGCGCCATGGTGTCGTAGTGTTCTACGCGCATAGCGCCGCGAAAGCGCCCGCATCGGACGAAAGAGCAGTCGATCTTCTCTTCCTTGATCAGAGCTTCGATGCCGTCGAGCATCTCGACGCCTTCGTGCAGCAGTTCAACTGCTTTCCGCTCGCCCTTCATTTCGACGAGGGTTTTTACCCGAAATTTCTGATTTCCGCTGCCGATCTGACCGCCGTTGCGTGTACTTGCGCCATAACCGGGAACGAAGGCGTCGACGACGACCACTTGTCTTCCGGCACGAGCAAGTACGAGGGCAGCGGAAAGGCCTGAGAAGCCTGCCCCGATAACGACGACGTCAGCCTTCTTTGGTGGGGCGGGCCAAGGGCCGGTGCGCGGCACAGCGGCGCGCCACCAATATGGAATTGCCTGCGTCGTCCAATATTTGGTGCGACCTTCGGAGAGATCCGAGAGCCGAATTCCTATCGGCTCGTGCCGCGAATTCGGATCGACGAAATGCGTCATCGCAGTTGTTTCCAGGTTTCCCATCATCATCGCTTGCAGATAATAAAAATTACTTGCATTATATGCAAGTCGCATTTATAGGGAAGTTGCCGGTGCAAAAAATCTTGCCGAGATCGCAACGTGGGATCGGTGAGGAAGCGTCTTCCAAGGAGAGTTCAGATGCACATTCCCAATGCGTGGTCCGGCACGCTGGCTCCAGGCAGTCTCGCGACTCCCGCCGGGCTGGATCTTACCGGCGCTCAAGCCTTCCTCAAGCAGACGGGCGTCCGCTACGTTCTCGCCCAATTCGTCGACCTGCACGGCGTGGCCAAGAGCAAGTCCGTCCCCGTGCAACACCTCGAAGATATTTTGACCGACGGCGCCGGCTTTGCCGGTGGCGGCGCATGGGGGCTCGGGTTGTTGCCCCACGAACCCGAATACATGGTCGTCTGTGAGCTCGATACGCTGACCGTGACGCCGTGGGCGCCGGGTTACGCGCGAATGATGGGCGTGGGAACGGTAAAGGGCGTTCCCCATCCCGTCGACACGCGTAACGTTCTGAAGAAGCAGGTCGCGCGTCTTGCCGAGCGCGGCTGGACTCTGAACACGGGGTTGGAGCCTGAGTTCATCCTATTGCGTCGGGATGGCGATGGAAAATTGCAGCCCTTCGACGGGACCGACACACTCGCCAAGCCAGCCTACGACTATCGAGGTCTGATGCGCGGGCGAAGCTTCCTGGAGCGGGTCACGGAATCGCTGCAGGCCATAGGGATCGACGTCTATCAGATCGATCATGAGGATGCGAACGGGCAATACGAGATCAACTTCAAATATGCCGATGCACTGAAGACGGCCGATCAGATTACGCTGTTCAAGATGGCGGCCTCGGAAATCGCCAACGATCTCGGCGGGATCTGTTCGTTCATGCCCAAGCCCCGGAGCAATTCGACGGGCAGCGGCATGCATATCCACTGCTCGATCGCCGACGGCAATGGCCGTAATCTCTTCCACGACGATGCAGATCCAAACGGCCTTGGGCTGACCAAGCTCGCCTATCATTTCCTCGGTGGCGTTATGGCGCATGCCAAGGGGCTGACCGCGCTCCTGGCGCCCACGGTCAACTCCTACAAGCGCCTTGTGGTCGGGCGCACGGTCTCCGGCACAACTTGGGCGCCTGCGTTCATCGCGTATGGCGACAATAACCGCACGGCCATGGCGCGCATACCCTACGGGCGGATCGAAATCCGCACCGGCGACAGCAGCATGAATCCATATCTCGCGACAGCAGCGCTGATTGCCGCCGGCCTGGACGGCATCGACCGCGAGCTTCATCCGGGTGAGCCGAAGAATGTGAATTTCTACGGCCTTTCGCTCGACGCCATTCGTGGCATGGGCGTGGAGCTGTTGCCGCAAACCCTTTCCGAGGCTTTGAGGGAGCTCGAGGCGGATCCGTTGTTCGCAGCCGCGCTCGGGTCTCCGGTCGTTGATGAGTTCGTGTCGCTGAAGAGCTCCGAATGGCTAGAATATCATCGGCACGTGTCAGACTGGGAAGTCGAGCGATATCTCAGCTTTTTCTAGCCTTCGCTTGCACTGGAGATCGCGATGTGTGGAATTGCAGGACTGTTCATCAAGGCCCCTCGGCTGCAACCCGTGCTTGGGGCTTTGCTCGCCGAGATGACTTCGACCCTGTGTAGCCGGGGTCCGGACTCCGCCGGCTTCGCTTTATACACGGCGGAAAGTCCCGGCAGGACGAAGCTCACGTTGACGTCCGTCGCCGAACGGTCCGATTTTGGGGCGCTTGGCGCGCTTCTCGCCCATTCTCTGGGGGTCGCTATCCTTGTGACCAATCGCTACACGCATGGCGTGCTCAGCGTGCCGGTGGATTCGGCGGATCAGTGTCGCGCCTGGCTCGCCGAAAACGCGCAGGACGTTCGCGTCTTGAGCGAAGGGGTCAACCTCGAAATCTACAAGGAGGTTGGTTATCCAGATGACGTTGCCCGGCGGTTCGATATTCAATCCTTTGCGGGAACGCACGGCATAGCCCATACGCGGATGGCAACCGAGTCGGCGGTGACCACCACCGGCGCTCATCCGTTTTCGACCGGACCTGACCAGTGTCTGGTTCACAATGGTTCGCTTTCGAACCACGCTTCGCTTCGTCGCGAGCTTCGGCAGAACGGCATCGTTCCGGAAACGGAGAACGATACCGAGGTCGCCGCAGGCTATATCACGCGAGAGCTGCGACGCGGACGTACGCTGGGAGATGCGCTGAAGTCGAGCGTCGATGATCTCGATGGCTTCTTCACCTTCGTGGTCGGAACAAAGAATGGTTTCGGGGTGCTGCGTGATCCGATCGCATGCAAACCGGCCGTCATGGCGGAGACGGACGATTACGTGGCGTTCGCCTCCGAGTATCGCAGCCTCGCTGGGCTCCCGGGCATTGCGAATGCGCGGGTCTTCGAGCCGAAACCGGCAACGCCTTACTTCTGGGAACACTGAGATGAATCGAATTGAAGCTGGCTCGTGGTCGGGCCACGACATCAAGGCAGGGCGGGGGCCGTCAGACCCGGCCACGGAGCTGGACCTTTCCGCTCTGTCACTGCGTGAGCTCAACGCTCGGCTTCAGGCGCTGAAGCTCCCGACCAATGAGACGTTTTGGCGTGTACTCAATCCCAACGGCGCTCACGCGATCGCGGTCGGCGTGGATGCGCCCATTGATGTCGAAGTGGCAGGGCACGTCGGCTATTTCTGCGGCGGTATGAACAAGAGTGCTCGCATCGTGATCGATGGAAACGCCGGCCAGGGCGTTGGCGAGAACATGATGTCCGGGCTTATTCACGTCAAGGGCGACGCGAGCCAATCCGCCGGGGCCACCGGACATGGTGGCCTGTTGTTGATCGATGGCAATGCGGGAGCTCGGTGCGGCATTTCGATGAAGGGGATCGACATTGTCGTCAAGGGCGACATCGGGCATCTCTCCGGTTTCATGGGCCAAACCGGGCGCCTGGTCGCCTTCGGTGATGCGGGCGATGCTCTGGGGGATTCGATTTACGAAGCGCACATCTACGTCCGCGGCAAGGTCGAAGGCGTCGGCGCCGACTGCATCGAAAAGGAATTGCGGGATACGCATCGGGCGGAGCTGTTTGCGCTGCTCGAGCGCGCCGGCGAGGCGCACAAGGTCGATGTATCGGAATTCCGCCGATATGGATCGGCGCGCAAGCTTTACAACTTTAATATCGACCATGCCGGGGCCTATTGATGACTACTCATGAGAAGACGTGGGGGTATATCCCGCCGCGCCAGTCCGCCACGTTTGATGCACACTCCATTGCGGAGATAAGGCGGGCCGCTGCGACCGGCATTTACGATATCCGCGGCGGTGGCACCAAGCGGAAGGTGCCGCACTTCGACGACCTCTTGTTTCTCGGCGCGTCGATGTCGCGTTATCCCCTGGAAGGATATCGCGAGCGTTGCGACACCAGCGTCGTTCTCGGAACGCGTTACGCGAAGAAGCCGCTTCATCTGGATATTCCTGTCACCATCGCAGGCATGAGCTTCGGGGCTCTCTCGGCTCAGGCGAAGGAGGCCCTTGGTCGCGGCGCAAGTCTGGCCGGCACCTCGACCACCACTGGTGACGGTGGTATGACTCCGGAGGAGCGCGGGCAGTCCAAGACGCTCGTCTATCAATATCTGCCATCCCGATACGGCATGAACCCGGACGACCTGCGCAAGGCCGACGCGATTGAGATCGTGGTGGGCCAAGGCGCCAAGCCCGGTGGCGGAGGAATGCTGCTGGGCCAGAAGATATCGGATCGGGTCGCAAAGATGCGCTCGCTTCCGATGGGAATAGACCAGCGTTCAGCCTGCCGTCACCCGGACTGGACGGGGGCGGACGATCTGGAGATCAAGATCCTGGAGCTGCGCGAGCTCACCGGCTGGGAGAAGCCGATCTATCTGAAGATCGGTGCAAGCCGTCCCTACTATGATGTTGCGCTCGCCGTAAAGGCGGGGGCTGACGTGGTGGTGCTGGACGGCATGCAAGGCGGCACCGCAGCCACCCAGGACGTCTTCATCGAGCACGTCGGAATTCCAATTCTTTCGGCGATCCGCGCCGCCGTTCAGTCGTTGCAGGATCTCGGGATGCACCGCAAGGTACAGCTCGTCGTTTCCGGCGGCATTCGCAGCGGCGCCGACGTGGCCAAGGCGCTTGCGCTCGGCGCGGATGCTGTCGGCATCGGGACCGCGGCGCTGATCGCGCTGGGCGACAACGATCCTCGGTATGAAGACGAATATCGTGCTTTGGGGACGACTGCCGGTTGCTATGACGACTGGCACGAGGGCAAGGATCCGGCGGGCATCACCACTCAGGATCCCGCGCTGTCGAGCCGGCTCGACCCGATCCTGGCCGGCCGACGGCTCGCAAATTACCTCAAGGTGATCACGTTGGAGGCGCAGACCATCGCGCGCGCATGCGGCAAGAGCCGCCTGCACAATCTGGAGCCGGAAGATCTCGTTGCGCTTACCATCGAGGCAGCTGCGATGACGCGTCTTCCTCTGGCGGGAACGAGCTGGATTCCTGGTCAATAGTTGCTGGGCTGGTGCGGCGGTGGTCGCCGCGCAACGCTTCGTTGAGGAGGGGGAGTAATGACCAAATTGGAGTTGACGAGACGCAGTGTCGTTACGGGCATCGGTACCGCCGTCGCGATGCCCTGGATATCCAGGGCGGGTGCAGCGCCAAAAGGAGAGCCCATTCTGCTGGGTGTACCAACGTCGCAGACGGCGGCGGCCGGCGTTGCCGACGATCTTGATCACCTCAACGGCACGACGCTAGCGATGGAGGAGATCAACGCCGCCGGCGGCATTTTGGGACGTCCTCTGAAGCTGTTTGTCACTGACGTCGATAAGCTGTCGCCCGAGAGCTGCCAGCAGGCGATCGCAGCATGTGCTGATGCGAAAGTCCATGCGATCTCGAACGCGTTCGTGTTTGCTCCGATCCCGGCAATGGATGAGTCCGCCAAGTATGGATGCCCGTATCTGCAAGGCAATACGCAGCGAGCGGCAACCGAAGCGTTCAAGTCCAACTCGAAGAAATACAGCCACGTTTTCCAAACCGACCCGTCCGAGGTCCACTACGGCCACACCTATCCTCTTTGGCTCGAGCACGAGGAAAAACGTGGCGTCTGGAAGCCGAAGAATCGCAAGGTTCACATCGTCCAGGAGCAGGTAGCGTATTGCCAGACCATCTCCAAGGCGGCGCAAGAGGCGATCAAGAAGCGCGGCAAATTCGAAGTGGCGGCCGTGACCGACATCCAGTTTCCCGTGCAGGACTGGTCGCCGGTCATTCAGAAGCTGAAGGAGGTCGACGCCGGGGCCATCATGATCGACCATTGGGTGGCTGCGGAGTATGCAGCTTTCTGTAAGCAGTTCGCGGCAGATCCGGTGAAAAACTCACTCGTCTATCTCCAGTATGGACCGTCTCAGCCGGAATTTCTCGAACTCGCCGGGGCCTCGGCAAACGGATTCTGCTGGTCGACCGTGTTGGGCGTGTACGCAGACGAACGAGGAAAGGGATTCCGCAAGAAGTACCAAGCGAGATTTCCGGGAACGATGGGGCTCGTCTACACCGGTAACGGCTATGATATCGCGCATTGGCTGAAGCTAGCCTGGGAAGCCGTCGGCAAACCCGAGGATTTCAAGGCGGTCTGCGACTGGATCCGGCAGCATCCGTATCGCGGCGTTTGCGGCTATATGGATCTGAACAACGACTATCAGGAAGCCGCCCATTTCCCAGACGACGGCAATCCGATCTCGGCGCTGGAGCTGGAGAAAGGCATGAGCCAGCTGTACGTCCAGGTCCAGAGTGGGCAGCACAAAATCGTGTTTCCGAACGAGATCTCGGAATCTCAACTGCAGCCCGCGCCATGGTGGACGTAGTGAACATACCAAAGCTCGACGTCGAGATGCGTCGAGCGCCCGCCCTTTTTGCGGGAGAGAACATCTCTCTCGATCTGGGCGGACGGGAGATCCTCAAGAGGATCAGCCTGAGCGTCCGTCCTGGTGAAGTGCTGGGAATCATCGGGCCCAATGGCGCCGGCAAGACAAGCCTGTTCGAGGTTCTGTCTGGCCGATTGAAGCCGAAGTCCGGATCGGTACGCTTCCGCGGTTCGGATGTGACTGCCCTGCCGCTTCATGCAAGGGCCCGCCTTGGGATTGGGCGGACTTACCAGACGCCGGTGGTTCCGGACGAATTGACGGTCGGACAGACATTCAAGGCCGCGCGACAGGCCTACAAGCCCTATCTGACCCGTTTCGACGCCGAATACGGCGCCGAGCTGGTTGGCCTCGACGTCGATGCGGAAGAGCCGACGAGTTCGCTGGAAACGCTCAACAGACGCAAGCTTCTGCTTGCGTGCCTCTTGATGCGTCGTCCTGCCTTGCTGCTCATGGACGAGCCTGCCGCAGGTCTGATCAATTCGGAGGTCGACGAGATCGATCATCTGATCAGGATGCTGTCGAAGGAGATGAATGTCGCGATCATCATCGTCGAGCACCGCATCGAATTGCTCGAGACGATCGCCGACCGGGTCATGGTGATGGACGCGGGTGAGGTCATCTCTGAGGGATCGCTTGCCGATATTCTGGCCGATCCGAGAGTACACGCGGCATATTTCGAGAAGGTCGAAGAAGGGGCGCTCGATGGCTGAAGCGCGCGAAATTCTCTCCGTACAGGGGCTGTCAGCGGGGTGGGGGCCGCTGCGGGTGATCCATGACCTGGATTTCATCGTAAGGGCCGGCGAGCGGATCGGACTGGTTGGGCTGAACGGCCATGGCAAGACCACGCTGTTCTATGCGATCGCAGGTTTGACAGGCTGGCAGCGTGGTTCGATCTTCCTGAACGGAAAGCAGATCGGGCGCACCCGCAGCCAAGGGCCGGGCCGTTATACGCACCAGATCGTGAGGCAAGGGTTGGCCCTGATTCCTCAGGGCGATGAAATCTTCCATGGCCTTACGGTCGAGGAGCACCTCGATTCGGGGGCATTCACGCCACGCTCCTGGAAGGAGCGGGCCACGCGCAAGCAGCGAATCTACGATGTCTTTCCGCCACTGCGGAAATTGAGTCATGTGCCGGTCGGCCGTCTTTCAGGCGGTGAGCGGCGGATGGTCTCGATCGGTCGGGGCTTGATGGCCGAAGCGTCGCTGTTCCTGGTCGACGAGCCCTCCCTTGGACTTGCCCCGAAGATCGGCAAGGGCGTTCTCGATGCATTGATGAGCATTGAGCTCCGCGATTCAGCGATGGTCATCGCGGAGCAGAACATAGCCTTGTTGGAAGGACGCGTGGATCGCGTGATCGGAATGCACGTCGGCAAGCTCAAGGGTGGCGCCTCAGCCGCGCTGACCCTGAACAGCAATCGGGATCTCTAGGATGAACTGGCCGTATGTCATATCTAATGCGATTGTGCTGGCCTGCATCTACGGCACTCTCGCCATCGGGCTGTCGATCACTTGGTCGAGCCTGGGCCTGTTGAATCTCGCCTACGGGTTCATCTTTGCCTTGTCCGGCTATGGCGCCTGGCTGACCCATCAATATGTGGCGGCCCTGATGCCGGACGCGCTGCATGGCCTAATCATCATGCTTGCCGGAATTGCGACGGGCGCGCTGGGCGGAGTTCTGGTGTGTGCCCTGGCGTTTATTCCAGTTCACGACAAGCCGAACTTCACGATTCGCGGCATGATCGCGACCTTGGCGATCAGCTTGATGGGAACTCAGCTGCTGCTCTGGTGGTTCGGCCCGCGGTCGAAGAGTCTTCCGGAGATTTTCGGCACGAGCAAGCTGTCTCTGTTCGGGCTGGTTCTGACGGCCGACAAGATCGGTAACGTCGTCGTCTCGATCGCGATGTTGCTGATCGTCCTGACATGGATGCGTTCGAGTAGGCGAGGTCTTGAAATCCGTGCAATGATGATGAATCCCCACGCCGCGGCGATCGTCGGCATCGGCGTGCGGCGCACCAGCTTCTACGTGATGGCGATCACCGGCGGTTTGGCGGGCCTCTCGGCAGTTCTTCTGTCTCAGACCTATTACATTCAGCCGTTCAATGGCCTCACCCCGATGGTCAAGGGCGTCAGTATCGCCCTGTGCGGTGGGCTCGGAAGCGTGCCGGGCGCGGTGATCGCTGCCCTACTCCTGGGGCTCAACGAGGCCATGACGTCCGTGGCGCTCGGTGGCCAATACGTGCTGATGACCCAATTCCTTCTCATCATCCTGATCATTCTGGTTCGTCCACGCGGAATCGCTGGGCTCCTCGATAAGGCGCGGGAGGCCTAACGATGCTCAATCCCGTTCCGAACACGGCGACCATGACTGAAGCATCCGAAGACGGCGCGCGAGTCTGGCGCAATCCTTTGACGGCTTGGGGTGGCGCGGGTGCCGAGCCCGAGGTGCCGACGATCCCTTACAAGGATCCGACGGAGATTTGGACGCAGACCCGCGAATCGGGTGTGCGGTTGCTGCCGGTCGGCCGACTTCGGTACTATTACAAATGGCCCGGTCACGGCGAAAAACTTTGGACCAAGCTCCGCTACTGGCCCACGCGCCGCCGCGTTCTTCACGTGCGTGGAGAATATAACCCGAAGACGCTCCGCCGCGAAAAGACGATCGTCGACAAGCGTCCAATCTGGTGGGTTCTTGGCCTGCTGGCGCTAGCGCTCGCCCCGTTTGTGTTTCCGGCGTCCCAGCTCAATACGCTTCTTGCGGCCGGCGCGTTCTTCGGAATTTATGCGGCAATCAACCTGTGCTGGATGCTCGTGCTCGGCACGGCCAGCATCTTTTCGCTTGCGACTTATGCGGTTGTAGGGGCCGCGGCATTCATCACGACGTGGCTGTCGATCTCCATCGGGCTCCCCTGGTGGGTTCTGCCGATAATCGGCAGCGTAATCGGACTCGCGTTTGGAATCGTGATTGCCATACCAGCCACCCGCCTGGACGGCTTCTACTACGCACTCTTGACCCTCGGACTGAATGAGTTGTGCCGAGTGTATTTCGTGCAGTCGAAGATATTCGGCTCGGCGACAGGTGGCCTCTATGGCGCGGACGCCTACGCTCCGAAATCTTGGTCTCCGCTCGACCAATCGATGCTGGGGTACTACGCGGCGCTGGCGCTGATGTGCGGCGCGTTGCTGCTCTATCGCATGGTCGACGGGCGGCGGCTGGGCCGAATTCTGCGCATGGCTCCTGAAAAGCGGGAAGCTTTTGCGGAGGCCACCGGAGTTGATTTTCGTCGCGCCCGCATTCAGGTGTTCGTTATCTCCTCGATTGCCCTCGGGTTCATCGGCGGATTCTATGCCGCCCACTATCGAGGCGTGGGATTCTCGATCTTCAGCTTCGACACGGTTTTGTTGGGCTTGGCGATGCTGGTCATTGGCGGCATCGGAAGAGCTGAGGGCGCGGTTGTCGGCACCGCGATCGTGGTCTTTCTCGACAAGGTGTTGATCAGCTGGGGACCTCTCAGGCTTTTCGCCATCGGCATCATCATGTTGCTCGTCGTCTTGTACCTCCGGAACGGGTTGTTCGGCATCAAGCAGCAGTTCCGGGCCTGGAGAGACAAGAAGAAGAGCGAGCGTCGCTCTGCGCGAGCAGAGAAAGGAGGAGAAATGTTACCGGAAGAAGCGACCGAAACGAGCAACAAGGACCTGGTCTATTGGCGCCGCTACGACAAGATGCAGCGAGACTATCTGAAGTCCCTGGTTTCTCCCGAGCTGATCGAGGAGCACAAGCGCAATCCTCTCGGGCAGCACAGCGAAGCGCTCGAGCGTCTCCTGCTTTACTTCCGACGCCAGCCGCTTCCGGACAAGTACGCCATTCAGGTCGTGCAGCCGTTCAAAGCCTACCGGATCGTCGCGCTTTCAGGTCATCGGGGCGTTCCACCCCGGGTGGTCGAGGACAAGCTCTATCCCTCGCAAGACGACGCTTATCACGGCGTATTCATGCGACGCGTCCAGGATCTCTTGGAATCCTGATCAATCAACTCGCAAGGCGGCAGACAGGCGCATGGCTCAGATCAAGCTGTTTGGTTACACGGACCGGATTTCAGTCAAACCGGGAGAAGCTATTACATTCCATGTGAGTGCGGATGGTGCTGCCGCCGCCGACGCTCAGCTTGTCAGGCTCGTGCACGGCGATGAAAACCCCTTGGGGCCCGGCTTCATTGAGCAGGAAGTGGCTTGCGAGGGAAATGGCCGCTGGCGCGTCGAGAAGCAGTTTACCCAGCTCGGCTCCTTCCTTGCGGTCGAGGATCCCCAGCGGAAGCTCGTGCTTGAAGGAAGCATGACCCTTTTCGGCTTCATCTTCCCGGGGCTTCCTGGAGACGGACGCCGCCAGTGCCTCATCGGCCGATGGAGCAACGACAAAAGCGCCGGATTTTGTCTCGGCATCAATCACGAGGGCCATCTTGAATTTTGGGTCGGGCGCGGCGACGAGGTTGACTACGTCAAGACAGAAATCCCCTTGATGAAGAAGACTTGGTACTTTGTTGCGGCCACCTTCGATGCAAAGACGGGCAAGGCTACCATTCACCAGGAGTCCGTGACCAACCGGTACAACGGCCTGCTCGGGGGCGTGGTGCCGATCGATTATCGTTCGCACGTGACCGAGACGTTTCGATTCAAGCAGAAGAATCTCGAGGAAACCCCTTTCTTGATAGGCGGATCTCGTGACTTCCATGAGTTGCGCGGACCATTCGTATCTCAGAATTTTTCCGGCAAGATCGACAGGCCCGGCATTTATGATCGCGCTCTCGGTCGCGCCGAGCTCGAGCGGCTTTCGAAAGGAGAACTCCCGACGAGCGATGGACTGGTCGCTTATTGGGATACGACGGAAGGATACACGGACGCCGGCATCGGCGATGCGGTAATCGACATCGGGCCCAACAAGCTGCACGCCGAGGGCTACAATCGCCCCGTGCGTGCTCAGACAGGCTGGAACTGGAAGGGCCGAAACGACTGCTTCCGATTGGCTCCCCGTGAATATGGCGGCATCGAGCTTCATCACGATGCGATGATTGACTGCAAATGGAAGCCGACCAGGACGGTCAGGCTGCCAGAAAGCTTGCGCTCGGGCATCTATGCGATGCGCCTGCGTGCAGGGGATGGCGCGGGATTAGGTGAGGAATATATTGTCTTCTACGTTCGGCCGAAGCAGCCTAAGGCGAAGATTGCATTTCTGGTGCCGACCGCGACCTATCTCGCCTATGCGAACGAGCACCTCAGCTTTGATGCCGAAATCATTCAACCGATGACGGGGCAGCCGCCCATCATTTCGGAAGTCGATGTCGAGATGTACAAGAATCCTGATTTCGGTCTCTCGACTTACGACTGTTGGGCCGACGGCAGCGGTGTTTGCTACAGTTCCTATCGCCGGCCGATCGTCAATATGCGGCCGAAACATCGGATGTCGAGTATGGGCGTGCCGTGGGCGTTCCCGGCGGACTTGTCCATCGTGGGTTGGCTTGAGCAAAAGGGGTACGATTACGAGGTCCTGACGGACGAGGATCTTCACGTCGAAGGTGTAGACGCACTCAAGCCGTACAGTTGTGTGCTGACGGGGACGCATCCGGAATACTATTCGGAGAGGATGCTGGACGGCACCGAGGACTACATCGCCGGCGGTGGCCGATACATCTACATGGGAGGTAATGGCTACTATTGGAACGTTGCCTTTCGTGAGGACGAACCCTGGACCATGGAGGTGCGCAAGCTCGATGCGGGCATGAGAGCGTGGAATGCCCGACCTGGTGAGCACTATCTGGCGACAACTGGCCAGAAGAGCGGACTGTGGAAGAATTTGGGGCGGCCCCCGCAAAAGCTGGTGGGTATCGGCTTTATCGCCGAAGGTTTCGAAACCAGCCGTCCGTATCGACGGATGCCGGACAGCTACCATCGCCAGGTTTCCTGGATTATGGAAGGAATCGAGGGTGAGCTGATCGGGGAGGAAGGGCTTGCCTACGGCGGCGCTGCCGGCCTTGAGCTCGATCGCTACGATTTGACGCTGGGAACGCCGCCTCACACCAAGATCTTGGCTTCTTCGGGCGGTCACAGCGACAACTACATGCTGTCTATCGAGGAAATTCTATATCCGTATCCTGGCCTTGCTGGTAGCCAGGATTACAGGATCCGCGGCGACATAACGTTCTTCAACGCCCCAAATGACGGGGCAGTGTTCTGCGGAGGCTCGATTGCATTCGGTCAGGCGTTGCCGGCGCGAAACTTCGACAACAATGTGTCTCGACTTCTCGGCAATGTCGTCGATGCATTTCTCAAGCCTGGCCCCTTGCCGGGTTCTCGCTGGATCAGCGAGGAGAAGCAGTGGAGATAAAGCGAAGGGGACCGTTTTCTTATCTCGTGCCCCTCGGCTGGCCGAGGGCTACCGAGATCCGCAACCGTTAAGGACAAAGAAATTGAAAAAAGCAAGCCGAGCGGCCCACAGGCGTCAGAACGAAAAGAAGACCTCGGTCAAATCGGCTAAAGTAGCCATGCCTCCCGCGGAGGAGACGATCGCCAAAGCGCCGATTGATGAACGCATGGGGGCAGCCATCCGACGTGGCCGGCTTGAGCGGGGACTAAAGCTGACTGAGCTTGCATCTGCGGCAAACATCTCCGTTCCGATGATCAGCCGTTTTGAAAATGGACAATCCTCGGTCAGTCTCCCTTTGTTGGAACGAATCTGCACCGCGCTCGGGACGGATCTATCAACGCTTTTCCGCGAAGTCGAACAGAGCAGCGGAAGTGCGCAGCTGATAAAGGCCGGTGATCAGATGGAGGTGGTTCGCTCGGGAACGAAGCATGGTCATACGTACAAGTTACTGTCGTACAACAGGGGTCCGCGCAAGATCTTTGAGCCGTTCCTGATCGATATGGATAAGGAAAGCGAGAGCTACCCGCGCTTTCAGCATGCAGGAACGGAGTTCATCTACATGCTGAGTGGGCGCATGGAATACCGCTTTGGCGATAAGACCTTTCTCATAGGGCCCGGTGATGCATTCACCTTCTCCGGCAATGTTCTACACGGGCCGGAGAAGCTACTCGACGACCGGATTCAGTTCATCACGATCATCGTCTATGCGGAATAGCGGGCAGCCTAGCAGGAGATGCACGTTTATCGCTCTCCTGGGGCTCTAGCAGTCTGCTGAAGAAGCGGCCGAACCCCGACGGATTTTCGGTGATGTGAGGTTCTGTACGAGATTTCGCCGTTGGAGCGATGATCTCCGCTCCGAGAGGCGGCCTTATGCGGCAATCAGCTTGGGTATTCGGACGAGGTTGTAGTCGATCAGGTTGAGGAGGAAGTCGCCAAGCACGCGGTCGCGGCCTCGGTGCTTGGTCTTGCGAATGGTTCCGTGCTGCTTGCCCCAGCCGAAGATGCATTCGACCATGGCTCGGCATGTTTGAGACATGCCGTAGCCGGCGTGCCGGGTCATTCGCCCATCGATGGCGCTCTGGCGTCCTTTGGGATTGCCGTTGTTGTACTGGCGACGTGCGACGTGATGTTCATCTCCCGCAGCTTGGCGACGTGCTCGGCTCTGTCATAGGCCTTGTCCTCGCCCACGGTCATGCGGCCTCCAG
This sequence comes from Bradyrhizobium sp. SZCCHNGR1005, assembly GCF_032489995.1. Lineage (NCBI taxonomy): Bacteria > Pseudomonadati > Pseudomonadota > Alphaproteobacteria > Hyphomicrobiales > Nitrobacteraceae > Bradyrhizobium > Bradyrhizobium sp. SZCCHNGR1005. The sequence goes on from NZ_JAUEZC010000007.1 coordinate 143,761, forward strand.
ACGTCTTGGCTTTCGCCTTGAGCATGACTTCGGGCGCGTTTCTTTCGGCCGTTACCGTCGCATGGGTCACCCGCCCGTCGATCGCCAAGCCGTTCCTGTTTTCCATGATGAATTGGCACATGTAGCAGAGCCTGGCTTCCTTGCCTCGGGACTTCCGATACAGCCGGCTGTCAGGATCGGTCACGCTGGCATGGGTATCGTTCTTGCGCTTCTCAGGTCCTCAAGACGAGTGCAAGCTGGTCGGGATCGATGCGCTCGGAACTACGGCCGAACTGCATTCGCTGCAGCTGTTTGATGATGGACTTGAGACGCTCGATCTCGGTGTCGCGATGGCCGATCGCAGCGGCAGTGTCGCGCACCAGGCGCTGCAGAAGCTCAGGATCGGAGGGGAGATTAGTGAGATCGTGCTGCATGTCCGATGGTACTCGAACACGCTGATTCGTAGAAGAATCGCAACTCAGTTCAGCACTGGTTTTTGCAGATGATCCTGCAATCGCGGGCTTCCAGATACGCTCTGGCGCGCGCCAGTCGATGCCTTCGATCAGCATCGCGAGCTGCGCCGGCGTGAGCGTGATCGAGCCATCATAGCCCGCCATCACCGGCCACACGAAGCCGCCCTGATCGATACGTTTAGTGAACAGACAAAGCCCGTTCCCGTCCCAGAACAGGACCTTCAGGATCGATGCCTTCTTGCCGCGGAAGGCAAACAGATGACCGGAGAACGGATCCTTCTTCAGCGCGTCCTGCACCAGCATTGCGAGCCCATCCATGCCTTTGCGCATGTCGGTGTAGCCGAGCGCCAGGTGCACCTTCACGCCCGCTGGAACGAACATCATGATGCTGTCTCTCCGCTTTCGATCTGCGCCCGCACCGCATCCGGATCGCTGCCGGCGGGAGCGAAGACACGCTGTCTGTCAGGAAGGTCGACGGCCATCATGCCCTCCGGTGGACGCACGAGATTGCGCAGAACGCGCGCTGCGGGCATGTCGTCCGGCAGCACAACACGGGCGAGCTTGGATCGCTTCTTTTGCGCGATGCCGAACTGCGCGCGCTAGCGGAACAGCAGCCCGGTGACGATCCCATGCTTGCGGGCGACGGCAGAGACTTTGGCGCCCGGCATCTCAGTCTCCCTGGCGATCGCGAGCTTCTCCTCGTCGCTGAAGAAGCGTCGGGCCGGCGTTTTGGGCGCGGCTGGATCGCCGATTTCGGCGGCTGTCAAGCGGCGTTCGGGCTGTGAGTTCCTAGCACTAGTGCTAACGGCCGGACGGGCGGAGGGATGAAGATGGGCGCGCCAGTCGATCGTGACCTCGCCGGCCGCCAATCGGTCGCGCCATTTGCGCAGCGAATGCGGCGACAGCTGCATGGCCGCGGCATAGGCGCGGAGCTCCATCCCGCTCCAGTTCAGCGCCTCGACATGCATCGCCCAGAACGCTTGAGACGCCCGATTGCGCACATCCGAGGTGACCATGAACCTGCGCTGCTTCTGCTTTCGGAGCGCCTTTTCTCGCTCGTCCCCGGGCGCGCTCGCGGCGCAATTCCGTCTGATATTTCTCGAGCTTAAGCGCAGTCTCGTTGCCGGCCAGCCGCTTCAGCCAACGCCGCAACGTGTTCTCGGTGAGACGTTGTTGCTGGCAGTATTTGCGGATCCCGAGACCGCTGCGACGCCACGCTTCGATGTGCAGCGACCACCATTCGCGGCGCGCTCTGTTCTCGAAATGTTTGGATCCCACCGGAGATTCTCCACAGCAGCAGAGAACCCGAAATGGAACGACAACACACGAGGGGGAAGGTGTGCAGAGACCGGACGGTTACAAGGCGGCGTTTCCGAGCAAGATAAAAGTGGCTCGCCGGTTGAATGCCAAGCCATTGACATGGCTTGGGTTCAACCGTGCCGTTCGGTCGAGGTGAGTGCCGCTACCGAGTTTTTTGTCAGCAAAGTCAAAGGCGACTTCGGCACTGATCGTAGTGTAGCGAACTCTGGCGAAGAACTCGGTTGAGCCACGCGACGAGTGCAGGATCTGCGACTCGGCGTGCGAGTTGACCGATCAATCGTGTCGCGCCGTCGTATCTCTGAGCCTGGGCCGATGCGTTCCGCCGACGCGGCCAGAACGAAATCGCGGGGTCGAAAGGGACCTGCGGCTCCGCGGGTCCAAAAGGGATCTGCGTATAAAGACTCGCGGCGGGGCCCTAAGGGATCCGCTTTCCCTGCGACCAACGATCTCCCACCTGTCATTTTCCTCATCTTGGCATGTCGGCTCGGCGGTCGACCAGGACCGTATCCAGGATTCGCATGGACGCGAGCGGGCTCTGATCCAGGACGCAGGGGCTAGCCGAAGGCCTGACTGACGACGCCGTAGCTCGTCGGCCGGTCGTGGCCACGCGGGTGTGCACCCTTCACGTCGTTGCGCAGCGACATGGTTGTGACGGCATCAAACAGATCAAGCCCCGCTCGGGCTAGAAAGTCGCGAAACTCTCCGGTCTGGTGGGTATCGAGCCTGAGGAATTGGCCGGCATGAGCCGCGACGTGCGGCGCGACCACCGCGATGGCGTCGCTGTCGCAGGACGCGACCACCGGCCCGACGACATGCCCGCGTCCAAACCGCCGGCACAGCGCGAACGCCGCGAGTTGTCCCGCTCGAAACAGGCCGAAGCTGCGCGACTGGGCCAACAGCGCCGTCATGAGCTCGCTTCGCTGGACGCCATAGGCGGACGCGTCGAGCTCGATCAGGGCCGGCAGCTCCGACCCGGTCAGCTCGTGGATGTCGCCCGTTCCGGCGACCGCTGTGCCGGGGTCGATCGCCTCGCCCTGACACTGAAACAGCGTCTGTTCGCGTTTGAAATCGAGCGATCGGTAGAGGCGATAGGCCGCACGCGTCGCGTTGAGCCGTAGCACGCGATCGCCGCACTCGGCCATCACGCGCTTCATCAGCCATTGCCCGGTGCCGAGGGCCTGAAGCCGCGGCGAGGTGATGACCATCCCGACCGCAGCAAAGCCATCGCTGTAGGGAAACCACATCGCAGCCCCCAAGACGCGACCGATCTCATCGAGCGCCACGACTCCGCGTCCGATGCCGCGCATGAATTCCCAATCCTCCGCCCGATGCGGCCACTGGACGGCGATCGACAAGGCGAGCAACTGCCCAAGGTCGACGCTGCCGATATCGGCGAGTTGCATCTCGAACACGTCGACGATGCGCGACTCGACGCCCGGGTCTTCCATGTCTGCTTTCCCTGTCCTCGTCCCGCCGGCCACGCGTCACCCTGCCTCGATGAGGTGGACAGCGACCATGCTGCCGTCACGCCGGCATATTGACGCGTCTGCGATCGAACTTCGCAACATTCTTCTCAATCCTGCCCTGTCTTCAGCAGGGAATACAGACCACGTCGTCTATGATCGATGCAGGCCGGAAATGGGGGCGGTGAGCCCGGTCGGCCGCTGGGATGATCGTATGACGTTCCTGTTCAAATCCGATGCCAAGCGTGGCGCCATCTTTCGCGAGGTGCTTGCGCGCGAACTCCCTGACCTGCCGTTCGCGATCGATCCGGCCAAGATCGATGCCGCGGCCGTCCGCTACATGATCGCTTGGCTGGTGCCGCCGGATCTTGCCGCCTATCGCAATCTCGAGATCCTGTTCTCGATCGGCGCCGGCATCGACCAGTTCAACGCCGCCTCGGTCCCTGCAGGGGTCAAGATCGTCCGCATGGTGGAGGACGGCATCGTCCGGATGATGCAGGAATACGTCACGCTGGCCGTGTTGACGCTGCATCGGAACTGGCCGGCCTATGTCGATCAGCAGCGACAGCAGCTGTGGCGCGCCGTACCGCAGCCTCAGGCGCGAGAGCGGCGCATCGGCGTGCTGGGCTTGGGCCTGCTCGGGCAGGCGGTGTTGGAGCGGCTGGAACCGTTCGGCTTTCCTTTGTCCGGCTGGAGCCGCAGTCCGCGCACGATCGACGGTGTGACCACGCACCATGGCGCCGACGGTCTCGACCGGCTGCTGGAGACGACGGATATCCTGATCTGCCTGCTGCCTCTGACGGACGAGACGCGCGGCCTGCTGAACGCTGAGCTGTTCGCCAAGCTGCCGCGAGGGGCCGCCCTCGTGCAGACCGGCCGTGGCCCGCAGCTCGACCAGGCGGCGCTGCTCGCCACGCTCGACAGCGGGCACCTCGCGGGGGCGGTGCTGGACGTGACCGATCCCGAGCCGCTGCCGGCCGAGCATCCGCTGTGGCGGCATCCGCGCGTGCTGATCACGCCGCATGTGGCCAGCGTCACGCAGCCTGAGTCGGCCGCGCTTGCTGTGGCCGAGAACATCAAGCGGCATCGCGCCGGGCTCGATCCGGTCGGTCTCGTCGACCGCAGCCGCGGCTACTGAGGGCCGGCGCGCCGCCACGGCTCAGCGGATCCAATCCAGGGTCTTGTAGTACGCGCCGACGAACGGCAGGAACCAGGGCTTGCCGAAATGACCTGGCACGACCGGCCAGTCGGCCTCCTTCATCGGGTTGCGGTCGGGCCGGCCGAGCATCGCATCGGCCATGATCATGCCGAGATGAGTCGAGAGCTGTGCGCCATGGCCCGAATAGCCCATCGCGTACCACAGCCCGCCCTCGCGGCCGGCGCGCGGATAGCGGTCGGCGGTCATGTCGACGAGGCCGCCCCAGCAATAGTCGATGTCGATGCCGGCAAGCTGCGGGAACATCCGCTCCATCGCCGCGCGCAGGATCGCGCCGCTCTTGGCGTCCGATTGCTGATCGGATGTCGCCGAGAAGCGCGCGCGGCCGCCGAAGATCAGGCGGTTATCCGGCGACAGTCGGAAGTAGTTGCCGATGTTCATCGAGTTGACATAGGTGCGGTTGCCCGGAAGCACGGATGCCGCTTCTGCCTCCGTCAACGGCCGCGTCGCGATGATGAAGCTGCCGACGGCGATTATGCGGCGGCGGAAATAGCTGAATGTCGATGGCGTGTAGGCGCCGGTGGCGAGCAGCACCTGCTCGGCGCGCACCGTTCCCTTGGCCGTGGTCAGGCGGAAGCTCTTGGCCTGCTGCATCTGCTCGGTCACGGCCGCCTGCTCGACGATGACAGCGCCGCGGCGGCTTGCGGCCGTGGCGAGGCCCGCTACAAAGCGGCCCATATGCATCATGCCGCTCTTCTTGAACAGCATGCCGCCATGAAAGGGCGAGCCGATCTCGGACGTCAGGTCAGCCGGCGAGAGCAGCGCGGTGTCCGGGTCGACCTCGCGATGGATCGCTTCGAAGTTGCTCGCGATCGCATCGAAATGAGCGGGCTTGGAGGCCAGCTTGAGCTTGCCGGAGCGGCGGAAATCGCAGGCAATGTTCTCTTCCGCGATCAGGCGCTCCAGCGTGTCGATCGAATCGTCGAACGCCTTGTAGAGGGCGATGGCGCGCTCGGCGCCGAGCTCGGCCTTCGCCGCCGGATAACTATGCGCCAGGCCGTTGTTGAGATGGCCGCCATTGCGTCCCGACGCGCCCGAGCCGACCTGATCTGCCTCGAGCACTATGACCTTGGCGCCGGCCTTGGCGAGCTGCAGCGCCGCGCCAAGTCCGGTGAAGCCGCCGCCGATCACCGCGACGTCGTAGTGCCCCTCCACGGGCCCGGTGTGGCCGCCGGCAAAACCGGTCGCAGTGTCGCGCCAGTAGGAGACATATTTCATCGCGGGCACTCTGCTTAGAGACCTAACACGCCGGGCAGCTCGGAGACGTCCTTGATCTCGGTGTAGCCGTAATACGGATTGGCCGGCTCGTGACCGCGGTTGACCCACACCTTGCTCTTGATGCCGAGATCATGCGCCGTCATCAAATCGTAGCGGAACGATGACGAGCAGTGCGTGATATCCTCCGGGCCGCAGCCAAGCATGTCGAACATGTATTCGAAGGCGCGCATCCGCGGCTTGTAGGCCTGCGCCTCTTCGGCCGTGAATACGGCATGGAACGGCGCGCCGAGCTTGGCGACATTCGAGGGGATCTGCGCATTCATGGCGTTGGAGAGAATGACTAGCGGGATTTCCTTGGCCACCTTGGCAAGGCCCGACGGCACGTCGGGATGCGGACCCCAGGTCGGCACGCGCTGATACACCATCTCGCCGTCCTCGGGCTTGAAGGGGATGCCGATCTTGCGGCAGCTGCGCGCCAGCGCGTTGCTGACCACCTCGGCATAGGGCTTCCACGCGCCGAGGATTTCGTCGAGGCGGTAGGCCGAGAAGACCTTCACGAACTCGTTCATCGCCGGCTCGGAGAGCGTTGCGCTGTAGAGATCGCGCGCGGCTTCGGCCATCTCGAAATTGATCAGCGTGCCGTAGCAGTCGAAGGTCACATATTTCGGGCGAAAGCGGCTCATGGATCCTCATGCCGGTCATGGTCTCGGCCGCCGATGATAGGCCGACGCGCCAGCATAAGATGCGGCTTTGCCCCGGTTCTGCGGCGGAAGATGTTGTGGGCGTCACCGCCTTCAGCCGATCTGCTGGGTCCCGCTCGCCCAGACTCCCACGGAAATGGGAGTGCATGACATGACGTCCGACGCCGCGAGCTTTGTCGCTTTCAGCGGGGATCACCTGGATGCCGCGACGCGGCTGTCGCAGCAGGCGCGCTGGCCGCATCGTCGCGAGGACTGGCAGATGGCGCTTGCGCTCAGCAAAGGCTGCGTCGCCATCGCCGCGGATGGTCGCGTGATCGGCACTGTGCTGATGACCCCCTACGGCACCGACGCAGGCACCATCAACATGGTCATCGTCGATGAGGCGGAGCGGGGGAAGGGGCTCGGACGGCGCCTGATGCAGCAGGCGATGACGCTCGCGGGCGATCGCCGGCTGCAGCTCGTCGCGACCGAGGACGGCCTGCCTCTCTATGAGAAGCTCGGCTTCCACCGGACGGGTGAGATCGTGCAGCATCAGGGGCACCTTGCGCAGGCGGTGGCGCGGACCGACGCCGTGCGCGCAGCCCCGCCGGAGGACGTCTCCGCCATGACCGCCCTCGACGCTGCGGCGTTCGGCGCGGACCGCAGCGATCTGATCGCCCATATTGCGTCGGTCGGCGAGTTCGCGGTGCTTGAGCGACAGGGCCAATTGACCGGCTTCGCGGTGCTGCGCCGCTTCGGCCGAGGGCTCGTGATCGGCCCTGTGGTCGCGTCCGATCTCGACGACGCGAAGGCGCTGGTCGCGCATTTTCTCGCTGGTCGCGAGGGCGAATTCATCCGTGTCGACACCGGCATCGAGAGCGGCCTCACGCCGTGGCTGAGCAGCCTCGGCCTCGGCCATGTCGGCGGCGGCATCGTCATGCACCGACCCGCCGCACAGGACAGGGCTCAGCCATCCCCGACATCATTTGCCTTGGCCAGCCAGGCGTTCGGCTGAACCGGAGATCATCATGCTCAGCAACTCGCTCATCGAACTCGACCGCGCGCATCTAGTGCATCCGGTCACGTCGTATCGCGGACACGAGGCGTCGGGCGCGCGCGTCCTGGCCTCGGCCAAGGGCGCGATCGTCACGGACGCCTCCGGGCATCAGCTGGTCGACGGCTTCGCCGGGCTGTGGTGCGTCAATGCCGGCTATGGTCATGAGAGCATCGTCGAGGCGGCTGCTCGGCAGATGCGCGAATTGCCTTACGCCACCGGCTATTTCAGCCTTGCCTCGGAGCCCGCCATCCGGCTCGCGGCGGCGCTCGCCGAGCGCGCGCCCGGCGACCTCAACCACGTCTACTTCACGCTCGGCGGCTCGGACGCCGTCGACAGCACGGTGCGCTTCATCCATTACTATTGGCACGTGAAGGGTCAGCCGCAGCGCGACCAGTTCATCACCCTGCAGCAGGGCTACCACGGTTCCTCGACGGTCGGTGCTGGACTGACGGCGCTGCCGGCCTTCCACGCCAATTTCGGCGTGCCGCTCAACTGGCAGCACAAGATCCCCTCGCATTATGCGTACCGCAATCCGGTCGGCAGCGATGCCGATGCGATCATCGCGGCATCGCTTGCCGCGCTCGAAACCAAGATCGCCGAGGTCGGCGGGCCGGAGCGGGTGGCGGCGTTCTACGCTGAGCCGATCCAGGGCTCCGGCGGCGTGCTGGTGCCGCCCGACGGCTGGATGAAGGCGATGCGCGAGCGCTGCCGGCAGCACGGCATCCTGTTCGTCGCCGACGAGGTGATCACCGGCTTTGGCCGCACCGGACCGCTGTTCGCCTGCACCGACGACAAGATCGTCCCGGACTTCATGACCGTGGCCAAGGGCCTCACCTCGGGCTACGTCCCGATGGGGGCGGTGCTGATGTCCGATCACGTCTATGACGTGATCGCCGACGGGGCAGGGGCCTCGGCTGTGGGGCACGGCTATACCTATTCGGCGCATCCGGTGAGCGCAGCCGTCGGCCTTGCCGTGCTCGATCTCTACGAGAACGGTCTGCTGGAGAACGGAAGGCGCGCCGGCGCACGGCTGATGGCAGGCCTGCGCGCGCTGCAGGATCATCCGCTGGTCGGCGAGGTCCGCGGCCGCGGCCTCCTGGCCGCCATCGAACTCGTGGTCGACAAGGAGAAGAAGACGCCGCTGCCGGCCGGCGTCGAGCCGTCGCGCCGCATCTTCGATCGCGCCTGGGCCAATGGGCTCGTCATTCGTGCGTTCCCCACCGGGGTGCTCGGCTACGCGCCGCCGCTGTGCTGCAGCGATTCCGATATCGATGCCATCATCGAGCGGACTGCCCGAACGCTCGACCAGACCCTGGCCGACCCGGACGTCCGCCAGGCGATGGCGTGAAAGCGGGCACGGGCAGATCGTCGCGTGTGCAGCAACGCCGATATGTCGGCGCCTGCTCCTATTCGCAATTTTGTGCCGTCGGGTCCCCACAATTCGGAAGTTTTCGCCGGAACCCGGCTCCACACTAGGACCGTCATCTAAGAGACACCTTACGCCAGGATGAACACGATGGATCTCGCCCAATTCAGGTATCTGACCTTCGACGTGGTCGGCACGCTGATCGACTTCGAAGGCGGGATCGTCACCAGCCTCGCCGAGATCGCCGCGGAATCGAACAAGGTCATCGATGGAGAGCAAGCGCTCAGCCTGTACCGCGCTGCACGCTACGCCGCCGATGCCGATCGTTTCCCGGATGACCTCGTGCGGGTCTATGACGTCATTGCGCCGCAACTCGGCCTGCCCAGGCAGACCGCGTTCGGCGAGCGCTTCCGGGATTCCGCCGCGCGCTGGAAGGCGTTTCCCGATAGCGCCGCGGCCATGGCCCGACTCGCCAAGCGCTACAGACTGATCGCGATGACCAATGCGCGGCGCTGGGCGCTGGATCATTTCGAGCGCGAGCTGGGCTCCCCGTTCTACGCGGCCTTCACGGTCGACGACACCGGAACGGAGAAGCCGGATCCCGCCTTCTTCACCCATGTGTTCGATTTCGTCGCACGCGACGGTGGCAACACGTCGCAGATCCTGCATGTCGCGCAGAGCCAGTATCATGACATTGGCATCTCCCGACAACTCGGCATCACCAATTGCTGGATCGAGCGGCGCCACGACAAGCAGGGCTACGGCGGCACCATCGAGCCCGCGTCTTTCACGAAGCCTGATTTCCATTTCCACTCCATGGCCGAGCTGGCCGACGCGGTGGACCACGTGCCAGCGACATGATGAGCTGCTGACAACTTCATTCTGCCGGATCGCAAACAGGGGAAGGTTGACATGAGCGACACGATCACCAACTGGGCTCCGAGCGACGATGGGCTGATCGAAGCGGCGATCCGGCGTGGTGCATCGCGTCGGGATCTTTTGAAGATGATGTTTGCCAACGGCGTCGCGCTCGCCGCCGGCAGCACCATCCTAGGCCGCGCCGAGCGCGCGTACGCGGCAGCGCCGAAGAAGGGTGGCTCGATCAAGGCGGCGGGATGGTCGACCTCGACCGCCGACACGCTCGATCCGGCCAAGGCGTCGTTCTCGACCGACTATGTCCGCTGTTGCTCGTTCTACAATCGGCTGACCACGCTCGACCAGAACGGCGCGGCGCAGATGGAGCTTGCGGATTCTGTGGAGTCGACGGATGCGCAAACCTGGACCATCAAGCTCAAGAAGGGCGTCACCTTCCACGACGGCAAGCCGCTGACGGCTGACGACGTCGTGTTCTCGCTGAAGCGGCACCTCGACAAGGCGACCGGCTCCAAGGTGGCCAAGATCGCGGCGCAGATGACCGGGTTCAAGGCTGTCGACAAGTCCACCGTCGAGATCACCCTGGCGAGCCCGAACGCCGACCTGCCGATGATCCTGGCGCTGCATCACTTCATGATCGTGGCTGACGGCACCACCGACTTCTCCAAGGGCAACGGCACCGGCGCCTTCGTCCCCGAGGCGTTCGAGCCCGGCGTGCGCTCCATCGGCGTGCGCAACAAAAACTATTTCAAGGACGGGCCTTACCTAGACCAGATCGAGTTCATTGCGATCACCGAAGAGAACGCGCGCGTGAACGCGCTGCTCTCCGGCGACATTCAGCTCGCGGCCAGCATCAACCCGCGCTCGCTCCGGCTCATCGAGGGCAAGGAGGGGATTGCTCTGTCGAAATCGACGACGGGCAACTACACCGACCTCAACATGCGGCTCGACATGGCGCCGGGCAACAAGAAGGACTTCATCGATGGCATGAAGCACCTCGTCAACCGCGAGCAGATCGTCAAATCGGTGCTGCGCGGCTTCGGCGTCGTCGGCAACGACCAGCCGGTCTCCCCGGCGAACTTCTTCCACAATCCCGACCTGAAGCCGAAGCCGTTCGATCCCGAGAAGGCAAAGTCTCTGTTCCAGAAGGCCGGCGTGCTCGGCTCGTCGATCCCGGTCGTGGCATCGGAAGCCGCGAACTCCGCGATCGAGATGGCGATGGTGATCCAGGCCTCGGCCGCGGCGATCGGCCTGACGCTCGACGTGCAGCGCGTCCCGTCCGACGGCTATTGGGACAATTACTGGCTGAAGGCGCCGGTCCATTTCGGCAACATCAATCCGCGCCCGACCCCGGACATCCTGTTCTCGCTGCTCTATGCCTCGGAAGCGCCCTGGAACGAGAGCCGCTACAAGTCGGAGAAGTTCGACAAGATGATTCTCGAGGCGCGCGGCCTGCTCGACCAGGCCAAGCGCAAGCAGATGTATGCCGAGATGCAGGTGATGATCGCGGAGGAGGCGGGCACCATCGTTCCGGCCTATATCTCCAACATCGATGCCACCTCGTCCAGGCTGAAGGGCTTGGAGCCGAGCCCGCTCGGCGGCATGATGGGATATGCCTTCGCCGAATATGTCTGGCTCGATTCGTGAATGTGGTCTGAGATGCGGGGCGCCGGTCGTTGAGGCCGGCGCCCTTGCGACGAACTCTCTCTCTGATCAGGCTCGCGGACGCCCAGTGTGAAACATCGGATCGCCTCACTCGTCCTTGCCCGGTTGGCCATCGCGCTGGTCACAGCGATCATTGTTTCGTTCGCCGTGTTCTTCGCCACCGCCATGCTGCCGGGCGACACCGCGACCATCCTGCTCGGCCAGGCCGCGACTCCGGAAGCGGTCGAAGGCCTGCGCAAGGCGATGCATCTCGACGATCCCGCGATCTTCCGCTTCCTGCGCTGGCTCGCCGGCGTGGTGCGAGGCGATCTCGGTATCTCCTATGCCAACAACATGCCGGTCGCGAAGCTGATATCAGGACGGCTCGTCAATACCCTCAAGCTTGCCGGCCTCACCGCTGTGATCTCGGTGCCGCTCGCACTGACGCTCGGCGTCACCGCGGCGATGCTGCGCGACACGTTATATGATCGCTGCCTCACCATCGCGATCATCGGCGTCGTCTCGGTTCCGGAGTTCATGATCGCGACCCTCGCCGTGCTGCTGTTTGCGGTTTATCTCAACTGGCTGCCGGCGGTGTCCTTCACCAGCGAGATCCGTACCGCCTATGATTTTGCGCGCGCCTATGCGATGCCCGTCGTCACGCTCACCATCGTGATCTCGGCGCAGATGATCCGGATGAGCCGGGCGGCTGTCATCGAGACTCTGAACACGCCCTATGTCGAGATGGCGCTGCTGAAGGGCGCCTCGCGCGGCAGGCTCGTGCTGCGCCACGCGCTGCCGAATGCGCTCGGCCCGATCGTGAATGCGGTGGCGCTGTCATTGTCCTATCTCCTGGGCGGGGTCATCATCGTCGAGACCGTCTTCAACTATCCCGGCATCGCCAAGCTGATGGTCGATGCAGTGTCGACGCGTGATCTGCCGCTGATCCAGAGCTGCGCCATCATCTTCTGCTTCGGCTACCTCCTCTTGACCACGACGGCCGACATCATAGCCATCCTGTCCAATCCGAGGCTGCGATGATGAGTGCCGCGAGATCCACTCCGCGAAGCCCGCGATTTGGCTACCGCATCAATGCGGTCGGCGTGGCTGGGGCGCTGATAGTGCTGTTCTGGATCGTGGTGGCGCTCGCTGCGGCAACAATCATTCCGCATCCGATCGGCGACATCGTCGATACCGACTATTTTGGTCCCATGAGCCGCGAGCTGTGGCTGGGCTCCGACTATCTCGGCCGCGACATGGCCTCGCGCATCCTGATGGGTGCGCGCTATACGCTCGGCATTTCCGTGGCGTCGGTCATCATCGCCGGCGTGTCGGGCGTAACGCTCGGCATGATCGCAGCGATTACCGGCGGTGCCGTCGACATGGTGCTGAGCCGCTTTCTCGACGCGCTCAACTCGATCCCGAACAAGCTGTTGAGCCTTGTCGTCGTCGCCGCCGTGGGCTCGTCGATTCCGGTTCTCATCGTCACCATGGCGGTGATCTACATTCCCGGCGCCTTCCGCTTCGCCCGCGCGCTGGCCGTCAACATCAACACAATGGACTTCGTCGTGGTGGCCCGCATCCGCGGCGAGAGCCTGTTGTATCTGATCCGTGCGGAGATCCTGCCCAACATCATCGGTCCCGTGCTGGTCGATCTCGGCTTGCGCTTCGTCTTCATCGTGCTGCTGCTGTCGGGGCTGTCTTTCCTCGGCCTCGGCGTCAAGCCGCCCTATGCGGATTGGGGCGCGCTGGTGCGCGAGAACATCGGCGGGCTGCCCTATGCCGCGCCGGCGGTGATCTTTCCATCGCTGGCAATCGCGAGCTTGACCATCGCCGTCAATCTCCTGGTCGACAATCTACCGACCAAGATCCGCGACCGGGAGCCATCCTAGATGACGAGTCTCGTGCAGATCCGCGGTCTTCGGGTCGAGGCGACCACCGATTCCGGCCGCATGATCGAGATCATCAAGGGCGTCGATCTCGAAATCGCCGAAGGCGAGATCGTCGCGCTGATCGGCGAGAGCGGCTCCGGCAAGACTACGATCGCCATGACCCTGATGGGCTATGCGCGCGCCGGCTGCAAGATCGTTGGCGGCACGGTCGTGGTCGATGGCGTCGACATGGTGGCGCTGCCCGAGAAGGACAGGGCGGCCGTGCGCGGCGCCAAGATCGCCTATGTGCCGCAGAGCGCCGCCGCGGCGTTCAATCCGGCGATCCGCATCATGGACCAGGTGATCGAGGTCGTGCGTATCCATGGCGTGATGCCGCTGGACGAGGCCCGCACCAAGGCGGTGGCGCTGTTCCGCGCGCTGTCGCTGCCCAACCCCGACATGATCGGCGATCGCTATCCGCATCAGGTGTCCGGCGGCCAGCTGCAGCGGCTCGCCGCGGCGATGGCGCTGATCGCGAATCCCAAGCTGTTGATCTTCGACGAGCCGACCACGGCGCTCGACGTCACCACCCAGGTCGAGGTGCTGCGCGCCTTCAAGTCGGTGATCTCCGCGCATCGGATCGCCGGCATCTACGTGTCGCACGATCTCGCGGTGGTGGCCCAGATTGCCGACCGGATCGTGGTGTTGAGGAACGGCGAGGTGCAGGAATCCGGCACGACCGCCGATATTCTCGAGCATGCGCAGCATCCCTATACGCAGCAGCTGCTCGCAGCTGTGACGCCGCGTCATGCGCCGCGGGCTGAGGTGTCCGAGCCCACCGCGGTCGAGGCGCTGCTCGACGTCCATGAGGTGTCGGTCGGCTATGGCCCGCCGCGCTCGGACGGCAGGCCGGCGATCGTGGCGGTCGACAACGTCAGCCTGCGCGTGGTGCGCGGGCGCAATCTCGGCATCATCGGCGAATCCGGCTGCGGCAAGTCGACACTCGCCCGCGCCATCGCCGGCATCCTGCCGCCATTCGCGGGCGGCGTCGTGTTCGATGGGCGCGAACTGGGGCGGAGCGCGCGCAACCGCAGTGTGGATCAGCTGCGCGAGCTGCAGATCGTGTTCCAGCATGCCGATACGGCGCTCAATCCGGCGCAGACCGTCGAGGACATTCTCGGCCGCCCGCTGACCTTCTACCACGGCATGGCGCGCAAACAGCGCAACGCCCGGATCGACCAGCTGTTCGACATGGTGAAGCTGCCGCGGAGCTTGCGGCTGCGCCGTCCGGCCGAGCTCTCGGGCGGACAGAAGCAGCGCGTCAACTTGGCCCGCGCGCTGGCGGCGGACCCGAAGCTGATCGTCTGCGACGAGATCACCTCGGCGCTCGATACCGTTGTCGCCGCCGCGATCATCGATCTCCTGAAAGAGCTGCAGCGCGAGCTCGATCTTGCTTACGTCTTCATCAGTCACGATCTGTCGGTGGTGGAAGCGATCTGCGACGACATCGTCGTCATGTATCGCGGCCGCAAGATCGAGCAGATCACGCCCGAGGCGATGGCAAGGCCCGAGCATCCCTACACGCAGCTGCTGCTGTCCTCGGTGCCGAAGCTCGATCCCGCCTGGCTCGACAATCTGCGCCAGGATCCCGAGCAGGTCCGCGCCTACTGCCAGCGCTGACGCGCAGCGCGCACCTAAATCTGGAACAGGCTGGTCAGCGGCAGATAGGGTTTCACGATCGGCGACTTCAGCACGACGAAGCTGAAATACTTTTCGATGCCGATGTCCATGTCGGTCAGCCGCTCCATGATAGTCTGATACTCGCCGATTCCCGCGGTGACGAACTTCATCATGTAATCGTAGCCGCCCGAGACAAGGTGACACTCGATCACCTGGTCGATCTTATCAACCGCCGCGAGAAAGCGGGCGAAGTCGATCTGGCGGTGGTTCTTCAAGGTGACCTCGGTGAAGACGGTCAGCGTCTGGCCGAGCTTGGAGACACAGATCTGCGCCGAATAGCCCTCGATGTAACCCTCCGCCTGCAGCTTCTTCACTCGCATCAGGCAGGGGCTCGGCGACAGGTTGACCAGCTCGGCCAGCTCGACATTGGTGACGCGGCCGTTCTTCTGCAGTTCGTGCAGGATCTTGATGTCGATGCGGTCGAGCTTCATGCAGCCGGGGTCCCGTGTGACGACGCGTCCTTTTCCCACTACAGCAGAAAATTCTGCAATTGGGTCAATGAACTTCCGTAAAGCAAGAATGGGGCCGCAATCGTCCGAATTATGCGATGCAAAACAATACACTGAGGGTGTGATGCCCCGCAGAATGATATGCCGTTCGGTTGCCAAATCCAGCCCCCGCGGTGCCGGATGCCGTTCTAACCTGACGCCGCAGAAAGCCGGAGAGACCGCATGCCCGCACCGCTGGTGCACGTCGAAACATCGCCCACGCTGCCGGAGCATGCAGATGCCGTCGTCATCGGCGGCGGTATCGTCGGCGTCTTCACGGCCTACAACTTGGCGCGGCGCGGGCTTGCGGTCGCCCTGATCGAGAAGGGCCGGATCGGCGCCGAACAGTCCAGCCGCAACTGGGGCTGGTGCCGGCAGCAGAACCGTGATGCACGTGAGCTGCCGATGGCGACCTTGAGCCTCGATCTGTGGGAGCGCTTCGCCGCCGACAGCGGCGAGGCCACCGGCTTCTCGCGCTGCGGCCTGTTCTATCTCAGCAATGATGAGGCGGAGCTGGCCAGCTGGGCGCGCTGGGGCGAGTTCGCCAAGACCGCGGGCGTCACCACGCACATGCTCGACAGCCGGCAGGCGACCGAGCGCGGCGCGGCCACCGGGCGCAGCTGGAAGGGCGGCGTGTTCTCGCCGACCGACGGCACCGCCAGCCCCGCGGATGCAGCGCCCGCGGTGGCGCGCGCCATCCTGAAGCAGGGCGGCACCGTGCATCAGATGTGCGCCGTGCGCGGCGTCGAGACCAGCGGCGGCCGGCTGTCGGCCGTCGTGACCGAGCGCGGCAGCATCCGCACAAAGATCGCCGTGCTCTCGGCCGGCGCCTGGGCCGCGTCGTTCTGCCATCAGCTCGGCGTCGCGCTGCCCATCGCCTCGATCCGTTCCTCGGCGCTGGCGCTGTCGCCCTCCGCGGAGCCGCTGCCGCCCGCGCTGCACACCGCCGCAGTCTCGATCACGCGGCGCGGCGATGGCGGCCATACGCTTGCCATCAGCGGCCGCGGCCGCGTCGACCCGACCTTGCAGCAGCTGCGCTTCGCGCCGCAGTTCCTGCCGATGTTCGTCAAGCGCTGGCGCAGCCTGCTGCCCGGCGGCCTCGAAGGCCTGCGCTCCGGCCACGAGACGCTCGGCCGCTGGCGGCTCGATGAGCCTACGCCCATGGAATACACCCGGATCCTCGATCCGAAGCCGGACCAGGCGACCATCCGCCTCACCCATCGGCGCGCGGTGGAGTTGCTCCCGGCGTTGAAGCAGAGCCAGATCACGGCGACTTGGGCGAGCTATATCGATTCTACGCCGGATGGAGTGCCTGCCATCGGCGAGCTCGCCGCGCTGCCCGGCCTGATCGTCGCGGCCGGCTTCAGCGGCCACGGCTTCGGCATCGGCCCCGGCGCCGGCCATCTCATCGCCGATCTCGTCACCGGCGCAACGCCGATCGTCGATCCCAAGCCCTATGAGCCCGCGCGTTTCGCGCGGCATGAGTCCAAGAAGGTCGCAGACTTCTGACGGTCGCCTTACAGGGACTTGAGCCCCCGACGAAGTGACGGCCGCACGGTTCGCCAATTTCCCCTTTGCACTTCCACGGCCTTTCGGCTGCGGCCGAGTTCGTTCGGTCGTTTGGGTCATGCTCCTAAAGAGCTTTGCAGAACAATGATGCCGTTTCTCCCCAAACGGATTGCTAATCCGCTGATCTTGTTGGCTTTCCCCGCTTCCCTAGGGAGCGCCATTTCCCGGCGCTCAACCTGATATCTCCGACCTGTAAGCGCGGCTTCGCAGCCTCGCGGCGCGCTTTCGCGTCCGAGCTTTGCTCCTTCGACGCCCTCCTAAGAGAAGGGCGCAGGGAAGGCCGGGTGCAGGCCGCACCCATGGCCCGCCTGCAGAAAGAAAAGCAGGCGGCAGTCACCACAGGATTGGCCGAACAACCGGCCTTCCCTGCGCGATGGGTTGAACGGCTGCTCCGTGCTCTCCCAGGGGACCGGGCTTGCTTGCCCCCGTCATCGGGATGTCGCCGACCAAGACACCAGCGTCGGGGTGTCGGGACCACACGGCTTGACCGTCCGCTTAAGGTCGTTCGTCCGCACGCGAAACGCGCACTGCGACCCCAGGCGGCCACCGCATCTCCCGCTCCACGGTCCGTGACGATCGCGAAACGCCCCTTCTAGCCGAGCAGGAGACGGCGAGAAGCATCGATCTGATTTGCCCGACGACACAAGGCCGGATTTGCCCGACGGAATGCGGCAAACTGGCACGACGGGCAGCTTGGGCATGGGTGCGATGCGGGAGCAAATTTCTGACGGCGGCGAGATTGAGTGCAGCGCTATCGTAGTCCCCACCGACGTTGTGGCGGACACACTTGCATCGACTTAGAGATAGGTCAGACTAGATCCAATTGACTATGAATTATAGCTGGTCCGGCCAGGCAGCGCGGTTGCCCGATACACGCGGGAAGCGTAATTCAGATACTCGTTTTGATTGATTTGTTGCGTTTTCGGCGTCGGCCGAGGGGGGTAGATGGCAAAAAAGCAAATCGACCTGCGAATGGCCATGAACGCGATTTCGGACGTGGTCCAAAATCGACCGCGGCCGCTCCGGGAGTTCGATCAAATATACATGAAGAGCGGCGACATGGTCATGCAGACGGAGTTCGTCGCAAACTGGGTCGAAGACAAGAATGTCGCATTCATCGGGGACGGCGACGCGATCAGCATTTCGATCGCCTATTTCAAGCGCTGCGGGATCACTGAGTACGGTCCGAAGTCGGTCACGGTCTTCGATTTCGACGAACGCATCGTCGAGGCCATCAGGCGCTTTGCCGAGAAAGAGGACATACCGAACTTAACTGCTGAACTCTACAACGTGTTGGACGCGTTTCCAAGACCAGGCGCGTTTGAGCTGTTCTACACCAACCCACCGTGGGGCCAGCACAACGACGGCGAAAGCGTCAACGTGTTCACGCAACGAGGTATGGAAGCGGTAGGCTACCGCGGCGACGGGATGATCGTGATCGCCGACGATAGGGAACTGGATTGGCCGAAGCAGGTCTTGAGCAAGGTACAGCGCTTCGGAGCGGAGAGCGGCTACTTCGTGTCGAGGATGATGCCGCGTCTCCATCTGTACCACCTGGAGGATGCGCCTGATCTGCAGTCTTGCAATCTGATTTTGTCGGCAGTGCCCGGCGAGGTAAGAGCCGTGGATAGCAAGGCTATCGTAGAGCCGGAGCGGCTCAACAATTTCTATGGGCGATCGAAAGCTCCGCGAGTCCGCTATGTCCGCGAGAAGAAGCGGTTGAATTACGGCATGGCGAACGAAGATGAATACGAGTTGGTTCTGCTGGAGGGACAGTCATGACGACCATCATCCGTCCAGGTGCGGGCATTCTCTACATGAAGGTGGGAAAGCACGCGCAGGAGTCCCTCGCGGACATCATCAAGCGGAAGTCGGAAGAGATCAAAAAGGCTGGCTTCGGCATGTGGGGCTACGGCGGCAACACTTGCCATCCGACGACGATGGTTCAGCCGTTCGCGGAGGACATTCAGAAAAGGGGAGGGCCGATCTTCCTCTGCATGCAGGCAATGGATTCGAAACACGAAGCCGATCCGGTGAGAGCCCACGAATACTCGGTGGACGGGTTGAAATGGCAGGAGATTCCGAAGGACATCAACGTACGGGGATCGCGCTACGCCTTGATGATCAAGAGCCTCAGGGAGGAGGAGCACGTCCTGAAATTGCACGAGACGCGCGTTGCCGTAGGACCCAATGCCGGCCGCGTCGGTAGCCGCTATATCAAGGGGCGGGTCGATAAGGCGTGCCTGCTCGTGGATGAGAAGCCCGAATTGGCTAACCAAGAGGAAGCCTCAGACATCAACATAAATCTGGTCGCCGAATTGGTCGATCCCTATTCGGTCTTTCTGAGGGATCCGCGCTAGGCGGTAAGCTTGTCGCAGAGCAACTCGCCACTGTTACCCCGCAGGTGCCCAATGTAGCTGTCCAGCCCCTCTCGCAAGTTCTGCTCGTCGAATGTCGACGAGCATCCGAAGCAGATGGACATCGCCTTGTCCACGGCAGGTTCGGCACATACCGAAACCGCGAGTGCTCGCCCGCCCTTCTTGATGCAAATTCCGAGCATGACCTGTTCGAAGCACCCGAAGCGCCCAGCGAGGACGGGAACGATTTCAAGATCGGTGGCCAATCGCCAAGCGGCGGCAACGGCCCGCTTGTCACCCGTCACCATGGCTTTGGCCGCCCGATTAACCAGCACGGCGAGCAATTGGCTCTCACCCGAGTCGAACGCGTAACCGGCCGACAGCGCGTGCTCTTCGTAATGCGCGGCTAGACCGAGTTCTGCATCGTCGGGTTCGAGGGCAGAGATCGAAGCGAGCACGGCCTCCAGCGACTTCGCGGCCCTCTGCCGACCGACGATCTCGCGCGACTTCTCGATCTTCCGCTTCAGGACGAATTTTGCCAGCGCAAGACCGGCCACGTCGCGGCTTCCGCCAGCCAAAATGTCGATAAGATCGGGCGCCAAATCGTAGCATGACGCCTTGAACAGGACGTCGTTGTCGACGAGCACGAGTTCAGCCATTCGGCATTCCCATGATCGTCCGCAGAAATTCCGCGGAATCATCGCTCATAGCGGACCAATCTATCTGATCGTCCGCAAAGCCGTTCACCTCGCGCCATACCGGCTTATTCTCGGAGTAAATGTGACGCAAAGCCGCCATGGCGCGAGCCCAGTTCTCGGTGCGATAGGCGTAGCAGAGAGCGAGCGTTCCGGGTTCGATGCCCCGCTTCGGGCCTTCCTCCTGGACGGCTGCCGCAAGCTGCCGTGCGCCGAATTTGTTGATGTTGGTCCGTATGTCGGGTTCGGAGGACCCGGTCAACAGAGCGAGCGCGTATCTGTCAGCGGCCTTCTCGTCGTCGTCTTCCTGTTCGCTTTCGACCGGATCGTCGAGGTCCACGATTGCCGAAGCGCCATTGAGATGCCCGAGTGAGGCGTGCCCCAGTTCGTGCGCCAGCGTGAATGCCACAGGCGCCGGGTACTGCGCATCCTTTCCCAGGAGAACCGCGAAGCGTCCGTTGGCCTCAACGACCATTGCGTGCATTGCCTTCGTCGCGAGCGGAAACACCCGAAGATGGATGACTGGGATGCCGAGTGCCCAGCAGGTTGCCAGAAGAGACGTGAGATCGACGAATGGCGCACCGCCGTTGCGTATGGCGTCACGAAGTTCCTCTGCCGAGGGCGGGTGGATGGCCGCCCCGCCGACACCCTGGAGAAGGAGGTGTGCGACCGCGACTCCGAAGGAGGCGAGCGCGGCCTTCTGCGCCGCTCCTTCTCCAGACAGGTGCTTGAAGCGTGCCGTATCGCGCCAGACGAATTCCACGCGGTCGTTCGACAGGGCCTTCGGCGACACGCCGAGCTTGCGGGCAAGGGCGAACCGCAATTCGGCGCGGGCCGAAGCCGATCCGTCCGCCTCTTCGCTCCACCAAGTCGGCCACGCGGCGTCGATAGCCTGATCGCTCAGGCCGGCGTCTTTCAGATCCTTCCTAAGTTTGCCGGACTCAGCCGTCACTTTGTCACCGCCCGTCCGTCGATGATTCCTGTTTCGTTCTACATGCTTTTTGGAGGCTAGAACAGCCTGGACTGAAATTCGGTCGCGCTGGAGGGTCCCGACCGCATATCGAAGACTATCCGCAGCCACTCGCCTGGGCTTACGGACGACAGGTTCGCCAAGATCCGTTCGAGCATCAATCGTCGATCTGCGCTCAGATCGATCGGGTCTCCCAGTCGGACCCAGTAACCCTGCTCGAGCTTAGCCCTGAGATTTACCTTGTACGCGGGAGTGGCCGCTTCGCTGGAGACGCGCCGGAGCAGGGCGGTGACTTGCGACGCGCCTACGGCTCCCCCAGTGTCGGAGACGTTGCGGTAAGCGCTCGGGTCGAATGGTCCAAAATCGCCCAGCCTCAGCTGCTGATCCGATCGGCACATCAACGCATAGTGGACGTTCCTGACCCGTATGCCGACATCTGCTCTACTCGTAATGAGGGTGGCCGGCGGCAGCGGCTTCTCCCGGCCGGAATGATCGAAGAAAGACCGCCAGATGCGAAGACGGCTGGGGACGACATCAACCGCTTTTGGGCGAGACTTCATGATCGAGAAGACGACGTCGACATCCGCGCCGGCGCGAGCGAGTTGGGGGATGGATCGGGAAGGCGCATTGCCCACGCCCCAGCAAAACACGCCGTTCCCGGCCGAGCGTTCGAGCTCCTTCCTGTCGATGATCGCCTGAAGCTCCTGGCCGGCCTCGGTCTGCATGCGCGACCAGCAAACGGTCTCCGTCAACGAGGCGCGCGGGGGCGAGCTTTCTAGCGGCAGCGATCGGGTACGGGCAAGCATCGGCATGATCCTGAATTCTTCCCAAGACCGTAAACTCCGGACAAGCAAGACGCAAACGCCGTACGGTGACATTCCCGCCAAGTTCCATGTATAGATGTGTTGAAAGCCGGTGGAAATCCTGTTGTTCAATTTTTCCCATATCGTCCCATGAGCGCTGGTCGCGAGCCAAACTGGAACCCGGTGTCACGGGTGCATCCTTCGGTCTGGACGGAGGTCGTGGGGCTGTCTTCGAAAGATCGGGTGTCGATTCCGCTGATGGCCCGGCGACGTGTGGAATGGCTGTCGACTGGGACGACCGAGCTCCTGGCGATCCTCGAAGCCAACGGATCGGCCGAGGTCGTGTCGTGGAAGGGGGAGGGAGCGGACCGGATCGCCCAGATCGAAGCGGTCCTGCAAGGTCTCACCGAGCCGGACCGAAGCGAAGTCGCGCTGGCGGCGATGGACCGGTACATCCGGCTCCACCTCGACGGCACAGGACGTATGGTCCTGCCGACGACGCTGCTCTCGCACCTCGAAGCGGTCGATCCGCCCGCTCTCCGGCTGGTGGTGCGCGATGGCAGATTGTGGTTCTGGTCGGAACGACGGTGGCGCGCAGGCCAGCTGAAGCGATACCTGCAGATGGCGAAAGCCATCGAGGATCGCAGCCGCAATTCAGGAGCGCGATAGTCTCGCGACGAGTTGAGATGCCAATTGCTCGCTTGGCACGGCGGAGTCGAAGAAGTGTATCGCCGTCCCGAGGTGCATTCCGTAGGTGATGGCGACGCTGGCCTGAAGTTGCGTGTGGAAGCGCGCTTCCTCTTCCGTGATCTGCGGTCGCCCCTGTGCGTTGGCAGCGATGCGTTGGAGCGCCACCTCCGGTTCGGTGTAGAGCACCCAGATCTGGGTAGGCCCGAGATTCTCGAATTCCTTGAGGCTATAGGGCGTTACCCGATAGCCGTAGTTTTCCTTGGTGACCGCGTGGCTGTCGATAATAACGGGGCACGTCGCCCTGTGCATCGCCACGAAATCTAGTAGCTCACGATCCACTGCCCGTACATCGTCGAGGGTTATCGCTCGCGCCGATTGGGACCGGAGTTCAGCCTGATCGCTCACCCGGCCTGAGCCCAGAAGCCTTGCCGTCAGTCGTTCGCCAAACTCGAAGATCTGTAAATCCTGAATCTGAGCTTTCAAAGCCCGAGTCAGAGTACTCTTGCCTGTAGCCGGTGCCCCAGTGAGGTAGACCACTTCAGCCATTCGAACTCCGAGCGAAGTAACAAAGGTAGTAACTTAATTTTTCTGATTCCCCATTGCCGCACGAGCGCCGGAGATCCGAAGCGATAAATGACGTGCCGCGACAGTGCACTAAACATTTGCGCGTCGTGCGGCGACTTGAAAAGCATGGTCTCAACGAACTCGCGGCTGGATCAAGTGTACCGGAGCAACACGCAGTCGAACGATGCCCTCGCGCCGCTACTGTAGCCTCACCACCAACCCCAGCGGCCCCCGAAACCCGAGCCCGTGCCACCGCACGCTCGCCGCATCCACCAGCTCCATCTTCGGAAACCGCTCGAACAGCATCGGCAGCAGGATCGTGCCGACGGTGCGGCGGGAGAGGTGGGCGCCGGCGCAGTGGTTGGGCGCGCAGCGCGTCGTGTTCGCTGTCTTCGAACAGGTGCTCGTCGCGACTGGCCGACGGTGATAGTGCGCGAAATAGCGAGACTTGGCGCCGTCTCCATTCGGAGTTGGATCGCAGCGCGGGATGGATCGCTGAAGTGCACGTTCACCGTAACAAGTTGGGGTGGCGCGCTCGTTTCAGTCCCTGGGAATCACCCGTGGCTGTTCACAAAGCGGAAATCCGGCCTCCGCGGCTTCCGGCCATGTTGCTTTCTGGCCGTACATAAGATGCGCGCCGCCGCCGCGAGGATCGTAACAAGATACGGCGTGAATGGCTGCCTCCCACATGTCTCCTGATGTGCATTCGGCTGCCGCCTGCTCAGCTTTGCTGCCACTCATGTATTTTTGTGCACCGCTATAAAACCAGCCGATCCCTTTGCGATCTTTTTTCTTTACAAGAGCAGTAAGCATTTTTACTCGCTCTTCTCGAGATACGTCGGCTTTCTCACATTTGGTTGTCAGTACGTCACTGGTTCCCCAACAGGATTGGTATGCTCCTTCACCTGCGTACCAATTCCAAACCATGTGCGTTTGCATTTCAGTATAGTTGCAGGCTGCGAATGACACATTTGTGCCCGCCAAGATAAGCAAAATAACAATCAAATTTCTCATGGCACTACCCTCCAGCTCCTTTAGCAACAAGTTAGCTACAACAAAATTAACTGACAAGTAGTCCGTGCTGATGCATAAAAATGTCCCCTGGACGTGGCGCGGTCTAATGTCCACGTGCTAAGCGACAGCACTCAGGCGAAGAAGAGTAGCAGCTCCTCGTGCCTTTCGTCTACTGCAGCTTCACCCCCAAATTCAGCGGGCCCCGAAACCCGAACCCATGGGTGGTTACGGTGACAGTGCACTTAATTGCTGGGTATGGGCGTCGGCGCTGGGGG
Source organism: Bradyrhizobium sp. SZCCHNGR1005 (assembly GCF_032489995.1). NCBI lineage: Bacteria > Pseudomonadati > Pseudomonadota > Alphaproteobacteria > Hyphomicrobiales > Nitrobacteraceae > Bradyrhizobium > Bradyrhizobium sp. SZCCHNGR1005. The sequence continues at coordinate 168,086 of NZ_JAUEZC010000007.1, forward strand.
CAACAATCATGATCGGGTCGCGCCGGATTAAGCACACTGTCAACGTAATTCCGGTATTCCACAAGAATATCGCGGTGGATCATGCTGCGCTGCTCCGCCCTTCGGGCTGCTGCCGACTGGAACTTCGCGGGCGAGTCAGGGCCGGCCGGTCGTGCGGTTAGACGCTCAATATCGACCGCCACTGCGCTCTTGTTGCTTGATCCAGTCCGACAACGTCCGCGGTGCTGATCCGGAACGCGTAGGACGCGATTGTTTCGACGTTGCGGTGGGCTTGCTCCGCATCGTCGTCTCCAGGTACGCGCGCTGACGCCTCGCAGCGTCCGCCTCTGCACCAGCTCTTGATGCATGGGCGAGCTGCTCCGCAGCCTCTTTTTCGAGACGGAGTTTCCTCAGTCGCTCCATCTTCTCGCGTTCTGCGTCTAAAGCTTGAGACGGTTGCGTCCTCTCGCGGGCCGCCTCGGCCGAGACCAGCCGTCCGAGGATCGCGCGTTCCCCGAGCGCCTTGCACGCTTCCAGCCGATGAAGTCCCTCGACCAGGACGAAGTGGTCCTTCTCGCGCCGAATCAGGATCGCATCCTGCTGTCCGATGTCCAGAATGCTCTCCGCGATGTCTTGCACCACCTCGGGGTTGAGAGCGCTCCGTTTCTTCTCGGGAACGCGGATCTTTTCGATGGGGAAGCTTTCCGGCTCGGACACAGTTGATGCTCCCTGGTGATCGCGCCCGATCCGACGGACCGGTCGGAATGTGTCGCGGATCCCAAGTCGGAACGAGCATCGCGCAAGCGATGGAGACACGGGGCACGCGCATCCACAATAGGGACATTGCGCTTCGGATCGCAAGCGTGGCGATCGGGGCGTGCCTTGCTTGCGCGACGGCACCATCGCGACGTCATTGAATGCAGCTGCGGCGCTCAGGTGCGGGACACCCGCGAACTCGCGCGGGACGTTGAGCCGCAACGCTCAGACGGAGCGGCGCGGGGAGCCGCGAAAATCCGCCAGCGCCTTGCGGGCGACGATGCCGAGTTCCCCGAGCGTCGTCCTCCGGCTCTGGGCGGCGTCTGCCAGGCGCTGGGCGATGAAGGCGCGGACCTCATGATCGCCGCCATTCGGCAGCACGCGGCAGGTCTCTTCCAGCGCTCGTTCCATGTAGGTTTTGATGGGATCGGTCAGCTCGTACACGTTACCCTCTCGCCGAACTCGCTGAGCTCAAAGCTTCCATGCCGTCAGCATTCGCCTCGGAATGCACGCCGACTGGCCCTGAATCACATGAGCTAACCGCCGCCGGTTTGGAATCCGTTAGCCTACGGGGCAGGCATGCAACGGAGCATGCGTGCCGGCGCTGGCAGCTTCTCAAATTTGCGTGCGCCAAAATTGCGCCGCAATGCTGCATTGCGACGCGATCGTCGCGACGTGAAGACGTTGCGATCGCGGGAAGCGCGCAGGGCTTGGGAAAACAGGCCGACGATGTCTCGCGCGGCCATCCTTCGAGACGCTCGTCTCCGGTGCGTTCCTCAGGACGAGGGCGACTTCGCGGCATAATGGCGGATCCTCACCATGAGGGTCTACGATTCACCGCGGAAAATGTCCTCATCCTGAGGAGCCCGCCGCAGGCGGGCGTCTCGAAGGATGGCCGCAAAGAAGGCTGCCCGAAGCTATTCAAGCCATAGGCGATTGCCCTGCGGCAGAAGGGAAGGCCTGCTGCCGGCGCGTGCACAGTCGGGTGCCGGGTGGAAGTCGCATCGATCCGATCGCCCGGCGCGGGCACTTATTTCTTCGAGCTTGCGCCTTTCAGCGCATCCCACGCGGCCTGGTTGGCCTGGTCGAAGGTCTTGCGGGTGTCGGCGAGCGCTGCGCTCAACACGGCCCAGGAGTCCGTGCCGGCCTTCTTCAAAGTCTGCAGCCTCGCCTCGGCCTCCGCCGCATCCGACTTCATCTGCGCGATCGCGGCTTCGACATTGGCCTGGCCGGTGGCTGCGATCTTCGCGGCGGCGTCATGGAATGTCGCGGCCGCCTCGCGCCACGCCTTGGCTTGCGCCGCGGCGACGTCCTTGAAGGTGGCCTGCTGCTGCTCGATCTGCTGGCCGAGGCCGTCGAAATAGGTCTTCACCTGCGCTTCGAAGCCGTCCCACTGCGTTTCCATATCCGCCTTGGCGCGCTGCCAGGCGGCCTCGCCGGCGTCACCTTGCGATTTCAGCGCGGCCTTGAACTCGTCGCGGCGCTGCTTCAGATCCGCGATCAGCTGATCGACTTTCGGCTTCATCTCGGCGGCCGACTGGCTCGCCTTGACTTCGAACGAGGCCAAAGCGGCATCCATCTCGTCGATGCGCTCCTTGGCCCAATTCAGATAGACATGCACACTGCTCTGCTCGGGCATCCTTGCCTCCATGCGTTGATCTCGCGGGATCATCGCCGGATCGGTGCCTGCTCATATTGACGTGAGTCAACGGACCGGAACGCAACGGTTTTGTGGCGGCGCGGGTCTTTGAAGCGAGTCTTTGAAGATCGCCGGTCCCGGTGTGTTCAAAACATCTCGAAATATTCGCGCTGCTCCCAGTCCGACACCTCGGCCTGGAAACGCTCGATCTCCGCGGTCTTGATGTGCACGTAATAGTCGATGAACTGCGCGCCGAACTTCTCGCGGAAGAACGGATCGTCATGCAGCGCGAACACCGCCTCGCGCAGCGACTTCGGCAACAGCTCGGCCTTGGTCTCGTACGGCGTATCCGCCGATGGACCGGGATCGAGTGCGCGGTCGACGCCGTCGAGGCCGGAGAGGATCTGCGAGGCCATGTAGAGATAGGGATTGGCGGCCGGCTCGCCGATCCGGTTCTCCAGCCGTGTCGCAGAATCGCCGGCGCCGCCGAGCACGCGGATCATCACGCCGCGGTTGTCGCGGCCCCAGATCGCGCGGTCCGGCGCCAGCGAATAGGAGCGGTAGCGCTTGTAGCCGTTGATGGTCGGCGTCGTGAACACGGTGGAGGCGCGGGCATGCGTGAGCAGGCCGGCGAGATAGTTGCGGCCGAACGCGGAGAGCGGCTCGCCGCCCGCACTCGCCATGAAGGCGTTGCTGCCATCGGCGCGCGAGACCAGCGATTGGTGCAGATGCCAGCCGGAGGCGAACACGTTCGGCAGCTTCGGCCGGCACATGAAGGTGGCATGATAGCCGTGGCGGCGCGCGATCTGTTTGATCGCCGAGCGGAACAGCACCATGGTGTCGGCGGGCTCGAGCCCCTTGCGCGGCTGGAACGTGAACTCGCATTGGCTCGGGCCGAACTCGACCTCGACCGAGCGCAACGGCAGGCCGAGCGCGAGGATGTCGCGGCGCAAGATCTCCAGCACCGGCTCCATCTGATCGAAGCGTTGCTCGGTGAGATATTGATAGCCGTGCGAGAGCAGGCTGACGGACGGCGGCTGTCCCGGCTGGCCGGCATCTTCGACCGCCATCCTGGCGTCCTCGAGCTTGAAGACGTGAAACTCGACCTCCAGCCCCGCGACATAGTCGTAGCCGCGCTGGGCGAGATCGCCGAGCACGTTGCGATAGATCTGGCGGGTGGCGAACGGCACCGGCCGGCCGTCGCTGAAATAGACGTCGCACAGCACCCAGCCCGTGGTCGGCGCCCACGGCAGCACGCGGAAGGTTGTGGGATCCGGCACCATCACGACGTCGGCGGCGCCCTCCATTTCGCTCATGCCGAAGCCGCCGCCCTTGGTGAACACCGGGAACACCGTGCGGTGCGAGGTGTCCTTGGCCAGCATCGTGGTCGTGATCGAGCAGCCGCTCTCCAGCGAGGCGACCGCCTCAGTCGCGATCAGCGTCTTGCCGCGCAGGATGCCGTGCTGATCAGGGAACGAGAGCCTGATCACTTCGAGGTTCTTCTCCTCGACGATGCGGGCAAGCCTCTGCGCCGCTTCCCGCTGCTCGTCAGTCCACAGGCCATGGCGGCTTACGAAGGTCACGCGATCCTCTTAAGTATCTTGAATGGAAAACGAGCCACATAGTCGGTCATTCCGGGGCGATGCGCACGACAAAATGGCGAAGCCATTTTGCCGGAGCATCGAACCCGGAATCTCGAGATTCCGGGTCTGGCGCTTACGCGCCATCCCGGAATGACGGGAGTCGAAAGCGCCACTACTCCGCCGCGGTGAGATGCGTCACCTTGCCGGCGATGTCCTTCGGCACCGGGGCCGCCCAGGGCGCGCCGCGCCGGCGCTTGACGTCGACCTCCATCCAATAGAGCTCCCAGCCCTTGGTCGGGCCGATGCCGTCCATCGTCGCCGGGCCCTGGATGCTGCGCGCGGTCTCCGCGTCCAGGCACAGGATCGGCTTCTCGCCGCGCGCGACCTTCTCGATCTCGCCCCGCAGCAGGCGGCGATATTGCACGATCGCCTTGTCGCTGGTGCCGAGATGCTCCTTGGTGCGATCCTGGATCGGCCCCATCGATTCCACCGCCCACTGGTCGTGCACGTTGATGTCGTGGCCCATGCCGGTATAGGTCGCGGTCTGCTGCTCGCTGGCGTCGAAGCCGTAGTTATTTGCCTTGTTCCGGCGCGAGATGTAGTCCGGCAGCTCGTACATCTGGAGGCGCTGGTCGCGCATCTTCTGCTTGTCGACCGGCGCGCCATAGCTGGTGAAGATCGAATACCAGTAGCAGTTCTCGTCGTCGATCGGCACGTGATACTGCGTGATCGTCATCTCCGTGCTCATCGGAATCACGAAGGCATGCGGGAACAGCTGGTTGGTGACACGCACATGGGTGCTGACGTCATCGATCTCGCGCAGCGTGATCAGCCGCAGTCCATACTCGGTGTGCTCGACATTGATGATCGGGCGATCATATTCGCGCAGGATCTTGGTCATCGGCAGGTCGGTGCCGGCGGAGGCTCCGCGGAACTGGCGGCCATAGGCCGTCGAAGTGTCCTCGTCCTCGAAGAACCGATGCAGATACGAGGCGTGCGACGGATCGATGCCGACCTCGAGCGCCTGCAGCCAGTTGCAGGCCCAGTGGCCCTTGAAGGCGAAGACGTGCGTGTCGGGCGCGCTGAAGCAGTCGAGTTCGGGGAAGGCGGGCGGGGTGCCTTCGCCGAGATAGGCCCAGAGGATGCCGCTCTTCTCGACCACCGGATAAGAGCGCTGCCTGATGTTGGCGCAGAGGTTGGAGCCCGCAGGCTCCGCCGGCGTCTCCAGGCATTGGCCGCTGACGTCGAACAGCCAGCCGTGGAACGAGCAGCGCAGGCCGCCGCCTTCGAGCCGGCCGAAGGCCAGATCGGCGCCGCGATGCGCACACTGGCGGTCGATCAACCCGTAGCGGCCCTGCGGGTCGCGAAACAGCACGAGATTTTCGCCGAGCAGCCGCACCGGGCGCACCGGCCGCTCGCCGCTGAGCTCATCGACCAGCGCCGCCGGCTGCCAGTACTGGCGCATCAGCCTGCCGCAAGGGTCCTTGGGCCCAACGCGGGTGATCAGGTCGTTCTGCTCCTGGCTCATCATGGTGGGGCGTTCCTTCCGTGGCTGCAGCTCTTGTTCGGCTATTGAACATATGGGCGAATTATGCCATGTCCGGACAGGGCCGCAAGCACGAGTTTTCACCGCGTTGCGGCGCGGAACGAGGCAATGCCGAAGCTGAAGCGCGAGGACGGCGGCGAGGCCGCCACCGATTACGTCGAGAGCCTCGATCGCGGCTTGCGGCTCTTGCAGGTGTTCGGCACGCGCCCGGGCGCGATGACATTGAGCGATATCGCGCGCGCATCCGATTTGCCGCGGGCGACTGCGCGCCGCATCCTGCTGACCCTGCAGCGGGGCGGTTTCGTCACGAGCGACGGCAAGCTGTTCGCGCTGACGCCGCAGGTGCTGACGCTCGCCTCATCCTTCCTGCGCTCGAGCCAGCTCGTCAGCGTGCTGCAGCCGGTGCTGGATCGTGTGGCCGAGCGCGCCAGGGAGATCGCCTCGCTGGCGGTGCTCGACGGCCAGGAGGTGGTCTTCATCGCCCGCGGCGGTCCGGTGCGCGTGTTCTCCGGCGGGCTGGAGATCGGCTATCGCCTGCCGGCGTTCTGCACCTCGGTCGGCCGCGCGATGCTCGGCCAGTTCAGCGACGCCGAGCTTCGCGAGCGGCTCAAGTCAGCGCCGTTGCAGGCGCTGACGCCGCAGACGGTGACCGATCCGCGGCGGCTCGTGGCCATGATCGCTGCCGATCGCAACAACGGCTACTCGCTGGTCGATCGCGAGGCCGAGCCGCATTTCCGCTCGATCTCGGTGCCGGTGCGGCGCTATGACGACGTCATCGTCGCCGCCATCAATATCGGCAGCCATGTCGACCGCATCTCTGTCGACGAGATGATCGCGCGCTTCCTGCCGCTGCTGCAGGACGCCGCCGCATCGGTGCGGCCGCAGCTGCTTTGATCCGACGAGCGGGCGCTTCATGCGGCAGGCAATTCACCGCCGCGGCCGATTGATACACCCTTAATCATGATCATCGCATGGCTGCCTCGCCGCGGCATGGCGATGTTTCATTAAGGCCGGCGCCTGATAGTGCGCGCCTTGATGCAATGAGGCAGTCATGGAGCGGCAAGACCCGGATACGCGACGCGAGCTGGTTCATCTGCTGTACGGATCGATGCTGCTGGTCGGGACCATCTCGGTGGCGGCCGTGGTGATCGGCGCGGGGATGGCCGTCGTGGCGCGCGATCCCGGCTACGCCGTGCTGACCCTGCTGCTGTTCGTCGTCGGCGCCGCCCGCATCATCAAGCTTCACCTGTTCGCTGTTCGGTTCGATCGCTTCAATGGCGCCGACATCGTCCACTGGGAGCGGCTCTATGGCGTCGGTGCCGCCGCTTTTGCTCTTGCAGTGGGGGCCTTGTCGGCGCGCGCCTTCCAGATCGGCGATGCCCCGGGCATCTGGATTTGCTTCGGCCTGTCGATGGCCTTCTGCGTCGGCATCGTCTCGCGGGTCAGCCCGTGGATCGTCATGTCGTCGTCGGCCTTGCTGCTGATCCCGACTGCACTTTCCTGCCTGCTGCAGCCCGAGCCGATCTATCGCATGGGCGCCGGCATGTTGGTGCTGTTCTGGATCACCCTGCGCGGCACGTCGTATCGGTTGACGGCCGCCTTCACCGAGCGGATCGAGGCCAAACAGGCGCTCGCCCGCCAAGCGAACCAGGATTTCCTCACCGGCCTGCCGAACCGCGCGGCATTTCTTGCCGCACTCGACCGCCTCGATTGTCGCGCGGCGATCGTTGCGATCGATCTCGACGGCTTCAAGCCGGTCAATGATCGCTTCGGACATCTGGCCGGCGACGAACTGCTTCGGCAGGTCGCCATGCGCTTGCGCGGCTGTGTCGGTGCAGGGCTGGCGGCGCGCTTCGGCGGCGACGAGTTCATGCTGTTGCAGGAGGTCCCGGACGGACCGGCCGGGCGGGAGGCGGCGCTTGCGCTGACCCGCGCCGCGGTCGGGGGATTGTCACGTCCGTTCCTGCTGGCGGGCGAGAGCGTGCTGATCGGCGCCAGCGCCGGCATCCTGATCACGCACGAGCCCGGCCGCATCGGCGCCGATGCGTTGCTCGACCGCGCCGACCGCGCCCTCTATGCGGCCAAGCACGCCGGTGGCCGCCGATGGTGCTGGGCCGACGAGATTGCACCAGCTGCGGCTGATGCCGCAGCTGCGCTGTCGCTCGCGAGCCCTCCGATTCAGCCTGCGGCCGACGCTCGCTTGGTCGCAGGGTCCGTCGTGTGAGACGGCGTGGACGCCGGGCGCGCGGCGTCCGCACGAGATATCGTGACGGCAGGCCGACTTACTCCTTCCGCTCGGACGTCCAACCCTTGTACTCGCCGACATTGTCGCGGGTGATGAGTTTCGACGGCAGGAGCTCGACGGTGGAGGCCGGCTTCTGACCGTTGAGGATGCCGACGCCGACCTGCACGGCGCGGCGCGCCATGAAGAACGGGTCCTGCGACGCGGACGCCTGGATCTGCTTCGCGGCGGGATCCTTCAGCGCGGCCTCGATATCGGGCGCGCCGTCGACCGACGTGATGACGATGCCGGTGCGCTGCTGCTGCCGCGCGGCGAGATCGGTGCCGATCGCCTGCGGATCGTTGATGGCGAAGATGGCGTCGATCTTCGGGAAACGCGTCAGGTAGCCCTGCGCCACCGTCAGGCCGCCCTCGCGTGAGCCCTTGCCGTCCTGATCGCTGGAGAGCACCTTGATGCCCGGTGCCTTGGCGAACACGCTCTTGCAGCCAGTGACGCGGTCGATCACCGCCGAGACCTGCGGCCCGTTCTCGATGATGACGTCGCCTTTGCCGCCGAGCTTGTCGACGATGTACTGGCAGGAAATCTCGCCAGCCTGGACGTTGTTGGTGGTGATGGTGGCGTCGGCGCCTTCGGCCGCAGTGTCGACCGCGACGACGATGACGCCCGCGGCCTGCGCCTTCTTGATCGCCGGCCCGATCGCCTTGGGATCGCCGGGGTTCAAGAGGATGAGGTCGACACCGGCGGCGATGAAATTGTCGATCTGCGTCACCTGCTTGCCGAGATCATATTCGAAGCCGACAGTGGTGATCTTGACGTTCGGGTTGGCTTTCTTGGCCTCGAACTCGGCGCCCTTCGACAGCGCAACGAAGAACGGGTTGCCGAGCGAGCCCAGCGAGATGCCGATCGATTTCAGCTCCTTGGCCGATGACGGCGCGGGGCTCAGCGCGAGCGCGACGGCGGCAACGCCGCAAAGCAAGACAGTCTTCAACATAGGTTTCCTCCCTGGTCCTTTCATCACTTCTCGGCACGGTGGACCAGATGCCGTGAGAAAATCGATGGAGTGGCGCGGACGCTCGCTCCTCTGTGCAGAGATGGTTCAAGTCCGCGCCGAGCCTTGCAGCCGGTAGCGGTCGAGCGCGACGGCGCCGATGATGACGAGGCCCTTGATCACATATTGCCAGATGTCGGAGACGCCGGTGAGAATGAGGCCGTTCGACAACACGGCGATGATCAGCGCGCCGACCAGCGTGCCCCAGATCGAGCCGATGCCGCCGACAAAGGATGTGCCGCCGAGGATCACCGCGGTGATCGCGTCGAGCTCGTAGGACTGGCCGAGCTGCAGCCCGTTGGCCGCATAGAGCCGCGCCGCCTGCATCGCGCCGCCGAGGCCGGCGAGCAGCCCGGAGATGCCGTAGACGAAGATCAGCACCGCCCACACCTTGATGCCGGCGAGCCGCGCCGCGCTCTCATTGCCGCCGACCGCGTAGATGTGCACGCCGAGCACGGTGCGGCGCAGGACCAGCCACGACACCAGGATCACCAGCAGCGCGATCACCGAGAGCCAGGGAAGCGAGATCACGCCGGGAATGAGCGGCAGCGAGGCATTGCCGATGAAAGCATAAGGGATCGACGGATTGAACACAGTCGTGTCGGCACCCATCAGCCGCGCGAGCCCGCGCACCGCCGTAAGCGAACCGAGCGTGACGATGAAGGGCGGCAGGCGCAGCAGCGCAATCAGCGCGCCATTGATGACACCGAAGCCGAGGCCGGTGAGCACGGCCGCCGGCAGCCACAGCGAGCCGAGATCGGGAAGCTTTGAGACGGTGAGACCGGCCATGGCGGCCGCCGCGAGGATCGAGCCGACCGACAGGTCGATGCCGCCGGTCAGGATCACGAAGGTCATGCCGGCGGCGAGCACCGTGTTCACCGCAGCCTGCTGCAACACGATGCCGAGATTCTGTCCGCTGAAGAAGCGGCCGTCCGAGAGGAAGTGAAAGCCGATGCAGAGGATCAGCAGCACAGGCAGCATGCCGACGGCGCGGATGACCATGCGGATGCGCTGACGCTTTGTCTCCTGTGCGGCTGCGAAGCCGGGAGCAGGGGCGGCCTTCGCCTGAACTGAACTGTTGTCAGGCATCGACGTGCTCCGTTCCGGTGGCCAAGGCCATGATATCCTCCTGACTGATAGATGATGTCGCGCTGCGCCGGACCTCGCCGGCGATATGGCCTACGCGCATCACGAGCACGCGGTCGCAGATGCCGATGATCTCTGGCAAATCGGAGGAGATGACCAGGATCGCAGTGCCGGACTTGGCGAGATTGTCGATGATCGCATAGATCTCCGACTTCGCGCCGACATCGACGCCGCGCGTCGGCTCGTCCAGGATCAAGACCTTCGGCGTCGTCGCCAAGAGGCGCGACAGCAGCACCTTCTGCTGGTTGCCGCCGGAGAGGCCACCGACGGGAACACCAACGCTGGCCGCGCGAATGCCGAGCGCGCTGAAAGCTTTTTCCGCGCGGTCGCGCGCCTTGTCGCGATCGAGAAAGCCGGCGAGCTTGGCGTCGCGGCCGATCACGGCGAGGTTGATGTTGTCGAGGCAGGACATGTCCAGAAACAGGCCGAGCGCCTTCCTGTCCTCGGTCAGATAGGCGATGCCGGCGTCGAGCGCCTCACCGGGCGTGCGGATCGCGACGGGGCGGCCGTCGAGCTCGACATGACCTGAAATCTTCGGTGCCGCGCCGATGATGAGATGCGCAAGCTCGGTGCGGCCGGCGCCGATGAGGCCGGCAAGCCCGACCACCTCGCCCGCGTGGACGGTGAGCGAACAACCCCGGACGCGCTGCCCGTCAGCCATGTCGGTGGCCGTGAGCACGGGCCGGCCTGCGGTCGCATTCGGATCGTGTTCTTTCTTATAGAATGAGGACACCTCGCGCCCCACCATCAGCCGCACGATGGTGTCGGCGCGGATCTCCGGCTTGTCGAGCGAGCCTACGAGGCGACCGTCGCGCAACACGGTGACGCGGTCGCCGAGCGCATAGACCTCGTCCATGCGATGCGAGATGTAGATGATGGCGAGGCCCTCGCTGCGCAGCTGCCGGATCAGCGTGAACAGCCGTTCGCTTTCGGCCGCCGACAGCGAGGTGGTCGGCTCGTCCATGATCAGGATCTTCGAGCGCGCGTGCAGGGCTCGGGCGATCTCGACCAGCTGGCGCTGGCCCATCGACAGCTCCGCCACCAGGGTCGACGGCGTGAAATCGGCGCCGAGCCGGTCGAGGATCGGGCCGACGCGCTCGCGCATGGTGCCGCGTGCGAGCAGCCCGGACTGCGAGACCTCGCGCCCGAGATAGATATTCTCCGCGACCGTCAGGTTCGGCGCGAGCGACAACTCCTGGTAGATGATCGCGATGCCGGCCGCGCGGCCGCCGAGCGGTCCCTCGATGCGGACCTGATGGCCATCGATGCGGATCTCGCCGCCGGGATCGGGACGATAGGCGCCCGAGAGGATCTTCATCAATGTCGATTTGCCGGCGCCATTTTCGCCCATCAGGGCGTGAATCTCACCGGCATAGACGGTCAGGTCGACCTTGTGCAGCGCCTTGATGCCGAAGAAAGACTTTGAGACCCCACGCATCTCAAGGATCGGACCGCTCATCGTGCCTCCCGGCGCACGTCGTCTTTTATGTTCCACGTCTCGTTTGCAGGCGACGCAGAACGCACATTAAACTAGAGGCTGTCGCCGAGAGCAATACTGAAGAGGTATGTGTTGACGGATCGAGGTCGGCTGCAGATTGCGGCGTTGCGCAGGACTCTCAGCGGCCGGGCCGGTACAGCTTCCGCCAATGGGGCAGCCGTTCGGCATAGGCTTCCGCGAGCGCAGGCTCCGGCGCGAAGGTCTCGATTCGTCGCGGCGGCGTGCATACGACTTCGATGGCCTCGCCCGTGACTGCCAGGCGTCCCAGCCGTGCGGCGCCAAAGGCCGCACCGGTTTCGCCTTCGGCGAAGCGATGGATGGGAACATCGAGCACATTCGCGAGCACCGACAGCCAGAACGGCGAGCGTGAACCGCCGCCGATGGCGTCGGCTTGCGTCATCGCGATGCCGGCGCTTGCGAGCGCATCGCGGCAATCGGCGAGCGCGAAGGCCACGCCTTCCAGCACGGCCTGCACCAGCGCGGGCCGGTCGGTGGCGTGGCTCAGTCCATCGAGCAGGCCGCGCGCATCGGGATCGTCATGCGGCGTCCGTTCGCCGGCGAGATAAGGCAGGAAGCTGACGGGCGAGGGCGCCTTTGGCCGCGCCCCGAGCGGCGCCAGCAGTTCGGCCTCGGAGGCACCAAGCAGCCGCGCCAGCCAGGCTAGGCACGATGCCGCCGAGAGGATCGCGCCGGCCTGGATCCACATCTTTGGGATCGCGTGACAGAAGGTGTGGACCACACGCTCGGGATTGGCGGCAACGTGATCGGTCGGTGTCAGCACCGCGCCGGAGGTTCCGAGCGTGATGAAGGCGGAGCCAGGCCGGATCGCGCCGATCCCGACCGCGCCGGCCGGATTGTCGCCGCCACCGCCGGCGATGATCGGGTGCTTGCGCATGCCCCAGCGCTGCGCCAGTTCGCTGCGCAGCCGGCCAGCTGGCGACGAGCCCTCGACGAGACGCGGCATCTGCGCGCGCGACAGGCCGCTGGCGGCGAGGCCGTCATCCGACCAGTCCCGCTCGTGGACATCGAGCCATAATGATCCGGATGCGTCAGAGACATCCTCGATCGCCTCGCCCGACAGGATCAGGCGGAGATAGGCTTTCGGAAGCAAGACCAGTTTGGTCGCCGCAAAGATCTCCGGCTCGTGCACGGCGATCCACAGGAGCTTCGGCGCGGCAAAGCCGGGCATCGCCTTGTTGCCGGTCACCGCGCGTAAGCCCGGCCAGCGCTGCTCCAGCAGCCTGCATTCCGCCGCCGATCGCCCATCGTTCCAGAGGATGCAGGGCCGCAACGGTGTGAAGCTGCTGTCGAGCAGCACCGGGCCATGCATCTGCCCTGACAGGCCGATGCCCTCGACCTCGGCCAGCTCGCGCGGATGCTCCGCCTGCAATGCGTCCAGCGTCGCAAAGGCGGCATCGATCCAGTGCGCAGGATCCTGCTCCGAATAGCCGGGCCTGGGCGTGCTGATGGTCAAGGCGTGGCTGCGGCTTGCGACCACCCGTTGCGCCTCATCGACGAGGATGGTCTTGACCGCCGAGGTGCCGAGATCGATCCCGAGATACATGTCTTATTCGCCCGACGGCTTCGATGTCTTTGCGCGACCAGTGTGCGTCTTGATCTTGCGATGGTTCAGGCTCGTCTTCAACTCGCCGATCAAATGTTTTGCAAAGGCCTCGCTGAGCGGCGGCAAGGTGCGCCCGGCGCGCTTGATGACGCTGAGGCGTCGGGCAAAGGCGGGATCATCGATCGGCCGCGACCGCACATCGCGTTCGGCGCGGATCTCGCGCGCCGAGCCCGGCAGGATCGCCAGGCCCAGGCCGGCGCGGACCATCGCGACCGCCGTCATCATATAGGTCGCTTCGCAGGCCGGATGCGGGATCAGGCCGCGCTGATGGAAGGCGCGCTCGACCACCGCGCGCACGCTGGTGTCCGACGCCATCATGATCAGCGGATATTGCGCCAGATGCTCGGGCGTCACCATCGCCTCGCGCCCGATCCGGTGCCGCGAGGGATAGATGACATGCATCTGGTCCTGCAGGCTGAAGATGACCTCGATGCCGGGCTGCGCGACCTCGTCGCCGGCCACGCCGAAATCGACGTCTTCGTTGCGCACGAGATCGAGCACCTGCTTTGCGACCACGTCGCGCAGCGCGAAATAGACGTTCGGCTTGTCGCTGCGGAACGATTGGATCGCGTCGGGCAGCAGCCCCGAGGCGATCGAGGGCAAGGCCGCGAGGCGGACGGTGCCGCGTTGCCTGGTGCTTCCGCCGCGTAGGTCGTGCACCAGCGTCTCGATGTCCTGCAGCAGTTTCTCGAAACCCGGCAGCGCCTCGGCGCCGGTGCGTGTCAGCTCGACCGAGCGGCTGGTGCGGTCGAGCAGCCGTGCGCTCAGCGTTTCCTCGAGCCGGCGGATCTGCACGGTCAGCGCCGGTTGCGACAGGTGCAGCAGCTTTGCCGCGCGCGTGAAGCTCTTCAGGCGCGCGACGGTGACGAAGGAGCGGATATGGGCGAGGGCAACATCCATAAGAAGAGACTATTGCTGCGATAAATTCATTTCAATTGTTTAATCACCAACCCGATGGCAAGCAGCGGCAAAACGGAACTAAACGCTTGCGCGACTAGAGACGCGCCGGGGGGAAACATGCTGCCGCTGCTTGGCCTCATCACCATCGCGATCCTGCTGCTCGTCATCATGACGAAGCGGATGTCGCCCCTGATCGCACTGATCGTCATTCCCATCTTGGCGGCGCTGATCGGCGGCTTCGGCTGGGACACCTCCAAGTTCATCGTTTCCGGCCTGCAAAGTCTCGCGCCCGTCGTCGGCATGTTCGTGTTCGCGATCCTGTTCTTCGGCATCGTCAGCGACGCCGGCATGCTCGACCCGATCATCGATCGCATCCTGCGCACCGTCGGCACCCGCCCGACCCGGATCGTGATGGGCACCACGCTGCTTGCGCTGCTGATCCATCTCGACGGCTCCGGCGCGGTGACCTTCCTGGTCACGATTCCCGCGATGCTGCCGCTCTACGAGCGGCTCGGCATCGACAAGCGCATCCTGGCCTGTGCGGCCTCGATGGCCGCGGGTGTGAATTTCCTGCCCTGGACCGGCCCGATGATCCGCGCCTCGGCCTCCCTCAAGCTGCCGATTCCGGAGATATTCAATCCGCTGGTGCCGGTGCAGATCGTGGGCATCGTTTTCATCTTTGCCGTCGCCTGGTGGCTCGGCCGCCGCGAGGAGCGCCGGCTCGGCCTTGGCGCGGGCACCACCGTCGAAGCGCCGCAGCGCGTCCTCACCGACGCCGAGAAAGAGCTGCGTCGGCCGAACAATTTCTGGATCAACATCGTGCTCACCGTCGTCGTGCTCGGCAGCATGGTGATCCTGGGCGAAAAGCTCGCACCTGCGATCGTCTTCATGGTCGGCACGTGTGTGGCGCTGCTGATCAACTATCCCGACGTGGACATGCAGCGCCGCCGCATCGATGCGCATGCGAAGGCCGCGCTGCTGATGGCCTCGATCCTGATCGCCGCCGGCGTCTTCGCGGGCATCATGCAGGGTACCGGCATGCTGAAGGCGATGGCGCAGACCGCGGTCAGCTTCGTGCCGGCGGATGCTGCGAAGTTCATTCCGGTCGCGCTCGGCGTCGTGTCGATGCCGCTGAGCCTGCTGTTCGATCCGGATTCCTTCTATTTCGGCGTGCTGCCGGTCGTCGCCGAAGTCGGCGCGCAACTCGGGGTGCAGAAAGTCCAGGTGGCGCAGGCTGCCTTGCTCGGCCAGATGACGACGGGCTTTCCGGTCTCACCGCTGACGCCTGCGACCTTCCTGGTGGTGGGATTGTCGGGGATCGATCTGGCGGATCACCAGAAATTCACGATACCCTTCCTGTTCGGCGCCTCGGTCGTCATGACCACCGCCTGCGTGCTATTCGGATTATTTCCCATTTGAGCCGGAGGACCGCCATGCGGAGCATCAGGATCGGCGCCGGTGCCGGCTATTCCGGCGATCGCATCGAGCCCGCGGTCGAGCTCGCCCAGCACGGCGAGCTCGATTATCTCGTGTTCGAATGCCTTGCCGAGCGCACCATTGCGCTGGCGCAGCAGGCGCGGATGAAGGATCCGGCCGGCGGTTACGATCCGCTGCTCACGGCCCGCATGCAGGCGGTGCTGCCGATCTGCCGCGCGAAGAACATTCGCGTCATCACCAACATGGGCGCTGCCAATCCGCTCGGCGCCGCGGAGGCGACGCGACACGTGGCGCGCAAGCTCGGCCTTGCCGGCCTGAAGATCGCGGCCGTGACCGGCGACGACGTGCTCGCGGCGGCGAAGGCGAATAATCTCGCGCTCGACAATGGCGAGACCATTTCCGGCCTCGGCAACCGCCTCGTCTCGGCGAACGCCTATACAGGCGCGCGTGCGATCGCCGACGCGCTGGCCGCCGGCGCCGATGTCGTGATCACCGGCCGCGCGGCCGATCCGGCCCTGTTTCTCGGCTGTCTCGTGCATGAGTTCGGGTGGGCGATGGACGATTGGGACCGGCTCGGCCAGGGCACCGTGGTCGGCCATCTGCTGGAATGTGCGGGCCAGATCACCGGCGGCTATTTCGCCGATCCCGGCGTGAAGGACGTGCCCGGCCTTGCGCGGCTCGGCTTTCCGATCGGCGAGGTACGCGAGGACGGCGATCTCGTCGTGACCAAGGTCGCCGGCTCCGGCGGCTGCGTGACGCCGGCGACCGTCAAGGAGCAGCTGCTCTACGAGATCCACGATCCCGCGCAATATTTCCAGCCCGACGTGGTCGCCGACTTCTCGCAAGTGCGCGTGGCAGAGGTTGGCCCCGATCGCGTCCATGTCAGCGGCGGGCGTGGCAGGCCCAAGTCGGGCCTGCTGAAGACGTCGATCGGCTATGTCGACAGCTATGTCGGCGAGGGTCAGCTGTCCTATGCCGGGCCCGGTGCCGTCGCGCGTGGCCGGCTCGCGCTCGACATCGTGCGCGAGCGGCTGGCGCTGACAGGCGTGCAGACGAGCGAGCTGCGCTGCGATCTGATCGGGGTGAATGCGTTGCACGGCGAGGCGAGTTCGCAGGGTAGCGAACCGTACGAGGTGCGAATCCGCGTGGCCGCACGTACTGAGAGTCTGGCCGAAGCCGTCAGGATCGGCAACGAGGTGGAGACGCTCTACACCAATGGACCGGCCGGCGGCGGCGGCGCCTGGAAATCGGCGCGCGAGGTGGTCGCGGTCGCCTCCTGCCTTATGCCGGAAAGTGCGACGCAGATGCAGTTGGCGCTGCTGGAGGTCTAGAGATGAAGCTGCGCGACATTGCTCATTCCCGCACTGGCGATAAGGGCGACATCTGCAATATCTCGGTGATCGCCTATCGGCCCGAGGACTACGCGTTTCTGTGCGCAACCGTCACCGCTGCCCGCGTGAAGGCGCATTTTGGTGACATCGTGCAGGGTGAGGTGCTTCGATTCGAGATGCCCGGCATCGCTGCGCTCAACTTCGTTCTGAAGGATGCGCTTGGCGGTGGCGTCACCCGCTCGCTGCGGCTCGATGCGCACGGCAAATCGCTGAGCTCGCGCCTGCTCGATCTGGAGATTCCATCCGCTGACGACTCGTGACGGGCTTCGACTCAACCACGTCACGCAGAAGAACATTCAGGAGGCTTGATGATGATGATTGCGAGCCGACTGCCTGGCTGTACATCCCGGTCCGGTCATGCCGCACGCGAGGCCTTCGCCGGTGCGCTGGCGGTGATGTTGCTGTCCGCCTCGCCAGGGGTTGCCGCGCCGTGCGAGCAACTGCTGATCCTGCAGATCGCGGACACGACGATGTCGGGCGCGGAGGCGCGGCCGGCCGGATCGTTCGCACCGCCCACTGGGGCCGAAATTTCCGAACTTCCTGCATTCTGTCGCGTACGCGGCGTCATCTCGCCGGTGCCGGGCTCGCGGGTCGGATTCGAACTCTGGCTGCCGCAGGCCGGCTGGAACGGCAAGCTCGAGATGGTCGGCAATGGCGGTTACAGTTCGGCGATCGCCTACAAGGCGATGGGGCCGCTGCTCCGCCGCGGCTATGCGACGGTGGCCACCGATACCGGGCACACCGGAGATGACCCGGGCTTTGCGATCGATCGCCCCGAGGCGATCGTCGACTGGGGATACCGCGCGGTGCATGTCTCGATCGGTGTTGCGAAGTCGGTGGTCGCGGAGTTCTACGGCGAAGCGCCGAAGCACAGCTATTTCGCGGGTTGCTCCACGGGCGGCCATCAGGCGCTGATGGAAGCACAACGTTACCCGGCCGACTTCGACGGCATCATTGCCGGCGATCCCGGCAACAACCGCACGCATCTGAATGCCGGCTTCCTCTGGCAGTTCGTCAAAAATCATCGGCCAGATCTCAGCCTGATCATTCCGCCGCTGAAGCTCGCGGCGATCACCGATGCTGTCGTGAAAACCTGTCGCGGCAAGGACGGTGGTCTGCCGGCGGACAATTTCCTGACCGATCCGGAAGCTTGTGACTTCCGCGCCGAGCAGATGCTCTGCAAGCAGGATGATGCTGACGATTGCCTGACGCAGGAGCAGGCCAACGCGCTGAATGCGATGTATGACGGCGCGCGCGATTCCCGCAATGGTGCGCAGGTCTATTACGGCTGGCCGAAGGGCAGCGAGAATTCCGCTCGCGTGCTCGCGGCGCTTCCCGGCTGGAGCCTGTATTGGGCCGATCCGATCCATCCCGAGCGACCGGCGCGGCTCAACTTCTGGAAGGTGTGGGCGTTTCCGGACACGAATTGGGACTGGCACAGGTTCGATTTCGGTTCGGCCATGAAGGCCGTCGACGATCGGCTCGCATCTGAGATCAACGCCATGAGTCCGGACCTCTCCGCCTTCAAGGCGGCGGGCGGCAAGCTCATTCACTATCACGGCCTCGCCGATCCCGTGGTGCCGCCGCGGGACTCGATCGACTATTACGAACGGGTGGAGGCGATGGTGAGCGCCGACAAGCGCGCTGACGCCGGCGCGGATTTCTACCGGCTGTTCCTTGCGCCGGGACTCTATCATTGCGAGGGCGGCCCGGGGCCGAACGTGCTGGACACGCAGGTGGCGCTCGAGGCCTGGGTCGAAAACGGCGAGGCGCCCGAGACGATCGGTGCCACCAAGTTCCGCAATGATAGACCATCCGACGGCATCGAGATGAGCCGCCCGCTTTGCCCTTACCCGAAGATGGCGCGCTACAGGGGGGAAGGTGATCCGGCCGATGCCGCGAACTACGCCTGCGCTGACGGGCACCGCTATCCGACGCCGCTACCGGCCGCGGCTTATTTGCGATAGGCGCGCCCGTGCGGACCATCAGGTCGGCGCACTGCCGGCCGTTCCGGCGATCGCGCCGAAGTCTGGTCACGGAAAGCTCGGCCCAGCTCTGCGTATCGCTGCTGGAGGTTTGAGCTGGGCGGCACTTCACGGATCGCGCCGGACAGCGCAAGGTGATGCCGGCCGCTTACCTCCGGAAGTCGAGAAATAAGCTTATGCATGATATCATTGTCGTCGGCGGCGGTTCTGCCGGCGCCGCGGTTGCCGCCAGGCTGTCCGAGAGCCCCGAGAAGCGGGTGCTGCTGCTCGAGGCCGGCGCGGATTGGCGCGCCGATCAGGCGCCCTGGGAGATCACGACACCGAACCCGATCCCGATCATCCACAACCGCGAATTCCAGGAGAAATGGCAGTGGCCACATCTGCTGACGCGTCGGGTGGCGGGTCAGGATGCGCGCTTCTACTGGCGCGGCAAGGGACTGGGCGGCAGCTCGATGATGAACGGCCAGATCGCCATTCGCGGCGTGGCCGCTGCGTTCGACGAATGGGCTGAGAATGGCTGCACCGGATGGTCGGCCCGCGAGGTGATGCCGCTGTTCTCCGTGATCGAGGACGATCTCGCATTTGGTGATCGCGAAGGGCACAGCCGCGGCGGCCCGCTGCCGGTCTATCGCGCGCCGCTGGACCATTGGGGCCCGATCGATCGCGGCCTGCGCGATGCGGCGCTCGCCAGCGGTTATCCCTGGTGTGCCGACGTCAACGGGCCGGATGGCGAGGGCGTTGCATGTTACCCGATCAACAGCCGCAACGGCCGGCGCATCTCGACCAACGAAGGCTATCTGGAGCCGGCGCGCGGTCGCGCGAACCTGGAAATCCGCGGGCGCACGCTGGTCGATCGCCTTGTCATCAGGGATGGCCGCGCCACCGGCGTGCGGGTCCAGATCGAAGGCCAGGGCTTCAGCGAGATTTTTGCCCGCGACATCGTGCTGTGCGCAGGCGCGATCCACAGCCCGGCGATCCTGCTGCGCTCCGGCATCGGTCCTGCCGACGATCTGCAGGCGATGGGGATCGCGGTTGAACGTGACCTGCCGGTGGGCCGGAATTTCTTCGACCATCCGCTGTTCCGCACCACCATTCAGTTGCGCGAAGCCATTCGCCCGACCGACCGCGACACCCGTCATACCAATTGCTGCGTTACCTATTCGTCGGAGCTGGCCGACGGCGGCAAGCGCGACATGATCCTGATCGCCTTCAATCATCGCGGCGTCGGCATTGCCGGTGCGATCGGTGCGGGCCTGTTCAACGCGTTTTCTCGTGGTACCGTGAAGCTCGCCTCGGTCGATCCGGAGATCGACCCTGTCGTCGAGGAGAACATGCTGTCCGATCCGCGCGACATCGCGCGGATGAGGGATGCGGTGAAACGGCTTTCCGTGCTGACGTCGCAGCCGGCGCTTTGCGATATCGCCGACTGGATCCGCCTCGCCGATACGGATCTCAGCTTGCCGCAGGCCGCCGCGCTGCCGGATGCCGAACTCGACGCGCTGCTGCGTCGGATCACCGGCGACATCCAGCACGCGGCCGGCAGCTGCCGCATGAGCGGCTTCAAGGACGCCAGCGGCGTGGTCAATCCAGACGGCACGGTCAAGGGGATCGCGGGCCTGCGCGTCGTCGACGCCTCGATCATGCCGTCGGACTGCCGCGCCAACACCCATTTCACCACGGTGGTGATCGGCGAGGCGATTGCGCGGATGATGCTGCGGCAGAGTTGAGACGCATACAGAACCGATCGGCGGTAGAGTTGTCGTTTGCAGTTGGTCGAGTCGAGCGCGCGAGGGAGGTCAGCGGTGGCGCAGAATATCTACGACACGCCGGAGTTCTTTGCCGGCTATCAGCGCTTGAACCGTTCGGTCCATGGCCTCGACGGCGCGCCGGAATGGCCGGCGCTCCGAGCCATGCTGCCCGAGCTCAAAGGCAAGCGCATCGTCGATCTCGGTTGCGGCTTTGGCTGGTTCGCGCGCTGGGCGCGAGACCAGGGAGCGGTCGAGGTCCTCGGCATCGATCTCTCGGAGAACATGCTGGCGCGGGCGCGGGCGGAAACCGACGATCAGGCGATCCGCTACATACAGGCGGACATGGAAGCGCTGGAACTGCCCGAGGCCGGCTTCGATCTCGCCTACAGTTCGCTCGCCTTCCACTACATCAAGGACCTCGGTCGGCTGTTTGGCGCCGTGCAGCGCGCGCTGCTGCCGGGCGCCCAATTCGTGTTTTCGATCGAACATCCGATCTACATGGCGCCGACGCAGGCACGCTGGCAGGTCGCCGACGACGGCCGCAAGGTCTGGCCGGTCGACAGCTACGCCATCGAGGGCAGGCGCGTGACCGACTGGCTCGCCAAGGGGGTGGTGAAGCAGCATCGCAAGCTGAGCACGACGTTGAACAGCTTGATTGGTGCCGGCTTCCGAATCGATCACGTCGACGAGTGGGCACCCACGGCCGAGCAGATCGCGAAACAGCCGGCGCTCAGGGACGAAGTCGAGCGTCCCATGATGGTCCTCATTGCTGCACGCAGCACTTAGGACGCGAAATTGCAGAGCAGTTGCCACCTTAATGGTGTTGAGCCGATTGCTTGGGCATGCGACGTTTTTCATCACGACGTATCCCGATCGTTTTTGATCTCCGGTATTCCCGGTTTCTGGAACTGGCTGCAGATTGCAATGGACCAATACGACCTGATCATTCGCGGAGGACGCGTCCTCGATCCCGAAACCAACTTCGATGCGACAGCCGATGTCGCGATCAAGGACGGCGTGATCGCGGCCGTCGGCGACATCGCCGGATCGGCGGCGCGGACCATCAATGCCGAGGGCCTCGTCGTCAGCCCTGGCTTCATCGATCTGCACGCCCATGGCCAATCGCTGCCGGCCGACCGGATGCAGGCTTTCGACGGCGTCACCACCACGCTCGAACTCGAGGTCGGCGTGCTGCCGGTCGCGCGCTGGTATGACGAGCAGGCCGCGCTCGGCCGCGTGCTGAATTACGGCGCCTCGGCCGGCTGGGTGTTCGCGCGCATCGCGACCATGACCACGCAGCAGGCCGCGTCGAGCGTGGCGGGCATGGGCGAGGCCATGCGCGACAAACGCTGGGTGGAGGAGGTCGCAACATCAGCGGAGGTTGCCGAGATCGTCGAGCGTGTGCAGGTCGGGCTGGAGCAGGGCGGGATCGGGATCGCCTTTCCCAACGCCTATGCGCCGGGCACCGGCGTCAAGGAGTTGTCGGAGCTATGCAGCCTCGCCGCGCGGCATGGCGTGCCGACCTACACGCACATCGCCTACATGTCGAATGTCGATCCGCGCAGCTCGGTCGATGCCTATGTCAGGCTGATCGGCCTGGCTGGCGCGACCGGCGCGCACATGCATATTTGTCACTTCAACAGCACCAGCCTGCAGGATGTCGAGCGCTGCGCCGAACTGGTGCAGACAGCGCAAGCCCAGGGCCTGAAGGTGACCGTGGAGGCCTATCCCTACGGCACCGGCTCGACCGTGGTCGGCGCCGACTTCTTCGCCGATCCCGCCTTCTGTCAACGCATGGGCACCGGCTACGATGCGATCGAGATGGTCGCCGAGCGCCACAGGCTGGCGAACCGCGAGGAACTGCTGGCGCGGCAGCAGAGCGAGCCCGGCGCTCTCGTGCTGATCCATTTCCTCGATGTCGCCGTCAACCAGCGTCATCGCGATCTGCTGGATGTTTCGGTGATGTATCCCGGCGGCGCGATCGCCTCCGACGCGATGCCGTGGATCCTGTCGAACGGCACGCTCTACACCGGAGACGCCTGGCCGCTGCCGGATGATGCGGTCTCGCATCCGCGCTCGTCGGCGACCTTCACCAAGTACCTGCGCGGCTGGGTGATCGAACGCCAGACCGCGTCGCTGCTCGACGGCATCGCCAAATGCACGCTGATTCCGGCGCAGATCCTGGAGGCGAGCACGCCGTCGATGTGCAAGAAGGGCCGGCTGCAGGCCGGCTGCGATGCCGACATCGTCGTGTTCGATCTGGAGACCCTGAGGGACCGCGCCGACTTCCTCAACATGAACCGGCCGTCCGAGGGCGTGAAGCACCTGCTGGTCAACGGCCAGGCGGTGATCGCCGACGGTGCGCTCAGACGCGACGCGCGGCCCGGTCGCCCGGTGCGTCGCGCCGAGACGCAATGATCGTCCCGGTCCTCCTGGTTGCCGGTTATCTCGGCGCGGGCAAGACCACGCTGCTCAATCATCTGCTGGCCAATCCCGGCGGGCGCCGGATTGCAGCCATCGTCAATGATTTCGGCGCCATCGACATCGACGCGCAACTGCTCGGCCAGATATCCGATGGCGTGGTCAGCCTGAAGAACGGCTGCATCTGCTGCTCGTTGCAGGGCGACCTGTTGCGCACGCTGTCATCCGTCATCAAGCGCGACCCGGCCCCCGATGTGATCGTGATCGAGACATCCGGCATTTCCGATCCGGCCGAGATCATCCGCAACCTGATGGACCCGGTGATCTTCAAGGTGGCGCCGCTGGAGACCGTGGTGACGCTGGTCGATGCGCGCCGCGTTCTGGACCAGCCTGAGCTGGCGCAGGATGCGCTGTGGCGCTCGCAGCTGCGTGCCGCGGATTTCGTGCTGCTGACCAAGGCGGATCTGCTGCAGACCGGGGAGCGCGCCGATGTCGCGGACGTGATCGGCCGCACCAAGCCGAAGGCCGCGATCTTCGACGTGATCGACGGCGCCGCCCCGCCCGACCTGCTGTTCAGCCGTCGCTCCGGCGAGCCGCGCGCAGTAGCAAGTGCGGTGCCATCGGCGTCCGAGCCGTTCGCGGCGGTGAACTGGACCTCGCGGGCGCCGCTGTCATTGGCGCGGTTTCAGCAGGTGATCGGTCCGCTCGCCGCGCGCACGCTGCGGATGAAGGGCATTCTCGTCTTCACCGAGCAGCCACGAGAGCCGTTGCTGTTTCAATGCGTCGGCACGCGCGCGACGTTTGCGCCGGCGCCACTGCCGCCGCCCGACGGCCTCACCGCGCAACTGGTGCTGATCGGACGAGAAGGCGAGATCAGCGCTCGCGACATCGAGGAGACGTTGCAGACCATCATCGTGCCCTGAGCGCGGGCGCCTACAGGATTTGCGGATCAATTCATCGAAACATTGCATGACCCTGCCAGCCGCCGCGCCGCTATAGCTCGTCCAGAACGACTGACGACGGAGACGTGGTCCTTGGCTCAAGCGCGCACATTGTACGACAAGCTGGTCGACAGCCACACTGTCCGCCGGCTGAACGCGGATGGCGAGCGGGTGCTGCTTTACGTCGATCGCACTGTGCTCAACGAATATACCTCGCCGCAGGCCTTCACCGGATTGCGCGAGGCCGGGCGGCCGGTGTGGCGCCCGCAGGCGGCCTTGGGCACGATCGACCATGTCAATCCGACCTCAGCGTCACGAACGACCGACATGGCCGACAAGGCGGCAGCCGCGCAGATCGATTATTTCGTCAGGAATTGCCGGGATTTCGGCATCGAGCTGTTCGACATGCTGCATCCCCTGCAGGGCATCGAGCACGTCGTGATGCCGGAGATCGGTCTGGTGCTGCCGGGAATGGTCATTGCCGCCGGCGACAGTCACACCACGACCTATGGCGCGTTCGGCGCGCTCGGCTTCGGCATCGGCACCTCCGACATCGAGCACTATCTCGCGACGCAGACGCTGATCTACAAGCGGCTGAAGACGATGCGGGTGTGCGTGGACGGCCCGCTGGCACCCGGCGTCCGCTCCAAGGACGTCGTGATGGCCTTGATCGAGCGGATCGGCGCGTCCGGCGCCACCGGCTACGCGATCGAATTCCAGGGCTCGACCATCGAAGGCCTCAGCGTCGAGGCACGCATGACCCTGTGCAACATGGCCGTCGAATGCGGCGCGCGGGGCGCTTTGATCGCGCCTGAGGACAAGGTGTTCTCTTATCTCGAAGGACGCCCCCGCGCACCGGCGGGCGAAAACTGGCAGGCCGCGTTGACCGCCTGGCGAGATCTGCACAGCGATGCGGATGCCATCTTCGATACGGAGGTCAGACTTGTCGCAGCCGAGATTGCGCCCATGGTCACCTGGGGCACCAGTCCGGATCAGGCGGTGAAGATCACGGCGCGGGTCCCGGACCCCGCCAGTGAGCCCGATTCTGGCCGCCGCCGCGATCTGGAGCGGGCGCTGGCCTATATGGGGCTCGCGGCCGGCCAGCCGGTGGAGACGATTGCGATTCAGCGCGCCTTCATCGGCTCCTGCACCAATGCCAGAATCGAGGACCTGCGCGACGCCGCGCGAGTCCTGAGAGGGCGCAAGGTGGCCGATGGCGTCAAGGCGATGGTGGTGCCCGGCTCGAGCTCGGTGCGGCGGCAGGCCGAGCAGGAAGGTCTCGATCGCATCTTTCTCGCGGCCGGTTTCGAATGGCGGCAATCCGGCTGCTCGATGTGCCTAGCCATGAATGACGACATCCTTGGCAGCGGTGAACGCTGCGCCTCCAGCACCAACCGCAATTTCGAGGGACGGCAGGGGCTCGGCGGGCGCACGCATCTGATGAGCCCGGCAATGGTCGCGGCCTCCGCCGTGGCCGGCCGCCTCGCCGACAGCCGCATGTTCGCGGAGGAGGAGTAGCATGCAAGCCTTCATTCGCGTTCGTGGGGCGGCAGCGGCGATGCCGGCCGCCAACATCGACACCGACGTGATCATGCCGAAGCAGTTCCTGAAAGGCGTCGATCGCAGCGGGCTCGACCGCGGCCTGTTTCACGATCTGCGCTTCGACGGCCATGGCCGTGAGCGCCCGGATTTCGTGCTCAACCAGCCCAGCTGGCGCAACGCCGCCTTTCTGGTGGTCGGGCCCAATTTCGGCTGCGGCTCCAGCCGCGAGCACGCCGTCTGGGGCCTGATGCAATACGGCATCCGGGCGCTGATCGGCACCAGCTTCGCCGGGATCTTCTTCGACAATTGTGCGCGCAACGGCCTGCTTGCGATCACTTTGGATGATCAGACGCATGCGGAAGTGAGCCGCGCGGCCGCAGCTGCGGAGCGCTGCGAGCTCGATGTCGATCTGGATCGGCAAGTCATTTCGGGCTCTGCGCTGGAGATCGGCTTCGCGATCGATCCGATGCGCCGGCATGCGCTGTTGACTGGCCTCGACGCCATCGGCCAGACTCTATTGGCGCGCGATGAGATCGCAGCTTTCGAGCAGCGCTATTTGCGAGAGACGCCATGGCTGAGCTGAGCCTTCTATCGTCGCGATTTGCGTCCGTCGGCACGTCGGATTTCCTGCGCGGATTTGCGCTGCATGATTTCCAGACCGACAGCGAAGTCCGGATCCGATTCGCGATCGCCGGGGAGGGGCCGCCGCTGCTGCTGCTGCATGGTCATCCGCAGACCCATGCCACCTGGCGCAAGATCGCGCCTGCGCTGGCAGAGCGATACACTGTGGTCGCAGCCGACCTGCGCGGCTATGGCGACAGCAGCAAGCCGGAGGGCGGCGAGGACCACGTCAACTATTCGAAGCGCGCGATGGCGCGCGACCAGGTCGAACTGATGCGTGCGCTCGGGCATGATCGCTTCTTCGTGGTGGGTCACGACCGCGGCGGCCGCGTCGCGCACCGGATGGCGCTCGATCATCCGGATGCCGTGGCGCGGCTGGCACTGTTCGACATCGCCCCGACCGCGACGGTGTATGCACGCACTGACAAGGCGTTTGCGACGCGCTATTTCTGGTGGTTCTTCCTGATCCAGCCTTTTCCGCTGCCGGAGAAGCTGATCGCGGCCGATCCGGAGTTCTTCCTGCGGCGGCATATCGATGGGCAGAACAAGATCGCCGGTGCCACCGAGCCGGACGCGTTGGCCGAATATCTGCGCTGCTATCTCGATCCGATGA
This sequence comes from Bradyrhizobium sp. SZCCHNGR1005, assembly GCF_032489995.1. Lineage (NCBI taxonomy): Bacteria > Pseudomonadati > Pseudomonadota > Alphaproteobacteria > Hyphomicrobiales > Nitrobacteraceae > Bradyrhizobium > Bradyrhizobium sp. SZCCHNGR1005. The sequence goes on from NZ_JAUEZC010000007.1 coordinate 194,746, forward strand.
CCCGTCACGCCATCTGCGAGGATTACCGTGCCGCTGCCGGCATCGACCTCGTCCATGACGAGGCGGACAAGGAGAAGCGCATACTGGCGCCGCTGCTGGCGCTGTGGGGCGGTCGCGGCACGGTCGGCGCGCTCTACGATGTGCTGCAGACCTGGCGCGAGAAGGCGGTCGACGTGCGCGGCCATGCGCTGGATTGCGGCCACACGCTTCAGGAAGAGCTACCCGAGGCCGTCATCGCCGAGCTGCTCGCGTTCTTCTCGGGCTAAATCATCCGCGCGCTGATGCGGCTCCAGAACTGCTCCGCGGCCTGGGTCTGCCGCGCCTTTGGCCGGAACAGATGGATGGCGATGCGGACCTGGTCGGCGGGCGCGCCGATCTGGACCAGTTGGCCGGCGGCGAGCTGGTCGGCGACCAGGCTGAGCGGCGACCAGACCAGGCCGCGCCCGTCGCGCGCCATCATCGCCAGCACGGTCGCCAGATGGGACGAGAATACCGGCTCCGGCGGCGGCCGCCGTCCGGCCTCGCTCCAGGTCGCAGCCAGGATTCGTCCCATGCCCGACTCGGCCGAATAAGCGAGATAGGGGCCTTGCTCCAACAGATCGGGCGCGGCGAGCGCAGGTGCTGCGACCGGCACCAGCACGTCCTCGCCGAGCGCGATCGAGCGGAAACGGTCGCTGGTCAGCCGGGTCGATGCGGCCGGATGGTGATGGCAGAGCAGGAACTGCGCATGGCCCTCAATCATCAGCCGCTCGCAGGCCGCCATGCTGTCGGCGGTCAGCTGGATCGCGGTCATCAGCGGCTGTTCGCGCTCCAGCAGGCGCAGCCAGGGCGGAAAGAAGGTCAGCGACAGCGCATGGGTGGAGGCGAACAGCAGCGTCTCGGTTGCGGCCGTGGCGGCGCTCTGGGCGTCCCGCCGGCCGGTTTCAAGCTGCCGCAGCACCTCTTCGGCGAAAGGCCGCAAGCGCTCGCCGGCGGACGTGAGTTCGACCGCATGGGTGGTGCGATCGAACAAGGGGGCGCCGACCCATTCCTCCAGGCACTTGATGCGGCGGCTGAACGCCGGCTGGCTGATGGACCGGCGTTCGGCGGCACGTGAGAAGCCACCCTCGCTGATGACGGTCAGAAAGTCCTCGAGCCAGACCGTGTCCATATCCGATGCACCCTCATGAAGTGCGACACCGGGCCGGCGCGCCGATCGGCGACGGCGTTCAGCATCCCACCAGAATCCCGACTGCAAGTCTAAGAGACCGGCAGCCGGGAGTCATGAGGTCGGAAGACGCGAGGTTACTGCGCTTTTGTGAGATAGGGACAACCGCCCTCGGCCATCGGGCGGAACGCCTGGTCGCCGGGCACGGTGGTTTGATACTCGTAGAGATCCCATTTGCTCTTGGACTCTTCCGGCTTCTTGATCCGCATCAAGTACATGTCGTGCACCATGCGGCCGTCCTCGCGCACCACGCCGTTCTGTGCGAAGAAGTCGTTGACCGGCGTCTTGCGCATCTGAGCCATCACGGTGTCCGATTCGACCGAATTGGTCGCGGCAACCGCTTTGAAGTAGTGGCGCAGCGCCGAATTGACGCCGGCCTGATAGGCGGTCGGCATCGCGCCATGGCGCTTGAAGAATTCCTGGGCGAAAACCCGCGTCTCCGGCGTCCGGTCCCAGTAGAACGAATCGGTGAACAGCAGGTCGTGCGCATGCGCAAGTCCCAGCGCCGGCACGTCGGTGAGCGTCACCTGCAGCGCGACGACCTGCATGCCCTGACGGACGTTGAATTCGTCCGACTGCGCCACCGCGTTGCGGAAGTCGGAGCCGGCATTGGCGAGCGCCAGCACCTTGGCGCCGGACGATTGCGCCTGCAGCAGGAAGGACGAGAAGTCGGCGGTGTCGAACGGGTGCCTGACCGCGCCGAGCACTTTGCCTCCGGCCGCGATCACGGCCTTGCTGGCATCGCGCTCCAGCGCCTGGCCGAACGCGTAATCGGCGGTCAGGAAGAACCAGGGCGTGCCGCCGCGTGCAACGACCGCCTTTGCGGTCGCATTCGAGGAGGCATAGGTGTCGTAGGTCCATTGCACCGAGGTCGGCGAACATTGCTTGCCGGTGAGGTCGGAGGAGCCCGCGCCGGAGATCAGGAAGATCTTCTTGCGTTCGCGCGTCAGGTTCTGGATCGCGAGCGCGACCGCCGAGTTGACGCCTTCGGCGACCACGTCCACACCCTTGTTGTCGATCCAGTTGCGGACGATGCCGACAGCGACGTCTGGCTTGTTCTGATGATCGGCCGAAATGATCTCGATCTTGCGGCCGGCGACGGTGCCGCCGATCTCCTCGGCCGCCATCTGCGCCGATATCACCGAGCCCATGCCGTTGCCGTCGGAATATTGGCCGCTCATGTCGGTAATGATGCCGACGCGCAGGACGCCGTCTTCCGCATGCGCCGCCGCATTGGCCAGCAATGTCGCCAAGCTGAATGTGAACAACGCCTTCAGCGCTGAACGCGCAACTCTCTGCATTTCGCCTCCCGGAATTTTTATTAGTTATCGTCAGCCTGACCTGAAGGATCGGCACACCGCTGGCAAGGTCATGCGAAGCATGGCCGCCCTGCGACGGCGAGGCCAGGACGTGGATGGCAGACGCAAGACGTGCGATGCGAACGCGCTCGCTCGATCAGGCGGTCTGGCGCAGTTCGGCTTCGTGTTGCTCGGCCCAGGCCCAATTGCCGCCGCCGGCGCGCTTGGCGGCATAGAGCGCGGCGTCGACCCGCTGCAGAATGTCGGCCACCTCGCTCTCCGAGAGCGGTTCGTCGCTGACGAGCAGCCCGGCGCTGGCCCCGATCACCACGGGAATGTCGGACAACAGGAACGGCATCGACAGCGCGCGAATTGCGTCGCGCGTCAGGGCCAGGGCTTCCTCGCGTCCATTGGCTCCCTCGGCGACCGGCTTCAGCAGCATGAATTCGTCACCGCCAAAGCGCGCAGCCATGCCGCTGCTTCCGATGCAGTCCGACAGCCGTGTCGCGACCTGGCGCAACAGATCATCGCCGGCGTGGTGGCCGTGGCGGTCGTTCACCGGCTTGAAGCCGTCGAGATCGATGGCGACGATCGAAACGCTGCCGGCAATGGTTTCCAATGCGTTGAGAAACGCGGCGCGGTTGGGCAGTCCGGTCAGGAAGTCGTGGTTGGCTTGCCGCGCGAGCGCATGCTTGGCCTCCAGCCGCTCGATGAAGGCCTTGCTTAGATGGCGCGAGGCCTCGCGGATGGTGAACCAGAACAACACCAGCATGCCGGCGCCGAGCCGGTAGGATATTTCGGGGCGTATCAACCCGGCGATCAGCGTCGGCGCCAGCAGCACCGCGGTGGTGCTCAGTACCACCCAGGGGCGGATCGCCGCCCGCGATACCATGCCGACGCAATAGGACATCGACAGCCCGAAGGCGAGCCAGGCGCCGGGCTGGTCGTCGAGCTGAAAGGCACGAAATGACAAGGCGCCGAGTGCAAGGCCGAACGAAGCCGCGCCCGCGGCATAGATGCGCTCCCAGTGAATGACATCCTTGTCCGAGAGTCGCGCAGCCCGCCGCTTGTAGCGCAGGAGGCTCACCATCCGGCCGATCGCATTGATCACGATCGCACAGGTAATCGCGATGTAGCCGGGGTCACGATGCGCGGCCGCCAGTGCGACCGAGCCGGTGATCGAGGCGGCATTGATGGCCGTGACCTGCGGCAGCGAAGTGTAAAGCAGATCGACGAGCTCGCGGCGGATCGCCGGATTCGGATGTAAAAATCTTGAAAACAGCCCTGGTCCCATGGTGGGCACCATGGGGCAGCTTTCCTAACAAGACGTGGCCGCGGAGGTGCCGCGCCGGGAAGGCTTCTTACTACCTTAAACTTTAGTCAATGACAGTTCTGTGGAGCCGAAACCAGGCTCAATCCGCGACGCCTGCCGTATGCCGCTGCGAGACCCGCGTCATCCGCGGCGGGTCGAGCTTGAGCGGCCGCAAAGGCTGCTTCTTCGCCATGGCATCCATGACCGCGCGGTCGGCCTTCTCGATCCGTTTTGCGGCAGCCGCATCGGCGAAGGCGCGATCGAATTTGTGCAACCGATAAAACACGATGCCACGGTCGATATAGGCTTCCTTCAGCCGCGGGTCGATCTGAATGGCCTGGTTCAGGTCGGCGATCGCAGCCGCCAGATCGCCCTTCCGATACGCGGCCATGCCACGTTCTCGGTAGAATTTGGCGTCGTTGATTGGCGCCGACGCCGGCAGCGCCGCCGTGACGTCTGCATTGCAGGAACCCGCATGCGGCTGCGTGCAGGACGTGCGATCCTCGTCGGAAGCATAGACGTCATCGATCTTTTCGACCGGTAACGGCAGCTGCTCGGGCGAAGCGCTGACCATCGTCGTCGCGGAGGAGGCCGAAGCCAATTCGGCGGACGCAGCGGCGGCCTCCGACCCGGCCGCTGCGCTGTCGGCCAGCTTGGCCGGCAGAGATCCGCCCTTGATCCTGTCGACCGCAACGAGGGTCGGCCTGAGCGGTGCGACTGCAGCCGCCGACATATGCATGAACAGCAGGTAGCCGCCGACCGCAGCCGCCGACGCGACGGTCAGCGCCATCACGCCCGATGCCACCCGATGCACCTTGGCGGCGACGGCGAGCTTAGAATCCTGCTCCTGCTCTTCGTGCGCAAGCGTCAACAGATGATCGTAGGCGGCGCGCTGTTCGCGATCGCTCAGGATGTCGTGGGCACGGACGATCTGCCGGAACTTCAGCGCCGCTTCGGGATCGCCAGGATTGACGTCGGGATGGACGCCCTTGACGGCCTTGCGGAATGCGGCTCGGATCTCTTCGGCATCGTCGTTTGGAAGAGCACCGAGCAAATCGTAAAGCGTCGTCATCGTCGCTCTCGCTGCAGGGCTCCCTCGTCTCCGATCGAAATTCCCGCCGCGAATTTACGCTGGAGCACTCGTACTAACTCTTTCACACGCTGGATGATGCTCATCCAGTACGGCGGAAAAATGACTGAATTACGCGGAGTTGGGACCATTTCGTCGTCGCATCGTCGTTAACGTTCCGGACCCTTATGGTTCCCTTGTCCGCGCACCCATGCCGATCGCCGAGCGAACATCCTGAAGGACAGTCCGCTTGCAATCAGGTCGCGAGGCGACGTCTCTCGCGTGAGAGGCGCCCCTCGCCACACATGGTGAATGGAAAGTTTGAAGCAGGTTCTAACGATTAAGGTTAAGGTTTTCTTTCCTGCGCGCCTGTTGCGAGACGGCCACGCTCATCGCCGCCTTGGTTTCTTCCCTGGCCGGAGCCGGTGAGTTGAGTTGTTGCGTGTAACGCAATCAAAGGGTGTTGCGTTTCAAGTCGATGAAAGAAGCGATCCGGCACGCTCCAGCCGAAGAGGCCGGTCGCTGCGAAACCGGCGGCTGCCGCCGCGGGCAAGCTGCGTCGCTCGCGCCGCTGCGCCGCGACCTGGCGCGACGCGCTTTCTTCGTGGCGTCAGATGAGTTAGCAGTTCTCGAGCCATGTCGAGAGCTGCCTGCATGTCCGATTTCCACGGTGTGTTTCCTTATCTTGTCTCGCCCATCGATTCGGACGGCAGTATTCGCGCCGGGGTGCTCGGGCGGCTCTGCGATGATTTGATTCATGCCGGCGTGCACGGGCTGACGCCGCTCGGCTCGACCGGCGAATTCGCCTACCTCAATGCGGCCCAGCGCATGACCGTGGTGGAGGCCACGATCGAGGCGGCTGACGGCCGCGTGCCGGTGGTGGCCGGCGTCGCTTCGACGGCAACCGCGGATGCCGTGGCGCAGGCCAAGGCGTATCAGAAGCGCGGTGCCGATGGCATCCTCGCCGTGCTGGAGGCCTATTTCCCGCTCACCGATGCTGGTGTGGAAGCCTATTTCCGTGCGATCGCGGATGCGGTCGACATTCCCGTCGTCATCTACACCAACCCGCAATTCCAGCGCTCCGATCTCTCGCTCGACGTGATCGCGCGCCTCGCCGAGCATCCGCGCATCGGCTACATCAAGGACGCCTCAACCAACACCGGCCGATTGCTGTCGATCATCAACCGCTGCGGTGACGCGATCAAAGTATTCGCCGCCTCTTCGCACATCCCGGCGGCCGTGATGCTGATCGGCGGTCACGGTTGGATGGCCGGACCCGCCTGCATCATTCCACGGCAGAGTGTCGAACTCTACAATCTCTGTCAGGCTGCATGCTGGGACGATGCGCTCAAGTTGCAGAAGCGGCTGTGGCGCGTGAACGAGGCGTTCGCGAGGTTCAATCTCGCCGCCTGCATCAAGGCGGGACTTGCGATCCAGGGCTATGACGTGGGCGATCCCGTCCCGCCCCAGGCCGCGCTCACGGCCGAGCAGCGCAAGGTGGTGGAAGAGGTGCTGCAGGGACTGGGGTGAGGTTTGGCTTCGGCTTCGCTCGCACTCTCTCCACATCGTCATTCCGAGGCAGCCCGAAGGGCTGAGCCCGGAATCCATACTCCCTGGCCGGTGTGCCGAAGCACGCGGGCAACGATCGGCCGTCAAACTTCTGTTCGTGGTTATGGATTCCGGGCCCATCGCTTCGCGACGTCCCGGAATGACGGCGACTGTTGTTTCGGTCGGCAGATCGGCTAAAACGCCTGCCATATTTCGACGTAATGTGAAGGACGACGAATGAACATTCTTCCCGGCAATATGCGGTTCGGCGCAGGACAGCCCGTCAAGCGGCTGGAGGATCAGAGGCTGCTCACCGGGAAGGGGCAGTTCATCGACGACAGGTCGGAGGAGGGCGCGCTCTGGCTCTACGTGCTGCGCTCGCCGCATGCCCATGCGAAGATTGCCTCCATCGACGCGACAGCGGCGCGTCAAATGCCCGGCGTCGAAGCCGTGTTCACCGGCGAGGATCTGATCGCGGACAACATCGGCACGATCCCGACGCTCGCCATTTTCAAGCGGCCCGACGGCAAGCCGATGACGGTGCCGCCGCGGCGGCTGCTCGCGCACGATCTGGTGCGCTTCACCGGCGAGCCGGTCGCGGCCGTGGTCGCCACCTCGCGCACGATCGCACAAGAGGCAGCCGAAGCCATCAGCATCGACTACAAGGTGATGCCGGCGGTGGTCGACCCGGTCGGTGCCATCAAGCCCGGCGCGCCGGTGGTGTGGGCCGAGGCGCCCGACAACATCGTGGCCGCGATGAGCTATGGGGATGCCGCCAAGGTCGAGGAGGCCTTTGCCGGCGCCGCGCACAAGGTCTCGCTCGAGATCGCCAGCCAGCGGTTGATTCCGTCCGCGATGGAGCCGCGCTCGACCATCGCCGAGATCGAGAAGAAGACCGGCCGTCTCATCCTGCACGTGCAGTCGCAGACGCCGGGCTCGACCCGCGACGTGCTGGCCGATATCTTGAAACGGCCGAAGGAGAATGTGCGCGTGCTGGTTGGCGACATCGGCGGCGGCTTCGGGCAGAAGACCAATCTCTATCCGGAAGACGGCATCGTGGCCTATGCCGCGACCAAGCTGAACCGCAGGATTCGCTGGCGCGCCGAGCGCACCGATGAATTCGTCGGCGGCACCCATGGCCGCGATCTCACCTCGACCGCCGAATTCGCGCTGGACGCCAAGGGCAAGGTGCTGGCCTATCGCGTGCGCTCGATCGGCGCGACGGGCGCCTACTCCTCAGGTGCCGGCAACATCATTCCGCTGGTGCTCGGACCCTTCGTGCAGACCGGCGTCTACGATCTGCCGCTGGTGCATTTCGAGGTCAAGACGGTGATGACGCACACCGCGCCTGTGGGTGCTTATCGCGGCGCGGGCCGACCCGAGGCGGTGTTCATCGTCGAGCGGCTGTTCGATGCCGCAGCGCGCCAGATTGGCATCGATCCGCGCGCAATCCGCAAGGCCAACTACATCAAGCCGGCGCAGCTGCCCTACACCAACGCTGTCGGGCAGGTGTACGATTCCGGCGCCTTCGCCCACATGCTGGAGCGCGCCTCCAAGCTCGCCGACTGGGATGGTTTCAATGCCCGCAAGCGCGAGGCGAAGAAACGCGGCATGCTCTATGGCCGCGGCCTCACCAGCTATATCGAGTGGACCGGCGGCCGCGCCCACACCGAGAAGGTCTCGCTGCACGCGACCGCCGAGGGCCGCGTCATCCTGCATTCCGGCACCATGGCGATGGGGCAGGGTCTGCAGACCACTTACACCCAGATGATCTCGGACACGCTCGGCATTCCGCTGGACAAGATCGATGTCGTGCAGGGCGACACCGATCTCGCCACCGGCTTCGGCAGCGTCGGCTCGCGCTCGCTGTTCGTCGGTGGCACGGCGGTCGCGGTTTCCTCCAACGACCTGATCACGAAGGCGCGCGAGAAGGCCTCAAACCTGCTGGAAACCTCGGTCGAGGACATCGAATATCGCGACGGCGTCCTCAGCGTGGTCGGCACCGACCGCCGCATCAGCCTGTTCGAGCTCGCGCAGAAGGAGCAGGGCGCCAAGCTCTCGGTCGACAGCGAAGGCGAGGTCGATGGGCCGAGCTGGCCCAACGGCACCCATATCTGCGAGGTCGAGATCGATCCGGAGACCGGCGTCACCCGCGTGGTGCGCTACACCACGGTCGATGACGTTGGCGTCGCCGTCAATCCGATGCTGGTCGCAGGCCAGATCCACGGTGGCGTGGCACAGGGCATCGGACAGGCGCTCTACGAGGGCGTCGCTTATGATGCCGACGGCCAGCTTCTGACCGCGACCTATCAGGACTATTGCATCCCGCGCGCGGACGACGTGCCGCCGATCGCGGTCACGCTCGACGATTCCGCGCCGTGCAAGACCAATCCGCTGGGCTCCAAGGGCTGCGGCGAGTCGGGTGCGATCGGCGGTCCGCCCTGCGTCACCAACGGCGTGATGGACGCGCTGTTCGAGCTCGGCATCACCAATCTGCAGACACCGCTGACGCCGCAGAAGGTCTGGCAGGCGATCCGCGATGCCAAGGCCGCGAAGGTGCAGGCCGCGGTTTGACGCCGCCATTACGGAGACTCCAGTGATCTTCCAATCTCCGTAGTTGGAGCCGGCCTCTCATCACAGCGACGGTGCGCTCCCCTCCCCCTTGCGGGGAGGGGTTGGGGGTGGGGGTCCACGAGTCCTTCTCTAAATTTGAGAGTTCGAGTCCCAGAGACATCAGCGATCATTGTGGTTCTAGCAACTGCAACCGAGCGCATGCTCTGACCTGCGCGTGGCGGGAAGCGGCCCGATGTCCTATTCCGCCTTTCCTGGAAATACTGAAAGCGAACTCAACTAAGTTAAGCGCGCGTGGACCCCCACCCCCGCTCCCCTCCCCGCAAGGGGGAGGGGAGCGCACGGTTGTTGCGGTGAGAGCTCGAACCGCTTTCCGGGAGAGTGCGCACGCGGGGAGGACGAATTTTGATCTCGTGCCGCGCTTCCGATCAACTGGCTAAGAAGGCCTACCTGTATCCCCTGCGGGTAGCTCCATCAGCACACTGAAATCGCCATCGCCTCCGCTGAAGCGCAAGCTTCCGCCATGCGCTTGCGCGACTTCGCTGGCGATCGCCAGTCCAAGCCCGGAGCCGCGTGAGGTCTCACCCTTTTGAAAAGGTACCACAAGGCGCGCCTGCGCCTCGGGCGGAATGCCCGGACCATCATCCCGGATGCAGATCGCAAGACCAGCGCCGCTCGGCTCGACGATCACCGTCAAGCTGCTTCGCGCGCCATGAACGAGCGCATTGTGGATCAGATTGGCCAGTGCTTCGCGCAGGCTGATCGCGTCGGCCTCGATCACGGCGTCAGCGTCGCACGGCACGAAGCCGATCGAAACTTCACGGTCGAGTGTCAGCGGCACTGCTTGCGATAGCACCGATTTGGCCAAGGCATTGATATCAGTCGGAGCAAGCCGCGGCGCCTGCGCCCGGTGCAGCACCATCGCGTGGTCCAAGAGCTGGTTGGTCAGCCGTCCGAGATCGGCGATCCGTTCCCGCAAAGCCTCCAGCGCCTTGGGCTCCTCGCCATCGGCCGCGAGAAGCTCGGCTTGTGCATCGATGGCGGCGAGCGGCGTCCGCAATTGATGCGTGGCGTCGGCGATGAAGCGCTGCATGATCTTGATGCGCTCGTCGAGCCGCTGCATGAAGCCGTCGATGGCGCCGACCAGCGCCCGCACCTCCGATGGCGGCGTGACCGCGATCGGGCTCAGGTCATCCGGCTTTCGCCGCGCGATCTCGGCCTCGATCCGCGTCAGCGGCGAGAACACCAGCCGCAGGCAGAGCGCGGTGGCGGTGAGTGCGAGCACGCTCATCGCGGCGATGATGCCGATTGCTTTGGAAGCCAGGTCCCAGGTCAGCGCCTCGCGCGCGGCAAGGGTCTGCGCCAGGACGATCTCGGCCCAGCCATCGCCCGGCGCCCCGTCGATCTTGCGGGCCACCGCGGCGATGCGCACCTTCTGGCCGCGGAAGGTGCCATCGCTCAAGCGCACGCCTTTGCGCAACGCGGCCGGCGGTATGTTCGCTGCGAGGTCGTCATAGCCGGCAACCACCACGCCACGCGGATCGGTGACGCGGTAGAAGACAAGATCGTAGGCCGAAAGCGTGGAAAACGCGGCAGCGGGCGGGTCCAGCGTCACCACGCCGCCCTGCAGGTAGACATTCTCGGCGATTTGCACCGCGCCGCCGACCAGAAGCTTGTCATAGGCATCGCGCGCCGCGGTGGCAGCATATTGCCATGCCGCGAAGCTGAGAACGAGGGCGCCGACCGCGAGGATCGCGCCGATCGCAACGAGCAGCCGCGCGCGGAGCGAGCCGCTGAGCTTACGAAGCTGAGAGCTGATAGCCAAGGCCGCGCTCGGTTCGGATTTCGACTGACGTGCCCGCGAGCTTGCGGCGCAGCCGCGCCACGAACTGCTCGACCGCATTGGGGCTCGGGTCCTGTTCGAAGCTGAACAGCTGTTCGACCAGTTCCTCCTTGCCGACATAGCGGCCCGGCCGCGCGGCCAGGATCTCCAGCACGGTCAGCTCGCGGCGCGTGAGATCGAGCGGCTGGCCCGATACGCTTGCCGTCCGGCCGGCGCGATCGATCGTCAGCGGTCCGATCGTCAAGGTGTTGTCCGACAGCCCGCAGGCACGCCGCAGCAGGGCGCGGGCGCGCGCTTCCAGCTCGCGATAATCGAACGGCTTGACCAGATAATCGTCGGCGCCGAGATCGAGCGCGCTGATGCGGTCGTCGACGGCGGAGCGGGCGGTGAGCACCAGCACCGGCGTCCGCAATCCCTTGCGGCGCAGATGTTTCAGGATGGCGAAGCCGTCCATGTTCGGCAGCATCACGTCGAGCACGATCAGATCGTAGGATTGCACCTCGACCAGCTCGCTGGCGGTGCGGCCGTCCTTCTCCCAATCGACCGCATAGCCGATGCGCTCGAAGCGGTTCACGACGGCGCAGCCGATCTCTGGCGTGTCCTCGACCAATAGGATGCGCAACGGCGTCTCAGCTCCGAGTCAGTTTGGGGTCAGTTCGCCCGTCTATCATCTCCGCCAAGGTTGCCGAAGTGCGCCACGTAAAATTTCGCACTGCAACATGGGGAGGATCGATGACAGTGCATCAGCCGCAGACCCAATTTGCGCCCCTGCTCACCGTCGAGCGCGTGACGCTGCAATATAAGACGCCCGATACGCTCGTCACCGCGACCTACCGCGTCGATTTCAACGTCTACAATTCCGACCGCTTTGTTCTGCTCGGGCCGTCCGGCTGCGGCAAATCCACGCTGTTGAAGGCGATCGGCGGCTATTTGCGTCCGACCGAGGGCCGCATTCAGCTCAAGGGTCGCGACGTCACCGAGCCCGGGCCGGATCGGATGATGGTATTCCAGGAGTTCGACCAATTGCTGCCCTGGAAGACGGTCGGCGAGAACGTCGTCTTCGCGCTCACCGCGAGCGGACGCGTCGCCCCGGCGGAGGCGCGCGAGCGGGCGCGGGCCTATATCGACAAGGTCGGGCTGTCGAAGTTCATCGACAGCTATCCGCACACGCTGTCCGGCGGCATGAAGCAGCGCGTTGCGATCGCGCGCGGCATGGCGATGGAGCCGGACATTCTCCTGATGGATGAGCCGTTCGCCGCGCTGGATGCGTTGACCCGCCGCAAGATGCAGGACGAATTGCTGCAACTGTGGGACGACACCCGCTTCACGGTGCTGTTCGTGACGCATTCGATCGAGGAGGCGATCAAGATCGGGTCGCGCATCCTGTTGCTGTCGCCGCATCCGGGCCGTGTCCGGGCCGAACTCAACAGCATTCCATCGGACATGATGGGCTCGCCGCAGCAGGTCGCGCTCGAAGGGCGCATCAACGACATGCTGTTCGGTCACCACTGATCGGCCATCGCCAAGAGGACACGTCCATGACCGAAACGCTGGCTCTCCGTGCCGAAATCGTCAATCCGGAAACCCCGCTCGGCGACGTCCAAGTCGAAGCGGGCCTGTCCTGGTTCGAGCGGATCTATCGCCTGGGCGCGGTGCGCAAGGCCTTCATTCTGCTGGTGCTGGCGGGCATCTGGCAGGCCTATGGAACCTGGCTCGGCAATCCGCTGCTGTTTCCGACCTTCACCGACACGCTCGCCGCCTTCTTCGACAACATCCGCAATGGCGTGATTCCGGCGCGCACGCTGGTGTCGATGGAGACGCTGTTGATCGGCTACGGCATCGGCATCGCCCTCGCCGCGGCACTGACGACGATCGCAATCGGGTCGCGCCTTGGCGCCGATCTGTTGGAAGCGCTGACCTCGATGTTCAATCCCTTGCCGGCGATCGCACTGCTGCCGCTGGCGCTGATCTGGTTCGGGCTCGGCAAGGGCAGCGTCGTCTTCGTGCTCGTGCATTCAGTGTTGTGGGCGATCGCGCTCAACACCCATTCGGGCTTCCGCTCGGTCTCGAACACGCTGCGGATGGTCGGCATGAACTATGGTCTGCGCGGGCTGAAGCTCGTGCGCTTCATCCTGATCCCGGCCGCGTTTCCCGCCATCCTGACCGGGCTCAAGGTCGGCTGGGCCTTCGCGTGGCGCACCTTGATCGCAGCGGAGCTGGTGTTCGGTGTCTCCTCAGGCTCGGGCGGTCTCGGCTGGTTCATTTTCGAGAACCGCAATCAGCTCGAGACGGCGAACGTGTTCGCCGGACTGTTCACGGTGATCTTCATCGGCCTCGTCGTCGAGAATCTCGTCTTCGCCACCATCGAGCGCAAGACGGTGCGGCGCTGGGGCATGCAGCATTAATTCCGGCTACAACAACAAGTCTGACATGAGGGAGGGAATTATGTCCTGGAAGGCATCACTTGGCGCGGCTGCTCTCGGGCTTTTCGCGCTGCTCGGCAGCGGCGGCGCATCGCAGGCCGAGGTCAAGGAAGTCAGGATCTCCAAGGGTTACGGCATCCTCTATCTGCCGCTGATCGTGATGGAGGACCAGAAGCTTCTGGAGAAGCAGGCCGAGAAGGCCGGGATCGGTCCGCTCAAGGTCAACTGGCTGATGCTCGACGGCGGCAACATCATCAACGACGCCATGATGGCGGGCTCGCTCGACATCGCCGGCACCGGCGCGCCTGGCTTCATCACGCTGTGGGCCAAGGCCAAGGGCATTCCGAGCGTCGAGGTCGTCGGCGTCAGCGGCTTGAGCTCGACGTCGTTGTGGATGAACACCAACAATCCCGAGATCAAATCGCTGAAGGACTTCAAGCCGAGCGACAAGATCGCGCTGCCCGGCATCAAGACCTCGCTGTCGGCGGTGATGCTGCAGATGATGGCGGCCCATGAGTTCGGTCGCGAGAACTACGCCAAGCTCGATCCGATGACGGTGGGCCTGCCGCACCCCGAGGCCCTGGCGGCGCTCACCTCCGGCAGGACGGAGATCTCGGCGCATTTCACCTCGCCGCCGTTCGCTTATCTGGAGCTGAAGGATTCGAAGGTCCATCGCGTCGCCAACTCGGCCGACGTGCTCGGACGCATGACCATGGACGTGACCTTCGCGCCGAAGCGTTTCGTCGACGCGAATCCGAAGGTCGTCCAGGCGTTTCTCGACGCGCTGGACGAGGCAGACGCCTTCATCGCCCGCGACAAGGCGGCTGCGGCGGAGATCTACGCGCGGACCGCGAAGGTGAAGACCACGAAGGAAGAGATGCTGGAGATGTTGCAGGATAAGGACACCTGGTTCTCCACGACGCCGGAGGGCATGCTGAAGATCGCCGACTTCATGCATGGCGCCGGTTCCATCAAGGTCAAGCCGGCGGCCTGGCAGGACCTGTTCATCTCGCCGCTACGGGAGCGCAACGGCAGCTGAGCGCAGCTCGCGAACCACGCCGGTCGGTCGGACCGGCCATTGGCCCGACGCCCGCGCGGCCTCGAAAGACCGTGCGGCCCGTCATTGCGTCTTCACTCAACCTGTGCTGTGAGAGCTTGAGCACCGGGAGAAGGGGAGAGCGCGATGCGCAGATTTTGGACCGTGCTGGCGGCGCTGGCCACGTTGAGCCTGACCAATTGCGGCTACAACGCCATCCAGACCAATGACGAGCAGGTGAAGGCCAACTGGTCGGAGGTCGTCAATCAGTACCAGCGCCGCGCCGATCTCGTTCCCAATCTCGTCAATTCGGTCAAAGGCTTCGCCCAGCAGGAGAAGGATGTCCTGCTCGGCGTCACCAATGCGCGGGCCAAGGTCGGCAGCATCCAGGCGACGCCGGAGCTCATCAACGATCCGGCCGCCTTCCAGAAGTTCCAGCAGGCGCAGGGCGAGCTGACCAGCGCACTGTCGAAGCTGCTTGTGGTGACTGAGAATTATCCGCAACTGAAGTCGGACGCGCTGTTCCGCGACCTGATGTCCCAGCTCGAGGGCACCGAAAACCGGATCACGGTGGCGCGCAACCGTTATATCAAGGCGGTGCAGGACTATAACGTCTCGATCCGCACCTTCCCGAACAATCTCACCGCCATGATGTTCGGCTACAAGGAGAAGGCGAACTTCACGGTCGAGAATGAGCGCGAGATCTCGGTCGCGCCGAAGGTCGATTTCAACGTACCAGCGCCTGCACCGGCGAAGTAGTCTGGAGCGCCCGACCTTGCGCGCGATCTCGGCAGCGAGAGCAATCGTCCCGGCGCTCGTTTTGTGCGTGGCACTTCTTGCATCGGCCTTCGCCGACGTCGCTGTCCCTCCGCTCACCGGCCGTGTGGTCGATCAGACCGGTACGCTGGCGCCGGCTGATATCGCGAGCCTGAACCAGAAGCTGAAGGACCTGGAGACGCGGAAGGGCAGCCAGGTCGCGGTGCTGATGGTGCCGACCACGCAGCCTGAGAGCATCGAGCAGTTCACGATCCGCGTCGCGGACGCCTGGAAGATCGGCCGCAAGAAGATCGACGACGGCGCGCTGCTGGTGGTGGCCAAGAACGACCGGCGGGTGCGGATCGAGGTCGGCTACGGCCTGGAGGGCAGCCTGACGGACGTCACGTCGCGGCGGATCATCGATGAGGACATCACGCCGAAATTCAGGCGCGGCGATTTCGCCGGTGGCATCGCCGCGGGCGTCGATCGCATCATTGGCGTGATCGACGGCGAGCCCTTGCCGGCACCGGAGCCGCAGGCCTCGCACGGGCAGGATCTGGACTTCGAAACGATCGGATCGTTCGCCCCGTTCGTGCTGTTCGGCGCCATCATGGCTGGCGGCATCCTGCGGGCGCTGTTCGGCCGGCTGCTTGGTTCGGCCGCCACCGGCGCGGTGGTTGGCGGGTTGGCGTGGCTGGTCGTTGGCTCACTCGCCGCAGCCCTGTTGTCCGGCATGGTCGGCTTCTTCATCGCGCTGATTGCCGACAGCTTTGCCGCATTCGGGCCGCCGGGGCGCGGCCGCTATGGCGGTGGCTGGTCAGGTGGGTCGTCGGGCGGCTGGAGCAGCGGTGGCAGCCGGTCGGATGGCGGATTCTCAGGAGGCGGCGGCAGCTTCGGTGGTGGCGGCGCCTCAGGAAACTGGTGACGCAATGGGCTGGCACAGATGAGCGTCAAACGGATCGCCAGGCATCTTCTGCATCACCGCTGGCTGCAGCGGCGGATCTTCACGCCGGCCGTGCTGGCGCGGATCGAACAGGCCATCAGGAGCGGCGAGGCGACCCATGCGGGCCAACTGCGGTTCGTCGTCGAAGGCGCGCTCGATGGCGCGCCGCTATTCCGCAACCAGCCGGCACGCGAGCGCGCACTCGATCTGTTCTCGCATCTGCGGATCTGGGACACCGCTCACAACAACGGCGTCCTCATCTATCTGCTGCTCGCCGACCGCGACGTCGAGATCGTCGCCGATCGCGGCATCCACGCCAAGGTCGGCAAGGATGGCTGGGAGAGCATCTGCCGCGCCATGGAGGCAGACTTCCGCGACGGCCGGTTCGAGCAAGGTGTGCTCGCCGGCATCGCTAAGGTGTCGCGCGAACTGGCCAAGCATTTCCCGCCGCAAGCCGGCACGCCCAATGAACTGCCGGACCGGCCGGTGATGATGTAGGCGGGCCGAAGCCTCACCACTGCGCGGGCTGGGCCGGTGGCCTGCCGGTCTCGAACAGATTGACCGGTGGCGGGACCGGCTCGCGCGCGGTCTCCATCCTGTCGTTGCTCCATCGCCAGGAAGCCGGTGCCGGATGTTTGACGCGCATCGGTCTCGTAACTCTCGCGCCGTCGGAGGCCGCTGGGCCGTGTGCGCGGGCCACCGAGATCGCAGCAAGTGAAATCGCAACGGCGCCGACGGTCGCAAGAATGGATTGTCGGATCATGTTGATGCTCGAAGGATGCGTGAAGGATGCGTACAGGAACTCGTGAATAAGGGGACCACGAGCGGCCTGGAGCTCTGTCCAAGGTGCGGCGCAACCGGCTCGTGTTTCCCCTCATTCGGCTTTCAGATGCATCTCGAACCCCCACGCGATTAGGGGCGAAAAGCCGAAAGGACCTTTCGGCTGAAGCCAACATTCGGACCGCTCGTCGGTTTCAGGAAGGGGGAGGATCGCGCGCACGCCATGCTGCTCGCACCGCTGTGAGCGGTGATGAGCTGACCGGCGGCTGGCGGCGCCGATGCGCCGGGACCGAGCCGCATCGGTCCTGCCGTGTGCGTCAGCGATAACGCTCCGCCATCGCGCGCGCGAGCTCGGCCATCATGGCACGCAGCTCGGCAGGCTCCAGCACTTCGGCGTCAGCGCCGAACCGCAAGAGTTCGGTCGCGGCATGCCATGCCGTCGTGCCGATCGGAATGGTGGCGATGCGCCAGCCGTCGGCGTCGGCCGCGTCCGAGATGCGCGTGCGCGCCCTGACATAAGGCTGGCTCACGACCTCCAACAGCCTGACCCCGCGAGGCGAGAGCCGCACCCTGGCTTCGTTGGGATGCATCTCGGCCTCGAGCCGTTCGGTGGCGGCCTGCCAATAGGTGGCGAGATCGAAATCCGCCGGCCGCGCGAACGTCTCCTCGCGCAGGCTGCAATCGAGGATGCGCGCGACCCGGTAGGTGCGCACGCTGCCGTCGATCTGGCCGGCGAGATACCAGCTGCCGCCTTTGAGCACGAGCCCGAGCGGGGCGATGCGGCGGCGCTTTTCCGCGCGCCAGCTCTGGTAGCGGATGTCGATCATCCGGTCGGCGAGCAGCGCATCGGCGATCCTGCGCAGGTGCTGCGGCTCCTCCGCTTCGCCGAACCATGCCGGGGCATCGAGATGAAACCGCGCCTGCATCCGCGCAGCGTTCGGGCGCAGGCTGGCCGGCAGCGCCGCGATCAGCTTGGCTTGCGCTGCGCTCATCGCGCCGTCGAGCCCGAGTGCGGCCGCGGGCCCCGGCAGGCCCGCCATGAACAGCGCATCGGCCTCCACCGGCGACAATCCGTTCAGGCGTACGCGATAGCCGTCGAGCAGGCGGAAGCCGCCTTCGGCGCCGCGTTCGGCATAGACCGGGATGCCCGCCGCCGAGAGCGCATCGATGTCGCGATAGATCGTACGCACGGAGACCTCGCAAGCCTCGGCCAGCTCAGGCGCGGTGACCCGGCCCCGCGCCTGCAGGGTGGTGAGGATGGAGAGCAGCCGGCTCGCGCGCATGACGCGTTAAACCATACCTGACACAGGATGTCAGGTATGGGGTGGCACAACGGGTCTGCCTTCAAAAACGAGAGGAAGCAGCCCATGAGTTCAGCCGACCGCATTACCCTGTATTATTCGCCGCAGACCCGAGCCACCGGCACCCGCGTGCTGCTGGAGGAGCTTGGCGCGCCCTATGATCTGCACGTCCTCAACATGAAGGCGGGCGAGCAGCGCCAGCCGGCCTATCTCGCCATCAACCCGCTCGGCAAGGTGCCGGCGATCCGCCATCGTGGCCAGTTCGTCACCGAGCAGGTCGCGGTCTACATCTATCTCGCCGACCTGTTCCCGGAGGCGGGATTGACGCCCGCGCTCGATGATCCGCTGCGCGGACCGTATCTGCGCTGGATCGCCTATTACGGCTCTTCGTTCGAGCCGGCGCTGATCGACCATTTCATGCAGCGTCCGCCGGCGCCGATCACGCAGTCGCCCTATGCCGATTACGAGACGATGCTGGGCGCGCTGGAGGCGCAGCTCGCCAACGGGCCTTATCTGCTCGGCGAGCGCATGACCGCGGCCGACATCCTCTGGGGCACCGCCTTCAACTGGACCTTGACGTTCGGTATCGTGCCGAAGCGCGATGTGTTCGTGAACTACGCGGAGCGAATGACCGCGCGTCCGGCCTTCCAGCGCGTGACGGCGGAGGATGTCGAGATGGCCGCCCGCCAGGCCGCGGCTATTGGCGGTTGAATGCTGCGCGGCCGCGCAGCTGCGGGCCGGCAATCACGCGCCGTTCGATTGCTGGCCCGTCGCGCGCCGCGCACGCGGCTGAGAGGAAGCAGGTAGCACCCGGGCTCTACAGACAGGGGTACGGCCGCCGTTCAGCGGTGGTCGCTCACATCGCTGCGAGCTGTGATTGAAATATGGCCGCCGCGCTGCGTCGGGCGGCGATTTCCAACAGAAAGCCGCGCCACCAGCAAACTTCCGACACAGGATTGCGGCGAAACGGCGCGCTCCCGCATGGCGCGAGCGGCCGGTTTCGCATCGGTCCTCGCGCGTCACCTCGAAGGGGCCTTCGTGTCGCAGCGATTTCTTTGCACGCTCGTTTTCAGCTTCATCCTGATCGCGCATCCGGCCTTCGCCGAGAGTCGAACTGCACCGGCAGCGCCGGCCCTGCCGTCCGCCGGAGCCTTGACCCCGGAACAGGCGCGGCGTGCGCTCGACACGCTGCAGGACGCCTCCAAGCGCGCGCAGATGATCGAGACCTTGCGTGCGATCGCCAACGCGACGCCGCCGGCACAGGCGGGCGCCGCGGTGCCGGTTCCGGCTGCGGGCCAGCCGGCGCAGCCTGCGCCCGAGGAGAAGCCTGCGATCCCGCTCAGCGCCGACAGTCTGGGCGCGCAACTGCTGCTCGCGGTGTCGGAGCAGGTGACCGAGATATCCCAGGACGTCGCCGACGTCGTTCGCACGCTGACCCATTTCCAGGCGTTCTACTGGTGGATCATCCGCACCGCCAACGATCCGTTGGCCTACAATCAGCTGCTCGACATCGCCTGGAAGCTCGCGCTGGTGCTTGGCTGCGCGCTGGCGGCCGAATGGGTGAGCTTGCGCCTGATCCGGCGGCCGCTCGCCTATCTCGAGCAGCGCCTTCCGCAGGCGGCGCGGGCTCCGGCCCAGGCGGTGATGATCGCGGACCCGCCATCCTCAATTGCCGATATCCTCACGCAACCTGAGCCGCGGCGCCGCCATTTGTCGCTGGTCCGGCTGTGGCAGTCGGTCGTCCGGCTGCCCTTCGTGCTCGGGCGTTTGTTGCTCGAACTCCTGCCGGTGCTCGTCTTCGTCGCGGTCGCCACCTCGCTGCTCGGCACCGGGATCGGCGACCAGACGACCGTGCGCCTCGTGATCCTTGCGGTCGTCAATGCCTATGCCCTGTCGCGCGGCATGATCTGCGCTGTGCGCGCGCTGTTCGGCCCCTTCGGCCTGATCCGGATCCGCGGCGAAACCGCGGCCTATATCGAGATATGGGCGCGCCGCATCGTCGCGGTGGCCGTGTCGGGCATATGCTTCGCCAATGTCGCGCTGCTGCTTGGGCTGCACCGTGCCGGATATTGGGGGCTGTTACGGCTGGTCATGCTGGTCGTGCATCTCTTCATCGCCATCATCATCCTGCAATGCCGCCGGCAGGTGGCGGACGTGATCCGGGCACCGTTCGGCCAGGGCGGGCTTGCGGCGCGGGCGCGCAGCCGTGCCGCGTCGCTGTGGCATTATTTCGCGATCGCGCTCGACATGGCGCTGTGGGCGGTGTGGGCGCTCAATATCCGCAACGGCTATTCGCTGATGCTGCAATATTTCGTCGGCACCATCGCGGTGATCCTGGTCGCCCGCGTCCTGACGATGGTCGTGCTCAGCGTGATCGATCGCGGCTTTTCGATCCGGCCCGAGATCCTGGAGCGGTTTCCGGGGCTGGAGACGCGCGCCAACCGCTATCTGCCCCTGCTGCGCCGGATCGTCGCCACCATCATCGCCTTTGCCGGCTTCGTTGCCGTGCTCGAGGTCTGGGGCGTCGACGCCGTGGTGTGGTTCTATGGCGGCCAGATCGGCAGCCGTCTGCTGTCCGCGCTCGCCACCATCGCCATCGCGGCGCTGGCGGCCGCTAGCATCTGGGAAATCAGCAATGCCCTGATGGAGCGCCAGATCGATGTGCTGTCGCGCGAAGGGCATTATGTGCGGGCCGCGCGCTTGCGCACCTTCCAGCCGATGCTGCGGACGGCGCTGTTCTGTTTGATCGTCACCGTCGTCGGCCTCACCGCGCTGAGCGAGATCGGCGTCAATGTCGCGCCCCTGCTTGCCGGCGCCGGGATCGTCGGCATCGCCATCGGCTTCGGCTCGCAGAAGCTGGTGCAGGATCTGATCACCGGGCTGTTCCTGCTGATCGAGAATGGCGTGCAGGTCGGCGACGTCGTCAGCGTCGCCGGGCTGTCCGGCACGGTCGAGAACGTCTCGATCCGCACCATCCGCCTGCGCGCCGCCGACGGCGCCGTGCACATCGTGCCGTTCAGTGCGGTGACGACGATCACCAATTCCAGCCGCGGCGCCGGCAATGCGGCGGTCAGCGTCAGCATCGCCTACAAGGAGGATACCGACCGCGCCGGCGAGATACTCAAGGAGATCGTCGCCGAGATGCGCCGCGAGCCCGAATATCGCGGGGTGATCCGCAGCGATCTCGAATTGTGGGGCGTCGACAAGGTGGACGGTTCGATGGTGACGCTGGTCGGCCAGATCCGCTGCACCGATTCCGGCCGCTGGCCGGTGCAGCGCGAGTTCAACCGCCGCATGAAGCGGCGCTTCCAGGAGCGTGGCATCGAGATCGCGTCCAACGGCCAGATCATCGTGATGCCGATGCCGCAGGCCACCGATGACGCCGGCGCGGATGGCGTGCAACGCCGGGCCCTGGGGTAGGCGGAGTAGTCATGATAGGCGTGTTCTGGTCGGAGGCGCGATCGCACGCGGGCGGACGGCTGCTCCATTTTTGCCGCTCATTCGGCCGTTCTCACCATCGATCAGATGATTTTCAAGGTGCTGCGGCCTCCACCGCGACCGCGTGGCTACGGACGTGCTTGCGTTCCCATGGCCTCCGATAGATGAAGACGACATTCGCAGTGCCCGCACTTAATGCTTGAATGTCCCAGCGATGAACGCCTGGGGCGCCAACTAGACGCTTGCCGCCTTCGCGCTCCGAAAAGCCGCGGTCGGTGATGCGTACGAGCGGCAATCGGGAACTTGCTTTGGCATCAACCGCCCAGCCGTAGCCGGTTGACGGATTTTCCTCAAGTTCGACGCTTGCGGATTGACCGACCGCAAGCCTCAACGTCTGATCTGCTGCTCTCGCTTGAGCGCCAATCGCCACGATCAGAACAATCGCCACTAGATATACGAGCCGTGCATTCATTGGTTGGCTCCAGCGTTAATCTCGGCGGCAACGAGCCGACAACTAAACATATATCGGGTCGATCTGGCTGCTATTTGTTGATCCAAATCATATCGATACAGGCCGCTTCGTCCACAGGAACATAAATCGGGTTGAAAGCGGCCTATCGGCCTCCCACCGCCTACTTCCGGTCGAGGCCCGAAAGCCGACATCGCGGGCGCAGACCGCAGGGTCCGGGGCGGGCCAAGAACGTGCCTCTACCACTAGACTGCCTTACTGCGTTCCCGAACCCGCAATTCCGCGCAAGCGCGGGCCACAATTTGGCCGGAGCTATCAATGAGTTCCGCCTCCGCTATAGCTGACCGCGCATCATGCTTTACGACGCGTGCCTTAGCAGTGAGCGGTCCTAACGCTGCAGGCTTTACAAACGTCGTATCCAATCGAGTCGTGACCGCTGTTTGATTCTGCGGAAGGTCGGCCATCACGGCGTTGCCGGTTGCCGAATCGAGCATCGCGGCAAGCATCCCGCCCTGCACGGTGCCGTGACGATTGGCAAATTTCGGATCCGCAAAAAAGCGCAACTGGACTACGCCCGACTGCGGGTCCACCGCAATGATCTCGCGGCCTAGGAGGAGCGCTGCCGGCGGCGTCTCATTCAAATGGTCCGACATAGGCAGCCCCCTTCTTGGTTTCGGTCAATTGCAGAACTAGTAATCAAGAAGTGCAGTGTAACAGCGGCCTCGCGTGATCTTCCGGTGGTTCTATCCGCGCATCGGGTTCGTTCCGCCCTGCATTCGTTTCTTGTTCGATTCCGGACGGCGTCGAATTACTCTGATGACAAAAACTCGATATTGCTTCCGAAGAATCGCGAAGCGATGCGAGAAACCAACGTGGCCTCCCCCGTTGTGAGAAATCGTCGCGCTCCGGTGCTGGGTTGGTCAAACTCTGGATGGCGCCGAAAGTATTGCATCAAGCTTCGCGCGGTCACCTCGGGCTGTGACAGAATCCGCGTTCCTTGCGGAAGCGCCTGCTGGAACAATGACTCGACCAAGGGATAGTGCGTGCAGCCGAGAATGCAAACATCGGGTTCTCGGCCGGACATCCGAACTCGCAAGTCCGCTACATAATCTTCAATGTTGTTGCGGAGAACGTATTCGCAAGCCTCGGCTTCGATAAGGGGCACGAGCTTAGGACACGCTTGTTGCCATACTTCAACATGCGGCGCGCGCTTGTGAATTTCTCCGGCAAAGGCTCCGCTCTCAACCGTGTGCTGTGTGGCAAAAACGGCAACGGCGACATCAGGCTCGTGGCCGACGCGAGGGACAGCGTGCTGGTCAGCAGACCAACGCATGCCGGTTACGTCTTCGACAACGGGGACGATCACTCCCAGCACGCGCCGATCAGGATGAGCAAGCGGAAGCCATTCCCGCTGTAGTCGTCGAAGGCCGCGTGCCGCAGCAGTGTTGCAAGCGATGATAACGAGAGGACAATTCTCTTGAAACAGCCGCTCGATTCCTCTCAATGTCAACGCGTAGATTTCTTCTGGTGATCTGTCGCCATAGGGAGCGTTGCCGTGATCTCCCAGATAAACGAGGCTACGGTCTGGAAGCAGACCGTCGAGCGCGCGCATCACAGTTAGCCCGCCGCTTCCTGAGTCAAAGATGCCTATATTCACGAGCGTCCGCCATATGGGTTTACAATCTGCTTGGACGTCGCAATAGAGCACAGTTACGAAAATACCAACAGAGGATCGCGAGGGCTGGTCGGAACGATGTTCTTTCCGGGTCTTGGCTCCCGTATCGGCGAGGGAGCGACCGTATCCAGTCAAGCCTCGATAGCGGACGTGCTGGGCGCTAACCAGAAGGTCTCCGACGGGCCAAAGCGGTCGTCCTTCGTTGAAGTGCCATCGCCGATCCCCTAGTATCGATGATAAGAACATCAGGTGGAGTGCTGCATGATGCTCGGGAACATTGACTTCATGTCCGAAGATCCGAGACAGCCGGATGTGCTCAGTCTGTTGGCACAAGCGGACGCATACTTTCACGAACTCTATCCTGCCGAAAGCAATCATCTGATTGGCGCTGATGCTCTGCGAACACAAGACGCGGTGTTTCTTACAGCGCGTCGCCACGGAGAGCTTCTCGGATCAATCGCATTTCGGATGCTTGCCCCAGAACACGCCGAGATGAAGCGGATGTTCGTGCGGATTGAAGCCCGCGGATTTGGGTTGGGTAGACAATTGTTGCGCGCATTGGAAGATGTTGCGCGCGATCGCAACGTCAGACGTATCAGTCTTGAAACAGGAATAAAGCAGCCAGCGGCAATCGGACTCTATCGCGCCGCGGGTTATCGAGATTGTCCTCCCTTCGGCGATTACAAGGCCGATCCCCTCAGCCTTTTCATGACTAAACGCCTTGAGCCTAACCAGGCTTGAAGAAAGATCGACTCTGTCCGCAATGGGTCGATGCCGTCACTCCCGTAAGGACCGACATGCGTCCTCCAGTTAAAGGCACAAAACCACGCTCGGCTCGCTACCGGAGCCAATTGATAGCTATTTCCGCTGTGGGTCACGCTCGGAAGAACTCAGGTTGAGCATATCGAGTCCGCTTCACCCCCAAGGAGCCGACACCTTGCAGGCATGCCGGGTCAGCCGGTTGGGGCCAATTTCGGAAGTGATCGGGACTCGCGTCGTCGAACAACAGTTGTGCGAAGCATCGAATATACTCTACTTAACCAAATCCTCGTGCCGGTCATGCTGTGACCGTCTTTCCTGTGGGCCTAATCGTGATTGAGCTAGTCATCTTCGACTCGGATGGTGTGTTAGTCGACAGCGAGATCATTGCGCTGACTGTCTTAGCCCGAGCGGCATCCGAGGAGGGCGCTCCAATTGACGTGGAGGAGGCGATCCGGGCTTTCCGGGGGCTAAAAATGGCGGACTGTGTGCGAAAAATTGAGCGCCGGTTAGGTCGCGACGTTCCGGAAACGTTTGTGGCGGATGTCAGACAAGCAACGGCATTGGCGTTCGATGCCGAACTGAAGCCTGTCGAAGGAATCCATGCAGCTTTAGCCGAAATCTCTGTTCCCGTTTGTGTAGCGTCAAACGGGCCGATGTCGAAGCTCACGCACACGCTCGGATTGACCAAGCTTCTGGAGCGCTTCGAGGGACGTATATTTAGCGCGTATGAGGTGGGTTCGTGGAAGCCAGACCCTGGCCTGTTCCTGCACGCGGCGCAAACGTTGGGCGTTCACCCTTCACGCTGCATCGTCGTCGAGGACTCATTATCCGGAGTTTACGCAGCTCGGGCCGCGGGGATGCGGGTCCTGGGTTTTACCGGCGGCGATCCCGGAGTTGACCAGGAATTGCGAGCGATCTGCGAAGATCTCTTTCATCGGATGAGCGACCTTCCAGATTTGCTGCAACGAGCGCATTGAATGATCGTGACCTTAACCGGTTTCCGAGTCGGGTCAAAAGCGTCGGTTCGCGCTCGCAAGGGGGGCTTCCGGTCTGGTCCAGTCAGCAGACGTTCTCAACGCTTGCGTGTTGTGGCAGCCCTTCTCGTCGCTCTTGCGAGTTCGCCGATACTGAGCGTGCCCGTCGGGCAATCCGAGCATGCACGCCATGCAGATATTGCCCGTCGTGCCACCGTGTCGCACATGCGCGCGCTTGTGTTGTCGGGCAAATCAGGACGATCCTATCCCACGTCCCGCGCTCTTCAGGAGGGGCGTTTCGCGATCGTCACGATACGTGGAGTGCGGGATGCGATGGCCGCGACAACGTCAGGCGCTTTGCGCAAGACGACTGACGATGTAGCGGACGATGAAGTCGTGTGGTCCTGATATCCCGACGCTGATATCAAATTCGCGACGTGCGTCTCGATATCGCTTTGCGATGCGAGGGCATGGCGCGGATGACGGTGGCCAAAAAGCCCGGTGCACCGAGGAGATCACGTATAAGTCGTAAGCCCATCGCGCAGGGAAGGCCGGGTCGTCCGGCTGATCCTGTGGTACCTGCCGCCTGCATTTTTTTCCGCAGGCGGGCCACGGGCCTCAGTCGAGGTCCGGCCTTCCCTGTGCCCTCCATTTGAAAGAGGGCGATCGGAAGCGCAAAGCTCGGACGCCTGCTGCGCCGCGAGAAGGCGAGCCCGTGCAGGCTTTCGTGGGAGGTGGACCGGCCGAACTGCCGGGCGTTTCCAATTGCGGCAGTTTTGCCACATATGGACCTTGTTCTCGGCCCAAAACTGCCCCGGAGAAATCCCTAAAATTTCGGTAAGCCGAGCCAAAGTAAGAATTTGGCAAGCAATCGAAAGTTACCAAAGGCTCAACGTGTTCTGGAGAATTCGAACGTGAGCGAACAGGCCGAACAGACAAGCGCTGGCGCCGTCGTGACCGAGCCGGCTGCATCCCCGACGTCTCCCGCCCAGCCGACCATGACGGATGCGACGGGGCCCGCGGCCCATATGCTCGTATCTCCGAGGATCGCGCCCGATCATGAGGCGCCGACGGCCGATGCGGCCAAGGCTGAGGTTAAGGCTGAGGTTAAGCCGGAGGCCAAGCTTGACATCCGTCCCGACGCGGCACCGGCGGAGATCGCCAAGCCGGAAGCGGCGAAAATTGACCACAGAGTTGAAACGATCACCCCCGCGGTCGGTGCGGCGAAGCCGACGTTGACCATCTTGGACCTGACCAAGCCCGAGCCGCGCAAGGTCGAACCTGCCAAAATCGAACTCATCAAGGCCGAAGCCCCGACGAACGAACCGCCAAAGGCGGACGTGCCGAAGCTTTCGGCCCTCGGTGTGACGGCGCCGAAAATCGGGGCAACGGGTTCGGTACCGCCCAAATTGGAAGCGCCCGCCAAGCGGCTGATCATGTCGAGCGCGAACGATGGTGGCGCCGGCGAGGCCGCGGCGTCTGTCGCCGCGCGCGTGGCTGCCGCCGCGAAGGCGAGGCTCAAGCTCGAGCCCTTCAAGTTCGACGGATCCGACAAGACTGCCGCCGCCTCCGCCGCTGCGGCTCCGAAGCCGGAGAAGGAGAAGCCGGAGAAGGAAACGCCCGCGGCTTTCATGGTCGCCGGTCGGCGCGGCACGCCGGCCCTGGCTGCCATGTTGCTGGCCGCGGTGTTGGCCGGCGGCATCGGGGGAGCGTTCGCGACCATGGCCTTCTTGCATGGCTCCACGGCGCAGCCGACCGCTGCGGCGACCGAGAATGATCCGGCGCTGTCGGCGTCGGTGGCGCGGATCGATTCCGACGTTGCCACGCTGAAGGCGGGTCTCGAGCAAACCAACCAGACCAGCCTGGTTGAGCTCAACAAGGCCGCCGATCGCCTCGACAAGCTCGAGAAGGCGCAAGGCGAACTGGCCGCCAAGATCACCAAGCCGACCGAATTGCAGAAGCTCAGCGACGCCGTGGAGCGGCTGCGCTCCGCCCAGGCTTCGGCGGCCGCCCAGGCCACGGCAAAGGAGACGACGAACTCGATCGCGCCTGCGCACGTTGCCTCCGTCGCGCCCGCTGCGCCGGTGCAAACGGCCGCCCCCAGGCCCGATGTCAGCAAGCCGAAGATCGTCGAAGGCTGGGTATTGCGCAATGTCGGCCGGGGTGGCGCGCTGATCGAAGGCCGCGATGGCCTTTACGAGGTCTATGCCGGAGATCCGGTGCCGGGGCTCGGCAAGATCGACGCCATCCGCCGGCAGGACGGCCGTTGGGTAGTGGTAACGTCAAGGGGCCTTGTGGTCTCGCGCTGATTGTCGATCTGAGAACTTGGCAGCAACTCGGCAGCGAGGCGCTTCACCCCGACGTGAAGCGCCTCTTTTCATGCTTGCCCGCAGCTCTCCGCTTTTCGGCTACTTTCGGCGGCTACGACAGGCCTGCGCGGCAAGCGTTGGGAATAGATCGTGCTCCGCGCTGTTCATTTCGGTGAGGGAGGCGTGTCTTGCGATTGTCGGTTCTGGGTCTTGCGATGCTGGTTCTTGCGCCATTTGCGCATGCCGGCGACACCGCACCTTTGGAGCGCGGCGCCGCCGTCACCGAACCTTATGCGCTGCGCGAGCTCGATCGCACCACGTTCGGCCTCAACCGCATGATCGTGGGGGAGCGGATCAGCGAGGCGCCGCTGACGGCCGCCGACCTGTTCGCGCTGCCTGCGATGCAGCCATTGCGCAAGTCGCTCGATGCCGAAATCGATCGCTATGTCGCGCAGCACAAGGCGACGTTGCCGGACGAGAGCATCGGCGTCGGTCCGTCCTTTGCATTTGAGCTGTTCGATCGCGCGGTGCTGGATTCGAAGGACACGCGATTCGTGTTGTCGGGCGTCGTCAATCGAATGGATCGCGCCTTCGTCGATCCGGCCCATTGCGGCGAGGTTCGGCTGCTTTACCGGCTGGTCCGGACCAATCAGCCCGAGACCGCCGAGGACGCCGTCTCACCGCGGCTGCCGATGACGCTCAATCTGGTTTTCAAGGCGCGCGGCGACGATGTCGTGCGAAGCGGTACGCCTTCCTGCGCCGAGATCGCCAAGCGCTGGCTCGATACGGCGGACATCGAACTCACGGGCAGCGAGCTCGCGGCAAAGCTGACCGGGGCAGATGGTCCGCTTGCCCTGATCAGGCCTGAGAACATCCTGCGCATCGAGACCAATCTGCAGATCGCGCATGCGCCGAAATCGGCGATACGCGATTTTCGCACCGATTACATGATGAAGGTGTTCGACTATCACGCCGAGACCGGTTCGTTCGAGGAGGCGGTCATGGAAGACCAGATCGATCGCGATCGGCTCCTCGCCGATCCGGCACTGGCCGCGGCGTTCAAGGCGTGGCTTCTGGAGCCGACCCATCTTGCCGAGTTCGATCACGGCACGGTGCTGATCCCCGATCAGTTCCTGGCCAAGGTCGCGGTGGCGCCGACGCCGGTGGGCTTCGTCAATTCGGCGCTGCAGCCGGCCTTCGGCCTGATGCAGGGCGAAGACACCACGCACGCCCCGGTATTCAGCGAAGCTGATGTCGTCGGTGCGCTGGAGAAGGCCGCCGCCAACGGAGTCCAGTTGCAGAACATCCGCTCGGTTGCCGGCTTCGAGCGCCGTCTCAACGACATCGGTTGTGGTGGTTGCCACCAGACCCGGGGAATCGGCGGCTTCCATTTCCCGGGTGTCGACTGGATGGCGGCCAAGCCGTCGAACGCAACGACAGTCCCGGGCTCGCCGCATTTCTTCGGCGATCAGGTGCGTCGGCGCGACATCCTGACCGCGTTCGCGGAGGGGCGCGAGCCGGATTTCACCCGGGGCTTTGCCAGCCGGCCGCAGGAACGAGCCAGCCACGAGCTTGCCGGCACCGTCTATGATGACGGCTGGGGCGGGCATTGCTATGTGAACCGGCCGGATCAGGCCGAGAACGACAAGAGCTTTTCGGCCTGGACCTGCGCTTCGGGCCTGTCCTGCCAGGCCACAGGCAATACACGGATGGGGATGTGCTTCATCTCTACCCGATAGGGTAAAGGGCGATGCATGAACGCCCGACATGTTCGGGCGTTAGGCTCCTGCAGGCGAAAGCGAAAGGAGCGGCTGATGGCCACACAGGCGGAGATCAACAAGCAGCGCAATCGGGCGATCGCCGAGAACGAGGAGCGGCAGCAGGTCGCGGGCAACATCCGCGTCAGCGGCTGGACTATCTTTTTTGCCATCGTCGCAGGCGTGATCCTGTTCTTCATCGGCTGGGCCGGGCTGCACCGATAGGCTCAGCCCACCGCGCCGCGTTCGCGGAGGGTTTGGATGGCCATCTCGTCGAAGCCGGCATCGCGTAGGATCTGGTCGCTGTGCTCGCCAATGCCCGGAGGTTTGCGCGGCCGGACCTTGCGGGCGCCCTCGATCCAGATCGGGCTGTTGATGGTCAGCATGGTGTCGTTCTCGAACTGCACCAGGACCTCGTTCTCGAGCATTTGCTGATCGGTCGGGATGTCGTCGAGGATGCCGACGACACCGAACACGAGGCCGTTGCCGTCGAGGGTCTTGCGCCATTCGGCCAGCGGTCTGGTGGCGAAGACCCGATCGAACTCGGCGATCAGCTCGACCGAGTGCGCATGCCGGTCGGCCTTGCTGACAAAGCGAGGGTCGTTGATCAGGTCTTCGCGACCGAGACAGCGGGCCAGCACCGGGAACTGCTTTTCCTCGTTGAGCAGCGACAGCATGAGCCAGCGGCCGTCCTGGCATTTGTAGTGATTGGCGACGGCATTCAGCGCGCGTTCGCGGGGCCGCCGCTCGATGAATTTGGCGCCGCAGAGTTTGGCCTGTGCCAGCACCGAGGCGGCCCAGACCCCGTTCGCCATCAGGTTGGAGGCGACGTGGCAGCCCTTTTCGGTACGCTCGCGCTGATAGAGCGCGGTCACGATCGCGCCATAGAAGGCCATCGCGCAGGGGTGGTCTCCCATCCCGGCCACCGAGCGCGCCGGCGTGGTGGTCTCGTCGGCGCGCACCAGATCCATCAATCCGGAGCGGGCCCAATAGGCGTTACTGTCGAAGCCCGGCTTGTCGGCTTCCTCGCCTTTCTCGCCATAGCCGGTGAACGAGGCATAGATCAGCCGTGCATTGAGCGGCGCAAGCATCTCGTAGGTCAGGCCGAGCTTGTTGCGGACCGCCGGCGGGAAGTTGGTGATGAAGACATCGGCCTCCGCCACCAGGCGCTGCAGCACGGTCTGTGCTTCGGGCTTGGTCAGGTCGAGCGCGAGGCTGCGCTTGTTGCGCGCTTCGAGGCACCAGGCGTAGTTGTGCTCGCTGCGGGGATAGCCGGGCAGGTTCGGCAGGTTGCGATAGGGATCGCCGGCGCCGGGCGGCTCGATCTTGATCACGTCGGCGCCGAAATCCGACAGCACGGTCGCGGCCGCGGGCGCGGCGATGAAGCTCGCGCAGTCCAGGACCTTCAGGCCATGGAAAATGCCCTTGTCGTTCATGAGGCGTCGCTCCCGTGCTCGCTTATTGTTTCCGCGCGCTGGAATTTTTCCTGCGCGCGTCGGAGGTTAGGCGAGCATTTGACTCATCTTGGGGGAGCAAGGCAATGCGATCTGTGGCGGGCAGACCTCGTATGACGAGGAGCGTGGTGTCTCGCTCCTGTCAGGTGCTGCGCCGGCTATCATCGCTTAGAAGTTCGCGCGCGCCGGACGAAAGTCCTGCGCGTCGTCCGCTACACTTTCAGGTTCTCGGCCGAGCTTCTGCCGCGGTTGGCGATCTCCTCATACTCGATCGTCTGCCCCTCGTTGAGCGTGGTGAGACCAGCCTTCTGCACTGCAGAAATGTGAACGAAAATGTCCTTGCCGCCTGCCGCGGGCTGGATGAAACCATAGCCCTTGGTCGGGTTGAACCACTTGACCGTACCTTTAGCCATACGTTGCCTCCGCGGGATACAAACAAGTCGGGCAAGGCGGTCCCCGCGAACCGCCATGTCCGGACGATCAGGATACGCCGGTTGCGGCAGGCGTGGTAGCGCAAACAGCGGGCGGTTTTGGCCTGAAATGACCGACATCGTGGCGGCTTTGCGGCTTTTCACCGCCTCGCCCAAACTCCCGCCAACGCTGCGCGCTCCCGCCGCATCGGGTGTAGGTAGGACGGTCCTGCATGCTTGGAGGTTCAACGGTCAGCCAAGTCCGGCCTCTATGACCTTCTCTCGTTGCGCCAAGGCGGCCAGGATTTTTGCATCGGTGGCGATCCGCACGTGCATCGGCTCGGTGCGGCCGCGAATGTCGAGGTCCTGCGCAGGCAGTTCATCCCCGGCAAGTCCTGCCGTCGTGCACACGCTCTCCGAGATGATCGCCTCGCAGCCAAGATTTTTAGTCATGTCCTGCAGCCTTGCCGCGACGTTGACGGCATCGCCGAGCGCCGTGAACACCATGTGGTCGCGATAGCCGATCTCGCCGACGATCACTTCGCCACCATGGATGCCGATACCGAAGCGGATCGGTTCGCGCAGATCGTGGCCGAGCGAGGTGTTGAGTTCGTCGACATTGACGGCAATTCTCCCCGCCGCCTGGACTGCCTGCCGGCAGGCGGTCTTCGGATCGACAGCGAGACCGAACAAGGCCAGCATGCCGTCGCCGATGAACTGATTGGGCTGGCCGCCGCACGCAATCACCGCTTGCGACACCGCGCCAAGAAACCGGTTGACGATGAACACCGTGTCGAACGGCAGCCGCTTCTCGGCAAGCCTGGTCGAACCGCGCATATCCACGAACAGGCTGACCAGATAGCGCTCCTGTCCGATGCCTGCGGCCTGCGTAGCCGCCGCTCCCGAAGTCGGAATGGGGATGAACAGCTGAAAGAAGGAGACGTCGCTGACCGGGCGGAGCTGACAGGCAAGCCGGATCGAGGGATCCGTCGCGCCGACTTGCGCAAGTACGAAAGCCTCGCGCGGCGAAGCCGCCGGCAGGTCGCCGCAGTCGCCGATCACACGAATGCGGCAGGTCGAGCAGCGCGCGCGGCCGCCGCAGACACTGGCATGCGGCACATTATAACGCAGGCTCGCCTCGAGAACGCTGAGCCCTTTCGGCACTCGCAAAGTGCGGCCGTTGTTATAGGACAGCGTGATGATGCCACCGCGTCGTTCATGCAAGGCACGGGCACCGCGCGCCAGCAGCACGGCGCCGAGCAGGCCCAGATAGGCGACGATGAAGCCATTAATGATCTGATCGATGGCCGCCTGTTCGCCCAGAGTGCCCATGTGGCGTGCGGACAGATTCTCTGCAACCCAATGCGGCTCGGAGGCCGCCGACATGACGTCGCGGCCGCCGCGATAGAAGCCGAGCAGAGCCAGGGTCGGAATCAGCACGGCGCATGCCAGCAGCCAAGGGGCGGCGCGCTTGTAGAACGGCTTCATGCGCAGCCACATGTGGAGTCCAATGCAACCATGGATCCAGGAGACCACGAGCGTTACGGTCATCAGCCAGATGCGCCACGAGGCGCCAGCCCAATAGGCGTAGAGCACCTGCGGGTAGAGCTTCTCATGCCCATAGAGCGCTTCCGCTATTCGGACGCCGGCGATATGGGAGAAGATCAGCGCCGGGATGCTCAGGCCGAGCACCAGCTGGAGCGGTTCCATCGTCTTCCAGCTGAACTCTCGGCGCTGATAGAGGGCCCAGATGCCGAGCCCGGCATGGACCAGCGCGGCGGTATAGAACGTGACTGCGACCGGCAGGAATTGCCAGAACATGGTGTGATAGTACACGCCGGACGCGAGCGCCGGCAGCGAGACGTTGCCGAGCGCATGATTGAGGAAATGGCTGAGCAGATAGCTGAACAGCACGAGCCCGCAGGCGAGCCGCACCTGCCGCACGCCGATGCCACGAATTTGTCCGCGCGTGGGATGAGACGGGGGTTTCATGCGGTCCATGGCTGAGTGAACCGCAATCCTAGATGTTTATTCCGGCCGCGAATAGGGCGGCGGGTGAGGGCGCTCTCGCGACGCAGAAGGAAGCTCGAGTTCTCCGTCGATGTCGCGACCGCGAGGTCCGGGCCGGCGTTGACTTGCCGGGAGGAGTCGGGGAAAAGCGCGCCGTGACGACGATCTCTCCCAAAAGCGCGACACTGACGTCCGGCCGATTCGTGCATCGGCCGATGCTGATCGCAGCCGCGGTGATTGCGGCCATGACCGTGGTCCGCATCGTCTATGCCAGCGTGCTCGATCTGCGCACCGACGAGGCCTATTACTGGACCTGGTCGAAGGAGCTGCCGCAGCTCTGTTTCCTCGATCATCCGCCTGTCATCGCGTGGTTCATCAGGCTGGGAACGTCGATCTTCGGCGATACCAATTTCGGCGTCCGCTTCGGCGGTATCCTGGCGATGGTGGCGAGCCAGCTGCTGCTCGCCGATATCGTCCGTCGCGTCACGCACAATGTACGCGCGGTCGTGCTTGCCGTGCTGCTGCCGGAGGCCGCGCTCTATTACGGGTTGCTGATGGCCAAGGTCGCGCCCGACATCGCCGCGATCCCGTTTGCGCTCGCGATGGTCTGGGCGCTGGTCCGGCTGGTGCAAAGCGGCGACGGCCGCTGGTGGCTTGCTGCGGGCCTGTTCGGCGGTCTCGCGCTGCTGTCGAAGTTCACCGTCGTGCTGCTGCTGCCGGCCGTCGCGGCCTTCCTGCTGGTGCCGGATTGGCGCCGCCGCTGGATTGTCAGTCCCTATCCGTGGCTTGCTGTGCTGATCGCGATTGCCGTGTTCTCGCCGGTCTTGATCTGGAACCTGCAGCACGATTGGGCCTCGGTCAAATTCCAGCTGGTGCGCGCCACTGCGCCGCATGAGATGTCGCTGCGCACTGTCGGCGACTATCTCGGTCTGCAGTTCGGATTGGTTGGCTCCGTGCTGTTGCCGGTGACGCTGTCGGCGCTGATCCTGACCGCGTGGCGCGGCTATCGGGCGCGCGAGCCGGTGGCGATCCTGCTGTCGACCGCGGTGTTGGTGCCGTTCCTGTATTTCCTCTGGAAGTCGCTGACCCTGCGGATCGGCGATACCTGGCCGATGTTCATGTGGCCGATCGGCTTTGCCGCCGTGGCGATCAACATCGCGATGCTGCCGCGCGAGGGCTGGCCGCTCTGGATGGTCCGCTCGACCGTCAGTTGGGCGCGGACGGCGGTCATTGTCGGCGTCGCCACGGTCGTGGTGGTTTTCCTCTACTACACCGTCGCGCCGTGGAATCTCATCGGCAGGGCCGATCCGATCGGCGGCGAGGCCGGCTACGAGCAGGTGGTCGCGCGCGCCGAGGCGGAGCTCGCGAAGACCGGTGCGACCTGGATCGCGACCACGGATTACCGCACCTATGCGATGCTGCGCTGGTTCTTCAACGGCCGCGTGCCGGTGATCCAGATCAACGAGCGCGCGCGCTTCCTGGGTTTTCGCGATCCCGGCATGACGCAGATTGCGGGACATACCGGCCTCTATGTCGGGCGCGAGCCGGACCATACCGTCGCAATCTGGGCCCAGACCACCGCGACGCGTGAGCCGTTGGAGCGGGTGCAGCGGATCTGGCGCGGGGTCGTCATGGACACCTATGCGCTGGAAAAGCTGACCGGCTGGACACCTGAACTGTCGCCGCCACCGGATTCGCCCTTCTACCAATGGCGCTGGCTTGCGGGCGAATTCGACCGCGTGGCACGCGGCTGAGCCTCACTCGTCCTCCTCGCGCTTGCGCAGGAGGTCCTTGGCGAGATCGGCGAGCACCGGGCGCGGCAGCGCCGTGAAGGGCAGGGGTCGGGTGACGTCGATCGCCGCCAGGCCTAACCTTGCAGTCAACAGTCCGTTGAGTACGCCTTCGCCGAGCCGCTGCGACAGCTTGGCTGCGATGCCATGGCCGAGCACCTGCTGGATCAGGCTGTCGCTTGCGGCCATGCCGCCGGTGATGGCGAGGTGGGCGATGACATGGCGCAGCAGGCTGATCATGCCGAGCGCACCGGGCCGGCCGCCATAAAGCCGCGCCAACTGCCGGATCAGCCGCAGCGAGGCGACGAACACGAACAGCACGTCGACCAGGGCGCGCGGCGAGACGGCCGTCACCACGGAGACCCGCTGCGCGGCAACCGAGACCATCCGGCGCGCCTCCGCGTCGAGCGGGGTCATCAGTTCGCGTTCGGCCAGCTTGATCATGTCGGCGCCGTCGATGATCTCGTCGGTGTGGCTGGTCAGCGCGGCGCGGGCCCGGGCAAGCCGCGGATTCTGGTGTGCGATCTTCAGGAGATCGACAACGACGGCGCGGCTCTCGGCGCGATCGTCGGACAGCAGCACCTCGGCAGCACGGCGGTGCAGCTTCTCGATCGTCGCAAGCCGCGCCAAGCCATGGATCTCGCGCGCGATCACCGCGGCGAGTGCAACGGCGGCTGCAGCAGCAAGCGCAGCGCCGAAATAGCCGAGCCCTTCACTGCGGGCGAACAGATCCTCGATCAGATGGGTGACGCTGAGACCCACGCCCAACAGGACCAAGCCAGCGACCGAGGTCCAGAACAGCGCGCCCCAGCGAAAGCCGCGCCGCTCCAGGACGGGGGCCCCGATCGGCACCGGCAGTTGAACCGGCTCGGCCTCAGGCGTGATCTGGACGGTGCCGCGGGCCGGGCGTCCGGCCTCATCGCTGTCGACCACGACGACGCCGGGATCGTCGAGCCGGAAGGTGGCGGGACGGCGCTGCTTGGATCGTTCGCTCATAGCAGTCGGTCTCCGATCAGGAACTGAAGCGCACGGTCGAGCCTGATATGGGGAAGCATGGGGGCGCCGCCATCGGTATCGAGCAGGGGCGGCCGAAAGCGCAGGAAACGGAAATCGGTGGTTTCCGCCGAAGCGCTCGAAAGGCCACGATAGGCCTCGCCGCCGCTGAACAGCTCCGCGGCGTCGGCCGGCAGGTCGCCCGGAAAGGTCGCGACCTCGGTGCCGCCGTCGAAGATCTCGCCATTGGCGCTTTCGCCCGCCGCCGGCGTTCCCAACAGCGACGGCAGCTTGTCGCGGCCGCGCGCGACCATTGCCTCGCGGGTGGCCCTGACGGCGGCCAGCGCAACCACATCGATCGCCGCTCCCGTGCTCTCGGCCCTTGCGACCGCCTGGTCCACCGCCCGCCGCAGCACCGCTTCCAGCCGGTCGTGGCTGGTGTGATGCAGATGGTCGGCTTTGGTCGCCGCGAACAGGATGCGGTCGATGCGCGGCCGGAACAGGGGCGACAGCAATGTGCCGCGGCCGACGCGATAGCAGGCGAGAATGCCCGACAGCGCGGCTTCCAGATCGTGCAGCGCCTCGGGGCCGGCGTTGAACGCGGCGAGCGCGTCGACCAGCACGATCTGGCGGTCGAGCCGGGCGAAATGTTCACGGAAGAACGGCCTGACGACGATGTCTTTGTAGGCCTCGTAGCGGCGGACCATCATCGCCCACAGCGAACCGTCCTTCGCGCTGCCTTCTGCAGGCAAGTCGAGTGGTGCGAAGGTGAGGGCCGGCGAGCCCGCGAGATTGCCCGGCATCAGGAAGCGGCCGGGCGGCAACAGGCTCATCGCAAAGCGTTCGTCGCGGCAGGCCCGCAGATAATCGGTGAACAGGCGCGCCGCCTCCAATGTCGCCTGCTCGTCCGCAGGTGCCTCAGGTGACAGTGTCGCCAGATGCGCCTGCCACTCCTTGGCCAGATGCGCCCGCGGCGCCTCGCGCGACAAAGTGACGCTCTCGCGCGCCCATTGTTCGTAGCTCTTGTCGAGCAGCGGCAGATCGAGCAGCCACTCGCCGGGATAATCGACGATGTCTAGCGTCAGCGTTCGCTCGGCGCCGTTCGGACGCTGGTAATCGATCACAAGCCGGAGCTCGCTGATATCGACGGTCGAGCTCGGCCAGCGCCGCTCCTCGATCAGCGCGCGCAGATGGTTTTCATAGGCAAAGCGCGGCACCGCGTCGTCGGGCTGAGGCGAAAGGTGGGCGCGGGCAATGCGGCCCGACGCCAAGGCCTCGAAAACCGGAAAGCGGCCGCCCCGGATCAGCCCGTGGATCAGCGCGGTGATGAAGACCGTCTTGCCGGCCCGTGACAACCCAGTGACGCCGAGCCGGACCGTGGGGTTGAACAGGCTCTCGCCATAATCGCGCAGGGCGCGCGCTGACAGCCGCGCTTCCTCGACGATTTCGGAGAAAAAAGGGGGCATGCGCGAAGCGTGAATCCGCGGTTAAAATGCGTGTGAACGACTTGTGAAAAGTGGCGATTGAAACAGCAGAATCAAGCTCATATTTCCGGCGCGTTTCCGGGCAAGACCGGGTAAGACGGGGCTTGAACGGATCGTTGACCATCTGGCACTCATAGTTGCCGCGTTAAGACTTGCGACGGGTTCCGCATGAGCGTGTTCAAACTGAAGCAGTTCGCCTCCACCTCCGTGCACGCCGCCACCGGCGCGATCCGGTGGAATTACGACAAGGTTGAATTGATCGCCGACGGCATCGTGCACGCGGTCGGCGTCAGCAGCGGCCTGGTCGCTGCGACGGTTCTGGTCGTGCTGACGTCGATCTATGCGCGCGCGCTCGATATCGTCGTGGTGTCGGTCTATGTCGCGGGTCTGCTGTCGATGCTGGTGCTGTCGGCCACCTACAATCTCTGGCCGGTGTCGCCGACCAAATGGGTGCTGCGGCGCTTCGACCATTCCGCGATCTATGTGCTGATTGCCGCGACCTACACGCCGTTCATCGCCGCGATGCAGAACGGCGCGCTGGCGATCGCGCTGCTGGTCGGCGTCTGGGGCGTCGCCATCTTCGGCATCGTCCTGAAGCTGCGCTGGCCCGGCCGGTTCGACACCGTGGCCGTCGGGCTTTATCTGGCGCTCGGCTGGAGCGGCATCATGATGTACGACCATGTCGTCACCATCATGCCGAAGACGGTGCTCGGTTGCGTGCTCGCCGGCGGCATCCTCTACAGCTTCGGGGTCATCTTTCATTCCTGGCGGCGCTTGCGTTTCCAGAATGCGATCTGGCATTGTTTCGTGCTGCTGGGTGCCGGCTGTCATTACACGGCGGTGCTCGACCTGGTTCTGACATAACGAATTGCTTGGAGGCGACGCATGCAGGTGACCGGCAAGAATGTGGTGGTCACCGGCGGCGCCAAGGGGATCGGCAAGGCGCTGTGCGAGGCGTTCGCCCGTGCCGGCGCCGCCAAGGTAGTGGTGGCCGATCTCGATGTCGCGGGCGCCCGCGCCGTGGCGGAGACGATCGGCGGCGCGGCCTTCCGCTGCGACGTGTCGCAGGAAAAGGACATCCTCCACGTCATCGAGGAGACCGAACGCCAGTTCGGCCCGATCGCTTTGTTCTGCTCCAATGCCGGGATCGGCGGCGGCTTCGATCCGCTGTCGGTCAATGTTGGCGGCGCCTCGGACGAGCCGTGGATGCGGAGCTGGGCGATCCATGTCATGGCCCATGTCTATGCGGCGCGCCACATGATCCCGCGCTACAAGGCACGCGGCGGCGGCTATTTCCTCAACACCATCTCGGCGGCGGGCCTGCTGTCGCAGGTCGGCAGCGCGCCTTATTCGACCACCAAGCACGCGGCCGTCGGCTTTGCCGAGAACCTCGCGATCTCGCACAAGGCTGATAACATCAAGGTCTCGATCCTGTGTCCGCAGGGTGTCGAGACCGACATGCTGCGCTCGATCCCCAAGGGCCCGCAATCCGGCGACGGCGACCTCGCACCCGAGCAGGTCGCGCAGGATGCGCTGAAAGGCCTCGATGAGGAGAGCTTCCTGATCCTGCCGCATCCGCAAGTCCTGGGCTACATGCGCAAGAAGACCGAGAACTACGACCGCTGGCTCGCCGGCATGGCCAAGATCCAGGCGAAGATGCGCGAGGAGTTTGGAAAGTAGTCGCGGCGCCATATCAGTGCCGCCTCGCCGTCGTCCTCGCGAACGCGAGGACCCATACCGCGCGATCTCTCTTTGGTCCGTGTGGCGGACATATCATTCGACAATTTCACTCTGTGGGTATGGGTCCCGGCTTTCGCCGGGACGACAGAGAAGCAGACGAGGCGTTTCCTCCTCGCGACGCATCGCGCCCGAGTTTTGCTTCAGGTCCGCCCTCAAAAACGAGAGGGCGCAGGGAAGGCCGCATAGGCGTTAAGTTTATGCTTGAGTGTTGGAATCCGCCGTGATTCGAACAGGGGATGGCAGACGAATCGCTCCTGAACGAGGACTGGACGAGAGTGGTTGCGCAGCTGGGCGGGGCTGCGCAGCTCGAGAAAACTGCGCGCCAGACGAAGGCCTTCGCGCGTCGGCGGCAGATTCCAGATGCGGTGACGTTACTTCGGCTGATGCTGGCCTATTGTTTGGGTGAAAGAGGGCTGAGATCGACAGCCGCATGGGCGGCTTCTGTTGGCCTTGCCGACCTCACCAGCGTGGCGTTGTTCTATCGGCTGCGTCAATGTGGTGATTGGTTTGCGGTGCTGGTGGAGGGCTTGCTCGCTGCGGCAGCTCCGAAGGCGAGCCAAGGCCGCCTGATCCGCATCATCGATGCGACGACAGTGCCTCAGGCGGGACCGGCTGCGCGCAAGAACAGTGAGCTTTGGCGCGTTCATAGCGCATTTGATCTGCCCTATGAGCGCTTTGGTCACTTCGAGCTGACAGATCAGCAAGAGGGCGAAACGTTTGACCGGATACCAGTGGTCAAGAACGAGATCCGCATTGCTGACCGCGCTTATCTGCAACCTGACCGCATTGCGGCCGTCCGCGAAGCCGGGGCCGACGTTTTGATCCGAGCGGGCTGGAAGAACGCACGTTGGCTTGACGCCAAAGGCCTTCCGTTCGATCTGATGGCCCAATTGCGTGCCGCGAAGGCGCGCGGACTGGTCGATCGGGAGATTTGGATCAAGCGCAAGGGCGGCGCGCCTCTGGCTATGCGTCTGGTCGCAATCAAGAAGCCCACCGGTGCGGCTGCTGCTTCTCGGCGTAAAGCCCGGCAAGACGCAAAAGATGAAAACCGCATCATCTCCAAAGAAACTTTGGAGGCTGCGGATTGGGTCATTCTGATCACGTCGCTCGCGCGGGACGAGTTCTCCACCAAAGATGTGCTTGCGCTCTATCGATTGCGATGGCGGATCGAGCTTGGGTTCAAGCGACTGAAGAGTCTGATTGGCCTCAAGACGCCGCCAGGAACCGATCCGCGCTCTGCCAAGCCCTACCTGCTGGCCCACCTCCTGATCATCCTGTTGCTCGAGCCGCTTGCCAGCGACTTCGAGGACTCTCCCCACTGGACGCAGGCCGCTTAACGACGCCTGGCGCTTGGCGGGTCCTGCAGCAGCTCGTTGCATCCTTGCTGCAAGCAATCATTCCACAACCAACCATCCGTTGCTTGCGCCGCAGAAAACGCGCGTTGGGGCGCCACCTTCGCGAGCCTCCTCGAAAACGCAAGTATCAATCGATGCTCGCGCTACCTTAACGCCTATGGGGAAGGCCGGGTGTTGGCTCACACCCATGGCCCGCCTGCAGAAAAAAATGCAGGCGGCAGTCACCACAGGTACGAGCCGGACAACCGGCCTTCCCTGCGCGGTGGGGGAACGGCTTATACGTACTCTCCCCGGTGAACGGGCTTTCTTGCCACCGTCGTCGGCGCGATGCCCTCGCATCGCTAAGCGATGTCGAGTTGCATCGTGCCAACTTAGCGCCAGCGTCGCGGCGCCAGGACCATACGATTTCGCCGTCCATCACCCTGCCAGTCGTCTTGCGCAAAGCGCCTGACAGGACAATGGCCACCGCATCCCGCACTCCACGTATCGTGACGACGCGCACGCCCCTCTTCGACGAGGCGGGACGTGCGGAAAGATCGTCCTGATTTGCCCGACACGGCAAGCCCACGCGCATGCGGCATGATGGCACGACGGGCAATTGCCGCTTGGCTTGCGTGCTGCAAACTGCCTGTCGGGCAATGAGCTGCCTCTGTCAGGTCGCCATTTCTCCATCCGTCATTGCGAGGAGCGAAGCGACGAAGCAATCCAGTATCCTTGCGGGGCTCTGGATTGCTTCGCTTCGCTCGCAATGACGGATAGGTTGCACAGATATCGCAAACGAGCTGTACTCAGGGGAGCAGAACGGAGCTCGTCATGGAGCAGCGCTTCACCTTCAATCAGGTTGCTGATGTCTACCAGGCATCTCGTCCGGGCTATCCCGATGCGCTGATCGATGACGTTATCGCCTATGCGGCGATCGGGCCGGACGATAGCATGCTGGAGGTTGGTTGCGGCACGGGCCAAGCGACCATCAGCTTCGCAAAGAAAGGCTGTGCGATCCTAGCCACCGACCCGGGCGCGGAGATGCTGCGCGGCGCGCGCGAGTATCTGCGCGAGTTCGGCAATGTCGACTACCTGCAAACCACATTCGAGGCGCTGCCTGACACATACACGGGCTGCTTCCGCCTCATCGTCGCGGCGCAGTGCTGGCACTGGGTTGCGCCTGACGTACGATTTACGAAAGCCGCCAAGGTGCTGTCGCCCAACGGCGCCCTTGCGGTGTTCGGACATGTCCCGGTGCGGCTGCCCGAGCGCCTACGTGACGTGTTTCGTCATGTCTATCTGGAGTGGGTCGGACGTTGGTTGCCGCCGCCGGAAGTCTGGTATTTTCCGGATGGTCCATTCAAGAGCTGGTTTGATGAGTCAGGTTTGTTCCAGCCGGTCGCGCATCGATCCTATCCTTGGGTCTGGCGGCATACGACCGCGTCCTATCTTGCCTTCTTGCAGACGCGATCGGACCACCGCATGCTGGCGGCGGAGCAGCGCGAGCATCTTCTGGCCGATCTCGCGCAAGCGATCGACGCCGAAGGTGGTCGGCTAGATATCGACTATGAGACGCATCTCTATATGTCGAGGTTAGTCTGACGCCTCCATCTCCTCCTCCGCCGTCCGCCACGTCTTCAGCGCGCGCGCATAGAGCATCATGCCCTCCCGCACCACGCGCCGTTCGCGCTCCGACAATGGGGCCAGCGCGCTTGTGACCTGATGCCGGCCGAACGCATGCAGTGCGGCCAGCGTGCGCCGGCCCTTTGCGGTCAGGGACAGCGGCTTGATGCGGGCGTCGTCCGGGTCGGCCGTCTCATTCAATTCGCCGCTCTCGATCAGCTTGCGGACCATGCGGCTGATGCTGGATTTTTCCAGATGCAGGATCTCGCCGAGCTGCATCGCGGTCAGCGGGCCACGGATGCCGATCTCGATGATGGTGTGAACCGCCGATGGCGGATAGTCGGTCGCGGCGACGGTTGCCTCCATGAAGCCGAGCTCGCGCACCATCAGGCGCGATGCGGCGCGGATATCGTCGATCAGGCCGAGATCTGAATTGCTCATCTTGACTCCCCGCATATAGTTGTATCATACAACTATTGTCAGGCGCAACGGTGCGCCCGACCTGCTTCCGGAGGACTGCGCATGAGCGACATCCTGCACGCGAACGAGCCTGGCAGGTCGTCTGGCAACCGGATGCAAGGGCTGGTCTGCCTCGTGACCGGCGGCGGAACCGGGATCGGGCGCGCCACCGCCCTGAAGATGGCGGCCGAAGGCGCGGATGCGGTGTTGATCGCTGGCCGCCGTGAGGCCGAGCTGGAGGCAACGGCGGCACAATGCCGGAGTTTCGGCGTCGATGCCGTCGCGGTGCGCACCGACGTGACGCGCCAGGATGAGGTTGAGCGTCTGGTACAGACCGCGCTCGACCGTCATGGCCGGCTCGACATCGCCTTCAACAATGCGGGTTATCAGGAGCGGCGCGCGCCGCTCCAGCAGCAGGACGTTGCGGTGTACGATTCCGTGTTCGACGCCAATGTGCGTTCGATGTTCTTTTGCCTGCGCGCGCAAATGGCGGCCATGGTCGCGCGCGGGCAAGGGCGGATCGTGATCAACGCCTCCGTCAGCGGCGTGCGCAATCCGAATCCCGGCTTCTCCCTGTATTCAGCGTCGAAAGCTGCGGTGATCTCGCTGACACGATCAGCCGCCATGGAAGCGGCGCCGCACGGCGTCAGGATCAATGCCGTCGCGCCAGGTCGCGTCGTGACCGACATGATGCTGCGGGCCGGCGTCGGTGACGTCGCAACCGTCGCGGCGGGCCTGCCGTTGCGGCGGATGGGCGAGCCTGAAGATATCGCCGAGGCGGTGGTGTGGCTGGCCTCCGATGCGTCAGCCTATGTGGTCGGCCACGTGCTGGCCGCGGATGGCGGATTTTTGGCCTCGTAGTTCGGGCTGGATCGAACCCGTGGCTGCGATCGATGAGATTTGCAGGCCTTCCGACGAAGGCTGCCGCTCGTCAGGCCGCCGTAGGGTGGGCAAAGCGCGAGCGTGCCCACCATCTTCGTCAGCGCTCTCCGAGCGGCGGTGGGCACGGCGCTTTGCGCCTTTGTCCGCCCTACGCAATCTTTCAATGCTTCTGCGCGTACAGGAGCGGCACGGCGGAATCGACCATCACCTCGACCAGGCTGGCGCCGCCATGCGCGAGGCTGCGGGACAGGGCGGAAGCAAGCTCGGACGCCTTGGTGACGCGCACCGCATCGCAGCCCATGCCTTCGGCGAGCTTGACGAAATCGAGGCCCGGCAGATCGAGCCCGGGGACGTTGCGCACCTGCATGACCTGGCTGAACGAGCGCATGGCGCCATAGCCTGAATTGTTGATGACGACGATTGTGAGCGGCAGCTTGCGCTGCGCCGCGGTCCACAACGCCTGGATCGAATACATCGCCGAGCCATCGCCGATCAGGCAGACCGTGCGGCGCTGCGGCCGGCCCAACGCCATCCCGACCGACGCCGGCAGGCTGTAGCCGAGCCCGCCGCTCGCCATCGTGTAGAAAGAGTCCTG
Organism: Bradyrhizobium sp. SZCCHNGR1005; assembly: GCF_032489995.1. Taxonomy (NCBI): domain Bacteria; kingdom Pseudomonadati; phylum Pseudomonadota; class Alphaproteobacteria; order Hyphomicrobiales; family Nitrobacteraceae; genus Bradyrhizobium; species Bradyrhizobium sp. SZCCHNGR1005. The sequence goes on from NZ_JAUEZC010000007.1 coordinate 238,994, forward strand.
GCCCCGCATCGGCATGAATTTCTGCATCGCCGGCCGATGTGACGGTGCTTCCTCGACCAGCGCGGCATCCTCCGGCATGGCGCTGGACAGCGTATGCAGCAGGTAATCGACCGGGATCGGGTCGGCCGGCTTCGGTGCTTCCGGCGCCGGGCGGGCCTGCGGCACGGTGCGCTCGATCTCCGGCAGCAACTCCAAGAGCGTCGTGAGCGCCGAGGTCATCGTTGCGATGATGCTGGTGCCGACCGGCGTGATGGATGCGGCATCGGGATCGTCGGTGAGCTGATAGATGGCCGTCGTGCCGTCGAAGATCGCTGCATGACCCTCGACATGGAAGGTGAAGACCGGGGCGCCGATGACGACCACGAGGTCGTGCGCATTCAGCGCATCCGACAGCTGTGCCGGCGAGGCATGTAGGAAGCCGGAAAATTGCGGATGCCGTTCCGGGAACGAGCAGCGCGCCGAAAACGGGCTGGCCCACACGGCCGCCTTGGCCTTCTCCGCCACTTTCACCATCAATTCGACGGCGCCGGCGCGATCGACGCCGGGGCCGACGACGATGGCGGGATTCTTGGCGGCGGCGAGTGCCGCCGCGAGCTCCTGCATCGCCTGCCGATCGGGGCCGAACTCACGGCTGACCTTGCGCGCGCCGATGATCCCGGCCGCCGGATGCGCCCAGTCGTCGATCGGCACCGAGACGAAGGTCGGTCCGCAGGGCGGCTGCATCGCGACATAGTAGGCGCGGGCGATTGCTCCGGGAACGTCCTCGGCGCGTGCCGGCTCGACGCTGTATTTCACATAAGGCCGCGGGAATTCGCTGGCACGCTCGGCATAGAGGAATGGATGCAGCGGCATGATCGACCGCGCCTGCTGGCCGGCGGTGATTACCAGCGGCGTCTGGTTGCGATAGGCATTGTAGATGTTGCCGAGTGCATTGCCGACGCCCGCCGCCGAATGCAGGTTGACGAAACCGGCATTGCGCTTGGCCTGCGCATAGCCGTCGGCCATGGCGACCGCGCTCGCCTCCTGCAGCGCCAGCACGTAATCGATGTCGTCGGGCCAGTCGCTCAGGAACGGCAACTCGGTCGAGCCGGGATTGCCGAACACCTTGTCGATGCCGAAGGCGCGGAGCAGGTCCAGCGTGGCGTGCTTGACGGTGAGCGGTTTTGTTTTGGACGACTTGCCGGACAAGGCATTTCCTCGGGTGCGGTGCTTGTTGTTTTCCGTCATTGCGAGGAGCGAAGCGGCGAAGCAATCCAGACCTCGTCCTTTGCGGCAGTTCTGGATTGCGTCACTTCGCTCGCAATGACAGCGAGAGATCTCACCACGTCGCGGTGCCCTTCATGGTCGGCTGCCGCTCCGCATTCGCGGTCCACACGTCCAGGCCGGCATCGGTGGGATTGGCATTGACCGAGAACTCGCTGCCCTCGAACAGCGGCTGCACGCCGCGATAGCTGAACTTGCCCGGCACCTTGCCCTTCAGCTTGGCGGCGAACTCGACCAGCAGGGCGGCCTGCAAGGGACCGTGGAAGATCAGCCCCGGATAGCCTTCGACCTTGGTGACGTAGTCGCGGTCATAATGGATACGGTGGCCGTTGAAGGTCAGCGCGGAATAACGGAACAGCAGTACGGGATCGGAGACGTGGCTCTCGCGGTGCTGCGCGACCGGTGGAGGCGGCGGCGCTTTGGCGGGCGCGGCCGGCGTGCCGCCCATGTCGCGATAGACGATGTCGTGGCGCTCGCGGATCGCCACTCCCCGCGGCGTCGTGATGGTGTGTTCCACCGAGACGAAGCAGAGCTGTCCGGTCGAGCCGGCCTTGACCGCAATGTCGGAGATACGCGAGACGCGCGTGGCGAGATCGCCGACGCGCAACGGATCGATGAAGTTGAGCTCGCCGCCGGCCCACATCCGGCGTGGCAGTGGTACCGGCGGCAGGAAACCGCCGCGCGTCGGATGGCCGTCAGGTCCGAGCTGATCGTGCGGAAACACCGGCTGCGCCAGGCACCAATGCACCGTGTAGGGCGCGATCTCGCCGGTGACGGGATCGCCGATCTCCTGGAACAGCGTGGCGCGCAGGCCCTTGGTCAGTTGCGCGGTGACGATGTCGGACGCCTCGGTGGTGCGGCCGATCCATTGCTTGAGATGATCGAGATCGAGCTGTTCGGCCATCACGAACTCCGCTTTTGTGCGAGCGATGCGCTTTCGCCGATGGAAGGCACCGCACCATAATGACGCTCCTCGCCGACGACGATCGCGGCCGGCGCGGGATAGGTGACGACGCCCTTGGGCGTCGCGACTTCGATCCGGCGCAGATGCGGATGGACCGACAGATCGGCCATGCTGTTGACCTCCGCGAAGGCGATGTCGGCGGTTGTCAGCCTATCGAGCAGTTCGTCGCGCGTCATCGCGCCGAAGCGGTCGGCGACGATCCGGTCGGTGAGGGCGCGGTTGCGCACGCGCTCGACCATGTTGCAGAACCGCGGATCGTCCGGCAATGCCGGCTGGTCCAACACCTTGGCGCACAGCGTCTTCCACTCGCGCTCGCTCTGGATCGAGATCAGGATGTCCTTGCCGTCCTTGGAGGTGAAGACGCCGTAAGGCGCGATCGAGGGATGCGCCAGCCCGATGCGCTTGGGCGGATTGCCGGCCTCGGAATTGAGCAGCGGCACCGTGAGCCAGTCGGCCATGACGTCGAACATCGAGATCCGGATGTCGGCGCCCTGGCCGGTGCGGCCGCGGCCGATCAGCGCTTCCAGGATCGCGGCATGCGCGGTCGCGCCGGTCGCGATGTCGACGATCGACAGGCCGACGCGCGAGGGACCGTCGGGGCCGCCGGTGATCGAGGCCAGCCCGCTCTCGGCCTGGATCAGGAGGTCATAGGCCTTGCGATCGGCGTAGGGGCCGCTGTCGCCATAGCCTGAGATGGTGCAACAGATCAGCTTCGGATAGTCCTTGCGCAACCGCTCGCGCGCAAAGCCGAGCCTGTCCATCGAGCCGGGCTTGAGATTTTGCAGCAGCACGTCGGCGCCGGCGATCAGCTTCTCCAGCTCGGCACGCCCCTCTTGCGTCGCGAGGTCGACGACCACCGAATCCTTGCCGCGGTTGAGCCAGACGAAATAGCTGCTCTGGCCCTTGGCAGCGGCATCGTAGCCGCGGGCGAAATCGCCCTCGGGGCGTTCGATCTTGATGACGTGGGCGCCGGCGTCCGCCAGCCGCGACGAGCAGAACGGCGCAGCCACCGCCTGTTCGACGGCGATGACGGTGATCCCTTCAAGCGGCAGCATCGCTGACCTCAATAAGACCGCGGCATGCCGAGGACGTGCTCGGCGACATAGGACAGGATGAGATTGGTCGAGATCGGCGCGACCTGATAGAGCCGGGTCTCGCGGAACTTGCGCTCGACGTCATACTCTTCGGCGAAGCCGAAACCGCCATGGGTCTGGATGCAGGCGTTGGCCGCTTCGAACGAGGCGTCCGCGGCCAGCATCTTGGCCATGTTGGCCTCGGCGCCGCAATCGAGCCCGGCTTCGTATTTGCGCGTCGCTTCCGTCACCATCAGCTCGGCCGCGCGCATCGACGCATAGGCTTTCGCGATCGGAAACTGGATGCCTTGATTCTGGCCGATCGGCCGGCCGAACACGACGCGCTCCTTGGCGTAGTTGGTCGCCTTGGCGATGAACCATTTGGCATCGCCAACGCATTCGGCCGCGATCAGGATGCGCTCGGCATTCATGCCGGAGAGGATGTAGCGGAAGCCCTTGCCTTCCTCGCCGATCAGGTTTTCCGCCGGCACCCGCATGTCCGTGAAGAACACTTCGGTGGTGGCGTGATTCATCATCGTGCGGATCGGGCGGATCGTGAGTCCCGCCTGCTTCGCCTCACGCATGTCGACGATGAAGACGGAGAGCCCGTCGGTGCGCTTCTGCACCTGCTCCTTCGGCGTCGTGCGCGCGAGCAGGATCATCAGGTCGGAATATTCGGCGCGGCTGGTCCAGATCTTCTGGCCGTTGACGATGTAGCTGTCGCCGTCGCGCCTGGCGAATGTCTTGAGCGAGGATGTGTCGGTGCCGGAGGTTGGCTCGGTGACGCCGAAGGCTTGCAGCCGCAATTCGCCGCTCGCGACCTTGGGCAGCCACTTGGCCTTCTGCTCGGCGCTGCCGTGGCGCAGCAAGGTGCCCATCGTGTACATCTGCGCATGACAACCGCCGCCATTGCAGCCGGCACGCTGAATCTCTTCCAGGATCGCGGCGGCCGCGGACAGCTTCAGCCCGGCGCCGCCATATTCCTCGGGGATCAGCACGGAGAGATAGCCGGCCTGGGTCAGCGCATCGACGAAGGCGGAGGGATAGGCCATCTCGCGATCGAGCTTGCGCCAATATTCGCCGGGAAACTGGGCGCAGAGTTTCGCCACCGCCTCGCGGATATCGGCGTGATCGTCCGCCTGATGCTGTTCAGTCATTCGTCGCTCCGCGGTGCGTCCGTGTCGTCCGCGGCCTCCCTATCTCGTTGTTCATAGCCTATGGCGAAGCCGTCCAGCCTTGGCAAGCTTCGATTTCTGCATGGCCGGGCACGAGGCCAGCAGGCGAACGATTGGCTCACATGGTTTGAAAGCCGAGATGCGCGCGAAAGCGGTTCTTCAGGAACACGCCGTCGCGCGGCGGCAGCGCCCGCTCGACATGTGCGGTGCTGATTGCGATCCGGGCGAAATGCGGGCCGCTCATATCCCGCAGCATGGGACGGAACGCGTCGAGTGCATCGAGATCCCTGATCTCGGTCACGGACGGAAAGCCAGCCCCGGAGGCGATCAGTTCGAGCTTCGCACCCAGCGCGGAATGGCTCTGCTGCATGCCGGTTTCGCCGAAATGGGCGTTGTCGAGCACCACGATCGAGAGATTCGTCGGCTTCTTGGCGGCAATGGTCGCGAGGCTGCCCAGGCCCATCAATTGCTCGCCATCCCCGGTGATCACGGCGACCGGGCGCGCAGGTTGCGCCAGCGCAAGGCCGAGGCCGACCATCGCCGCCCCGCCCATCGCGCCCCAGAGATAGAAGTTGGCCGGATGATCGCCGGCATCGAACACGTCGTAGGAGGACGAGCCGAGGCCGGTGACGACGAGCAGATCGCCGCGATCCTTGAGCAGCGCCTTCACCGCCGAACGGCGATCGAGAGCGTTCATCATCACTTCGTCTCCGTCCACTTCTTGGCGCCGATCATGCGCTGCGAAATCAGCACCGCGATCGGCTGATCGCTGTCGAAGGCGAGCGCTGCGGCGGCGGAGGCGACCTCGCCGGCGTCCTCAGGCCGCTCCAGCCGGAACACGGTTACGCCCATGATCTCGAAGGCCGCTGGCGTCGCCTTGCCCATCGGGACCTGCCACGGATTGAACTCGGCCCATTCGCCACGCATGGTCACGAAGGTCAGGAACGGGAAGCGGCAGCTCGCGAGCAGCGACAGCATGTTGACGCAATTGCCGACGCCGCTCGACTGCATCAGCAGCACCGCGCGTTGGCCGCCAAGCCAGGCGCCGGCCGACAGCGCCACGCCTTCCTCTTCCGTCGTCAGCACCGTGGTCTGGATCGCCTCGTCGCCATGGGCGAGCTGGATCAGGCGGGAATGGCCGGCGTCGGGCACGTAGCACACCTGCGCGACGTCGGCCGCCTTCAGCGCGTTGTAGATGGCGAGCGGCCAGTCGGGGCGATTGTCGTTCAGAGCGGGGTCGGCCATGGCATCCTGCAATCGGTGTCACGCCGGAAAGGGCGCGTCCCAGCTTTAGCGAAAAGCCGGCCGGCTTCCCACCTCATCCGGTTCAACCCGCTATACCGGAATTGTATGGGGGCAGAGGGAAGCGGGCCTCACGGTTCGAGACGCAGCGACGCGGCTCCTCACCATGAGGATCGAATTTTGCCGCTCGACACCCCTCATCCCGAGGAACTCGCCGGAGGCGAGCGTCGCGAAGGTCGGCCGCGAGAGAGATCGTCGGCCGTGTTTTCGCATATGCGATAGCCCTGCCGCTTGCGGAGAGGGACAGGAGCTCACCCCGGAATGCGCACCGGCAGTGTCTCGTAGCCGCGCACGAAGCTGGAATAGACCCGCTTCGGTTCGCCCACCACCTCGATGCGCTCGAAGCGCTTCAGGATCTCCTCCCAGACGATGCGCAGCTGCAGTTCTGCCAGGCGCATGCCGACGCAGCGATGGATGCCGAAGCCGAAGGAGAGGTGGATGCGCGGCCGCTTGCGATCGATGATGAAGGCGTCGGGATTCTCGATCACCTCGTCGTCGCGGTTGCCGGAGACGTACCACATCACGACGCGGTCGCCCTTCTTGATCTTCTGGCCGCCGAGCTCGGTATCGACCAAGGCGGTGCGGCGCATATGCGCCAGCGGCGTCTGCCAGCGGATTACCTCCGGCACCATGGTCTCGATCAGGGCCGGGTTGTCGCGCAGCTTCTGGTATTCGCCGGGGTTCTCGTTCAGCGCCAGCACGGAGGCGGTCATGGTGTTGCGGGTGGTGTCGTTGCCGCCGACAATCAACAGGATCAGATTGCCCATCAGATTGTCGGGCGTCATATGGCGGGTCGCTTCGCTATGCGCCATCATCGAAATCAGGTCGTTGCGCGGCTCGGCCTTGGCACGTTCCTTCCATAGCTTGGCGAAGGTAGCCGCGCATTCCTCCAGCTCGCGCCGGCGCTGCTCCTCGGATTCGACGATGCCGCTCTTTGGCAGCGCGGTCGAGACATCCGACCAGCGCGTCAGCTTGCGCCGCTCCTCGAACGGGAAATCGAACAAGGTCGCCAGCATCTGGGTGGTCAGCTCGATCGAGACCTTCTCGACCCAGTTGAAGGTCTCGTTGCGGGGCAGGGAGTCCAGCACGCGCGCCGAGCGCTGGCGGATCAGCCCGGCGAGTTCGTCGAGATGATCCGGCGTGAACATCGGCGACACCGTCTTGCGCTGCTCGCCGTGAACGGGCTCGTCCATGGCGATGAAGCTCGGCCATTCGTAGCCCGGCGCGACGTCGCGGATCATGATCCCGCCATGGCTCACGTCCGAGGAGAAGATCGCATGGTTGGTGTCGACATGCATGATGTCGTGATAGCGCGTGACCGACCAATAAGGCTCGATCGGCGCCTTGGTGCAGTAATGCACCGGCGCTTCCTTGCGTAGCCGTTCGAACCAGGGCCACAGCGTGTCGTTCTGGAACAGCCGCGGTGCGCCGGGATGGAAATCCTCGATCGGTGTGGAATAGGCATCGAGCCGGGCCTGCTGCAGCAGCTCAGCCTTTTCGGGACGGATCGCGGTCTGGACGTTCATCGGCATCCTTTGCTCAAAGGCGGTTCGAGTGCGTAGGGCGGGTAAAGGCGCGGAGCGCCGTGCCCACCGTCTACCTGATCATAGTCCATTGGTGGGCACGCTTCGCTTTGCCCACCCTACATCTCTCCGTCATTGCGAGGAGCGGAGCGACGAGGCAATCCAAAGCAGCGTGTCTGGATTGCTTCCGCCTTCGCTCTGTGAGCTTCGGCGGACAGGTCGCTTCGCTCGCAGCCCAAGATCTCGCCCCGAAGGCCGCCATGCTCCTACGGACAGTTTCGCCCAAACCAAGCCCGCCGTCTTGCGAATACACGCTTCAGGCGGCGATCCGTACCGGCAACTTCTCGTAGCCCTTGACGAAACTGGAATAGACCCGCTTCGGCTCGCCCATCACCTCGATATGATCGAAGCGCTTCAGGATCTCCTCCCAGATGATCTTGAGCTGCAGTTCGGCCAGCCGCAGGCCGACGCAGCGATGGATGCCGAAGCCGAACGACAGATGCTGACGCGGCCGGGCGCGGTCGATGATGAATTCGTAAGGCCGCTCGATCGCGTCCTCGTCGCGATTGCCGGACACATACCACATCACGACCTTGTCGCCCTTGCGGATGGTCTTGCCGTGGAACTCGACGTCCACCAGCGCGGTGCGGCGCATATGCGCGAGCGGCGTCTGCCAGCGGATCACTTCGGGCACGAAACTGTCGATCAGCGCCGGGTTATCCTTGAGCTTGCGGTACTGGTCGGGGTTCTGGCTCAGCGCATAGATGCTGCCGGACATCGTGTTGCGGGTGGTGTCGTTGCCGCCCACGATCAGGAGGACCATGTTGCCGAGGAAGTTCTTCGGGTCCATGTCGCGCGTGGCCTCGCTATGGGCCATCATCGACAGCAGGTCGCTCTTCGGCGGCTGCTTGATGCGCTCGTTCCAGAGCCGGGAAAAGTAGCGCGCGCAATCCATCAGTTCGGCCTGCCGCTCGTCCTCGCTCGCAACCAGCCCGCCGGGACCGGGAATCGTGGTCGCGATATCGGACCAGCGGGTCAGTTTGCGGCGGTCCTCCCAGGGAAAGTCGAACAGCACCGCCAGCATCTGCGTGGTCAGCTCGACCGAGACGCGGTCCACCCAATCGAACACTTCGCCGCGCGGCAAATTGTCGAGAACTTCGGCCGAGCGCTTGCGGATGTTGATGGCCAACTCATCGAGATGCGCCGGTGTGAACATCGGCATCACGGTCTTGCGCTGCGCGGCATGGCGCGGCGGATCCATGGCGATGAAGCTTTCGCGGCGAAGATCGGGCGGGACGTCGCGGATGGTGATGCCGCCGAGCACGGACGCGGACGAGAATGCCGCGTGGTTGGTCTCGATCTCCATGATGTCGTTGTATTTGGTCACCGACCAATACGGACCGAACATCGAGTCCCTGCAGTAGTGCACCGGCGCTTCCTGCCGCAGCCGGTCGAAATAGGGCCAGTGCGTGTCGGTGCGAAACAGCTCGGGGTCGCCGGGATCGAACTCGTCGAGCGGTAAAGCTCGCGCGCGCTCGCGTGCGGCGTCCTGCCGATCCTTCTGAGGATCCTCGGCGCGGTCGATGGTGCCGTGCATTGGTGTCTCCCCTCGGTATCTCCCGTTGGCCGCTCGGCGCTGTACGCCCGGCGGCATTTGTCGCGATTACATCCCGCTTAGGGTGCAGGAGCAAGCGGGAGTTTTGCCGCGGGCAGGATCGAGGCTCGGCCGGCCAGCCGCCACGCCGCCATGCTAGCCGTGCTTCGGGGCGCTTTCCGGTCGTGACAACGCATGGATCAGGGAATATGGCTACGACCGTAACATCGACAGGACTGCTGGGAGGCCGTTGAGATGATCCCGAACGCGCGAGCCATCTTCAATTTCGATCTGGGCGAGACCGCGGATGCCATTCGCGAGACCGTGGCCAATTTTTCGCAGAACGAAATCGCCCCGCGCGCTGCCGAGATCGACCGCTCCAACCAGTTTCCGCGCGATCTCTGGCCCCAGATCGGCGCGCTCGGCCTGCACGGCATCACGGTCGAGGAGGAGTATGGCGGCTCAGGCCTCGGCTACCTCGAACATTGCATTGCCATGGAGGAGATCTCGCGCGCCTCGGCCTCGGTCGGCCTGTCCTATGGCGCCCATTCCAATCTCTGCGTCAACCAGATCCGCCGCAACGGCAATGTTGCGCAGAAGTACAAATATCTGCCGAAGCTGATCTCCGGCGAGCATGTCGGGTCGCTGGCGATGTCGGAGCCGCAGGCCGGCTCTGACGTCGTCTCGATGAAAACCCGCGCCGACAAGAAGGGCGATCGCTTCGTTCTCAACGGCAGCAAGATGTGGATCACCAACGGCCCGGTCGCGGACACGCTCGTGGTCTATGCCAAGACCGATCCGAATGGCGGCCCGCGCGGCATCACTGCCTTCATCATCGAGAAGGGCATGAAGGGCTTCTCGACGGCGCAGAAGCTCGACAAGTTCGGCATGCGCGGCTCCGACACCTGCGAGCTCGTCTTCGAGGATTGCGAGGTGCCCGAGGAGAACGTGCTGGGCGAGGTCGGCCGCGGCGTCAACGTGTTGATGAGCGGATTGGATTACGAGCGCGCGGTGCTTGCGGCAGGACCGCTCGGCATCATGCAGGCCTGCATGGATGTGGTGCTGCCCTATGTGCACGAGCGCAAGCAGTTCGGCCAGCCGATCGGCACCTTCCAGCTGGTGCAGGGCAAGCTCGCCGACATGTATACCACGATGAATGCTTCGCGGGCCTATGTCTATGCGGTGGCGAAAGCCTGCGACCGCGGCGAGACCACGCGCGAGGATGCGGCCGGCGCGATCCTCTATGCCGCGGAGAAGGCGACGCAATGCGCGCTGGATGCGATCCAGCTCCTCGGCGGCAATGGCTATATCAACGACTATCCGACCGGACGGCTGCTGCGCGACGCCAAGCTTTACGAGATCGGCGCCGGCACCAGCGAGATCCGCCGCATGCTGATCGGACGGGAATTGTTCGAGAAAACCGCCTGACGCCGCGGTTGCACGAAAAATCGCCGGGCGGATCGAACCCCGGCGTCGTGGCGCCGACAAACGACAGGGGTATAGTTGTATTGTCCGTGCGTCGTCGGAGATCAATTCCGTGAATCAGATGAATTTCATCCCGCAGCCGCCTCCGCCGCTGCCGGGGACACCGGTTACTTTTGCGGGTGAGCGGGGCGAGTTTTTCGACCTGGTCGGCCGTGGGGCGCTGCTCGAACTGGTCACACTGGGCTTCTACCGGTTCTGGCTTGCCACCGACATTCGCCGGCACCTGTGGGTGAACACGGCGGTGGATGGCGATGCCGCCGAATATACCGGCCGCGGCAAGGAGCTGCTGATCGGCTTCCTGTTCGCGATGGCGATCCTGGTGCCGATCTATCTCGCTTATTTCATCGTCAGCGTCGAAGCCGAGCGCCTCAAAGGCTTTGCGAGCGTGCCGCTGGTCATCGCGTTCTATGCGTTCGGCCAGTTCGCGATCTATCGCGCGCGGCGCTACCGGCTCACGCGCACGGTGTGGCGCGGCGTCCGCTTCTGGATGGACGGCTCGGGCTGGGCCTATGCCGGACGCGCGATGCTCTGGACGTTGCTGGTCGTCGTCACGCTGGGGCTGGCCTGGCCCTGGCGCGAGGCCGCGCTCGAACGCTACAAGATGCAGCATTCGCATTATGGCGATCTGCGGGGTGATTTCGCTGGCAGCGGCTGGGAGTTCTTCAAGCGCGCCTGGTATCTCTGGCTTTGTGCGCCATTCGCGCTGGTCTTGTTTCCGCTGTTTCCGTTCCTTTACGCGCAGTTCAAAGCGGTCGAATGGCGCTGGTGGCTGTCGGGCATCCGTTTCGGCGGCGTGCGGTTGCAGTCGAGCTTGAGCCCAGGCGCACTTTACGGGCTCTATTGGAAGGTGATCGGCTGGTTCGTTGTGTTGTGGCTGGCCACCGGAGCCTATCTTATCGGCGTCACATGGCTGGCCTTGAAGCTCGGCGGTGCGCCTATCGCGGAGGCGAAGGTCGCAGAGGCGCTCGCCAACAATATCCCGATGCTGATCATGATGGCGCTCGGCTACGTGGCGGTGATCCTGGCGATCAATGTCGTGATGCGGCTCTATTTGTTGCGGGACGTCTGGGCGCAGCTGCTAGCGTCGGTCGAGCTGCATGGTATCGAGGCAATTGCTGACATCTCGGCCAAGGGCGATCTTGCCAGCGCGCTGGGCGAGGGCTTTGCTGACGGCCTCGACGTCGCCGGATTTTGATTCGGGCGCATTCTCCGCATAGGCGCTTGCGATATGGATGAGACGGAGCAGGATCAGTCGGCGCAGGCCGGAGACGGACAGGCGATCTATTTCGACGGACTGTCGAACCGACGGCAGACGGTCACGGTCGTCCTTGCCAACCAGCTCGTGCTGCGCAGCGCCGACAATTTCGTCTCATGGCCGTATCCGGATATCCGGCGGGTCGATGCGCCGAGCGGCATTCTGCGCGTGAGCTGCCTGTCGGCGTCGCCGCTCGCGCGCCTGGAGATTCGCGACCCTGCGCTCGCGTCCGGGATTGTGGCGCGCTGCAGCCGGCTCGACGAGAACAGGCTGACCTCCGGCGCGATCGCGCGGATCATCGGCTGGTCGCTGGCGGCTGCGGCGTCCATCGTCGTGATGGTTCTCTTCGTCGTGCCCTTTGCCGCCGATCGCCTCACGCCGTTGGTGCCGCAGGCGATGGAGCGGCACCTCGGCGAAGCCGCCGAGGTTCAGCTGCAGGCCGTCTTCGGCAACAAGATGTGCCGAGCCGCCGCCGGGCAGGCCGCGTTCGCCAAGCTGGTCGAGGCGCTCCGTGGTCCGGCCGGGCTTGATGCGGACCTAGCGGCACAGGTTCTAGACACGCCGATCCCAAATGCGTTCGCGCTTCCCGGCGGCCGCTTCTTCCTCCTGAGCGGCCTGTTGGCCAAGGCGAATGACCCCGACGAGATCGCCGGCGTTCTGGCGCATGAGCTCGGGCATCTCAAACATCGCGACAATCTGCGGCAGGCGATTCACAATGGCGGCAGCTCGTTCCTGATCGGGCTGTTGTTCGGCGACATCACCGGCGCGGGCGCGGTGATCTTCGCCTCGCGCACGATCGTCACGGCTTCCTATTCGCGCGAAGCCGAGCACGATGCCGACAGTTTCGCGATCGAGGTGATGCACAAGCTGGGACGTCCGGCCGCGCCGATGGGCGAGTTGATGTTCCGTGTCACCGGCAAGGAGGGCGACAAACAGCCGTCGCTGCTCGCAAGTCATCCGCTGACCGAAGACCGGCTCGCGCGCATGCGCGCCGAAGACCAGCCGCCGAGCGGCCCGCCGCTGCTGACTGTGGAGGAGTGGAGTGCGCTGAAGGGGATTTGCAGGTAGTTGTCGAGTCGTATTGGTGATATGCTCTGGTAGACAAATACTCAACGTCGTCCCGGCGAACGCCGGGACCCATAATCACTGAGCACAGTTGTTTTCGGCGAGCGTTGCGCAGTTTGCCTGCTTGCAGCGCCGCGGCGTATGGGTCCCGGCGTTCGCCGGGACGACTGCGGAGTTTGGCTCTGCGCCAAGGCTCCCACGGCGAGCATATCCGTCAATCCGCCAGGTGGTTCACCTGCTTCACCCAGGCGCGGACGTCGGTCAGCACCTCCGGCAGCACGGCCTTGACCTCGGCGAACGTCATGCCCGCCTTGATGCGGGGATCGTACAGCACATTGAGGATGTACTGGTCGTAGACGTCGAAATAGCCCATCGAGACATTGTCGTTGAACATGGTCCACGGCACGCTCGATGTATCGTTGATCGGGCCGAGCGACTGCAACAGCTCTTCATAGGCGCAATCGAGGAAGACGAAATCGCCGTTGTCCACGGTCAGGATCACGTCGGAATGCTCGATCTCGAAGGCATCGTTCTTGTGGAAGCCGGAGAGGCATTGCGGATCGAGCGAGGTCTTGATCTCGCGCGCCCGTTCGCTGCCATAGTCCTGGCTGATGGTGCGGTAGAGATCGCGGTCGCGCACCAGCTTGACCCGGACATTGGCATCCTCGCCGTTGTCGGTCATCGCAATGTCGAGATGCTGGACCCGTTTGCCGATGTCGCTGACGACCCTGGCGAGCTGCGTCTTGCGATCGGCGCGGTGGCCGTCCGCGAACACGCGCACCGGCGCGTTGTATTTTCTGATGCGATCGACCCGCCCGGCCAGATGGTATTCGGCTCCGAACGCGGTCTTGAAAAAGCCCTCGATGATCTCGGCATCGGTGAAGGTCTTCTTCTCGATCCGCTGCCGCGAGACAATAGCCGGAATGTCCCCGGTCGCCGCGGGGGCGGCCGTGACCGGGACAAGGAGGATGGCGAGCGCTGCCGTCCGAAACATCCACCAGTTTCGGCCGCGCCTCGGCGCGGCACTTCGGCTTTGACCCATGTGTTAGTTCTTGACGATCACCGTGGCGCCGACCGAGACCCGATTGTAGAGGTCGGTGACGTCCTCATTGGTCATCCGGAAGCAGCCTGAGGACACCGCCTGGCCGATGGTTTCCGGTTCGTTGGAGCCGTGGATCCGGTACAGCGTCGATCCCAGATAGAGCGCGCGGGCGCCCAGCGGATTTTCGATGCCCCCGCGCATGTGGCGCGGCAGGTCCGGCCGGCGCCGCAGCATCTGGGAGGGCGGAGTCCAATCCGGCCATTCCTTCTTGGCCGTGATGCGGTGCACACCGCCCCAGCGGAAGCCGTCGCGGCCCACGCCAATGCCATAGCGCAGTGCCTGGCCGCTCGACAGCACGAGATAGAGCCGGCGCTCGGCGGTGTTTATCACGATGGTGCCGGGCGCGTAGTTGGTCGGGTACATCACGGTTTCGCGCGGGATCGGGCTGGCTCCGCTCTGGTAATAGTTCGGCCCGCTGCCGAACAACTCGCGCGTGTCGAAGAATTCCGCCCGGGCCAAGCCGCTGCTGGCGAGCAGCGTCGCCCCGGCCATCGTGACAGCCGCAATCGCCATACCCAATGAACGCGTCATTTCAATCCCCCGGCAAGCTATCGAATTATGCGAAAAGACAGGCCACAACCGGCCGTTTTTCGCAACCCACGGACCCGTGACAAACGGCGTTTCGCTGGCCGCCGTAACCTAAATTCCACGTCCCGAGCATGCGCGATCGGATCTTCCAACAAAGGCGTTAGCCAATCCTTTGCGTTGTTCGTGGTGCCATGGCTGCAATGCAGCTCTGCCCTTTGACTGAGCCGGCGAACAATGATTGATCTCAAATTCCTTGTGGTAAAGCGCGGTGTGAACGGAGCGGATGATGAACGGTGCGGAAAGTCTGGTGCGGACCCTGGTCGCCGGCGGTGTTGACGTCTGCTTCACCAATCCCGGCACCTCGGAGATGCATTTCGTCGCCGCGCTGGACCGGGTCGAAGGCATGCGCTGCGTGCTCGGCCTGTTCGAGGGCGTGGTGACCGGCGCCGCCGACGGCTATTTCCGCATGAAGGGCACCCCGGCCTCGACGCTGCTGCATCTCGGGCCCGGCCTCGCCAACGGCCTTGCCAACCTGCACAACGCCAAGAAGGCGCGCTCCGGTATCGTCAACATCGTCGGCCAGCACGCGACCTACCACATCGGCTTCAACGCGCCGCTCACCTCGGACATCGAAGGGCTGGCGCGGCCGATGTCGGACTGGGTGCGGACCTCGCCGAGCGCCAAGGCGGTGGCGGCGGACGGCGCTGCGGCAATTGCTGCTGCGAAGAGCGCGCCGCCGCAGATCGCGACCCTGATCCTGCCGGCCGATACCGCCTGGAACGAAGCCGATGGCATCGCGACGGTCCCGGCTGAGACCCAGCGTCCGAGCTATTCGGCTGACGCGGTCGAGAAGGCGGCCAAGATCCTGCACGCTCATGGTCCGGAGACGCTGGTGCTGATGACCGCCAGTGCGCTGACCGAGCAGGGGCTTGCCTTCGCGCAGCGGATCGCCGGCAAGACCGGCTGCCGCGTCATGGGCCAGACCTATCATCCACGGATGGCGCGCGGCGCCAGCCGCTTCTCGATCGACCGCATCCCTTACGTGATCGAACAGGCGCTGCCGATCCTGAAGAACTACAAGCATATCGTGCTGGTCGATGCCAACGATCCCGTCGCCTTCTTCGCCTATCCGAACAAGCCGAGCATGTTGAAGGCCGAGGGCACCGAGGTGCACCGGATGACGGCGTGGGGCGAGAATTCCGTCGCCGCGCTGGAAGCGCTGGCCGGCCATCTCGGCGCCAAGGCTTCCGATGTGCAGCCGCAGAAGCTCGCCGAGCTGGTCAAGCCGACCGGCGCGCTGAACCACACCACGATCGCGCAGGCGATCGCTTACGCGATCCCGGAGAACGCGATCGTCGTCGATGAGTCCATCACCACGGGCCGCGGCTTCTTCCCGCCGACCGCGGCCGCCGCCCCGCACGACTGGCTGCAGAACATGGGCGGCTCGATCGGATTCTCGACGCCCGTTGCGACCGGCGCGGCAGTTGCCTGTCCCGACCGCAAGGTGATGTGCCTGGTCGGCGACGGCAGCGCCATGTACACGATCCAGTCGCTGTGGACCCAGGCGCGCGAGAACCTGAACGTCGTGACCGTCGTGTTCGCCAACCGCATCTATCAGATCCTGCGCGGCGAGTTCGATGGCGTCGGCGCCGGCGAGCCGGGGCAGCGCGCCCAGGACATGCTCAAGATCGACCGGCCGACGCTGGATTTCGTCGCCATGGCCAAGGGCATGGGCGTCCCCGGCCGCGCGGTCACGACCGCCGACGAGTTCAACAAGGCGCTGGCCGAGGCGAACGCGGAAGCCGGGCCGCGCCTGATCGAAGTGCAGATGTAACCCCGCTCGCCCCGCGCGTGGCGGCCGCAAAACGGCCGCCGGTTGATGGCAGCGTCATGACCTCATTATGCGGTTGGCGACTCAGGCCGATTGCGTGTTGTTGGTGACGTCTCCATCCTTTGCTTCTTGGGCAGCATGCACAGTGAATTGAACCGATTGATCTCCGCGCTGCAGGAGTTCTATGCGCGCGAGCGCTTCATTCTTGACCGCGACGTCGGCGAACGCGCGCTGACGCATCGGTTCGCGGTGCATCTGGAGCGCAACTTCCTCGGCTGGGACATCGACTGCGACTACAACCGGCTCGGCGAACGCAGGATGATCCTGCCGCGCGGCAGCATCGTCTCGACCGACGATACGCTCGGCAAGTCCATCTATCCCGACATTGTCGTGCACCGGCGCGCCGTTCCGGAAAACCTGCTGGCGATCGAGGTCCGCAAGGCAAGCAATCACCAGCCGATCGAACATGATCGCCACAAGCTGATGGCGCTGACCGACCCGCATCTCTGGTTCGCCTATTGGATCGGGGTGCTGCTGGTGCTGGATCGGACCGGGGTGAGGGGCGCGGAAGTCTTTGCCGGCGCGCGGCTGGATCAACAGATGACGGCTTGGCTTGCCGTCCGCCTCGTGCATATGGGCCTGCTCGCATCCTGAGCGATGGAGCCGAGGCCCGGCCGCTCGACCTGAGCAAACAGACGGTCGCCCAGCGCTCGGGCGCGGACAAGATCGACGCGCGTCAGCAAACAGGGGGCTTGCGGGTTGTGGCATCCCGCAATGAGCTGCCGCGCTTCGCCTCGGACAGCGCGGCAGATCGATGGCCGCTCCGGCAACGGAGCGGCCGGGCGTCTCGAAATGCTTACTGCTTCATCGTGTCGCTGGACGACTTGGTCGACTTCTTCGATTTCTTCTTGGTCTTGCTCATCTTCATGCCGTCGCCCTTGCTCATGGTGTCGCCGCTCTGGGCTGTAGGAGCGGTAGAGCCGCCGGCCTTGTCCTGGGCGAAAGCGGTAGACGACATCAAGGCAACTGCGGCCGTGGCGATGATCAGTTTGCGCATTGCGAAAAAACCTCCATGGGGTTTGGAACCGGCGCACCATAACGGAACTTGCGCCGCGTCGTTCCGTCGCAGGGATCAGTTATTCGTGAGAGTTCCGCCATCCAAAAGCCGCTTTACGCCCTCGCCGCGCGGGAACTGCGCTGGTTCTGTGGCGATTGTCTCGCGTGCAGATACCCATGCGCAGACGAGGAGGCGGACATGGACTGGCAAACGGCAATGATCGCCCACGAGCCGCCGCACGACATGCAGGAAGATGATTTCGGCTACGCCGCTGGCTGGACCATCAGCGGCCTGGCGACGCTCGGCACCATCGTCGCGGTCTGGCTGTTCGCGATCTGATCGAGCATTCAGCACACTGACCAAGCGAAGCGATCGCGGCCACGGCGGATGCCAGAGGCGAGCGAGTGAGGAGCCGCGCGAACGGCTTGAGGTCGGCCAGGCACCGCACCCATATTGGTTGCGGGTAGGATCAGAAGGAGGCCGTCATGCTGATTTGCGATCCGAGACATTTCGCTGCCGCCTTGCTGATAGCCACGCTGCCTATGGGATTTGCCTCCGCCGCCGGGCCCGGCGGTGGCGCGACGTCCGGCGGAATAGGCGCCGGCGTGGGTGCAGGAGGCACGGGAAGTGCCGCCGTCGGAGGCGGAGCACCGACGGGAGCCGTTGGGGGCGGCATCGGTCGGGTGGGGGGCGGATCACCGGGTTCAAGCAATCCAGCCGGTAATGGATCAGCCGGAACAGGAAACCCCAGCACGAATGCCCGCGGACTCGTCGGAAGTGGTACCAATGCGTCATCGGGAGTCACGACCCCCGCGACCAGGAGCGGCACCATCGGTGGTTTGGGTGGTGCTACGGGCGTCGCGCCCGCACCCGCCGACTTGCGTGGCGGCGCCTCGCCGGCCGCATCGAACCCAGAAGGTGCATCAGCAGCAAATAAGACGGTGCCAGAAGCCGTCCACGGTGCGGCGGAGGAGCAGATGCAAGTATCGTCCACTGGACTGTCTCGGCCGGGACCAGACGGATCGACGATCACAGTTCCCGCGCGGCCGTGCGGCCTCGCCGCTCACGAAACGGACGGAACGACAACCTGCATCGGAATTCCGGTTCCGAAGAGAAGCCGCCGATGACTGGCACTGCTGCCGTCGGCTGATCATGGCGTCGATCGCGGTGCTTCGCGGCCGGCGCGCCGCATGGTTGCCGGTGGCCGAGAACGGCGTTGCGCGATCGCCTTATCCCTGGAGTTCGTCTTCCAGCGTCAGCTGCATGAAGACAAGATCGAGCCACTTGTCGAACTTTCGACCAACCGATCGAAGCTGGCCAGCCGTGGAAAAACCGAGCCGTGCATGCAGCTGCAAGGACGGCTCGTTCGTCGCTTCGATCCCGGCGACCATGACGTGCTTGTTCATGGTGCGTGCGCGCGAGACCAGTTCGCTCACCAGCGCATAGCCGACACCAAGTCGTCGTGCGGCGCGATCGACATAAACGGAGTGCTCGACAGTGTGGCGATAGCCGTCCCACGGCCTGAAGGCACCGAACGACGCATAGCCCAGTAACCTGGAACGATCTGAAGCGACCAAGACCGGATAGCCGCTCTGTCTGCGCTCGGCCAGCCAGGCCATCCGCGCCTCAAGATCGGAAGGCCGATCATTCCAGATCGCCGTCGTATGCAGCACCGCATCGTTGTAGATCGATAGGATGGAAGCCGCATCAGCTTCTGTCGCGTCGCGGATTTGCAGTTCATCTATCGGCATCGGCGGCCTCTCGGGATCGACATCCGACTATTGCATCTCTGAGAAGCGCTCAGCAATTCTCAAAGCAGCACCGCGCGAATTCTCATATATTGACCGATCGTCAGCTCCGGTTGGTACATGCGTTGCTCTTGGAGAGGACGGTCGCACGATCGGCAATGAGCCAAATTTTGCGGCTATGTCATCGATACCCACAGGAGCTACAAATGAATTATCCTCTCACGACGCGCCGCGGCGCGCTCGTCGGCGCAGTTGCGGTCGCCGCAACCTCGACGCTTGCTGCTGATAAGGCAGCGGCATCGGGAGTCGGCGGGATCAACGCTGTTCCGCCGCTCGCGGCGCACTGGAATGAGCTCGACCTCGTTGAGATCCTGTCGCGGCCGGCGGCCTACATGTCTGTGAGCCAGAACAAGTCCGTGTACGATCCCGGCGGCGTGCAAGCATCTGAAGGTCACCGCGAACGCGGAAGCCTCGAAGCAACCGTCAAGGTTGTCAACGCGGCGCGAAAGGTGAAAAATTTCGTGTCGTTCAACTGGATCGGCTATGAGGTGTTTCGCGGGAATTATCCGCAATCGGACTTCGATCGCGTGCAATATGCGAGCTGGACCAAGGGGTTGAATTTCAGTTCGGAAATGAAACGGCGAGACAATGAACTCGTCGGGGAATTGCGGGCGCTGGTTCGGCCTGGCGACAATGAGTTCAACGAGCTTGCGCTTCAGACGGCTTTCGCCGGAACGCAATTGCCGCTGGAGCTTGCGCGCAAGCGCATCCAGACGATCGTGCTTACCGGCATTCACCTTGACTGGTGTATCGAGGGAAATGCGCGCGCGGCGCGCGACGCGGGTTACCTTCCGATCGTCATCGGCGACGCCTGCGGTTGCCAGAAGCCCGAACAGGAGGCGGCTGCCATGCAGCGCATCAACAACTTCTTCGCGCCGGTTATCTCCGCGGACCGGTTCGTGGAACTTCTTTCCCAGCGGGCCTAGGATCGATCCGAAGCGTCGCCGCTGGGCGACGCTTCGGAGGGCGCGCTGATGACAGAAGAACTGGACAAAGCGATCGGGACTCGCCTCAAGCAGCTGCGAGTGAAGGCAGGTCTCAGCCTGAACGAACTCGCAGCCCGGTCAGGCGTCAGCCGTGCCATGATCGGGCGAATAGAACGTGCGGAGAGCAGTGCAACGGCGGCACTTCTCGGAAAACTGTGTGCGGCACTCGACGTCACGTTGAGCGCGGTGATCGGCCTTTCGGATCGGCCTCCCGAACGTCTCACCCGGAAGGCGGATCAACCGGTCTGGCGGGATCCGGAAACCGGATATCGTCGCCGTCATGCATCCGCGCTCGATGCGGCCAGCGGCATCGAGATCATCAGTGTCGAGCTGCCTGAAGGGCAGCGCGTGTCCTATAGTCCTTGGGGCAGGCGCGCCTACACGCAGCAACTGCTTCTGCTCGAAGGTCGATTGACGGTCTTCGTCGGAGAAAAGCGCTTTGACCTCGACGAGGGAGACTGTCTCGATTTCGACGTCATGCGACCTGTCGCGTTCGAGAATGCCGGCCACGTGCCGGCAAACTACATCGTGATCGTCAGGCATTCCTAGGCAAGTTGGGCGCATCTGTTCGTCATTTGACGCCCAGGAACGTGACGTGCAGTTCGGCCCTCTCTCAGGGCTCACAGCAAATTTAATGCTTCGGGCGCCCGGCTTGCCGGCGAAACTGCTCAAGTTGCGCTTCCAACAGCGCTTCCGTCGCGGCCCGAGCTTTTGGATCACTATCAATCAGGCTGAAATGGAGCTCGGCTCTTTGAGCAACACGCTCCCATATCTTACTTACGCGATCGAACGGTGGGTCGATCCGCCTCAGCATCATCTCAGATTCGCAGTCGTCCATGTCTTGGGACGTGAACTCGGTGGAGCCATTGGCCCAATGGTTCATCGTAAGTACCCAGAAATCGATCAACTCGGTATCTGGCAGAAGTTGGAACCGTCTCCCTCGCTTCGTGTAACCTTGGACTTTTTCGAGACGTTCATGCTTCAGCAGAGCTTCTAGCTCGTCGCGCCGGTCAATCACTATGCATTCCTTAAAGCATAAAGGCGGTATTAATATGTGAATCGCCTATCTGGTTACCGCATTCGCAGTATAGTTTCCAGCCTAGGTTGAGCGTTTTTGCTGCGGCGTCTTTCTCCCTCCTTGTCGAGAGAGCCGCGCCTGGCGCGCCAGTACCGCACGGGCAGCCACGTAGGCTGTCCGTCGGGGATCGAGCCCGTTGCTTCGTCAATTCTTCCGGCAAGCCTGCTGCAAAATCCGCTTCAGTGCTTCCGCGATCTCTTCCTGCTCGCTTCAGGTCGCGCGCATCGAGCGCATGTAGGAAGAGACCCGCAAGTTCGTCGCCGAGCAGCATAAGCGCGCGCGATGCCGCTCTCGCGAAGCCGGAACGCGTGCAGCGATGACGGCATGGGCTCGGTGGCGATCATGTCGAGGCAGTCGACATCGTCTGCCGCATCACGGGGGTTCACTTGCCGCTGCTCGTTCCGCGAGCCCGATGGCCGGTCCGCAGCTGAAAAGGATCGCGCGTGGTCGGAGAATGGTGGGCGCACAAGGGATCGAACCTTGGACCTCTCCCGTGTGAAGGGAACGCTCTCCCGCTGAGCTATGCGCCCGGATTTCGATGGCGGGGCGGCGATGAAGCCGGCCAGCACCCGAAGCAGTCCGTCGGAGGCTGCGATTTACGAAGTGCAGGCTACCGGTGTCAAGGTTTGCACGGTCTTTCGAGGCGGAATTCCTCGGGTCAAGCCGCAAGAATCGAGCAAGTCGGCCGCATGCGTGTCGCAGGGCGCTAGCTAGCCCCGATCTGGCGGGCGCGCGAGGCGTGGGCCTGCAGGGCGCGGATGCGCTCGGCCAGGGTGCCGCCCTGGATGCCATTCGGGCCGGTGGCGGCCGTGCCGCTCGCATTGCCGTTGGCGGGATGGGGCGGCGCCGGCTCGGCCTCCAGCATCGCCTCGATGGCCGAGTTCGGCCCCTCCAGCTGCATGGCGAGCTTGGCGACCTCCGCGGCGATGTCGTTGATCCGCTCGCGCAACAGGGCGTTCTCCATCCGCTCCTGGGCCCAGGTGCTCTCCGCCTGCTGCTGGATCGTGTTCATCTCGCGCTGCAGCTTGGCGCGTTCGTCGCGGGCGATCCGGAGCTGCTCTTCCAGCGCCGCCTTCTCGCCCTTAAGCTTCTCCACGGCCGAGGATTTGCCGCCGGAGAAGCCAGCGAGCTCCTCGCGCAGCTCCTGCATGCTGCGCTCGGCGGCCGCGTTGGCCTGGCGGAGCTGATTGGTCTCGAAATCGCGCTCGGCCAATAGCTTGCCCTGCGTTGCCAGCCGCGTCTCCAGGTCGGCGGCCCGGCCCGCCAGCATCTCGGCCTCCTTGACCTGAACGATGAGCTGGCGATCGAGGTCGGTGACGCGCTGGCTGAGATTTTCGACCCGGCCGCGCGCGTCGGTCAGCTCGCGCGAGGTCGCCTCCTGCTCGCCGCGCTCCTGCGTCAGCCGCGCCTGCGTCGCGGCAAGGTCGGTCCCGGCCTCGCCGACCCGTGCCTTCAGCTCCTCGATCTGGGTCCGCACCGTGACCAGCTCGATCTGGCGGCTGTCTGCCAGCATGGCCCGGTCGTTCAGTTCGGTTGAGAGGCGGGTGAGTTCACTCTGCTTGTTCTTCAGGGCCTGCTCGGCGGCGCGCAAGCCATCGGCCTTGGCGATCACTTCCTCCTCGGTGGCGCGGAGCTGGTCCTTCAGCGCCTTCTCCCGGGCTTCGAGCGCAAAGATCGTGGCGTTCTTCTCGCCGAGTTCGATCTTCATGCGGTTGATCGCATCGGTCTTCTTGCCGAGTTCGGCAAGCTGGTTGGTGGTCTTGCTTTTGAGGGTCTCGAGGCTGAGCTCAAGCCGCCGCGCCGACATGGCGAATTCGGCGCGGAGCTGGTCCTTATCGGCCTGGATCTCGGCCATCGACAGCGGTGTGGCGGCCTCGAGGCGGCGCGTGGTCAGCCGCACCGCCCGGCTGTGCACCAGGGGCACCAGCATCAAGGCGCACAGCATCGCGACCAGAAAACCGATCGCGAAATAAATGATCGGCTCGACCATGACACGCAACTCCAGGCCAGCTCGCGTAGCGGAGTTGGCGTTCGCAACCCGCTCGCCGCGAGTCCTGATGCGAACGTTACGACCGAAACGTCACGAGCATTACGTTCGCTCGTGGTTCTCTGGTGCCGACATCCGCAAAAGTAGTTCCCAGACGGGATACGTATGTCAGCCTCAAAACCACGAGGCTTGATAGAATCACATTGCCACGCCAGCAGGGGCTAACGCCAGCATGTCGCCGCGCCAATGTCGATCCGTCAGTGCAAAATGTGTCTGATCGGTATCAGAACGGGTTCCAGGTCGGACTCGGAGTGTATTTGAGATAGCCGACATTGGCCCCGAGCCTCAGGCCGATACCGGAGCGGATCGGCACCAGCACGATGTTGTTGGCGGTGAGCGCGGTCATGCCGAAGCCGCCGACGATATAGGCCGAGCCGTCGATGCCGACGAAGCGCTGATAGATCGCGCTGGTCGCGGGCAGGTTATAGACCAGCGTCATCGTGCGCGCGCCGTCGCCGCCCCAGTCGAAGCCGACCGAGGGGCCCTGCCAATAGACACGCAGGTCGCCGGCGTTCTTGGTGTAGAGCGTGCCCTCGCCGTAGCGCAGGCCGGCCACGAACGCGCCCGAGCCTTCTTCGCCGAGCACGTAGCCGTTCGGCAGCCCCCATTGGCTGACCGCGCGCTCGATCACCGAGGCGAGGCCGCGCGAGACGTTGCCGAAGAAGTGATGGCCGGCGGTGACCAACTCGTCAGGTCCGTAATTGTCCGGCCCGGGCGCGCGCTGTGGCGGTGGCGCGCTCGGGGGGGGCGGCGCCTGCTGCGCACTCGCCGGCAGAGCCAGCGCGAGACAGGCCGCAAGCGTCGCGGCAACAACGCGGGAAACGAAGCTCATGAAAGGATCCCCTGCAATCGAATGTCCGACCGTCGCTTAACCTGACGCCAACCACCCGCGAGCGATGATCAGAGAAGGGCATGGCCCCCTTCGACTAGCATCTTATCGGCACCAACTATGACCGGACAACGGCAACAACGAAACCTCGGAGGGGCAACGTCGCGGTTTTGCCTGGGAATAGTCGCGATTCTGTTTCTGGCGGCTGCCTCCGCCGCCGTCGTCGGAGCCCGGGCCGCCACCACCGAACGCGTCATCACCAACCGCTTCAGTGGGCTTGCCATCGACGGCTACGACCCGGTGGCCTATTTCGTCAATGGTAAGCCGATGCAGGGCCTGCAGGAGTTCGAGGCCTGGCAGGGCGGGGTGGTCTGGCGCTTCCACAATGAAGGCAACCGGGCGTCCTTCCTGGCCCATCCGGAAATCTATGGCCCGCAATTCGGCGGCTATGACCCGACCGATGTCGCCCGCGGCGTCACCGTCGCTGGTAATCCGCGGCTCTGGCTCGTGGCCGATCAGCGGCTGTTCCTGTTCAGCCGCGAAGACAATCGCGACAGCTTCGCGGCCGATCCCGACCGCTATTTACGCCAGGCCGCCGAGCGCTGGCCGGCGCTCATGCAGGATCTTCCGGAATAGGAACGGCGCAATCGCTTCAGGCTGCCGGCGTGACGGCGGCCGGATCTCCCCAGGCGATGAACGCGGGGATGATGAAGCCCTCGCGCCCTTCGCCGAAGCGCAAGGGGGCGCCGGTTGCGGTGGTGACCGCGCCGCCGGCCGCAGTCACCACCGCATGGCCCGCGGCCACGTCCCATTCGGAGGTCGGCGCCAGTCGCGGATAGATGTCGACCGTCCCTTCTGCGAGCCGTCCGAATTTCACCGCCGAGCCGAGCGGCAGCTTGACCGCTCCGGGGCGGCTTTCAATGAACGCCTCGGTCCGGGGATCCCCATGCGACCTGCTGACGGCCGCAACCCAGCGGTCGCCGGCTTTCGGCAAGGGACGCGTGTGGATCGGCGTTGGCGGCCCGATCCGATCATCCTCGAACGTCAGCCGCTCAGCGCCACGGCCGACCAGTCCCCGCCACAGCAATCCCAGCGCCGGTGCGCAGACAATCCCGAGCAGGGGGGTGGCCGCTGTGACCAGCGCGAGATTGACGGTGAACTCGCTGCGGCCGGCGACGAACTCCTTGGTGCCGTCGAGCGGATCGACCAGGAAGAAGCTGCCGCGAAATGGGCTAGCTGCCGCGCTGGCCCGTTCTTCCGACAGGGTCGGAATTTCAGGCGCAATCCGCGCAAGACCCTTGGCGATCACCCGGTCGGCGGCAAGGTCAGCTTCCGTGACCGGAGAGCCGTCCGTTTTTTCGGTGACCGCCATCGCCCGGCGGTTGACGGCGAGAATGGCCTCCCCGGCCTCCACGACCAGCTGGGTCAGTGGCTCCATCAGCGCCGCGGCAGCCTCGAGGTCGACGATGGGTTCTTTAGCTGCCCCGGGGGTCATGGCGATTTCGTCCTCTGGAATGACACGAGCAGGCGACACAGGATTGGCGAGGGCCCGCGTTCTGCCATGTGTCACGATTTCGGGTCTTCGCGCGAGTCTTGCGCGGCCGGTATTCGATTGTTCGGGTGTGAAAGCGATGTGGGAGCGCAACGTCTGCCCGCAAAAACCTATACGCGGTTTTGCGGATCGGTCCTAAGCTCAGGTGGCCGTTCATGCGCTCGCAGTGTATCAAGCCTGAAAGGCTCCATGATTCGTCCGGTTTTTTCAGGAACTTCGAATGTCAAGCACATCGTCTCCCGCTCCTGCGTCTCAGAATCCTGCCCCCGATACGCTCGAACTGGCAGCATTGCTCTGCTCCAAGGTGTGCCACGATCTGATCAGTCCGGTCGGCGCCATCGTCAATGGGCTCGAGGTTCTCGACGACAATCCGAAACCTGAGGATCGCGATTTCGCGCTCGAGCTGATCCGCAAGAGCGCCAAGACGGCGTCGGCCCGGCTGCAGTTCTGCCGGCTTGCCTTCGGCGCGGCGGGCTCCTCCGGCGCGCAAATCGATCTCGGCGATGCCCAGACCATGGCGCGCGGCCAGATCGAGGATGCCAAGACCTCGATCGTCTGGAATCTGCCGCGGCTGCTGCTGCCGAAGAACAGGGTCAAGCTGCTGCTCAACATGATGGTCATTGCGCAGCAGACGATTCCGCGCGGCGGCGTCCTGACCGTCGATCCGGTCGGAGAAGGCGAAGCCATCAGCTTCCGCGTGTCCGCCACCGGCCTCAACGCCCGTCTGCCGCAGAACATCGTCAATCTTCTCGGCGCAACTCATGAGGGGGCGATCGATGCGCATGCGGTGCAGCCTTATTATACGCGTCTGCTGGCGGAAGCTTGCGGGCTGAAGGTGACGCTGGTGGCCGAAGGCGAGGCGATGGTGGTTTCCGCCTCTTGATGTCCGAAGCCGCGCGCGGCCTCGCGTGCGTTATGGTTAATCAAAGCTTGCGACGGTTCTCCGGCGATCGTTGAATCGGCGGAGGCATCTTATCTCTTTGTTGAGCCCATTCATTTCCGCTTACTCAACCAATATTAAACGGTTTGCATCGAAACTGGCCACGGTTTGAAGGCGCGTCATGTCGCGTGCCGCTGCGTGCGAAGGCCTGGTTTCATGGATGATCTGTTGCGTGAGTTTTTGACGGAGACCAGCGAAAGCCTGGACACTGTCGACAATCAGCTGGTGCGGTTCGAGCAGGAGCCGAACAACGCCAAGATCCTGGATAACATTTTCCGTTTGGTGCACACGATCAAGGGGACCTGCGGCTTCCTCGGCCTGCCGCGGCTGGAAGCGCTGGCGCACGCCGCCGAGACCTTGATGGGCAAGTTCCGCGACGGCATGCCGGTGACCGGCGAGGCCGTGACCTTGATCCTGACCACGATCGACCGGATCAAGGACATTCTGGGACAGCTCGAGGCGACCGAGGCCGAGCCCGAAGGCGCCGATCGCGACCTCATCGATGAGCTCGAGGCGATGGTCGAGCGCGGCATGGCGGCCATGGCGGCGGGCGGAGCGCCAGCCGAGGCGGCGGCACCCGAACCGGCGGTTGCGAAGGGCACGCTGATCGATCAGACCTTGGAGCGGCCGCTGCGTCCGGGCGAAGTCTCGCTCGACGAATTGGAGCGCGCCTTCCGCGAGACCGCGATCGAAGTGCCGGCCGCGCATGAGCAGGCGAAGCCCGCCGCCCCGGCACCCGCCGGCAAGACCGAGGCCGCCAAGGCCGAGCCGAAGAAGGACGCCAAGCCCTCGCGGCTCAGCAAGGCCGCCGCCGAAACCGAGGTTCAGGAGAGCGACAAGGTCGCCAACCAGTCGATCCGCGTCAATGTCGACACGCTCGAACATCTGATGACGATGGTCTCCGAGCTGGTCCTGACCCGCAACCAATTGCTCGAGATCGCCCGCCGCAACGAGGACACCGAGTTCAAGGTGCCGCTGCAGCGGCTGTCCAACGTCACCGCCGAGCTGCAGGAAGGCGTCATGAAGACGCGCATGCAGCCGATCGGCAATGCCTGGCAGAAGCTGCCGCGCATCGTGCGCGACCTCGCCACCGAGCTCGGCAAGCAGATCGAGCTCGAGATGCACGGCGCCGACACCGAGCTCGACCGCCAGGTGCTCGACCTGATCAAGGATCCGCTCACCCACATGGTGCGCAACTCCGCCGACCATGGCCTGGAGACCACCGCCGAGCGTGCCGCCGCGGGCAAGCCGGAGCAGGGCACGATCCGCCTCTCCGCCTATCATGAAGGCGGCCACATCATCATCTGCATCGCCGACAATGGCCGCGGGCTCAACACCGAGCGGATCAAGGCCAAGGCGCTCGGCAACGGCCTCGTCAGCGAGGCCGAGCTCGAGAAGATGACGGAAGCCCAGATCCACAAATTCATCTTCGAGCCGGGCTTCTCGACCGCCGCCGCCATCACCTCGGTGTCGGGCCGCGGCGTCGGCATGGACGTGGTGCGCACCAATATCGACCAGATCGGCGGCACCATCGACATCAAGTCGGTGGCCGGCGAGGGCACCTCGGTCACCATCAAGATCCCGCTGACGCTCGCGATCGTCTCGGCGCTGATCGTCGAGGCCGGCGGCGACCGTTTCGCGATCCCGCAATTGGCGGTGGTCGAACTGGTGCGGGCGCGCGCCAATTCCGAGCACCGCATCGAGCGCATCAAGGACACCGCGGTCTTGCGCCTGCGCAACAAGCTGCTGCCCTTGATGCACCTGAAGAAGCTGCTGCGGATCGACGACGGCTCGTCCTCGGATCCGGAGAACGGCTTCATCGTGGTGACCCAGGTCGGCAGCCAGACCTTCGGCATCGTGGTCGACGGCGTGTTCCACACCGAGGAGATCGTGGTCAAGCCGATGTCGACCAAGCTGCGCCACATCGACATGTTCTCCGGCAACACCATCCTCGGCGACGGCGCCGTGATCATGATCATCGATCCGAACGGCATTGCGAAAGCGCTCGGCGCCGCCGGCTCGGCCTCGCAAGGCGTCGCCGACGAGCATGCGCTGCATCACGCCACCACCGGCGAGCAGCTCACCTCGCTGTTGGTGTTCCGCGCCGGCACGGCGCAGCCCAAGGCGGTGCCGCTGGCGCTGGTCACGCGCCTGGAAGAGATCGCGGCCGACAAGATCGAGATCAGTAACGGCCGCTACATGGTGCAGTACCGCGATCAGCTGATGCCGCTGGTGCAGATGGAGGGCGTCTCGGTCCAGACCTCGGGCTCGCAGCCGATCCTGGTGTTCGCCGACGAGACCCGCGCCATGGGCCTCGTGGTCGACGAGATCATCGACATCGTCGAGGAGCGCCTCCACATCCAGGTCTCCGGCTCCCGCGACGGCATTCTCGGCTCCGCGGTGATCAAGGGCCAGGCCACCGAAGTGATCGACGTCGGCCACTTCCTGCCGATGGCGTTCGCCGACTGGTTCATCCGCAAGGAGATGGCGACCGAGGCGCAGACGCAGTCGGTGCTCTTGGTCGACGACTCGCCGTTCTTCCGCAACATGCTGGCGCCGGTGCTGAAGTCGGCGGGCTACAAGGTGCGCACCGCAAGCTCGGCGATCGAGGGGCTGGCGGCGCTGCGCTCGGGCCAGAGCTACAACATCGTCGTGACCGACATCGAGATGCCGGAGATGAACGGCTTCGAGTTCGCCGAGACCATCCGCGCCGATCAGCACCTGCACCATCTGCCTGTGATCGCGGTGTCCTCGCTGGTGTCGCCGGCGGCGATCGAGCGCGGCCGCCAGGCCGGGTTCTACGACTACATCGCCAAGTTCGACCGTCCGGGGCTGATCGCGGCGCTGAAGGAACAGGTCGAAGAGCAGGCCCGCGCCGAAGCCGCCAAGCAGGCCGCCTAACCGCAGCCGTTTCAGGAGTAGCGTTAAGATGAGCATCAAGACCGAAACCAGCGACGGCGCGGTTGCCGAATATGTCACCGCCGTGATCGGCGGCCAGCTGTTCGGATTGCCGATCTCGCGGGTGCAGGACGTGTTCATGCCGGAACGGCTGACGCGGGTGCCGCTGTCCTCGGTGGAGATCGCGGGCGTCCTGAACCTGCGCGGCCGCATCGTCACCGTGATCGACATGCGCGCGCGGCTCGGCCTTGCCAAGGCCGACGACGGCAAGCCGCCGATGGCGGTCGGCGTCGACCTGCGCGGCGAGTCCTATGGCCTCCTGATCGACCAGATCGGCGAGGTGCTGCGGCTGCCCGAGGACGGCCGCGAGGAGAACCCGGTCAATCTCGATCCGCGCATGGCCAAGCTCGCTGGCGGCGTTCATCGCCTCGACGGCCAGCTCATGGTCATCCTCGATGTCGATCGCGTGCTCGAGCTCGCACAAGACAAGATGGCTGCCTAGTGCGGCGCATTCGGAGCGCCGATCGATTCCTCTGCGTATTCTCGATCGGAACTTCGATTCAAAGCCGCGCTAGATTCACAGTTGCTGGTAGCACCAGGCCCTCGATGACGAGGCGATA
Organism: Bradyrhizobium sp. SZCCHNGR1005; assembly: GCF_032489995.1. Classification (NCBI taxonomy): domain Bacteria; kingdom Pseudomonadati; phylum Pseudomonadota; class Alphaproteobacteria; order Hyphomicrobiales; family Nitrobacteraceae; genus Bradyrhizobium; species Bradyrhizobium sp. SZCCHNGR1005. The sequence continues at coordinate 268,969 of NZ_JAUEZC010000007.1, forward strand.
TGCACGAGAGTATTGGGTCGGAAAAACCTGAGGGGCTGACATGAGAACATGCCTTGTAGTCGACGATTCGAGCGTCATTCGAAAGGTTGCGCGACGTATCCTGGAAGGGTTGGATTTCCAGATCCTGGAGGCCGAGGACGGCGAGCAGGCGCTGGAGATCTGCAAGCGCGGCCTGCCCGACGCCGTCCTGCTCGACTGGAACATGCCGGTGATGGACGGCTACGAGTTTCTCGGCGCCCTCAGGCGCATGCCCGGAGGCGACGCGCCGAAAGTGGTGTTCTGCACCACGGAGAACGACGTCGCTCACATCGCCCGCGCACTGCATGCGGGCGCCAACGAATACATCATGAAGCCGTTCGACAAGGACATCGTGACGGCCAAATTCATGGAAGTTGGATTGATCTGAAGCGTTTCCTCCGGGACGAACAGACGCCGTTCAGTATTGCGTTCGGCGTCGTCGTTCCGGTTCGGCCCTGGCCTGTTTGGTGAACAATGAGCGTCGCGTTAGCAAGTTCCTCGATCCCGGGCTCGAGCAGCCAGGAGCCGCTGCGGGTGATGGTCGTCGACGATTCCGTCGTGATCCGCGGAATGATCTCCCGTTGGATCGGGTCCGAGCCGGACATGGTCGTGGTCGCCTCGCTCAGGACAGGACTTGAAGCGGTCAACCAGCTCGATCGCGCCAATCCCGATGTTGCCGTGCTCGATATCGAAATGCCGGAGCTCGACGGCATCGCGGCATTGCCGCGAATGCTGGCCAAGAAGCGCAACCTCGCCGTGATCATGGCCTCGACGCTGACGCGCCGCAACGCGGAGATCAGCTTCAAGGCGCTGTCGCTGGGCGCCGCCGATTACATCCCGAAGCCGGAAAGCACGCGTCAGCCGGACGCCGCCGACACCTTCCACCACGATCTGATTCAGAAGATCCGCACCTTGGGCGGCAAGGCGCGCCGCGCCGGACATGGAGCGCCGCTGCATGCGCCGACGCTGGTGCCGCTGCCGGAGCACAGGCCGGCCACCGTGCGTCCGCTCATCGCGCCCGTGTCCTCGCACGCGATGCCTGCCGCGCCGATGGCGCTGGCACGCCGTCCCTTCAGCTCGCAGACGCCGCGTGTGCTGCTGATCGGCTCCTCCACGGGCGGGCCGCAGGCGCTGATGTCGCTGGTGACGGACCTCGGCCCGGTGATCGATCGTGTCCCGGTCCTGATCACCCAGCACATGCCGCCGACCTTCACCACCATTCTGGCCGAGCATCTGGCGCGCGCAAGCCGGCGACCGGCGCATGAAGCGATCGACGGCGAAACGATCAAGGCAGGCCAGATCTATCTGGCTCCGGGCGGGCGCCACATGCGTGTCGCGCGCCACGGTGCCGATGTCGTGATCGCGCTCGATAACGGGCCGCCGGTCAATTTCTGCAAGCCGGCCGTCGATCCGCTGTTCACCTCCGCGATCGACATCTGGCAGGGCACCACGCTCGCCGTCATCCTGACCGGCATGGGCTCCGACGGCATGCGCGGCGGCAAGGACATCGTCGCGGCCGGCGGCAGCGTGATCGCACAGGACGAGGCCACCAGCGTCGTCTGGGGCATGCCGGGTGCAGCTGCCAATGCCGGCATCTGTGCCGCCATCCTTCCCTTGAATCAGATCGCACCGAAGCTGGTCCGATTGTTCGCAGGAGACCGTTCGTGACGCCTCTGGACTATGAGTATTTGCGTAAGCTCCTGAAGGAACGTTCCGGGCTCGACCTGTCGTCCGACAAGCAGTATCTGGTCGAGAGCCGTCTGCTGCCCGTGGCTCGCCGCACCGGCTTTGCCGGGATATCCGAACTCGTGCAGAAGATGCGAAACGGTTCGGAAACACTGACCACCGAGGTGGTCGAGGCGATGACCACCAACGAGACGTTCTTCTTCCGCGACAAGATTCCATACGATCATCTGCGCGACACGATCCTGCCCGGGCTGATCAAGTCGCGCGCCGCGCGGCGCTCGATCCGCATCTGGTCGGCGGCAAGCTCGACCGGCCAGGAGCCCTATTCGATCGCGATGTGCCTGCGTGAATATGGACCGGCGCTGTCGGGCTGGCGCATCGAGATCGTGGCCACCGATCTGTCGCAGGAGGTGCTGGAGAAGTCCAAGGCGGGCCTGTACAGCCAGTTCGAGGTGCAGCGCGGCCTGCCGATCCAGCTGCTGGTGAAATACTTCACCCAGCTCGGCGAGTTCTGGCAGCTCAGCGCCGACATCCGCGGCATGGTCCAGCACCGGCAGCTCAATCTGCTGCAGGACTTCTCCCATCTCGGCAAGTTCGACATCATCTTCTGCCGCAACGTGCTGATCTATTTCGATCAGGAGACCAAGGCTCGGATCTTCGAGCGCCTCGCCAAGGTGCTCGAGCCCGACGGCACGCTGATCCTCGGTGCGGCGGAGTCCGTGGTCGGGATCACCGATATCTTCCGGCCGAGCCAGGAGCGGCGCGGCCTCTACCAGCTCAATCCGGCGCGCGGCGCGCGACCGGGGTCTGCAACCCTGCCGCCGGGGCTGAAGGTGGTGGCCGCGCGCTGATTTCTCCGCCCGGGTTCGGACCGCCGCGTTCGTCCTTGCCTCGCCGTCCACTCGCATTCGTCGCAGAATGAATCGCGAGGGCCGGGAACTTTGCCTCTTGCTGCGCGTTGGCGCCGGTTATGTCCGGGGTAGACCGCGCATCGATGCAGGGGGCTGAATGAAGGCGGGTCTGCGTCCCAAGATCGTGGCGGGGGAGCTTCCCGTCATCGCAAAGTCCCCGACGGGCATCGACGGGCTGGACGAGGTCACCTTCGGGGGGCTGCCCAAGGGGCGGCCAACTCTGCTGTGCGGCGCCGCCGGCTGCGGCAAGACGCTGTTTGCGATGACCTTCCTGTATAACGGCGCGGTTCAATTCGGCGAACCCGGCGTCTTCATCGCGTTCGAGGAGCACCCCGAAGACCTGATCAAGAATGTCGGCTCGCTCAGCTACGACATCGAGAAGCTCATCGGCGACAAGAAGATCGCCGTCGACCACATTCATCTCGACCGCAACGAGGTCGAGGAGGCCGGCGAATACGATCTCGAAGGCCTGTTCATCCGCATCGGTTTTGCGATCGACGCGATCGGGGCCAAGCGTGTCATCATCGACACGATCGAGACGCTGTTCGGCGGCCTGGACAACCAGGCCGTGTTGCGCTCCGAGCTGCGCCGCCTGTTCGAGTGGCTGAAGTCCAAGGGCGTGACCGCCATCATCACCGGCGAGCGCGGTGACGGCACGCTGACGCGCTACGGGCTTGAGGAATATGTCGCCGATTGCGTGATCCTGCTCGACAACCGGGTTCACGACCAATTGTCGACCCGTCGGTTGCGCGTAGTAAAATATCGCGGCACCGCCCACGGTACTAACGAATACCCCTTCATCATCGACCAGGATGGCGTGACGGTGATGCCGATCACCTCGTCAGGCCTGGCGCATGACGCGTCCACCGAGCGCGTTTCCACCGGAATTCCCGATCTTGACGCGATGCTGGAGAGCAAGGGCTATTACAAGGGCTCCAGCATCCTGATTTCAGGCATGGCCGGCTCTGGCAAGTCGACGGTAGCCGCGCATTTCGCCGACTCGATCTGCGGCTCCGGTCAGCGCTGCATCTATTTCGCGCTGGAGGAATCGCCCCAGCAGATCGTGCGCAACATGCGCTCCGTCGGCCTCGATCTCCAGAGATGGGTCGATCGCGGCTTGCTGCGCTTCTCGGCGCGCCGGCCGAACCTCTACGGGCTGGAGACGCACCTCGCCGCCATGCATCGCGAGGTCAAGGAGTTTGATCCCGCCGCCGTGGTGGTCGATCCGATCTCGGCGTTGATGGGGGCTGGGGTGGCAGGCGATGTGCATTCGATGACCCTGCGGCTGATCGATTTCCTCAAGTCGCGCGCCATCACAGCGGTGTTGACCAATCTGGGCGGCGGGGCTGCGGACAGTGCGACCACCGAAATGCAGATCTCCTCGCTGACGGACACCTGGCTCCTGCTCTACAATCGCGAAAGCAATGGTGAGCACAACCGCCAGCTCTATTTGTTGAAGTCGCGTGGCATGGCGCATTCCAACCAGGTGCGGGAGTTTCTGATGACCTCCGACGGCATTCGCTTGCGGGAGGTCTATGTCGGGCCGGAGGGGGTGCTGACCGGCTCGGCGCGGCTGGTCCAGGAGGCCAAGGATCGCGCCGATCGTCGGCTGCGCGAACAGGAGATCGAGCGCCGCGCCCGGGAGGTGGAACGTCGCCGCCACGAGATCAGCTTGCAGATCGAGGCGCTCAAGGCTCAGCTCGCGAGCGAAGAGAGCGAAATTTCGTACTTGAATCGCGACGTCCACGCGCGGGAGGGTCAGCTCTCCGCTGACCGGGCCGCGATGGTGATCAGCCGCACATCCAACCGTGGGGCCAGCCGGCCTTCCGATACCAGGACATCCAGGAAGTGACGGCCGCAATGACCGAAAATGACGGCTACAATCTCCGCCTTTACGTGGCGGGACAGACTCCCAAATCGGTTGCGGCGATCGCCAACCTGAAAAAGCTATGTGAGACCCATCTGCCGGGGCGCTACACGATCGAGGTGATCGACCTGATGAGGGATCCGGCGCTGGCGCAGCGCGACCAGATCGTGGCGATCCCGACCCTGATCCGGCAGCTGCCGGAGCCGTTGAAGCGGATCATCGGTGACCTCTCGAATGCCGAGAAGGTGCTGGTCGGTCTCGATATCGCACCGAGTTGATGGAGCGGGCGTGATCTCGCCGACCACGACAACGCAGGCAGACCGGCCGCGCAACGAGGCGGAAGAGACCGTCGAGGCGATCCACCGCGGCAAGGTCGATGCCGTGGTGGTGCAAGGTCCGGAAGGTCCGCAAGTCCTGATGCTGCAGGGGGCGGATGCTCCCTATCACATCCTGGTCGAGCGCATGAGCGATGGCGCGTTGACGCTCGATGGCACCGGCAGCATCGTCTATGTCAATTCCAGGCTCTGCTCGCTGACGGCGCAGAACGCGGCCCAGCTGGTGGGCCGAAGCTTTGCCTCGCTGTTTGCAGGTACCGTGCCGGAGCAGAGCGCGGGCGACACGGCAAGCGAAGCCCAGCTCAAGCGCGCCGGCGGCGATTGCCTGCCGGTCTCGGTGTGGATGCGGCAGATGGTCATGGGGGGCGTCGTCGCGACGCTCGTCACCTTGACCGATCTGTCGATCCATCGCCGCGCCGAGGAGGTCGCGAGCGCCGAGCGCTTCGCGCGATCGATCCTGGAGCAGGCCACCGATGCGATCGTGGTTCTGGCGCTGGACGGGCGCATCACCCATGCGAGCGGCGTTGCGGAGCAGCTCGCAGGCAGCTCGCCGGTCGGGCAGCCGTTCTCGGAGGCGTTTCCGCTCGACGCGCTGAGCGCACGGCATCAGGGCGCGTTGGCGCGCTTCTCGCGCGAGAGTCTCGATCATGCGCTGGCGACCAAGCCGTTTCATGGGCTCGAAGTGAAATTGCGCAAGGAGGGGCTGGCAGGGCGTTCGTTCCTGCTCAGCGCAGGGCCGCTGGTGAACGAGACCAAGGATGTGGTGGGCTCGATCGTCACCTTGACCGACATCACCGAGCGCAAGCGGGCCGAAGAGCAACAGACAGTGCTCGTCGCCGAGCTCAATCATCGCGTCAAGAACATCCTGGCGATCGTTCAGTCGGTGGCCGGCCAGACCTTGCGCACCGCGCCATCCCTGCCGGCCTTCAACAAGGCGTTCTCCGGCCGTATCCAGGCCGTCTCGATCGCCCACGACATCCTCACCCAGACGCGTTGGATCGGCATCGGCCTCAATGAATTGCTGGGGACCGTGCTCGCGCCCTACGGCCTCAGCGAGGGGCGGCTGACGACGGACGGCGCCTCCGTGCTGCTCGGGGCGCGTCTGGTGCTTCCGCTCTCGATGGTTTTGCACGAGCTTGCCACCAATGCTTCGAAATATGGTGCGCTGTCCAAGTCGTTCGGAAAGGTCGCGATCTCCTGGCGCCTGCTCGACGACCGCCACAGGCTCGAATTGACTTGGCTGGAGCGCGGCGGACCGCCGGTCGAGCGTCGCGGCGCGCGCGGCTTTGGCACCAAGCTGATCGACCGCGTGGTGCGGTTTGACCTGGATGGCGAGGCCATCTTTGATTTCGCGCCGGAAGGTCTTTGCTGTGTACTCGGCTTTGCCCTCAGCGCCGAGACCTCGCCGCAGGAGCTGCCGGCTTCGGCCGTGCAGTCCGACTAATCAGCTCTTTCCAAAGCTAGCTCCTGGAAAAGGTCTCCTCGCAGATCCGCCGCAGCGCCTTCTCGCCGAACGGCTTTGCGAGGCGCGGCAGCGAGCGGAATGCAGGCGGATACAGCGTGGCGTCGTCGTAGCCCGAGGTGATGACCAGCTTGAGCCTCTGCTCGATCAGGCGCGGCAGGACCGCGAAGATCTGTTCGCCGCGCAAGTTGACGTCCAGCAGCGCGCCGTCGAGCCCGCCGCGTTCGGCCTCCTCCAGCACCTCTGATACCCGCGACACCGGGCCGACCACCTCGCAGCCAAAGCTCTGCAGGATCGTCTCGAGTTCGAGCGCGATCAGCCCCTCGTCCTCGGCAACCAGGATGCGCAGTCCGGCCAGGGAGGAATTTGTCGTCGCCATGGGGATACGGGGGCTAGTTGCCGAAACTCGGTCGCGGTCAGGTTCGCGCCTGCCTTTCTAGCGCTCCCCGGAGCGGAGTCGAGGTGTTTTCCGGCGGCTATGCCGGAATGAGGCGCGACGATGCGTCGCCCTCAAATGATCGCATGCGGCAGGAAACGGGAGCTGTTGCCGGTGATCGGGGTCGCGTCTTCCCGGATCGACACTCCGCAGGGCTCATGCGCCACCAGCCAGCTGCCGACCACCGGGAACACGCCGCCGAAATCCGGCAGCGGCGCGAGGGCCTGGCGGATGAACCCTTCGGCCCCATAGGGGCCATCCTGCGCGCTCACCGCGACCCCGTCGGAGACCAGGCTGACATTGGCGCCCTCGCGGGAAAACAACGGCTTGCGGACGAAGCTGGGGCCGATGCCGGCCGCCTTCGGATCGTCCTCGAAAAAGGCCGGCAGAAGATTGGGATGCCCTTCGAACATCTCCCAGAGCAGCGGCAGGATTCCCTTGTTGGACAGGATCGCTTTCCACGGCGGCTCGACCCAGCGCGTCGCAGCCTGCTCGAGCCGCGCGCCGAATGTATCCTGAAACATCCATTCCCAGGGATAGAGCTTGAACACCAGCCCGATCGCAGTGCCGTCGAGATCGACGAAGCCGCCGCCCTCGCGCCAGCCGATGTCTTCGATGTCGAGGACCGTGGTCGCGAGCCCGGCTTGGCTTGCGGTGTCGGCAAGATAGGTAAGCGTCCCGGCATCCTCGCTATCGCCGGTGAGGCCGGTCAGATGCAGATGATGGCTGCCGCCAAGTTCTTGCCAGCGTGCGATCAGTCGTTCGTGGATCGAATTATACTGGTCGGCCCGCGGCGGGATGATCCGCCGCTCGATCGCCTGTTCGAGCCAGGTCCATTGGAACACCGCCGCCTCGAAGATCGAGGTCGGGGTGTCCGCATTGTATTCGAGCAGCTTCGCCGCACCGCGACTGCCATAGCTGAGATCCAGCCGGCCATAGAGACTCTTGTCGTCGCGCTGCCAGCTTTCGGCGAGCAGCGGCCAGAAGGCTTGCGGGATTTTCAGCCGGCGCAGCAGGCGTTCGTCTTCGAGAATGCGGCCGATAGCTTCGAGGCACATCTCCTCGATCTCGGCCGTCGGAGTCTCGATGTCGCGCTCGATCTCCTCGAGTGTGAACGCGTAGTAGGCGCGCTCGTCCCAGTAGCGTTCGCCGTCGATCGTGTGGAAGTCAAATCCACATTGCACGGCGGTGTCTTGCCAGTCGTTACGTTCCGGACAGGCGATGCGCCGCATATGATCATCTAGCCGCCGGCGTGACCGCCGTGACCATGCGCGCCATGGCCATGCCCATAACCGCCATGACCATGACCATGGAAGCGATGCATGGCGCCGCCGAAGCCGCCATGGACCGCGCGACAATAAAGCATCCCATCCGGCCCGGGCACCGCTTCGAGCCCGGGGCCGCAGCGCCGCGCAGGTGTGAAGCCCATGGAGACGGCGCCAACCGCCGCAGTCCCCATCATCGTCAGCACCACCCGGCGCGACCGTTTCATCGCTGGCTTGATCCCAAAGAGTCAGATCCCAAAAGAGGGAGATCCCAAAGAGTCAGAAGAGTCTTTTGTTATGATTTTGTAGTCTGTGTCAAAGATCCATGCTCGATTCACCACATAATCGCGGAGATTTCACGGCGATCGCGCGACAAAATCTCAGCCGCCACCGGAAAAGCCGAATGCATGCGCAAAGGAGCCGAAGCCGCCGCGCGTGACATGGCTCGACGCAGCGTCAGCCGTTGGCGCCGTGCTTCGGTGACCGTCGCTATCACTGTCGAAGAAGCTGTAGTGCGAGGCGTGTCCGGACCCGCCGCTGCCGCCGCCGGATCGTCGCGTGCAATCAGTCCTGACATCATCGGCTTGCCTCGGTATGTTTGGCTGAGGATCACAGGTCCGCTCGCTCGGCATCAGCGCATAAGCGCTGCCGCCGACCGCAAGCGTGCCCATCAGCAGCAATGCGACATGACCGGAACGTTTGGCGGGCGGCGCAGAGACCTGCGACCGACGCGGCCTGCGCTTGCCGAACTCGGTGCGATGCTCGGTCATGATCAGGTGATCATCGATGCGGCGTTGAGCGCACCGGCCGAGAGCGAGGCGAGACCGAGCCAGATCGCGGGCGCAAGCTCACCGGCTGCGATCCGCTGCGACAGGTTCGGCACCGGAATCCTGACGAGATAATAGACGATGACCTGGACGATCAGGGCGATCAGCGCCCAGATCAGGCAGTCCAACACATTGGCCGAATGGGCGATCGCGCTGACCAGGGGCAGGGTGAAGCCGAGCAGGCTCAGACCGAGCGCGACCGCCGCCGCCGGATCATTGTCGCGGATCAGCTGGAATTCGTTGTGCGGCGTGACGCGCGTGTAGACGAACAGGTACGCCGTGACCGCAATGATCGCGGTGCCGAAGTACACGAGGAATGCCGGCAGCCCGGCGAGCGATTGCAGGATCATGAGGGTCGGCCGAATGACGTCGTCAGGGGTTGGTCGCCGCATCCTGCGCTGCGGTTCGATGCCGTTTCGTAAACAAGCAGAAGCATCGGCTGCGAATTCCTGAGCAGATTGTGAACCAGTTCATGGAGGGAAACGCAACCTCAGGTGACATTCGGACGAGGGGGTGACCGATGGCGACCGGGTTCAACAAGGACGTTCTGCCGCTGTTTCGGGACGTCGACATCGACTGCATGAACGCGAAAGGCGTTCATCTCGGCGACGCGCAATGGATGTGCGACGTCTCGGCAAACGAGGATTTCCAGGATCACGCCAATGCACGTCGCGTCTACGCGGCGCTGTCGTCCGGCTTCATGCCACCGGGTCACCGGTGGCCGCAGGCCGCACTGTCCATTTATTCGAATTGGATGCTGGACGGATTCCAGCCTTAGACGAAGGGATTGCACCCGTGAGATATTTGATAGCAGGGACATTTGCTTTGGGACTGAGCGCCGTTGCGGCTGGTTCGGCCCAGGCCCAGTCGGCGTCGAACCCCGCCCTGAATGCGCCGGACCAGGTAGCATGGCAGCTCTTCATCCAGGTCAATAGCCGGGCTGGCGGCAGCAACTCGGTATTCGAAACCTGGGCCAGCGACACCGACACGTTCCAGCCGACTCCGCAATTCCCCACCGCGCCGACGCCCCCGTCGTTGCGGCGGCCGGTGCTGCCGCAGGTCGCGCGGGACGGTGTGCAGGCGGCTGGCGGCCTGTTGCCCGCATTGCCGCCGGGCATCTCGGACGGTGTGACCGAGGAAACCCGGCGCAACAAGGCGACGTTTGACTTCATCGTCCAGAACGATCTGTACAAGGTGTCCGGGCTGAAGGCGGCGTTCGGCAAGAATCTGTCATTTCCCGTCGACGCGGTCGAGGTGAAGGCCAATTGGGTACCGGTCAGCGCCATTCCGGCGTTCACCAACAACCGTGTCACGATCGCGCAGGTGCCGCAGCTCTATCACGTCAACAGCGCCGGTGGCGTGCAGTATGCGCTGGTGGCGATGCACGTGATCAGCAAGCTGGTGCCGAATTGGACCTGGGCCACGTTCGAGCAGAAATCCAATCCCGCGCGCTGCGACATCCTCGGCTGCCGGGACGCATTCGGCGCGCAGCAGGCGGTCGTGCCCTCCAATCGCACGGCGGGGCAGGGCTATCCGGATTGCGTCAAGACGCCGGCTCTCGCTGCGCTGCTCAAGGCCGCGGATATCGATCCGGTCTACGAGAACTACTGCCTGAAGGGCTCGCAGGCCGATTTCGTCGACAATGTCGGCCTCGATATCCGCGTCGGCAACTCGGTCACGGAGGACGGCTTCGTGGCGACCGCGTCATGCATGACATGCCATGGCCGCGCGGCGTGGAACAAGAACGGGCAGGCGACCTCGCAGGCCGGCTTCCTGTCGTTCAGTCCGAATGGTCCGATCGGTCCGCTCGGCGCGCTGCTGCCGAACTGGTATTGGAGCTTCAACTCGCAGCCGCCGATCTTCGAGGGCAAGCCGGGCCTCACGCGCACCGCAACGTCCGCCGACTTCGTCTGGTCGATTCCGTTCTGCGCGATCGACGATACCCAGTCGCCGGTGCCGCAGTCCAATTGCGCGGGTAAGTGATTCCGGGGGCGGCATGACCGGGCACAAGGTCGCGCTCTCCGGCAGTCTTCGCATCCCGCCTGAGGGTGCGACCTTGATCGGCGACGTCGATCCGGACGAGCCGCTCAGCGTCGTCGTTCACGTCAAGCGCCGCACGCCCGACATGTTCGCGCCGGGCAGTGCCGGCGATCTCGCCCGCCTCGCCGGCAAGCCGCTCACGCGCCGCGCGCTGGCCGCGCAGCGCCGTCGTACCCATGCGCGGGCGGCCGCGCGGATCGAGAAGCTCGCGCGGGCCTCGGGGCTCAAGGTCGGTGACATCGACCTCCCCCAGCGCACCGTCGTGATCGAAGGCACGGCGCGGCAGATGGCGGACATGTTCGGCGCCACCTTGCGGTGCTACGACGATGGCCGGCATCAATTCCGCGCGCGGGTCGGTCAACTGATGCTGCCGTCCGAGATCGCGCCGTGGACGCGCGCCGTTCTCGGCTTCGATCAGCGGCCGCTGGCGGCGCCGGCCCATCGGCTGCAGCCGCAGGCCGGTGACGGCACCGGCGTGGGTCTTTGGCCCAGCGAGATCGCCTCGCTCTACGGCATCCCGACCGATCGCGACGTATCCTCGGTCTGTGTCGGTATCGTCGCGCTCGGCGGCGGCTATCTCGCGTCCGACCTCGCGACGGCGATGGCCGCGATGGGCCGATCCGTGCCTGATGTCATCGATGTCACGGTGGAGGGCGACGGCAATCAGTTCGTCGACGGCTTCAGCCTGGCAGAGCAGGAGATTGCGCTCGATCTTCAGGTCGCGGCCAGCCTGCTGCCGAAGGCCCGCATCGTCGTGTATTTCGCCAACAATTCGACGGACAGCCTGACGCGCGCGGTTCATCGTGCGGTGTTCGACGACGTCAACCGCCCGCAGGTGGTCTCGGTGAGCTGGGGCAACAGCGAGCGGAGCTGGACGGATACCAGCCGCGACGCGATGCAGGCGGTGCTCGCGGATGCGATCAGGCTGCGCGTCAGCGTCACATTCGCGGCCGGTGATCTGCTGGCGACCGGCGGCCTCACGGATGGCAGGCTGCATGTCTGGTTTCCGGCCTCCAGCCCCTATGCGCTCGGCTGCGGCGGCACGGCGCCGACCCTGAACGAGGCGGGGAGCGCGGTCGTCACGGAAGCGGTCTGGAACCAGGCGCCGATCGGCACCGGCGGCGGCATCAGCGACGTCTTTCCGATTCCTGCCTATCAGTCGGGGCTGGCGCTGCCGGTCTCGCTCAATGATGGCGCGGTGCGCCGTGGCGTGCCCGACGTTGCCTGCGCCGCCGCCGATCGACCCGGCTACCGCATCGTGCTCAACGGGCAGGAGGTGGTGAAGGATGGCACCAGTGCAGCGACACCGCTATGGGCCGCCCTGCTCGCCATGGCGAATGCGGGGCGCGAGACGCCGGTCGGCTTCGTCAATTCCGCGCTCTATTCCAATTCGGCGCTGTGCCGCCTCATCACCAAGGGCGACAATCGCGTCGACGGCCGCGGCTATGATGCCGGCCCCGGCTGGAGCGCCTGCACCGGGCTCGGTGTGCCGAAGGGCGCCGACATCCTCGCGGTGCTGGGCTCGCTTCCCACCGTATAGGCAGGTTGCATTACGAGGCTGCGGCTTGGTCAAGCATCTGCAGCACGGAATCGCCGGTCTTGCGCGTATGCTGGCTCAGCGCATCCGCAAACCCATCCGCGTCGCGGGCGCACAGAAGTGCCATGAAGGCTTCATGCTCCGTGACCGACTCGCTCCAGCGCCTTGCGTCGTAATTGGCCACCGCACGGGCGCGGAATACGTTTCGCTGCAGCGCGCTCCACATGTTGAACAACACGTCGTTGCCGGCGAGCCTCGTGATCTCGGTGTGGATCTGCTGGTTCAGCCGGAAATAGGCGGCGCGTTGCGCGGCCCGATGCAGCGCCACGAGCTCGGCATGCATCGCCTCCAGCCCGGCGATGTCGTCAGCTGATGCGCGACTTGCGGTCTGGAAGCCGGCGGCGCGGTCGAGCGCGACCATCACGTCGAAGATCTGGGCGATCTCGGTCCGATCGATCGGCGTCACCACGGGGGTGCGATGCGGCCGCAATTCGATCAGGCCCTCGGCCGCGAGAATCTTGAACGCTTCGCGCAGCGGCGTGCGCGAGACGCCGAAGGTCTCGCACAGCATGCGCTCGGGCAGCGGCGCGCCGGCGGCGAGCTCGCCGTCGACGATCATCTCGCGCACCTTGGCGACGAGCTGATCGTGCAGCGACATGCGCTCCAGCGGGCGTTTCGAATGGTCGGACGACAGTTTGAGCCGGGCCGGCTTGAAGCGCGTCTTCAGCCGCGTCCGGGAGGCGGATGTGCTCATGCTGGCGACGCCGCTCCGCGAATGATGTGCCTGGAAAGCAGGCGCTGCGCCCAAGGATCGGGCATTTATTGCTCCATAAACTTACGGTCTAGCTATTGATTATACGTCAAAAAAATGAAATTGCATACCGCATCCAGATGGCACGTCGCTTGCTAACCACTTTGTTGCTCGTCTGCTGACCCATTTGCGTCGACCATGGAGATCGAAGTGACACGATGTCTGCTCGCCTTTCTGACCGCCCTGGTGCTGGCCTGGCCCATGCAGGGCTTCGCCCAGGACGAGGCCAAGATCAAACTGGGCTATGCCAAATGCGCGCATTGCACGCCGATGTCGCTGACGCCGCAATTCGCGAAAGGCGTCGAGATCGACGCGGTCAGCTTCAACACCGGCACCGATGCGCTGACCGCGCTGGTCTCCAAGAACATCGATGTCGCGCAGGTGACCTATCTGCATTACGCGATCGCGCTGGATAAGGGCTTCGACGTGGTCGCCATTTCCGGCCAGGTCAATGGCGGTTCGGCGCTGCTGCTTTCCAACGATCTCGACGTCCCGCAGAACGATTGGGGCGCGCTGAAGAAGCTGATCGCGAAGTACAAGGCCGATGGCAAGCCGTTCCGCGTCGCCGCCTCGCGCGGCAATGCGCAGGACATCCACATGCGCGGCGCCTTCGCCAAGCAGGGCATCGACATCAACAAGGACGTGCAGTTCGTCAACATCCCGAACCCGTCCGACCATCTGCAGGCGTTGCGCCGTGGCGAGGTCGAGCTGATCTGCACGGTCGAGCCGTTCGCCACCCAGATCATGCAGGCCAAGGCCGCGAAGTTCTTCGGCTTCCCCTATGATCAGGCCGCCGGCAAGCTGACCAACCTGATCGTCACCCGCTCCGATGTCATTGCCGCCAAGCCGAAGGCGCTGGAAGAGACGGTGCGCGCGGTGGTCAAGGTCGACGAGCATATCGCGGCCGACAAGCCGGCGCTGGTCGAAGTGATCTCGAAGATCACCGGTCTCGACAAGACGATCGCGACCGGTGCGATCGAGAATCTCGATCCCGATCCGAAGATGTACCGGGCATCTGCCGTGGCCATCGCCACCATGATGCGCGATCTCAAATACATCAATTCGGACGTGTCGGCCGCGGTCGAGAAGAACATGGATTATCGCTTCCTGGAAGCGGCGACCGGCAAGCCGAAATCCGAGCTCGGCTATTGAGATGAGCGCACTTGCTCACATCAGGAAGCTTGATCGCTACCTCGTTCCCGTTCTCATTCTTGCGGGATGGGAGGCGTTCTCGCGCTCCGGCGCGCTGCCGGCGGCATTGCTGCCGGCGCCCTCGACCGTGCTCCTGGCTTGGGCGGATTGGGTGTTCGGCACCGACGGCAACACCCAGACCTACAGCGCGCATTGGTTCTTCGACATGGCCGCGAGCCTGTCGCGCGTCGCCGCGGGCTTTGCCATCGCCACCGCGCTCGGTGTCGCGTTTGGCGTCGCCATCGGCTGGTCGCGCGCGACCGAGATCGTGATCGAGCCGACGCTGCAGATGCTGCGGCCGATCCCGCCGGTGTCGTGGATTCCGCTCGCCATCATCTGGTTCGGCATCGCCAACAAGCCCGCGATCTTCCTGGTGTTCCTCGGAGCGTTCTTCCCGATCCTGCTCAACACCATCCACGGCGTGAAGAGTTGCGACCGCAATCTGATCCGCGCCGGCGCGATGGTCGGCGGCAGCGAGCGCAAACTCTTGCGCTACATCGTGGTGCCGGCGGCGCTGCCCAGCATCTTCGCCGGCTTGCGCATCGGCATCGGCTCGGCCTGGATGCTGACGGTCACCGCCGAAATGGTCGCGGTGAAGAGCGGCCTCGGCTATGTGCTGTGGGATTCCTATTACTTCCTGCGCTACGACCTCGTGCTGGCGGCGATGGCGAGCATCGGGCTGCTCGGCTTCCTCAGCGATCTCGGCATCCGCATGATCATGGCGCGCGTGCTGCATTGGCAGCGCAACACCACCTTGCGCGGCGGAGAGTGACATGGCGACAATCGATATTTCCCACGTCTCCAAGATCTTCCGGGACGCCAAGCGCAGCTCGAACGTCACCGCGCTCGACGACATCAACATCTCGGTCGCCCGCAATCAGTTCCTCTGCCTGCTGGGGCCGAGCGGCTGTGGCAAGTCCACGCTGCTCAACATGATAGCGGGTTTCGAGCAGCCGAGCAGCGGCAGCATCTGCATCGACGGCCAGCCGGTGACGGCGCCCGGCGCCGATCGTGGCGTCGTGTTCCAGCAGGCCAACCTGATGCCGTGGCTGCCGGTGTGGGAGAACGTCGCCTTTCATCTCTTGCTCAGCGGCAGCCAGAAGGGCGAGCGCCGCGCCAGGGCACAGACCTATATCGACATGGTGGGCCTCACCGGCTTCGAGAACCATTATCCGTCCGAGCTCTCCGGCGGCATGAACCAGCGCGTCGGCATCGCGCGTGCGCTCTTGATGAATCCGCAGGTGATCCTGATGGACGAGCCATTCGGCGCGCTCGACGAGCAGACCCGGATGGACATGCAGAACGAGCTGGTGCGCATTTGGCAGCAGCATCAGGGCACGATCGTCTTCGTCACCCACGGCATCGACGAGGCGCTGACGCTCGGCACCCATGTCGCCGTCATGAGCGCGCGGCCCGGCCGCATCCGGGAGATCATCCCGATCGACTTAGCCCGGCCGCGCGACATCACCAGCCCCCAATTCAACGCGATGAAACGGCATATCCTCGAGCTCCTGCGTGGTGAGCGGACGCCGTCCCCCTTGGAAGTGGTCAATCAATGAATAGCAAACGTATTCTCCTGGGCATGCTGACGCCGTCCTCGAACACGGCGCTGGAGCCGATCACCTCGGCGATGGTCTCTGGGCTGCCCGAGGTGTCCGCGCATTTCTCGCGTTTCAAGGTGACGGAAATCGCGCTGTCGGAACAGGCGCTGGCCCAGTTCGACAACAGCAACATCCTGCGCGCGGCCGAGCTTCTGGCCCACGCCAAGGTCGATGTGATCGGCTGGAACGGCACCTCCTCGGGCTGGCTCGGCTTCGAGGCCGACGTGAAGCTGTGCGAGCAGATCTCGGCGGCGACCGGCATTCCCGCTACCACCTCGATGCTGGCGCTGAACGAGATCCTCGAACAGACCAAGGTGACCAGGCTCGGCTATGTCACGCCCTATCGCGATGACGTGCAGGCCAAGATCATTGCCAATTACGAGACGCTCGGCATCACCTGCCAGGCGGAACGGCATCTCGGACTGCAGGACAACTTTTCCTTCTCCGAAGTGACGCCGGCGCAGATCGAGACCATGCTACGCGAAGTCGCGGCCCACAAGCCCGAGGCGATCGCGATCATCTGCACCAACCTGAAGGCGGCGCCGCTGGTCGCACGGCTCGAGCTGGAGCTGGGGATTCCGATCTACGACACCATCGCGACCGTGGTGTGGAAGTGCCTGAAAATGACCGGTGTCGATCCCCGGCGCGTGAGCGAATGGGGCTCGTTGTTTCACAAGCTCGGCTGAAGCCGCGTAGGGAGGCGCGAACATGACCGCGTTCGACACTGTGATCCGCCACGGCACCGTGGTCACGGCCAGCGATATCTATCAGGCCGATGTCGCCATCAAGGACGGTCGCATCGCCGCGATCGGCGAGGCGATCACGGACGCCGCCGAGATCGTCGATGCCTCGGGCCTGTTGGTGCTGCCGGGCGGCATCGACAGCCACGTGCACATCTCGCAGCCGTCCGGTCCGGGCATCGTGATGGCGGACGATTTCGAGAGCGCGACGCGCGCCGCCGCCTTCGGCGGCAACACCTTCGTGATGCCTTATTGTCTGCAGGCCAAGGGCCAGCCGCTGCGCGAGGCGCTGAAGGACTATCATGCACTCGCCGATGCGAGTTGCTACCTCGACCACTCCTTCCATCTGATCGTCTCGGATCCGAGCGAGGCCGTCCTGGGGCAGGAGCTGCCGGCGCTGGTCGCCGACGGCTACACCTCGCTCAAGATCTTCATGACCTACCAGGATTTGGCGCTGAGCGATTTCGAGATTCTCGGCGTGCTCGATGTCGCGCGCGAGACGGGCGCGCTGGTGCAGATCCATGCCGAGAATTACGATGCGATCCGCTTCCTCACCGAGAAGCTCGAGCGCGCCGGCAAGATCGCGCCTTACTTCCACGGCAAGTCGCGGCCGATCGCGGTCGAGCGCGAGGCGACCCATCGCGCGATCTCGCTGGCCGAGCTGATCGATGTTCCGATCGTGATCGTGCACGTCTCCAATCGCGAGGCGATGGAGGAGATCAGGCGGGCGCAGATGCGCGGCCTGAAGATTTTTGGCGAGACCTGCCCGCAATATCTGGTGCTGACCGAGGAGGACATGCAGGGCCTCAACATGGAAGGCGCCAAATATGTCTGCTCGCCGCCGCCGCGCGACAAGGAAAGCCAGCAGGCCTGCTGGGAAGGGCTGCAGCAGGGTGTGTTCGCGCTGTTTTCCAGCGATCATTGCCCGTTCCGCTATGACGACGAGGCCGGCAAGCTGACGCCGAAGGGACGCACCAGCTTCCGCTGGGTGCCGAACGGCATCCCCGGCGTCGAGACCCGGCTGCCGATCCTGTTTTCGGAAGGGGTCGGCAAGGGCCGCATCACGCTGAACCAGTTCGTCGCGTTGACGGCGACCAACCACGCCAAGACCTACGGCCTGAAAAACAAAGGCTCGATCGCGATCGGCTATGATGCCGACATCGCGCTGTGGGATCCGAACAAGACGGCGAAGATCAGCCAAGCCGGCCTGCATCACGGCTCCGACTACACGCCCTATGAAGGCATCGAGATCACCGGCTGGCCGGTCGCGACCCTGCAGCGCGGGAAATTCGTGGTGCGCGACGGTCAGCTGGTTGGCGCCAAAGGCGAGGGCCGCTACCTCACGCGCGGCAAGCCGGGTGGTGTGGCATAGGTCAGCCCCCTCCCCACAAGGGGGAGGGGAGCTGACCGTCTTCGCGGCGCGGCCTCGAATCCCATCTGGCGCTCCGCAACATCCCGCTCTGCCGCGGTGCATCAACCTCCGGCGGTATCGCGGCGCCATCCGAATCCGGTTCCGGGTGCGTCGAATGGCTGTTACAACTTCGGGGTATATTCTTTCAAGGAAAGGATTGCTTCGATGCCCGCCCTTGCATTTTCAAACAATGACATTGCCGTCGTCGCCTGGACTTTCGATCGCCGGCTCGATGGCTGCCTCGGCTTTGCCGTCTATCAGATCGATGTCGACGCCAACACGGAGACCGCGCTGCCGGCGCTCGCCCGCTTTGCGGGACAGACCGCCGATAAGCTCACCACCGAACAGGCTCCGATTCAGAAATTCTGGTGGAAGGATCTCTATGCGAAACGCGGCGGCACCTATCAATACCGGATCGTGCCGATGGGCGGCACGCCCGGGCAGACGTTGAGCACGCTGGCCGGCGTCGCGCCGCTGCTCAGCAACAAGGTGACGCTCACGCCCAGCCGGCCGCCGTTCCACGCCTATTTCAATCGCGGCCTCACGGCGACCCAGGCGCTCAGTCACGAGCTGAAGGATCACCCCAGCATCAACGCGCTGGCTCCGCATATTCTCGATCCCAACGATCCGATCCGCATCCATTTGATGGGACAGCTGCAGGAGGGCCTCACCTCGCTGCTGAAGCGGGCGGATGATGAAGGTGGCCAGATCCATGCTGCGCTCTATGAGCTCAACGACCCGAACGGGTTGGAGAAGCAGCTGCAGGCCAATCCGAAGAGCCGGATCGTGATCCTCGGCAACGAGCAGGGGCAGGACACCGAGGATGCCGACGCTGACAACCGCGCGGCCCTGAAGCAGGCCGGCGTCGCGGTGATCGACCGCATCCTCGGCAAGGGCGACATCCCGCACAACAAGTTCATGGTGCTGACGCAGAGCGGCGAGCCGACCGCGGTGCTGTCGGGCTCGACCAACTGGACCTCGACCGGCCTGTGCACGCAGACCAACAACGCCCTGATCGTGGACTCCGGAGCGCTGGCGCAGCGCTATCTCGACTATTGGAACGCGCTGAAGGCCGATGTCGATGCCTCGGATGGCGATCACAAGAAGCTGCAGTCGAAGACGCTGCGCGACTTCGCGCACGCCAACAACGATCAATCGATCGACAGCCCGATCGCGCTCGACAACGGCGTCACCATCGAGCCGATGTTCTCGCCCAACACGTCCGGCAAGCTCGGCAAGAACCCGAAGACGCCGAACGACATGGGGCGGGTGTTCGAGCTGATGAACGGGGCCAAGCACGCCGTGCTGTTCCTGGCGTTCGATCCCGGCAACAACTCGATCCTGGATGCCGCCGGCAGGCTGCTCAAGGAGAAGCCCGACCTGTTCGTGCGCGGCGCGCTGACCAGCCCGCAACGGGCGACGAATTTCTCCGCGGCGCTGCATTCGGGCGGTCACACCGAGCGGCCGGCTGATGGAGGCGATCAGGCGCCGGCCGTCAAGGTGGTCGGCGAGCGCGGCACTCCGAAGCAGCAGGGGGCCAAGGGCGACATCGATTTTCGCGCGGTGCCCGCCGAAGCCGTCAGTCCAACGGACGCGTTCGGCAAATGGGAAGGTGAGCTCGCCAAATACGGCTTTGCCATCATTCACAACAAGATCGTGGTGATCGATCCCTTCAGCGACGATTGCGTGGTCGTAACCGGCTCGCACAATCTCGGCTTCCGCGCCTCCTACAACAACGACGAGAACATGCTGATCATCCGCGGCCATCGTGGCCTCGCGGAGGCCTACGCCTGCCATGTGCTCGATCTCTACGATCACTACGCCTGGCGTTGGCTGCTGAAGCAGCACCCGGAGATCTTCGGCAAGCCGCTGCAGGGTAACGACAGCTGGCAGGACCGCTACATCATGGGGGCCGAGGAGAAGTCACCCGAACTGCGCTTCTGGCTGTCGGCGGCCGAGCGCGTCGGCGGCACGAGCGACAGCGGCGGCGCTGCGGCTCCGACGCCGTCAGGGCCTGCGCCGAAGAAGCCGGCGAAGACGTCAGCACCGAAGGGCTCCGCCAAGCCGTCGCAGCCGGCCAAGACGACACCTGCGAAGCCGACGGCCAAAGCCGGCCCCGCCAAGGCGAAAACGTCCAGGAAGCCGGCAAAGAAAGCCTCGAAGAAAGCCGCCGCCGCAGCCAAGGCCTCCGCCGGCCGAAAGAAGACGACGAAGAAGAAGGTCGCCAAGAAGGCCTCAAAGACTGCAAAGGCGAGCAAGGCCGGAGCCAAGAAGGCGAAAGCGAAGACCGCAAAGCAGTCCGCCAAGCGGCCCGCAAGTAAGTCAGCGGCGAAGGCCGGTAAACGATCCAGGAGCAAGAGCGCGGCGCGGAAATCTCGTTGAGAAGCAGCCGAGGATCATGCCGCGATCTGCGGGCCGATCGGATCTAGCCGCCGGCAGGCCGCTGCAACTACGCGACAGTTATTTGTTACTCGTCATGGCTGGGCTTGACCCGGCCATCCACGTCTTTCCTTCCTAAAAGACATCGTGAATTGGACAGTCCGTAGGGTGGGCAAAGCGAAGCGTGCCCACGGCCGATTTATAGGTCGTAACGGTGGCATGGCGCATCGGCGACCTTGAACGCGGAAACATCCCGGACCCGCCTTTGCCCACCTTACGGCTTGCTATTACACAGATGTAATCTATAGATTACAATTGATGTAGGCTCGATGTTCGCGAAACACCTGGTTTCACCAAGTGGCTTGCGACCCTAAGCGATCAGCGCGCCCGTTTGCAGATCGTTCGCCGGATCGCCCGGGTTGCTGCTGGAAACTTCGGCGATGCCAAGTCGGTCGGAGATGCGGTGAGCGAGCTTCGCATCGACTACGGCCCCGGATACCGGGTCTATTTCACCCGGCGCGGCAAAGCCGTGGTCATCCTGCTCTGCGGCGGCGATAAAGGGACTCAAAGCAAGGACATTCGGAAAGCTAAGGAAATCGCGGAGGCATTGGAGGATTGAGGATGAAAGTCAGCAAACTAAAGAAGTTCGATGCCGCCGAGCACCTTCGCACTCCCGAGGCCCGCGCGGAATATCTAAATATCGTTCTTGCCGATGGCGATCCCGCCGAAGTTCGTGACGCCCTTAATCTCGTCGCGCGAGCGCAAGGTATGAGCGCGGTCGCCAAGCAGGCTGGCGTGACCAGGGAGGGCCTTTACAAGACGCTCGGGGAGAACGGAAATCCTGAGTTCGCAACCGTCCTGCGTGTGATCCGGGCCATGGGAATCCGTCTGACAGCAGAACCGGCGCGACCCAAGCCGAAGAAGAAAGCCGTGGCTTGATCTCAGATCGTTCTGCTGTGCGCCCGCCATGCGGTGGCACGTCATTTTTTGGAGTGGCAAAGCGACGTGTGCACAATGGTTTGTGCCTGCACAGCGGTATGTTACCTCTCGTTGTCAGTTCCGCTTTTGCCTTGCGGGTGGCGCGGCGGCAATGTGTTCAACAAGCTGGAATGGTCTCTCGCTTGACGACTGCGCGACAAATCACCCGCGCCGAACACCAGATTTTCGCAGCACTTTCAACGCGACTCGGCCCGTCCAGTCCTTCACGCGAAAATATTTATGTTTCGTTTTTTCAGAAATTGTGGTTTGATGCCTCATCCCGCCCGAACGAGGGGGCGCTTCGCGATCGTCACGGACGTCGGGTGCGGGATGCGGTGGGCGTGTCGGGTCGCAGCGTGATCTTCATGCGGACGAACGATCCGGTGCGCACGGTCAAGCTGCGTGGTCCTGGCGCCCCGGTGCTGGCGCTAAGCTCGCGATGATGCGTTTGGCACGTTGCGGACGACAGGGGCAAGAGAGCCGGTCCCTGGGGAGAGCGCGGAGTAAGCCGTCAAGCCATCGCGCGGGGAAGGCCGGGCGTTCCTGGCCAGACCTGTGGTGACTGCCGCCTGCTTTCTTTGATGCAGGCGGGCCACGGGCGCGGCCAGCGCCCGGCCTTCCCTGCGCCCTCAACTAACAAGAGGGCGACGAGATTCCTGAAAAGCTCGGGCGAGATGCGCCGCGAGATCGCGAAGGCATGGATGGATGAGCTTGGGTGGGCGAGCTGATGAGCAGCGCGGCTGACAGCGTGATGATGTCCATCGCTGTCGCTCCTGGACGCCGGCTTTGGTTGTCGTGAGGGGCGAGGACGGAGATGTTTTGTCTCGTGAGCCGGGTTCGTGCCGCAAGGGGGAGGGGAGCGCGCTGTCCGCGGAGCAAGAACTCGTGCTGGTGTCTTCTATCCCCCACAAACAAAAACCCCGCCATTCGCGGCGGGGTTGAGGTTCGGGATCCGCGCGAGAAGTGCTCGCAGCCAGCCCCGGGAATTGCAGTGAGATCAGGCCGGGATACGCTCGTCCATGTCGTGCGGCTCGCGCAGCACATAGCCGCGGCCCCAGACGGTCTCGATGAAGTTGCGGCCTTCGGAGGCGTTGGCGAGTTTCTTGCGCAGCTTGCAGATGAAGACGTCGATGATCTTCAGTTCCGGCTCGTCCATGCCGCCATAGAGATGGTTCAGGAACATTTCCTTGGTCAGCGTCGTGCCCTTGCGCAGCGAGAGCAGCTCCAGCATCTGATATTCCTTGCCGGTCAGATGCACGCGCTGGCCGCCGACTTCCACCGTCTTGGTGTCGAGATTGACGACGAGGTCGCCGGTCTGGATGACCGATTGGGCGTGACCCTTGGAGCGGCGCACGATCGCATGAATGCGGGCGATCAGCTCGTCCTTGTGGAACGGCTTGGTCATGTAGTCGTCGGCGCCGAAGCCGAGACCCTTGACCTTGTCCTCGATGCCGGCAAGACCGGACAGGATCAGGATCGGCGTCTTGATCTTGGAGACCCGCAGCTGCTTGAGCACGTCGTAACCGGACATGTCGGGCAGATTGAGGTCGAGCAGAATAATGTCGTAATCGTAAAGCTTGCCGAGATCGACGCCTTCTTCGCCAAGGTCAGTCGTGTAGACGTTGAAGCTCTCGGACTTGAGCATCAATTCGATAGACTGCGCGACGGCGCTGTCATCCTCAATCAGCAAAACGCGCATGCCAGTTCCCCATAGTCGCCGCTCCGGGCGTCAGGTCGGCCGCACTTGCGGCACTCAAAACGCCTTTGAACAACTGATTCGGATCCTGACGAGAGATGGTTAACAAAATCTGATTCACCTCCGCAAGCTCCATCCGTGCAATTTTTGTCGAATCGCCCTAAGATATTGCGACGAAGCAGGTTTTCTTAGCCGTCCTCGTTCAAGCTCCATGTTAAGAGACGGGCCTAACCGACTCCTGCGACCCGCTGTTTTTTCGACCAGCAGGTCGGGCCCTCTCAGTCACCCAAGACAGTGACGCAATGATTAATGATGCGGGTAAACACGAAGTTAAGCGGGGCGGACGAAACTGCCCATACTTAAGGTTTCCGCAATGAAGGCGCTGGCCGAGCAAATCAACGACATCGACGGCGTCAATATCTATGGGCGCGTGGTCGGCGTCAAAGGATTGATGGTCGAGATCGCCGGTCCCATTCATGCGATGTCGGTCGGCGCGCGGATCGTGATCGAGACCGGCCAAAATTTCATCCCGGCCGAAGTGATCGGCTTCTCCGGCAAGAACGCGGTGGTGATGCCGTTCGCCGGTCTTGAAGGCGTGCGGCGCGGCTGCCGCGCGGTTATCGCCAATGCGGCCAATCAGGTGCGGCCGTCGCCCGCCTGGCTCGGACGCGTCATCAACGCGATGGGGGAGCCGATCGACGGCAAGGGACCGCTGCCGCTCGGCGCCTCGCCGGTGCCTTATCGCAACACGCCGCCGCCGGCGCATTCGCGCAAGCGCGTCGGCGCTCCGCTCGATCTCGGTGTGCGCGCGCTCAATACGTTTCTGACCTGCTGCCGCGGCCAGCGCCTCGGCATCTTCGCAGGTTCCGGCGTCGGCAAGTCGGTGCTGCTGTCGATGCTGGCGCGCAACGTCGATGCCGACATCTCGATCATCGGCCTGATCGGCGAGCGCGGCCGCGAGGTGCAGGAATTCTTGCAGGACGATCTCGGCGAAGAGGGCCTGGCGCGGTCGGTGGTCGTGGTCGCGACCTCGGACGAGCCGGCGTTGATGCGGCGGCAGGCGGCCTATCTGACGCTCGCGACCGCCGAATATTTTCGCGACGAGGGCAAGGACGTCCTGTGCCTGATGGATTCGGTGACGCGTTTTGCGATGGCGCAGCGCGAGATCGGGCTCTCCGCCGGCGAGCCGCCGACCGCCAAGGGCTACACGCCGACCGTGTTCACCGAATTGCCGAAGCTTCTGGAGCGGGCCGGGCCGGGGACGGGCGACGGCTCCATCACCGGCATCTTCACCGTGCTGGTCGACGGCGACGACCATAATGAGCCGGTGGCGGACGCCGTGCGCGGCATTCTCGACGGCCATGTGGTGATGCAGCGCTCGATCGCCGAACGCGGACGCTATCCGGCGATCAACATCCTCAAATCGGTGTCGCGCACGATGCCGAAATCGGCCGATCCGGTCTTTCTTCCCACCATCATGCGGGCGCGCCAGGTCATGGCAACTTATGCCGACATGGAGGAGTTGATCCGGCTCGGCGCCTATCGGGCCGGTTCCAGCCCCGAAGTCGATGAAGCCATTCGTTTGCATGAGCCGCTGGAGGCCTTCCTGCGCCAGCGCAAGGACGAAGTCTGCAGTCTCGGCGCGGGTTACCGCCAGCTGGAACAAATCCTCGGGCGCTTGGAAACGGAAAGCTAACTTTGTCGGGTAATCATGTTCGCCACTTGATGAGCCAAGTCGGCCGGCCCGCGACGGGCGGCCGGCGCAGTCCCGCGTCCGATCCGGGACTTCTGGGGAGTATGAGTCGATGAAGTCGCGCGACACGCTGATCCGCCTGAAGAAATTTCAGGTCGACGAGAAACGCCGCAGAGTGATGCAGATCGAGGGCATGATCGCTGACTTCCAGCGCATGTCGGCCGAGCTCGATCGCGAGATCATGAGCGAGCAGGAGCGGGCGGGGATCAACGACCCCTCGCATTTTGCCTACCCGACCTACGCCAAGGCTGCGATCCAGCGGCGCGAGAACCTGACCCGGTCGGCCGACGAGTTGCGCGGCCAGCTGGAGGAGGCCAAAGCCGCGCTGTCGGAGGCATTCGAGGAATTGAAGAAGGTGGAGCTGCTCGACGAGCGCGATCAGGCCCGCGAACGGGCCGAGGAAAGCGCCCGCGAGCAGGCCGATCTCGACAGCATCGGATTGATGCGCGCCCGTCTCGGCGTGATCGCCTGACCGGTCCTGCCTGATTAGCCGCAGGCTGGAGCCCGGGCGCCGCGCCCGGGCTTTTTTATCGCCGTGATGGCGTTTACAGTCCGGGAAAGGTTGGAGGAGCCGATGGAGCAGTGCGATTTCGGGGAAAGCTGAATGCTGACGCCGGCAGAGCTGGCCTGGCTGATTGCCGCGGTCGCCAGGAGGGACGAGGCGGCCTTTGAGCGCCTGTACACGGCGACCAGGGCGAAACTCTATGGCGTCGTGCTCCGTATCTTGCGCAGGCAGGATCTCGCAGAGGAGGTCGTTCAGGAGACTTTCGTCAAGATCTGGCATAGCGCTGCGCAATTCAACCCCGCGATTTCTTCGCCGATCACCTGGATGGCTGCGATCGCGCGCAATCGCGCCATCGATCTGGTTCGCAAACGCGGCGAACTGTCGCTCGAAGAGGAGCCGGATGCGATGGAGGTGGCGGCGGAAACGCCGGATCCGTTGGCGCGGCGCGAAATGTCGGAGGAGCTCAAGCGGCTGTTGGAGTGCATCGGCCAGCTCGAACCCGACCGTCAGAGGCTCGTGCTGCTCGCCTATTACAACGGTTGGAGTCGCGAGCAGTTGGCGGCAAAGTTCAGGGCGCCGGTGAATACGGTGAAGACCTGGCTCCGTCGGAGCATGATGGATATCCGCGCGTGCCTCGGACTTTGATCTCAGCGAGGCGGCGTGGGCCGATGATCTGGACGTGCGATGGCCTATAGCGAAGATGATATCGCGCTCGCCGCGGAATACGCGCTTGGCACGCTTGATCGTGACGAGCGGGCGCAGGTCGAGACCCTGATCGCCGCCGACGAGGGCTATGCGGCGCTGGTGGCGGCCTGGGAATTTCGCTTGAGCGTTCTCAACCAGATGGTCGGCCTGGTCGAGCCGCGTCCGGTGGTATGGGATCGCATCAAGGGCGCGATTGCCGCATCGCAGGCGCAGGCAGAGCCAGCCGTTGTCCCGCCGCAAATGTCCCCGCAGGACGTTTCTTCGCAGGATCAGGCATTGCAGGATGCGACGGCGCCTTCGGCTTCGTCGGTTCAACACGAACCGCCGTCCGCTTCGCCGGAAGCTGCGACTGCGATGGGCGAGGCGCCTGCCGATCAAGCGCCCGGCGCGGATGACACCACCGCCGTGCCGGCCGCGCAGGCACTCAACGACAACGCCGATGTGGTCCGGCTGGCCTCCAAGGTCAGGCAATGGCGCGTGGTTGCCAATGCGATGACCGCGGTGGCGGCCGTGCTGCTCGCGATGATCGCGGTCCAGGTCTATCGGCCGGATCTGCTGCCGGACGGTTTGCGGACGAAGCGGCGGATGCCGCTCTCGGCGCAATATGTCGCGCTGTTGCAAAAGGACGGATCGTCGCCGGCCTTTATTCTGACGGTCGATGCCGGCAGCAAGAACTTCACCGTGCGCCGGGTCGGCGCCGCGCCCGAGCCCGGCAAGAGCTACGAGCTGTGGCTGGTCTCCGACAAGCTGCAGCGGCCGCGTTCGCTCGGCGTGATCGGCGGCAACGATTTTACGACCAGGCCGGCGCTTAGCGCCTATGATCCCGATACGGTCAACCGCGCCACCTATGCCGTAACCCTCGAGCCGGAAGGCGGGTCGCCGACCGGGGTGGCCACCGGTCCGATCGTGTTTTCCGGCAAGCTGATCGAGACCGTGCCGCCGCCGGCGCGCTGATTGCCGCCGCAAAAAGAAAACGCCCGTGGGGAGCGGGCGTTTTCGGTAGTGGACTTGGGGTTGGGTCTACTACATATCCACGCGGCCACTGGGGGGCTGTAGCACCGCGTGAATTCCTAAAACTCCTTAGCGAACCAGCAGCGCCTCCGAGCTCGTCACGACCACCGGCTTGCCGGCCTTGATGACGCGCGCGGTCTGCGCGTAGTTGTCCGAACTGCTGCGGGCGGAGATGCCGAAACCGGCCACCACGATGCCAGCCACGAGCGCCACCACCACGATCTTCAGGTGGGTCGTCCGATCTGCGCTGTAGATCGAGTGGTTCATCGAGGTCTCCTGCCGCCTTCCGTTCGCTCTGCCTCTGCCGTTCGCCTGCGTGTGATTCGTCGTTTATTCGTCGTCTGCAGCGCGATCGCGGTTCATCGTCTCGCGCTCCAGAAACGTAGGAAATCGCAAATCCGTTCCCAAGTCACAATCACAATGGCGTGATAACTCGTGATCTGCCGCGATTGTGGCGATCTGTATCGTAAAATTGTTTAGTAAAAACAATTATATAAATAGAATTTGACCATCTCTGACCAAAAATCGCCTTGGTGAAGGAAAATTAAGAATTCGATTGCCTGTGGCGAAAAGACACTCCCGGAAAATGCTACCAAAAACAGCAACGGCCGGCAATTTGCGCCGACCGTTGATAGTATCGCATGATTTTTCTCAACTACAACGCTAAATACTGCCGACCGTCTTGAGGCGTGCCCGCGGGTGAATCTCGGCCTGCGACAACACCGTAGTCTGGGAGCGGAAGCGTTCCACCAGGGAGCGGACGAAGGGCCGGATCGCCGCCGATGTGACCATCACCGGCGCCTCGCCTTCGCGCGCGGCGCGTTCGAAGGCATCGCGCGTCGCGGTCATGAATTCCGAGAGCTTCGAGGGCTGCATCGCGAGGCTCCGTTCCTCGCCCTGGCCGATCAGCGATTCCGCGAACGCCTGCTCCCACCGCGCCGACAGCGCGATCAGCGGCAGATAGCCCATCGGCGAGGTGTTCTGCGCGCAGATCTGGCGGGCCAGGCGCGCGCGCACATGCTCGACGATGGTTGCGGGATTGCGCGAGAACGCCAGCGCATCGGCGATGCCTTCGAGAATGGTCGAGAGATCGCGGATCGAGATCCGCTCGGCCAAAAGAAGCTGCAGCACGCGCTGGATCCCGGAGATCGTGATCTGGCTCGGCACGACGTCCTTGATCAGCTCGCCCTGTTCCTTCGGCAGCTCCTTCAGCAGCTTCTGCACCTCGCCGTAGGAGAGCAAGTCGCTCATGTTGGCCTTGAGCAGCTCGGTCAGGTGGGTCGAGAGCACGGTCGCCGCATCGACCACGGTGTAGCCCTTCAGCGAAGCCTCTTCCTTCAGGTTGGCGTCGACCCAGGTGGCGGGCAGGCCGAAGGTCGGCTCGGTGGTGTGGATGCCGGGCACCGCGACCTGGCTGCCGCCGGGATCCATGACCATGAACTGGCTCGGCCAGATCTTGCCGGTGCCGGCGTCCACTTCCTTGATCTTGATGATGTAGGTGTTGGCCTCGAGCTGGACGTTGTCGAGGATGCGCACCGAAGGCATCACGAAGCCCATCTCGATCGCCAGCGAGCGCCGCAGCGCCTTGATCTGGTCGGTGAGGCGGTCGGTGCCATCGGGACCGTTGACCAGCGGCAGCAGCGCATAGCCGAGCTCGATCTTGAGATCGTCGATCTTCAGCGCGGCGGAGATCGGCTCCTCCGCGGCGGCGGCTGCGGCAGCGGCCGCAGCAGGGGTCGCGGCAGCGGCGGCAGCTTCCGCGGCGGCGACGACGTGCTTCTGCTTGCGCGCCTTCCAGGCGAGCGCGGCCGCGCCCGAGCCGAGCGCGAGGAAGGGCAGCGTGGGGATGCCCGGCAGCGCCGCCAGCACCAGCATCACCGCGGCCGACATGCCGAGCGCCTGCGGATAGCCGGAGAACTGCTTGATCAGCGCCTTGTCGGCGGCGCCGCTGAGGCCGGCCTTCGAGACCAAAAGGCCCGCGGCGGTGGAGACGATCAGCGCCGGCACCTGCGTGACGAGGCCGTCGCCGACGGTCAGGGTGGTGTAGGTGCGGGCGGCTTCGCTGAAGGAGAGGCCCTGTTGCGCGACGCCGATGATGATGCCGCCGAGCACGTTGATGAAGACGACGAGCAGGCCCGCGATCGCGTCGCCGCGAACGAATTTGGAGGCGCCGTCCATGGCGCCGAAGAAGCCGCTTTCGTCCTCCAGCGCCTTGCGCCGTTCCTTGGCGACCTTCTCGTCGATCAGGCCGGCAGAGAGGTCGGCGTCGATCGCCATCTGCTTGCCGGGCATCGAATCCAGGTGGAAGCGTGCGGCGACTTCGGCGATGCGGCCCGAACCCTTGGTGATGACGACGAAGTTCACCGTGACCAGGATCGCGAACACGATGAGGCCGATGACGAAATTGCCGCCCATCACGAACGAGCCGAAGGCCTCGATGACGTGGCCGGCGGCGTCGGTGCCTTCATGGCCGTGGGACAGGATCAGCCGGGTCGACGCCAGGTTCAGCGACAGCCGCAGCATGGTCGAGATCAGGAGCACGGCCGGGAAGGAGGAGAATTCCAGCGGCGCCTGGATGAACAGCGCGGTCATCAGGATCAGCATCGACAGCGTGATCGAGATCGCCAGGAACAGGTCGAGCACGATCGAGGGCAGCGGCAGGATCAGCACCACCAGGATGGTGAGGATGCCGAGCGCGAGCGCGATGTCGCCGCGCTTTAAGACATCGACGATGTCGCCGAGCTTGAATCCGCCGGCGGGCAGCCCGGCTCCCTGTCCTGCCGTGACGTCGACCATGGCTTTCGCCTCTCCCCGCGGGCCGCGTTTCCTGGCCCCAACCGATTGCGCGGCGGCCAAAGGGCCGCCGGTTCGCGACTGAGCGACCGCACTGGCGTCCACGGAAAGGGCCTCCCCCGTCATCCGCACCCGACTGCGACGCACTCACTTCAACCCGGCAATTTTTGCCCGGTGTATGGTTAGCATTCGGTTAATGGCGGCTAACGACGGTTGCGGGCCCAAGGGCCGAACGGATTCACGGTCCTGGCCCTGTCCGCGGCGTCCATGGTTGGCGCCGCGGGCTCGTTTTCACCTCGCCCCGCTTGTGGGGAGAGGTCGCATCGCATCGAAAGATGCGATGCGGGTGAGGGGGACTCTCCGCGAGCGGGGAGTCCGGAGAAGCGGCGTGAGCGGGCGCACTGCCGCTGTGGTGAGAGCTCGAACCCAACTTCCGAAGTGTGAACGATTGGGTCGTTCGTGGGTCGCACCGGACAGGATACGGAGCGGCAGGCGAGGCAGGATACCAAGAGCAACAGGATACCAAGAGCAAGTTTGCATCGATCAGCCTTTCCATGGGCGAACCTCCGCCTTCTCGCCGCGCCTCTGCGCCCGAGTTGTGCGTCACATCCGCCCTCGAAATTCGTGGAGGGCGCGGGGAAGGCCGGGTGCCGTCCGCACCCATGGCCCGCCTGCATAAAAAAAGCAGGCGGCAGTCACCACAGGTACGAGCCGGATCATCCCGGCCTTCCCTGCGCGAATGGTTTGACGGCTTATACGTGGTCTCCCCGGGGACCGGCTTGATTGCCCCCGTCGTCAGCATCGTCGCCAACTTGGCATCAGCACCGGGATGCCAGGACCACACGATTTCGCCGTGCGCATCGGGCCGTTCGTCGGCGTAGATCAACTACGCTGCGATCCAATGCGCCCATCGCCTCCCGCTTCCCACGTGCCGTGACGATCGCGATACGTCCCTCCGATGGAAGCGGGATGGACGTAGGAAATCATGATTTCTGAAAAATAGAAATCGAAATATTTTCGAGCGGTGGACTGGACAGGGCAAATCAGCCTGAACGCGCAAGTGAAATCGGCCTTTCGGCGCAGGTGATTTTTGCTTGTCCGACACGCGCGTCGGGCATCTCCTTCACCAAATCGCGTAGCCGATTTGCCCGCCGGGCGCGCTTCTTACGCCTAATGCGCAACATCCTCTCGGCCGTCATGGCCGCGCTCGTCGCGGCCATCCGCGTCTTCAGACCGGGCTGACCTGTATGACACTGTCTTATGCTACAAGCATGGTGAGCGAAGGAAAGACACCACATGCGATCCAGCAAGCCCATCATCCTCGCGCCGAGCTCGGAGCCCCCCGCGCTCGATGACGACCTCCGTGCCAAGGTGCAGGCCTCAGTCAAGGACCCGCGCCCCAGCGTTCCGGCGGCAGACGTGTTCAAACGCCAGCGGGCCCGTCACGCGAGGACGATGAAGACCGACAAACAGCGAGCCAAGTAACGAGCCAAGTAGCCCGCGTGAGCGCCAGCGATACCCGAGGTGAAATTCCCGGATGTCGCGTCGCTCATCCGGGCTACGCACCTGAGAGGAAATGGATTCGTGAGAATGCTGAACACATACGAGTTGTTTGACTTCCTGGCGCTACTTTGCGCCCTGATGCTTGCTGGACTGATGTTGGCCCTGTCGACCGTCATGCGGAAGATGTGGCGCGAACAGGCGGACGCCGACGCAGCCGCCAGTTTCAAGCATTTCCTAAGATCCGCAGCGTCCAACCGGATCCTGTCGACGATGTCGATCACGCCGGTTATGGCCGCGCTTGTCATGGCTTTCGTGACGAAACCCGCAGACGCACAGGTCGGATACGCTTATGTTGGCGGCAGCATTTTCCTCGTTGGCTTTTTCTTCTGGACAGCATTCTTCAACCTGCCGATCTACAAGGCTGTGGATGGCTGGACCCTAGACGAAACGCCGTCGGATACCCGCAAGCAGATTAGCCGATTCCACCGCTCGAACGCGGTGCGCCTTGTCGCATCTCTGGTGGCCGCCGTGCTTTTCTTTCTCGCCGCGTGAAACGCGGTTGGCGAATGGGCCGAGGACCGGAACACCACGGATCGCGAGCCAGCGTAGCCCGCGTGAGCAGCAGCGATACGAATTTCGGTGACAGAATTTCGGTGACAGTGCTGGACTGCACCCCTGAAGTGAGACACGATAATTTCAGTGACAGGCATTCCGAGGATGACCT
>NZ_JAUEZC010000008.1:0-282052 GCF_032489995.1 Bradyrhizobium sp. SZCCHNGR1005
TCACCGCAAACACCATGGTCAAAAACAACACCCGATATACCCAGCAATCGCTTGACAGCTAAGACAGTCGCCGGGCTTATCGTTTTGCGCCGCCCCGGAATGACGGCGGTGAGGAGCCAAGCCTCGATGCCGCTGCAAAACCGCGTCACCCCCACTGGCGACATCATCGCGACGCCCGAACGCGGCCTGTTCACCGGCAATCGCGGCATCATCCATGATCCCGCGACCAGGACGCTGCTGAGGAGGCGCTGGTCGAGCCCGGCCTGGCTCACCTGCCTGTGTGACTTCCGCGGCCGTCGCCGCGAGGTGATGGCCCGGCGAAGCTGGACCGAACTGTTCTTCCTCGACGAAGCCACCGCGCTCGCCGCCGGGCATCGGCCCTGCTTCTATTGCCGCCGTGAGGACGCCAACCGTTTTCGCGTGGCGTGGGAGGCGGGCAACGGAGCGAGCGGCGTGCACGCCTCGGACATTGATACCGTGCTGCATGGCGAGCGGCTGGAGCGCGGCCGGAAGCGGCTGCATCCGCTGCCGGCGCCACTGGAGCAATTGCCTGATGGCGCGATGGTGCAGGCGGGCGAAGAGAGCTTCTTGATTCTGCAGGGCAGGGCGTTGCCATGGTCGCCGGCCGGCTATGGTGATGCGCGTGCCCCGCCTGATGAAGCGATGCTGCTGACCCCGCCGTCGACCGTTCGGACCCTGCAAGCGCGCTACGAGCCTGTGCTGCATCCGAGCGCGCAGGCACAAAAGACGCGAGGGTAGCTCGGTCTGCTCTCGCCCCCTTGTGGGAGAGAGTTGGAGAGGGGGACGAGCGCAGGCGTGTGGGGCTTACCCCCTCCCTAGCCCAACGGCGGGGAGGGAACACGGTGCACCCGGCTTCGATAGCTCGGGTCCAAGCTGATTACGCCAGCCGCTGCCGCGCCAGCTTCGCGCCGCTGCCCAGCGCCATCAGCTTGGCTTCCGCGATCTCGCGCCGCATCGGCGCCATGCCGCAATTGGTGGTGGCGATGATGTTCTGCTTCGGCACGTATTTCATGACGTCTTCGATCACTTTGCAGACGTCCTCGGCAGTCTCGATCTCGTCGCTGGCGACATCGATCACGCCGGCCTGCACCACCTTGTTCTTCAACAGCCCGAGCAACTCGATCGGCACTTTCGAGTTGCGGCATTCGACAGCGACCTGCTGGATCGCGCTGGCATCGATCGCCGGAAAGGTCTCCTCATATTGCCGCCACTCGCTGCCCAGCGTCTCCTTCCAATCGGTGTTGGCCTTGATGCCGTAGCCGTAACAGATGTGAACGGCGGTGGGACAGGTCAGCCCTTCGGCCGCACGCTCCAGCGCCTTGATGCCCCAGTCGCGCACCTCGTCCATGTAGACGTTGAAGGCGGGCTCGTCGAACTGGATCAGGTCGATGCCGTCGGCATGCAGCGCCTTGGCCTCCTGGTTCAACAGCTCGGCGAAGGCGAAGGCCATCTTGACCCGGTCGCCGTAGTAATTGTCGGCGATGGTGTCGATGATGGTCATCGGTCCGGGCAGCGTGAACTTCAGCGCCCGCGTCGTATGCGTGCGCGCGATCCGCGCCTCGTCGGCATGGACGCGACCCTTCAGCGACAGCGGCGCCACGACCTGCGGCACCATCGCCTTGTAGCGATCTTTCCGGATGCCCATCTCGACCTTGTGGGCGAAATCGATGCCTTCCACGCGCTCGAGGAAGCCGTGCACGAAATGCTGGCGCGACTGCTCTCCCTCGGTGAGGATGTCGATGCCGGCATCCTCCTGCAGCTTCAGCGCCAGGATGGTCGCATCGCGCTTGGCGCGGGCAAGCTCGTCGCCCTTCGATTTCCACGGCGCCCAGAGCGCATTCGGCTCGGCCAGCCATTCCGGCTTCGGCAGGGAGCCTGCGATGGTGGATGGAAACAGCACCTTGTCATTCCCCGTCGGTTCCATGGGCGGCGTCCTCATATGCCAGCTTCGGCTGATGTTGTTGAGCGCTTCTCTGCCATGTCTTATGGTCAAGGTATAGCAATGAATACGGCCGCGAAAAGTGGCTGGCAGGAAACGCCATGATCGAATTCTTCTTCGACTGCTCCAGCCCGTGGACCTATCTCGCCTTCCACAACATCCAGCCGATCGCGGCAGAGTTCGGTGCGGAGATCGTTTGGCGGCCGATCCTGGTCGGCGGCATTTTCAATACCGTGAATCCGAGCGTCTACGCGCAACGCGAAACCC
Source organism: Bradyrhizobium sp. SZCCHNGR1005 (assembly GCF_032489995.1). Lineage (NCBI taxonomy): Bacteria > Pseudomonadati > Pseudomonadota > Alphaproteobacteria > Hyphomicrobiales > Nitrobacteraceae > Bradyrhizobium > Bradyrhizobium sp. SZCCHNGR1005. Next base: position 2,228 of record NZ_JAUEZC010000008.1, read on the forward strand.
CGGTGCCGCTGAAGGCGCAATACATGCTCAAGGACCTCGGCGACTGGGCGCGCTCGGCGGGTCTCAAGATCAAGATGCCGCCGACCGTGTTTCCGGTGAACAGCGTCAAGGCGATGCGCGGCTGCATCTGGCTCGGCAACGAGGACATGGTGCCGTTCGCGCGTGCGGTGTTCGAGGCCTATTGGGGCGAGGACAAGGACATCTCGCAGGATGGCGTGCTGACGGAGATCTGCCGGCGGGTCGGGATCGATTCCGCAAAGTTCTTTGAGGGGATCAGCCAGCAGGCCGTCAAGGATCAGCTCAGGGCGAACACGGAGGAGGTGGTCAAGCGCGGAGGTTTCGGCTCGCCCACGATCTTCCTCAACCAGACCGACATGTATTTCGGCAACGACCGCCTGCCGCTGGTGCGCGAAGCGCTGGCTCGAAGCAAAGAGCGCGCAGCCTGATGTCGCGCGCCGTAGTCTGCCGCGAACTCGGGGCGCCCGAGATGTTGCGGCTGGAAAACATCGAAAGCCGCTCGCTGCAAGAGGGCGAGGTGCGGGTGAGGATCCGCGCCGCCGGGATCAATTTTCCCGACATACTGATGTGCGCCGGCGAATATCAGCTCAAGCCGGAATTGCCGTTCACACCGGGTGTAGAGGCGGCAGGTGACGTCGTCGAGGTGAGTCCGGACGTGACGGGCGCGGCGGTCGGCGACAAAGTCATCGTGCGGATGCGCTTCGGCGCCTATGCCGAGGAAGCGGCGGTCGTAGCCGGCCAGCTGACGCCGCTGCCCTCCACCTTCGACTATGCCGAAGGCGCGACATATCTTGCCGCCTACGGCACAGCCCATCACGCGCTGGTCGACCGCGGCCAACTCAAGGCTGGCGAGGTTCTCCTCGTCCATGGCGCCGGTGGCGGCGTCGGCCTTGCCGCGGTCGAGATGGGCAAGCTGTTAGGGGCGACCGTGATCGCCACGGCGTCATCCGAGGAGAAGCTCGGGGTCGCGCGATCGCGCGGCGCCGACCATCTCGTGCTCTATTCCCGGGAGCCGTTCCGCGAGGCGGTCAAGCGGATCACGGATGGGCGTGGCGTCGATGTCGTGTTCGATCCGGTCGGCGGCGAGGTGTTCGAGCAGAGCGTGCGAAGCATTGCCTGGGGCGCGCGGCTGCTCGTCGTCGGCTTCACCGGCGGCATCGGGCTCGCCCGCACCAATTTGATCCTGATGAAGGGCGCGAGCGTACTCGGTGTGCGAGCCGGGGAGGCGACGCGCAAGGACCCGGCACTGGCAGCCGCGCGCATGCGGGCGCTGTTGGCCTGGGCGGAAGCGGGCAGGCTGCGGCCGCACGTGTCGCATCGCGTGCCGATCGAGGACTATGCGCGCGCGATGCGATTGCTTATCGAGCGCAAGGCGATCGGCCGTGTCGCGCTGATGATGGATTAGTTTGCAAGCGTCTGCCCAAAATTGCGGCGCGCAAGTCTGTGGGTTTATTTACCACTGGATTTCTAAAATGATCGGACAGGTTGAGGCCGATCATGCTCAAGACGTCGAAAATACTTCACCGGATAGCCCTCTCGGCATTGTTGCCGATCCTCACACTCGGCGCACTGGCCGCCTACGAAATCTCCACAAAGTGGTCGGTCCGTTCCGAGATGGCGCGCCTGCAGCCGGTTGCAGAAGCTGTCGGCCAGCTGAGCCGCTTCGTTCACGAGCTGCAGCGCGAGCGCGGCATGTCGTCGGCCTTCCTCAGCAGCAAGGGCCTGCAGATGGGCCCCGAGCTCGCCCGCCAACGTCAGCAGTCCAATGTGGAGCGTGCAGCCGCGGTCACTGCACTCAACGAGCTGCGTGGCGCCGAAGCCCTGGCTGCGGCCGTGCGCGACTGCGAGCAGCAACTGGCCCAGCTCGATGGCTATCGCGGTGAGATTGACGCGCAATCGGTCACGCCGCCCGTCGCGGTCGGCAATCTCACCGAGATCGTCAGCCGTCTGATCGGACTGATCAACGGCATGTCGAAATTGAGCCACGACGACGAGATTTCCAAAGCCATCATCGCCTATGGCAACCTGACCGAGGGCAAGGAGCGCGCCGGCTTGGAGCGCGCCACCGTGGCCGGCGGCCTTGCTGCGGGCCGCTTCGAACCGGCTGGCTATGCCCGTGCGATGGGGCTTGCTGCAGCTCAGGACAGCTTCTTCAGCGCGTTCAGAATGGTCGCGACCGCGAAGGCGCAGGCGGCATTCCAGGCCGCAATGGCGAGCTCGGCCATCCAAGGTTTCAGCGCGATGCGCAAGACCGTCGAACAAGGCGCGGTCAATGGTGATTTCAAGGGGCTCGACAGCAAGGTGTGGTTCGACGCGGCGACTGTGCGGATCGATCTTCTGAAAAAGGTCGAGGACGCGCTGGCGGCCGAACTGTCGGAGATGATGGCGCGCAAGGAAGCCGACGCTGATAGGAGTCTCGGTGTCGTTGCCGGATTGCTGCTGGTCGCCCTGCTGGTCAGCATCGGTGCCGTGCTTGCGATGGCACGGAGCATCACCGAGCCGGTCAACGCGCTCGCCGATGCGATGACGCGGCTCGCGAAGGGCGATCTTGCGACGGAGGTCGACGCGGTCGACCGGTGCGACGAGATCGGGCTGATGGCGCAGTCGGTGCAGTTCTTCAAGCAGAACATGATCCATACGGCCGAGCTCACCGCCAAGGATGCCGAGGCGGAACGTGCGCGCACTGCCAGAGCGCGGCAGGTCGGCGACCTCGCCGACCGGTTCAGCAACGATATCGCAGGCGTGATCGAGACGGTGATCTCGGCATCGACCCAATTGGAGTCGACCGCCGCCGTGATGGACAAGAGTGCAAGCCGGACCAGCGGCGAGGCGGCGAGAGTGGCGCAGGCGACCGAAGCCGCATCGGGCAATATGCAGACGGTGGCTGCGGCATCGGAGCAACTGTCGACCGCGGTCGCAAGGATCGGTGGGCAGGTGACGCAGTCCACCGAGATTGCGCGTGGAGCAGTGGTCGAGGGACGACGGGCGAACGAGACCGTGCAGGGCCTCTCCAGCGCGGCCGAGAAGATCGGTGATGTGGTCAGGCTGATCAGCGAGATCGCCGGTCAGACCAACCTGCTTGCGCTCAATGCCACGATCGAGGCCGCGCGGGCGGGCGATGCGGGCCGCGGTTTTGCGGTGGTTGCCGGCGAAGTGAAGAGCCTTGCCGAGCAGACCGCCAAGGCTACCGACGAGATCCGCGCGCAGATATCGGCGATGCAGGGCATCTCGACCGAGGCCGTACGGGCCATTCGAGGGATCACGACCACGATCGACGAGCTCAACACGATTGCGGTCTCGATTGCTTCAGCCGTCGAGGAGCAGGACGCCGCGACGCGCGAGATCGTTCGCAACGTGCAACATGCGGCGCAGGGCACCGGCGAGATATCGGACAATATCCTGCAGGTCACCGCTGCGGCCACCGAGTCCGGAACGGCAGCGAGCCAGGTGCTCGGCGCCTCGAAGGAGCTGTTGCGCCAATCGGAGAGCATGCGCCGACAGGTCGATGCCTTCATCAACGGCATCAAGGCGGCCTGAGCGGTCGCGGTGCTGGTTTGTGAACCGGCGCTGAAAGCAACCCGTTCGGTGTCGTCCCGGCCTTTGAGCCGGGACCCAAATCCACAGAACGCCATTTGGCGAAGAACGACGTCCGGATTGCCCCTGATAGATCACGCGGCATGGATCCCGGCTTTCGCCGGGATGACAGCGTGGGCAACTCTACTTGTACTCCCGCTCGTCCCACCACGGGAAATAGTCTGGCATGTCGCTGGAGACCTTGTTCCCGAACTGCGCCGGGCGTTTCTCCAGGAACGCCATCACGCCTTCCTTGACGTCATCGGAGCGCCCGCGTGCATAGATGCCGCGGCTGTCGACCTTGTGCGCCTCCATCGGATCGTCGGCGCCCATCATGCGCCACATCATCTGGCGGATCAGCGCGATCGAGACCGGGGCGGTCTTCTCGGCGATCTCGCGCGCCAGCGCACGAGCGGTCGGTAGCAGTTCGTCCGGCGGCACCACCTTGCTGATGAGACGCCCCGCAAGTGCCTCCTGCGCCGGGAAGACGCGGCCGGTGTAGCACCATTCCAAGGCTTGCGAGATGCCGACGATGCGCGGCAGGAACCAGCTGGACGCCGCCTCCGGCACGATGCCGCGCTGGGAGAACACGAAGCCGAAGCGCGCCGCTTCCGAGGCGATGCGGATGTCCATCGCGAGCTGCATGGTGACGCCGATGCCGACGGCAGGGCCGTTGACCGCGGCGATGACGGGCTTCAGCGACTTGAAGATGCGAAGAGTGACCTGTCCGCCGCCATCGCGGACCTGCGGATCGGAATAGTCGACGCGGCCGTCGGCATGGCGCTTGACGGGTCCGCGCCTGGCGTCGCGATCGAAGGTGTCGGCACCGGAGGACAGATCGGCGCCGGCGCAGAAGGCGCGGCCCGCGCCGGTGACGATGATCGCTCTGACCTCGTCGTCCCGGTCGGCGCGATCGAAGGCGTCGATCAGCTCCTTCTGCATCGTCGGCGTGAAGGCGTTCAGCTTCTCGGGACGGTTGAGCGTAATGGTCAGGATCTGGTCGGCGACGTCGTAGAGAATGGTCTCGTAGGCCATGGGCGTTTCCTCGCGCTTGTTTGCTTTTGTTGTCGTCGTTGTAGCTGCTCACGTCGTCATTCCGGGGCGGCGCGAAGCGACGAGCCCGGAATCCATAACCACCATTGTGAATTGGCTAGCATGGATTCCCGGCTCGTCGCTTCGCATCGCCCCGGAATGACGGCGGAAATATCTATGCCTTCGGCGGCGCCGGCCAGGGGCGCTGCTCGCCGCGCAGGCCCTCGAAGGTCTTCGCCAGGCCGAGCACGCCGAGATCGTCGAAGCGGCGGCCGACGATCTGCAGCCCGATCGGGAAGCCGTGGGCGTCATAGCCGGCGTTGATCGAGACCGCCGGGTTCTCCGATATATTCCACGGCACGGTGTAGGTGATGTGCTCGAACGGCAGCTGCGGGTCGTTGATCGGGGATGCGAACTCCGCCGGAAATTTCACGCCCGGAGAGGTCGGCGAGATCACGTAGTCGAACTCGCAGAACATCTTGGCGGCGGCGGCGCGGATCGCCATGGTGACGTTGAAGCCGCGCACGACCTCGACGCCCGAAAGCGTCGCGCCGCGCTCGGCCCATTGCAGGATATAAGGCAGCGTCTTGTTGCGGATCTCGGGCGTGAGCCGGGAGAGATCGTCCCACAGCCGCGCGCGCCAGAAATTGTCGAGCCCGTCGAGCATCTCGCGCGTGAGGAAGCCCTTGGCTTCGCCGACGACGGCGCCTGCGGATTCGAACGCCTTTGCCGCCTCGAGCACGACCGCGCGCACCGGCTGCTCCAGCGGCTGTCCGACGCCGGGCTCGAGCATCACGCCGATGCGGAGCTTGCGCGGCGATTTCTCGGCGAGCTTCCAGTTGAGGTCGCTCGGCGGCAGGCTGCTGCCGTCACGACGATCGGGCTTCGACAGCACGCTCATCATCAGCGCAGCGTCATCGACGGTGCGCGTCATCGGCCCGGCGACGCGGCCGACATAGGGCGGATCGATCGGCACGCGCCCGTGGCTCGGCTTGAGGCCGACCAGGCCGCACCACGATGCCGGCAGGCGGACCGAGCCGCCAATGTCGGTCCCGAGGTGCAACGGGCCATAACCGGCCGCGGCGGCGGCTCCAGCGCCGGCGCTCGAGCCGCCGGGATTCATCTTGAGGTCCCAGGGATTGCGGGTGAGCGGATGGAAGCTCGACAAGCCAGAGGACAGCATGCCGTAATCCGGCATCGTGGTCTTGGCGAAGATGATCGCGCCAGCTTCGCGCAAGCGTGCGACGGGCGGGGCGTCCGCCACGGCCGGCGCCAGCGTGACGCTCGCCGAGCCGAGCGGGATCGGCTGGCCCTTGGTGGCCATGTTGTCCTTCACCGTCGTTGGTACGCCGTCGAGCGCACCGATCGGCTCGTCCTGCGCCCAGCGCGCCGTGGAGGCCGATGCGGCGGCGCGCGCCGCATCGGGATCAAACAGATAGAGCGCCTTGATGTGCGGCTCCCAAGCCGCAGCACGTGCCAGCACCTCCTCCATCACCTCCGATGGCGAGAACTGGCGCGCGCGATAGCCGGCGATCAGATCGACCGCGGAAAGGTCGTGCAGCGAGGTAATCTCGTCCGAGACCGGTTTATGCATGGGCGCTCACACTGGGAGGCGGGTTTCGATGATACGGGCGAACATGCTGGCGCCGACCGGCAGGATCTTGTCGTCCAGCACGTAACCGGGATTGTGCACCGGGACCGAGCCGTCATGGCCAACCCAGAAATAGGCGCCCGGAATCTTCTGCAGCATGTCGGCGAAGTCCTCGCTGCCCATCTTCGGGGTCGAGCGGGTCACGACCTTGGACGGCTCGACCACGCTACGTGCGACCTCTTCGACCACCTTGGACTGTTCTTCCTGGTTCACCAGCACGCTGAACGTATCGCGGATATCGACGTCGATCTCGCAATGGAAGGCGGCCGCCACGCCGGCGCAGAGCGCGCGCATGCGCTCGCGGATCAGGGCGCGGACGGAATCGGAGAAGGCGCGCACGGTACCGCACAGCCAGGCATCGCCCGGAATGACGTTGTAGGCGGAGCCGGCATGGATCTGCGTGATCGAGACCACGGCGGCCTGCAACGGATCGACATTGCGGCTGACGATGGTCTGGATCGACTGCGCCACGGTGGTTGCAATGACGACCGCGTCCTTGGAGCGCTCGGGCATCGCGCCATGGGCGCCATAGCCGGAGATGCGGATATCGAAGAAATCGGCGCCGGCCATCGCGGGCCCCGGCAGGATGGCGATCTCGCCGTGGTTCAGATCGGGCGCGTTGTGCAGACCGTAGAGCTCGTCGCAGGGAAACTTCTCGAACAGCCCGTCCTTGATCATCGCCCGCGCGCCGCCGAGGCCTTCCTCGGCGGGCTGGAAGATGAAATGCACGGTGCCGTCGAAATTCCGGGTCTCGGCCAGATACCGCGCAGTGCCGAGCAGCATGGTGGTGTGGCCATCATGGCCGCAGCCATGGAAGCGGCCCGGAATGGTCGAGCGCCAGGGCAGGATGGTGTTCTCTTCCATGGGCAGCGCGTCCATGTCGGCGCGCAGACCGATCGTCTTGCCATTGGCGCCCTTGCCCTTGAGCACGCCGACCAGGCCGGTACCACCGAGGCCGCGATGCACTTCGATGCCCCATTGCGCAAGCTTCTCGGCGACGATGCCGGATGTGCGCGTCTCCTCGAAGCCGATCTCCGGATGAGCGTGCAGGTCGCGGCGGATCGCGGTGAGCTCGTCGGCGTAGCCTTCAATGCGGTCGATCAGGGGCATGGATATCTTTGTCCGTTGCGAGATGATGAGATGTTAAGGCGCGAACGTCGGGCCGTTCGGTTTGAGGCGGATGCCCGGACGCAGCCGCGTCCAGGGCAGGGTGGCGGGATCGGCCGCCATCGGGCCGGGCGCGGCGCAGATCAACAGCTTCTCCGCGATCGGCTCGAAGTCGGCGCGGAAATGCACCGAGCTCTTGTTGATCAGGATGGCCTGCTCGGTTGGCTCGATCCCGACGAAGCGGTACATCGCCTGATCGGCGAGCTGCGCCTTGTGCGAGCAGACCACGACACTGATGTCACCGATGCGCAAGGCGGCCGAAGGGCCCATGTCCATCTTGCGGCCGCCATAGAACGGACCCGGCGCCACGAAGCGGCCGTCCGACAGTTTCTCGACGATGAAGCTCTCCGTAAAGGGCGCGTCGCCGGGAATCCCGGACTTGCCGCCAAGGGAGAGCGTGACGGTGGCGCCTTCGCCGGCGGCGTGCGCTGCGAGCGCCGATTGCGGATCGTAGATCATTCCGATCGCGGCGCGCTGCGCGCGGTTACGCACCAGTGCACGCAGCATGCCCGTGGTGTCGGAATCGCCACCGGCGCCGGGATTGTCCTGGGTGTCGGCGATGACGATCGGTTTCGACGCATTCCTGGCAAGCTCCATCGCGTGGCGCACGCCCTCGTCCGGCGAATAGATCCTGCCGTCGAAATCGTCCTCATGACTTGCGACGAGGCTTGCGATCGCATCGGCCGCGGCATCGGCATCGGCTTGGGTCCGGCCATAGGCGAAGACGCTCGGCCCGCAATGAATGAAGTCGGCGGCCGGAAAGCCCGGCGCGAAGGATAGCGTCGGCACGGTCTCGCTCTGGTAGCGTGCGAGCGTCTCGTAGATGCCCTTGGCGGGATGATCGTTGGTGCATTGCCAACTGATCGGAATCAGGAAAGGCAATTGCCGGAATGATTTGGCGAGGCGCTGCTTCGAGTCCAGCAGCAGCGCGAGATGATGCGCCGAGGCGCGGCCGGTGTCGGCCATATCAGTATGCGGATATTTCCGATAGGCGATCAGCGCATCGGCATGCGCGATCATCTCAGGCGTGACATTGGCGTGCAGGTCGAGGCTTGCGACCAGAGGCACGCTCGGGCCGATCACCTTGCGCACGCGCGCCAAAATCTCGCCTTCGCCGTCGTCGAAATGTTCGGTGACCATCGCGCCATGCAGGTCGAGATATACGCCATCGATGGCGCCGGCGGCCTTGATGCGATCGACCATGACGCCAACGATGCGCTCGAACGCATCCTCCGTGACATGAGCCGATGGGCTTGCATGACAGGCGATGGTCGGCACCACGTCCCACCCGCGCGACGTCGCGACATCGATAAATCCGGACTGGCCCGCATTGATGCCGCGCATGATCTTCATCACGTTGGCGGCGTCTGCGATCGTGGCGCCGCCTTCGTGCATGAAGTCGTCATAGGTCGCCTTGGTCGGCGCGAAGGTGTTGGTCTCGTGCAGGAAGCCGCCGATGGCGATGCGGGTCATTCGGGTCATCTCAAGCCGTTGACGTGATCGGCGACGTTAGACCGCTCCTCGCGCGGGGCGCAAGCGAGGGAGCGATGCCGATTTGCATGCGCCGGGCGCGCCTCACGCGTGTTGGCTGGCCCACCTGCTTCTACAGCGTCATTCCGGGGCATCGCGTAGCGATGAGCCCGGAATCCATAACCACAGCAGGATCTGTGTGGCATGAGCGTCGATCAGCCGATGTTACGACATCCGCCTGTGAGTATGGATTCCGGGCTCGTGCTGCGCACGCCCCGGAATGACGAGGAGGACGAGGCTGCTACGCCACCGCCTCGGCCACGGGGCGGAAATTGGCAAAATCCCAGTTGCGGCCGGGCGCGGCCTCGAGCAGCGCCCGAGTATAGGTCTCCTTCGGGTGCGTGAGGATCTCGCCGGCCGGGCCCTGCTCGACGATGCGGCCCTTCTGCATCACCACGACCTCGTCGCAGATCTGCGCGGCGACGCGCAGATCGTGGGTGATGAACAAGATGGCGATGCCGAGCCGGCGCTGGATCTCATCGAGGAGGTCCAGCACCTGCGCCTGCACGGAAACGTCGAGCGCGGAAACCGCTTCGTCCGCGACCAGCACATCCGGATCGAGTGCCAGTGCGCGGGCGATCGCGATGCGCTGGCGCTGGCCGCCGGAGAACTGATGCGGAAAGCGCGAGATGGAATCCGCGGGCAGTCCGACCAGTTCCAATAGCTCCCGGGCGCGCGCCATCGCCTTGTCACGCGACGTGCCGTAATTGATCGGCCCCTCGGCGATGCTTTCGCCCACGGTCAGGCGCGGGTTCAGCGAGCGGTAGGGATCCTGGAAGACGATCTGGATGCGCTTGCGGTGCGGCTGCAGCAGGCGGCGCGTCAGGATCGAAATTTCGTGGCCGGCCAGCCGGACCCCGCCCGAGGTCGGATCGATCAGACGGACGATGCAGCGCGCCACCGTCGACTTGCCCGAGCCGCTCTCGCCGACGATGCCGAGCGTGCGGCCCTTGCGCAACGTGAGAGTGACATTCTGCGCCGCGACCACCTCGCGCGGTTTGCCGAGGAAGGAACGCTCACGATAGACCTTGCCGAGATCGGTGGTCTCCAGCACCACCGGCTCCTTGGTCTCGGGGCGGGCAGGGCGCGGAATGAGACTGGGGACCGCTGCGAGCAGGTTGCGCGTGTAGTCCATTTCCGGCTTGCGCAGGATCTGGTCGAGCGCACCGGTTTCGACCAGTCGGCCCTGGCGCATCACCGCGACGCGGTCCGCGATCTCGGCCACGACGCCCATGTCATGGGTGATGAACAGCACCGCCGTGCCATGGTCGCGCTGCAGCTCGCGGATCAGGGTGAGGATCTGCTTCTGCGTGGTGACGTCGAGCGCGGTGGTCGGCTCGTCCGCGATCAAGAGTTTTGGTTCAAGCACCAGCGCCATCGCGATCATGATGCGCTGGCGCTGGCCGCCGGACAGGCGGTGGGGATAGGAGGCGAAGATGCGCTCGACATCGGGCAGGTGCACCTGCTCCATCATGTTGAGAATGCGCTTGCGGCGGGTGCGCGCGTCCAGCGAGGTGTGCGCGCGCAGGACCTCGTCGATCTGACGGCCGACCGGCACCACGGGATTGAGTGCGGTCATCGGCTCCTGGAAGATCATCGCCATGGTGGTGGCGCGGAGTTGCCGCAGCCGGCGATCGGTCGCGGTCAACAGCTCCTCACCGACCAGCTTGATGCTGCCGCTGACCGGGTGCAGCGTGTTCTTCGGCAACAGGCCCATCGTCGTCAGCGAGGTCACGGATTTGCCGGAGCCGCTTTCGCCGACCACGCACAGCGTCTCGCCCTTGGCCACCTTGATGGAGATGCCGTCGATGATCCGCGGGCCGGTGGAGCTCTTGGTCTTGCCGAGGGCAACGACGAGATTGTCGATGTCGAGGATGGTATCGGTCATGATCGTACTCTCTGCCGTCATTGCGAGGAGCGAAGCGACGAAGCAATCCAGTTCAATGTTGCAAGGCGATTCTGGATTGCTTCGCTTCGCTCGCAATGATGGTTAGGGGAAGACGGCGTCATTTCCCCTCCCGCTGCTTCATGCGCGGATCGAGCGCATCGCGCGCGGCGTCGCCGATCAGGTTGATCGAGAGAATCGCGATCGACAGCAGCAGGCCCGGCCAGAAGATCAGGGACGGCTTGATCTGGAAGTAAGCGCGGCCCTCGGCCATGATGTTGCCCCAGGTCGGCGTCTCCGGGCTGATGCCGGCGCCGAGGAAGGAGAGGATCGCCTCGGTGAGGATCGCCGAGGCGCAGACATAAGTACCCTGCACGATCAGGGGCGCGATCGTGTTCGGCATCAGATGCCGCCACATGATCTTGGGTAGCGAAGAGCCGACCGAGATCGCGGCCTCGACATAGGGCTCCTCGCGCGCGGTCAGCACCACCGAACGCACCAGCCGCGCGACGCGCGGAATTTCCGGAATGGTGATCGCGATCATCACGGTGGCGATGCTGGCGCCGGACAATGACACCACGGCAATGGCGAGCAGGATGCTCGGAATCGCCATCAGGCCATCCATCACGCGCATCATCACGGCATCGACCCATTTGAAGAAGCCGGAGACGAGGCCGATGAACAGGCCGATCGCGATCGAGAATACGGCGGCGCCCACACCGACCAGGAGCGATACGCGCCCGCCATAGATCGTGCGCGACATCAGATCGCGGCCGTAGGCGTCGGTGCCGAGCAGGAACTGCGCGCTGGCCGGCTTCAGCCGCTGTGCCGGCGCCAGCAGGACCGGATCATGCGGCGCCAGCAATGGCGCCAGCACGGAGATGAGCACGATCAAAGCGAGACAGACGGTTGCGACCGCGATGATCGGAGTCGAGGTGAGAAAGCCGAACCGCGGGCTCAGCCGCGAGGTGACCGGCAAAGACGGCTCGGGATGGGTGACGATCGCCATCAGGACAATGCCTCAGTAACGGATACGGGGATCGAGCAGGGTGTAGGCGACATCGATCAGCAGGTTGACTGCGAGATAGATGAAGGATGTCAGCAGAATCATGCCCTGGATGACCGGATAGTCGCGCGCCAGCACGGCGTCGACCGTAAGGCGTCCGATGCCCGGCAGGTTGAACACGCTTTCGGTGACGACAACGCCGGAGATCAGAAGCGCAAAGCCGGACCCGATCACGGTGATGACGGGCACGGCGGCATTGCGCAGCGCATGACGCAGCAGCACCGAGGTTTCGCCGATGCCCTTGGCGCGTGCGGTGCGGACGAAGTCCTCGCCGAGGACGTCGAGCATCGCCGCGCGCGTCATGCGGGCAATCAATGCGATGTAGATGAACGACAGCGTGCAGGTCGGCAGGATGATGCGGTCGAAGAACGGCCCGAAGCCGGCCGACAGGCTCTTGAAGCCCTGCACCGGGAACCAGCGCAGATTGATCGCGAACACCTCGATCAGCACGTAGCCGATCACGAAGACGGGGACCGAGAAGCCGAGCACGGAGAGCCCCATCACGAAACGATCGATCCAGGTGCCGTGCTTCCAGGCGGCGATGACGCCGAGCGGCACGGCGACCACGATCGCCAGAATGATCGTGGAGATCGCGACCGAGATCGATGGCTCGATGCGTTGGCCGATCATCTGCAAGACCGGCACTTTGGAGATCAGCGAGACGCCAAGATCGCCATGCAGCAGCTGATTGATCCAGGTGAAGAACTGGACGTACAGCGGCTCGTGCAGGCCGAGCGAGACGCGAATGCGTTCGAGCTGTTCGGGGGTGGCGTTATCGCCCGCCAAGATGGCGGCGGGATCACCGGGCGTTAGTCTCAAAAGAAGGAACACGAACAAGGCGACCACGCCCATCACGGGAATGGCGGCGAGTACGCGGCGAACCAGATATCCGATCATCGGGTGAGGACTGCCTTCATCCTAGGCTTGGGCCGGTTACACGGCACGGTGAATGCGCCTGCATGTCACTGATATCAGTCACTTTCAAGAACTCCCGGTAATTTCGCACTGCAATGTGCTGCAAGCTGCGTGCCATGTACCGAAGCACATTGCGATGCTGCACATCATGTTTGACGGTTCTCGCCGACCGAGAGCGCGCAGATGCGGGACAAATGCGTATAGGACAATCCTGTCTCCTTGGCCCACGCATTGAACTGCGCCTGCACCTTGGCGAGGTCGCTCTTGGACTTGACCTCATCGGCAATGTCCAGTCCAGAGTCACGCAGGCAGGCCACGACGTCCTTTGATGTCACGAAACCATCCCAGCCGAGGAAGCGTAGCAACAGCTGTCCGGTGTTGCCGCCGAGCCGGCTGCCGCGCTTATCGAGGATTGCCAGGAGTCCGACTTCATCAGAGGACGGCCAACTCGCCAGGAACTTGCCGAAGCCGCCGTGCTCCTTGGCGATCTCCTGCACGAAGGCCGCATTCTGCCGCACCGACATGATCTTTGCTGCGTTGCGCACAATGCGGCTGTCCCGCAACAGGCCGTCCCAGAAATCGTCCGGCTGAAACAGCAGCCGCGCCGGCTGAAAGCTTAGGAACGCGTCCTCAAATCCCGGCCATTTCGACTCGATCACGCTCCAGGCAAACCCCGCGGAGAACACGCGCCGGGTCATTTCGGCCAGCACGCGATCATCACTCAGCTTTGCGACTTCCGCGATGTCGGGCGCCGGCGGCAGCAGCGTGATCAACGCCTGTGTGCCGCCCTTGCGCTTCTCCGCCCGACTTCTGATGGTTTTGAACGAGGTCATGTACGCCGCGTTTTTGCCTGTGCCGAACACAGCAGAGTTCGCGGCGCACGTAAAGCTGCGAGGCCCTAATCTGATGCTGCCATATTACGCCAGCGTGGCCAGCAAGCCGGCCATGAGTCGCCCACGTTCGACGAGGCTTTCGACCTCGATGTGCTCGTTGAGAGTGTGAGCATCGGCGCCGCGCACGCCCAAGCCGTCGAGTGTCGGGATTCCGAGGGCGCCGGTGAAGTTGCCGTCGGATCCGCCGCCGGCCGAACCGTGTGGCAGCTTCATCCCGAGCTGTTCGGCGATGCCGCGCGCTTTGTCGTAGAGTGCCATAGTTCCGGAATCCGGCTCCCACACCGGACGCGTCACGCCGCGGGTCACCTTGAATGCGACGTCGTTGCTGGTGCCCGACAGCGCCAGCATTCGTTCCACCCCGCGATCGAGATCGTCCTGGCGCTTGGCCATGCTGAGGGCTTCACCGTTGCAGGTTGTTGCGACGCAGTTCACCCATTGCCCGCCGTGAACGATGCCGACCGAGAAGGTGCAATCCTCCGTCGTCATCGCATCGATCGCGAGGATCTGTCGCGCCATTTCCCGTATCGCGGAACGGCCAGATGACAATGTTGCTCCGGCGTGGCTCGGCCGTCCCGTTGCTTCGAGATTGAAGCGGGCGATCGCATAACGCCCGGTGACGACGCCGTTGTCGGGCCGGCCGGGCTCGGGCACCAGCACGTATTTGTTGCGCGCGGCCTCCGCTTCGATGATATCGCGCGTCGAGGGCGTGCCGACTTCCTCGTCGGGAGTAAAGAGAACGGTAATCGGCAGTGGCGTGGCGATGGAGGCGCGCATCAACTGCCTGATCGCCTCGAGCGACAGATAATTGCCACCCTTCATGTCAAAGATGCCGGGGCCATAGCATTTGTTGCCTTCGCGCCGCCATGGCAGCTTGGCGATCGTCCCGATGGGATGGACGGTATCGAGATGACCCGCAATCAGGATGCCGGGCTCGCCCTGTTTCGGATGCGGAAAGCGGGCGCGGACGCAGCCTGCGAAGCCCTGGCGTCCGGCGATGCGCTCGATCGTCGCGCCCATGATCGCCATCTCGCGGGCTGCGATATCGAACATGCGTTCGACCGCGGGAGCGTCCCAGGTCGGGCTTTCGCATTCCACCCAACCGCGCAAACCTTGCAGCATGGCCTCGGCATCGAAGGGAAGATTGGCTGGATTCATCAGAGCTCTCGCTGGTTTGCCGGCGTTATCGCGCGGCGGCGGAATGGTCGGCATTTTGTATAACCAAGTCATGCCCGCGTTAACGTCATTCCGGCCGACGTCACGCATGCGCCGAATGCGGATTGACCTGTGCAGCATCCTGGTGCAACTGTCGAAATCTAAGGGTTTACAGCCTGTTAGTTCGCCTAAAGAACGGACTACATGCATAAACAGTGACCGCGTCGTGACCGCTTTTACGCCAAGTCAGGAGATATCAATGTTCCACATCTCGCGCCGGAAACTTCTCACGCTCGCGGGGGCTGCCTGGTCGGCGCTCGCGCTCTCCGGAGCAGAGCCGTCCGACGCCCTCGCGGCATCGGGCAAGAAGATGATCACCGCGGTGATGCATTCGGATCTGCGCGTCATCGATCCCGGGTTCACCACCGCCTATATCACGCGCGACCATGGCTACATGGTTTATGACACCTTGCTGGCCACCGACTCGAACTTCAAGGTCCAGCCGCAAATGGCCGACTGGAAGGTCAGTGACGACAAGCTGACCTATACTTTCACCTTGCGCGACGGCCTGAAGTGGCATGACGGCACGCCGGTCACGGCCGAGGATTGTGTCGCCTCGCTGAAGCGCTGGGGCCGCAACGACGGCATGGGCCAGAAGCTGATGGATTTCACGGCGAGCCTGGAGGCTGCCGATGCGAAGACCATCGTGCTGAAGTTGAAGGAGCCCTATGGCCTCGTGCTGGAGTCGATCGGCAAGCCATCCTCGCTGGTGCCCTTCATGATGCCGAAGCGTCTTGCCGAGACGCCGGCCGGTCAGCAGATCCCCGAGCAGATCGGCTCCGGGCCGTTCAAATTCGTCAAGGAGGAATTCCAGCCGGGCGTCAAGGCGGTCTATGAGAAGAACACCGACTACGTCCCGCGCAAGGAGCCGGCGAGCTGGACCGCTGGCGGCAAGGTGGTGAAGGTCGATCGGGTCGAATGGATCACGATGCCGGACGCGCAGACGGCGGTGAACGCGCTGCAGTCGGGTGACATCGACTTCATGGAGAACCTGCCTTACGACATGCTGCCGGTGCTGGAAGGCAATCCGGATATCCAGATCGACGTCTCCAACAAGTTCGGCTTCCAGACGCTCGGACGGATGAATTTCCTGCTGCCGCCGTTCGACAATGTGAAGGTCCGCCGTGCAGCTTTCCTGGCAATCAATCAGAAGGATGTGCTCGACGCCCTCGTCGGCAATCCGAAGTATCAGAAAGTCTGCGGCGCGGTGTTCGTCTGCGGCACTCCGCTGGAGACCGATGTCGGCGCCGAGACGCTGATCAAGGGCAACGGCCTGGAGCAGGCCAAGAAGGCGCTCGCGGAGTCCGGCTATGACGGCACGCCGATCGTGATCATGGCGCCGGGCGACGTGACCACGCTCAAGGCCCAGCCGGTGGTCGTGGCGCAGCAGCTGCGCGAGGCCGGCTTCAAGGTCGACCTGCAGGCGACCGATTGGCAGACCGTGGTGACGCGCCGCGCCAGCCAGAAGCCGGTCAAGGAGGGCGGCTGGAACATGTTCTTCACCAACTGGGTCGGCGCCGACGTCGCCAACCCCGTGGTCAACGTCTCAGTGGGCGGCCGCGGCACCAAGGGCGGTTGGTTCGGCTGGGCGACGGATGAGAAGATCGAGAAACTGCGCGACGACTATGCCCGCGCGAGCTCGCCGGAGGAGCAGAAGCGGATCGCGACCGAGATCCAGAAGGAGAACTACGAGCAGGTGATCTACATTCCGCTCGGCCAGTATCTCCTGCCGAGCGGCTGGCGCAAGTCGCTGACCGGCGTACTCGACGGTCCCGCCACGCCGGTGTTCTGGAACATCGACAAGAGCGAATAGCAAATTTTTCGCAGGAATGAAGAAAACACGGCGGAGCTTTTCCGCCGTGTTTTTGTTTATGAGCCTCTGTTCGTACGGCCGCTAGTCGTTAGCAATGGCTGTCGCGCACGGCTTCAAGGCCGTCGACGACCAACGGCGGCGCGATCTCGCGCGGGCACCTGTTCGCGCGCGGTGCGGCCGCTGCGGGCTTGCTCGCGCTGTTGCGGTTCGGCGCATTTGTCGGACATCATCTCGCTCCTTTGCTTGCACCGACAATGATCGAAGGGACAGGTAGTTCCAAAATGCGGGAGTGACGAAGGGGTGATCATGATGATCTCATCTCATCGCGCCAGGATGAGGTCGCGTTTGGAGACTGGCGAAAGCGGATTGACGGGCGCGGGAACAGCTGCAAGTCTCGGCATCGTAAGACATAGAACGCTGCCTATCGGTCAGCGTCGATGCGCGGACGCGATGCACAATGAATCGCCGGGTCTTGATCAGTTTCGCGCCATCAATTCCACATCGTCACGTTAAGAGAGATCGCATGCCACATCATCCGCGTCGGATATTTCCAGCGCTCGCGTCCTGCCTCGTCGCCGCTGCCATAGCCTTGTCGGTGAGCGCGGTGCCCGCGCTCGCCGCCGCCAAGAAGACCATCACGGCGGTCATGCATTCGGACCTGCGTGTCATCGATCCGATTTTCTCGCCGGCCTACATCACCCGCGATCATGGCTACATGGTCTATGACACGCTGTTGGGAACGGACTCCAATTTCAAGGTCCAGCCGCAGATGGCGGACTGGAAGGTGAGTGATGACAAGCTGACTTACACCTTCACTTTGCGCGACGGGCTGAAATGGCACGACGGCACGCCGGTGACCGCGGAGGATTGCGTCGCCTCGCTGAAGCGCTGGAGCAGCAATGACCCGATGGGCCAGAAGCTGATGGAGTTTACGGCCAGTCTGGAAGCGACCGACGCCAAAACGATCACGCTGAAGCTGAAGGAGCGTTATGGCCTTGTGCTGGAGTCGATCGGCAAGCCGTCCTCCTACGTCCCGTTCATGATGCCGAAGCGGCTGGCGGAGACACCGGCGAATCAGCCGATCCCCGAGCAGATCGGATCCGGCCCGTTCAAGTTCGTACAGGCGGAATTCCAGCCCGGCGTAAAGGCGGTCTATGAGAAGAACACCGACTATGTGCCGCGCAAGGAGCCGCCGAGCTGGACCGCGGGCGGCAAGGTCGTGAAGGTCGATCGCGTCGAGTGGGTGACGATGCCCGACGCGCAGACCGCGGTGAACGCGCTGCAGGCCGGCGACATCGATTTCTTGGAGTTTCCGCCGCAGGATCTGGAGCCGGTGCTCGCCGCGAATCCCGACCTCACGATGAACGTTCTGAACAAGTTCGGCTATCAGACCTTGGGACGCATGAACTTCCTCTATCCGCCGTTCGACAATGTGAAGATCCGCCGCGCGGCGTTCCTGGCGATCAATCAGAAGGATGTGCTCGACGCGCTGGTCGGCAATCCGAAATTCTACAAGATCTGCGGCGCCTTGTTCGGTTGCGGCACGCCGCTCGAGGCCGACGTCGGTTCGGAGACGCTGGTCAAGGGCAATGGCCTGGAGCAGGCCAAGAAGCTGCTCGCCGAATCCGGCTATGACGGCACGCCGCTCGTGATCCTCGCGCCGGGGGACGCGATCACGCTCAAACCCCAGCCGATCGTGGTGGCGCAGCAACTGCGTGCCGCCGGCTTCAAGGTCGATCTTCAGGCCACCGACTGGCAGTCTGTGGTGACGCGCCGCGCCAGCCAGAAGCCGCCGAAGGAGGGGGGCTGGAACATGTTCTTCACCAATTCGGTGATTGCCGATGTCGGCAACCCGCTGTCCAGCACCTTCCTCAGCGCGCGCGGTCTCAAATCCTCCTTCGGCTGGCCGGATGATCCCAAGATCGAGGAGCTGCGCGACGCCTTTGCTCGCGCCACGACGCTCGACGAGCAGAAGCGGATCGCGGCCGAACTGCAGAAGGAAGCCTACGACCAGGTGATCTACATTCCGCTCGGCCAATGGTTCAGCCCGAGCGCCTGGCGCAAGTCGCTCACCGGCGTGCTGGAAGGGCAGGCGGTGCCGGTGTTCTGGAACGTCGACAAGAGCGAGTGATCCAGGGCGAGCGATCCTCGCACTCACATCATGGTTTTCCAGACGCGCGGCGGGGCATCTCCGCCGCGCTTTGCATTTGCGGATTTTGTTTGCGCTTGACGGTCAGTAAGTCGTGGCTTACGGTAAGTCATGGCTTACCAAAATGCCTTGACGGTGCTGGCCGATCCGACGCGGCGGCAGGTGTTCGAACGGCTGCGCGATGGGCCGCAGCCGGTCAAGCTGATCGCGGCAGGACTGTCGGTGTCGCGGCCGGCAGTGTCGCAGCATCTGAAGGTGTTGAAGGACGCGGGGCTGGTTCAGGAGCGTAGCGAAGGCACACGCCGCATCTACTCGGTGAGGCGCGAGGGCCTATCCGAACTGCGCGATTGGCTCGACAGTTTCTGGGACGATGCGCTGCTCGCATTCAAGATCGAGGCGGAGCGATCGCATCGAAAAAGCAAAGGGAGGAAGCGGGATGAGTGACGTCGCGGCGATTGCCCCGGTGCACAAGCAGGTCCTGGTCCGGGTGCCGATCGGCCACGCCTTCGAGGTCTTCACCAGCGGCTTGACTCGCTGGTGGCCGCATACGCATGGCGTCGGCAAGCAACCGATCCGAGCCGTATTGATGGAGCCGCGGCTCGGCGGGCGTTGGCTCGAAGTCGGCGAGGACGGCACCGAGACGCCGGTTGCCACGATCATCCTGTGGGAGCCGCCGCATCGTGTCGTGATGCTCTGGCAAATCAGCGCGCAATGGAAGCCGGACGCGACGATGCGTTCGGAGGTCGATGTCCGCTTCATCGCCGAAGGCACAGAGCTGACGCGGGTCGAGCTCACGCATCATAAGTTCGAGACCATGGGCCCCGAGGCCGGCGCTTCGATGCGCAAGGATGTCGACGGCGGCTGGCCGGGACTCATGCGGCGCTTTGTCGAGGAAGCCGAGCGTAGTCGGTCATAATCAGGGAGGTCGTCATGTCGGAGTTCGTCGTCCATTCCGTACCAGGAAGCCCGTTCGGGCGTTGCGTTCTGATCGCGCTGGAAGAGAAGGAGACATCGTATCGCCTGGCGGCCATGGCCCCCGGCGCTTCGAAGTCCGCGGAACATCTGGCGCGAAATCCGTTCGGCTGTATCCCCGTGCTGGAGCATGGCGGCTTCATGCTTTACGAGACCCAGGCGATCCTGCGTTATCTCGACCGGATCCTGCCCCAGCCATCCCTGACGCCTGCCGATCCCAAGCAGGCGGCGCGGATGGATCAGGTGATGAATATCAGCGATTGGTATCTGTTCCAGGGCGTCTGCAGCGTCATCGTCTTTCAGCGCATCGTCGGCCCGCGCCTGCTGGGACTTGCGACCGATGAAGCCGCCATAGAGGCGGCAATGCCGCGCGCACGCACCGTATTCGCTGAGCTGTCGCGCCTGCTCGGCGAACAGCCCTTCATGGCGGGTGATGTTCTCACGCTGGCCGATCTGCAGGCCGGGCCACAGGCCAGCTTCCTGGCCGCGACACCTGAATGGGCTACACTCACTGCGGCGTATCCCAATCTCGTAGCCTGGATCGACCGGCTGGAAGCGCGGCCGAGCTTTCAGGCCACGACCTGGGAGAGGCTGCTGGAGCGCGCGCGAGCCGCGTGAGAATTCGCGCGAACTTGTCGACGGAAATTTGAGTGGCCGGCTTGCTTCCGTCCATCGGCACCGGCTCCGGACGAGAGATGATTCTGGTGCGGGCGGTGGGAGTCGAACCCACACGACGTTGCCATCGAGGGATTTTAAGTCCCTTGCGTCTACCAATTCCGCCACGTCCGCATTTGAGATCAGGGACTTAGCGCCTCATTCGGCGAAAGGGAATGAGGTCTGCTAGCATCCTTGCAGCTCACGCAATGCTTAAGCCAGCCGGGCCGCCTCGGTAAAGCCTCAATCCGGACGTCTGCACCTGCTTGAGAACGGGCTCAGGCCTTCGAGGCGACTTGGGATCGGGGGCTGCCTGGTTGGTCAGGCGCCTTGTGGGACGGGCGCCTTTGGATCGGACTTGAGACGATGTCTTAAGCTTCATGAACTATCGAGGTGGAATGACCGTCGCCGGATACCGCTGTGCCCCATCCCTGTTGGCCCCCTTTGCGGGGCTGCTGCTGCTTGCGCCCTTGCTCGGAGCTTGCGCAGGCATGAGCGACAGCATGTCGACCGCCTTCGCCGACCCCGCCAAGTACGAGCTTTACGATTGCAAGCAGCTCGAGGCCGAACGCAAGACTCTCGCGTCCCGCTCGGCCGAATTGCAGGGCTTGATGGCAAAGGCGGAAACCGGGGCAGGCGGCACCGTGGTGGCGGAGCTCGCCTATCGCAACGACTACGTCGCGGTTCGCGGACAGTCTCAGCTTGCCGAAGAGGCTTGGCGGCGCAACCAATGCCAGGAGACACCTCCATCTCCGCCAGCCTCCGCCCATGGGAAGACGGCGGCCAAATCGGTCAGGTCGGTAAAGCCGGCCAAGCCCGGGAGCCGGCCAGTTCCAGAGGCTCCGGTCACGACGCTGCCGAAGGACGGCTCGACCTACTGACCGGTCGACCTTTGCGCCGCGGCGGCGTCACAGCCGCCAGTTATAGATCCAGCTCTGCCGCTTGAGCAGGCGCGCCGGACCGAGTGCTTTGATCGCGAGGTCGCGGGCGAGCGCCAGCGGCCCGGTCATGTGGTAGATGCGGCCCTGGCTGCGCGCCGTACGCTGCACCTGCGTCACGCGGGGACGGCGCAGCTTGGCATAGGTTTTCAACGCCGCGGCGACGTCGCGTGGCCCCTCCAGATGCGCCTCGCTCAACGTCTTCGCCAGGACGGCGGCGTCCTCGATCGCCATTCCCGCTCCTTGCGCGGCGAAGGGAAGCATCGCGTGCGCGGCATCCCCCAGGAGGGCGATCGACCCTTCGGCCCAGTCGCTGCCTTCGGGCACGCCGAACAGAGCCCATTTGCGCCAGCTGCCGACCGCATTGAGCAGCATGCGCGCCGGGCTTGGCCAGCGCGGTGGGGCAAAAGCAGCCATCAGCTCGGCGGCGCTGCCTTCGGTGCTCCAGCCTGGCCGATTCCAGGTTCCCGGCACTACGGCCACGACGTTGATCTGCCGGCCGCCGGAAATCGGATAGACCACGAGGTGGGCGTCCGGCCCCATCCACAGCTGCACACGGGCTGCGGTCAGTTCGCGCGGCAACTGCTTGGCGTCCAACGTGCCGCGCCAGGCGATCAGGCCGGAGAATTGAGCTTGGACCTGCGGAAACAGATGATGTCGAACAGTCGACCAAACCCCGTCGGCCCCGATCAAGGCCAGCGCGAGGTCCTGTCTGCGATCATTGCCACGGCGGTGGACGACGGTCAGGCCCTTGGCGTGGCCTGCGGCGTCCTCGAACTGGCAGCCGAGCCGCAGATCGATGTCGGGATGAGCCATGGCCTCGGCCGCGAGCGCCCCCTGCAGGTCGGCGCGGTGGATCACCCAATAGGGAGCGCCGGCCGCTCGGCTTGCAGCCTCGCCCAGCGGCAGCCGCACGATCTCACCGCCCGCCCGCGCGCTCATGATCGCGATCGATTCGGGAACGACGGCGCATGCCGATAGCCGCGGCTTCAGCCCGAGATCGATCAGCACGCGGCTGGCGTTGGGCGAGAGCTGCAGGCCGGCGCCCACTTCTTCGAGACGCTCGGCCTTTTCCAGCACCACGACGTGGAAGCCCTTGGTCGCGAGCGCCAGCGCCGCGGTCAGCCCGCCAATCCCGGCCCCTGCGACGAAGATGGTGCGAGATGGCGCCACTGCTCGATCAGGCGACGTCCTTCAGCACGCATTCCGGCGGTCGCGCTTCGCCCGGCGCGAGGTCGGCTGCATAGCGATACAGCGTCGAGCAGTAAGGGCAGATGATCTCCTTGTCGTTGCCGAGGTCGAGGAAGACGTGCGGATGATCGAAGGGCGGATTGGCGCCCACGCACATGAACTCATGCGAGCCGATCTCAATGACGGGAACACCGGCATCATTGTGGAAGTGCGGGACGATGTTATCGGCCATCGAGTTCACCTTGGGTGGCAACGGGAGCAGACGCAAGAATCAGGGCAGCACGCGGGACTCCGGTGGCCGCCGTCGAAACGGCGCGCACCATACTGGCGGGCGCAGGCAATTCCTAGGGTGGGGAACCCGCGTTTCGCGCGACACTCGCCGTTAATTTTTACATGTGGATTCGACACAATCGCGGTCCGATCGAGAAGCCCTTCTTTCGTCGGGGCCGTTGTGTCTTGATACCGGAGCACTATGTCTTGCCAAATTGCCGTGAGAAGGCGTGAATCGGCGTGAAAGCAGGACGACTCAATCTGGCTCTGGCCGGAGTTGCATTCAGCGTGGCCATCGGCGGCGCGTTGTGGCCGCACGCCCGGCAGGCCGGCGCGATGCTCGCCGCGCAGGACGATCCTGCACTTCTGTCTGATATCCAGCTGAGTTCTCTGTTGCGGAACAATGAGGCTCTGATCGCGCAGAACATCGACGCCGCGCTCGATGCCGGCGATGCGGATCTTGCGAGCAGTTTCCTGGCGCTCGCACAGGACAAGCAGGTGAACGTCAGCGACGAGCAGGCCCGGCGAGTGGCAGATGCGCTCGCAGCGGAAAACTCGACGCCACATTTTGCCAAGCGCTTTGCCAGCGGGCTTGTGACCGGCCAGGCGGACGATGTCGCGAGCCTCTCGGGAACCGTGGCCGGCGATCTTTTTGTGTTCGGTGACATCCGAGATGCGGTGCGCGAAGGCAAGCATCTGGTGATGGGCGAGGCGACCGACCGGCTGGTGCTGGGTCTCGCCACGGCAGGACTGGCCGTGACCGCGGCGACCTATGTTTCGGCCGGCACGGCAACGCCGGTGCGCGCAGGGCTGACGCTGGTGAAGGATGCCCGCAAAGCGGGCCGGCTGGGCGAGGGGCTCGCCGCGTGGGCCGGCCGCTCGGCGCGTGAGGTGGTGGATACGCCGGCGCTCGAGCAGGCGGTTGCCTCCGGCTCGGTGTTGCGTCCCGGCGAGACGGCGACCGCGATCAAAGCGGCATTCCGGGCCGAAAAGGCAGGTGGACTGGTGCGGCTCGCCAAGGATGTCGGCCGTATCACCGAGAAGTCCGGAACCCGTGGCGCGCTCGATTCGCTGAAGCTCGCCGAGGGCCCGAAAGACGTGGCGCGTGCGGCGCGCCTCGCCGAAGCCAAGGGCGGCCAGACCCGGGCGATCCTGAAACTGCTCGGTCGCGGCGCGCTGCTCCTGCTGACGGGAACCTTCAACCTCGCGCTCTGGCTGTTGAGTGCGCTTATGATGGTGTTTGGGTTCCTCTCCTCGATCAAGGCCACGACCGAGCGGGCGACGCAATCCTGGCTCGACCGGCGCAAGCGACGCCGCCTTCGCCAGGCGCAGGCCGGTTCCGCTGCTGCGGTGCTTTCTCCGGCGGCGAGCTGCGGCTAAGTTTGCCTCCCATTCTCCACGCCAACTTCGGGGTCAATCGCCGATGCCGAGCTTTCACAACGGCACAGTCGAAATTGCTTTTCTGGACGAGGGGGAGGGCGATCCGATCGTCCTGGTGCACGGCTTCGCCTCGAGCAAGAACGTCAACTGGGTCTATCCGACCTGGGTCAGCGACCTGCGCAAGGACGGGCGGCGCGTGATCGCGCTCGACAATCGC
Source organism: Bradyrhizobium sp. SZCCHNGR1005 (assembly GCF_032489995.1). Classification (NCBI taxonomy): domain Bacteria; kingdom Pseudomonadati; phylum Pseudomonadota; class Alphaproteobacteria; order Hyphomicrobiales; family Nitrobacteraceae; genus Bradyrhizobium; species Bradyrhizobium sp. SZCCHNGR1005. The sequence goes on from NZ_JAUEZC010000008.1 coordinate 26,754, forward strand.
GGCCATGGCGACTCGACGAAGCTTTATGAACCCGCGCAATATTCCATTGCGGAGATGGCAAGCGACGTCACCGCGCTGCTCGATCATCTCGGCATCGCAAGCGCCGACATCATGGGTTATTCGCTCGGCGGACGCATCGCCGGTCACATCGCGCTGACCGCGCCCCCCCGCGTGCGCTCGGCGATCTTCGGCGGCATCGGCATGGCGATGATCGAAGGCGGCGGCCCCGGCGAGAATGTCGCAGCCGCGTTGGAAGCGCCATCACTGGACGACGTCACAGATCCTGTCGGGCGAACGTTTCGCGCTTTTGCCGATCAGACGCGATCCGATCGGCTGGCACTCGCCGCCTGCATGCGCGGCTCACGCGGGCTAATGTCGCGCGAGGACGCGGGACGCATCGACGTGCCCGTACTCATTGCCGTGGGTACAGCAGACGAAGTGGCAGGGTCCGCTCCGGCGCTGGGGGCGCTCATTCCCGGCGCAGACGTGCTCGAGATTCCCAACCGCGACCATATGCGCGCCGTCGGCGACAAGGTTTACAAGGCCGGTGTGATCGACTTCCTGTCACGCCGAAAATAGCTCACGCCGATCGCAGCGACGGAGCCGGCTTGTCCGCACCGGAGAGATAGCGAGCGGCCGCGATCAGCCCGGTGAAGGTTGCGATCCAGACTATTCGCGCACCGTAACGATCGTGCGGTCCGGAGATCACCCCGCAGATCACCGCATTGCCGAGCAAAGCCAGCGTCACCGTTGCTGCGAGCAGGGCGACGTCATCCCGTCGCCGCCGCCAGATCGCGTGGCCGACGATTGCGACCACGGCCAGCATCGAGCCGAGCGCGACCGGCACATGCAGCCAGTTCACTGGCGCGAAATTGATCTCCCAATGCTGCTGATGTGCGGCATGCATCGCCTGAGACTGCGCGGGGACATAGCGGTCGATGATGCCATAGGTATGCGGCAGCCAGCCGTTGGTGCCTTCACCGGTCGCGACATGCACCAGCTGCTCCGCGGTGGCCACTGCGGCCGCCTTGACCTGCCAGAGCGGATATTCGGCGAGCGAGCGCTCGACGATGAAACCCATCTCGTCGTTCAGCCCCTCGAAGCGACCGAGCTTGTCGAACATGCTGTGGCCCCACAGGAAGTCATCGGCAGTGGGCGGCAGCTCATTGCGATAAGGGCACAGCTTGAGCTTCTGCTGCGGGCAGTGGTCGCGCAGGTATTGCGTGACGATGCCGTCCTGGAGCATCCGGCCGAAGGCGACGCCGACCCCGCCCGGCGTCCAGGCGAACTGTCTCGAGAGTGCAGCGTTGGCGGCGAGCAGCATCGCCGCGCCGACCAGGATCGTGGCGCTTGCCTGCACCAAGCCTGAGAACGAAATCCGGTCGCGAAGGAAGGGCTTGGCGACCCAGCCGACGCAGCAGAGCCCGAACAGGACGCCAAGCGTGGCGCTATGGGTGGCGGACGCAAACGCCGTGAATACGAACAGCGCGGTCTTTTCCAATCCGGACGTCCGGTCTGCCTGGGTGACCAGGATGAACAGGGCGAGCACGGCCAGGCCCGCGAAAATGTCGGTCAGCAGCATGCTGGCGAGCCAGGGCAGGGCGGTGGTGAGGATCAAGAGCAGTCCGATCCAGAGCAGCCGTAACGGCTGGCTCAATCCCAGGACGCGCAATGTGAGCTGCAGGATCCAGAGCGTCGCCAATGCCTGAAAGGTGAGATTGAGCCAGAAACCCGAAGCTTCGCCGTAATGCAGATACAGGCCGAACACCGTCGAGCGGCTGGGAACCAGATAGCCCTCGTACCAACGCGCCAGATAGCCGCCCGTATCCCATTGCAGAAGCGGGTAGCCGTTCCACAAGGCCGGTGCGACCAGGAAAAGTGGAATGATGACGAGGGGGAGCCAAACCGAAGCGGTTTCGGCCGTCCGCGCATCCAGGGTCTGTGTGTTGCTGATGCCAGCATCCCCCATCTGGCCACCGCGGCTCGGAATTGGGCCCAAGTGCGGTGGGATCGACATTCGCTTCGGTGCCGCCTCGGATCCGCTCAGCGAACGTCAAATCCAAGACCACTGCAGAATCGATGCTGCCAGCGTTGCTTCGGCTCAGACATTCGTATGAGACGATGCTCCGAGAAGACACGAATGTCGGAGCCGGAACACTGGCGGGCTCATCAATAGTCGCAGAGTAATGGATGGTAAAGGTCGGGTGGATACCGGAGGCGCCCTGCCATCTTTTCGGAGTTTGCAGTGCAGCATTGATGCGCTGGAGGGGCAGCGCTTGATTTCCGGTTCCCAAAGGCCACCTTTGACCTGCGCGCTTCTTTGGCCGGAGCGGTGTTCGCGCGCCGGTCAGGGAAGTGTGTCAAATTTGGTGCTGCCAGTGCCGTGATCGCCGGTCTTTGAATGCCACGCAGGTTGGCTCGAAGACGGCGCGCCTGAAGGACACAAGGCGGGCTCCGTGCTATAATGATATTTGTTGAAGTTGAGGGCAGCCCATGGCCATGCATCAGACCCATCCGCACGCCGGCAAAGTGGCAGCACTCGATCCGATCTGGGATCGGATTCGGCAAGAGGCGGAAGATATCGTCCGTCGCGAACCCGAACTTGCGACCTTCATCTATTCGACCGTGCTGCATCACGACCGTTTGGAAGATTCGGTCGTACATCGCATCACCGATCGGCTCGACCACTCCGCACTCTCGGGTGACCTGATCCGGCAGACCTATGACGATGCCTTGCGCGACGAGCCGGATCTCGGCCATGCGTTCCGCGCCGATCTTGTCGCGGTCTACGACCGCGATCCTGCAACGTCACGCTTCATCGATCCGTTGCTCTATTTCAAAGGCTTTCACGCCATTCAGACGCATCGGCTGGCGCACTGGTTGTATCGGAAGAACCGCAAGGATTTCGCCTTCTACCTGCAAAGCCGTTCGTCGGCCGTGTTTCAGACCGACATCAACCCCGCCGCGCGGATCGGGCGCGGCATCTTCCTCGATCATGCTACGGGATTTGTCTGCGGCGAGACCGCTCTTATCGAGGATAATGTCTCGATCCTGCACGGCGTCACGCTCGGCGGCACCGGCAAGGAGAATGAGGACCGTCATCCCAAGATCAGGCACGGGGTACTGATCGGCGCCGGCGCGAAAGTTCTCGGCAATATCGAGGTCGGTCACTGCGCGCGCATTGCGGCCGGCTCCGTCGTGGTGAAGCCGGTTCCGAACAACGTCACGGTCGCCGGCGTGCCGGCCAAGATCGTCGGCGAAGCAGGTTGCGCCGAACCGTCACGGACGATGGATCAGATGATCAACGCCATGGGTCTGTGAATGGTCTGTGATCCCCGGCAAAGGCGAGATGGAGTCAAGAGCTTTTCAACGCCGTGATTTCGTGCGACCACGTTGATGGGCTGTGGATTTGATCGTCGCCGCGTTTGTTTCGGCGGCGTGAATCTGTGATCCACAGCGTCCTTCCGGTCCGGCGTTCCGATGCGCGGATCGGAATGTTGAATCGGGACACTGGCGGTTCGCGCCATATCGTCGTAAATCCCGCAACCTCGATGCCGATTGGAGACAGCCGTGGACGTTCAAGAAGTCAGGAAGTTGGACGCGTATCTCAAACGCGTGTTCGGCAATCCCAAGATCCGCGTGGTGCCGCGGCCCAAGAAGGAAGACTCGGCCGAGGTCTATATCGGTGAGGAATTCATCGGTGTGCTGTTCGTCGATGACGAGGACGATGATCGCTCGTTCCAGTTTCAGATGGCGATCCTCGAGGACGATCTGGTCGAATAGATCTTTGCGGCGCGGCTGGGGGCTCAGTGCGAGCTGAGCGACTTATCCGTACGACTTATCCCTTGGCATGGTGGAGCTGCGACGTCAGCCGTTCGATTGCATCGGCGACGTCCTGCCAATGCGACAACCAGCTTCGCGGAAAGCGGAAGGTGAGATCGGCAGCGTCGACGCGCCGCTCGCTCAAGCACATCCCCGGTGTCGCCGCGTCGCGCGTACAGCGAGCCGCGAGCGGCGGCTGCTCCGCCTGAAACAGATCTTCGCTCTCGTAGGGCGTGCCGGCGCGAAAGCTGCGCATCGTCAAGCCATCCTGCACCGACACGATGGCCGGATCCAGATAACGCGGATAGATGGTGCGCAACCGTGTCTCCGGCGAGAGGGCGTCGTGATGGGCCGCGATTGACACGAAAATGCGGTCGATCGGTTGCGGTCCCTCGTCCAGCTGCTCGACGCTGACATGCCGTGGCGTCTCGGGTGCGGACAGCGAGGGATAGGCGAAGCCGAGATCGACCCGTTCCTGTGGTCCGCTATGGCGCTGGATCTTCATGCGGACCGCCGCGGTCGGGACGTTGAACAGTGTGCCGCCGACGCTGACGGGCAGCTGATCGGGGCCTTTCAACGGGGCCGCGCCCCAGGTCGGCCACAGCAGATAGGCGACCAGGGCGAGTGCCGCGGTCGCGAGCAGTCCCCCCGCCGCGATCGGCAGGGCGTGGGCGTAACGGCTCAACGGGGCGCCCATCGTGCGGCTGCGGCGTTGGTTTGCCGAAAACATCGTCATCAGCGAAAGAAGGCTCCGGATCGAATCAGCGCGGACTATGCCACGGAGGCGTGGCATTCCGGAGAACTTCACCCGCAAATGTTGCAAGGTGAACCGCCACGCCAAGCGCAGCCGGTATTAACCTTTCTTTAAGGATAATCTGGCGCCGGTCCCCGATTTTTGCGAAACCGACGGTCGGCAGTCCTGAAATGTACGTGGGTGCGTTTGCAATGTCGGTCGAGGCATTCAATTCCCTGTTCTCGCTCTTGATCGGCTTTGCGCTCGCCGGCGCGCTGACGAGCGCCTACCAGGCCTGGGCAGAGCGCCCCGCCGGCTTCGAACTTCTACAGCAGGGCGTGACGCCTCAGCGCTTCGCGGCCGTACCGTTCCTGGTGTTCGCGGCGCCGTTCATCATCATGCGAAACACGCTGCGTGGAGCCCGCATCGAGCGGCGACGCTTCGAGTTCGTGATGATGGCGACCGTCATCGCCGGCTTCTGGAGCATGATGTCAGGCACCTTCTTTGTGATGACATTGCGCGCGGCCGGATTGATCTAGTTCCGCCTTCCCTCATGAGGCGTCGCGCTTGCTTGAAAACTTTGCGTGGGCTGTGCCAAGGTCGTCTCCTTGAAGGAGACGCTTGATGGCTATCTACGAGCTCGACGGGCAGGCGCCCGAGCTTCCGGCAAACGGAAATTACTACATCGCCGAAAGCGCGACGGTGATCGGTCGCGTGCGCCTGTTGAATGCGGCGACGGTCTGGTTCGGCGCGGTGCTGCGCGGCGACAATGAATGGATCGAGGTCGGCGAGGGGGCCAACATCCAGGACAATTCCACCTGTCACACCGATCTGGGATTTCCGCTGCGGATCGGGACGAATTGCACGGTCGGCCATAATGTGATCCTGCACGGCTGCACGATCGAGGATGACGCGCTGATCGGAATGGGATCGATCGTGATGAACGGGGCGCGGATCGGGCGGGGCAGCGTGGTCGGCGCCGGAGCGGTCATCACCGAAGGCAAGGAATTTCCCGAGTATTCGCTGATCATCGGCGCCCCGGCGCGCGTGATCCGCACCCTCGAACCGGCGCAGGTCCAGAAGATGGGAAGCGCTGCGCGCTTCTATGTCGCCAATGGCCAGCGCTATGGCAAAGGCTTGAAGAAGATCGGCTGACGAAATCGTCGTCAGGTCCCTTCGCTCTCGTTCCTTTCGACCGCCGTAGCGACACGCTCGTGACCCGCGGCCCAGAGGGCATATTGTTCGCTGCCTTCCTGGTAGGGATTGGCCTCGGCTGGAATGCTCTCGCGCGCGGCGCGCTGGCCCTGCTCGAACGGATCCGGGTCGGTGGTCACCATGTCCTATTGTCCTAGTCCCTGTTTCTCTCGGTTCTGATCGTCACTACCAAAGCGCGCCGCACCTCTGACCTCAATGCAAAGCGTGTGAGGTCGCGGCAAGCCGTACTTCTCGCTCAATCGAAGACATCGCCTCGGCAAGTCCTGCAAGCTCGGTGTCGATCGAGAGGCCCTTGCTTGTGCTCGTCCAAGTATCCTCGTCGAGAGCGCTCAGGTTGTGCACGGACCGTTGCTTCCTTGCAGTATCAATCGCCCTCGATACTGATCTGTTCCCGGAACGGGGCGCTCTCCCGACCGTTGCACGGCAAAGGGAGTTCGCCAGATGACGATATCTTCGTTAGGGACATTCGTTGCGATTGTCATTCTTGCCGGATCGACAACGGCCTTCGCACAAGGCGGTGGGGGCGGCGGAGGTGGTGGTTCAGGCGGAGCTGGTGGTGGCGGCGCCAGTGGCACGAGCACAGGTGCTTCCGCCAGCGGACCGTCGGCCGGCAGTCCGAGTGCTTTCGGCAGCCCGAGCGCCGGCTCGGCAGGTACGGGATCGGCTGCGTCGAGCGGCATTCCACCCGGGCCTGCCAACGCAGCCAGCCTCAATAATTCAGGTCATGACCCCAGCGGGGCCGGTAACTCATCTAAATCTGCATCGCCTCCGAAGCCCGGCACCAACAGCTCAGGCACGGCTCAGTCGTCTGGACGATCGTCATCGGGAGCGTCCGGCAATTCGCAAGCTGGTGTCACCACTGGCGCCGGACCAGGCGCGGGGCAGGGTGCCACGGGACAGGCGACTGATGACACAATCAAGGCAGAGGATCAGGCGATCGATCGTAAGGTGAAAAGCATCTGCCGCGGTTGCTGAATGTTGCCGGTCCGTCGCGCAGATGTGAGTAGGAATGCCCGACGCCCGTTCCAAATACATTCTAAGTAAGGGTCCATTGCGGTGACGGGATCATCGCAACGCGTGTGTTTGGAGAGGGTGTGTTGATGCGCAAGACGATGGTTGGGCTGCTGGCAGCAGCATCACTTGCAATGGCCTCGCCTGAGGTCGCTTTGGCCGCAGGCGGCCATGGTGGTGGCTTTGGAGGCCACGGTGGTGGCTTCGGCGGCCATGTTGGAGGTTTCGCAGGTCCGCGCGGCGGCGGTTTCCAGGGTGGGGTCGGAGGCTTCCATCCCGGTGGCTTTCACCACGGCGGCTTCCATCATGGCTTCGGTCCGGGCTTCGCCTTTGGCTTCGGCTATCCCTACTATTACGGCTATTACGGCGGTTACTACCCCTACTATTATGACTACGAGGGTGATGGCGGTTGCTACGTGGTGCGCCAGCGGGTGCATACGCGTCATGGCTGGCGCTATCGGCGTGTCGAAGTTTGCGAGTGATCAGGAGCGCGTCGTCACGGGCTGACGTCGGTCATCTCTGATTTGCGTTGGCCTGATGCCGGTATCCCGGCGTGAAGCTCGCCGGGTGCTGGTGTGCAGCTTGCAGACAAACGGGAATGATGATTTCGATGACATCCCCGGAACTTACGCTGCTATTTCTCGGCATCGTCGTCAGCCTCGGCGCCGCCCTGGTCTGGATGATGTGGGAGGTCGAGCAGTCGACGAAAGCGCGCCGGAGCAGCTCTCGTCTGCGCTAGATCGGCAGACGGCGCGCAGTTCGTCCGCCGCGCGCCGTGCCTTCGCTATCGGTGCCTTTCGCTTCCCGAGAACGTTTAGCCGAGCACGTTGTATTTCTTGAACCAGCTCTGCATCTGATTCCAGGCATCCTCCGCTGCTTCCTTGCGATAGCTTGGACGATAGTCGGCGTGGAAGCCGTGCGGAGCCCCGGGATAGATCTTGAACTCCGCAGTCTTGTGGTGTTCGGCCAGCGCCGTCTTCATCGCTTCCACCTGCGCTACCGTGATGCCGGTATCCGCTTCGCCATAGAGGCCGAGCACAGGCGCTTTCATGTCCCCCGCAAGCTGGGTCGGGCTCTTGGGCCAGGCAGGATTTGGTGGATCAACCAGCGGTCCATAAAAGGCGACCCCGGCCTTCAGTGCGCTGCTGTGGGCGGCATATTCCCAGACCGTGCGGCCGCCGCGGCAGAAGCCGACAATGCCGAGGCGCGAAGTATCGCCACCTTGCGATTTGGCCCAGGCCACGGCGCTGTCGAGATCGGAGAGGAGTTCAGCGTCCGGCTTTGCGTTCACGATCGGCAGCAATTGCTGCATGTCGGTGATCTTGGTGAGATCGACGCCTTTGCGGAAGTAATAATCGGGCGCGACTGCGAACGCGCCAAGCTTGGCAAGCCGCCGCGTCACGTCCTTGATGTATTGGTGAAGGCCGAAGATCTCCATCGCGACCAGGATCACCGGAGGATTGCTGGCGTTGGTCGGCCGCGCGAAGTAGGCCGGCATCTCGCCGTCGGCAACCTTGATTTTGGCGTCGCCGGCATTGAGTCCGTTAGTGTCGGTGGTGATGACCTCGGCGCGGACGGGGCCGGCGGCCAGCGTGTAGCCAGCGGCCACCGCGGCAGAGGCGCTCATGAATCCGCGTCGGGAGAACGGAGCGGATGTTGTCAGTCCGATGACATCGGATGGTGCAAGCTCGGCAGTCATGGGGGCTCCTCTCCAGATGGGAGCCGCATTCAGCAAAGAAAATTTCCCGAAAGGCAAGTCACCAGGGCGAGAGACGCCACCCCGCTGCCGCGGTTGGCAGGGCAAATAGGGAACTGGCAAAAAACAAGGCCGCTGGCGCAGTATGCCGCCAACGACCTTGCCAGCCCCGGACATTAAAATTGGCCCTGCGCCATCCTGAAATTGGCTAACGCCATCCGGTGAGTTCAGGATGGACCGAAAGCCTGCGGTCATCTGTGAAACAGTTCACAAAGTTCCGGGAAAATTCGGTGGCGCTTCTTCTCCTGACTTTCAGGTCCGGCTTCGCCGGTGACGATGCACGCTCCGGCTGGCATGAGCGCGGGTGCGAACCGCTCTGTTGCGGGCCGCAGGTTCTGAAGGCTCGGCACTCTGCACGCTCGCAAAGGACTGTCGCAGACCGCTGACGGCGTCAGTCAGTGAGGCGACCTGGTCCGAGAGCCGCTTGGTGTCGGCTTGCTGCGCAGCCAGAAGGTGGCGCAAGGTCTGCAATTGATCCTGCACCATCTGCAGCTGATCGATGGATTCCTGCTGTGTCGCTTCGAGGCCCTTGGTCTTTTCCACCAGTTGCTCGGATACTTGCGCTGTGTGTGCCTGTACCTGTCGCGCGATGGCAGTGCGATCGAGCTCAGGCGACGCTCCGCCATAGGCACGCCACAGCGCGATCGCGCCCATGCCGGCCACCAGCATCAGCAACGTTGCGGCGGCGAGTGCGACCGGCTGAGCGCCCATCAGCGGAAGGGCATTTGATTTGGGAAGCTGTGGTCTGGTATCGCGCGTCAAAGGATGCATCGGAAACCAACCTATCGAAAAGCGCCTCAGATGCCCCCGGATCGAAGCGGGGTGAAACTACGAAAAGCAACTTCGACATCCGCGGGGGCCGCTGTCGCCCCTGCACTGGTAAGCTTCTATTAGCAAATCTGACAAAGGAGATGCCTGCAAGCCCCAATTCGCGGCTGCAGGCAAGCCCCAATTCGCGGCTGCAGGACGGTTGTACGGTATGAAAAAACCGTCAGTCCCTCGCCGTCCGCATGAGTTGCAATGCGCCAGGGACGGGAGGGGCTACTGGGCGGAGGAGCAATTCCGGCAGATGATCAGTTTCTGCTTCAACCGGTCTTCGTCAGCCTGATCGAGCACTTGCTGCTCTTCAAAGTCGGGATCCTTGCGGTAGCCGGTGCTGGATTGCGCTGACATGACATCGACGCCGTCAGCCCTGCGCTTAGCCTGCTTGCGCTGCGGCTGCACCGCAATGGGGTCAGTCTCCATTGCGGCCGCTTGGGGCGCGCTGAAGCCGTCCCAGTCCGGCGCGGCAGCCGCGACCGGAGCAGCGGTCGCCTGCACGGGGGCTCCCGCGGCCGCCAGCGGCGCGTTGCAACTCGTGGAGGAGAGGCAGCAGTTCGACAGGGTCGCCGCCGCAGCGAATAGCATTGCGCTTCGCAATATCTTCATGCCCAACCTAAGACGTCCGAGATGTGAAATTTCAAGGCTGAGCTTGCGGATCAGCCGCCAATCCACGCCATACGTTCAAAGCAAGGCCGAAAAAAGTTGCGGCCAGCCCTTGGGGGAGAGCTGGCCGCGCGCGAACCGGTCTGGGACGGGGAGGGGTGGGGATGTGACCGGGTCGCGTAACTCGTATCTCGTGGCGATAGATCGCAGGACTTACTATCAGCGCTCCTTGGCGCTGGCGGTGGCCACTGCCGGCCGGCCATCACCCAGCGAGACCCACACGTTGGGATCGCTCTGCGATTGCCGCTTGACGAAGCGGTAGCCAGTCTCGGTCCAGGCGACCACGTTCTCATTCTGATTGTCGAGAATGAACTCGCCCTTGTCGGTCTTGACGGTCAGCACCGCGTGGCCTTCGCCCTTGCGGTCGCGCACCACCGTGATCAGCAGGGCCTCGCGCGGCCACCCTGCGTCGATCAGGAGCTTACGCTTCAGCAGCACGTAGTCTTCGCAGTCGCCATAGCCGTCGGTCGGCAGGGACCATTTCTCGACCACGCCCCAGTGATCCATGTCGGTCAGCGGTTTGACGTTCTCGTTCACCCAGTGATTGACCTTCAACAGGTCGCGCCAAGCCGTCTGCGACAGGACGATGTCGCGGGCTTGCGACGGGCCGCCGCGGCATTCCTCGGCATTCTCAGTGCAGAATTCGATCCACCCGATCGGCGCGCGCGTGGTGTCGCCCAGGCTTGCGTAGAGCACCCGGTCGTCCCCGGCATGCGCTGCAGCGCCCATTGCTAACAGGATGGCTCCCACCGCCAATCCGATCCTCAGTCCCGTCCGCTTGACCATTGTGGCCCCCGTTATCGTTGGGACCACGTGTCGCACAAAGATTTTGCCCGGCAGCTAAGTAGTCAAAGTAGATTTGAGACGAATCCAAGTAAAACTAAAATCTCATTCGAGCTTTACTTGAAGCTTATTTGATTAAAATTTGAGAGGACTCTATTTGATTAAAATGCGTCGGATCGAGCCGGATCGTGTTGATCTTGCTGCTTTTCCTCCCGCCGAGATGCGCCCGCTTTGCCCACGCCGTGACGGAAGTGGATGCGCGCAACAACCAGCAGTCGGCGTGGGCCGGCCCTGGTTGTCTTCCGAGATTGGCGGAATGTGGAGGGGCTTCGCTTTACCGCGCGCTAACGCTCTCTTCGAGCGTGTCTGCGAGCTGCGGATGAACGAACTCGATCGCGAAGCCGTCTTCGAGATTGCGCACGACGCGCGAAGCCACACGGCCGAGCATCACCTGCGACTTCAAGGGAGGCTTGGTCTCGGCAGCGATCGCGGCGCCAGACAGCGACAGGTCGATGATGCGGCAGGTCATCTTGGTGCCGTCATCGAGCGTGAGCACAGCGATCGGATTCCGCGGCACGATACGATCGTGGCGGCGGTCCTCCGGCAAATTGAGGATGTCGCGGTTGGCGAGCCAGGTCAGTTGTGCGGCGAGCTTGTCGCGCTTGCGCGCGGTCGCCCCGATCGTCATCGCAAAGCCGTTGTCGATGATCCGGGTGATCTTGCCCTCGACGCGGCCGATATGGTCGAGATAGGCGATGACGCGATCACCGACATTGCCGATGCCGGGGGCCAGCAGGGCAAGTCCGCCTGGCGACATGTTGATCACCTGGCAAGGGAATTCGCGGCGATCCGGCAGCATATAACGGCCGAGCAGGTGAACCTTCACCCTCTGGAAGCGGCGACGCTCCTCGGCGGCCGGAAGAGTCAGTTTTTTGTTCGGCAACGCCATATTTCGCCACTCAAGCCGGCTCTGCGGGATCACATGACCCTACGTCTTGCAGGGTTAATGCGGCGTTACAGGATACTACCGGCAGCCGTGCAACGAGGGATAGACGCGGGTCGGGTCGGTCAAAGCTGATCATCCGGTCGATGAGGTGTGCTCATCGCGGTTCTTGCCAGCATACCATCGGAATGCCCCAGCGTGCCGGGCTCAACACGCAGCGAGCTGATCTACCGCAAGCCCTCGTAGACCATGAGGCCACGCGCGAGCGCCAGCTTGCGCAGGGCGCGCGGCACGATGCGCTCCGGTGGCGGTTGGATATAGCGCCAGGAGACGATCTCAAGCGGGCCCAGCGTGCCCTGCGGTCGCTCGAACGGGGCGAGCAGGCCGGTGAGGCTGATCGGCTCGTGCGCGCGAGTGTTGAATGGAAGCAACAGCAGTTCGAGATGCATCCGCGAGCGGTCGGGCGAAGGTGCCGTCACGCCGGCGATCGCGGGCAGCATCTCCTCGGAAACGACCGTCGCGATCTCCTGGATCTCGCTGCGGCTTTCCGGTGCGAACTGCGCCGGAAAGCTTTTATCCTTCATATCGCCGCCGAGCAGCGCGCAGAGTCGCGTTCCGGCCATCCGGAACGGGAAGCCCGCCTCAGCGTCGCAGGACAGCACGAAAATATCGCCAAGCAGCTCGCGGACCGCGGAAGGCTCGATCTCGCTACGGTCCGGGGCCCGGCCAAAGCCGCGCTGGGCGTTCCAGTAGGCGAAGAAATCGCGGTTGGACGGATGTTTCATCTCGATGGCCCTCCCGCCCCGCGATCAAGCGGGGACATCTCTGTCCTGCTTTCAGCCAGGCGGCTCGTTGGAGTGTTGTGCAGGAGGGGCTTTGCAGCGTCTATGCCGATGGTCTGATTGTGCCTGGTTTCCCTGGGGCTTCCGCGCGTTAAGGTTAAATTAACGATGTGCTTGGCGGCAGCGGAACAACACGTAAGATCGTGCGTATCAGGCCCGCGCCGGAAGGTGGAAGGTCCGGCGCGACACGGTGAAGCGAAGACACGAGGCGGCGTCAAATAGTCTGGTCATGCGACGGGGAGGGGTGGGGATCGGATCCCGACGGCTCCCCGAGGGCTTAAGACCGGCAGAGCCAAGCAGGGAGGGCTTTCTCAGAGCCCTCCCTATTTCTTTGGCCTATCGCCATGCGATCAACGGACAGCTTGTGCGCTTGCGCAAGGCAGCCAAAGCCGCCTATCTGGACGTTCCGATCCACACGCTGAAGGCGTCCGCCCCCTTGGAATCGTCGCCAGACCTCTTGCAAGAGCTCCCGCCGGATACTCCGCGAGAGCCGATCCTGACGCTGCCCGGCGCATTGACCAGTTATGTGCTTCTGATCGCGGTGATCCATTTGCGCGTCCTGCTACCCCCCGAGTGGGAGAACTGGACCGTCGATGTGTTCGGCTTCATCCCCAAGCGCTACGATTCGACATTGATGGACGTGGATTTCCCTGGTGGCGCTGGGGCCAAGATCTGGACCTTCGTCACCTATTCGTTGCTGCACGCCAATCTCACGCACATAGCCTTCAACGTGCTTTGGCTGCTGCCGTTCGGCAGCGCATTGGCGCGTCGTTTCGGTGCTCTGAGGTTCTTCCTGTTCATGGCCGTGACGGCCGCGGCGGGTGCGCTGGCACACCTGCTCACGCATGAGCACGAAATCGCGCCGATGATCGGCGCCTCGGCTTCCGTTTCGGGCACCATGGCAGCCGCGATGCGCTTTGCGTTTGTGCAAGGCAGCTTCCTGTCCTTCAGTCGCGGCGACGCGGATGCGGCGGCCAAAGTTCCCGCACTGTCGCTGTCGCGTGCGCTGCGTAATCCGCGGGTGCTCGGTTTCCTCGGCGTTTGGTTCGCCGTGAACATCGTCTTCGGCGTGTGGTCGCTTTCGATCGGGACCGATGGCGCCAGCGTGGCATGGCAGGCGCATATCGGCGGCTTCTTCGCCGGCTTGATCCTGTTCGCGCTGTTTGATCCCGTGTCGCACACGCGGGATGTTGCACCTGCGTCGTCTCCGGAAGCTCCTGAGCGCGAGCTGCAGTGATCGTGTGCTTGCGATAGCAGGCGATTTCATTCATCATCAAGAACTCGCGAAGCGGGTAAAAAAGGCCCCACACGAGCGGGCGGCAGCGTCGTATGCGGATAGGCGCCGGCCTCCCTCGCTCGGCTGCAAATGCGTGCAGCGCCCGACTGTTGATTAAGACTCGTGCAACGCCAAGCCGCAGCCGCCTCGCAAGAAGGGCGGGATCGGCTTCTCAAGGAGACGGTCCATGACAGTACGCGCAATTCTCGATACCAAAGGCCATCACGTTGAAACCGTCGAGCCGGAAACCAGTGTCGCCGACACCGCCAAGCGTTTGGCTGAGCGCAAGATCGGCGCTGTTCTGGTGATGACGGGAGCGCGCATGGAAGGCATCCTGTCCGAGCGCGATATCGTCCGCGCGCTGGGCGAGCGGGGCGCCGACGTGCTCAGCGAGCCGGTCTCCAGCATCATGACGCGCCGTGTCGTGAGCTGTCGGCCGGCCGATACGGTCGCCGCCATCATGGAGACCATGACGCTCGGCAAATTCCGGCATCTGCCGGTGATCGAGGGCGGGCTCGTCGTTGGCCTGATCTCGATCGGCGACGTCGTGAAATGGCGCGTCCAGGAATACGAGAACGAGCAGGAAGCGTTGCGTCAGTACATCAAGACGGCGTAGCGCCGTTCGGCGGTGTCATGACGCCGATCGCCTCCTGGAGCGAATCCAGCGCGCGATCGGCCGCGCGGGTGCCGGCCGCGATCAGGTCGGAAGCACGATGGAAGTCGAACCAGCCGATCTGGCCGACGCGTGGCGTGATCAGGAGGTCAGGCGGATCGCCGGCCAGCCGCGCGCGGGTGATGCGGTCCTGCATGATGTTGAAGGCATCCACCATCACGGAGGAGATGCCGGGTCGGCCGCCGCCGCCAAAGAACTCCCGCTTCACGGTGCGTTCGGGTGAGAAGAATTTCCCGAAGCGCCGCTTCGGTGCGGTGGGCTCGATCACGGTTTCCGGCACCTCGACCGGTTGGCCGTGCGAATAGATCGTCGTTGAATGCGTAAAGACGTCGCTGGATAGGTTGGCGGCAATTACGATCTCGGCCCCTAACGCGCGCGCGGCCGACACCGGCACCGGATTGACCAGCGCACCATCGACCAGCCAGCGATCGCCGATCAGCACCGGCGCGAAGATGCCGGGCAGCGCATAGGAGGCGCGCATCGCATCGACCAGGCTGCCATGGGTCAGCCAGATCTCGTGGCCGGTACGCACCTCGGTTGCGACGGTGGCCACCTTCATCGTGAGTTCTTCGATCGTGATACGGCCGAGCGAGGCCTCGAGCTGCGCGGCAAGTTTCTCCCCGCCAATCAGGCCGGAGCCGTTGAGGCGGATGTCGAGATAACCGAGGACGCTTCGGACCTGCAGGCTGCGCGCCCATTCCTCCAACGTATCGAGGTGACCGGCGGCGAAAGCTCCGCCGACCACGGCGCCGATCGAGGTGCCGACGACGACGTCGGGCACGATGCCATGGGCCGCCAATGTGCGGATCACGCCGATATGGGCGAAGCCGCGCGCCGCGCCGCCACCCAAGGCGAGACCGATCACCGGTTTGCGGATCGCGCCAAGCCCAACCTTGCCATTTTCTTCAGTGCCGCTCTGACGGCGCCCGATCAGCAGATCCAACACGACAACATCTCCAGGGCGTACGCTCGTCGTCCGTCTTGCGGCAGACTACGCGGCCACGCCGGCTGCTCGCCAGACCCTATCCGAAGCATGGTTTATGCCGGTTGGCGCCTGAATTCCGAGTTCCGGGGGCGGCCGTCATGGGGGCGCACCTGATGCCGCCGATTTGGAGTTCCCGCAAGCCCTCCCGCTGCCAGACAGCATCGTGCCGAGCCTCAGGGCAGGGGAATGCACGAAGATGTGAGCGCTGAGCCCGAAAGGCGTGGGCTCCGCGGCCACCGTGGCGACACAGGCTTGAATTCGCCGCGTTTTCGGTGAAAAGCAGGATAATGATGACGAAACGTGGCGGCACCACTTCAGACCGGCGCGGCAGAGGCCTATTGCGGCTCGACGCCGCGGTCTTGGCCGGGGCCGCGCTGCTCGGCGCCGTCGCGAGCAGCCCGGCTGCGGCACAGTTCTTTACCGACCGCCCGCCGCCGGTGCCCCCGGCCGCAGTGCCGGATCCGGGCGCTGCCGTCAGTCTGGCCCCGCCCTCAGGCCCGGGGGCCGGATCACCGCCGCCGCCCATGCCGGCCACGCCTCCCTCGGTCGCGGTGGTGCCGCCCGTCGCAGCCCCTGCAACGGTGCCGCCGGGACAGCCGCCCAGCGCGCCCAGCCAGGGCGTGCTGTCGCTGTCGGCGCGCTACGGCAAGGACCAGCCCGCCATCAATGGCGGCCTGGTTTGGCGGGTGTTTGCGGACCGGCCTGACGAGACCGGCACTTTCAAGATGCTGCGGGAAGATCGCACTGCGAGCCCGAACATCACGCTGCCGCCCGGCAACTACGTCGTCCACGTCTCGCTCGGACTGGTGAGCGCAATGCGCACCGTGAGCTTGAAGCCGGAGACCGACCGGGAAGCCTTCGTGCTGCCGGCCGGCGGGTTGCGGCTCGAGGGACGTGTCGGCAGCAGCAAGATCCCGCAGAACCAGTTGTCGTTTGCGATCTACAAGGGCAGCCAGTTCGAAGGCGGGGACCGGCCGCCATTGGTGCCGAGCGTGGCGGCGGGCGACGTGCTGTTGCTGCCCGAAGGCACCTATTACATCGTCTCCAACTACGGCGACGCCAATTCGGTGGTGCGTTCCGATATCCGCGTGCAAGCCGGCAAGCTCACCGATGTGACGGTGACACACCGCGCCGCCGTGATCACCTTGAAGCTGGTGTCCGACAATGGCGGCGAGGCACTTGCCAACACGGCGTGGTCGGTCATCAACCCCGGCGGCGACGTGATCAAGGAATCGATCGGCGCCTTTCCGAAGGTCGTGCTGTCGGAGGGCGAGTATCGCGCCATCGCGAAGAACGAAGGCAAGGTGTACGAGCGCACCTTCACCGTCGTGAACGGCGTCGACGGCGAAGTCGAAGTGATTGCGCGCTAAGCGCAGGGTTTTCGCGCGTACTACCAGCACGCAGAAGATGCCAGTTCGGTATGGATTGGTAGTTAAACTGCAATAACCATCGATCGACTTAAAACTGTCATAATTGCTGGTTTGCGCAGGAATTGTTTGCATTTTTACAGAGCATTAAGTCACCCCTCATTGGATACCGGTAACGCCAACCTTGTGCAGTGCGTGGTCGTGACGTGACTTCGCTATGCGAACAACGCAAGGCATTGGCGCTCGCAAAGCTTGGGGCCGCTTCGGCCTGGCTTCCTGGGAGGGAGTGCTCGTGGGGCAGGACGTTCGGGGCAACGGCCCTTGCGCTGAAAGGCGCTTGCGCGTGCGGAATTGCGTGGGGAATGTATGAGTGCCGTCAAGAAGAAGCCGTCCGCCAAGATCAATCATGATCTGTTCGAGGATATCCCCGTCCTCCAGCGCAAATGGCAAGCCGCACTGAAGCCCGGGCAGGCGCTGCCGCGTTACGAAGACGTGATGCTCGGCAGTCTCGGCCGCCTGGCGGATCACATCGCGGTCCTGAAGCACGAAAACGGTGCGCTGCAGATCTCCCGCACCGGCCGTTATGTGCAGCTCTGGCTCCAGGACGAGCGCTGGGACATCGCGGTCGACCTCGTGCCGCCAGACTGCGCGACGGCCCTCAGCGAAGCCGCGAGCTGCGCGCTGGCGAGCGGGCGTCCCTATCTTGCCGCCTGTCATTGTGTGCGCGACGGCATGGTGCGGACCTACGATGTGTTGGCGATGCCGACCAGCTCGCGCTGGGGCAGCATCCTGATCGGAACCTACGTCAACGAACGGGCGGCGCAGTACAATCTGCTCGATGCGATCTTCTCGACCAGCGAGGATGGCGTGGTGTCGCTGGCGACCATCCGCAACGCGGCCGGCGCGCCGTCCGATTTCCAGATCGTCCACCACAACCAGTCGGCCGCGAAGCATCTGAAGCTGCCATCGTCGCGCCTGCAATGGAGCCGTCTGAAGGAGGGCGGCAACATCCTGTGCGCCGACGAAGTCGTGGCGCGGCTGTTCGACGTGGTTTCGCG
This sequence comes from Bradyrhizobium sp. SZCCHNGR1005, assembly GCF_032489995.1. Lineage (NCBI taxonomy): Bacteria > Pseudomonadati > Pseudomonadota > Alphaproteobacteria > Hyphomicrobiales > Nitrobacteraceae > Bradyrhizobium > Bradyrhizobium sp. SZCCHNGR1005. The sequence continues at coordinate 44,703 of NZ_JAUEZC010000008.1, forward strand.
CGGCGGCCACGATCAGTTCGAAGTCGACAGCGACGAGCGCAATCTGCGGCTCGGCGCGCATGCCTTCGGCGACATCGTCTCGCTGACCATTGCCGACGTCACGGCGCTGAAGCGCCGCGAGGCCTCGTTCCGCCTGTTGTTCGATACCAATCCGGTGCCGATGTGCATCTTCGACCGGAAGACCGCGGAAATCCTCAACGTCAATGACGCTGCCGTGGGTCACTACGGCTACGCCCGCGCGCAGTTTCTGCGCAAGACGATCTGGCAGCTCTGGCCGTCCGGCGAATGGGAAAGCCTGGACGATGCGCTGGAGCTGCTCGCGGAGACCGATGAATTTCATCGCGACTGGCGCCACCTCAAGGCCGACGGCACCGAGATCGAAGTCTTGACCTACGGGCGGCAGGTCCCGTTCGACGGCCGCGACGGCTTTCTGGTTGCCATCGTCGACATCACCGAGCGCCGCAAGGCCGAAGCTCGCATCGCCTATATGGCGCATCATGACGGGCTGACCAATCTGCCCAATCGCGAATTCTACCAGCAACGCCTGAAGCAGGCGCTGGAACAGGGCGCCGCGAATGGCAAATGCGTCGCGATCATGTGCATCGACCTCGACCTGTTCAAGAACGTCAACGATTCGTTCGGACACCCGGTCGGCGACCGTCTGCTGCAGGCGGTTGCTAACCGGCTGAGCGGGGAAGTTCGCGGCGGCAATCTGGCGGCGCGACTTGGTGGCGATGAATTTGCGATGATCCTGAGCGATGCGGGACCGCAGAGCGAAACCGGCGAATTCGCCGCACATCTGATCGACGTGCTGAGCGCACCCTATGAGATCGAGGGCGATGAGCTGGTGGTCGGCGCCTCGATCGGAATTGCAGTTTCGCCCAGCGACGGTTCGACCAGCGAACAGCTGATGAAGAACGCCGACATGGCCTTGTACCGCGCCAAGCAGGAAGGCGGTGGTGTCCACCGCTTCTTCGACAAGGAGATGCATCGCCAGGCGCAAAAGCGCCGCGACCTCGAGCTCGATCTGCGCCGGGCCTTTGCTCATGGCGAGTTCGAGCTGCATTATCAGCCGCTCGTCGATGTCGCGTCGAACCGTATCAGCGGCTTCGAGTCGCTGTTGCGCTGGCGCCATCCTGACAAGGGCATGGTCTCGCCCGCCGATTTCATCCCGGTGGCCGAAGACATCGGATTGATCGTGCCGCTCGGCGAATGGGTGCTGCGCGAAGCCTGCAGGGAAGCCGCCAAATGGCCCGACGGCGTCAAGGTGGCGGTTAATCTCTCCGCGGTGCAGTTCCGCAGCCGCAACCTGGTCCAGGTGGTGGTGTCGGCGTTGGCGCAGTCCGGACTTACACCGACCCGGCTCGAACTGGAGATCACCGAATCGATCTTCCTGGCGGAGACCGAGGCCAATCTCGCGACCCTGCACCAGCTCCGTCAGCTCGGCGTCAGCATCTCGATGGATGATTTCGGGACCGGCTATTCGAGCCTCAGCTATCTCCGCAGCTTCCCGTTCGACAAGATCAAGATCGACCGGTCTTTCGTCAAGGATCTCGCGCATCGCGCCGACTGCGTTGCGATCGTCCGCGCGATCTCCGGGCTCGGCCGCAGCCTCAACATCACCACCACAGCCGAGGGCGTGGAGACTATCGACCAGCTCGACTGGTTGCGGGCAGAAGGCTGCAACCAGGTGCAGGGTTTCCTGTTCAGCGCCGCCAAGCCGGCGTCCGAGGTCGAGGAGTTGTTGGTTCGCTTCGGGGCCCGCGCGTCGAAGGCGGCTTGAACGCCGGTCCGCGTCATCTCCTATTGCGCGCGCCAAACAGCGTGAAGAGGCCACCGTCAGTCCCTCCCAAGAGACCTCCGACCGACCACCCCACAGCACACTCGCAAGAACGCGCAGCTCTGCAGTCTCGCGGCACATCGTGCCCGAGTGATGCGATCAGCATGTCCCGCTCGAAATCCGAGAGGGAGCAGGGAAGGCCGGGAGCTCGCCGCCCCCATGGCCCGCCTGCATCAAAGAAAGCAGGCGGCAGTCACCACAGGTTCGGCCGAGACATCCCGGCCTTCCCCGCGCGATGGGTTACGGCTTATACGCGCTCTCCCCAGGGACCGGCTCTCTTGCCCCTGTCGCCGGCGTGACGCGCAGGCATCATCGCCAACTTGACGTCAGCACCGGGACGCCAGGACCACACGATTTCGCCGTCCGCGATCTGGCACGATCGTCTTGCGCACCACTCCGCGGCCACCGCTCCCCGCACTCCACGTATCGTGACGACGCGTACGCCCCTGTTCGATGAGGCGGGATGACGATAGATAAGCACGGTTTCTGAAAAAAAGAAATAGAAATTTTATTGCCTGAGAGCATCGCAACCGCGTTCTCGTTCAAATCGCTTCCAAACTTCGCATTTGGGCGCGATGGCTCTTTTACCCGCGCTTCTTCCCTTTGAGTGCCATTGGTTGCGACACGCCTATCAGCTCGAGCCGTTGTCCAGAAAGGGATCGAACCGCTGGCGAAGCTTTGCTTCCAAGCGTAGTCTGTTCAGATCGGCCCTACAGAGGCCGGGTTGAAATGGGGAGGATGCCCGAATGCCGGCTTACCGTGCCGCGGGACTGCTATCTGCAGCCGCGATTTTGCTGTGCACACACCTGAGCGTTGGACAGGCCAAGCCACTCATGATCGTTGGCCTGGACGAGAAGACCCTGTGGGACGATAGCGGCAAGCCGCTGCTGTTCCCACCGGGCAAGGACCAGGTGCTGATCGTCGATCTCGCGGACCCTGAAAGCCCGAAGATCGTCGCCTCGCTGCCGCTCAAGAATTCCGTGGTCGGACCACCGGTGAACGTGGCGATCGATCCAACCGGGAAGGTTGCGCTGGTCGCCGACTCCGTCGATGTGGTGAAGGACGGTGACGCGCTCAAGCAGGTGCCTGACAACAAGATCTACGTGATCGATCTGCAGGCCAGCCCACCGAAGCTGGCCGCCACGCTGAGCGGCGGCAAACAGCCCTCCGGCCTGAGCTTCAATCCTGATGGCCGCATGGCGCTGGTCGCCAACCGCGCTGACAATTCGATCAGCGTGCTTTCGGTCAATGGTTCCGACGTCAAGATTGTCGATACGGTCGCCATGCCGGACAGCGTCGCCCATGTGACGTTCGCGCCCGACGGCAAGCGCGCGCTCGCCGCCCGCTTCCCGGCTCACAAGATCTCGATCCTCGATGTCGCCGGCGACAAGGTGTCCTACAGCAAGATAGATCTTCCGGCCGGGCAATGGCCCTACAACGTCGCGGTCGTGCCGGGTGGAAAGGTTGCGCTGACCTCCGACAACGGCAATGCAGGCGCCTCGGATGGCAGCGTCGATACGACGAGCGTCATCGATCTCGAAGCCGATCCGCCGCGCATCATCGATCGCGTGGTCGTCGGTGACGGGCCGGAGGGGCTGGCCATCAGTCCGACAGGCGATCTCGCGGTGTCGGTCATCCTCCGCGGTTCCAACGCAAAGAACGCCTACTTCTACCAAAAGAACGGAAGCATCACGGTTTTGAAAATCGACGGCAAGAAGGTCAGCAAGACCCAGGAGATCGAGGTCGGTGGACTTCCCGAGGCTGCGGTGTTCACGCCCGACGGCAAATACCTCCTGGTCGGCAACTACCTGACCCAGGATTTTTCGATCCTGAAGGTCGAGGGCGGAAAGGTCGTGGACACCGGCAAGCGCTTTCAGGTGTCGGGACATCCCGCGTCGGCAAGGATGGGACCGTAGCGCGCGTTACCAACTCCAGAGCAGGCGGTGAAGGTCCGCTTCATCTCGGGCCTTCATCCGTCGCATACTCACCATCCAGCAGGTACGGTGTGCGGCCCGCGCCTGAGACAACAACGGACAACATCAGGACGGCTTGTTTCGCTGCTTCCGCGAGCGGGGCGCTTTTGGCCAATGGTGAAGAGCGACGTCGGCAACCCCCTGCAGTTCGCCGCGCCTAGTCCCGCCGGCCGCCAGCACGGCCATGCCGTAGATCAGCGCGGAGAGATAGCGCGCAAGGTCCGCGGGATCGTCATCGCCAGGCAGGTCATGGTCTTTCGCCGCACGCTGAAGGCGGCGTCTTATCGCTGCTTCTCCACGCTGACGGCGCGAAGCGAGATCGCTGCGGATCGTGTCCGACTCGACCCCGCAGGCAAGCGCGCCCTGAACGCCGAGGCAGCCGGGTGGATTCTGCTTGTCGCCGTGAAGCGCGACAGGCCCGGTCAGCCAGAGGCGCACCGCTTCGAGAGATGTCGCCGCCTGTTCGGCGGCGGTTCTGTAGCCGCCGGCCTTCGCCTCGTAGCGGTCCATCACGCGCTGGAACAGGCCCTCCTTGTTGCCGAACGCGGCATAGAGGCTGGCACGCGTGATGCCGAGGGCCGCGGTCAGGTCGGCCATCGATGTTCCCTCATACCCCCGACGCCAGAACAGGCCCATTGCGCGCTCGACAGCCTGATCCATGTCGAATTCGCGCGGTCGTCCAGCACTCATGATTCATCCTCGCGCGCCACTTGATCTTCGGCTTGTCTATTATAGATCGGTCGTTCTATAATCACACCATTGCCGGCCGAAACACACATGATAGGGGGTGCCGGTGGGCGCAAGATGCCTCGCAATTCTCCTCATGCTGCTCGCTCCTGCGGCCCGAGCCGAGGTCGAGCAGTTCCCCTCGGGTTTCAAAACCAGGACGATCGCGGCCAATGGGACGCAAATCCATGTTCGTGTCGGCGGTCAGGGGCCTGCCGTGATCCTGATCCATGGATTCGGCGATACCGGCGACATGTGGGTCAAGCTCGGGGCTGACCTGGCGCGCGACCACACCGTGGTCGTTCCGGATCTGCGCGGCATGGGCCTCTCGGGCAAGCCCGACAGCGGCTACGACAAATGGACCCAGGCCGCCGATATGCGGGCCGTTTTAGCCGCGCTTGGCATCGACAAGGCGGCTGTCGTCGGACACGACATCGGAACCATGGTGGCTTATGCCTGCGCGGCGCGGTATCGCGACATGACCGAGAAGCTGGTCGTCATGGATGCCCCGGTGCCCGGCGTGCCGCCTTGGGATGAGATCGTTCGCAGCCCGCAGCTGTGGCACTTCGATCTCGGCGGCCCTGATATGGAGCGGCTGGTCAAAGGCCGTGAGCGCATCTACCTCGACCGTTTCTGGAATGAATTCGCCGGCACGCCTTCGAAGATTGGGGAAGCGACACGCCGCCATTACGCAGCGCTCTATGCGCGACCGGGCGCGATGCGTGCTGCATTCGCTCAGTTCAGGTCGATCCGCACCGACGCAGAGGACAACAAGAAGGCGATCGCCACAAAGTTGACCATTCCTGTGCTTGCCGTCGGCGGCCAGAAATCCTTCGGCGCGATGGAAGCCGTCGTGATGCGCAATGCCGCATCCGACGTCACCGAGGTTGTCATTCCCGACGCCGGACACTGGCTGATGGAAGAGCAGCCGGAGGCGACCATCAAGGCGATACGCCAATTTCTTGACGGAAGAAATTAGCGGTCGGCCTAAAACCGCGTCACGATCTCCGACAGCGCCGGACGCGGGCGGTCCTCGCTCGGCTTGGTCGGCGTGCCGATATGGATCATGCCGGCGAGCTTCTCGTCCGGCTTCAGTCCCAAGCGGTCGAGCACGTCGCGGTCGAAGCAGAACCAGCCGGTGAGCCAGGCGGCGCCATAGCCGAGCGCAGTGGCGGCGGTGACGATGTTCATCGCGCTCGCGCCGGCCGACAGCTCCTGCTCGAACGGAGGGACCTTCGGGTGCGGCTTGGTGCTGCTGACCACGCCGATCACCAGCGGCGCATCGGTCAGCCGCTTCTTCTCGGTCTCGATCTCGGCTTCGCTCGCTTGCGGGTGTTTCTCAGAAAACACCTTGGCGATGATCTCGCCGGCGCGCTGGCGCGCATCGCCCTCGAAGATGATGAAACGCCAGGGCGCGAGCTTGCCGTGATCAGGCACGCGGGCGCCGATGGTCAGGATGGTCTCGAGTTCGGCAGGCGAGGGGCCGGGGCCGGCCATCTCGCGCGGCTTGACCGAGCGGCGGGTCTTCAGGAGTTCAAGGGCGTCGGGCACTTGCATGTTCTCGGTGGCTGATGTCTCGCCTTAGATAGCATGCCGATCCGCCTGCAACAGATGGCTCCGGCGGTTTTGATCGACTCTAAAGCGGCGACAGGCGAGCCCCCGCAGCTGATGGCTTCCGGGCCGCTTGCTTTGCAAGCGCTCCCGGAAGCACGTCGTGACAAGTGCGGTCGTTTGTAGCCTAGGGCAGTATCTACGCCGCCTCGCGCGCCCGCCGTGCGACGTCCGGCGGCGTCGCCTCCTCGACCAGCGCCGCGATCGCCTCCGCGGTCGGCATTACGGTCTGACCGTCGCGGCCGAGCCGTCGCACGGAGACCGAATGCGTCTCGGCCTCCTTCTTGCCGACGACGAGCAGCGCTGGGATCTTCTGCAGCGAGTGCTCGCGGACCTTGTAGTTGATCTTCTCGTTGCGCAGATCGATCTCGGCCCGCAAGCCCACAGCGCGCGCCGCCGCCAACACCCGCTTGGCGTATTCGTCGCCCTCCGAGGTGATGGTGGTGACGACGAGCTGCGTCGGCGCCAGCCAGAGCGGGAAGTTGCCGGCATAGTGCTCGATCAGGATGCCGATGAAGCGCTCCATCGAGCCGCAGATCGCCCGGTGCACCATCACCGGCGGCTTCTTGGCGCCGTCGGCGTCGATGTAGAACGCGCCGAACCGCTCCGGCAGGTTGAAGTCGACCTGCGTGGTGCCGCACTGCCAGTCGCGCCCGATGGCGTCGCGCAGCACGTATTCGAACTTCGGCCCGTAGAACGCGCCTTCGCCCGGGTTGATCTCGGTCCGGATGTTGTTGCGCTGGGTCTTGATCTCCTGCAGCACGGTGGCCATCACTCGCTCGGCGTGATCCCACATCTCGTCGGTGCCGACGCGCTTCTCCGGACGGGTCGAGAGCTTCACCGTCAGTTCGCCCTCGAAGCCGAAATCGGCATAGGTCGACAGGATCAGCTCGTTGATCTTCAGGCACTCGTCCGCGAGCTGGTCCTCGGTGCAGAAGATGTGGGCGTCGTCCTGGGTGAAGCCGCGCACGCGCATCAAGCCGTGCATCGCACCGGAGGCTTCGTAGCGATGCACGACGCCGAATTCGGCAAGGCGCAAGGGCAGGTCGCGATAGCTCTTCAATCCGTGCTTGAAGATCTGCACGTGCCCCGGGCAGTTCATCGGCTTCAGCGCGAACCAGCGCTTGTCCTCGGCCTCGTCACCGGCCGACTGGGCCGCGAACATGTTCTCGCGGTACCAGTTCCAGTGCCCCGAGGTCTCCCACAGCGACTTGTCGAGGATCTGCGGCGCGTTGACCTCGCTGTAGTCGCCCGCCAGGCGCCGGCGCATATAGGCGATCAGCGCCTGGAAGATGCTCCAGCCCTTGGGGTGCCAGAACACGACGCCGGGGCCTTCCTCCTGGAAGTGGAACAGGTCGAGCTCGCGGCCGAGCTTGCGATGATCGCGTTTCTCGGCTTCCTCGATCTGCTTCAGGTAGGCGTCGAGCTGCTCCTGTTTCGCGAAGGCGGTGCCGTAGATGCGGGTCAGCATCGGATTGTTGGAATCGCCGCGCCAATAGGCGCCGGCCACCTTCATCAGCTTGAACGCATTGCCGATCTTGCCGGTCGAGGTCATGTGCGGACCGCGGCAGAGATCGAACCAGTCGCCCTGGAAGTAGATCTTGATCGGCTCGTCGCCGGGAATGGCATCGACCAGCTCGACCTTGAACGCCTCGCCCTTGTCGCGGAACACCTGCTTGGTGTGCTCGCGATTCCACACTTCCTTGGTGAAGGGTTTGTCGCGCGCGATGATCTCGCGCATCTTCTTCTCGATCGCGGCGAAGTCTTCCGGAGTGAACGGCTCGTTGCGGAAGAAGTCGTAGTAGAAGCCATTCTCGATCACCGGGCCGATCGTGACCTGGGTGCCCGGCCACAGCGACTGCACGGCTTCGGCGAGCACGTGTGCGCAGTCGTGCCGGATCAATTCCAGCGCGCGCGGATCGTCGCGATCGACCAGCTCGAGCCTGGCATCGTCCGCGATGGGGTCATTGAGGTCGGCCAGCGTGCCGTCCAGCGCCATCGCGACCGTGCGCTTGGCGAGCGAGGGCGAGATGCCCTTGGCGATGTCGAAGCCGGTGGTGTTCTTGGGGTATTCGCGCTTTGCCCCGTCGGGGAAGCTGATGGTGATCTTCTCGACCGGTGCGGCGGGCTTCAGATTGCTGAGGCTGTATTGGAAGCCGGATTCGGCTTTCGGCTGGTCGGATTTGGACTGGTCGGGTTTAGACTGGTCAGGCATGGCGTTCTCCTAAAGCTCACTCCTGCGAACGAGCGCAGGTAAGCGGGAGCAAGCGGTATAGCAGCGGATTCGGAGCCTGCAACCCGCCACGCGTGGGAAAGCTGCCAGTTCCGGCCGCGACGGCCTGCCAGCCTTGCGGCGGTAGGGCGGTGTGATACAACCGAAAGTGCTGGGGTCGTGCTATTTTCCGATGCTTGTCTTCCATCAACGTGTGGGCGGGATCATTCCGCGCCTCGCTCTGCTTGCGGCGCTGGTCCTGACGTGCAGCCGCAGCCTTGCTGCGCCAGCAGCCTCGCCGGCGCGGCACCTTGCCGATCATTCGCCGCCGATCTCATTCTACCTGGTCAAGGGACAACCGGGCACCTGTGGCGAGGGTTGTGACAGCTGGATCGCGGCCGAGGGGCGGATCGACAACATCGCCGTGGCGCGGTTTCGCAAATTTCTGAAGCAGGTCGGTGACCGCCGGCTGCCGATCTATTTCGAGTCGCCGGGCGGCAATCTCGAGCAGGCGCTCGCGATCGGCAACCTCCTGCGGGAGAGAAAGGCCATCGCGCGGGTCGGCCGGACCATGGTCCGCGACTGTGGCCTGGAGGCTCAGGACAGCGAGGTCTGCGTCAAGCTCAAGCAGTCCGGTCGTGAGTTGACCGGAGACGTTTGGACCCGTGGTGCGATGTGTGCCTCGGCCTGTCCCTATCTCATCCTCGGCGCGCCGACTCGCGAGATCGCGCCCGATACCATGCTGGCCGTCCACTCGCCGCGGGTGATTTTGAACTTCACCACCGGCGTGCCGCCCCCGGAGCTGCGGACGCGCGCTTTGCAGCAGGCGAGCGCGCGGGCCGATCGCCTGGTGCTCGATTATCTCAAGAAGATGGGGATCGACTCCGGCCTGCTCGCCGCTTCGCGCTCCGTGCGTTTCGAGGGGCTGCACATCCTGAGCCGCGAGGAGATCGCCAGGTTCGGCCTCGACCGGCGCGAGGTGGCCGAGACGCGCTGGATGTTCGAGAACGCTAGCCTCGGCGTTGCGTATAAGACGGTGATCTCGCGCAAACCCGGCGATACCAGCTTCCGCACGACGCGATTCCAGCTCGTCTGTTTCGATGCCGACCGGTTCGAACTCGATTTCCAGCGGCCCGCGCCAACCGCGACGGGAACGGCCTCGGTCGCGATCGTGAACGGGGCCGAGCGGCTCAATTTCCTTTACCCGCCGCGCAGGGGAAGCGGTCAGGAGACCTGGGGCGCGCGCTTGAACGGTGGCCAGCTTCGCGCGCTCGCGGCCAGTGCTGCGACCGACCTCACCGAAGGCGAATTGCGTGAGGGCAACTGGCAATTCGCGTCGTCCCGACTCTCCACGGACGGTCTGCCGGCGGCGCTGCAGCGCCTGCTTTCCGGCTGCCCGCAGGCAAAGGCGACGTCAGCAATGTCCGCAGGACGCGAGCAGGTAGCCGGAGCAGTCCGCTGATTGCGCCTCTTCGGCCGACACGCGTGCTCATCCAAGAAGATGTCATGCGGGACATGACAATGTTTCAAGCAAATGCATGGACGCGGTCTGGTATCAATTGGATATGACCGATCATCTCGAATCCCATCGTTTCGCACCCACGGCCCTGATGCTGGGCAATCTCGTCACCGGCTGTTCCGTGCTGGCCCCGGCCGGGCTGTTGCCGGAGCTCGCCGGAGATCTCGACGTCAGCATCCGGACCGCGGGCTTGCTGATCACCTTCGGCGCAGTGATCCTGTGCATCGGCTCGCCGTTGACGGCCTGGCTCACCAGCCGGATCGATCGCCGCAGCCTGCTTGCGGTCACGCTCGCGGTCATGGCGCTCGGCAATCTGGCCTCGAGCGTGGCGCCCGGGTATGCGAGCCTGCTCGCAATCCGCCTGGCAATGCTCGCGGTCGGGGCGCTCTATACGCCGCAGGCGGCAGGTACTGCAGCGCTGATCGTTCCGGCCGAACGGCGCGGTGGCACCATCGCCTATGTGTTTCTCGGCTGGTCGCTGGCGGCCGCCGTGGGCCTGCCGCTGATCACTTTCGTCGGCAGCCATCTGGGCTGGCGGACGGCCTATCTGTTCGTCGGACTGATCGGCGCGGTGAGTTGCTTGCTCCTGGTCTGGCGCCTGCCAAAGGGGCTGCTCGGCGCTCGCGTCGATCTGAAGACCTGGGTCGAACTCGGCCGCAATCGGGCGGTCGTGCTGCTGCTCTTGATCACGACGCTGCAGATGTCCGGGCAGTTCGTCGTCTTCACCTTCATGGGCCCGCTGTTGAAGATGCTGACCGGCGCGGACGCGAACGAGATTGGAGTCGTGTTTGCGCTCTATGGCGTCGCCGGCTTTGTCGGCGTCGTCATTGCCACCCGCATCGTCGATTCCTGGGGCGCATTTCGGACCTCACTGCTGTTTACCTGCCTGGTCCTGACCGGCATCTTCTGCTGGACGCTGGGGGCGGGGGCTTATCCGGTCATGGCGGCCGGGGCGGCGATCTGGGGACTTGGCTTTGCTTCGTCGAATTCCATGCAGCAGGTCCGCCTGGTTGCGGCCGCGCCGCCGCTCGCGTCGGCCTCGGTCTCGCTGAACACCTCGGTTCTCTATGTCGGTCAGGCGATCGGTTCGGCCGTTGGTGGAACGCTGTTTGCGCGCAACCTGCTGGACAGCACCGGCTATGTTGCCACGGCGTTCCTGATCATGGCGCTGCTTGCCATTCTGTCCAGCCGGCCGCGCGTGCCGGTAGCGGCATTGGCATGAGTTCTCGGGCATGAGTTCTCGCAGGCGCGAACGGGGTGTCCCCAAGAAAGCCTGCCGGGGATGCCCCGGACATCGGGACCTGGCCAATAGGCGCTTGGCAAACGCTGCAAGACTGGCTTAAAGCCGCTTCATGCGGGAGGCGGGCTGTCGCTGATTTCGCCACAACCGGCGGCTAATCAGGCTGACGCCCGAGGGCCCTCCGCACGTTCATATGAAAGCGATATGACATGAAACGGATAACTTTGAGCTTGGCCGTGGCGTTGATTTCGACGGCCGCCCTTGCCCAGGCCGACCCGCCGATGGTGGGGGACCGGCCGTTGGTCCAGGTCAAGCCGCACACGATGGCTGCCGCCAAGCCGCAGTCGGCCGCCGTGCGGCTGCAGGCCTGTCTGGAGATCGAGGATGGCACCAAGGAGCGGCTGAACTGCTATGACGCCGTGATCCCGCCGGCGCCGAAGCCGAAGGCGATCAAGGCCAAGACGGTGGCCGATTGCAAGTTCACCAAGGAGGAGGACGAGCGGCTCGCCTGCTTCAATGGCTTCGTGGACAAGATGCCGAAGCCGAAGGCCGACGAAAAATCCGGCGAGAAATCCTGATCTCGATCGCCCTGGCATAGCCGAGAGCAGGGCGAGCTCGGCGCCGTTAGGCGGGGGCGCAGGGTCAGCGGCTGGTCGCCGTCGAACTGCCAGCCGCGATCCGGATCGGCGGCTGGGCGGCGGCCATCTTCGTCAGCACGTCCTTGATCGGATTTCTCGTCCAGGCCAGCGTGACGTAGTCCCGATGCGTCACGCCCTCCGGCGTCTCGACGAACACCACGCTGCCGGGCTTGAGCGGCCCGTCAATGTCCTCGGAAATCGCAATGCCGCGCTCTCGCAGCGTTGCCATCAGCTCGCGGTCGTGGCGGGCCGTGTAGTGCGTATAGGACGAGACGAAGAAGCCGGAACGATTGCGCTCGATCCAGCCCGCGAACTTGTCGAGCTGGCCATACACGGCGTCGAGCAGCACGACACCGCGGACGCGATCCGTGACGCCGCCGACCTCGAGACTCCATGCGGTCGGCAGGAAGCCGCCGCTATAGCCGACGATGACGATCGGCATGGCCGCAAACGCCTTTGCCGCGTTCGGATCTCTGGTGAGACGGGCGAGGCTGCCGGCGGCCTCGTCCATGAAACGCTTGAAGCCGCCGGGCTGCCAGAACTTGCCGGCGCTGGAATCGGCGGCATCCACGGCCATCTGCGGGGCCAGCAGCACCGCATTCACACTGGAGTCGCTGATCTGCTGCGGAACCAGCTGGCGGTCCCGCACGTCGCGCTCCAAGGTGGCGCCGTTACCGTGGAAGAACACGACGATCACGCCGGGTTTGCGAACGTCAAAATGTTCCGGGACGTGCACCAGCACGCGGCTGTCATTGTAGGTCTGGTCCTGCCAGTAGACGCGTCCCGACAAGCTGCGATGGCCGCGGCGCTCGCCGCTCGTGACGTTGAGAAACGGTGCGTCGGAAGCGGGGTTCGTGCCGTAATAGGGGAACGCCGACGATTTCATGCTGACCAGCGTCGTCAGCTCTTCGCGTGTGTGCGAGGCCGGCGCCTGCGGTTCGAGCGATGCGACCTGATAGGACGCGGGCTTTGTCTCCGCCGGCTTTGGTGTGAAGTCCTCTGGGCTATGCAGCGCGAAGCTTTCGGAAGGCGAGGGGAAGCGGTCGCGGAATTGCGGCGTGGGAAAACGCTCGTCGAAAGTCGTCGGCTGAGCTGGCGCTGCATTGGCGGCCAGAACGCCTGCGTTCGGCGCCTTGCTGCACTGAACAAGCGGAAGCGACAGCAGCAGCGCGGTGGTGGCGGTCGTGACTCGGCGCGGCGCGATGGGAAGCCAGCGGCGCGCGGGCAGGTTCAGCCGACCGGGCGCGCGCGCACGACGATATCTCAGGCTTTTCGGATAAGATCCGAGCATCCGCCCCTGCAACCCCCAAGACCCCCTAACAAGCTTACCCCAAAGACCTAGACCCAAGATCGGCGCTGCGACCGACAGCGCCAGCTTCAGTCCCTCAACTCTGAGCCGGCGATGTTGAGGTGGCGTTAAGCCTGAGCGCCGGACCGCACCCCGCGTTCTCGAGCCGGTTTGCCGCGCTGTAGAGACGCTGGGCGCCTCAAAGGTGTCCCAATCGCGCGACACAGCACGAGATCGTGTCGCGATTGTGGGCTTGGTCGCGCCGCAATGCAACGCCCTCGACCACCGAGTCTGGCTAAGCGGTTCTGAAATACCTCCTTATTGAGGCCTTATTTAGTCCCTGTTAACTATGTTTGAATGGTTTGGGTCGAATCTGGGGCTGGAGCTAAGGGGAGGGGCGTTCAACGCCCCTGCGCGAAATGGCTGCCTCCGACACGGACGGTGCGACTTGGCCCGAGCGGGTGCTTGAGAGCGCCGTGCCGTCGGTGTCGGTGCCGGTCGCCACGGCCCTCGTGGTGGCCGACATGGTCGGTGTCGGCGTCTTTACCAGCCTTGGCTTCCAGGTCAGGGATATCCCGTCCGGCTTCTCCATTCTGCTGCTGTGGGCCATTGGCGGGATCGTCGCGCTGTGCGGTGCGCTTTCCTATGCCGAATTGGGCGCAATGTTTCCGCGCTCGAGCGGCGAATACAATTTGCTCTCGCGCGCGTTTCATCCTGCCATTGGCTTCATGGCCGGCTGGGTGTCAGCAACGGTCGGCTTCGCCGCGCCGGTTGCGCTCGCGGCGATGGCGTTCGGCGAGTATGGCAAGGCTGTCATTCCGGGCGCACCGTCACTGGCGCTGGCGGTCGGCGCGGTCTGGCTGGTGTCGCTGGTGCAACTTGGCGGCATCAGGCAATCAAGCAGCTTCCAACTGATTTCAACGCTCCTGAAAGTTGGCCTGATCGTCGCCTTCCTGATTGCAGGCTTCGCTTCTCCGTCGCCGCAGCCGGTCACGTTCAGCCCGGTAAGGGCCGATGTCGGCTACGTGCTGAGCGGCCCGTTTGCGATCGGGCTCGTCTTTGTCATGTACGCCTTCTCCGGCTGGAACGCCGCGACCTACATCATCGGCGAGCTGCGAGCGCCGGAACGGACGCTGCCGCGTGCGCTGCTCGCGGGCACGTCGCTCGTGCTCGTGCTCTATGTCGCGCTGAACGCCGTGTTCCTGCTCGCCGCGCCGATCGACAAGCTGTCCGGACAGCTCCAGGTCGCAAGCATCGCCGGCACCTACATCTTCGGTACCACCGGCGGGCGTATCGTCGCCGGCATGATCTGCATCGGACTGGTGTCTTCGATCGCCGCCATGATGTGGATGGGGCCGCGCGTGTTGATGACGATGGGTGAAGACATTCCGGCGCTCGCATTCTTTGCCCGGAAGTCGCGAGGCGGCGCGCCGACCTACGCCATCCTGTTTCAGCTCGCCGTGGCGAACCTGATGTTGGTCACCGAGAGCTTCGAGGCGGTGCTCGATTTCATCCAGTTTGCGCTGCTGACGTGTTCGTTTCTCACGGTGCTTGGGCTCATCAAGCTGCGCGTCACCCGGCCGGATCTGCCGCGGCCGTATTTGGCTTGGGGCTACCCGCTGACGCCCCTGGTGTTCCTGCTCGTGACCGGCTTCATGATGTACTCCCTGTTTGCGGAGCGGCCATTGCAGGCCGGCCTCGGCGCGGTGGCGATGATGTCCGGCGTGCTGATTTATCTCCTTGCTAACAAGCGGCCGGGTCGGGATGCCGCGACAGCATTGCCAGGTGCGGATTGATGGTGCGATTTCCCAACGTGCAGACGCTGGTGCTGTGGATCGTCCTGTTGGGGACCGGTTCAGCCCATGCGCAGACGGTCTCGCCCGACGACACCGCGCGGGTCCTTGCGGGGATGCAGCCGTCGGCCGGATCGCCACTGGCTGCATTGACGCAGGATCCGTCGTGGCAGCGCCATGCGAAATTCTTCGACAATGCGTTCGGCCAGCTCGAACAACGTCAGCTTTCAAAAATACGTGCCTGGGCGGATACCAATCTCGCCGCGCCCCGACCGACGATGTTCTACTTCTTCTCGGGGCCCGACTTCCTCTACGCCGACGCGTTCCATTCCAAAGCGACGACCTATGTCATGGCCGCGCTGGAGCCGACCGGTCCGGCGCCCGACTTGACCCGTCTGCCGCGCGGCGGCATCGGGTCGGCCTTGGCCTATGTCGAACACTCGTTGCAATCGATCCTGAGCTTTTCCTTCTTCATCACCAAACAGATGAAGACCGACCTGCATGAGGGTGACGTCAACGGCACTTTGCCGATCCTCTATGTGTTCCTGGCGCGGAGCGGAAAGACCATCCACACGGTCGAGTTGGTCTGGTTGGATGACAACGGTGCTGTGCATGGCAGCAACGAGCAATCCAAACCGAACGCAACGCGCGGCGCGCGCATCAGTTTTGCCGGCGGCGACGGGGTGGAGAAGACGCTTTACTACTTCTCGACCGATCTCTCCAATTCCGGGGTCAAGAGCAGCGGTTTCCTGAAGTTTTGTGAGCCGCTGGCGCCCGGCAACAGCCTGCTCAAGAGCGCATCCTATCTCCTCCACTCCGGCAATTTCTCGGTGGTGCGCAGCTGGCTGCTCAAGAACAGCGCGACGATCGTTCAGGACGATTCCGGGATTCCGCTTGCCAGCTTCGACTCGCGGGCGTGGCGTTTCTTCCCGTTCGGGCGCTACGCGGGGCCGATCGAGAAGTTTCCCAGCATGTATCAGGAACGTTATGTCGACCTGTTCGATCGTGCGCAGCCGCTCGACTTCGGTATCGGCTATCGCTGGCGCACACGCGAATCCAACGTGCTGCTGGCGGTCAGGTTGCCAGCGGCAGAGGCGACGTCATCGGCCGAGGCGATGTTGCCCGCCGAGCCGGTAACCCAGGCTGCGCGACCGCGCCGCGGGCCGCGGCCGCCCGAGCCGATCCCGGCCTATCCGCGGCGGCAGCGTAGCGGTTTCTGGTTCTGGCCGGGCTGGTGAAGCGCTCACCAATGCACGTTCTGGCTGGGAACGATGAATCCTGAGGTGTTGGGCGGCAGGGCGGTGGAGTCGTCGAAATAACGCCACGCGGCGACGATCACGATCAGCAGAGCGACGATGGCGATGAGATCGAGCTGTCTGCCGTCGCGGCGGCCGGGCGAGAATTTGGGGCTGATTTTCCAGCGCATTGTTGTGTCCTCCCATCGGGAAGCATCAAATCAATGCGAGGATCGGAACAAAGTTCCAGGGCGCGGTCTTTGGTCGTGAATGCGCCGCAGCAAATGGAGCGATCGTCCTGGCTGATGCAGGACGTCACCTCGGTGTCGAAGGATCGTTGACGCCGCGCCAGCGCGCATAGCGCCACGGCAGATACCAGCGCGCGCCAGCTGGCGCGGCAAGCGGAACATTGTCGATGCCGGAGGTGCCAAATGGCTGGCAACGCAGCAGCCGCGCCAACGTCATCCAGCCGCCGGCCCACAAGCCGAACCGCTCGATCGACTCATCAGCATAGACCGAGCAGGTCGGCAGATGACGGCAATTGTATCCGACCAGAGGCGAGAGCGTGTGCCGATAGACCCAGATCAGCGCGCGGGCCATCCGGCGTGGCACACGGGACAGGAGCGCCGGCTCGTGATGGTGAGGATGGGAACATGCGTGCTTCATGGGTGAATGCAGGACTCGTGAGCGGAGCGGTGCATAGTTCCCGAGCGGGGAACCGGAACTCGCGTATTTTTGTGCTTATGTGATGCAACTATCACACGTTTTTAGGGGCAGCGCAGCGATCCGCGGCTGGACGGTAAGGAATTGCCCGGATAGTTTTTCCTGACGTCGGTGTGACAGAATAAATAATGCATCGAGGTGGAACTTGCCACGTTTTGACTGGCCACGCGTGACGGCGCGGTTTGGATCTGAGATTGGGTAGGGGGGCGAATTGGACGTGAAGCTGCTGCGGTCGCGTATTTTGCGCTGGACGCTTCTGAGCGTTGCAGCGGTCGGAACCGCGCTCGGCGGCGCGATGATGTCAGCCTCCAACAGTGCCCAGGCAGGGTCCTCGCTTGAGGAGCGCAAACAGCCGATGCGCTTCAGCTGGGTCGCCTGTGAGCCGAATTGCGGCTGGGTCAGTGCGGTCGGCATCATCACGGGGGACAGCCCCAAGGATTTTGACGATTTCTCCAAAACCCGCGATTTGACCGGCACCACCGTGGTGCTGGATTCGAGCGGCGGGTCGGTCAATGATGCGATCGCGCTCGGGCGCCGGTTCCGCGAATTGAAGCTGCGAACCACGGTAGGCATCAGCGTGCGTGGGCGCCGTCCGGGCGAGGCCGCGCGGATCACGCCAGAGGCCTATTGCGAATCGATGTGCGTGTTCCTGCTGCTTGCCGGCACCACACGTTACGTGCCGGAGCGGGCGCATGTCCGCGTGCACCAGATCTGGATGGGCGATCGTGCCGACGATGCCAAGGCCGCAAGCTATACGGCGCAGGACATGATGATCGTCGAGCGCGATATCGGCCGCCTTGCGAAATACACATTCGATATGGGAGGCGCCGGCGATCTGTTGTCGCTCGCGCTCAACGTGCCGCCGTGGGAGGACCTGCATGAGCTGTCGCACGGCGAACTCGGGCTCACCAACCTCGTGACGACCCAGATCGCTGCCGACGTGTTGCCCCAGGGGAGGCCCGCAATTCCGATGGCGGAGCTCACGCCAAAGGGGCAGGACCGTTTTGGTGCTGCGAGCCCTGACGCCGACAAGGCGCCGCTCAAGTCGACGCGGACCGCGGAGGCGGTTGCCCCCGCTAGCACGGGCGCCACGACGCCGGCGCAATAGCTTCCTGCATACGGCCCAAGCCCGGACCGGCCTCATGGTTCGAGACGCGCCGCAAGCGGCGCACCTCACCATGAGGGTTTGCCATTTTTCGCAAAGCGGGCCTCGTCCTGAGGAACTCGCCGGAGGCGAAGTATCGAAGGACGGTCGCGGAGAGAATCGGCGGCCGCGTTTCTTCCCATATGCGATAACCCTGCCCTGAGAAGGGCCGGCCATTCACCCCTGCGCCGCCGCCGGCTCCTTGCCCTTCGCCGCCGCTTTCGCCTCGATCTGGTTGATCGCATCGACCACGGCATCGAAGGTCAGTAGCGTCGAGGCGTGTCGCGCCTTGTAATCGCGTACCGGCTCGAGCAGGGCGATGTCGGCCCATTTGCCGTCCGGAGGGGCGCCGTTCTCCTTCAGCATTTTGCGCACCGTTTCGCGCAACTCGCGCAGCTCCTGCGCGTTGGAGCCGACGACATGGCGGGCCATGATCGAGGAGGATGCCTGGCCCAGCGCACAGGCCTTCACGTCATGGGCAAAATCGGTCACCACCGGCCCCTCCATCTTGAGATCGACCTTGACGGTCGACCCGCACAGCTTGGAATGCGCCGTGGCGCTGGCGTCGGGGTTCTCCAGCCGCCCCAGCCGCGGAATATTTCCTGCCAGTTCGATGATCCGTTTGTTGTAGATGTCGTTCAGCATGTGCCTGACGTCCCGGAATTACCCACCCGGGCGGCCTTGGCGGCCCGGTTTCATCGCCCTATATTGGGACTATATGGAAACGATTGGCGGAAAAACCAGCCAAATCCTTCAGGCGTCCGGCGCTGAGGCGCCCCGTCTGCCGGTGACACTCCGGTCGGATCGCCGGCCGGTCGAACGGAGTTGAGATGGACGCTTTGATCAAGACCCTGCGTACGAACAAGCAAGACAACAAGGCGCTCGAAGGCAAACTGCCGGAGGCTCGCCCCGCCGACCTCGATCCGACGGAATTCCTCGCGGCCGCCGTGCGCGCCGACCGGGCGCGTCCGTCGCGCGCCGAGGCCGAAGCCGCCGTCTATACGCTCCTCAATTATATCGGGGAGGATCCGTCCCGCGAGGGGTTGGTCGATACGCCGCGGCGGGTAGTTGAGGCCTTTG
The DNA here is from genome assembly GCF_032489995.1 of Bradyrhizobium sp. SZCCHNGR1005. Lineage (NCBI taxonomy): Bacteria > Pseudomonadati > Pseudomonadota > Alphaproteobacteria > Hyphomicrobiales > Nitrobacteraceae > Bradyrhizobium > Bradyrhizobium sp. SZCCHNGR1005. Next base: position 63,725 of record NZ_JAUEZC010000008.1, read on the forward strand.
ACGAGCTCTATCAGGGCTACCATCTGTGCCCGGCCGAGGTGCTCGACCGCACCTTCGGCGAGACCGCCGGCTACGACGATTTCGTGCTGGTCCGCGACATCGAATTCACCTCGCAATGCGAGCACCACATGATGCCGTTCTACGGCAGGGCGCATATTGCCTACACGCCGGTCGAGCGGGTCGTGGGACTCTCAAAGCTCGCGCGGCTGACGGACATCTTCGCGCGTCGCTTGCAGACTCAGGAACATCTGACCGCGCAGATTGCGGCCGCGATCGACGAGGTCCTCAAGCCGCGAGGCGTTGCGGTCATGGTCGAGGCGGAGCACACCTGCATGTCGGTGCGCGGTGTGGCCAAGCATGGTGCGGTGACCTTCACCAGCCGTTTCACCGGGATGTTCCGCGACAATCCGGCCGAACAGGCGCGCTTCCTCTCCATGGTGCGCGCGCCGCAACGTTATTAGCGCCAGGGATTGGCGCCAGAAGGCCCAGGCAGAAATTCGTGTCCGCGACCTCAGATCACCTTGAGCGCGAGGAGGGGCTTTCCTTCCTTCCGCGATTCGACGCCTCCGGCCTCGTCACCTGCGTCACGACTGATGTCGCGACCGGCGAGGTGCTGATGGTCGCGCATATGAACGACGAGGCGCTGCGGAAGACCGTCGCCACCGGCGAGGCTTGGTATTTCAGCCGCTCGCGCAACGCCTTGTGGCGCAAAGGTGAGACTTCGGGTCAGACCCAGCGCGTCATCGAGATGCGCACCGACTGCGATCAGGATGCGGTCTGGCTCCGCGTCGAGCAGCTTGGGGCGGCCTGCCATACCGGCCGCCGCTCCTGCTTCTACCGCAAGGTGGAGAATGCGGGCGACGGCTCGGCGCACCTGTCCTTTGTCGATGCCGACCGGCTGTTCGACCCTTCGGCGGTGTACCGCAAGTAAGCCAAAGGCCGCATCCACTGCGGAGGCGCTCGGTCATTGGCCCGCCGTATCGGGCAATCTTAACCCGTCATTAACCATGCCCGCCGCAAGTTGCCGGAGGTTTCCGGCGCGTTGGTCTGCCAAGATTCCTCTGCGAAAAGCGGGTCACCTGATGTCGGTCGACGCATCCATTTCCTCGTCCACGGGAATCCTCGATACTGTCCGGGCGCGCGTCGCCGGCGCGATCAAGCAGGCCGCCGACACGGTCGGCACGAGCTTCGAATATCTCTTGTCCACCGCCAAGATGGAGTCGGACTTCAACCCGACCGCGGGCGCATCGACCTCCTCGGCGCACGGCCTCTATCAGTTCATCGACCAGACCTGGCTCGGCACCGTCAAGGAGGCCGGCGGTCAACTCGGCTATGGCGACTACGCCGATGCCATCACCAAGACATCGTCCGGCGACTATACGGTCAACGATCCCGCGATGCGGCAGGCGATCATGAAGCTGCGCGACGATCCGCAGGCGGCGTCCGCAATGGCTGCGGCGCTGACGCAGTCGAACAGCTTCCAACTGACTGGGCTGATCGGCCGGCGGCCAAGCGATGCCGAGCTCTACATGGCCCACTTTATGGGGGTGGGCGGCGCGGCCAAGCTGATCACCAGTGCGCAGGACTCGCCGCAAGCATCCGCGGCGCGGCTGTTTCCGAATGCCGCCGCCGCCAACCGGCCCATCTTCTATGATCGCGACGGCCGGGCGCGCAGCGTGTCCGAGGTCTATTCGGTCCTGACCTCCCGCTATTCCGGTGCAGCCAACTCAACGGCCACCCGCGGCGCACTCGCGCTGTACGGCGGTTCGTCAGCGGGCTCAGGTGCGCTGCCGACGACGGACACTGCGACCTTCCTGTCGATGTTTCCGGACGTGCGCGGCTCCGGGCAGGCCGCTCCGACGAGCGCGGACGGTTCGAGCGCGAATAGCGCGCCAATGGATCCGACGTTCCGCTCGCTCTTCCAGGTCGACGGTCAATCGTCGCAGGCGGTGTCGGCATCGGTACGCGAATTGTGGGGCACCTCGTCGGTCGCCAGTACCTCGTCGACGGGGCAGGGCAGTGGCGCACGTCCGCTCGATCTATTCAGCGATCCCCAGGGCACATTCTCCGGCTGACGCACCGATTCTCGGCCGACAACTTTCTTTGCAGTCTTCGTGGACAGCGGGCGGCCTTCGGCTGCCCGCCTGCTATGTGTGCGCGAGGTGTCTCCGAATTGCGCGCAAGAGTGCGCAAAGAACGCCGTTGATCTGTATCATGATACAGCTTCGGACGTGGTCACTTAATAAAACGTCAATAATACCAGTCACTTATGGTGAACGCTTTGTTAAGCGTCGTGGTTTATTTTCGGTGCTGTTGAGGCCAAGTCAGGTCTCCTGAACAAGTTGCGTAAGCCGGAAAGACCATGATCGTTCGGCAGTTTCTTAGTTGGGTTAGAACCGCGCCAGCCGGTGAACGGGCAGAGGCGGGCCGGGCGTTGGCGCGGGCCTGGCTGATCTCGGACCTCACCGATGAGGACCGCGCCGCCGCCGAAGGCGCGCTGTTGATGCTGCTGGACGATCCTTCGCCGCTGGTGCGGCAGGCCATGGCAGAGGTCTTTGCCCGATCGGGCGAGGCGCCGGCCGCCATCGTTCAGGCGCTCTCGTCGGATCAGCCCTCGGTCGCCGTCCCCATCCTCGAGCACTCGCCGCTGCTGATCGATGCCGACCTCGTCGACATCGTCGCGACCGGCAATTCGGAAACCCAATGTGCGATCGCCCGGCGCATCAAGTTGCCGGCTCCCGTCTGCGCGGCGATCGCGGAAGTCGGCAGCGCTGCCGCTGCACTCGAGCTGATTGAAAATCCCTACGCCGAGCTTGCGCCGTTCTCTTGGGATCGCATTGTCGAACGTCACGGCCACCTTGCTGCGATCCGCGAAGCCATGCTCGCGCTCGACGACCTGCCGGCGGCGACGCGGGCGGCGCTGGTCGACAAGCTCTCCGAGACCTTGGCGCAATTCGTCGTCGCCAAGAACTGGCTCAGTCTTGACCGGGCCGGGCAAGTCGCCAGCGAAGCGCGCGATCGCTCGACGATTACGATTGCCGCGCGCTCGCGCGGCGAGGAGCTGCTCGGCCTGGTGCGGCATCTCCGGACCACCTCGCAACTCACTGCGGGCTTGATCTTGCGGGCGCTGCTCTCCGGCAACATCGAGCTGTTCGAGACGGCGCTGTCGGAGCTCGCCGACATGCCGCGTGCGCGGGTGTCCGGATTACTCAAGGATCGCGGCACGGCCAGCCTGCACGCGTTGTTGCGCCGCGCCGGCATCCCGGAGACCACCTTTGATGCCTTCCGTGTCGCGCTCGATGCCTGTCATGAAACCGGGTTCACCGACACGCTGAGCAGCGCGGCCAGTCTGCGGCGGCGAATGGTGGAGCGGGTGTTGACGCATTGTGCGACGGAGCGCGATGCGGCCGAGCCGCTGCTGATCCTGCTGCGCCGCTTCGCAACCGAATCCGCCCGGGAAGAGGCGCGTCTGCTGTGTGACGAGGTGATGGCCGAGGATTTCGTGGCCGGCATCGAACTGGGGCTGATCGCCGCGTAAGCGACGACAGCGCATCCGGCGCGGCTCGACCTGTTATCGCCTTCCCTTAAGGACCGTGGCGATGGCGTTACAGAAGATCAACAGATCGGTTGCGCGCGGCTGAACGACGCGCTCGGCACCCTATCAAAGATGATCGCCAGGGACGATGCTGGGCGCCAGGATCGCTTCGAGATGTTCGGGGCGGTCTCGGTTGACGTGGATGAGATATTCGTCCGCAACCTTGCGCAATTTGCGGCTGAGCTCGCGTGCCATGGTGACGCTGTCGAGCTTGGTATGGTCGTGCACGATCGCATTGATGGCGTTGATGTGGTGAGTGAACAGCTCCGGCGGCACGCTGTCGAGGTCCGGGGCGTGCTCGATGATCCGGCACAGGCTGTCGGCGGCGGCGCCTGCTGAGGGATAGCCGAAGGTCGACGCATCGCCCTTGATGTCGTGGGCGGCGCGAAACAGTTCGTCGCAGGCCTCCTGGTCAAAGCCGTTCTTCACGATCGCCGCATAAGCCCTCGACAGGCGTTCGGCTTCCGTCACCATCCAGGACTTGAACTCACCGGAGAGGTCGGCGAGCGCAGCTTCCGCGCGGGCGACCGGATCGTCGAGATCCTGGTCGTCGACGGGGCGCAGGACCTTTTTCAAGGGGTTCGGCTGGGTGATGACGTGGTGATTGGCGTAAGTCTTGACTTCGATCGCCGGAGCTTTCTGTTTCGCCATCGGATTTCCTGCGCTGCGCCTTCCTAAGAGAACGCGTTCGACTGCTCGCTCAATCTGATACCTGAGTTACGCTTACGCGGAGCGCCGTTTCCCAGTTTGCGTTAATGCCGCCTCACTGGTCCGCCGCTAAAGCACTGAACGCGCTTTATCCAGAAGTGACGGTTGCTGAAGGATTTCGGCTTCGCCGCCGATCCGGCGCTCGGGGCCGATATAGGCGGTGCTGGTGTTGCGGCGACGATCAGGACCGAAATAGGTCTTGGTCTTGATGAAGGGCCGGGGATTGGCGACCACGTTGAGGATGCGCTGGTACAATCCCTTGGCGGAGATCGGCTTGGCCAGGAATTCGGTCACCCCGGCATCGCGGGCTACCGTCACGCGCCGTTTCTCCGAATGCCCCGTCAGCATGATGATCGGCGCGAATGGATTACCCTTGGCTTCGGGCTGGCGGATCATCTGCGCCAGTTCGAGCCCGTCGAAGATGGGCATCGCCCAGTCGGTGATGACGATGTCCGGAACGTAGTGGGTATACATTTCCAGCGCGGTGGCACCGTCTTCGGCCTCGTAGACTTCGCGCGCGCCGAACGAGTGCAGCAGCGTCCGCAGGATGCGGCGCATGTGGGGATTGTCGTCGCAAACGAGGAAGCGCAGCTTGTTGAAATCGATACGGAACATTGGCCGGCCTGCAGGGGGGACCGATTGAAGCGGTATACCTGCATTAACCATAAAGGTTCGCGGGTTAACGAACGGTTTGCGGCGCAGACGAAAGCGTCGAAGGCCGCCGGCGGCGCGCGGCTCAATAACCGAATTGTTCGCGCAGAATGCGCTCTTCGAGGCTGTGACCGGGATCAAACAGCATCCGCATCGAGATGGTCTTGTCGGACAACACCTCGACGCGACGCACGTCGCGCACTTCGTCATGATCCGCGACCGCCGCAACCGGCCGCTTGTCGCCCTCGAGCACCTCGATGATCACGTAGGCCGTGTTCGGCAGCAGCGCGCCGCGCCAGCGCCTCGGCCGGAAGGCGCTGATCGGCGTCAGCGCCAACAGGGCTGCATTGATCGGCAGGATCGGGCCCTGGACCGAGAGATTATAGGCCGTGGAGCCTGCCGGGGTTGCAACCAGCACGCCGTCCGCGACGAGTTCAGGCATGCGTTCGCGCTCATCGACCAGGATGCGCAGCCGCGCGGCCTGATAGCTTTGCCGGAACAGGGCCACCTCGTTGATGGCGTGATGAATGTGAATTGTGCCGTCGACATCGGTCGCCCGCATCAGAAGCGGGTGAATGAGCGATTCCTGCGCCGCGGCCAGGCGTTCGCGAAGGTCCACCGTGCTGAACTCGTTCATCAGGAACCCGACGGTGCCGCGATGCATGCCGTAGATCGGCTTTCCCGTGCGCATGTGTTCGTGCAGCGTCTGCAGCATCAGCCCGTCGCCGCCGAGCGCGACCACCACGTCGGCCGTCGTGGGATCGCAACTGCCGTACAGTTCGGTAAGCTGCTTGAGCGCGGCCTGGGCTTCGGCACTCGAGCTCGCGACGAAGGCGATGCGCTCATATCGCTTGGGCGTTGTCATGCAGTCGCAGGCTCGCTGGTCGGCTTTCGGTTGGTTTGTCGTCTAACCGACCTTGGCCTTGGTTGTCGAGATGACCGGGCCGCGAATCGTTCTTTCACGACCATCGGGCAGCATTGCGTGCCCTGCCGGCCGGGAATGAGGCTGCGGTGCGGAATGTTGCCTTGCCCAGGTTTTCAGGCCGGCGGCGGCGCGACGAACTCCTTGGATTTGCCCTGTTATGGTCTTGTCATTTCTCCTGCAGGCTCCGCACGGGATCCCAGCCGGGGCAGGGGACTTCGCACCCGGCCTGGCGGGCCCGTTCGGCGAACAGCGCGCTGGGACGGTCGGCATCGGCCGAGCGTGCGAAGCACTCGACGGCCTCTTCGCATTGGCCGGCCCGCCAATGTCCGAGACCTGCCGCATAATCGGCGAGCACGCGCTTCTGCTCTGGCGTCAGCTCCTGCGCGAAACAGACCAGCTCGAAGATCGTCAAAGACTGTTCGCGGCCCTTGACCCTGACGGTGTCGAGCTCGCGCCAGGCAAATTCGGCGCCCGCGGCTGCGACGGTGCTGTCCGAGGCGATGATGACCGTGCCATAGAACTTGTTGGCGCCTTCGAGCCGCGAGGCCACATTCACCGCGTCGCTCATGACGGAATAGTTGAAACGGCGCTGCGAGCCGAAATTGCCGACCAGGGCCTCGCCGCTGTTGATGCCGATGCGCTGGGCGACCTTGATGCCCTGGAACGCGGCCGAGGTCTGGTTGAGCTCGTCGAGCCGCGCCTTGCACGCGAGTGCCGCGCGCGCCGCATTGGTGGCATGGCGCGCATCGTCGATCGGTGCGCCGAACACGGCGACCACGGAATCCCCGATATATTTGTCGACATAGCCGCCATGGCTCTCGATCACATCGGTCATGGCCGACAGGTATTCGTTGGTCAGCGCCATCAGCGACGCAGGCGGCATCCGCTCGGCGATCTGCGAGAAGCCTTCGATATCGGAGAAGAAGACGGTGATCTCGCGGGTCTCGCCGCCGAGCTGGGGCAGCTTGTGGGAGACGAGCATGCGGTCGATCAGATGCGGCGCGAGGTAATAGGCAAAGCTCTTCTGCAGGAGCCTGCGGTCCTTGTCGCTGACCATGAATCGATAACCGATGATGGCAGCGAGCGCGAGCGCTGCGGCCCCGAACGGCTCGCCGAGCGGTAGCACATAGGCGTGGTTGAACAGTGCTGTTGCGAGGCCGGTATAGAGCACGGCCAGCCCCAACAGCGCGGCTGCGGCTGTGGCGGGCTTGGCCAGGCGTGCCAGCACGGCGGCAAGAACCGCAAAGGCGAGGGTGAGTGCGAATGTGCTGGGCCATCCAAGCTCGATTGCGGCCTCGTGCCGGATCAGGTTGTTGATCGCGGTGGCGTGGATATAGACGCCCGCGATCGTGCTCCGCGCGAATGTCGCTGCGGTTTTTCGCTCGGCCAGAGCGCAGCGCGGCCGTCGTGCCCCTTCGGCCCGGGTGGCGAAGCGCTTCGAGGTCAGACGGCGGTCCTCGATGCCGACCGTGCCGATCAGGACCACCTTGCCGGCAAACTCGCGGCGGAAATAGTCCTTGTCCCCGTTAACCGCACAGGCGCGCAGGTCGGCAAAGGAATAGGTCGGGATGTCGTCGGCGCCGCCGGCGAAATTCAACGTGATCGTATTGGCGATGCGACCGGCCGAGCCGATATCGCCGAGGCGCACCGTCCCGTCCGGATCGATAGCGGGCGAGTTGCCGCGTGCGCGTGCGGCCAGCTCCAGCGCCAGGCTCGGCACCCTCAGGCCATCGACGGCGACCGTCAGGGGATGACGACGCACGACGTCGTCGCTATCGGTATAGGTGTTGAGCGGGCGCAGGTTTTGCTGCCGGCGAACGGCGATGCGCTGGCCCGGCGAGGGCACGATCGGCTGCTCCGCGAACACTTCGCCCAGCACGACCTTGCCGGCGGCGGCGCCTGCGGCGAGGGCACGCAGGAACTCGCGATCGAAACCACGGGTCTTCTCGCCCAAGGTGCTGTCGCCGAGCGGGATCTCGGATTGTTCGATCGAGGTCGGAAAGACGATGTCGAACCCGACCACCTTTGCTCCGCCATCGATCACCGCGCCGAGGACGCGGCCGATCTCTCCGGTCCAGGTCAGCAGCGGCGAGCCGCTGAACGGCGGCGTCGCGTAGCTTTCCTCGTCGATCGCGACCACGACGCTCGGACTTTCCTCCGGCGCGTGCCGGTTGCCGAACGCCTCGAAGCGCAGCCAGGTCAGGATGTCGAGCGACAGCCCGCGGCCACGCTCGAAGGCGGGAGAGACGAACAGAGCCGCGCTCACGAGAGCGATCGCTAGAACGGCAAGCGTGTCGCGCGCCCGGCGGCCGATCGTCACGGAGCCGCTTCCATCAATTCATCCGAATGAGGCGCCCGACCGCTGGTCCCGGGCCGGCCTTGGCCTGCGGATCCACCCGGAACACGATGCGCGAGGTTCCGAAGCTCGCGACATAAGTGCCGCCCGGCGTCAGCGGATGGCTGGTGCCGGCGAAATCGTAGAACCTGCCTTTGAACTGCCGGCCGGAGATCTCGACCTGCTGGCGGTCGCCGGGCTGATCGAGGCGTTCGACCACCAGGATGCCCCGGCCGTTGACCTCGAAGATCGGCGATGCGCCATAGACGATCGCCTGCGCGATCGGGGCGCTGTCAGGAGCGATCCCGCGGACGATGGTTGCTGCGACCTCGCTGGTCTCGGGCGCGGTAGCCTCGGCGTGAGCAGCATCGCAATTGACGATGTCGTTCTTGAGCGTGGCGCCTTCGACTTTGCTCTCTCCAACTCCCACGGTGACGCCGCCCGGTCCGCCGATGGTCTCACGGCGGCAGGATTTCAGATAGCTGATCACGAGCGCGCCGTCTGGCCCGAGCTTGATGTGCTGTCCTGGGACGACATAATCCATCAGTTCCGCCCCGGTGACGTCGCCTTGGATCTCCTCGACCAACGCGACCGGCGGAGCGGCGAAGGCCGGCGTCGCCAGAGCGATCCATCCCGCGACCATGAGCGGCGCTGTCTTCATTCATGAACTCCGTGAGCGGCGGCAGGTGGGATCCCCGATGCCCCTGGATTTAGACGCGACAAAGGGGCGATCGGTTCGAGCGCATACCATACCCGATCGCACCGGGCACTCGCCTCGATGTGACCGTCCGGGTGGACGACATGGTTTAGGTTGGCCGCACAGCTTCATTCATCTGTCGTAAGAGATCGTAACTTTCGGCCGCAAGAGTGCCGCTGTAGTGAGGGGAGGTGGTCCCCCCCTGGAGGAATGACATGGTGGTTTCGAGTTCTAAGTTGCAACGCGCCGGCTGTGCGGCCTTCGCCGGCGCTCTGTTGGTCTGGGCAGGAATTGCGCGCGCGGAGGACCAGCCACCGCCTCAAGCGCAGCAGACGACAACGCCGGCTGGACCCCGGGCGGGCTCGACCGGGGCCCGCGCCGCCAACACGCCGGCTTCGCCCTCCGCCGCCGAACAGCACAAGCTGCCGCCGGATTCCACGACCAAGCACAAGATCGAATTGCCGGGCCGCACGATCGCCTTTACCGCCACGGCCGGCTCGATTCGTCTGTTCGACGACAAGGGCGAGCCGCAGGCCGATATCGCCTATACCTCCTATCAGCTCGACGGCTCCGATCGTGCAAGCCGTCCGGTCACGTTCTTTTTCAACGGCGGGCCGGGAGCGGCGTCGGCCTGGCTGCAACTCGGCAACACCGGGCCATGGCGGTTGCCGATGAACGCCGACAGCGTCACCCCGTCGAGTCCGCCCGCGTTAGAGTCCAATGCCGACACCTGGCTGGACTTCACCGATCTCGTCTTCGTCGATCCCGTCGGCACCGGCTACAGCCGTTTCGTGGCGACCGGCGAAGACGTGCGCAAGAAATTCTTCTCGGTCGACGGCGATGTCAGCTCGCTGGCGCTGGTGGTGCGGCGCTGGCTGGAAAAGCATGACCGGCTCTCGTCGCCGAAATTCCTGGTCGGCGAGAGCTATGGCGGCATCCGCGGGCCGAAGCTCGTGCGCAATCTGCAGAACGAGCAGGGCGTCGGCATCAAGGGATTGATCCTGATTTCGCCGGTCCTCGATTTCCGCGACTATTCAGGATCGAGCCTCCTGCAATATGTCGCGAGCCTGCCCACATTCGCAGCGGTGGCACGACAGCTCAAAGGCCCGGTCACGCGTGCCGATCTCGCAGATGTCGAGCGGTACGCCAGCAGCGACTTCCTGCTCGATCTGGTCAAAGGCGAGGCGGATGCCGATGCGACAAATCGGCTTGCCGATAAGGTCGCGAGCCTCACCGGGATCGAGCCTTCAGTCAGCCGGCGCCTTGCAGGCCGCATCGACATTGCCGAGTTTCGTCGTGAATTCGACCGTCGCGACGGCAAGATCACCGGGCGTTACGACGCCTCGGTGCTGGGATTCGATCCCTATCCGGATTCCAGCTTCTATCATTTCAGTGATCCCTCGGGCGATGGGCTGACCGCGCCGATGACCAGCGCGATCGTCGATCTCACCACCCGCAAGCTCAATTGGCGGCCGGACGGCTCGTATGAGCTGTTGAGCGGTTCGGTGAACAAGGCCTGGGATTTCGGCCGCGGCCTGCATCCCACGGAATCCGTCGGCGATCTCCGCCGGATCCTCGCGCTCGATCCGAAATTGAAGCTCCTGGTCGGCCACGGCCTGTTCGACCTGGCGACCCCGTACTACGGATCGAAGATCAAGCTCGATCAGCTGCCGGCCTTCGCGCAGCCGCCACGGACGAAGCTCGTGGTCTATCCCGGCGGCCACATGTTTTATTCGCGCGATGACTCGCGGCACGCGTTCCGCGGCGAGGTCGAAGCGCTGATGAAGTAGGGGGAATCACGCGCCGTTTCGGTGCCTGCGGCCTTCGCATCGCGGGCATCGGATCGGGTCGATCCGATGCCCGCAAAACATCCGATGCCGCAAAACAAATGGCGCAACCCGAAGGTTGCGCCATTTTTTCAAGGAGGCGACGAGGAAGGAACCTCGGCGCTTAGTAGACGAGGCCGGTGCCCGGCTGCTTTTCGAGGGCGGCCGCCAGCGAGCGATATTCGTAGCTGTTGGTGCCGGCGAGCTGCGCCACCTTGCCCAGGTGATACTGCGCCTGTTCGCGGTTGCCCTGTTCGAGCTGCCACAAGCCGAAATACTGCCAGGTGCGGACGTGGTTCGGATCGTCCGCCAGCGCCTGTTCGTAGTACTGCTTGGAGGCCTCGTAGTTGCCGAGCTTGCGGTAGGAGTAGCCGATCAGGTTGGCAACGTCGGCAACGTCTTCCCGATGCAACGCCTTGAGTTGCTCGATCGCCGAGGCGTAATCGCCGCGGTCGTAGATCGTGGTGTAGGCCGTACGATAGGCGGCAAGGAATTTCGGATCCTCGATGCTCGAGCTCTTGTCGCCCTTCTTCTTGCTCTTCGTCGAATCAGAAGCCGGCGGCGCCGACGGGGTGTCGCTGCCCGCCGCGTACGCCTTCGACAGCAGCAGCGGCCCGGAGGCCACGGCCATCGAGAACAGCGCCAGCGTGGCAATCCTGATCGCAGACTTATTCATTCATCTCTCCCGAGTTCGATTGGCGATCCAACGGTAACAACTGCGACATGAACCTTCGCAGCGCGGAAATATTCCCGGCTATTTGCGCGGATTTTGCGCCGCGATCTGTGCATTATACCGGCGGGAAGGTGACAGGGCGGTCATTTAGGTAACAAGTCAGTCATCAACATGAACGCTAGCCTGAAACCCGCTTCAGGATGGGTTCAGTGCAGGCGCCTTACGCTCCTTTGCATGATCGATGAGGCCGGCTGATCGGGCCGGTCCCTCTCAGATCCATCCGAAGGAGATGACCATGCTGAAGAAGATGTCAGTTGCACTGCTCGCCGCATCGATCCTGGCTGCGCCCGCCGTTGCCGCCGGCCGCGCGAAGACGGACGTGTCCCCCAAATCCGGTCAGGCTCAGACTCAAACCCAGACCGCGCCGAACACCCAGCTCACCACCGGTACGGCCAATGCCGGGGCAGCGAAGACCGGCGGCGTGAACTCGACTGTCGCGAAGTCGCAAGCCAATCCGACCAAGGTGACTCGCCAGCACCGCGCGCATCGGCATTACGCCCATCGTCATCACAAGAAGGTGAATGCGATGCGGGCTTCGATGAAGGTGCACGGCGCGCCGAAGGCCAAGGTCGGCTTCAACAAGACCAGCCACAAGGCCATGCCGAAGGTCAGTTTCAGGCCGGTGTCGCCGACAGCCCGCCGCGGCTGAGATCGACTAGCTTCGGCCAACCATGAAGAGTTGGGGTCTGTCGTCGGGCGCACAGCATGTGCGCCCGACAGAGGCGGGGGGGCTTCGATCAGAACCGATTTCCTTTGCGTCGCGGATTGTTTAGAACGCCGGGCGACGAATCTCAGTCTTGAACGGGGCGAGCCAGGTGATATCGCCGAGGGCTTTGGTGCTGCTGCTGCCGCTGCTGCTTGCGGCCTGTATCACCGACGGGGACAGCAGCAACACGCTTTCGTTTACCAGCGACCGCGGGATTTCCAGCCAGCCGTTCCCGAACAATTACCGCGCCGAGATCCTGGCGTTCATGCGGACCTATTTGAACAACCCGGTCGGTCTGCAGGACACGGCGATGGCCGAGCCGGTGCAGCGGACCGTCGGCGGCAGGCTGCGCTACGTCAGCTGTCTGCGATATTCCGCCCGCGACACCGACGGTTCCTATGGTCCATCGAGCGACCGGGCCATCGTCTATGTCGACGGACGGCTCGACCGGGTGGTCGAGAATGCCGGGGAACTCTGTGCCGGCGTTACCTTTGCGCCCTTCCCGGAACTGGCGGCCATGACCCGCTAGGGCCGGGCTCTAACGCGAGCCATCCTTGGCTGTCGAGGCTTGCCTCGTTCTCGGGGGCGCTCCTTGCGCTCGCCCACCACGCATCACAATTAAAGGAGGGGTTGAACAAATCCCGCCTTTGCCGGACCAAACCTGTGGCAGGGCGCGCTTCACGAAAAATTCGGGAAGCCTATGGAACAAAAGGCCTTTGTTGCCCGGGGGTGACAGGCGCCGCCCATTCACAGCTGCGTCAGCGCCATCGGGCAACCCAAATGCGGCCACGATGTTCGATAGATGTCGCAACTGAATAACGGGGACTTTCGATGAAACGAGTTTTGTTAAGTGCTGTCGCGTTGTCGGCCTTGGCGGCCCCGGCTTTCGCCGCCGACATGCCTGCGCGCACCTATAACAAGGCGCCTGTCTATGCCCCGCCGCAGGCGATCTATAACTGGACCGGCTTCTATATCGGCGGCCATCTCGGCGGCGCCTTCTCGCAGAGCAACAGCCTGGAAGGCAATAACGGCCGTTTCCTGGGCGGTGTGCAGGGCGGCTTCGATTATCAGTTCGCGCCGAACTGGGTGCTCGGCATCGAGGCTCAGTACAGCTGGATGGACCGGAACACGACCAATTTCGGTTTCCCCGGCGCGACCGTGGTCACCTCGACCGGTGCCAACCAACTCGGCTCGGTGACCGGCCGGATCGGCTACACCTGGGGACCAGCGCTGCTCTACGCCAAGGGCGGCTATGCCTGGCGTGACGGCAATGGCCTTGGCGTCTCGGTGGCAGGCATCCCTGCGGCCTTTACCACCAACGGCAACCACAAGGACGGCTACACCGTCGGTGGCGGCCTCGAATACATGTTCGCGCCGAACTGGTCGGCAAAGGCCGAGTATCAGTATTACAATTTCGGCAATACGACCTTCACGGGCGGTCCTGCGCCGATCGTCGGCAGCCGCTTCAACAGCGACGAGCACACGGTCAAGGTCGGGGTGAACTACCGCTTCGGATGGGGCGGCCCGGTTGCCAGCAAGTACTGATTGTCACGACGGCTGCTGGGTCCTCCGGCTCGACGCCTAAGCCAGGAAATTGCTCACGCCCGCGACCCTCGCGGGCGTTTTGCTGTCGCTATTTGCCCACGTCACGGCGGGCTTCCTTCGCCGCTGCAAAAATTTTTTCAAAGCTTCGTGAAACTTTAGCCGACGATCGGTTATTATGGGGCCGCCGGTCTGATGGATCATCCCCCATGCGTATTTTGGTGTCGGTGCTGTTGTTGTCCGCGGCAGCCTTGCCGTGCTCTGCCCAAACCATTCTCAAGTCCGAGCCGCTGATGCTGGCGCCCTATGAGGTCGCGTTCGTCCAGAACGCATCGTGCCCGCCGGGCAAGGTGCTGAAGGTGACGGGCGTCATCCGCGGCCTGAGCCGCAAGCGGACATGCGTCGCGCTTCCTGCCGAGCAGGCGTCGCTGGCCACGGCGACGCCGTAAGGCGAGCGACCGCTGCGGTGGATCGACCGCGGACAGCCTGTGCTGTCCGGGGGCGGTTGAAGTGTCTCTTCTATTCTCCCCTGGATCTCCCTCGGAGCATTCCTCCCAGGGGGGAGGGTTCGCAGCGCTCAGGGCGAAGCAGCGCTCAAGATGAAAATGGGATGTGGAGCGGCAGCTGCTGCTCGGCCTCTGCGCAATTCTGCCACGGATCTTCTTCCGGCTCGACGGCACAAGGCCTGATCTCGTAGTCGTTGTCGAGACAGAGGTGGACGTCAGAGCGACGCGTACCGGTCGTGACGTCAACCACAAGTCCGCTTTGCCGGGCCAGTCTCCAGACGTCGGCCTCGGTCGGATAGGCCTTGCTCAACTTGGCTTCGTTGCAAAACAGCGCGTAGGGCATTCTGAACGGCTCCGGTCGACTCAAGATGAACCGAGGATGAACAAAGCTTGCGCCGAGACGCAGGCGGGGCTTGGGCAGGAAAGCGGCGATTTCCAGTTCGGCGAGTCGTAAACGAGTCCTAAATTTTGGAAAAAAGAATCTCTGGGACTCGTCGCCTAGAATCGCCGGATGGTTAACCCCATGGGGACCGACCTCCACATCTTTTGCGGGCGAATACAGCTGACGCTCGCCTTCGGGCTGCTGGTGGCTTTGGCGGCCAATGTGGCGCTGCTTTGCGCTTGGCTATCTGCGCGTTAGGGCGATCGCTTTCATCCATTCGGTCTCCCGAACGCAAGAGACGGTCTCGCGCAAAGCGTCACGCTATTTGTTGTCGTTCCGCGAGGTCTGCTCGATCGACGCGCGCAGCCGCGCCAAGGTCGTGGTGAAATATTCCTGGCGCTCTCGGTTGAAGCGCTCCTGATGGGCGCGAAAGCTCGCGATGCGGGCACGGATTTCGTCCTGCATGTTCCGCTGAATGCCGAGTTGTGCGGTAAGGGCAGGGGAAGGCGTGCTTTTGAAGGGCGTGGCCCGGAACGAGCCGGCAGCCGGTCCTTCGTCCGCGACCGGAGCGAATTCGGATGGGTTGGAGCTATCCGGCTCCGGTGCCGATGATGAAGACACCGCTTCGCCCGCATCATTTGCTGCGCTTAGCTCAACAGATCCCTCTACAGCGAGGATGTCCTGTTCGGCCGGGGCAGAGGCGGACTCGGACCCAGCGGGCTCGCTCCCGCCTGCGCCGGACTGCGGCGGGGTCGACACCGGTGCCGCCGATGGCTGATGGGGGGCGCTGACAGGTATCGAAGGGGGAGCCAACTGGGCAAAATCGACGGGTTTGCCCGTGACCTGCTCGACGAAAGCCAACGTCTGCGCAATCAAGGCGTCGCGTTCCTCTTTCCACCCCATGGCGCTTTACCCCTCAGCCTCGCGCTGTGATTGCAGCAAAGTCTTCGGCCCAGATCAAGTAGCCGGGCCAGTGAGTTCTGGGGATGAATGAATGTTGCGGATGAAATGGGGCAGTACGACTGCCGCATTCCCGTCCCCATTGCGCCCCCAACGATCACCAGCCCAGCTGAACACGCTCGCGTCGGAATAGTTCCAAACCGCGCTGGGACGCACAATGCACGGCGGCTCTCTGGTGTCTTGACGAGCCAAGCTCGCTTCCATCAAGTGCGAGGTCGTGAATGCCTCGCCATTTCTCCAAGCCGGATCATGGATAATCCTTCCCGTTCTGAACGGTCGCGCAAAGCGGCTTTATCGGCTGCTCTCACCATCATCGCACGCGACGGGCCGGGGCGGCTGACCCTGGACGCCATCGCGCGCGAGAGCGGCTTGAGCAAGGGCGGCTTGATGCATCAGTTCCGCAACAAGGAAGCGGTATTGAGGGCGCTGCTCGAGCAGCAGTTCGTTCATTTCGGCGAGTTCTCCAAAGAGTTCAGGCGCAAGACGGCCGGCGCCACGAAACAGCCCGAACTCGCGACGCAGATCGCGACCTCGCGTGAGCTGATCGCGCAGCAATTCTCAGTCGCCCAGGCGATGCTGGGCGCCTTGGCCCAGGATCCAGGGCTGCTGGCGGACGCGCGCGCTGGAGACGCTGAGCGAGTCGCCGAGATCAGGGCGGAAGCATCCGATCCGGACCTTGCAGTCCTGCGTTGGGCGGCGGCGCGCGGCCTGGCGTTGATGGCGATGCTGCGGATCTCCCCCATTGCGGACGAGGAGATGGAACGGCTGTTCGGCCGCCTGGCGGACGACACCCAGTGGACCGCCCTGGAGCAGACGTCAGCCTCCTGAGGCCTCTTGGCTCAATGGTTGCGAGCTGGGGCGCCTGATCGGAGCCCCGTGTGCTGCAGCCAAACACAACCGGCATCTTCTCTGGCACTTTACAAACCGTCTAGTCGGTTTTATGATGCAGCGCATCAGGATGCTGCCGCAGGGGCCATCTCGCGTTTTGGAGGGAAGATGAAAGGTCCAATCCGGACCCGCAGCGTCCTGGCTCTGCTGTGGTCCGCCGCCGTGGCAGGATGCAATAGCGTCACCCCGGTGGCCTATTCTGAAGTGGCATCGGCGCATTACCTCGCACCGAACGCATCCGATACCTCGGGACGGGTGCCGTATCGCTACGCTGCGCCGGTCGATTGGCGCGGTTACGACAAGGTCATGCTGGATCCGGTCGTGATCTATCGCGGCCGCGACCACCAATTCGGCGATATGCCCGAGCAGGACAAGGTGAAGCTCGCCACCTATATGCGGGCGCGTTTTCTGGAGCGACTGAGTACGCGCTTTGCGACCGTGAGCCAGCGCCAGCCGAACACGTTGCGCGTGCGGCTCACCTTGACCGGTGCGGTGACCAACACGCCCGTGTTGGGGACCATGTCGCGCTTCGATCTGGCAGGTGCGGTCTATAACGGCGTGCAGACCGCGCGCGACGGCGAGGGGCTGCTGACCGGATCGGTGTTCTACGTGGTCGAGATTCTCGACGCGCCCAGCGGGCGGCTCCTGAGTGCCTTCGTCAGCAAGCAATACCCCAGTCCCTACGACATCCAGGCCAGTGTCGGTGCGCTCGCAGCTGCGGAGGCGGGCGTCGACAAGGGGGCCGATGCGCTCCTCGCCCAGCTCAGGTGAGCGCATGCGAGGCAGCGCATGGCTCGAGGCGGACACAAGGACGAGGTCGATCGAGGTGAAAATAAGATTCCTGCTGCGTGTGGTCCTGCGTCTTGCCCTGAGCATGCTGCTCTCGGTGGCCGAAGGACGAGGCCAGGCCGCGACCGTCAGCGACCCCGGCGGCACTTGGCTGACTGAAGATGGCCGCGCCCGGGTGCGGTTGGAACGTTGCGGCGCCGCGCCCGAGCGCATCTGCGGCTACATCGTCTGGATGAAGGAGCTGGTGGACAGCAGAGGTCAGCCATTCCGCGATCGGCTCAATCCTGATCCGGCCAAGCGGCCGCGGGCGCTGCTCGGCCATCAGATACTGCTCGGTCTCAAGCCAACCGCCGACGGCCGCTACGCCGGCGAGGTGTACAATGCCGAGGACGGCAAAACCTACGGCGTCTCGGTCTGGCGCGACAGCCCGGGCCGATTGGCCGTGAAGGGCTGTCTGCTCGGGCTATTTTGCGCCACTCAGAGCTGGACCCAGACGCGAGACGCGGCGCCGGGCCAATTGCTCGGGCCGACCGGCGATCCCACTGGCCCCGTCGCCGACCCCGAATGGGCAGCGCCGCGGCTGCCGGCTGCGACTGCCGCCAAGACGCGAGCGCGGTAGTGTCGTGGATTTGGCGTTTGAGTTGCTCTGCCGCGCGGCCGCGGCGACATCTATGGAACTCGCAGCGGGGCATTGGGTTCTCCGAGTGGGGGCGATGAGGAGCGTCGCCATGAGACAGAGCATTGTTGCAGCCATCGCCATCGCTGCGGTTGCTGCTGGCGCCGGGTGGGCGGTCCATTCGACCAAGATCGCCGACTCGTGTCCGTCCCCATCTGCGGCTTCGGTCACTGCACTCTTTGCGCCATGCCAGGCCGTCGAGACGGCGACGGCGCCCATGATCTCCCGCAAGAATGCCGTGCAGATGGGCCTGATGCCAGCGGATGAACGGAGTGGGCCGGGAGCGGGTTCGCCAACCCTGTTTGCGGAGAAATAGCGCGAGGTTGGCTGGTGCCGCTAGCGGTCGCCCGAGCCCGCCTTGGCCAAACGTCCGGCGTCAGGTTCGGACGTCATCTCGGTAGCAAGCGCCTCGAAGGGCCGGCAGGTCGACAAGCCTGGCGCCATCGAACGCGCTGACCGGGATCGCTAGCACCAGCCCGGAAGTGTTGGCGGAGCGACAATCGACGGCGCTAGCAAAGGAGCCGGCGAGTTGGGCTCGACCGCCGCCATCACGCCAATCGAATGTCCCCGCGGGTCAAGGAGAGAAGGCCGCCCATACGTCTTTGGTGATGGTGGTGGTCTCGTGCGGCATTGGTCCACCCCAGATAGTCGTCAATGCGCTCGCGCTGATCAGCGCGCACCTCAGCATATCAGTGCAGGGGGCTTCGGTCCCTCAGATTCAGTCCCTCAGATAAAGGGGCAGCAGTCTACTCGCCTCTCTTTCGGGCGGACGCACCTTCGAGGACGCCTGGAGCTATCGTCGTTCGGCGCGCGGCCGACGAAATGGCTCTTCCGTGCCGACGCCCAACGCAGCCACGACACGTTCCAAAACGTCGATCGATGGATTGCGCTTGCCGTCCTCTACGCCTGACAAACAGGTTTGGTGGACGCGTGCCCAGTGCGCAAGCTCCTCCTGCGAGAACCCCTTGTCGCGCCTTATCCTTTGTAGATTAAGCCCAGCCCGGCTGCGCACAGAGCGCAACAAGGTGCAACAAAATGCGACCTTACTAAAGGTTGCTACGGTGCAAGACTATCATGTAAGGTTGTCCTGCTTTTTGACGGTTCGACCAACGTCCTGACAGAAGGAGGAGGCTATGGAGCTTGAACAATCGCCACGGCAGATCGCTCTTTGGCAAGAACGCCGATCGGACACGATCCACCGCAGCCTCGATGATCTCTTGGCCATGGCGCACCGGTACCGCCATGAAGGTTGTTTGTGGCAGGCGATGGAGATGTATTGGATGTTGTCGGAAGACCATTACGGGACCGCCCAGGCGATGGAGGCGGAAGGGAGCCTGCTGGAACTGGCTGATGCCTATAAACACGAAGGTGCGCGACATGCGGCGCGCGCTGTCTATGAGCGCCTGTCCAATTTGGATGGCATAATGCGTCGCCATGAAGTGGAGACTGTGCGGCAAGCTTGACATCCCAGAGACGGGCTTGCAGGGCGGCGAAGCCCAACGAATGTGGCAAAGTGGAGCCCTCAATACCCAAGCCGCGGCGTGCCGCGCCAAGGGTGCCTTTGCTCATCGGCCGCATGTGTGACCGCGAGGACGGAAACACGAACTCGCTTCTGCCGGTCAGCTCGCGCAACTCGCCGGGGATGGCGACCGCTTGGCTGTTGAGGGGCACACGCGCGGCCGACGCATCTTCATGATTTCGGCCGGCAGCGAAATGGCTGGGGCGTTGTCGTGTGCACTAACCCAGCTCCGTCGCAACTGACGCAACTCGCCCGGTCGGAGCGCGGTCAACGCGGGCAGTCTCGTACCGTCATCTGGGCCGTCACCCAGGCTTGTCATCAAATGCCATCGCAGGGATTTGGTAGCATTTCGGTGGCGTCAGATAGCTACGCCATTGACTGTGCTTTGCTTTCGGATGGCTGTGGATTTTCGTTGATGGCAGCGGATGAACAGGATGGTGCCGGCTGAGGGGATTGAACCCCCGACCTTCGGTTTACAAAACCGCTGCTCTACCGCTGAGCTAAGCCGGCGAACGCATCGTCAGGATCGCGCCGCCTTCCGGAAGCCAGCTTGCGCTGGCAGAGGCGGGCAGCGGCGCCGTTCCTATCAGAGTTGCCCTGGCGAGGCTACTCCCGTCCGCAATCGGGCGTGGGCCGCAACAAAGGGACGACCCTAAGGTCGCCCCTGGCCGAGACGCTTGATGGCTCGTGCCGGCCCCTCGTCACTGGCAGAGGTGCATCACCCCATCACTGCCCTTGAACATCGTGCCGGGACGGCAGGCCAGCCCGTTGCGGGTGGCATAACTGTCCCAGTTGCCATAATAGCCCGTCGGGCCGCGGTCAAAGGCTGGCTGGCTGTAGTGATAGGGTCCCGGGTCATAGGCGTAAGCGTCGGCCGCGCGGAATGGAGCGGTGGCGATCGCGCCGGCAGTTCCGACCGCAGCGCCTGCGACTCCGGCAGCCGTGCCGACTGCGCCGGCGGCGACATCGACCGGCCAGAAACCGCTGTTGCGGCGATCCCAACCGTTGTTGTTCCAGCCGGCATCGGCCTGCTGCGGCATGGTCTGCTCGCGCACGATGTTGCGGTGTCCTTTGACGTGCTTGGCGAGCGCGGGACCTGACAATGCCGTCGCAAGCGCTGCCGCCACCCCGACAATAGCGATCTTGTTCATGGAATACTCCGTCGTTGTGCCCCGCCAGCTAAGCGCAACATCGGACTGGGGTTCCTGGATATCTCTCCGGCTTCTTCAAACCGTCGTGAGAGATTGCGAATGCCACCGTCTCTCATCCGCGCGGCGCGCTGCTGGGTGCTCGGTGTGGGATCGACGATCGGGATGGTCGCGCTGTTGGCGGCGATGGCCGCACCGTTTGCGATTTCGGCGTGCGCACGCGTCACAGCCGCTTCTCACCAACATGGAAAATGGGGCGGCAGCGATAGTCGGCGGCATTAACCCGGGAGGAATGCCCGCGCGTTAGGCTTACCGCAAGATCGAGGTGCGCCCTTAACCCTTATCGGCGGCCATTGAGGTAATTTGAACAGGACAACCGGGACGTGAACTCTATGCGTTTTACCATGGCTTTGGCCATTCTGATCGGAACGGCCTCCGCATCCTTCGCCAGCGAAGGGTTCGAGATCATCAGGCCGATGCGCCCGGGTGTGCCGATCATCATCAACGGCATCGATGCATCCTACGCCGTGGTCGAAGGGCAATTCGGGCTTGGCCGCGGTTATCAGATGCAGCCCACCATCTATGGCGGCCGCTATGTCGATTCCGAGCCGCAGGTCGGCCACTATTATCCGAGCCTCGGCTCCAAGCCGGGCTATGGACGGATGGAGATCGAGCCGCCGGCCAACCGCAAATTGCCGAAGCCGGCAGAGAGCTATCATCGATCATGGGGCGCCCAATCCATGATGCAGCCGCCGCAGCCGGAGGTGCCGATGTATCCACCTGCGGTGATCCTGGCGCCGCCTGAGGGTCATCGCGATTTCGGCGGCCCGCCGATGGACTATCGCCGGTAACGGCGAGGGCTCGAGACCAATAAAACGAGATCAATAAAAAACTGATCGACAGGAGAGAGTAATGCGTCAAACGATTTCAGGACTTGTTGCCGTTATTGGCCTTGCTGTCGTGGGCACAGCGCCCGCGGCGGCTTGCGGATTTACGACCTGCGGGGCGTGCACTGCTTACGCTCCCTGTGCGCCGGCTTACGTCTATCAGCCCGCCTATACTTATCAGCCGACCTATACCTACACTTACTCCGGCTGCGGCGCCTGCGGCGCGCGCTATGAGCGCCTGGTCGAGCCGACCACCCAATATTACTACGTGAATCAGGGCCCGACCTACAGCGGCCCGGGCGCCTTCGCGCCCTATCCGGCCTACAGGGAGAGTGCGCTGCCGGCCTATGGTTATGGCTACCGGCACTACTATCACGGCGCCGGCGTCTCCGGCCCCGCCGTTTACGGCTACCGCCACCACAGGGCGTATCGTTGGGGCTATTCGCGGTACTATCAAGGCCGCCCGGTGCTGCGCCGCTACGACTGATCGCGGGTGCGCGAGGTTCGGTGCCCGCGGGCGGGCGTGTTGCGGTTCAGGGCATGAGTCCAAGCTGGCTGGCGCCGATGTAAAGCGCCAGCACTGCGGCGTTGGAGACGTTGAGGCTCTTGATGTCGCCCGGCAGGTCGAGCCGCACCACCACGCTGCAGGTCTCGCGGGTCAGCTGCCGCAGGCCCTTGCCTTCGGCGCCGAGCACCAGCGCGAGCGGCTGGCGCAATTCGATCGCGGCGAGCTTCTCGGATCCTGCGCTGTCCAGGCCGACGGTCTGGAAGCCGCGCTCGTTCAGTCGGCTCAGCGCGCGGGCGAGGTTCTGCACGGTGACGATCGGCACGAGCTCCAATGCGCCGGAGGCGGACTTTGCGAGCACACCGGTTGCTTCCGGGCTGTGCCGCGCGGTGGTGACGATCGCCTTCACCCCAAACGCCGCGGCCGAGCGCAGAATGGCGCCGACATTGTGCGGATCGGTGATCTGGTCCAGGACCAGGACCATGCCGGCCGCTTCCAGGGTCTCGACATCGGGCGAGGGCAGGGGATCGGCTTCGGCAAGCAGACCCTGATGCACCGCATCAGGCCCGAGCTGGCGATCGATCTCGCTGGGGCGGACGATCTCCGGTGTCACCCGGGTCGGGATCTGTTCCTCGGCGAGCCGGCGTGCGGCATTCTCGGTCAGATACAATTTGCGGATCCGGCGCTGCGGATTGGCGAGCGCCAAACTCACCGTATGCCAGCCATAGAGGATCACCGGCCCGTCATGATCGGATCCGCGCTCGCGCCACGCCGGCGGCCGGCCGAAACCACCGGGTTTACCGAAGGATTTGCCGGCTGGTTTACCACCGGGGCGCCGGGCGGGGGGCTTTCGATCGCGTTCTTTCATGAAAGGGCTTGTGTCATGCGGACCAGATTCTGGCAATTTGGCAGTGTGGGACCCGGAAATTTGCCATTCCCTTGGTTGACTTTGCGGTCCGCCTTCGACCATAACGGCCCCGGCCGCGCGCGCCCGCTTTGAGGGCCCCCGCGGCCTTACCGTCTTTATGGCGCTGATGGTCGAACGCCGCTCTTTGCGGAAGGCCGCCGATGCCATTGAAACGGGGGAGTGTCCCGAGTGGCAAAGGGAGCTGACTGTAAATCAGCCGCCTCATGGCTTCGCAGGTTCGAGTCCTGCCTCCCCCACCAACCCCGCCGGTAGCTCAAGTCAAGCCTTTCGGACAATCCGTTCTCCGAATGTCGGTAGGCTCGGGTAAATTTGGCCGAACTTGCTCGGCAATGGCGCCGCCAAGCCGCCGGGCTTGATGGAGCCAACTGTATCCAGATATTGCCATTTGTGTCCTGATGTGCTTACCGACCGCTCGGTAATGCGCAGTGGTGGGCGGTGGGACGCTGGTATCGGGCAGATATTGATGGTCTGCGGGCGATCGCGGTTGGCATCGTCGTGCTGTTCCATCTGCGCATCAGCGGGTTCGAAGCAGGCTTTGCCGGCGTCGACATCTTCTTCGTCATCTCCGGCTATCTGATCACCGGCCATATCCTGCGCGACATCGCCGCGAAGCGGTTCTCGTTCGCCGAGTTCTACCTGCGGCGGGCGCGCCGGATCCTGCCGGCCTTGATCGCCACCATCATGCTGACCTTTGTCGCGGGCTGGCTCTTTCTGGCGCCGGAGTTCCTGCGCCAGCTCGCCAAAGAGGCAACGCACGGCCTGCTGTCGATCTCCAACATCCAATATTGGCGCGAGGCGAACCAATATTTTGCGCCGACGGCGGACCAGTTGGCTTTGCTGCATCTGTGGTCGCTATCGGCCGAGGAGCAGTTCTATCTCGTCTCGCCGCTGCTCCTGGTTCTGTTCAGCCGGACTGCTTACGCGTTTCCCGCGATTGGGCTGACCGGGCTGATGTCGCTGCTGGCCGCCATCATCTGGTTGCCGCGCGATCCCGGGGCGGTGTTCTTCCTGACGCCCTTCCGTGTGTTCGAATTCGTGCTCGGGGCACTTGCCATTCAGCTGGAGCGGCCGCTCGCCAAATCGTCCGTGGGGCGCGCCGTCGTTGCGGCCGCCGGCTACGTCGTGCTGATCGGCAGCCTGTTCTTGATCGGCCGCTTTCAGGAGGCCGCGGGGATCGCTGCGTTGCCGCCGTGCATTGCGACCATGATGATCATCGCGGCCAATCGGCCGATTCGCCTGCTCGCCAACCCAGCGGTGCTTGCCATTGGGCGCGCCTCCTATTCGCTGTATCTCGTTCACTGGCCGGTGATCTTCTTCGCGCGCTTCATCTTCGGGGATCCGGCGGAAACGCCAGGCGGGATCGCGGCCCAGCTTGCGGTCATGGCGGCGCTCACGGCTCTGCTGTTCTTCACAGTCGAGCAGCCGCTGCGGCGGCTGCAGCTGGCAAGATGGAAGCAGGCAACCGGATTCGGCGTCGTGATCGCCGCCTGCGTGGCGATCACCTATGGAAGCTTCAGAGCCGATGGCATCATGTCGCGGATGCCGGCCGACCGGCTTGCATTATTGAAGCTGCAGAGTTTTGGGTTGAACGTTTGTCGGCAAAGAACCGATGTGAGTTGCGCGTTCGGCGATCCCAGCGGATCGCGTTCGCTCGAACTGGTTGGGGATTCCTTTGTGCAGCAATATGTCGCTGCGTTGGATGGCCCGCTGAAGGCACGTGCGATGGCGGGCCACACCTCGACCATCGGTGGCTGCCCCGTCTTGCTTGACGTCACCCTGCCAGGGCCGCGCGCGCAGACATGCGCGGAGCATCGCGACCGAGAGCTCGCGCGCGTCAAGCAATCGCCGGCCGAGGTCGTGGTGATCGGGCAGGCTTGGCAGGTCTATCTTGAGATGTTGAGCGGAGCGCATGTCCCGATGTCAGCCGCCGATCTGGCCGATCATGTCGCCGCCACCATCCGCTTTCTCGACCGCCCGGGACGCCGTTTCCTTGTGATCGGGGCGCAGGTCCGGCCCGTTGATTGCAGCTTTGATCGCTTGCGCATGATGCCCGGGCCGATCTGGCACAGGCTGCCGAAGCCATGCGAGCCGCTACCGAAGCAAGCGGCGATCGCGGACGGGGGCGCCATCGACGAGGCCTTGGGCAAGGCTCTGGCGAGCGACACGAACGTGACGCTGTTGAGGCCGTCCGAGATCTATTGCGACGAGGACTGTCCCGTCGTGAGCGATGATGTCTGGCTCTTCCAGGACGCCGGCCATTTCACGGTCGCCGGCGCGCAACGGATGGGAGCGCGGGCCAGCGCCATCTTCGCCAAGGTTCTCTCGGGCGAATAGCCTCATTGGGACTCGGCCGTTGGCGCCCGTTCCAAGACCGACTGCAATGCCGTCGATGTGTCCACAATCCGCCTGGCGAGCAACACCGAGCCCTCCGCGGTCAGATGACCTTGGTCCCAGGCGATCGGCGCCCCTGCCGCGACGACCGGGCAAGGTGCGTTTGGCGGGCACAGGAGGCGGAACGGTGACACATACTCCGTCAGCGGCACGTCCTTGAGCATGTTGCGCAGGATATCATCCGATCTCTCGACGAAGGGGAGCAGATGACTGTCCGGCGCCGCGCCGAAGTGCATTGCGGACACGACGAGGCGCGGCAGGGCCGTGTCATATTGCAGACTCGGGCCGACCAGCACGACGCGGCTTCCGGAGGCGGTGATCGAGGCAATCGCCGCGAGCAGGCTTCGGCGTGTTTCCTCAGCTTCGACCGAGCGCGCCCAACCGCCCGAAATCAACACGACGTCCGGCCTGATCTCGCGGATCAAGGCCGGAACCTTGCGGTTGAAGGCAGCGCATCGCTCCGTCTGGCCGTAGCTGATGGCGGGAAGGCATTGGGCCATGGTTGCCCTCAGGACGCTGCCTGGCGGGAGGGCTTGTCGCAGGCCGTGGGTGAGGTGCGCGGCGTGGCTGTCGCCCCATACGAAAACGTTGGGCCTGGGGCCGGCCGCGATGCACGAGGGCGAGAGCTCCTCGACTGTCTGGGTTGGATCCAGGAAGCAGGAGCGATCTTCGTAGACCGGTCGATAGTCGTAATCGAGGAAACTCGCCATCGCCAGCTCCTGTGGCGAGAAGCGGAACGGCAGGCCGGCGGACCAGATCATCGCGGCCGCAAAGGCGATGGCTGCAATGCCCGTCGCGCCGAGCGCCCGCCATGTGATGCGCCACTCGGCCCGACGTGCGGGCCGTTCGACGAGATAGTAGCTTGCGACCGAAAGCGCCGTGCAACAGACGACGAGTGCGAACTTGTCGAAACCGGACGTCGGCGGTCCCCAGACTGCATAGACCAGAGACAACAGCGGCCAGTGCCAGAGATACAGCGAGTAGGACCAGAGCCCGACGGTGATCATCGGCTTCGTGACCATCAGCACGGCTTTGCTCGGCGCCGGATTGGCCCAGATCACCGCGGCAGTAGCGAGACAAGGCAGCAATGCGGCTTGTCCAGGATAGGGCGTTCGCGGCGAGAACACGTTGACGGCCGCGCCAAGCGCAATCCACCCGAGCGCGGCCGCTACGATCCTCAGCCGTTGCGTGGGAGGCTCAGGCAATGCCTCGATGGCCAGCAGTGCGCCAAGCGCGAATTCCCAAATGCGCGCCGGCAACAGATAGAATGCGCCTGCCGGCTGTAGCCGTGTTTGCAGGACACAGATGGCAAAGGATGCAAGCGCTGCGATCACGAAGCCGAACAGCGTCAGCGAGCGGCGCAGCGCGAAGGCCGCGACCGCGGCGGCCGGGAAGAGCAGATAGTACTGCTCTTCGACCGCAAGCGACCAGGTGTGCAGCAGCGGCTTGGTGATGGCCGCTGCGTCGAAATAACCCTGCTGCGACCAGAACAGGATGTTGGAGGAGAAGGTCACGACGGCGAGCGCCTGTTTCGCAACGGAGACCGTATCCTGCGGCAGCAGTAGGACGCTGGAGCAGGCCAGCACCGTACAAAGCATCGCGAACGAGGCTGGCAGGATGCGGCGCGCCCGTCGCTTATAGAAGTTCGCGAAGGAGAAGGTGCCGGCGAGAACCTCGGCCCGTATGATCCGCGTGATCAAGAAGCCGGAGATCACGAAGAAGACGTCCACGCCGACATAGCCGCTTCGGAACGGCGAGATGTCGTAGTGGTAGGCGATCACGGAAATGACCGCGAACGCTCGAAGACAATCAATATCCGGTCGGTAGGAGAGAGGGCTCAAATCACGGTCCACAGCGAAATGTTGCCCCTGGCGGTCGGGACACATGCTGCAACATGTTACCCTGAACAGGACGAATACGTCACCCTCATTGGCACACGCGCACCGCGAGTATTGCAGAATCAGCACAGTGGCTCGCGATCGCCGTTGCCGCTCACGATTTGGTGCTTGCGTTCACAGACTTGCCCCAATGCCATGTTGGCCTTTGCTCCCTGGCAGTTTGTAGAGTGTCGTGTCATGCGTAAGTCGAGTCCGAAGGCCGGCCGTGCCGTAATAATTGGCGGCGCTATTCTACTTAAAGTTGCGTGCGGGACGGCGTGGGCCGAGACCGCAGATCCCCCAAGCGCTCCGCCGGCATCGCCCGGCGAAACAGCCAAGGACAGTGGTCCGTTCGGCGGCTGCGAGCCGATCGGCCTGACGGCATCCGGCGAACTCGTGTTCCCGCTGGAGTGCAAGAAGGCGATCAAGAAGCCGGCCGACGCCCCGGTCGCGTCGGATGAGAAGGCTCCGTCCGCCGAGAAGTCGGTCACGACCGACGCCAAGCCGGCGGCGGCGGACAAGTCGGCCGCGACGCCCGAGAACTCCACGGCCGAAGCGAAGCCCGCAACGATCGAAACCGGAACTGCGGCGAAGGAGGAAGTGCCGAAGGCTGCGGCAGCGGAGACGACCGCGACTGCGACTGCCAAGCCCGTGAGGGAGGCGGCGGCAGCGGCGGCAAAACCGGCTGCTGCCAAGCCTGCCGTGTCGTCCGAGAAGAAGGCCGTAGCGCAGGCGGGTGGATCGAAGAAGGCGGGTGGTCACGCCGCTGCAACCGAGCATGGCGCGGGCGAGGCCAAGTTGGTCCCTGCGCTGGCCAAGCGGCTTGCGATGGTCAAGCCGGCTCAGCCTGCGGCGGCAAAGCCGCCAGCCGACGCCAAGGCCAAGCTCCAGACCGCCGCGGCTGTTCCAGCTTGCACGCACTATCGTAGCTACAATCCCACGACCAAGAGCTATCTCGGCTTCGACGGCCATACATACGCCTGCCGCTAGTAGCGGGGCGGGCGCCTGCCGGTACCGCGCAAGGTGCCGGGGCTGCCGCGCGAGTTTCGGAAAGTCGGGAGCATGCTGCTATAAGGAACGAGAGTCCTCGCTGTTCCAGCGGGGCCGAGCCCTTGCTGCGTGCTGCCGCGCTGTTCGATCATGAGCAAAGCCGAGTCCGAACTGTTCGAGATGCGCCGGCTGGAATCGCTATCCAACACCATTTTCGGTGTGGCGATGACCCTGCTGGCCTACGATCTGCCGAAGGCCAATTTCGACAAGCTGCCGAATTGGGACGATCTGGTCCATGTCTATTCCGGCCGGCTCTCGGCTCTGATTCTAAGCTTCATTATTGCGGGGCTGTTCTGGGTCAGCCATCACCGCCGTCTCGCCCAGCAGCCGTATGGCGGGCGAGGGACCGTCATCCTCAATCTGTTCTTCCTGCTGTCGATTGTCCTGCTGCCGGTGACGAACGGGCTCTATGGCAATTACCGGCTGAGCAGTGCCGTCGCCGTGCTCTACGGCGAGCATTTGACGACCATCGCCGCCCTCAACGCCGTGCTCTGGTGGATGGCCGGCCGCGACCGTCCGGCTGAGATCGCCGGCGCCATCTTCCCGGTCCTGGTGTTCGTTCCAGGCACGGTGATCGCCGCGTTCCTGCCTGGCTATGTCCAGTATTTCTGGCTGCTTGGGTTCGGGGGGCTTTTGGCCCGGCGTTTCGTGCGCGCTCGGCCCGGTGGCGAACAGGCTGTCCGCGGTGGCTGATGCAAAACGCGGCGGGCTTGCGCCCGCCGCGCTCGGTTCTTGAACTCGCTGGTCCAGGGCCGAGATCGCCCCGAGTGCCGAGCCGGCGCATGATCCAGACGAATCATGCGGTCAAAACATGCTCAGCGGGCGATCCCAGCGAGGTGACAGCGCTTGGTATAAGACACTGGATCACCTCCTTTCGTTGTTGATGGGCCCCTCAATATAGCGTGCGGTGCCATGCGCCGAAAGGGCGGCGGCGCCCGAGGCCAGACAGAAGGGGTCGCCCGGGTTCCCGCGCCCACAGGACAGATTGCCCCGCGCGTCAGGAGAGGTTGAGACGGGCGTTCCGCCATGTTAGGGAGAGCGCCCAACGCGGGTGTAGCTCAATGGTAGAGCAGCAGCCTTCCAAGCTGAATACGAGGGTTCGATTCCCTTCACCCGCTCCAATGGTTTCAATGGCTTGGGCTGGGCTGCGAACGATTCGGACTTCCGACAAGCCAGGCTGGACACTTCCGACAAGCCTTCCCGGTCTGTTCGAAAAGTGAGCCGGAGCGATTACGCCCACTTGCTACGCTTATTGATGCGCTTCAGCTGAGTCTGCTGCCTGGCCTCGTCGTCGCGGTGCAGGTAGCTCACCGCCGCCGTTCTGCCGTCGATAACCAGCATTCTCATTCGAACTGTCTCCTGCGTGCAACAATGATGTTGCCCCTCTCATGATACAACTTCAAGTCGTTGATGTCTGGGAGGACCATCATGAGGGGCGCCTGTTTGCAGTGGCCCGCCGGGCCGATCGTCGACAGGACAGTGCGCAGGCGGCTGCAGCTTTGTTTGATGTTCCTTTGCCTCGTGGTCATTCAGACCGTTGCTGGCATTCGTCCCGCGGCTTCCCAGATCGGGACTCTGCCCCCCGGCCAGATCGTTTTTGGTCCCGTGGTGCGCGGGCAGAGCTTTTTCAGGTTGGGCCTGCAGGGTACGGCGGTCCCGGAAATCATCAATGGCTATGAAGCCAACAATTTCCTGGATGGTCTCATAACTCCGTCCACGCTGTCATTCGTCAATACGACAGGCTCGCAAGCGGCTGTCGTATTGACGGCGGTGCCGACGCAGTTCGTTCGCTTCTATGCCCCGAACGCAGGGATCGGCCAGATCGGCAACTTCATCGTTGGTACCAACGCGGTGCGCGGTCTGACGCCGGAACAGATTCGCGACCTCCTGGCGCTGCCCGCAGTCCCGACGATGCAGACGCTGGTGCAGGTGCCCGCAGGGACGTGCCTTCTGTTCGGCACGGCCGGTGCGATCCTCAATTCGCAGGCTCCGCCGCTCGGGGTATGGGGCCACGGCGGCGCGGTGCAGGAATACATCATCGGGCAGCAACAAAACGGAGCGGGATGCAGCTCTACGGCGCAACCTCCTCTGTTCATTTCGACTGCCGACTACATCAACGCGCAGCTGATCGGTGCCCAGGCTCTGCTCTATACGCCGCGGGCCGGCGGCGGCAACGCGGGAGCCGTTGCCGGAGCGCTCGACCGGGGGCCTTATCCGGCGCTCTTTACCGCCATGGACAGCATGTACAACGCTCTCGACGTGCTCAATTTCGGAGATGATCCCCGACCGTTGCGCTCCGCGCTCGTCCAGCTCGACGGAGAGGTCCATGCCAGCGCTCGCACGGTGATGTTCGGCGACAGCGTCTATTTGCGCGAGGCGGTGCTCGGACGCATGCGCCAAGCCTCGTTCGCCGGCGAGCTCGGCCCGATGGCCGCTCTCGGTCTCGGAGGCCCCATGTTGGCCCATGCGGACGGGGCCGGCTCATATTCTCTCAGTCAGGAGCGGGACTCTGCGCTCGCCTATGCCGACCGGTCCAGGCCTCCGTTTCCGGTGAAAGCAGCAGTGCCACAGCCACCCAACCCTGAGAATGTATTCTGGGCTCAGGGCGTTGGTGCCTGGGGCAGGTTTGGTGGCAAGGGAGATGCGTCGAGCGTGAACCGCGATCTCGGTGGATTCTTTGCCGGCGTCGACCGCCGCTTCGCGCCCGATTGGCTCGCCGGCTTTGCCGTCGGCTATACCAGCTCTTCCCCGAGTATCGCCGACCCGAGAAGCTCGGCCGGCATCGATACCGCGCATGTCGCCGGCTACGTCGGAGGCCACTTCGGCCCCTGGAACCTGCGCGGCGCGGCTTCGGGCAGCTTTAATACGGTCGATACCAATCGAATAGTCATCTTTCCCGGATTCTTCGACGCCGACGGTGCCCGTTATCATGCGACCACGACTCAGGTCTTTGGCGAAGTGGGGTACGGCACGTCATTCGGGCAAATCGCGACCGAGCCGTTTGCCGGGCTTGCGTGGGTCCATCTCGACACCGACAGCTTCGCGGAACAGGGAGGTGCTGCGGCGCTGAGCGGTTTCGGCAGCAGAGAAGACGTCGGCTATTCCACGCTGGGAGCGCGCGCGGCCGACAATTATGTCCTCCAAAGTGGTCTGGTACTTACGCCGCATGTCTCGGTCGCATGGCAGCACGCCTTCGGCAGCGTGAACCCTGGGGCTGCGCTTGCCTTCGCTACCAATGGTGCGTCCTTCCTTGCCGCCGGCGTGCCGCTCGCGCGCGACGCAGCGCTAGTCAACGCCGGATTGGATCTGACTGTTACGCCTCAGGTCGTGCTGCAGCTGGTCTATTTCGGACAACTCGCCGACCGCGTTCAGGATAATTCGGTAAAGGGCACGTTGAAGTGGCGGTTCTGACACGTCACGGTTTGGGAACAGCTGGCCGCGATCTCGTGCGGTGAAGCAAATGAGTCCGGCAGCCAGGACCGGATCGTCGTGTTCAAATCGAACCCGACCGCTTCGGACCGAGTCCGGTCGAATATGTCAGCGTTCTTCCGGGAGCGCGCCGCGCGAACGGCGGATCGTGGCGCAACGGACACACAACCGGCCCAAGAGAATGGTCCGAGTTGGAATTCCAGACACGAAGCTCTATTTCACCCTTCGGCGCGGCGGATGAGCCGCCCCCCAAAACCTCCCGAGGATCCGATGAAGAAAATCTATCACACGCTGCACTTCGTAGTGCACGACGAGAAGGTCTTGCATGAATTCGTTCGCAAGCATGCCGATCCGGAGGATTTCTCGGCCATGGAAGAGCACGATGCCGACGAAGCAGAGAAGGGCGAGCCGGTCGATCACGTCTACTCGGACGTCGAGTGGATCGTTGAAAACGGCCGCGTCTTCGACGCCGAAGGCATCGAGTACAGCGGCGGAGAGACGGGCGAGATCGACGAGGCGGACGAAGACGACGGGATCTCGGACTGATCTGCAACGGCGAGCCCGCTGACGGGTTCGTGTCGTTCGGACACGGACCCGTCGAAAACGGATCGTGGCTTCTGACCTTGCGGTGGCTTGGTCGTTGCCTTGCCGATCATTTTTCTGGTGCTGGATCGGCAGCGCGCAATGCGGCGGAGATGCCGCAATGGGATTGGCCTTGCGGCGCTATCGGTCTCGGCTCGCCGCCCAAGCGGCAAGCACGGCGCGCTCCTCGGGCGTGATCTCGGTGATGTTGCCGGGCGGCATGGCACTCGACCAGGCAGCGTTGCGCGCAATCAGCCGCGCATTGCGCTGGATGTGTTCGCGGCTGTCGAGCAGCACCGCTTTCGGCGCGGTGACGATCCCGTCCCACACCGGCTCGGCGGCGTGGCACATGCTGCAGCGGGACAGCACGATCTCCTCGACTTGCGCATAGGTCGGCGCGCTTGGCGCTGATGCGGCCTTGGCATCGCGCGGTCCGGCGGCGGACAACAGCGCAATCGCGATCATCCCGGCCACGGCGACACCCCACACCCACCACGGCGAGGGTCTGCCCTTGTGCCGTTCGTTGAAGAAATGTCGGATCACGGGACCGAGCGCCAGCACGATCGCGACGATCAGCCAGTTGTAGCGGGTGGCGAACAGCAGCGGATAGTGATTGCTGATCATCAGCACGACGACGGGCAGCGTGAGATAGTTGTTGTGGACCGAGCGTTCCTTGCCGGCCTTGCCGAGCTTGGGATCCGGCGCTTCGCCCGCGAGCAGTGCCGCGACGATCTTCTTCTGGTTCGGGATGATCACCGCGAAGACATTGGCGACCATGATGGTGCCGATGATCGCGCCGATCTGGTTGAAGGCGCCGCGTCCGCTTAGGACGTGCGTGAACGCATAGGTGAGCGCGACCAGGAAGACATAGCCGCCGAGCGCAAACGGCAGCTCATGCCGCGCCAGTCCGCTGCGGCAGGCGGTCTCGTAAAGCAGCCACGCCAAGGCGAGCGAGCCGAAGCTGAACAGGCCGGCCTGCAACGGCGTCAGGTCGAGGATCGACTTGTCGATCAGGAACAAGTCGGCATTGAGATAGTACACCACGATCATCAGCGCGAAGCCGGACAGCCAGGTGGTGTAGGCCTCCCATTTGAACCAGGTCAGCTCGCTCGGCATCTGCGCCGGCGCGATCAGGTATTTGACCATGTGGTAGAAGCCGCCGCCATGCACCTGCCACGCCTCGCCCATGACGCCGGAAGGCAGGCCCTGGCGCGGTTTGAGGCTGAGATCGAGATGGATGAAGTAGAACGAACTGCCGATCCAGGCGATTGCTGCCACAACATGCAGCCAGCGGAAGATCAGGCTCAGCCACTCCGATATGATCGATCCCCACATATCTTTCTCATGATTCGCGTGGTTGGCGTTGCGGTGGACTTCCTGCGCCTGATCAAGTTCAATAAGCCAGGATGAAGCGAGGCGGTTCGATGAAGAAGCTGGTTCTGGTCATGCTGTTGCTGGCGCAGCCCGCCTGGGCGCAGATGAAGCCGGTGGCGAAGGACGCCGCCGGACGCGCCGACCCCTGCGCGCCGATCGGGCGGACAGAGGATGGCAAGCTGGTCTATTCGATGAAGTGCGAGACTTTGCCGAAGCCGGCAGTGCCCCCTCAGGCCGAAGCGAAGCCGGCTTCTGAGCCGGAGCCCGAGACCGAACGCAGCGGCCTGTTCGGCCTCTCCTACGACCGGCGGCCGAAGCAATAGCGCCATCGTCTCGGACCTCATCGTCTCGTTCGCGATCAACCGCCGAACTTCTCCTGTAGCAGTGGAAATAGCCGGTCCGGCTTGAACGGCACCGCGGTGAAGCGGATGCCGGTCGCCTTGCGCAGCGCGTTGCCGAGTGCCGCCGCCACCGGGTTGTAAGGGCTTTCGCTCATCGATTTCGCGCCCAGCGGACCCAGCGCATCGGTAGTCTCGGCGAACAGCACCTCGGTGCGCGGCACGTCGGCGAATGACGGCAGATGGTAGTCGCGGAATTTGGGGTTGACGACGCGGCCGTTGGCATCGATCACCACCTCCTCATAGAGTGCCGCGCCGAGCGACTGCGCTACGCCGCCTTCGACCTGGCCGCGGCACTGCATCGGGTTGGCGACGCGGCCGGCGTCAGCGGCCTGCACGCTCTTGAGGATCTTGATCTCGCCGGTATGCTTGTTCACGGCGACACGAAAGCCCTGCACGTTGAATGCGACGGAGCGCGGCGTGCCGCGCGAGTTGCCGTTCGCCGCAAGGGCCGTTCCGTCGGTCTTGGCCTGCTTCGCAAGCTCCGCGAAGGAGAAGCGTTGCCGTCCACGCGTCACGCCGCCATCGGCCAGCGTGCACGCGTCAGGATCGACAGCCCAAAGCCGCGCCGCGAAGGTCCTGAGCCGATCGGCCAATTGCTCCGCCGCATCCTGTGTTGCGCGTCCCGCGACGAAGGTGCCGGCCGAGCCATAGGCACCGGTGTCGTGTCCGCCATGCGCGGTGTCGGATTGTCTCAGGCTGATATGATCCACAGCGGTGGCGAGGATCGTCGCAGCGATCTGACGATGCACGGTGCTGGTGCCGTTGCCGAACTCGGCGGTGCCGACGGTGAGATCGAAGCCGCCATCTTCGCGCAGTGCGATCGCCACATCGGCGATGTGGCCGTCCGGTGGCACCGTGTCGATCATGGTCAGCGCGATGCCGTCGCCGGTGAGCCATTCCGCGGAGAGGTCAGGTTTGCTGATATCGGCGGCCATCGCTCGCTCGACCAAATCGAGGCATTGATCCAGCCCATAGGAGCCATAGAAGACGTCACGGTAGCCGTTGTCCGGCGGATACAGCATGGGGTCGCCGGACTTGACGACGTTACGTCGTCGCATCTCGAACGGATCGATCTTGAGCTGATGTGCCAGCTCGTCGATCGCGGCTTCGACCGCGAACAGGCTCTGCGGCAGGCCATAGCCTCGGAATGCGCCTGATGGCACCGTATTGGTATAAGCGACGACGGCGTCGACCTTCTTGTTCGGGCAATTGTAGACGCCGAGCGATTCGCCACAGGCGTGAAACAGCACGGGGCCGGCGTGGTTGCCGTAAGCACCGGTGTTGGAGAGCACGTCGAGCTGCAGCCCCGTGAGCTTGCCGTCCTTGTCGGCTCCGGCTCTCACGGTGACGCGCATTGGATGCCGTGTCGAGGTCGCGATGAACTGCTCCTCGCGGGTGAATTCAAGCTTCACCGGCCGGCCGGTCTTCAGCGCGGCCAGCGCCAGGACGTCCTCGACGAACATCTCCTGCTTGCCGCCGAAGCCGCCGCCGACGCGTTCGCAGAACACGCGAATCTTCTCCGCCGGCAAGCCGAAGATGTCGGACAGCGCGCGCCGGGTCAGGAACGGCACCTGCGTGCTCGAGCGGATGTTGAGAACACCGGAGGGCTCGAGCCAGGCCAGACCGCCGTGAGTTTCCAGCGCGGCGTGCTGGACCCGCTGCGTCGTGAACGTTCCCTCATAGGTCACGGCGGAAGTCGTGAGCGCCGCTGCGACGTCGCCATATTCGCCATGACTCTCTGCAACGATGTTCCGCGCGGCATTGGCGACGCGATCTTGCGGCGTGCGGCCAGGATGAATGATCGGTGCGCCCGGTGATATCGCCTCAACGGGATCGGCCACCGCGGGGAGGAGTTTGTAACTGATTGCAAGCCGCCGGCAGCCTTCCTCGGCCGCCGCCTCGCTCTCTGCGACCACGGCCGCGACCTTCTGCCCGATGAAGCGAACGACATCGTCGAGCACGCGCGTGTCATCCGGATCCATCCACGCCTTCTCGTGTCGCGCCGTCGAGAACAGCGTGGCTGGTGCATCCTCATGCGTCAGCACGGCCACGACGCCCGGCACGGCGAGTGCCGCAGCCTTGTTGATCCCGACAATCTTCGCATGCGCATGAGGCGAGCGCGCGAGCTTAATATGGCAGAGCCCGTCGATAGCGGTATCGAACGTGTAGCGGGCCTCGCCGCGCACGATCTGCGGTCCGGCAGGTGCCGGCAGGCTGCGGCCGAAAGCCTCGCCGGCAGGCACATTCTCGATATTGCAGATGCCATGAAGCGCATCCTCGATCGCGCGATAGCCGGTACAGCGGCAGAGATTGCCCTTGAGCGCGACACCGAGTTCCTGCCGCTGCGCCTGGTTCAGCGAAGCACAGGTCAGGATCATGCCGGCCGTGCAGAATCCGCACTGAAAGCCTTGGGCATCGACGAAGGCCTGTTGCATCGGATGCAGCCCGTCGTCGGATGCCAGCCCTTCGATGGTGGTGATGGCATGTCCTTCGGCGCGAAGCGCCGGGATCAAGCAGCTATGCACCGGCTCGCCGTCGAGCAGTACGGTGCAGGCGCCGCAATCGCCGGCATCGCAGCCTTTCTTCACGCCGAAATGACCGGTCTCGCGCAGGAAGGTGCGCAGGCACTGACCTGGGCGCGGCGCGGCGGACAGTTCTTTGCCGTTGACGAGATAGCTCATGCTCGCACGTCGTCCGTCAGTTCGCGGCGGACTTGCTCGGCGAGCCGCAACGTCATCGCCTGGCGCCAGACCGGCTTGCCATGCAGGTCGCGATGATAGAGGTCGTCGGGAACATCGTGCAGGATCGACTCTCGCATCACCTCTGCGGTGGGCTTGGTGGCGAAGCGAAGCTGGACCGGCTTCACGGTCGAGGCGGTCACGGTCAGCAGCAGATCGCCACCATGATCGGTCGTACCGATCACCAGGGCGGCCGAACGCCCGACCGGCGTCAGCGAGATCTGGCGAAAGGCGGCGCGTCGCCGCAACGCCACGAGCGGCACATCGATCTGTCGTAACAGGTCGCCTGGGCCAAGCACGTTGCGCTGATTGCCCGTCACGAAGTCAGCGACTGCAATCCTCTGCTCGTTGCCGTCGGCTTTCCAGATCGTGCAGACGCCATCGAGGGATGCGAGCAAGGAAATCATCGGCCCGGCCGGCAGCGACATGCAGAGATTGCCGCCGACGGTTGCCGTCTTCCAGATCTTGAATGAGGCCAGGAAAGCGCGGCAGCACTGATTGATCAGCGGCGCGGCGAGCCAGTCGGCGGGGCAGGGGAAAGCGTCGAGCTGTGCAACCGTACAGGTTGCAGCGATGGCCAGGCTGGTTTCGTCGACCTCGAGCGCCGGCCAGTGAAGGTCGCTGAGGTCGATCAGTCGCGACAGATGCGCCTGCGGTTCCGAGAACAGCCAGGTGCCGCCGGCGAGCCAGGCGTCGCCTGCCTTCCAGACCGGCAGCTCCGCCCGGCT
The DNA here is from genome assembly GCF_032489995.1 of Bradyrhizobium sp. SZCCHNGR1005. Taxonomy (NCBI): domain Bacteria; kingdom Pseudomonadati; phylum Pseudomonadota; class Alphaproteobacteria; order Hyphomicrobiales; family Nitrobacteraceae; genus Bradyrhizobium; species Bradyrhizobium sp. SZCCHNGR1005. Next base: position 101,201 of record NZ_JAUEZC010000008.1, read on the forward strand.
GCGCGGACGAACCACTTCGGTGATGGTGTTCAAATCCATGACCTGTCGACGCTCGTGAGGCGACCATCGCCATTGAAATCCTTGCAAGACCGGCGCCAACTGGCAATAGCGTGCTGTTGGCCTTTCGATTGCAGGCGTAGTCTTGGATAACCGAGGGGTGAGCGCCGATATGGCCGGCACAGAGCGCAGGCGGAAGATGAACATGAGCGAGTCGCAGCCGATCTGGATCAGGGACCCTCTCGCCATTCTCGCCGATGGTGCCGCGCGCGGTGTGGTCACCAGCGGAGGCCGCATCGTTGAGCTGGTCGGGGCGGGGTGCGAGCCCGCGACCCCAAATGCCGCGGTTTTCGATGCGAAGGCGCATGTCGTGATCCCCGGGTTGATCAACACCCACCATCATTTCTACCAGACGCTGACGCGGGCGTTGCCGGCAGCGATGGATCGGGAGCTGTTTCCCTGGTTGCAGGCGCTTTATCCGGTCTGGGCGAAACTGACGCCGGAGGCGCTCGATCTCGGCGTGACAGTGGCGATGGCGGAGCTGATGCTGTCCGGCTGCACCACGACCACCGATCATCATTATGTGTTCCCCGCAGGGCTCGAGGACGCCGTCGACATCGAGGTGGCCGCGGCGAGGCGGCTGGGGCTGCGGGTGTCGCTGACACGTGGCTCCATGAACCGCTCGCAGCGCGACGGTGGCCTGCCGCCGGACAGCGTGGTGCAGGACGAGGACACGATTCTCGCCGACAGCGCCCGCGTGGTCGCCAAGCATCATCAGCGTGGACCGGACGCGATGGTGCAGATCGCGCTCGCGCCGTGCTCGCCATTCTCGGTCACAACCTCGCTGATGCGCGCGACCGCCGAACTGGCCGAGAAGCTCGACGTGCGCCTGCACACGCATCTGGCGGAAACCGAAGACGAGAACGCCTTCTGTCAGGAGATCCACGCCTGCCGGCCCCTCGATTATCTGGAACAATGCGGCTGGCTCGGCTCGCGCACCTGGCTTGCACATGGCATCTTCTTCAATAAGGAGGAGATGACGCGCCTCGGCAAGGCAAAGACCAGCATCACCCATTGCGCCTGCAGCAACCAGATATTGGCGTCCGGCTGCTGTCCGGTATGCGAGATGGAAGAGGCGGGCGTCGCGATCGGTCTTGGGGTGGACGGCTCTGCCTCCAACGATGGATCCAACCTGATGCAGGAGGTGCGCGCGGCGTTCCTGTTGCAACGGGCGCGCTATGGAGTCGGCAAGGTCAGCCACAAGGATGCGCTGAGCTGGGCCACCAAAGGCTCGGCTGCCTGTATCGGCCGTCCCGAGCTCGGCGAGATCGCGGTCGGCAAGGCCGCGGACCTCGCGCTGTTCAAGCTCGACGAACTGCGGTTTTCCGGCGCGGGTGATCCGCTTGCCGCGCTGGTGTTATGTGGCGCGCATCGCGCGGACCGCGTCATGGTCGCCGGAAAATGGGCGGTCGTGGACGGCGTCGTTCCCGGGCTAGATCTGGCCGATCTCATCCGGCGCCACAGCGCGGCGGCACGCAGGATGCAGATCGGTTAGTTTCTCAGCTGGGCAAAGATGGTTCTGCTGCAGCGGTGGGCTCTCTCCCCCGCAAGCAGGGGAGAGAGAAACGAAAGCTTCACCGACGCGTCACTTCCCCGGCACCTTGTCATCGACGCCCTTGACGTAGAAGTTCATGCTGAGGATCTGGCTGTCGTCGAGGTGATCGCCGCCCTTGCACTCCACCTCCTTGCCGTCTTGGGCGAACACCGGGCACTTGAACGGATGCAGCTTGCCGGCAGTGATCGCGCCCTGGGTGTCCTCGGCCATCTTCTTCACATCATCAGGCATGTTGGTGTAGGGCGCCATTTCGAACATCTTGGATTCGAGCCCGCCCCAGGTGTTCTCCGGCTTCCAGGCACCGTCGAGCTCGGCCTTGACGCGTGCGACGTAATAGGGCGCCCAGGTGTCGAGGATCGAGGTCAGCTGCGCCTTGGGACCGAACTTGATCATCTCCGAATCCTGGCCAAAGGCGAACTTGCCGCGCTCCGCCGCGACCTGCATGGCCGCCGGGCTGTCGGTGTGTTGCATGATGATATCGGCGCCCTGATCGAGCAGAGCCTTGGCCGCATCGGCTTCCTTGCCGGGATCGAACCAGGTGTTCGCCCAGATGATCTTGACCTTGATGTTCGGATTGATCGACTGGGCTCCGATCATGGTGGCGTTGATCCCCGAGATCACCTCGGGGATCGGGAACGAGCCGATATAGCCGAGCACGCCGGTCTTGGACATCTTCGCTGCGATCTGCCCCTGGATGTAGCGGCCCTGATACCAGCGCGCCGAATAGGTCGACATGTTCTTGTCGCGCTTGTAGCCGGTGGCGTGCTCGAAATGCACATTGGGGTATTTCTTCGCGACTTTCAGTGTCGGGTCCATGTAGCCGAACGAGGTCGTGAAGATCAGCTTGTTGCCGGCGCGGACCAGCTGCTCGATCGCGCGTTCGGCGTCGGGACCCTCCGGAACATTCTCGAGATAGGTCGTCTCGATCTCGTCACCGAACTCCTTGACCAGCGCCTGTCGCGCCAATTCGTGCTGATAGGTCCAGCCGAGATCGCCGATCGGGCCCAGATAGATGAAGCCAACCTTCAGCTTATCGGCGGCGAGCGCCGCGCCGCTGACGGCAGCGGTAAGGATGAGCGCGGCAGCTGCCGCCAAAAATCTGTTCGCCATCATCAATCTCCCAAAACGGTCGGGGGTGAACTTGCAGAACAACATGCGGCCCCCTCGCATGTGCCCCGAGTGATCTTCATCGATCCGGCACGAACACCGTCCCGAGCGCCGCCGGCGCGGTTGAACCGCCGGTCCGGGTCCGCGCCAGCAGCACCAGCACGATGATGGTTGCGAGATAGGGCAGGGCCGACATGAATTGCGATGGGATGCCGACGCCGGCGCCTTGCGCGTGCAATTGCAGGATCGTCACCGCCCCGAACAGATAGGCGCCTATCACCAGGCGAACTGGGCGCCAGGACGAGAACACGACGAGCGCGAGCGCGATCCAGCCGCGGCCGGCGGTCATGCCCGGAATGAAGAAAGGTGTATAGGCAAGCGGCAGATAGGCGCCGGCAAGCCCGGCGCAGGCGCCGCCGAACAGGACAGCGTACATTCGAATGCGCAGCACGGGATAGCCGAGCGCATGCGCCGAGACATGATTGTCCCCGCAGGCTCGCAATACGAGCCCGGCACGCGTTCGGTACAGGAACCACCAGACTCCGACGATGAGCGCAATCGACAAGTAGACGAAGGCATCCTCGCCGAACAGGATCCGGCCGACCAGCGGGACCTCGCTTAGCCCGGGAATATGCAAATGCGGTGCGGTCGAGATGCGCTCGCCCACGAAGCGCGCGCCGATCAGGCCCGATAATCCGATGCCGAAAATCGTGAGCGCAAGACCTGTTGCGACCTGGTTGACCGCGAGCCCAAGTGTCATCAAGGCAAAGATCAGCGACAATGCCGCTCCCGCGAGTATCCCGCAGAGCGCGCCCACGACGATGGAGCCGGACAGCCAGGCACCGCCGAATCCGCAGGCGGCGCCGACGATCATCAGGCCTTCGACGCCGAGGTTGAGGACGCCGGAGCGCTCGGTCACCAACTCGCCGGTGGCCGCGATCAAGAGCGGCGTCGAAGCCGCCAGCACCGAGAGGATGATGGCCTCAACCAACTCCACGTTGCACCCCCCGTGACGCGAGGATCAGCCGAAAACGGTAGAGGATCAGGGAATCGCAGGCGAGCACGTAGAACAGCAGGATGCCTTGGAAGACCTTGGTCACATCCAGCGGAATCTTCATGGTGATCTGAGCCTGCTCGCCCCCGATGAAAGTCAGCGCGAGAAACAGCCCTGCAATTAATATTCCAATCGGGTTGAGCCGGCCCAGGAACGCCACGATGATCGCCGTGAAGCCATAACCTGGCGAAATTCCTGGTTGCAGGTGCCCGACCGGTCCGGCAACTTCGATGATGCCGGCCAGCCCGGCGAGCGCACCCGAGACGGCGAAGGTCAAGACGATCAGTTGATCGGCATTGAAGCCGCCGAAACGTGCGGCGCGCGGGGCTGCGCCGACCACACGGATCTCGAATCCCTTGATGGTTCGCCGTAGCACGATGAAGGCGCCAGCCACGACCAGGAGGGCAATGATGGCGCCGAGATGCAGGCGTCCGCCCTCGATCAGCACAGGCACCGTCGCGACGGGATCGAACTCGGCGGTGGTCGGGAAATTGAAGCCGGCCGGGTCGCGCCAGGGACCGCGGACCAGGTAATCAAGCAGCAGATCTGCGACATAGACCAGCATCAGGCTGGTGAGGATCTCGCTTGCGCCGAACTTCACCCGGCATAGCGCCGGGATCAGCGCGTACAGCGCACCGGCGGCAGCGCCTGCCAGCAGCATGGCGGGCAGGACCCAATGGCCGGCGTCGGTGCCTTGGGTCTTCACCGCGATCCAGCTGCCGGCGACCGCGCCGATCAGGAACTGCCCTTCGGCGCCGATATTCCAGGCGCTGGCGAGATAACATAGCGATAGCCCGATCGCGATCATCACCAGCGGCGTCGCCTTGACCGCGATCTCCTGCAACGAATAGCTGTCGGTGAGCGGTGCGATGAAATAGGCCGCCAGGGCGGCGAGCGGATTCTTGCCGAGCAGGGCGAACAGGATCGTCATCGTTACGAGGGTGAGCCCGATCGCGATCAGTGGTGAAACCAGTGCTATCGTGCGCGACTGTTCGGCGCGTTTTTCAAGCACGAGTTGCATGCGCCGTATCCTTCTGATCGAGGCTGCTGCCGCCCATCAACAGGCCGAGCTTTTCGCGCGTCGCCTCCGACCGCGGCAAGGCGACCGACAATTGGCCGTGGAACATCACTGCGATCCGGTCGGCGATCTCGATCAACTCATCAAGATCCTGGCTCGTGACGAGAACTGCGGCACCTTGATCCGCCAGATCGAGCAGGGCTTGGCGAATCACAGCCGCGGCGCCCGCATCAACACCCCAGGTCGGCTGGTTGACGACGAGCACGGCGGGGTTGCGCAAGATTTCCCTGCCGACCACGAATTTTTGCAGATTGCCGCCTGACAGGCTCGCAGCCTCCGGATCGCGCTCGGCCTTGCGGACGTCGAACGCCTCGGTGGCGCGGTCGACCGTTCGCAGCGTGGCTGCGGTATTGACAAAGCCATGCTGAACCATTTCGCCGGCCGCATGGCCGGTCAGCAGAGCATTTTCAGAAAGCCTCATCCGCGGCGCCGTGCCATGCCCCAGCCGCTCTTCCGGCACGAACGCAGCACCCAGCTTCCGGCGTTCGGTGATCGAGAGGTGCCCGCAGGCGATGCCGTCGATGATGATGGTGCCGGGTTCTTTCACCCGCCGCTCACCCGACAGAGCCGCGAATAGTTCATCCTGGCCGTTGCCGGCGACCCCTGCGATGCCGAGGATCTCGCCGCCTCGCAGTTCCAGCGAGATGTGCCGCAGGTTCACGCCATGCGGGTTATCGGGCGGAAGAGCGAGGTCGTTGACGACGAGCCGCGGCACGGTCACCCGGCGTTCGCCCCTGGGCTTCACCGTCTTGACCTCCGAGCCCACCATCATGCGCGCCAGCGAGGCGGCGGTTTCGAGCCTGGGATTGCAGGTCGTGATTTTCCTGCCACCGCGCAAGATCGTGGCGGTATCGCAGAGCCGCTTCACCTCCTCGAGCTTGTGGCTGATGTAGAGGATCGCGCGGCCTTCCGCCTTCAGCCGTTCCAGGACTACGAACAGTTGGTCTGCCTCCTGCGGCGTCAGCACCGCGGTCGGCTCGTCCAGGATCAGGAATTTCGGTCTCTGCATCAAGGCGCGTACGATCTCGATGCGTTGGCGCTCGCCGACCGAGAGCTGCCAGACCTCGCGTTTGGGATCGAGCGGCAGCCCGTAGTCGCGCGCGACATGTGCGAGCCGCGCGGCAATCGCCTTGAACGACTCCTCGCCGTCGAGGCCGAGCGCGACGTTCTCGGCGACAGTGAGGTTGTCGAACAGGGAGAAGTGCTGGAACACCATCCCGATACCCAGAGCACGTGCCTGCGCCGGGCCGGACAGCACGATTCGCTGGCCCTGCCAACGCAGTTCGCCCTCGCTCGGCTGGATCAGTCCGTAGATGCTCTTGACCAAGGTCGATTTGCCGGCGCCGTTCTCGCCGAGCAGCGCGTGGATCTGGCCTGGCCAGATTTCGAAATCAATCGCGTCGTTGGCGACGAAGTCGCCATAGCGTTTGGTCAAACCGACAGTCTGCAGGAGTGGGATTCCGGGTGCAGGTGAGGCGGCGGGCGGCAAATCGGACATTCTCTGCCACAGCTTGATAGGGAGGCTTGCTGATAGGAGGCTTGCCCGAATTGTGGGCTAATTTGTCGCTGCACGTAAGAGGCGAAAAGCGTCACCCTGTGCTTAACTCCTGCTCAGCGTCAGCCTGCGATGAGCGGAGGCCGCCGCGTCGATCGACCACACCGCCTCGCCTGGATCGTGGCTGGATTGTTGTAAATTTACGACAGTCTTTGTAAATCAATCCGATGCAGCTAGCGCTGCTTGTTGGATGAGCAGCATCATTCCACGCGCAGGTTCGACAATTCGGCACATCGGCAGTCTCCGACTTGGCATGGCTCAGGCGTTCGAGCCGCGGACAAAAATCTCAGTAATGTGAACTAATAAGCTTCGCGCGCCGATCGCTTTCGGCGCCGGCCTGACCGCGCTTGCAGCTCCGTCTCGTGCATACAAGCCGATGACGTCGAGGCGCCACCCTGATGAAAGGCGCGGCAGGCGTTGAAAAAAGATGAGGCTTCTCCCCTCGGCAGATCGGCGCAACTCTCCGCTCCAACAAATGTGATTGCTTTTCAACTGGGGGTGCTCATGACGTTTCGTCGGACAATCATTGCGGCAGTGACGCTGGCGGCCGGAGTGCTGGGGACGATCGGCTCTGCTGCGGCGGCCGATCTGCCGGTCAAAGCCGCGAAGAAGGCAGCCGATCTGCCATTCTTCCTGCTGATCGATAACCGCGTAAGCTTCTCATGGATGCCGAAGGGCACCGATCCCGGTGTATTTTCGGTGCGGCCGGACGGAAGCATCAACGGCACCACCGCCAAGCAGGTCTACTCCTTTACCCATTTCGATCTCTGGCAATACGGCACCAACTTCTTCACGATCTCGATGTTCAAGTCGGACCATAACGATCCGGCCAATCCTTGCACCAATGCCGGTGTGATCTTCACGCCGTCGACCGGAATTGCCACGCCGGCGTCGTGCGAAGGTGCAACCGAGATCTATGGCCTGTTCCGCTCGACCTTCGGCTGGAACGAGATCTTCAACACCAAGGCCTTTACGATGGGGCCGCTGCACAACGTCTCGTTCGAAGTGGGCATGGATGCCAATACCGAGAACAATTATCTCTCGCCGGCCAAGCGCGACGTGGTCGCGGGTCTGCAGTTCGCGTTCGATCTGCCGTATAAGGGCTATATCGACGTTGCGCCTCTGGTCTATTGGGAGTTCTACAACCGCAATGCCTTTACGCAGTGCGGAGCTGGCTGGCAACTGCCGGCGCCTGCCGTACCCGGCGTGAACTGCCTTAATGACGGCAACCGCAGCTTCAACCCGACCTGGGCTGTCGAGGTCAATTACTACATGGATCTGGGCTTCCTGCCGCCCAACATGCAATTCTGGTCGATCAGCGGCCGCGCCGGATGGTATGGCGAGAAGGGGAGTGAGAACAATCCGCTGCCGGGCATCAAGACCGCGATCGAGTTGAACTCGGAGCCGATTCGTCTGACCTTCGACGCCAGCAAGGCGGTGCTGGGCGAGAAGTATTCGCACTTCGTCGATCTCTGGGTCGCCTACCGCTACTGGCAGAACAAGTTCGGCATCGACCATAAGGTCAGCACGGTCTGCAACGTCCGGGCGGGTGTCAGCAACAACTCCTGCACCGAGGAGACGGTGTATGGCGGCATCACCGTCAAGTTCTGATCATCGCATCTGATGAGCCGATGGCGCCGCGATCGCATCCGGCGCCATCGACCGTCTTCCTAGGGACCCGCCGTCAGGTCCCCCACACGCCGGCGTGAACCGCTTCGGCCTCGTCCTCGAGCAGCGGTCCGATGACCTCCGTCGGCCGCTGCCCACTGGCGAACACATCGCGGCAGGGCAGGTCGAGTGTCGGGTTCTCCGGATGGTTGCCGGTGATTGCGCGCAAGCGGTGTTCGCTCAAACCGTAGACCACACGCCCGATGCCAGCCCAGTAGAGCGCGCCTGCGCACATCGCGCAGGGCTCGGCGGACGAATACAGCGTCGCTTTCGCTCTGACGTTTTCGCTTAGCGTGGTACAGGCTTCGGTGGCGACGAGTCGTTCGGCATGAGCCGTGCCGTCGCGCGTGGGCATGTAGCCATTCTCCATCTCGATCAGGACGTTTCCGTGCTCATCGGCCAGAATGGCCGCGAAAGGGTGGTTGCCGTGCGCGAGCGATCGGAGCGCGACGGCGTAAGAACGCCGTAGGAAATCTTCATCGCCCGCGCGCGATCCGGGAACGCCGGTGCCGGCGGGTGCGCTGCCATTGATATGCTGCTTGACCATTGATCCTCCGCTGCGGAGCGATGTCCCCAATACTGAGCTTCTCAGGCTCGCGCAGCAAGTCTTCCTAGGTGCCGCGTGGGATCGTGCTGTGCGTGCGCTCCGTTTCGCAGTATGTATGAGCGGGCGGACGCATCGAAGTGCGTGGTGCGCAGAACCGATGACAGAACGACTACAGCGTCAAGAGTAAGACCTTGAACAACCGGAGCGTCTCACCGTGCATAGTTTTGACGCATGCTGGTGCGATTTGATGCAGTCATCGCTCTGATAACGCTCTTGACAGAGTCCGGGTTCTAGACGACCGTTGCCATGCGCGTTGGGCAGCGTGGCCCGTCAACGCAACGAGTTCAATCATTTCCAACACCGTCCCGAAAGGGTGCGTTTGGTTGGTGGCGAGGGCGCCCTCGGCTTCACAGCCGGCGGGCGCTTTTTTTGTTTTGGGTCGAGGAATGGCACGGAAGCAGTTTCGGATCGGCGTGATGTTCTCGACGACGGGGCCGTACAGCGTCGTCGCGCGCTCGATGCTGAACGGTGCGCTCTTGGCGCTGAGCGAGATCAATCAGACGCAGGATGGCGTCACGCTCGAACCGGTCGTGGTCAATCCGTCCGGCGATCTTGCGAAATACCGTGAGCTCAGCCTCGACCTCTTGAAGTCCGGCATTCGCCAGGTGATCGGCTGCTACACTTCGTCGAGTCGCAAGGAGGTTATCCCCTGTTTCGAGAAATTCGACGGCCTGCTCTGGTATCCCTCTCATTATGAGGGATTCGAGAGTTCCGATAACGTCATCTACACGGGGGCGGCGCCGAACCAGCATGTATTGCCGTTGGTCGACTATCTCGCATCCCGGGTCGGAAAGCGTGCCTTCTGCGTCGGGTCCAACTATATCTGGGCGTGGGAGAACAATCGCATCTTCCGCGAAGCGCTGACGGCGCGCGGCGGTACGGTCGTGGCGGAACGCTATCTCTCGGTCGGCGACATCGAATTCGACCAGGTTATCTCGGCGATCCTCGACCAGCGCCCGGACTTCGTGTTCAACAACCTGATCGGCACGAGCGCTTACGCATTCCTTCGCGACTTCCGCGCCGCCTGCCGCTCTCGCGGCATCGACCAAGCGGCGCGAATACCGGTGGCGAGCTGCACGCTCTCCGAACCCGAACTGCAGGAAATCGGCGCCGAAGCTGTCGACGGACACCTGTCCTCCAGCGTGTATTTCTCTTCACTGAACACGGTGGAGAACGCGGCGTTCATGCGGACATATACGAGCGCCTTTCCTGGTGGACCCGTCGCCTCGGCCGATGCGGAGGCCTCCTATATCGCGGTGAAGCTGTTGGGCGCGACACTTGCGCAGGCCGGGAGCGACGAATCGCGCCTCGTGCGCGGCGCGGTCGCCAATCAGCGCCTGCGCGCGCCGCAAGGCGAGGTGCGGATCGATCCACAAACCTATCATGCCTGGCTCACGCCGCGGATCGGCCGCTCGTCCCTCCACGGACAATTCGAGCTGCTCCTGGAAGCGCGTCAGCCGATCGAGCCAGATCCCTATCTCGTACAGTCGTCGCCGCGCTTTGCGACGGCCATGCGTCCTCCGCTGCTGCGAATGGTGAAATCATGACATTCCGATTGCTGCAGAACTTCAAGGGTGGCCGTGCGCTCGTGGTCATCCGCCGCGCAGGATGGGAATCCACGCTGGAGACGACGCTGGCCAAGCTCGGTGTCGCTTGCGAATATCCCGACATTGTCGACGGCCGCGCCCAAATCGATGTCGGCAGTTTGCACCCCGAGCGCGATATTCTCTTCGTCGACGGAGATCTCGATGGCGCCGTGACGTTCGAGGTCAATCCCGTATCGAAGCTGCCGCCGGTACCGGTCATCGGGCTGGTCGGCGTCGAAGCCCCGAGCCGGCTGAAAGCGCTCGTCAACCTGGGCGCGACCTCGTTTCTGCGCAAGCCCGTGCACGGCGGAGCCGTCTATACGTCACTGTTCATGGGCATCAATCAGTTCCTGTTGCGCGCGGAGATGTTCGAGCAGTTGCAGGAGCTGGAGAGCCGCCAGCGGGGCCGGCGCGCGGTGGTTCGAGCGGTCGTCCTGCGCATGCAGGAAACCGGATCGAATGAGGACGATGCCTATTCGGAACTTCGCCGCGACAGCATGCGCGTGCGACAAAAGCTGGAACTCTACTGCGAGGAGTTTCTGAAACGACGGGCGAGACCGCCCGATACGCCCGCCCGTGCGATCAGCGTCGCGCTGGAAGGCGAAAAAAAGCAAGCGATGTAGGAGCATCACGATGACCAGATCTGTAGTGAGAGGGCTGCGCGCCGCGGCCCTCACGGGAACGCTTGTCCTTGCGTCAGGCGCGCTCGCGGCGGAAAATCCGATCAAACTCGGCGTGCTGGAGGATCAGTCCGGCGATTTTGCGGCTGCCACCATCGGCAAGGTGCACGCGATCCAACTCGCCGCCGACGAGATCAACAAGGCCGGCGGCATCATGGGCAGGCCGCTGGAGCTCGTGACCTACGACACACAGTCGGACAACACGCGCTACCAAGAGTTCATGCGGCGCGTACTGCAGCGGGACAAGGTCGACGTCGTGTTCGCCGGCTTCTCCTCGGCCTCGCGCGAGGCGTACCGGCCGATCGTCGACCAGTTCAACGGCTTTGCCTTCTACAACAACCAATACGAAGGCGGCGTCTGCGACGGCCATATGATCGTGACCGGCGCGGTACCCGAGCAACAATTCTCGACGCTCATTCCCTACATGATGAAGACCTACGGCAAGAAGGTCTACACCCTGGCGGCCGACTACAATTTCGGCCAAATCTCGGCCGAGTGGGTCCGCAAGATCGTCAAGGAAAACGGCGGCGAGATGGCCGGTGAGGAGTTCATCCCGCTCGGTGTTTCCCAATTCTCGCAAAGCATCCAGAACATCCAGAAGGCGAAGCCGGACTTCGTGGTCACGCTCCTGGTCGGTACCGCGCAGGCCTCCTATTACGAGCAGGCGGCATCCGCCAACGTCAACCTGCCGATGGCATCCTCGGTCAATGTCGGTCAGGGCTATGAGCACAAGCGCTTCAAGCCGCCGAGCCTGAAGGACATGTACGTTACGACCAACTATATCGAGGAAATCGATTCGCCGAAGAGCAAGGAGTTCTACGCCAAGTTCAAGGCCAAGTTCCCGAGCGAGCCTTATGTGAACCAGGAAGCGGAGAATTCCTATCTCGCGGTCTATCTCTACAAGCAGATGGCGGAGCGGGCGAAGTCGACCAAGCGCGACGACATTCGCAAGGTGATCGCGCAGGGCGACGTCTGCATGGATGCGCCCGAGGGCAAGGTCTGCATCGACCCGAAGAGCCAGCACATGTCGCACACGATCTATCTGGCGAAGGTCGGCGCCGATCACTCGATCTCCTTCCCGAAAGTCTGGGAGGACATCAAGCCGTACTGGCTCGGCGAAGCCGGCTGCGACCTGACCAAGAAGGATCCGATGGCGCAATACACGCCGTCGAATCCGCCCCCGCCGAAGCCCTGATCGGCGGAAGAGTCGCCCCGGCGTCCCTCACGCCGGGGCGGCTCTTGCACCCCCCGCAAATCTGCGCCCCCGCATATCTGACCTTGCGCAAACCTCGACCGAAGTCATGGACATCGCGACACTGACATTCTCCGCACTCTACCAATTCGGCGACGCATTCGCGTTCCTCGTGCTGTCGGCCTGTGGCCTGGCCGTCATATTCGGCATGATGGGGGTGATCAATCTCGCTCATGGCGAGTTCATCATGTGCGGTGCTTACGTGACCGCGGCGACGGTGCATGCCGGCCTGCCGCTGCCGCTCGGCATCCTCGCCGGCACCCTGGTCGCGGCTCTGGTCGGCGTGCTGGTCGAACTGCTGGTGGTCCGGCATCTTTATGAGCGTCCGCTCGATACGATTGTCGCGACCTGGGGACTGAGCCTGATCGCCACACAAGGCACCTTGATCCTGGTCGGCTCCACTATGGCCGGCGTCGGCACGCCGTTCGGAAGCTTTCAGGTCGGCGCCTATTCCTACTCGGTCTACCGCATCGTGCTGTTCCTGGCGGCGCTCGCGGTGCTGGGCTTGCTCTATGCGTTGTTCAATTGGACCCGTTTCGGTGTGCTCGCGCGCGCGACTATCCAGGTGCCGCACATGGCGGCAGCGCTGGGGGTCGACACCCGCCTGATCTACAGTCTGACCTTCGCATGCGGGGCAGGGCTCGCCGGCCTCGCTGGCGGGCTCTACGCGCCGACCATGACGCTGGTGCCGACCATGGGCGCGACCTTCATCATGGAGGCGTTCGTCACGGTGGTGATCGGCGGCGCCGATGTCTTCCTCGGCACCGCTCCCGCCGCCGGCGTGCTCGCGATCGTGAAATCCGCGATGACCTCCTGGCAGGGGCAATTGTTCGGCCAGATCGGGCTGCTGATCGCGGTCATCATCGTGGTCCGGGTCCTGCCGAAGGGCATTTCCGGCTTCGTGCTGCGCGAGCGGACCTGAAGGAGAGCGATCGTGACCGGACTCGTTTCGCTGCTTCGCCGTCTTGAAGGTCCTCAGACGCTCGGTCGGGGCCGGGGCTTTTGGTCGTTGTTCGCGCTGGTGCTGGCGGGAGCCGTGGCCTATCCGCTGTTCAGCGACGGCTACACCGTCGGCAACACGGTGTACTTCTTCGTCTGGGTGTTCATCGCGCTCAGTCTCAGCCTGATCTGGGGCTATGGCGGCTCGCTATCGTTTGGCCAGACGGCTTTCTTCGGCATCGCCGGGTACGGGTACGGAATCCTCACCATCAATTTCGGCTCGGCCTATGGTTTCACCTGGATCGCGCTCGTGCTCGCGGTCTTGATTGCCTCGCTGTTTGCGGCACTGCTCGGCTATTTCATGTTCTTCGGGCGTATCGCGGGCGTCTTTCTCGGCATCGTCACGCTGGCCGTGACCCTGATGCTCGAGCGCTTCATGGCGCAGACGGCGGGGCCTGAATGGCACATCGGAAGCGCACGCCTGAACGGGTTCAACGGCATGAGCGCAATGCCGCCGCTGACCATCCCCTGGTTCGACGAGCCGATCGTACTATTCGCCGACGTCGGTCTTTACTACGTCGTGCTCGCGATGCTTGTCGTGGTCTATCTCGCACTGCGCATCCTGATGAATTCCTCGTTCGGGAACGTGATTGTCGCGATCAGGGAGAATCCGGAACGGGCCGAGATGCTCGGCTACGACATCCGGAAATACCAGCTGATCACGTTCGTTATCGGGGCGGCGCTCGCCGGCCTCTCCGGCGTGCTCTACACGGTGTGGGGCCAATACATCACGCCGTCCAGCATGGGCATGACCGCTGCGTCGCTGCCCTTGATCTGGGTCGCCGTTGGCGGCCGCAGCGACATCACCGCGACCCTGATCGGCACGCTCGTCGTGCTCGCGGGCTTCCAGGCGCTGACGATCTACGGCAGCCAATATGCGCTGGTATTCATGGGCGTTCTGCTAGTGGCGACCGTCCTGATCGCACCGAACGGGCTGGTGCTCGGCATCATCAGCTGGGTCGGCCGGCTCGCCACCCGTCGTAAGCGGGAGGCTGCCTGATGACGCTGCTCGAACTGCGCGGGCTGAACAAGCATTTCGGCGGCCTGCATGTGACGAATTCGGTCGATCTGGCGCTGCAGCCCGGCGAAATCCATTGCCTGATCGGGCCGAACGGCGCCGGCAAGAGCACGCTGTTCCGTCTGATCCTGGGCGAATATAGCGTCGGCAGCGGCCACATCTATTTCAGCGGCGAAGAGATCACGACACTGAAATCCTTCGCACGTATCCGCCGCGGCCTGTCGGTGAAGTTCCAGGTGCCCGGTGTGTTCAAGGGGCTCTCGGTCCGGCAGAACCTGGAGATCGCGCTGCAGAGCCGGCATCGCGGCGCCGTACTCGCGCAGGAGATCGATCGGCTGCTCGCTTTTCTCGCCCTCGAAGCCGAGCAGGCGCAGAGCGCGGGCAATCTCAGCCACGGCCAGAAGCAATGGCTGGAGATCGGCATGGCGATCGCGCTCAAGCCGCGGCTGTTGTTGTTGGACGAGCCGACAGCCGGGATGTCGCCGGAAGAGACACATATGACTGGCGAGATGGTGCGGCGGCTCAATGCGGAGGGCGTGACTGTGCTTGCGATCGAGCACGACATGGCCTTCGTCCGTCAAGTGGCGCAGCGGGTCACGGTGCTGCATCTCGGCCAGGTCTTTGCGCAAGGCTCGATCGAGGAGATCGTCGCCGACGAGCGCGTCGCGGCGATCTATCTGGGACAGGCTCATGCTTGAGGAAACGCGTAAGGAAGTCATCCTCACGACGCTCGGCCTGCGCGCCGGCTACGGCGGCAAGCCGGTGCTGCAGGGGCTCGAGATCGAGGTGCGCGAGGGCGAGATCGTCGCGGTGATCGGCCGCAACGGCGTCGGCAAGTCGACGCTGATGAAGAGCCTGATCGGGCTGGTGCCGGCGATGTCAGGTTCGATCGTCTATCGCGGCGAAGCCGTCGAGCATCTGCCCGCGCACAGGCGTGCGCGGCTCGGCATGGGCTATGTGCCGCAGGGCCGGGATGTATTTCCGCGCCTGACGGTCGGCGAGAACATCGCCGTGGGCGCCGCGATCAAAGGCGGCATTCCCGAAGACGGCAAGCGGCGCGTGCTCGATGCGTTTCCGATCCTGCAGGAGCGTTGGACGCAGCGCGCGGGCACCATGTCCGGCGGGCAGCAGCAGCAGCTTGCGATTGGCCGCGTCTTGATCGCCGATCCCAATCTGATTCTGCTCGACGAGCCCTCCGAAGGCATCCAGCCGAACATCGTCCAGGACATCGCGCGCAACATGGTCGAGCTCAACCGCCAGACCGGTGTCACGATCATCCTGGTCGAGCAGAATCTCGACATGATCCGAGCGATGGCGCAGCGCTGCTACGTCATGGACAAAGGACGCATCACCGCGAGCCTCGCGCACGCGGCGCTCGACGACCAGGCCGAGATGCGCCGCCACCTCGCGGTCTGATGCAAGAAACGTCACAACCAGAACAAGGAGAATGAGAATGGCCTGGCAGTCGGAATCGATCATGGCCCGCAAGGGCATCGCCAAGGGCAAGCGCGGCAGCGAGCACGTGATCACGGAGAAAAATCAGGGCAAGTACCACTATGTCTACGGGCCCTATGTGAACCCGATCCTGAGCGTCGATCCGGGGGCGGTGGTCTCCGCGGAGACCCATGATGCCTTCGAGGGCCAGATCAAGCACGAGACCGACAGCCCGTCGAAGATCCTGAATTTCCCGTTCCTCAATCCGCAGAATGGGCCGATCTACGTCAACGGCGCCGAGAAGGGCGACACGCTCGCGGTCTATATCGAGAGCATCGTGCCGCGCGGGCCGCAGCCGCGCGGCACCACCGTGGTCATGCCTGATTTCGGCGGCCTGGTCTCGACCGGAAATACGGCCTTGCTCAACCCGGCACTGCCCGAGCGCGTCAAGAAGCTCGAGATCACGCTGGAGAACGGCACCAAGTGGAACGACAAGATCACGCTACCCTATGAGCCGTTCATCGGCACCATCGGCACCTCGCCGGAAATCGAGGCGATTTCCTCGCTGGTCCCGGACTATTATGGCGGCAACATGGATCTGCCTGACGTTGGCGTCGGCGCCATCATCTATCTGCCTGTGAACGCCAAGGGCGCGCTGCTCTATCTGGGCGATTGCCATGCCGCGCAGGGCGACGGCGAGCTCTGCGGTGTCGCGATCGAGCATCCGACGGTGACGACGGTCCAAGTCGACCTGATCAAGAACTGGACTATCGCTTGGCCGCGGCTCGAGACCAAGGATTTCATCATGACGATCGGCTCGGCGCGGCCGATGGAGGATGCCGCACGCATCGCCTATCGCGAGCTGTGCCGCTGGATGGCCGCCGACTACGGCTTCGAAGAGATCGAGGCTTATATGTTGCTGACTCAGGCCGGCCGCGTCCGCCTCGGCAACATGGTCGACCCGAAATATACGCTCGGTGCTTCGATCAAGAAGTCGTTCCTGGTCTGAGGGGAACGGCAGGATGTCGTCGACATACAAGGTCGCCACCGTTCAGTTCGAGCCGACATTGTGCGAGAAGGAGCGCAACATCGCGCGCCTGCTCGAGCTTTGCGAACAGGCGGCTGCTGCGGGCGCCAAGCTCATCGTGACGCCCGAGATGGGGACGACCGGCTATTGCTGGTACGACCGCGCCGAGGTCGCCGCGTTCGTGGAGAAGATCCCGGGCTCGACCACGCACCGGTTTGCCGCTTTGGCGCGCCGCCACGGCTGCTACGTGGTGATCGGCATGCCCGAGGTCGATGACGACGACATCTATTACAACAGCGCGGTGCTGATCGGCCCCGACGGCATCATCGGCCGGCACCGCAAGACGCATCCCTATATTTCCGAGCCGAAATGGGCGGCGGCCGGGGACCTGCACAATCAGGTGTTCGAGACGGAGATCGGGCGCATCGCGCTCCTGATCTGCATGGACATCCATTTTGTCGAGACTGCGCGGCTGATGGCGCTCGGCGGGGCGGATATCATCTGTCACATCTCGAACTGGCTCGCCGAACGCACTCCGGCGCCGTATTGGATCAGCCGCGCATTTGAGAACAGTTGCTACGTGATCGAGAGCAATCGCTGGGGGCTGGAGCGCACGGTGCAATTCTCCGGCGGAAGCTGCGTCATTGCGCCCGATGGCGCCGTCGCAGCCGCAATCGACAAAGGGGACGGAATCGCCTTTGCCGAGGTCGATCTTGCAGTTGCGCGGACAAGACGCGTGCTCGGAGAGCCGGTGTTGGCGCAGCGTCGGCCGGAGCTCTATCCGGAGCTGCTGACCAATACTTACAGCTGGAACCCCCGCGATTTCTTCGGGCTCTACGGTCATCAGCCATGGCCGGCTGGAAAGCGCTCGCGGGTAAGTGTCGGGCAATTTGCGCCCACACCGGAGGTCGCGACGAACTTGTCCATCATTGCCGATCTCGCGCGCAAGGCGAAGGTGGACGGCGCCGAGCTCGTGGTATTCCCCGAACTTGCGGCGACGGGCCTCACCGACCCGGCCGGGTCGGCGCAACCGATCCCGGGGCCGGTGACGGAGCGGCTTGTTGCGCTTGCTGGCGAACTCGACATCTATCTGGTCTGCGGGCTAGCCGAGCGCGTGGGCGAAGAGAGCTACAACAGCGCCTGTCTCGTCGCTCCCGACGGAGCCGTCTCGGTCTATCGAAAGACGCACCTTGCGAGCGGCGATCGAAGCTGGGCTACCGCGGGCGACAGTTGGACCGTCGTTGACACCCCGATTGGGCGCATCGGCTTGTTGATCGGCCACGATGCGCTGTTTCCTGAAGCAGGGCGGGTGCTCGCTTTGCGCGGCTGCGATCTGATCGCTTGTCCGGCGGCGGTGCAGGGGGCGTTCACATCGTCGCACGCGGGCACCACGGTCGCGCAGCCCGCACCGATTCCAACTGGAGCCGACCCCCAGCATTGGCATCATTTTCGGGTGAGGGCGGGAGAGAACAACACCTTCTTTGCGTTCGCAAACGTGCATGATCCGGCCCACGGCTACTCCGGACTGAGCGGCATCTTCGGCCCCGACACCTTCGAATTCCCGCGCCGTGAGGCAATTGTATCGGATGGGGCGGCGATTGCGACCGCGCAGATCGATACCAGCAACCTCGACACTGCCTATCCAACCAACGTTGTAAGGCGCAAGGATCTGGTCGCGATGCGCATGCCCCACAGCTATCGTGGGCTCGTCCGCACACAGGCCGGCAATCGATGACCTCCAGCGGAGGTTGATGACGAAGCAGAGGAGCTGACAATGGATATGGGGCTCAAAGGAGCGAAAGCTCTGATCACGGGTGCTACCAAGGGGATCGGCCGGGCAATCGCTGAGACGCTGGCGGCAGAAGGCGCCGATGTTGGTATCTGCGCTCGCAACACCGGAGATGTCGAGGCGACGGTGGCCGCGCTGAAAGCAACAGGTGTCACGGCGGCCGGAAAGGCGGTCGACGTCGCCGATGGACCCGCGCTGAAAGCCTGGGTCAACGAAATGGCCGATGCGCTCGGCGGGATCGATATCGTGGTCGCCAATGTGAGCGCGCTCGCCATCGGTCAGGATGACGAGAGCTGGAGCAAGGAATTTTCTACGGACATGATGGGGACGGTTCGGCTCGTCGATGCCGCCATGCCGTATCTCGAGAAGAGCAAGCACGCGGCCATCGTGACGATTGCCAGCGTGTCGGGGCGGGAAATCGATTTCGCCGCGGGTCCCTACGGCACATTCAAGGCTGCGATCATCCACTACACTCAGGGGCTCGCTTATCAGCTGGCGGCCAAGGGCATCCGTGCCAATACGGTTTCACCGGGCAACACCTATTTCGAGGGCGGCGTATGGAACACGATCAAGGATGGCAATCCCGATCTCTATAAGGCGGCGCTTGCGCTCAACCCGACCGGACGGATGGGGACACCTCAGGAGATGGCCAATGCGGTCGTGTTCTTGGCGAGCCCCGTCGCGAGCTTCATTTCCGGCACGAACCTAGTCGTCGACGGAGCTCTGACGAGAGGTGTGCAGTTCTGAGCGTGGACACTGGGCGAGAGGCAGCAACGCGGTGATGTTGATCGGGCGTCGGCAGACGGTCCCCATCACCGACGATAAGTGCCGATGAGGGTCGCTTCGGCGAGCGTGAACTGGCGAGCCTTGTGCGCGACCTCCCGGCAAGACGTCCCTGGATGGACCTTGAGGTGGTCGGTCGAAAGAGCCAGGAGCTGGAAATGATAGTGGTGAACTCCATGGCCCCGAGGAGGGCATGGACCTCCATACCCGATCGTTTTGAAATCGTTGAGCGCCTGTTTCAGGTTGCCGGCTTGGGCCGCCCCCTCGGCAAGCCCGGCCTGATCGGGCAGAAGATCGTAGACGGCCCAATGATGCCACGTTCCAGCCGGCGCATCCGGATCACTGCAAAGCAGGACCAGGCTGCGTGCGGTGCTCGGCACGCCTGACCATTGCAGAGGCGGTGAGATATTTTCACCGTCGCAGGTGAAGCGTTGCGGCAAGGACGATCCGTCCGCGAAGGCGCTGGATGCGAGTTTCATGCGGCCTCTCCATCAGCTTGCGAGTGAAGTCGCCTCCGGCTTCACCAATTCGTCCAGATCCGGCTCGCCGACATGGGCGAGCATCACGCGGCGCACTTGGTCCCTCAAACGAATGACGGCCTGAAAGTCGGAGCCGGATGGCATTATCGGATCGCAGATCGCAACGCTGATTGCGCTGTGACGCGGAAACCACTGATCGCTGCGCAGCATGGTTCGCGTGCCCTTGATGATGCCCGGCAGAACCGGAACGTTGAGCTCGGCTGCGATCTTGAATGCGCCCAGGAAAAAGCCCGAAAGCCCCGCGCGCCGGGTGAAGGTGCCTTCGGGGAAGAACACCAGAATGCGTCCTTGTTGTGCGAGAGCGGTCAACGTCGCCGTGTCCGTCAGGCTGCCTGCAACATCGTAGCGCTCCACGAACGGGATGGCGAGCCGTCGCAACATCAGTCCGGCGATGACTTGTTGAGCCAATTCGCGCTTGGCGACGATAGCGGGTTCCGACGGTAGCGTCGCGGCCAGCACAAAGGCATCCATGTAGCTCGAATGATTGAACACGAGCACGGCTGCATGGCGGGGGATCTTTTCGAAGCCCAGAGTCGTGAGTGGCACGCCCATGGTGCGGAGCGCGCCGCGGCCGATGCATCGAAGCGCCGACCAACGGGCGGATACGCTCGGCAGCACCAGGACGGCCAGGCATCCGGCCAGGGCCGAACAGCCTAGTACGCTGCACCACCACGCCGCATAAGATGTTTCGGAGATGCGGCGCGCCACCCGCCGGAGTTGCGGGCCGATGCCGGCGAACGCGAGCCGGAGCAATTGCCACCAGAGGACCCGCTGGATTGGGCCGATATGGCCGCTCTGATAGAGTTTCTTGGCGGCGCTTCGCCGGATTTTCCCGCTGGAGGTCTTCGGTACCGTGCGGGGAGGCGCAAGCACGATCTCGTCCGGCGGCGTTCCCGCGACATCGGTGACAATCTCATGTGCGCGGGCCTGCAAAGTGGCCCGCATGCCTGGATCGGACTCTCGCGTTTCGAGCAGAACCACTACGCGTTCGGTCCCGGTTGCGCGATCGGCAACGCCAAACACTGCAACCCCGCCTTTGTGCGCACCTGGCAAGGCTGCGACGGCCTCCTCGATCTCCTGCGGATAGAGATGGCGGCCGGCCCGAATGATGATGTCCTTGATGCGGCCGGTGATGAAGATGTCTCCATCGGCCATGTAGCCGCGGTCTCCCGTGTCGCGCCAGTCGCCGCGGACCAGTTCACGCGTCTTTGCCTCATTGTGGAAGTAGCCGCTGGTTGCGGATGGACCGCGAAATTCGATGCGTCCTTCCCGCCGGTCGCCGAGTTCTCGCCCGGCCTGATCGACGATCCGGATTTCGTGGCCGGGGAGCGGCTGGCCGCAGCCGACGAGTTCGAACGGTCGCGGATCTTCTGGCTTGGCAGGGACCGCAACACCATGGAGGCTGAGCTGATCCCGGTCGATGCGGTCGACCGGCGGAAGGCGTCGCGCAGGCCGGAAAGCCAGTCCGACCGAACATTCCGCCAATCCATAGACTGGCGCCATCGCGTTCGCAGGAAAGCCGTACTTGGCAAACCGTTCGGTGAACTTACGTAGGGTTTGGACGCTGACCGGCTCGGCGCCGTTGGCGACCATGCGCAGCGAACCGAGGTCCAGGCCCTCAAGCTCCTGGTCGGCGATCTTGGTAAGGCAGAGCTCGAAGCCGAAATTGGGCGATGCCGAGAACGTCGCGCGAAAGCGATGCATCGCCCATAGCCAGCTTTGTGGCCGGATCAAAAAGCTGAGCGGCGACATGACATAGAGCCGGGCGGCGTAATGCAGGCATCCGAGCCAGGCGCCGATCAGGCCCATGTCGTGATAGAGCGGCAGCCAACTGACGAAGATGTCGGATGAGTTCGCGCCGATGACGGTTCCCATTGCGCGGATGTTGGCCAGGAGATTGGCGTGTGACAGGACCACGCCTTTTGGATCGCCGGTGCTGCCCGAGGTGTACTGAATCAGCGCGACCGCAGCCGGATCGTCCACATGCGGGAGCGCCGCCGATACAGTAGACTCGATATCGGCGACGCTGACAACGTGATCGAGATCGCCTGCCATGGCCCGAAGCAGATTCCCCACACGCAGGGCTTCCGGCACGGCTATCAGCACGCGTGCTCCTGCATTCTGCAATATGGTCGTCTGTCGACGAAGATGGTCTTCGACCTGGGATAGACGCATTGGCGGGTAGAGCGGCACCGGGATAGCACCCGCATAGAGAATGCCGAAGAACGCCACGAAGAAATCGACGCTGGTCGGAAGCATCAGCGCCACGCGGTCTCCGGGAGAGATATCCCGCTCGAGCAGTCCGTAAGCGACGCTACGCGCGCGGGCTGCAAGCTCGCCGTAGGTCAGCGTTCCCAGCGAGACCGTTTCGTCCTGCAGGACGGTCAGATGTAACCGGTCCGCATGTCGGGCCGCATGCCAGTCCAGAACGGCCGTCAAGGTGACGGCTTCATCCGGTGCAGGGACGCTCGGAAGCGCGGTCGTGGTGAGGACCTTGAGAGCGGCGACATCACCCGCCGGCCCGCCGCGTTGGACGCAGCGAATGACATCCTCGACCGTTTCCGCTTCGCCGACCGCTTGCGCCGGCAGATGCAGATGAAGCGCGCGTTCGATGCGGAGCACCAGCTCGATGCGCGCCAGACTATCGATCCCGAGATCGCGCTCGATGCGGCTGGAGGGAGTAATCTGGATAAATCGGCTGCGCTGCGGATGCAGCTCGCGGACGAACTCGCGCACGAGCGAAATCAGATGTTCCCGCTGAGATGGTCCCAGTGCGTCATCCATGGTGTCTCTCTAAGCCGCCGAGGCGGCCTGGCGTTGACCCGTATCAATCCGGAGGATGTCGGCTCCTCTGGCTCCCGGCGGATGCGACATCGAAGGTGGCTCTGGCAGGCCTGATCTACGTCAAAGTCTGGCTCCGGCTTGTCGCTAGGCTTGGACGGAGGGATGGAGACACGACGATGCCGGTCCAAAATGCCGAGATCGCCGAGATGTTCGACCACACCGCCGAGCTGCTCGAGATCAAGGGCGATAATCCATTCAGATCGCGTGCCTATCGTAATGCCGCGCGGGTGATCGAGCGGTTGCCGAAGAGCATCACGGGGCTGCTGAAGGCGGGCGAAGACCTCTCGGAACTCCCCGGCATCGGCAAGGACCTGGCCGGCAAGATCGCCGCTATTGTGACCACGCACAAATTCGACGTGCTCGAGCGACTCAAGCGCGAGTTGCCCGGTGATCTCGGCGAGATTGCCGCTTTGCCGGGTCTCGGTCCCAAGCGCGTCAAGTTGCTCTACGATAGCCTGGGAGTGCGGACGCTCGACGATCTGCGGCGAGTGATCCAATCGGGACGCTTGCGTGATCTGAAGGGATTTGGCCTCAAGAGCGAGCAGAAGCTGGTCGCTGCGCTGGCGAAGCCCCCGGCCGAAAGGCGCTTCAAGCTGGTGGAGGCTGAGGCCGAAGCGGAGGCGCTGCTCGCCTATCTCCGCAAAACAAAGGGGCTCGCCGAGGCCGTGGTCGCCGGGAGCTTTCGTCGCAGGCGCGACACGGTGGGCGACCTCGATGTTCTCGCCATTGCGCGCAATGGTGCGGCGGTCGGCAACCGACTTGTCCGCTATGAAAATGTGGCTCATGTGGTCGCGCACGGTCCGACGCGGACGACTATCATCCTCCGGTCCGGCCTGCAGGTCGATCTCAGGGTGGTCCCAAAAGCAAGCTATGGCGCGGCATTGATGTACTTTACCGGATCGAAGGCGCACAATATTGCGTTGCGCGGCCTCGCCAACGACCATGGCTGGAAGCTCAACGAATATGGGCTGTTCGACGATAGGCGTCGGATTGCAAGCGCCACGGAGAATGAAATCTATCGCAAGCTCGGTCTGGCCATGGTTCCACCCGAAATGCGCGAGGACCGCGGAGAGGTTGCGTTGGCGGCCACAGGAGATCTGCCGAAATTGATCACGCTTGGTGATATTCGCGGCGATCTTCATGTTCATTCGCGCTGGAGCGATGGAACCGCGTCGATCGAGGAGATGGCCATTGCTGCGAAGGCGCGCGGCTACGCCTATATCGCGATCACCGATCACAGCAAGCACGTCACGATTGCTCACGGTCTCGATTCCGCGCATCTTGCCCGGCAGCTCGACGAGATCGATCGCGTGAATGAAAAGCTCTCAGGCTTCACCGTGCTCAAGGGAGCGGAGGTCGATATCCTGGCTGATGGGAAGCTGGATCTGCCGGATAAGGTGCTCGTGCGTCTCGACCTCATTGTTGCTGCGGTGCACTACAAATTCGATCTCTCCCGCAAGGCCCAGACCGAGCGCATCATTCGGGCGATAACCAATCCCTACGTATCTGTGATCGCGCATCCGACCGGCAGACTGATCAATGAGCGAGTGCCGTACGAGGTAGACATGGAAGAGATCATTGCCGCGGCGGCTGAACATGGCTGTTGTCTGGAGTTGAATGGAGATCCGGATCGCCTAGATCTTGACGATATTCATGCCCATGCGGCGAAGCTGAACGGTGTCAGGCTGGCGATTTCGTCCGACGCCCATGCCATTGGCGGCCTCGGCAATATGCGCTTTGGCGTGGATCAGGCTCGCCGCGGGTGGCTTGAGGCTGGGGAGGTGATCAATACGCGTCCAATCGCCGAGTTACGCATGCTGCTGAAGCGACGGCACTAGCCGGTTTCTTGCCACGATGGACCGGCAGCAAGACGGAGGAAGAGGTGAGTAAACTCAAGATCCCACATGATGCGCTGATCTTTGTTGGCGACGGCCGAAAGGCATTATTCCTCCGCAACGAGGGAGACGAGAAATTCCCAAATTTGAAGGCTGAGAAGGTCTTCGAGGATGAAAACCGGCCGACTCACGAGCAGGGCAGCGAACGGCCTGGACGGGTCAGCAAGGCGCATCAGTCGGGGCATCGGAGCGCCGTGGATGCGGTGGACTGGCATGAACTTGAAGAGCATCGGTTCGTGCACAACGTTGCGGCTGCGATGGAGCAGATGGTCCGATCGCAAAAGGCGAAAGCACTGATCGTTGTGGCGCCTCCACGAGCGCTCGCCGATCTGCGTGACGCGTTCCACGACGACGTCAAGGCGCGCATCATTGCTGAATTGCACAAGGATCTGACGAAGCATTCGGTCGGCGAAATCGAGAAACATCTTCTCGGGGAGTGAACGACCGACGTGGAGCGCGGATCGGAATTCTAGGAGCGCTGGCAAGCGAATGAATTGGCGCGACGTTAGCTTGACGTTCCCAACGATAGAGCGCACGAAGAACTTGATCGGAAGCGTCAAGTTCGCCGTCCTAAGGCACGACGACCACAACGCAGGGGGCGAGGCTGACAAGCTTCTGAGATACGCTGCCGAGCAGTAGCCCGGTAAGGCGTCCGCGGCCTCTGCGCCCGACGACAATGGCGTCCGGTCCTAGATCTGCGATCGCATCCAGGATGGCCTCGGCCGGGTCACCCCATTTGAGCAGCGTTCTTGCGGCTGTAAGGCCGGCCAGATCCAGGCGGTGTTCGGCTGCCTTGAGAATCTGTTGGGCCATCATGTCGGACGCATCCGCAACGTTGCCCTCGGCTCGTTCGAACGCGGTCTGCTCTGCCTGCGTCAGGGGAACGGCGACCGCCAGCAGGGACAATGTTCCGGACGCAGCCTTCGTCATGGCGATGGCAACATCCAGCGCGCGCGTGGCAGACTCGGACCCGTCCACTGTCGCTATAAAGGTCTTGATCCGGATAGGCATGATGCTCTCCGCGCAACAATTGGCGGTCCAGTCTGTTTGATGACACGAGCGGCAGGTTGATTTCGCTCAAAGTCAACAGATGTTGGCGTGCTCAAATGTCTCATAACTGAGGTGGAGAATTGCGATGCAAACGTCAGCTCGGATCGAGTTCGAGGGATTTGAGGCTTCGAACGAACTGCAAGCGGCTATCGAAAAGCATCTCGCGGAACTCGAAAGCCGTTACGGCCGCGTGACCTCGGGGCGCGTCGTGGTAAAAGGGCCGGGTGAGCACCACCGCACCGGCGGTCAATATCACGTCAACATTCGGCTTGCGCTGCCGGATGGACGCGAGGTCAATGTCGGACGCACGCCGAGTCAGGACGAGCGCTACGCCGACCTCACATTTGCAGTCGACGACGGATTCAATCGCGCCCGCCGCCAATTGCAGGACCAGGCGCGCGTCATGCGTGGCGATGTCAAGGAGCACGAAGCGCAGCCGATCGGAACGGTGGTACGCTTCGACAAGGACGGCGGTTTTGGTTTCCTCGCAGCTGCCGACGGGCACGAAGTGTACTTTCATCGCAATAGCGTTCTCGGCACCGCCGAGGTTTCCGTCGGGATGCGCGTGACCTATGTCGAGGAGCAGGGCCAAAAGGGGCCGCAGGCGAGCTCGGTCAGGGTGCTCGGCAAGCACGCCCTTAAGATCTGACCGGTGGAGCCCAACGTGGCCAACGGCACGTCTTTGTCCCGACGGCCATTGAATGGCAGCGACCGGTTACGTCTGTTCGCGCTGAGGGGCTCGGTCGAAATCGGTCAGGATATCGCCGACGCGCTGGGTTGCCGACTTGCCACGGCCGAGGAGCGCAGCTTCGAAGACGGTGAACACAAGATCCGTCCACTGGACAATGTCGCGGGTTGCGACGTGTACGTCGTGCATAGTTTGCATGGGGGACCGCAAGAGAGCCCAAATGACAAGCTGTGCCGGTTGTTGTTCTTCATCGGTGCACTCAGGGATGCGGGCGCGGCGCGCGTGACGGCAGTTATTCCCTATCTGTGTTACGCCCGTAAGGACCGCCGGACCAAGACCAACGATCCCGTGACGATCCGGTATCTTGCCAGTCTGTTCGAGGCGGTTGGCGTCGGTCGTGTCGTTACGCTTGAGGTTCATAACCAAGCAGCGTTCGAAAATGCCTTTCGCTGCCCCACGGTCGCGTTGAGTGCGGTGCCCTTGCTCACCGAGAAGGTTAGGGACATGGCCGGGGTGCGGCCGATCTGCGTGGTCTCGCCCGATCTAGGCGGCGGCAAGCGGGCCGATCTGCTCCGCGAGACCCTCGAGAGGTCATTGGGGCAGCCGATCGGCAAGGCCTTCGTCGAGAAGCATCGGAGCTCCGGAAAGGTCGCTGGCGATCTGTTCGCCGGCGACGTCGCAGACGCGTTCTGCGTGGTTTTTGACGATCTGATCAGCACGGGAGGAACGTTGGTTCGCGCCGCCAAGGCGGCACGGGCTCGCGGTGCCGCCGAGGTGGTGGCCTGCGTCGCCCACGGTCTATTCATGCCTGGGGCCGAGACTAAGCTTTCGGACGGTGCGATCGATCGCATCGTGATCACGAACTCGGTTCCGCCCTTCAGGTTGCCATCAGGACCCGTTCAAGCCAAGCTCGATGTTGTCTCGGCGGCGCCATTGTTCGCGGCCGTCATTGGTCGGCTGCATCTGGACGAGCGACTGGATGATCTGCTGCCTTACCAGGCCTGATCAGCGGAACGGGTATCCGTCGCGATCCAATAATCGTTCGAGCGCCATAACATCGGTGCCGACGAGCTTCAGATAGGTCTGCGCAAGTCTTGGCCATTTGTCCGGCGTTCGTACATGGGTGTCGGCAAGATGCGCAATGGACAGGCGAGCTCGCAACATGGCACGTCCGATCCGATAGAATAGGAACAGTCCGGAAGCCGGATCGTCGTTCAGAACGACTGCCAACTGTCGCCGTAGGGTGTCGCCGACCGCGACCCCTCCGAGCCGTTCGCATTCAAGATGAAGGAAGGCGAATTCGTCGAGGGCGTCTCCGGCACGCAGCGCCGCATTGAATTCCAGGCAGTCGATGATGGGATAGGAGCCGCCGAGCCATATGTGCTCAGGTCTCAAATCGCCGTGCCCGTCAAGAATGAGCCGGCGATGGATTCGGGATGCCAGGACCGGCCGGCGCTGCTGCAGGAAACGGTGCTGAATATTGACGATCCGTTGGATTTGGCCCGGTCGCAGGTCAAACGTGCCGCCCAGGAGAAGGCGGCGGTCGGCCAGGATCGCCTTATTCAGTCCGGACAGATAGCTATCGGCGCCGAGCAGGAGGCGTGGTGCGCGCGAGTAAAAGCACGTCAGTATCTCCCCGAGCTGACGAATCCGGGCTCGCGGGATTTCTCGGCGGCCAAGCGCAGCCTCGAGGGTCTGGCTTTCGTCCAGGCGGCGCATGACAACGAGCCAGTCGACCACGGTTCCGCTAGCGCCGATCGTGTAGCCTTGCGGGGTGATCGTGAGGGGCGCGACCCCGAGGTAGACATCCGGCGCCAGCCTGCGATTGAGGGTCACTTCAGCATTCGCTGCCGCGGCGCGGCGTTCGAGCGTAGAGAAGTCGAGATAGGGAAAGCGGACCGGCTTCTTGAGTTTGTAGACGCGGTGGCCAGCCATGAAGACCCACGACATATGAGTTTCGCGGACAACGACGTTCTCCGGAGCCGGCACATAGGCCTCGGGACGGCTGAGAAAGCTCACTTTGCGCCTGAGCGAGGCCGGATCGTCTTGGTCGATATCGTTCTGGTCTATGTCGCTAGTCATAGTCCGTGCTGTCGCCCGGCATGCCGTGGCCCTTGATCGATTGCGATCCGTCGTGAACTTGACGCGGATCAACCATGTGCGCAATGGGCGTCGGTAGGATTTTGAAAGCTGGAGATTGCGCCATGTCGTTTGAGAACCGAACGGATGCCGGCCGGCAACTCGCCGGGAGGCTGCTCAATTACAAGGATAGAGATCCGGTGATCCTTGCATTGCCGAGGGGCGGCGTTCCGGTTGCTGCCGAGGTGGCGGCGCTGCTCGACGCTCCCCTCGATTTGCTGATCGTGCGGAAGATCGGCGTACCGACCCAGCCCGAACTGGCCATGGGAGCTGTCGCGGAGGGAGCGGAGGCAACGGTCGTCCGCAACGCCGATGTGATCGAGCTTTGCCAGGTTTCTGCGGCGGAGTTCGATTCCGTCTGCCGCGACGAACAGGCCGAGATCGAGCGCCGCAGCAAACGCTATCTGAAGGGCCGGCATCGGGCGCAAATCAAGGGCAGGTTGGCGATCGTCATCGACGACGGTATCGCCACCGGCGCGACCATCCACGCGGCTATCAAGGCAGTCCGGAAGCAGGGGCCGGAAGAGATCGTTCTGGCGGTTCCGGTAGCTCCGTTGGAGACACTTGAAAAGCTCCGACCGGAGGTCGATGTCATCGTCTGTCTGGATACGCCGGTGGAGCTTGGGGCAATCGGCTATTTCTATCGCGACTTTCACCAGGTCAGCGATGAGGAGGTCATCGCACTGCTAGAGCAGTACGGGTCTAAAGAGCCCGTAAAGCGATCGGCAAACCCGTGATTTGCAATGACAGGGCGATCGAAGTGCTGCGGAGTGCATTGCTGACGGATCTCTATCAGTTGAGCATGATCGAGGCCTATTTGGTCTCGGGTCAGACGGATGCGGCTGTCTTCGAGTTCTTCGTACGTAAATTGCCGAGAGAGCGACATTTTCTGCTTGCTGCGGGTTTGGAACAGGCACTTCAGTTCCTGGAAAATCTGAAATTCTCAGACGAGGAGCTGAACTGGCTCGCCCAGTCCCGGAAGTTCAATCAGCAGCTCCTGGACTATCTCGCCACGTTTCGCTTCAGCGGCGATGTTCATGCGATGCCGGAAGGAACAGCGTTCTTCGAGAACGAGCCCATTCTCCGGGTTACCGCACCTTTGCCGGAAGCCCAGCTTGTTGAAACGCGTCTCGTCAATATCCTGCACTTTCAGAGCTTGATCGCCTCCAAGGCCGCCCGATTGAAGCTGTTGGCTCCGGACAAGCTGCTGGTCGATTTCGGCCTCCGCCGTGCCCATGGTGCCGAGGCCGGGCTGCTGGCGGCGCGAGCGAGCTATCTCGCCGGATTTTCCGGCACCGCTACACTTTTGGCTGAGAAGACATTCGGTGTTCCCGCCTATGGCACGATGGCGCATTCGTTCATTCAATCGTTCGACGACGAAGCGAAGGCCTTCGAGGTGTTTGCGCGCGCCCGGCCGCGCGACTTGGTGCTCCTGATAGATACGTATGATACCGAAGCAGCTGCGCACAAGGTGGTCGCGTTGGCGCCCCGGCTCACGGCGCTCGGAATTCCCATTCGCGCGGTTCGAATCGACAGCGGCGATCTGGCTGCACTTGCAAGAAGTGTCCGTCACATTCTGGACGCGGGCGGATTGAAGGACACCGGCATTTTTGTAAGCGGCGGGATCGACGAGGAGGTCCTGCTGGGCTTCTCGCGCCAGCAAGCACCGGTTGACGGTATCGGCATCGGCACCAACCTGACGACCTCATCGGACGTTCCTGGGCTCGATTGCGCCTACAAGCTCCAGGAATATGCCGGCCTGCCGCGCCGTAAGCGCTCGATGGGGAAGGCGACATGGCCCGGGCGCAAGCAGGTCTGGCGATGTTTCGATGGCGACGGCTTCATGTGTGGTGACGTGGTGTCGACGGAAGACGATTGCATAGAAGGCGAGACCCTCGTGCAGCAGGTCATGCAGGCTGGACGTCGTGTCGGTCCGCTCGTCTCGCTCCAGGAGAGCCGTGCCCGCGCCGAACAGCAACTGAGACAATTGCCTCAGGAACTGAGAACGCCGGCGCTGGCCGCGAATTATCCGGTGTGTATATCGGAACGCCTTCAGCATCTTGCCGTTGCCGCGGATGAAAGAATCAAGCTCGCGGAATTCCTGGCATGACCGCCGAGCGCTGTTCGGGTCGGAGGCGAGCTCAGCGGGGGAGATAGTTTCCAGGACGAAGCCGGTTTGCACGGATCAGTGAGGATGGCGTGGTAGAGGGGAGATACGGGAGCCGGGTGGGCGAGACTGGAGGAGGGGGGCCGCATGACCCCTTCTCCTGGTCCTTTCTTGCGGCAAAGATCGCAATCGATGCCTGGCAGTGGTGGCTCCAAGGTGGTGAGCTTGGAGAGGGCAGGCCGGAGCCTGACTTGCAGTGGACCACGCCCAATACGATCGCGCTTGAAATTGCCGATTTGCGGCTGCGGGACTTTTCACTCGCCCGCACGGGCGCGCCTGTTTTGATTTGTGCTCCTTACGCGCTTCATGGGGCTTCGATTGCGGATTTTGCTGCCGGGCATAGTATCGTCGAGGCGCTTCGGAACGGCGGCGTTGCTCGTCTTTACCTTGCGGAGTGGCGCTCGGCATCTCCCGACATGAGCTCGCGGTCCATCGACAGCTACCTCTCTGATCTGAATGTCGCAGTGGATGACATCGGCCATCCGGTCGATCTCGTCGGATTGTGCCAGGGCGGGTGGCTCTCGCTGATCTATGCGGCACGTTTTCCGAGTAAGGTACGCTGCTTGGTGCTCGCGGGCGTTCCGGTCGATATGTCGGTCGGCTCGGCGCTGTCTCGTGCAGTGGCGTCCATGTCGTCGGATGCCTTCAAAGTCTTGGTGGACAGTACGAGCGGCTTGGTAAGAGGCGAACAGATGCGGCGGTTCTGGGGGGCCTCTCCGGATCCGACGACCGCTTTGCAGAGAACGTTGTCACCGGACATTCTCAGTGACCGTCAATTCGTCGAGCGGTTCGATCGTTGGCAAAGGCAGACGCTCGATTTACCCGGTACGTTCTTTCTCCAAACAGTGAACTGGATCTTCAGGGAGAACCGGCTTGCGGCCGGAGAGTTCGTTGCACTCGGGCACGCGGTCCAACTGAACCGGGTGAGTGTGCCGGTCTTCCTGCTCGCTGGCGCCAATGACGAGGTCGTGCCGGCCGAGCAGGCTCTGGCGACCGCGTCGTTGCTGGGGACGCCCGACGCAGAGATCGAGACCGCCGTCGCGCCATCCAGTCATCTCGGCCTTTTCATGGGCCGCGAAACGATTGGCGTGTTCTGGGCGCGCATCGCCGATTGGCTTCGGAGCATGGACGGGAGGTCGTTGTAGGCGGTATCCGCGTGATCTGCAGCACGCTGAATTGGCTGTCTAGGCAGCCACGATGCGTCGCCCGTGCGCAATCAGCATTCGGAACGCTGCGATGATGTTGCCGCATTCGTGTATGGCAGATCGACGGATCGGAGAGCGGCTCTCTCTTCCAATAGTCGCCTCTCGATGTAGGCGCGCTCGACATCCGTCAAGGATGTCTGGAGCAACCTGCTATAGCGCTCAATATTGCGTCTGCGCGCCTGGACAAGAGTAATTGCGAAGTCCGCCATGTTCACCCCCTTTGCGAGACGGTGCATTAGAAAAGGGACGGCAAGGTCACACATTGACGGAAATCAATGGTGCTGGCGCCGATTGTCGCGGCCCGCAAGCGCAGCTTTAGATGCTCCGCTGCTTTGCGCTGTTGCGTAAGCGATGACAAAGATCCTCCAGCAGGGTTTGCCGATTCTCGAAGTTTATCAGCAGCGCGTCCGCCTGGCCGTGTTCGGCCGTACCGACGGCAAGGGCGTCTCGTATCCGACGGACATGGCTCACCCTTTCGCGTCCGCTGGCCGCTCGGCTTTCCGCGAATTCGAGCTGCTCCAGATCGTAGCTGAGCTTGTCCTCTTCGAAGATCAACAGCTTGGTGACAATGCTTCTCGTCTCGTGCGCAATATTGTGGTTATCGAGTAAGTCAAGGTAGTGATCGATATTGGCTTTGACCACGAAATCACTCATGACGCCCTCCGATACCCTGGAGTGGGCAAGAAGTACCGTTTGGATCACCTAAGAAGAGCAGAGAACAGTAGCCTTTCTTGAACGGTCTATAGCGACGAAACCCAACAGCGAAGGCCGAAAAACAACCTATGCTTGAATCTATATTGCAGGGCGGCCGATCTTGCAATATGGACATAGCCACGTAAGCGTGACACACGCCGATGTGGCAGCAGGCATGGTTAAATGTGCCGCGATGCACAAAACATGACGTTCACTGGGGGCCTGCGCGGGCCGAGCCGAAAGGTTAAGGGCGCCGCTGCCGTCCACTCATGAGGTTTAGCCTGCGTGAGTGTGGGACGGCATGGCGAGATATCGCTCGAACCAGTGCGCGGCGTATTCGATCACGGTGTCCATGGCTCCGGGTTCAGGAAAGAGATGCGTTGCGCCCGGAACGATCTCCAGCGCCTTCGGCGCGCGCAGACGTTGGAGTACATCTTCGTTCAACTCGATGACCCCGACGTCGGCGCCACCGACGATGAGGAGGGTCGGCGCAAGTACCTGGGACAGTGCATCGCCAGCGAGGTCCGGCCGTCCACCGCGAGAGACCACCGCCTTGACCCGTTCCGGATCACGCGCCGCAGCAACGAGCGCGGCTGCGGCGCCGGTGCTGGCGCCGAATAGGCCGGTCATGAGGCCGGTAACCGGGAGAGGCTGCTCGTCAAGCCAATGCAGAACCTCGATCAGCCGCTCGGCGAGCAGAGCGATGTCGAATGTGTTGGCGCGGTTGGCCTCCTCCTCCGGGGTGAGCAGGTCGAACAGCAGGGTGGCGAAGCCGCGTGAGTTCAGGGCTTTGGCAACCGCGACGTTACGCGGCGAGAGGTGGCTTGACCCGCTGCCATGGACGAAGACGATCAGTCCCGCGGGGCTCTTCGGTACGTTCAGGGTACCAGCCAGGCCCAACGGCAGGATGGTGAGATCGGATGATCTGATCGACCCGGTCATCGTAAGCAAGTGCCGGGGCTAGGCCTTGAGAGCCCTGATCTGTTCGGGCAGATGGTGCATTGCTTTTTCGAATTCGCCCGGATCGAGCTTCTGCCAGAGCAGTTCGAACACGCCGCGCGCGACCATCAGTGGATGGGCGGGAAATTGCTGCGGCAGTTGCGCAGCCACGTGTTCGACGAAATCATCGACATGACGCTCCTTGGTGGGAGTGCCCGCGACGTGCCAGTTTTCGTAGTAGATGCCGCGTACCAGGATCGGCAGCTGAGCTCCCAGCTTGATTGCGACCTCCGGAGGCAAGCGGTCGCGCAGGATATGCAGCACCGCTCGCAACGCACTATACGCTTGCTGGCGATTGTCGAGCCTGAGCTCTTCCTCCAGACCTTTGAGCCAAACGTTCGCCTCTTGAATCGTATGGTCCAGAGCGGTGACCCCTGTGACACTCATGACGAGCTCCTTTGAGGTGAAGGAAGCTCACGTCTTGCATGCATCCGTCGAGTCCAGCTTGAGCTGCATCAAACCGAATTCATGCGACGTCGGTGCAGCAGAGGTTGATCTCGCGCAAGGATGGCTGTCCTCTCGTCGGCAATATTGCGTGCGATATCTGCCTTCGTTGGAGGATGAGATGCGCAAGTTCGCGTTGCTTACTGCCGCTGCGATGGTCCTCTCGGTCGCGGCTGTGGCGCCCAGTAGCGCCCAGGCCGGCTGCTATCGGCTGGGCGAGACCGGCTACCACTGGTATCGGTCATGCTGGGGTCCGCACTGGATCTATCCCCATCATCGTGTCTGCCGTCGCGGTCATTGTTGGTATCGCTAATGGCTGGATTTGAGCCGGGCACGCCCATTTTGCCGGCTATGGAGATCGTGCGTGATCGCCCGATTGTCGTCGCGCTGCCGTGCGGTCAGTTCTGCAGGTGCTCGAGGTAGAGGTAGACGGCGGGCTCGGTGTACAGCGTGAGTGCTTGCGGCGCGGCAAGGACGCCAACGATCCCTCTCGTGGAAGGACGGAGTTTCGAGCCTGCGCCGGTGCCGGGCACGATTGGCACCGCGGGTCGCCTTGCCGGGCAGCAAATCACCACGCGGGCTTCCGATTGCTGATCGGCTTTCGTCGCCAGATACCAGCGATCAGCAGAGAAGCCTCCCTCGTAAACGGGCGCAACTCATTTGGAGCGGTCGCATGCGTGGTCCTTTGGTATGTGGTATCTTGCTCGTCTTGTGTATTCCCACGTTTGCGGCAGGGCGCGATCGAGTCCGGCCAATGACGCGACACGCGCACGCACACCGGGTGGTCAGTCCGAGTCCGGTTTTACGTACGCAATACGTGCCGTCGTTGACCCAATCCTATGGGACGTCCGGATCGCCGACGGTCCCACCCAGGACCTATGGAACATCCGGAACTTCCGTCGGAACTGTCACGGCTCCTTCAGTTGGCTCCTACTATTGGCCGTCGGTTGGCGTGACCAACGCGGTGCCCACCTGGAGCAACACCAATCCGCCTGCGCGGTAGGGGCATTGCTCTCCCGTCAACCGGTCAAACACGATTGGGGCAATTGCTGAAGGCTATGGCGATCTCGCGCGGCAGCAGCCGGCACGTCGGATGATGCATCGTGGCCTGCTTCGCAGATCGGTATTTGCACGGCACTCCGTTCCGATTTTCGCATGCGCAACGTGTGCAGCGAGGGATCAAATGCGGTACAAGCGCGTGAAATTCTGGCTGGTTTGGGACGCAAACCGAGCGCGCGGAGGCCTGATCCAGTCCATTGGAAAAACAGAGTAAGCTATTGAAGTTGCAGCATTATAAGTTCTCCGTGGCCCCCATGATGGATTGGACGGACCGGCACTGCCGCGTTTTCCATCGGCTCTTGTCGCGCCGGGCGCTGCTCTACACCGAGATGGTCACGACGGGCGCGGTCATCCACGGCGACCGGAAGCGGCTGCTTGGTTTCGATAAAAGCGAGCATCCGGTTGCGCTGCAGCTCGGCGGCTCGGAGCCTGGCGACCTCGCGACGTCGGCGAGGATCGGGGAGGATTTCGGTTATGACGAGGTCAATCTGAATGTGGGCTGTCCGTCTGATCGGGTGAAGGATGGTCGTTTCGGTGCCTGTCTGATGGCCGAGCCTGGGCTCGTCGCCGCCTGTGTAGCGGCGATGAAGGGCGCGGTGAGGATTCCGGTCACGTTAAAATGCCGGATCGGTATCGACGACCAGGATCCCGAAGTGGCGCTGGATGTGTTGGCTCGGGCCGTCGTCGCGGCCGGGGCCGATGCGTTGATCGTGCATGCGCGCAAGGCCTGGCTCAATGGCCTGTCGCCGAAGGAGAACCGCGACGTTCCGCCGCTCGATTATGATCGCGTGTATCGGCTGAAGGCTGCGCTGCCGCAGGTACCGATCATCATCAATGGCGGCGTTCCGAGCATCGAGGCCGCGAAGCAGCATCTCGCTCACGTCGACGGCGTGATGCTGGGGCGGGCGGCCTATCAGGAGCCGTGGCGGCTATTGGCCGTCGATCCCGAACTCTTCGGCGAAGCGCCGCCGCATGCGAGCATGAAGGATGCCTTGGCTGCGCTCGAGCCCTATATCGCACGTGAACTCGCCGGCGGCACGCGCCTGCACGCGATCACCCGCCACCTTGTCGGTGCTTACCACGCCGTGCCGGGCGCGCGTGCCTTTCGCCGCCATCTCGCCGAGTACGGCGTCAGGCCGGAGGCCGGCATCGCCGTGCTGCGCGACGCGGTCGCCATGGTCGAGGAGCGCGCCGCGTCGGTTGCGGCTTACGCTTAATTCGACCTGATCGCGGCGGTGAAGCTCCGGTCGACCGCCCTGCTGACCTCGAGATGCTTTGTGAGGATGCCGTAGCGGGTGGCGCGGTCCGAGGCAGCCTGTACCTCGTTGACCACACCGTCGTCGATCGCAATGGGTGAGGTGTGCTGAGCTTGATAGGCTGACTGCACCACATCCTCGGGCAGTTTGGTCAGCTCGGCCGTGTTTCTGGCATACTCCGCGATATGGTCGAGCGACCACAATCGCGCCTTGTTGAGGCGGTTGACGAAATCCTGGACGGCGGCGCGCTTGGCCACGATTGCCGCCTCCGACGCGACGATGAAAGTGATCGTGGGCGTCAGCCCGTCGCCATCGGCGATCACCCGCGCCTTGTCCTTGAGCACCGCATAGGAGACATAGGGCTCCCATACGGCCCAAGCGTCGACCGAGCCGGCGAGCAGCGCGACCTTGGCGTCGACCGGGCCGAGCGGAGCGAAGGTGGCATCGTCGAGCTTGTATCCTGCTTTCTCCAGGGTGGCATCGATCAGGAATTGGCCCCAGCCGCCGCGGGTGCCGGCCAGCCGCTTGCCCTTCAAATCGCCGGCCGACTTGATCGGCGAATCCTGCCGCACCAGGATCGCTTGCGTCTTTGCATCCGATCGTGTGCCACCGATCGCCTTGATCGGCGCGCCGCCGGCATAGACCGTGAGGAATGAGAGGTCGCCGGTGTAGCCGACATCGAGCGCGCCAGCGTTCAAGGCTTCGAGAATGGGGGCCGCCGCCGGAAATTCCGACCATTCGATTCGATAAGGCAGGTTGTCGGCGAGGCCGGAGATCTCGAGCAGCGAGCGATTGCCGCCTTTCTGATCGCCGACACGAAGGACGACCTGCTCGGCGGCTTTGGCGATTAGCGTTTCCGACAGGAGCAAGGCTGAGCCGAGCAACGCTGCAACAAGTAGCCGGCGATGCCATTGGCCATGCCGATGGGAGTTCGACCTCTTCATTCCTGGTCCCCGGATTTTCTATGTCAGTGCAGATCGCGAGTGCGCAACATCGAGTCTAAGATCGTGCGCTGTGCCGTCAATGAAATGCCTGACTGAATTGAGCGGATGGCAGATAACGTTCGTGTCGTTGATCGTGACGTGCATGAAACATGATGGTCTCGTGCTTGTTCGTGGACGAGATCGACGACAAACGTCGTGGTCTTGCGGGTGTCTGACACGACGATGTCTACAAAATCCTTTCACTGTCGATATTGGTGCGCGTGGAGATATTCGTTTGCCCGCGCGCGACATTCGAAAATCCATTTCATTGACGACGATCAGCCATCTCCGCATCATCAGTTCATCTTTTCGCGGTGCAAGAGCCGCATTTGTTCGGCGAACCATTTGACGCGCTCCGTTGATGGCTGAGTGTGCGGGCGTTGTGCGTCCGCGCAGACGGCGGAGTTTTGCAATGCAGGGGGTGGGATGAGCGACGAAGCAAAGCTTGATCAGACAAGATGGGACCGGCGCCGGTTGCTCCGGGCCGGCGGTGCTGCTGCGTTGCTGGCGCCGCTCGGGGGCTTGGGCGCGCAGGCTCTGTCATTGCGCGCGCCGCCGCAGATCGACTTCTCGGAGTTCCCGATCTGCAAGACCGGCTCCGACGCGCCGCCGCTGACAGGCGCGCCACGCAAGCTGCGGCTGTCCTGGAATGCGGGCGCGGTCTGCCTGACGCCGCTGCCGGTCGCGATCGACCAGGGCTTCTTCCGCAAGCAGAACCTCGATGTCGAGCTGGTCAATTACAGCGGCTCGACGGACCAGCTCCTTGAAGCCATTGCGACCGGCAAGAGCGACGCCGGGCTCGGCATGGCGCTGCGCTGGCTGAAGCCGTTGGAGCAGGGGTTCGACGTGAAGATTGCCGCAGGAACCCATGGCGGCTGCATGCGCGTGCTGGCGCGCGCTGATTCCGGCATCACCAAGCTCGCAGACCTGAAGGGCAAGGCCGTTGCGGTCGGCGATCTCGCCGGCCCCGACAAGAACTTCTTCTCGATCCAGCTGTCGCGGCTCGGCGTCGATCCGGTGAAGGATGTCGACTGGCGAGTCTATCCCGGCGCCGTCGTCAACCTCGCCGCCGACAAGGGCGAGGCGCAGGCGTTCCTGGCCTCCGATCCGCTGGCTTATCTCTGGCTGAAGGACCCCGCTTACAAGGAGGTCGCCTCTAACCTCGATGGTGAATATCGCGAGCGCGTCTGCTGCATCGTCGGCTTGCGCGGCAGCCTGGTGCGCGAGGAGCCGCAGGTCGGGCGAGCGCTCACCCAGGCGCTGCTCGATGCAGCGATGTTCACATCGCAAAATCCGAGCGTGGCAGCGAAGTCGTTCCAGCCTTATGCGCCGAAGAACGCCAGCCTCGAGGATATCGAGGGGATGGTCCGCTACCACACCCACCATCATCATCCGACCGGGGCTGCGCTGAAGCAGGAGCTCAAGGCCTACGCCGACGATCTGAAGGTGGTGTCGGTTTTCAAGCCGAGCACCGACACGAATAGGTTCGCGGAGCGCATTTATGTCGACATTTTCTCTGTCTGACGTCGCGGCAGCCAGTGAGCTGTCGCGGGGCAGTGCGCTCGTCGAACGGCTTCGCGGGGCGCTGCCCGGGCTCGCCGCCGCGCTCGCCTGGGCTGCATTCGGTATCTCCTGCCTGATCCGGGAGGATCTCGGCGACTGGTCGCGGACGCAGGAGGTCGCGATCGCGGCCTTCGTCGTCGCAATGCTGGTTCTGACAGGGACGTTAGGTGGCCATCATCTCGGCCGCGCAGGGGATGGATTGCGCCGGCGCGCGCCGTGGCTGATTGTGCTCGGCTTGGTCCTGTCGGTCTGGGAGCTTGCGACCGCCAAATTCGCCCTCCTGCCGTTGCCGTTCTTCCCGCCGCCGCAGGCGATCGTCGAGGTCTATACCGACGATCTGCCCAAGCTCGCCGACAGCGTTTTCGCCTCTATCAAGCTGCAACTCGGGGGCTACATCATCGGTGCTGCGCTCGGGTTCATCACCGGTGTGGCGATCGGCTGGTCGACCAGCATCGGTTACTGGGTTCATCCGGTGCTGCGCTTCATCGGCCCGTTGCCAGCGACCGCCTGGCTGCCGATCGCCTTTTTCACCTTCCCCTCGAGCTGGAGCGCCTCGACCTTCCTGATCGCACTGGCGACCGGTTTCCCGGTGACTGTGCTCACCTGGTCAGGCGTGGCGAGCGTCAGCTCGGCCTATTACGACGTAGCCCGCACCCTCGGCGCCAAGCCCTCATTCCTGGTGCTGAAGGTCGCCATTCCCGCCGCGCTGCCGCATGTCTTCGTCGGACTGTTCATGGGGCTCGGCGCGTCCTTTGCCGTGCTCGTGGTTGCCGAGATGATCGGCGTCAAAGCAGGCCTCGGCTGGTACCTGCAATGGGCACAGGGCTGGGCCGCTTATGCTAACATGTACGCCGCGCTGCTGGTGATGTCCCTCTTGTGCTCGGGCGCGATCACGCTGCTGTTCAGGGTGCGCGATCGCGTTCTTATCTGGCAGAAGGGCGTCGTCAAATGGTAGCGCAAACGATTGTCGAGCCGATCGCCTATCCGGCGGTCGGCGCCTCGATCGACATCGAGCATGTCGATCATGCCTTCGACATCGATGGCACCGAGCTCCAGGTGCTTGACGACGTAAGTCTGATCGTAGAGCCCGGAGAATTCGTCGCGCTGCTCGGCCCATCTGGCTGCGGCAAGTCGACGTTGCTGCGGCTGATCGCAGGCCTGGAGGCGCCGCGCAGTGGCGTGTTGCGCGAGGACGAGATTCGGATCAAAGGGCCGCATCCGTCTCGCGTCGTCGTGTTCCAGGATCCGACGCTGTTTCCCTGGCGCTCGGTCTGGGACAATGTGGCGCTCGGGCTGGAAGCGCAGGGCATCCTGAAGACGCTGCGGCATCGTGTCGATGCCGCGCTCGATCTCGTTAGCCTCTCTGGCTTCCGCAACGCCTATCCGCATCAGCTGTCCGGCGGCATGGCGCAGCGCGTCGCGCTGGCGCGGGCGCTGGTCAACGATCCCAAGGTGCTGGTGCTCGACGAGCCGCTCGGCAAGCTCGATTCGCTGACGCGGATCGCGATGCAGGCGGAGCTCGTGGCGCTGTGGCAGCGCAAGGGATTTACGACCTTGCTCGTCACCCATGATGTCGAGGAGGCGTTGGTGCTCGCCAACCGCGTCGTGGTGCTGAGCGACCGTCCCGCGCGGGTCAAGGCCGATATCGCGGTGGCGCGGCCCTATCCGCGCCATCGCGGCGATCCTTACCTTGCCGATCTGCGCCGCCGGATTCTCGGTCTGCTCGGTTTGGAGGCGACATGGTAGCGGCGATCGAACGGACGGCGGTGCAGCCCAAGGCGGGCGAGGACGAACTGATTGCGCGCGCGCAGAAGCTCGCGTCGCTCTTTGCCCAGCGTGCGGTGGTGCACGACCGCGATGGCAACGTTGCATCCGAGAGCTTCCAGGATTTGTTCGACGCCGGACTGTTGTCCCTGACCGTGCCCGCGGCGTTCGGCGGTCACGGCGCCGGTGCGCGAATGACGTCCCGTGTGCTCGGCGTCGTGGCTCAGGCCGATCCATCCACCGCGCTGATCCTGGCCATGCATTACATTCAGCATTTCGTGATGGCCCGGAGCAACGAATACCCGCCACGGCTGGCGCGCAAGCTTGCGCAGGAGTCGGTGGAGGCCGGCGGGCTGATCAATACGTTGCGGGTCGAGCCGGCGCTCGGATCGCCTTCGCGCGGCGGGCTTCCTGAGACCGTCGCCCGACGCACCGAGACCGGCTGGCGATTGACCGGGCACAAAATCTATTCGACCGGCGCGCCGATCCTGAAATGGTACTCGGTCTGGGCCAGGACCGACGAGGCCGAGCCGCGGCTCGGCCTGTTCCTGGTGCCGGCGGGGCTGCCGGGCACGCGCATCGTCGAGACCTGGGACCATCTTGGCCTCAGGGCGAGCGGCAGCCACGACGTGATCTTCGATGATGTGGTGATCCCGCTCGACTACGAGATCGCGCTACGCAAGCCGGAAGCTTGGCGCGTACAGGATCCGACTCAGGCACTGGTGCACGGCATCTTTGTCGGTGCGATCTATGACGGTATCGCGCGTGCCGCGCGGGATTGGATCGTCGGGTTCCTGAAGGCGCGGAGCCCGTCGAGTCTTGGTGCGCCGCTCTCGACCTTGCCCCGTGCGCAAGAAATTCTTGGCGGCATCGAGGCGAAGCTGCAGGTCAATGCGCGGCTGATCGACGGCGCCGCGCGGGAGTTCGACGAAGGCATCGTTCCGAGCGCTGCCGAGTCCAACATCATCAAGCTCACCGTCACCAACAACGCCGTGACGGCGGTGGAGGATGCGCTGTCGCTATCGAGCAATCACGGTCTCAGCCGGACCAATCCGCTGGAGCGGCATTATCGCGACGTGCTGTGCGGCCGGGTGCATACGCCGCAGGACGATGCGACGCGCATTGCCGCCGGCCGCCTGGCGCTCGGTCTCTGAATTTTTCAAAAAGGAAAGGCTTACCCGATGTCCATCGAATTCATCGGTTTCATCTCCAACAACAACTCCTCCGAGACCATCGTCCGCAACGGCCCGGTGCTCGATCCCATCCATATTGAGACGGTCGCGAAGGCGCATGAGAATGCCGGTTTCGACCGCGCGCTGCTGGCATTCCACTCGACGACGCCGGACAGCCTGCAAGTTGCCCAGCACGTGTTGGGTGTGACCGAGAGGCTGAACGTGCTGATCGCG
This sequence comes from Bradyrhizobium sp. SZCCHNGR1005, assembly GCF_032489995.1. Taxonomy (NCBI): domain Bacteria; kingdom Pseudomonadati; phylum Pseudomonadota; class Alphaproteobacteria; order Hyphomicrobiales; family Nitrobacteraceae; genus Bradyrhizobium; species Bradyrhizobium sp. SZCCHNGR1005. The sequence goes on from NZ_JAUEZC010000008.1 coordinate 143,144, forward strand.
CAGCGGCCGGGCTTCACCGCGCCGACCTTGCTGGCCCGTCAGTTCGCGGTGCTCGATCAGTTCTCGCGGGGACGCGTCGCTCTGCACGTCATCACCGGCGGCAATGCCGCCGAGCTGCACCAGGACGGCAATACGCTCGACGACAAGGACGAACGCTATGCCCGCACCAGCGAGTTTCTCGATGTGGTGCGCTCCGAATGGAGCAGTGACAAGCCATTTAGCTATGCGGGCAAATATTATCAGGTCGAAAATGGCTTCTCCCAGGTGAAGCCGTATCGGCCGGAAGGCATCCGGATCTATTTCGGCGGAGCGTCCGATGCGGCGATCGAGGTCGCCGGCAAGCATGCCGACACCTTTGCGCTGTGGGGTGAATCCTACGCACAGGTCCGGGAGCAGACCGCGCGTGTGCGTGCGGCAGCCGCGCAGCACGGCCGGCCGGCGCCGCGCTTTTCGTTGTCGGTACGGCCGATCCTCGCCGATACTGAGGAGAAGGCCTGGGCCAAGGCGCAGGATATCCTGGAGCGCGCCACCGCGCTGCAGGACCAGACAGGCTATCGCAAGCCGGCGGACGGTCATGCCACGGCGGGCGCCAAGCGGCTGCTTGCGATCGCCGAGCAGGGCAAGCGCGTCGACAAGCGGCTGTGGACCGAGATCGCCAAGCTCACCGGCGCCAACAGCAACACCACCGCGCTGGTCGGAACGCCGGAGCAGGTGGCCGACGTGTTCGGCGACTATTACGACCTCGGCATCAGCCATTTCCTGATCCGCGGCTTCGATCCCCTGATCGACGCGATCGAATATGGCCGCGAGCTGATTCCGCTGACCCGTCAGCTCATTGCAGAACGGCAGCGCACCCGGGGAGTGGCGGCGGAATGATGCGCCTGTTCGTTATCGCCGGGCTTCTGCTCGGGCTCGTCACCTCGGCCGATGCGCAGGTGAGCCTGCGGGTCGGCGATCAGAAGGGCAATGCGCGCGCTGTGATGGAGGCGGCCGGCGTGCTCGACGACGTGCCCTACAAGATCGAGTGGAAGGAGTTTGCCGCGGCAGCTCCTTTGCTTGAAGCATTGGGGGCGGGAGCCATCGAAACCGGACTGGTTGGCGATGCGCCCTTCACCTTCGCCGCGGCCTCGGGCGTGCCGGTGAAGGCGATCGCCGCCATTCGGCAGACCCAGGAGGGGCTTGCGATCCTCGTGCCTGAGAGTTCCTCGATCAGAAGTTTCGACGAGCTGAAAGGCAAGAAGGTCGCGACCGGCCGCGGTTCGATCGGGCACCAGCTGGTCCTTGCTGCACTCGAGTCCAGGGGCTGGACAGTGAACGACGTCCAGCTCGTCTTCCTGGCGCCGTCCGACGCGAAAGTGGCGTACACGCAAGGTTCAGTGGATGCCTGGTCGACCTGGGAGCCCTATGTGAGTCAGGAGGAAGTACTGTTCAAGTCGCGCCGGATCATTACCGCTGAGGGGCTGACCCCGGGACTCAGCTTCCAGGTTGCGACGCCGGGCGCGATCAAGGAGAAGCGGGAGGCGCTTGCAGACTTCGTACGGCGGCTGCGCGATCGCGCGCGCCTGGTCGCAGGACCATGTCGAAGGCTATGCCGAGACATGGGGCAAGCTGATGAACATCCCGCCGGCGGTGGCCTTGAACTGGCTGAAGCGCGCCAGGATACGGATCGCGCCGATTGATGACACAGTCGTCGCGGACGAGCAGAGCACGATTGATCTCTACGTCCGTACCGGTCTCATCAAGCAGCAGCTCAAGGCCTCCGACATCGTCGACCGCTCGTTCACTGAGGCCATTGCCAAGGGCACGGGCCTGTAGTCGAGGCGACTACGCTGGAGCTAGGAGGTCTGCCACGGCCTTTCGTGCGATCGCATTCTCCTCCGGCAGGCCGATCGAGATGCGCACCCAATTGTCGAGCGGCGGCTGGGCGCGGCCGATGAGAATGCCCTGTGCGGCGAGCGCGGCTGCGACCTTCTGCTGCGGCTGTCCGGCATCGAAGAAGACGAAGTTGCCGTATGAATTGGTGAAGCGGACCTTCCGCTCGCGAAACAACTGATGCCAGGCCTCGCGCTCGGCCGTTACCTTGTCGCGTATCGAGGCGACATAGCCTGCATCAGCGAGGCTCGCGGTTGCCGCGACCAGGCTGAGCCGGTTCAATCCGAAGAAGGCGCCTATGCCCATCTGCTTCAAGGAGGCGGCAAGCTCCTTCGGGGCAAGTGTGTAGCCAATGGCAAGGCTGGCCAGTCCGTAAATCTTCGAGAAGGTTCTGAACACGGCGACATTGGCACCATCGCGGACCAGACCTGCGACGGTCCGTTGTTCGAAATCCGGGGTGAATTCGAGATAGGCTTCATCGACGATGACGAGCGTTCGCTTGGCCATCTCGCGGACGGCGTCGGCGAACTCTTTGATGTCGCTGACCGTGCCTGAAGGATTGTGCGGGTTCACCAGATAGACGGCGCGGGTATGGGAATTGATCCGACCCGCAAGGGCAGGCAGGTCGTTTTCGAGCCGATGGTTCAAGGGGACACCGACCACGACGCCGCCGGCGGGTGCGACGGCATCGACCAGTGCGGTATAGCCCGGCTCGGAATAGACGAATTCGCCGTCCGGCCCACCATGCGCGGACAGATAAAGCCCGAGCACGTCGAGGTTCTCGCCGAGCACGATCTGCTCCGGCCGGATGTCTTCGCGCGCGGCGATCGCGTCGGTCAGCCCTGTCAGTTCGTCACCGGTATAGCGGCTGAGGCCGGCAAGATGCGTCCGGATGGCTTCCACGGCCTGAGGTGACGGCCCAAAGGGATTTTCGTTGAGGGCAAGCCGGATGGGATTGTGTGACGATGTGCTGGCCATGGCAGGATGTACCAAATTGAGGGCCGCCACCGTCGTCGTGAGCAACAGCCATTCGCGACGATCGAGATGAGCCACGTTTTGCTCCCACGGCGGGACCGAACTGACGCCGAAGTCTGCCGTCCGCATGACGATCGCGCAACCCGATGCCGGTCACCGTGAAGTGAGGGGTGCGATGTTTGTGGTTACAGTCGCAATGTCGCCGGTCAGCCCCGTTCCGGATAGCCGTGCAGCATCAGGCGGTCGGAGCGCACCTCCCAGCGTTCGAGCCGGTCCAGGAAACTCATGCCGAGCAGGTTGGTCTTCATCTGGCCGTGCGGCACCACCAGCGCCGGCACTGAGCGCTCGACCAGCTTGCCGACCGCCAGCCGATCAAGCGTCAGGCGGGCGGCCTTGGTGTGGCCGCCGGCGGTCTCGACATCGACGTCGTAATCGAGCAGTTCGAGCGGAAGCCCTGCAGCTTTTGCGGTCTCATAGGTCAGCACGACGGAGGTTGCGCCGGTATCGACCACCATCGGAGCTGTGATCCCGTTGATCTTGGCGCGCAGCGTGAACTCTCCGCCTTGGCCGCGCTGGATCTCGACCGCGCTTGCCTTCATCCTGCTTGCGCTCTTGCGCAGCAACTCCGACACCGTGTCGCTGGCGAGCGCGGCCTGTTCAGGGTCCTTGTAGGCGATCACGGCGCCGGCGGTGATCGCCATCGTCATCAGAACGAGCAGGAGACGGCTCACGGGGCAACTCCAATTGCGACCGAGGCGTTCAACGGCGTTCGCGTGACGGAGCCTGATCCGGCAATCCAGCCTCGTGCATCCGCGCAGGCAGTTCGGCCATCAGCGAACGCCGCTCCGCGTCGTCCATTTGGCTCCAGCGCGCGATTTCCGGCAGCGTGCGGCCGCAGCCGAAGCAGAGGTTGATCTTCGGATCCATCATGCAGATTTTGATGCATGGCGTATCTTTGCTGGTCTCTTGGCTCATCGTTCGAGAATGGAGGAGGTCTTCCCGCCGGTGCAAGGGCCGTCATGTCACAACCCCGTTCCCGCATTCATGATCGGCTTGGCTCGCGGTCGGCGCTTGCCTTCGGTTGCCATCACCACCGGCTCCGGCTGCAGCGGCGGCGCTTCGTCCGACATCGGCCCGAGCGCCGACATCACCCGCTCCGGCGGGAACGTGACGATGACCTCAGTGCCGATTCTGAGCTTCGATTTCAATGTGAAGGTGCCGCCATGCATCTCGATCAGGTTCTTGGCGATGGGCAGCCCAAGGCCTGCGCCCTGTTCGGCCGATTTGATCGAGTTCGAGCCCTGACCAAACGAGGCCAGAACGATCGGAATTTCGTCTTCGGCGATGCCGGAGCCGGTGTCCTTGACGCTGAGATATTGTCCCCCGGAAGCGGTCCAGCCGGCCTTCAGCCAGATATCACCGCCTTGCGGGGTGAACTTGATCGCGTTGGACAACAGGTTGAGCACGACCTGGCGGATCGCGCGCTCATCCGCCCACAGCTTCGGCATGTTGCGCTCGAACACCTCGTGAATCGTCAGCCCGCGGCTGGAGGCGCGCAGTTTGAGCAAGTGATGACAATCCGCCACGACATGCACCAGCGAGACGGCTTCCTCGTTGAGCTCATAGCGTCCCGCCTCGATCCGCGAGAGGTCGAGGATCTCGTTGATCAGGTTGAGCAGGTGCACGCCGGAATTATGGATGTCGGCGGAATATTCCTTGTAGACCGGCACCGCATGCACGCCGAAGATCTCGCTCTTCATCACCTCGGAGAAGCCGAGAATGGCGTTCAGCGGCGTGCGCAGCTCATGGCTCATTTGCGCGAGAAAGCGCGATTTGGCGACATTGGCGGCCTCTGCGCGGTAGCGTGCCTCGTCGGAAATCGCCTTGGCCTGTTCGAGCTCGCCGATCAGCGCATCTTTCTCGGCGCGCGCCTCGAGTGTGGCGAGGGTGGTCGAATGCAGTTGATGCGCGAGCAGTGCGAAATAGCCTTCGGCTGCGATCGCAAACGCGGCCAGGACATAATTGTCGAGCTTGCCTGTCAATGCGAGATTGAGCGCGATAGCGATCGTGACCGGCGTGGTGGCGGCAAGGGCTGCGAGCGGCAGGTTGGCCGCGAGCATGCTGGAGACGGCGATCACCAGCAGCATCAGGAACATCATCAACGTGCCGGAGACGGCCGCCAGCGCCGGGTCGATCAAGATCGCCATCCAGCAGACGCCGTAGAGCAGGTCGAGCAGCAGGAACCGCGTGCGCCAGCGCCGCGTCGCGGCCAATGACGGCTTGTCGGCGAGAAAGCGCTGGCAGGTGCGCACGATTGCGGCGTGGATGCAGAGGATGCCGCAGGTCCAGGCGCCGGCCGCGAGCGGCTTTAGCCAGACGCTGAGCAGCATGCCGGTCGCAACCACCAGCAGCATCACCACGTAGGAAGCGGAGATCCGGGTCTGCGCATATTGGCGCAGCAACTCGCGATCGAAGGCCGGCCGTGTCCCCGAAGTCGACGTCAGCCGGTCGCGCGCCTCACGAACCCGCTGTTGCGCCGCCCGCCGCTGGCTCGCAGACGCGAGCGCCGGCGGGTCGGCCGGAATCTCGACGACCTCAGGCGTTTCAGCGGAGTTACTCATCAGACACACAAGTTCTGCCCGCGGCCGCACGGGCTCTTCGCATTGTCTATAACTGGCCTGAAATCCTTAAGAGGGATTATAGAGAACTGAATATTTCCGTTAACGGCGCGTTAAAGCCGATCTTCGGCCGTGCCGCCGCACCAGGATCATAAGAAAAACGCCCGCGCGAGGCGGGCGTTTGGGTCGTTGTCTGTGAGCCGAGGCGCGACGGCGCTGCTCGATCGTTCCTGCTTATTTTTCCAGGCGCGCGAGCAGGCTCGAAGTATCCCAGCGCTTGCCGCCGAGCTTCTCGACCTCCGAGTAAAATTGGTCGACCAGCGCGGTCACCGGCAGATGCGCGCCGTTGCGGCGGGCCTCGCTGAGGCAGATCGACAAATCCTTGCGCATCCATTCCACCGCAAAACCAAAGTCATACTTGCCTTCATTCATGGTCTTGTAGCGGTTTTCCATCTGCCAGGACTGCGCCGCGCCCTTGGAGATGGTTTCGATCACGGCCGCAACGTCGAGGCCGGACTTCTTCGCGAAATGGATGCCTTCCGACAGACCCTGAACGAGCCCGGCGATGCAGATCTGGTTGACCATCTTGGTGAGCTGGCCGCTGCCCGCGGGGCCGAGCAGCTTGCACATGCGGGCGTAGGCGGCGATGACCGGTTCGGCGCCGGAATAGGCGTCCTGGGTGCCGCCGCACATCACGGTGAGCACGCCGTTCTCGGCGCCGGCCTGTCCGCCGGACACGGGAGCATCGACGAATTTGAAGCCAGCCTTGGTCGCTGCGGCATCGAGTTCACGCGCCACTTCGGCAGAGGCGGTGGTGTGGTCGACGAAGGTTGCGCCCTTGGCCATGCCGGCAAAGGCGCCATCGGGGCCGATCGTCACCGAGCGCAGATCATTGTCATTGCCGACGCAGCACATGACGAAATCCTGCCCCTCGGCGGCCTGCTTCGGCGTCGGCGCGGTCTTGCCGCCGAACTTGTCGGCCCATTCCTTCGCCTTGGCCGCGGTGCGGTTATAGACCGTGACCTCGTGACCGCCTTTTTTCACGAGATGTCCTGCCATGGGAAAACCCATGACGCCGAGACCGATAAAAGCGACTTTAGCCATGTGAGCTACCTTGGGTTTGCCGGCGGCCTTGCGCTGGCCGGCCTGTTCTCATCCAAATACGCTGCAAGGACCAGCCCGGCTGGGAACCGCGGCGGCCGCTTGGGAGGGGCACCATAAACGCTGAGCCCATAAGGGCAATGCCCAGCTACGAACGGCTCGCAACCTTGTGCTAAGGTTTTGCCGTCAGCGAGGCTTGCAAAGCCGTCATCCGACAACGAAATCCGCCAGACGGGCAGACAACAGGGAGTGTTTCGCATGAGCATCAGCGTAGGCGTGCTCGACCATTTCAACATCCGAACCCGCAATCTTGCCGACACGGTTCGCTTTTACGAGGACGTGCTGGGGCTGGAGAATGGCCCGCGGCCGAATTTCGGCTTCCCCGGTGCCTGGATGTACAGCGAGGGCCGGCCGGTGGTGCATCTGGTCGACATCGCCCCGACCTCGGAGCCGCAGAAGCCGGATTCCGGCGTGGTCCATCACGTCGCTTTCGTCAGCCGCGGCTTTGCCGGGATGAAAGCGCGGCTTGCCGCCAAGGGCATGCCGTTCGATGCAAGGCAGGTCCCGGGCGGCGAGCTCTGGCAGATCTTCGTGCGCGATCCCAACGGGGTGACCATCGAGCTCAATTACGAGGCTGCCAAGGAGCAGGGCGATTCTGCACCGGTCGAGACGGATTCCGATATTGGAACCAAGGTGGCATTTTGAGCCGACGCGCTTTATTGGAAGCGTCCAAGCGGGGGCCGGACCGAACCGGTCGGACCGGAAGATCATGTCCAATCAGCGGGATGGAGCGCGGTGATGTGGCGCGCTCTTAAGTTTTTCAGGAGAGGCGTCGTGAGCGTCAACCAGCAGCAGGTTCTCGAAGCACTGAAGCGGGTTCGCTCGCCGCGCGGAGTGGCGTTGCCGGACGCCAATGTCCTGTCTCCGATCACCGCCAATGATGGCAAGGTGTTCTTCTCGATCAATGTCGATGCGGCGGAGGCGCGCGCCTGGGAGAACACCCGGGCCCAGGCCGAGGCCGCCGTCCGCGCCATCCCCGGCGTGACGATGGCGATGATCGCGTTGACCGCCGAGCGCAAGCCGGGCGCCTCGTCGCCACCACCACCACGGAGCTCCGGTGTGCAGCCTGTCGCAGCCCATCGACCGCCGCCGCAGCATCCCGCGGGCTCGCCGATGGCGCGCCAAACCGAGATTCCCGGCATCGGTGCCGTCATCGCGGTGGCATCGGGCAAAGGTGGGGTCGGCAAGTCGACCACCGCGATCAACCTTGCGTTGGCGTTGCGCGATCTTGGGCTCAAGGTCGGGCTGCTCGATGCCGACATCTATGGTCCGTCGATTCCGCGCTTGACCGGTCTGCGCGACAGGCCCGAACTCGACGACGCCAAGAAGATGATCCCGCTGCAGCGTTTTGGGCTTGCGATCATGTCGATCGGCTTCCTCGTGGAGGAGGAGACCGCCATGATCTGGCGCGGGCCGATGGTGATGTCGGCCATCAACCAGATGTTGCGCGACGTCGCCTGGGGCACGCTCGACGTGCTGGTGGTGGATATGCCCCCCGGCACTGGCGATGCGCAGCTGACGCTGGCGCAGAACGTGCCGCTCAAGGGCGCGGTGATCGTTTCGACGCCGCAGGACCTGTCGCTGATCGATGCACGGCGGGGGCTGGCGATGTTCCGGAAGGTGGATGTGCCGGTGCTCGGCATCATCGAGAATATGAGCTACTTCCAGTGCCCGCATTGCGGCACCCGCTCGGACATTTTCGGCCATGGCGGGGCGCGACACGAGGCGGAGCGGCTCGGCGTCCCGTTCCTGGGCGAGATCCCCCTGCACATGGATATCCGCGCCTCCTCGGATGCCGGCAATCCTGTCGTCGTCAGCGAACCCGACGGCCCGCATGCGGCAGTCTATCGTGCCATTGCGAAACAGGTACGCGAGCAGCTCGAGGGCGCCATCGCCGCGGCTTGATGCGTTGCAGCATCCATAGCTGGCTCCGAAATGTGGCCTACTGCGATGGTCGCGTTTTCGCATCGACGGTTCCGTGCTAAGGCGGCGCGGCCGGAGCGCCTTCGGCCAGATGCGGGACACGCGCATCGGCGAATGAGCGCGACTTTTTCAAACGGGAAGAACGCCCAACAAGGAGATGGCTTAATGAAGCGTCGTGATTTTCTGAAGGTATCGGCTGCCGGTGCGGCGGCAACGGCCGCGGTGGCCTCGCCGGCGATCGCGCAGTCGATGCCGGAGATCAAATGGCGGTTGACCTCGAGTTTTCCGAAGTCGCTGGACACGATCTATGGCGGCGCTGAGTATATGGCGAAGCAGGTCGCCGAGATGACCGATAACAAGTTCCAGATCCAGGTCTTCCAGGCCGGCGAGCTGGTTCCCGGCCTGCAGGCGCTCGACGCGACCTCCAAGAACACCGTCGAGATGTCCCACACGGTCTCCTATTATTACGTCGGTAAGGACCCGACCTACGCGATCTTCGCCTCGGTCCCGTTCGGGCTGAATGCGCGTCAGCAGAATTCCTGGTGGTACCAGGGCGGCGGCATGGAGCTTGCCAACGAATTCTACAAGAAGTCGGCCAACGTCATTGCTTTTCCGTGCGGCAATACCGGCACCCAGATGGGCGGCTGGTTCCGCAAGGAGATCAAGACCGTCGCTGATCTCTCGGGCCTGAAATTCCGCATCGGCGGTATCGCCGGCCAGGTGCTTCAGAAGCTCGGCGTCGTTCCGCAGCAGCTCGCCGGCGGCGACATCTATCCGTCGCTCGAGAAGGGCACGATCGACGCGGCCGAGTGGGTCGGTCCATACGACGACGAGAAGCTCGGCTTCCAGAAGGTTGCGAAGTACTACTACTATCCGGGTTTCTGGGAAGGCGGACCGACCGTGCATGCCTTCGTCAATCTCGACAAGTACAACGAGCTGCCGAAGAGCTATCAGGCCATTCTCAGCAATGCCGCCAACAACGCCAACACCTGGATGGCGGCACGCTATGACCTGCAGAACCCGGCGGCGCTGAAGCGCCTGGTCGCCGGCGGCACCCAGCTCCGTCCCTTCACCAACGAGGTGCTGGAGGCTTGCCTCAAGGCAACCAACGAGCTGTGGGGTGAAATCTCCGCCAAGAACGCCGATTTCAAGAAGGTCATCGATGCGATGCAGGCGTATCGTTCCGACGAATATCTGTGGTGGCAGGTTGCGGAATACACCTTCGACAGTTTCATGATCCGCTCGCGCACCCGCGGCTGATCGCGCTCACGATCGCTTTAGCTGATCCGAAAGCCCGGCCGTGAGGCCGGGCTTTTTTTGTATTGTGTGCCAGGTTGGACCCGGCGCGGATGACAGGCCTCGGATCAGTGCCTCAGCGCCAGGGAACGTCTCGTCAGTGGCTGTTGCAAGGCGGTTCTTGCGAACACTTCGGTCCTGTAGCGGTCGGCGGCCAACGATGGGCTGGGCTCATCGGAGGCGTCCACCGCCCAAGCACAAATAGGGCGATTGCTCCCCTCGGGCACCGACCAGCGACAGATGAGCCGGGGGCGCGGACGCGCCGCGCGTTGACATGCGGGCCGACAGTTGTCGTTTGCCGGCATGATCGCATCCCGCAGCCGGCGGCGGGATGGAAGCATCTGAAATTTGGGGACTTTCGTAAACATCGCTCACCTCCTTGACCGCGGCTGACGCGGCAGGAAGGGAGCGGAAAGCGGTCACCTAGGTGCGACCGCCAGCCCGCGCGCGGCTGCCGCCGTCGCGATCGATCTCATGATGTGGCGGCAGCGAGGCTCCGATCGAAACAACCGGTCTGGCGCTGCCAAAGCAGGTACTGCCCATGATCTCTTCGTTGGGTTTGAAATACAGCGACGAGCCCGAACGTGCGCGCAACTGCGTTGGCGCACATAGGCTCTGTCCCGGCCTAAGTCAAGCATCGAGTCGACGACATCCGCTATCCTGGGGGGAGGATCACCTGCTATCCTCCAACGAGGAGAAGAGACCGCATGCCAGATCAGCCACACGCCGCGATCGCCCGCCGTCTGCGGCGGGCGCGCGGCCATCTTGAAAGCATCATCGCTATGGTCGAGCAGGGCAGTCCATGTGGCAAGATCGCTCAGCAACTGCAGGCCGTCGAGGGGGCGATCGAGAACGCGAAGAAGGCGCTCATCCACGATCATATCAGCCACAGCCTTGAGCGGAGGTTGAGCGCGTCTGGGAGAAAGTCTCAGGCGCAGGCCATGTTAAAGGATTTCAAGCTGATCGCGAAATATCTGTAGGCGACCTTTGGGGGCCGCTTCCCTTGAGACCCGCCGACATGCGCAGATGCGCGCCTATCGGCACCGGGGCGGTGCCCTTGGCCCGGCAGTGTGCCGTCATCATCTGATACTGGCGTCCACGGCCCGCACCGACCCCGCCATCGCTTCGGTCAATACGCAGTCACGCCAGACCGGTGTGGTGCACGCGGCTGGCCAGCTGCCGCCGAGCGCCATGAACAGCGCCGCAGTATCGGATAGTCGCGTCGCCTCAGCCTGGACGCGGGCGATCGCAGTGTTCAGATAGGCCTGCTGCGCATTCAGCACGGTCACCTGAGTGATCTGTCCCAGCGCGAGCTGCTTCTGGATGATGTCGAGCGTCGCCTTGGCGCTATTCTCGGCCTTGATCGCGGCCTGAACCGCGCGAGCGTCTGCCTGAAGGCTGCGCAGGCCGTCAGCGACGTTCTGCAGTGCGGTGATCACGGCCTGGCGGTACAGTGCGCCGGCCTGATCGAGCGCTGCTTCGCTCGATTTCTGGCGGTGGTAGAGCGTGAAGCCGTCGAACACGGTGGAGGTGGCGCTACCCGCGACCGTGTAGAACAGCGTGCCTGGCGTGAGCAACTCGGCCGCCTTGAATGCGCTGCTGCCGGGATTGCCCGATAACGTGATGTTGGGAAGCCTGGCCGCGATGGCGACCCCGACCAGCGCGCTCGTGGAATGCAGGTTGGCCTCGGCGGCCTTGATGTCCGGCCGTTGCGCGACGAGCGCTGCAGGCAGGCTCACCGGCAGATTTCGCGGCAACGACAAGTGTTCGAGATCGAACTTCTCGAGAATCTCGTTCGCGGAGAATTGTCCGGCCAGAGCCGTCAAGAGATCGCGCTGGATTGCGAGCTGCTTCTGCAGCGGCGGCAAGGTCTGTTCGATCTGCGCCAGTGCCGTCTCCTGGGTCAGGACGTCCACCTGCGCGGCCTGACCTGCCTTGAACTGGCTCTGCAGGATACCGAGGATGTCGCGTTCGATCTTGATGATGTGCTCCGTGGCCGCAATCTGTCCGCGTAACGAGGCTTCCTGGATCGCCGCAGTCACCACGTTGGCGGTGAGCGTCAGATAGGCCGCCTCGAGCTGGAATTGCGACTGATCGGTGAGCGCATCGAGACTTTCGACCGAGCGCAGATTCTGTCCCCAGATGTCGGGCACGAAGCTGATCGTCAGCTGTGCGGTATGCAGGGTATAGCGCGACTGCGGCGGATCGCCCGGGCCCTGCTGGGTGGCCATGTTGGACGACTGCTGGTCCGCCACATTATAGTTTGCGCCGACCTGTGGATAGAACAGGCCGCGCTGGGCCAGCGCATTCTCGTTCGCGATGCGGATCGCGGCATCGGCCGATGCAAGCGTCGGATTGTGCTCGATCGATTGCCGGATGAGCGCATTGAGCGGTTGGGAGCGAAACGCCGCCCACCACCGCACCGGAATCTGGGCACGGGGAATGAATCGTTGTCCTGGGACGCGCGGTCCTTCGCGATCCGTACGCGGCGAGGTCAGCGGCTCCGGCGTATATCCGGTTACATCGGGAGCGGGCGGCGGAGTGAAATCAGGGCCGACAGCACAACTTGCGAGCATCAGTCCAGCCGCCGCGGTGGCTGCCAGATGCAGTCGCGCCTTGCGGGTCCTGCGTGCGAGGCCAAACCGAAGCGGAACGACAATGGTGCGCATTGGTCCGGACACCCTATTCCGCGGGTGCCGGAGGCGTGGCGGTCACGTCATCGACATTTGCGACCGTATGGTCATGCGCCAGGAAGATGCGCCGCAACGCCGGCGCAACGATCAACAACAGGGCGGGGCCGATGAACATGCCGCCGACAACGACGGTGGCGAGCGGTCTCTGCACCTGACTGCCGATCCCGTGTGAGAGCGCCGCCGGAAACAGGCCGACACCGGCCGACAGTGCTGTCATCAGCATCGGCCGCATCCGTTGCTCAGAGCCGCGAAATACGGCGTCCGCCACGCTGAGGCCGGTGGCCCGCAGTTCTCGGAAATAGGTGATGTTGAGGATACCGTCCATGACGGCGACGCCGAACAGCGAGATGAAGCCGATCGCCGCCGAAATGGAGAAATCAAGGTCGGCGAAATAGAGCGCGATCAGGCCGCCGCCGATCGCGAACGGAATGCCGGCGAGCGCCAGCAGGCTGTCACGCAGCGAATTGAACAGGCCGTAGAGCAGCACGAAGATCAGCAGCAGGGTAATCGGCACTACGATGATGAGGCGAGCTTTTGCCGCCTCCAGATTGTCGAACTCGCCTGACCAGACGATGCGGTAGCCGCTCGGAAGCTGCACGGCCTGCGTCACCCGTTCTTGAGCTTCCTTGACGGTACTGCCGAGATCGCGCCCTCTGACGCTGAACTTGATCGGGATGTAGCGTTGGCTGAGCTCGCGATAGATGAAGAGCGCGCCGGTATCGAGCGAGATATCGGCGAGTTCGGAAAGCGGGATGTAGGCGTTGGTGCCGGATGGCGTCGCATAAGCGACCTTGATGTCCTTGACCGCATCGATGCTCTTGCGGAATTTCGCATCGAGTCGGACTGCGACGGCGAAGCTGCGGTCCCCCTCCAGCACCGTCGTCGCATTGGTACCGCCGAGTGCCGCCTGTACCACGGTGGTGACATCACCGGTGTTCAGCCCGTAACGCGCAGCCTTTTCGCGATTGACCTTGATGTTGAGGTTCGGTTGGCCGACGAGGTGGAAGATGCCGAGATCGGCGACGCCGCGGACCTTGGCCATCTCTTCCATCACCTTTGCCGCAGTCTCTTCCAGCACCTGCAGATTGGGGCCGATGATCTTGACCGAGTTGGCCCCCTTGACGCCCGAGAGCGCCTCCTCGACATTGTCCTGAATATATTGGGAGAAGTTGAAGCTGATGCCGGGCAGCTCGGCCTCGAATTCCCGCTGCAGCTCCTCGGTGAGCTTCTCTTTCGTCAGTCCAGGTGGCCATTGGTCGAACGGCTTGATCGGCGCGAACAGCTCGACGTTGGAGAAAGGCGAGGCGTCGCTGCCGTTGTCGGGGCGGCCATGCTGCGACACCACGGTGATGATCTCCGGGTGCCGGAGAAGGATCTCCCGCATCTTGCGGGTCGCCTTAGTGCCGGCATCGAGCGAGATCGTCGGCGGCATCGAGGCGCGAATCCAGAAATTACCTTCCTCTAACGCCGGTAGGAACTCGTTGCCGAGGCGACTCGCCGCGAGCCCGCTCAGGCCGAGGAAGATCAGTCCGCCCGCTACCGCGAACCTGACATGGGCGAGCGACCAGTTGAGTACCGGGCCGTAGAGCCCGCGCAGCCCCCGCACGATCATCGTCTCGACTTCCTCGATGCGTCCGGGCAGCAGCAGTGAGGCAAGCACGGGTGTGACCGTGAAGGTTGCGAGCAGTGCGCCTGCGAGCGCATAGCCGTAAGTACGCGCCATCGGCCCGAAGATCTGACCCTCGACGCCTTGCATCGTGAACAGCGGCACGAAAGCCGTGACGGTGATGGCGGCGGTGAAGAAGACCGCCTTGTCGACCTGCAGCGCGCTGACGAAGATCATGCGCAGCCGTTCGCTCCAGTGGCTCGCAGCCGGATGGCCGTGGGTCGCCAGCGTCGGATCGGGGCCCCAATAGCCTTCCGAGAGCCGCTGGAGTGTGATCTGGCGTGCTTGCGGGCTCGACTGCAGATTCCGAAAGATGTTTTCCATCATGATGACGGCGGAATCGACGATGATGCCGAAATCGACCGCGCCGAGTGACAGCAGATTGGCGTCCTCGTTGCGCAACACCAGGATGATGATGGCGAAGAACAGTGCAAAGGGAATGTTCGCGGAGACGATCAAAGCGCTCCTGAGATCACCCAGGAAGATCCATTGGATGGCGAACACCAGGATGCAGCCGAACACCAGGTTGTGCAGTACCGTGTGCGTGGTGACGCCTACGAGCGAGCTGCGATCGTAATAGGGCACGACCCTGACGCCCGGCGGTAGCGTGCCGTCACTGTTGAGTTTCTCGACTTCGGCTTGTACTTTCGGGATGATGGCGTTGGTGTGCTGCGTGCGGCCCATCACCACGATCGCTGCGGCGATGTCGTCGTCCTTGTCCTTGCCGGCGATGCCGAGCCGCGGCACATAGCCGACCGAGACCGTGGCGACGTCCTTGATCTGGATCGGCAGCCCGCCCGATTGGGTCAGCACGATGTTCTCGATGTCCTGGACGTGATAGCCCTTGGTGACGTCGTCGGCGCCGCCGGAATCGATCAGGCCGATGCCGCGGATGTTCACCGACTGCTGGCCGATCGCGATTTCGCGCCCGCCGACATTGACGTTGGCATTGCCGAGTGCCGAGATGAGCTGCGGCACGGTGATGTTATAGGCTTCCAGCTTCTGGAGATCCGCATCGACATTGAACTGCTTGGTGGTGCCGCCCCAGGAGTTGATCTGGACCACGCCCGGAATGGTCATCAGGCGCCTGGCGACCACGTAATCCTGCAGGGTCCGCAGATTGGTCAGCCCGAAATTGGGCGGTCCGACCAGCTGATAGCGGTAGATTTCGCCGACTAGGCTCGACTGCTGGATGGTCGGAACCAGATTGCCCGGCAGCTGAATATTTTGCTGGATGCTGTTGGCGGTCTGCGTCAGCGCGAAATAGTAATCGACACCATATTTGAAGGTGACGCGGACGAAGGACAGCCCATAGAACGAGGTCGAGCGGATATTGGCGACGCCGGGCGTCGGATAAAGCCCGACTTCCATGGGGATGGTGTAGTACTTCTCCATTTCTTCGGCCGAAAGGCCGGGCGCCTGCGCAGTGATCTCCAGGATTACCGGAGCCGGATTGGGATAGGCTTCGATATTCAGCTTGACGAAGGCGGCGACGCCGGCGGCACAAAATACCAGCAGGCCCAGCGCGACGATGGCGCTGCGCGTCAGACCGAACTGGATGATGCTCTTGACCACGACCGGCTACTTTTCGTTGGATGTGAGGGGCGTCGCGTCAGGACGCCCCGGCAGCGGCCATGGCCAGTTTGTTGCTGAGAAAGATCGCGCCGGTCGACGCGACCTCTTCGCCCGCAGCCAGGCCTTCCACAATCTGGCGCCACCCGTCTTGCTCGAGCCCGGTCTTGACGATTCGGCGCACGAAACGCCGATGATCGGCGGAGACCCAAACCGTCATGGTGCCGTCGCCTTCGCGCACCACTGCCTCGGATGGGACTGCGACGGACTGGCGTGGCTGTTCGGTCTCGATCGTGAAGCTCGCGAGCATGCCCGCGCGCAGCTTGTGCTCGGGGTCCTCGATTACTGAGCGGACCAGCTGGCGGTGCGTGGTCGGATCGATGTTGAGGCCAAGCGTCGTCACGTGGCCGCGAAAGATCTCGGTCGGGTAGGCCGGCACCGTTACTTCGACGGGCTGACCGAGCCGGTATGCAGGTGCATCGATCTCGATCACGTTGGCGATCATCCACATGGTGGAGAGATCGGCGAGCGTGTAAGGCGCGGGTGCGGTGCCGGGCTGTGCATAGAAGCCGGGGGCGGCGGTACGGGCCACGATCCGTCCGTTGATTGGGCTCGGTACGATCAGGATGGAATCGACCTTGCGATCCGCTAGGATACGGTCGATCTCGGTGTCCGTTTTCCCGAAGATGCGCACCGCGTTGCGCGCGGCCTTATAGTTGCCTTCCGCCGTCTGCTGGTCGGACGTCGCCTGATCAACGTCCTTCTGCGCTCCGCCGCCGGTCTGCAGCAGCTGCTTCACGCGCGCGAGCGTCCGCGTCTGCAGCGCCAGCACGCCGGCGCTGGCCAGCAGGGTGGATTCGGACTGCAGCAGATCCGGGCTGTCGATGGTGAACAGGGTCTCTCCCTTTTTCACCTCGTCGCCGATGTTGAAGAACGTATCGACGATCTTGCCAGGGTTGGGCGTGAAAACCTGCACTAGCATGTCCTGGTTGAAATCGATCGAACCGACGGCGTTCTTGGTGATGCGAAATGATCTGGTCTCGGCTGGTAGGACCTTGAACGATCCGGCTTGATGCTCGGTGATCTCGACCGACTGATCTACGACGTTGACATCCGGCTGGGCCGTCATGACGGCCGGCGCGTCGGCCGACCGGCCTTCGGAGTGCAGCACGAACCATCCGGTCAGCGCGAGCGCAAGGACCGCTGCTGCTGCGTAACCCGTATATCTGATACGGACTGGAGTCATGCTGTTGGCGGCCCCCCGGCCGTTGGACGAACTGTTGGATGCAAGGTCTGCGCGCGCTCGGGCGGCAACGCTGTCCTGCCGACAACTACGGTTCCTGTTATCAAGGCAAGCTGACGCCAACCTTACAAGAGCCGTGACGAGCGAACGCTTGCCTGGCGCGGTGCTCAAATAACGGCCTTTCGAAGAATTTGCGCTTGGCGTCGGGCTTGTGCTGCGGCAGGACTCGTGCTGCGCCTGGATGGGCGTGTGGTGGCGCTGATTGATGCGCGGGAGTATCGTGATGCGTCTTCTGATCGTCGAAGATAATGTCGAGCTCTCTGAGCTTGTAGCGAAAGGGCTCGTTGCCGCGGGCTATGACGTCGATAGGGTCAACTCGGCTGCCGAGGCGCGAGACGCGCTCCGAGACGTGAACTACGCTGCGATGATTCTCGATCTCGGTCTGCCCGATGATGACGGCCTGGCGGTCCTGGCCGAACTGAGGCGACGGGCCGATCCGTTGCCGGTGATCGTGCTGACGGCACGCGGCGGTGTGCAGGATCGAGTCGCAGGACTGCGCCGCGGCGCCGACGATTATTTGGCGAAGCCATTCGCGTTGGAGGAATTGGTCGCGCGGTTGGAAGCAATTCTCCGTCGTCCGGGCCAGTTGCTCGGCCGTTCGCTCGCTCTCGGCAATCTCGTCTACGACACCGAGAGCCGGCAGATCTTCGTCGACGGTGTGCCTCGCACCCTGTCGGCGCGGGAGACATCGGTGCTGGAAATCCTGCTGCGGCGGCAGGGGCGGGTGGTGCCGAAGAAGAACGTCGAGGACCATCTGTTCGGACTGTCCGGGGAGGTCGGATCGAACGCCGTCGAGGTCTATGTCTCGCGTTTGCGCAAGCAACTGGGGGAGTATGGCGCGAAGATCGTGATCCATACCATCAGGGGCGTCGGCTATCTGATGTCCGAGGAGAAATAGGGTGCGCTTCAAATCGCTGATCTCGCGTATCGTGCTGCTGCACATCCTGGTGATCACGGTGGCCGCCATCGTGCTGCCCTTGATCCTGTTCTGGCTGCTGACTTCCGAGATCGACCAGTTGCAGCGAAGCGTGATGCACAGCCAGGCCGAGGCGCTGGCCGATCGTCTCGCCGCAGCGGCGGACGGCAGCGTCAGTCTCAATCTCTCCGAAAGCCAGAAGGATCTCTATTCCGAAGCCTATGGCCGCTACGGCTACGATGTTCTCGACGAAACCGGGCAGGTGCTGTTCTCCTCTCGAAAAAGCGGGGCCGCCATCCTGCCGCCGCGCGCGCATTCCTCCGGTTCGATCTCGGGAGCGAGCGTCAGCAAGAGCATCGGCGGTCGAAGCCTGACGATCCAGGTCGCTGAGGACCTCGCCCATCGCGATGTCATCACCGACGATATCGCCGCCAACTTCTTTCGGCGGGTAGGATGGATCACGATTCCGACGTTGCTCGCGGTGCTCGCGATCGACATCCTGATCTTCCGCCGGGCCATTGCGCCGCTGCTGCGCGCCTCCGAGAAGGCCAGCCATATCGGACCGTCGCGCACGGACATCAGGTTGCCGACCGAACAGATGCCCAGTGAGATCGTGCCGCTGGTCACGGCCGTGAACCGTGCGCTCGATCGCCTGCAGGACGGGTTTCGGGTGCAACGCCAGTTTACT
Source organism: Bradyrhizobium sp. SZCCHNGR1005 (assembly GCF_032489995.1). Classification (NCBI taxonomy): domain Bacteria; kingdom Pseudomonadati; phylum Pseudomonadota; class Alphaproteobacteria; order Hyphomicrobiales; family Nitrobacteraceae; genus Bradyrhizobium; species Bradyrhizobium sp. SZCCHNGR1005. The sequence goes on from NZ_JAUEZC010000008.1 coordinate 161,827, forward strand.
GCAGATGCTGCGCACCAACTGCGCACGCCACTTGCGGTGCTGCGCACCCGAATAGAAACGCTCGGGGATCGCACCGGCACCAAGGAGCTGCTCGCAGACATCGAGGGCATGAGTCGCATTGTCAGCCAGCTCCTGGAGATTGCTGAGCTCGACACGCTGGTCGTCGATCCCGCCGAGACTGCCGAATTGCGGACGGTCTGCGCCGACGTGGTCGCGGCGATCGCGCCGTATGCGCTTGCGCAAGGCAAGGAGATTGCGCTCAAAGGGACCGAAGAGCCGGTCATGATCCGCGGCAATGCCGATCTGCTGCAACGGGCGATCTTCAATCTGGCGGAAAACGCCATCAAATACACCGCGCCGAAAACGACGGTGGACATCGAGGTGTCCGGGGACGGCTCGGTGCGCGTGCGCGATTGCGGCCCGGGCATCAGGCCGTCCGAGCAGGCGCTGATCTTCCAGCGCTTCTGGCGCGGCGACCATCGTCACACGGACGGGGCAGGACTCGGACTGTCCATCGTGCGCGGGGTCGTCGACGACCATGCTGCGACGATCGCGGTCGAGAACCTGCCGCAAGGCGGAGCGCAGTTCACGCTGCGCTTTCGGCTGGCTGGCGATGCGCCGGCGAGCGCAGGTCATCTGGCGAACTAATCCCTCTCCGTCGGTACGACCAACTCCTCTTGCTGCTCCTCCTGCCTCGACAGACCAGTGCTCAGAGGCTGGTTTTTGCGTTGCGGGATGGTTTTCGCGTGGCACCCTGTCGGTGAATGTTCCAGACTGATCTCTACGTGTCGTCATCGGAATGGTCGACGCGCAAAAGGCCTCGCACGAAGGCCAGAAAAAACGAAGACACATCATCGTCCAAGAGGGAGGACAGCATGAAGCGAAGGGATTTCATCAAGGTCAGCGGACTTGGCGCGGCCGGTGCTGCCGCGCTCGCTGCGCCGGCGATCGCGCAATCGATGCCCGAGATCAGGTGGCGCATGCCGACGAGCTGGCCGAAATCGCTCGACACGCTCTATGGCGGCGCCGATATGATGGTCAAAATGGTCGGCGAAGCCACCGACAACAAATTCCAGATCCAGCCGTTTGCCGCCGGCGAAATCGTGCCGGGGCTGCAGGTGCTCGATGCGGTACAGAACGGTACGGTCGAGATCGGCCACACTGCCTCCTACTACTACTTCGGCAAGGACCCGACCTTCACTTTCGGCTCGTCGGTCCCGTTCGGTCCGAACATGCGGATCAACCAGGCCTGGTATATGCTGGGCGGGGGCAGGGAGATCCTCAACGAGTTCTATAAGAAGTATAATGTCGTATCGCTGCTTGCCGGCAATACCGGATGCCAGATGGGCGGCTGGTTTCGTAAGGAGCTGACCAGCGTCAATGACCTCAAGGGCCTGAAATTCCGCATCGGCGGCTTTGCCGGGCGCGTCATGCAGAAGCTCGGTGCCGTGCCGCAGCAGATCGCCGGCGGCGACATCTATCCGGCATTGGAGAAGGGGACGATCGACGCGGCCGAATGGGTCGGTCCCTATGATGACGAGAAGCTCGGCTTCTACAAGGTCGCGCCGCATTACTACTATCCGGGCTGGTGGGAAGGCGGGCCGATGCTGCTGGCCTTCGTCAATCTCGATCGTTGGAATGCGCTGCCAAAGCACTACCAAAATGTCCTCGAGCAGGCCGGTCACTACGCCAACAACTGGATGATGGCGAAGTACGACCAGGCCAATCCGCCGGCGCTGCGGCGACTGTTGGCCAACGGAGCCAAGCTGCACGGCTTCTCGCCCGAGATCATGCAGGCCTGTCTCAAGGCGGCGCGCGAGCTGCACAACGAGGTGGCCGCCAGCAATGCCGATTTCAAGAAGACCTATGAGTCACTGACAAACTTCGCAAGTAACGGCTATGCCTGGTTCCAGGTCGCCGAGCTCAACTACGACGCCTTCATGGCGCGCAATTCGCAGAGCTGAGGCTGGGATCGAAGTCAAAACAGAACCCCGGCGCGGTACGCCGGGGGTTTCTCATCTTGTCCAGCCCATCAGAACTTCGGCGGGCCGAAGTCGAGCGGCGGCGCGTCGATCTGGGGGATCTCGATCTTGATCGAGTTCGGATCGACGGTCGAAGCCGCGCCTTTGTAGTGCATGACCATCGACGGGAACAGGATCACCAGCAGCACCATGATCAGCTGGATCACCACGAACGGCACCGCACCCCAATAGATCTGGCCGGTGGTCACCGGCTCCATCTTCTTGCCGGTGACGCGATCGATGTAGGGCTCCTTCGGCGCCACCGAGCGCAGGTAGAACAGTGAGAAGCCGAACGGCGGATGCATGAAGGAGGTCTGCACGTTCACGCCCAGGATCACGCCGAACCAGATCAGGTCGATGCCGAGATGCTCGGCGGCCGGCCCAAGCAGCGGGATCACGATGAAGGCGAGCTCGAAGAAATCGAGGAAGAAGGCCAGCACGAAGGTGAACAGGTTGACGAAGATCAGGAAGCCGATCTGGCCGCCCGGCAGCGAGGTGAGCAGGCTCTCGACCCAGACATGGCCGTTGACGCCGTAGAAGGTCAGCGAGAACACGCGCGCGCCGACCAGGATGAAGACCACGAAGGCCGACAGCTTGGCGGTGGATTCCACCGCCTGGCGGATCAGGTCGAAGCTCAGGCGCCGCTTCATCGCCCCGAGGATGATGGCGCCGGCCGCGCCCATGGCGCCGCCTTCGGTCGGAGTGGCGAGGCCGATGAAGATGGTGCCGAGCACCAGGAAGATCAGGAACAGCGGCGGCACCATCACGAAGGTGGTCTGCTGCGCCATCTTCGACAGGAAGCGGAAGCCGGTCAGACGGTCGATGACCCAGTTGACGACCGCGACCACGAAGGCGAACACGATGCCGGAGAACATCGACAGCACGACGAAGTCGGCGCCGTGATAGTCCGAGCCGCGCAACATGTACCAGCCGAACACGCAGCTCGCCAGGAACAGCAGGCCGAGCGAGGTCAGGCCGCGGCTGCCATTGTCCTCGCGATAGCCGATCGCTTCCTTCGGCAGCCCGGGGGCCGATTTCGGGAAGATCATACTGGAGATGAAGGCCCAGCCGGCATAGAGGCCGGACAGCACGAGGCCGGGGATGAAGGCGCCTTCGTACATGTCGCCGACCGAGCGGCCGAGTTGGTCGGCCATCACGATCAGGACCAGCGAGGGCGGGATAATCTGGGCCAGCGTGCCGGAGGCGGCGATGATGCCGGCGGCGAGCCGCCGGTCGTAGCCGTAGCGCAGCATGATCGGCAGCGAGATCAGGCCCATCGAGATCACGGAGGCTGCGACCACGCCGGTGGTCGCCGCAAGCAGCGCTCCGACGAACACCACGGCATAGGCGAGGCCGCCGCGCACCGTGCCGAACAGCTGCCCGATAGTATCGAGCAGGTCCTCGGCCATGCCGGAGCGCTCCAGCACCAGGCCCATGAAGGTGAAGAACGGGATCGCCAGCAGCGTGTCGTTGTTCATCACGCCGTAGACGCGCTCGGGCAGGGCCTGCAGGAAGTCAGGCCGGAACTCGCCGAGCCCGATGCCGACCAGCGCGTAGAACAGGCCGACCGCGCCGAGCGAGAATGCCGCCGGATAGCCGAGCAGCAATACCACGACCAGCGACCCGAACATGATGGGCGCCAGGTTGGCAATCAGAAACGCTTCCATCTAATCCCCCCGCCGCCCGGCGCTCATTTCTTCTCGATCGCCTCGACGAGGTGCTCGACCTCGGCCTCGATCCCGTGCGCCTTCGACGCATGCGGATCAGGAATCAGTCCGCGCATGACGGCGATGCGCTTGATCAGCTCGGAGATGCCCTGCACCAGCAGGAAAGCGAAGCCGATCATGATCAGCGATTTCGCCGGCCATTGCGGCAGTCCGCCGGCGTTGCTGGACTGCTCGTTGATCCCGTACGAGTTCAGGAAGAACGGCACGCTGGTGACGATCATGACGATCGTGAGCGGCAGCAGGAAGAACACGTGGCCGACGATGTCGATGACGTCGCGGACGCGTTTCGGCATCATGTTGTTCACGATGTCAATGCGGATGTGTTCGTTATCGAGCAGGGTCCAGGGCGCGCACAGCAGGAACACGACGCTGAACAGCACCCATTGCAGCTCGAGCCAGGCATTCGAGGAGGTGTCGAACACCTTGCGGACGATGGCGTTGACGGCGGATACGATGACGGCGAGCAGGATCAACCAGGCAAGCCGCTTCCCGACCCAGGTTGTGAACGCATCGATCCCACGGCTCAATTTCAGCAGCGACTGCAACGCCGGTCCTCCTCCATGCCGCTTTCCTCTCGCGCTGCACTTCTGGCTGCGGATGTCGCGCAGCGGCCCTATCCGGCCCGGCAGGCGTGAAAATCGGGCGCACCATTTCAGCGGCCACTGGTCCCGTCAATCGGAAAAAAGAGAAATTGACGCCCCGTCAAAGCCTTGCTTGGGAGTGGTAAAGTGAGAGGCTAGGGGGCGGAAAGCACCCTTTCTCGAGAGAGCGGCCCCGCAAGCGGGCCCCGGAGCGCCCCGCGCGTTGCGCGGAGGACAGCCGGAGCGAGGCAGTCGTACCGCCATCGATCGCGGCGGGACAGCGCGTTCGCTGCCGCGTTCGATGTTCTCCGCATTGCACCATGCCATGCTCCACGTGGCTTTTCCGACATGACGTCGCGCTCTCGCGGCGCGTATTGCGTCCGAGCTCTGAATGATGGACCTCCTCTTTAGGAAGAGGAGCAGGGAATGCCGGGAGCTGGCCGCACCCATGGCCCGCCTGCAGAAAGAAAGCAGGCGGCAGTCACCACAGGTCCAGCCGAGACATCCCGGCATTCCCTGCACGATGGCTTTAACGGCTGCTTCGCGTTCTCCTTGGTGCGCCGGGCTTGTTGGCCACCATGCTGCGACAACGCGCTAGGCGCGTTGCGCAGGTGATACCAGCGTCGGGGTATCAGGACCGCGCGACTTGACCGTGCGTGCCGGAGTCGTTCGTCCGCGCGAATGCTCGCGCTGCAACCCGACACACCCACCGCATCCCGCGCTCAGCGTCCGTGACGATCGCGATACACCCCTCAGCAAGGCGGGACGAGCGAATGAAATCACAATTTCTGATAAAGCGAAATATGGATATTTTTCGTGAGGGGACTGGACAAGGGTGATCGTTTTGAACCGGCTCGCGAAACGAGTTTTTCGGCGCGGGTCGATTTAGGCCTCAATCGCTCCTCGATTGGCAGGAAATGAGCCGGATCGCGCATTCGCGCGTCTGCTCAGCCGGGGCGAGTCGCCCGACGGGCAGGAATGAGTGCGGTATCCCCTGCAATGTGCAGCCCTTGAGTCCGATCGGCCATTCCCGACGAAGCCGAACCGTGGCGTCGGTTGCGAACAACAAGGTCGCGCCGATAGTAATCGGCGCGACCTCATGTCGCCGGAGCTCGATTGAAATGACGCCGTCGACTACTTCTCCTTGATGACCGTCGTGCTGCTGCTGCCCACGGTGCCTTCGTCTTCGCAGACCTTGGTCTGCTTGATGCGGTCCTCGGCTTCCACGCGGCTGGTGAAGGCCATGGGTCCGATCTGCGTCACGATTTCCTTGTCCGCCGGGCGCGTGGTGGTGATCGTGCAGTGATGGCTGGGTCCTTGCACGACGTAGTACTCATCTGCCATTGCGGGGGCGGCGCATCCGATGATCACTGCGCCAGCAAGAAGAAGGGGTGCTTTCATTGTCGCCTCTCTGTTCAAACGATGCCGAATGGAGGACAAGCGATCAGCGGAACTGTCGCTCATCCAACGATCCTCTCCACGCTGCTGCAACTCGCCCAAACGGCCGTAGTTCCCGGCCTGCTGGCGCCAGGCAGGTCGGTTGACGAACTGCGGTGTGACCGCCGATGCCAGCAGAGTTCTTCTGAGGGGCAGATGACCGCTGAACGTCACGCCAAGGACAGCAGCAGCCAGGCGCCGGCAGCGACAGATGCGATCCCGGCGGCACGCGCGATCCAGCGTCCGACCGGTGTGAGTTTCTCCAACAGCACAAGCAGGGCCAAAAGCGCGATCCACAGCACGTTCATCACCCCGCCGACGAACAACAGCACCATCAGGACCCAGCAGCAGCCGACACAATAGCCACCGTGCCGAAGTCCCAGCAGCAGGCAGCCGCTGGGATCACTGCGAAAGCCACCATGCCGCATCAGGAACAGAAATGGCGACTGGCATTGGGCCAGACAGATGTCCTTAAGCGGAGTCCATTGATAGACGCCCGCCGCAATCAGCAGAACCCCGCCGAGCAGGCTGCTGGCGAGCACCATGCGGGAATCCAGCAGGGCGGCCCGCTCGATGGCCCATTGGAGAACGGTTGCTGCCAGCGAAAAGCCGCTCCAGGCCAGCAGGTAGCCGGCCGCAAACCAGCCGGTCGCAGCGAACGGCTTGCCCTGCGCCTTCCCGTGCCGACCCACACGGGCGTACATCAGGATCATCGGCGCTGCGGAGGGCGCCATCATTCCCACCATCATCACCGCCCACATCAGGAACACATAGGCGAATTCGATGGCGCGCCACGGCGCATCGGCCGGCAGCATGATTCCGATCCCGGCCGGGATCATGCGGAACCCGGTCATGTCCATGCCGCCCATGTCCATGTCATTGGCGAGCCACAGCACATAGGCCCACGCCAGCGCGGCAATGAGGGCGATCGCGCCGCCGACGATCCAGCGATCGCGCCGCAGCACGGTTTCCAGGGCGGTGTCACTCATGTGCGATTGGATGTTGCCGGCCGTGTCAGGCCTGGTTGGACCAACTGATCGGCGCGTAGAGGCCGTTCTTGCCGGAATTGTCCCAGCGCATGCCATGATCGCTGAACGTGTTGCCGGCGGCGCCGACCGCCATCACCATTCGGTCGGGGGCGACGGGGTGGCCGATGTTCACCCACATTTCCCCGCTCGGATGCATGGTCGGCAACGGATCGACCGACATGTGCAGAATGCCGGGAATTTCGGCGGACCGCGTCTTGCCGTTGATCTGGAATGTGATCGGAGCCTTGCTCACACCCAGGTTCTTGCTGATCAGGGGCGTGAACGCCGCCATGGGACCGCCGGCCTCACCGCTGAAGATCGCGGTGAGCGCCTGGGTCTGCGCATCGTCGGCGCGCTCATCGATATAGGTGGCCTGCGACCAATTCCCCTCGGCCATGACACCGGGCGCATGGAGGACGACAAAGACGTTGAGCCCATCCAGTGCGACTTCGCCATAGCGGCCGCTTTCGATGTGGAAGACCAATGGCACGCCGCAATAGCCCTCGGTCGGCCGCGCCGTCAGCGGCGGCGCCGCCGACACGAGACACGGACAGACGAGGCTGCAACTACAATTCTCGAAATAGTCACCGGAAAGGTGCCACGGGACCTGGTCCGCCATCGCTCTCTCCCGCTTGGCTGAACCCGACGGATTGCTTTCGAACGGACGACCTATGGTGGAAAGCTACGCCGCGTAGGAGGGAACCGCAAGCCGATTCCGGTGTGGGGATACTTTGATTGGGTCCTACTCGGGCACGTGCCGCTCTGCACCACTCGAATGAAATACGGTAATTCCCTCGCTCCGCCGCCGTTGGGCTTGCGGCTGTGGGACCCGATCAGGGCGTAGGTCTCTGCGCTTTCGAAGAAGTTGGCGTAGATCGGCGCGTTGAAGGTCAAATCGTCCAGTTTGACCAAGAGATAATCGCGGCTCTCGGTCGAGCGCTTGGGCAGCACTTCACCGATTACATTGCCGCTCTAATTACGGTGACAGTGCACTTAATTGACATCGGTGGTCCGAGAGCGCAGAATGCGTCATGGCCCGCCTTGCCCGTGTCGTCGTTCCCGGTCTGCCGCACCATGTCACCCAGCGTGGCAATGGGCGGGCGAGGACCTTCTTCGGCGATGACGACTACGCGCTTTATCGCGACCTGCTTGCGACCCATTGCCTCGCGGCCGACGTGGAAGTGTGGGCGTGGTGTCTGATGCCGAACCATGTGCACCTGATCCTGGTGCCGTCGGATGCCGACGGCTTGCGCCGGGCGCTGTCGCGCGTGCATCGCGCCTATGCCGGGATCGTCCAGGCTCGCCGCAAGCGCAGCGGGCATTTCTGGCAGGGACGGTTCGGCGCCGTGGCGATGGATCAAGCGCATCTCGCGGCGGCGCTGCGCTATGTCAGTCTCAATCCGGTGCGGGCGCGGCTGGTCGAGCGCGCGCAGGATTGGCGATGGTCGAGCACGCGTGCGCATCTGCGCGGCAGGGACGACGGCGTGACCGCTCGCGCGGCGGTGAGGGAGATTTTTCCGGATGTCGCCGGGCTGCTGGGCAGCGCTCCGGAGGACGAGGATGATCTGTTCGGCCGTCTGCGTGCCGCCGAGAGCATCGGCCGGCCGGTCGGTAGCGACCGCTTCCTCGCCCGCATCGAGAAGCTGACCGGACGCGTGCTCAAAGCCGGCAAGCGCGGCCCGAAACCGGCCGAGCCGGAGGATCGTTGAGCGCGATGGCGCTTGAGTTAAGTGCACTGTCACCGAAATCCGACGAAATCCCGATTGGTCGGTATCTCGACTTTTACAATGGCCGCCGTCCGCATTCGAGCCTTGACGACCGCGCCCCGGATCAAGCCTACTTCGATCTTCCTCCGCTCCGCGCGGCGGCCTAACCCCGGCAGAGGCTCTACTTATCGACGCGGAAAATCTGTTCAGACAACCGGGGCCACCTCAGATTTCTGGGTTCATTGATGGAAACATATTTATGGAGCGGAGCTTCAATCTTGTTCGGAGCCGCGTCGCGTCGAATTCGCAAATCCACCGTAGTTCCCTGTGTGCCGCGCTATCAGTCGAGCAGAGGCCGAGATGTCGTCCGGCCGCTCTGCTCCCTTATCGTTTCGATCTTTATGTTCTCTTCTGCTCGCGCCGCCGACAGACATTTCGAACTGGTGATGGGCAACAACGCCCCGGTTTGCGAGAAGCTTCTCGAATTCTATCGAAGCATAGAAGGCGAGTTGCTGCTCGACGACCGTGGTGAGCGATGGGAGGAACTGCACTCCGACAAGTTATCGATGCTGGGATTTTCCCCTCCGCGGGCTGCAATCATGCAAGCGTCTTTCAACTTGCAGGATATTTGGAATGGGGCAACATTCAGCACGCGCGGTCGATTCTATCAGGTCGCGTCATTTGAAGATCATATTGATCGACTTGTCGCCGTCGGGAATAACGTAACCCTCGGTTCGGATGAGGTCGTATCCAGCTTTGCTTACGTCTATCAGACGTTGCCACCGCAAGCCTTGGAAACGCCGATCTCAGCGTCGAAATATTTCAGAGCGCCTGCTTTGATTGTGTCGCCCGGCAACTACGATGCTCCGCCGGCTGGCATCGACTGGCGCCCGCCTGTCGTGGACGATGTCGGCCCTCTTGATACCCGTTCAACCACCATTGGCATCCTTTCGGGACGAGCTGACATCGTCCCGATTGGGCATGATGGTCGGCTGTACTGGATACAACGCGAGTTCGCGGACAACAAAGAGATCAGGGTCTTCGAGATCGTTTCGCCGCTTTTCATAAATGGCGGCATGAGCTTTTCCGCCCAGAGCTCGGAATCATCGAGGCGGTCTGCAGCTGGAATACCAATCTCAGTAAACAAGGACGTATGTTACATCTCTCCTAACATCGCGCATTGAAGATTTTTGGGGGGTTGAACGTGACCAACTGGACAGCGCTGCGATTTCAATTGCTCTTCCATATTCCAGAAGGTGTTCGAGCCCGGCGTGAATGGTCTCGTCGACAAATAAATCGCAAGGCTTACAAGCGCGGCGGGTCAATGGATTTGGTGCGACTCGTTACGCCACGCGATGGGTTCGCGCCGACGATCGAAATGAGGGATGGATTTCACGGAGATGCTTTGTTTTGAAATAACGATGGAAGACATGGTTGGCGCTGCGCGGATAAATCGTTCCTGCCGTTCGTGCGGGTACCGCTCGCTTCGCGTAATGTTGAGAGGATAAATCACTTGAAGCTGGTCCGACACCTCGCTCGTTTAATCATTGCTCTTGTCGTCCTCGCAGGGGCAGGCTCCGAAACATTCGCGCAGCATCGAGCGATTGCGGTTGCCGCCGCTGAGCCGGCACTCGGCGTAAACGTGTTGCGTGACGATGGGCGTGTAATCTCATTCACGATGTTGGACGAGGTCGAAGGCCCAGTCCTCATTCCAGGCCTCGAGCGGATTGTTGCCATCACGCCTCGAATGGCGTTGCGGGAGGATGGTGTGGTTTTGACTTGGGAGCCGTCCTGCGACGGCACTGGCGCTCCAGCTGCGTCGTGCGATTTTTTTGAGAATACCCATGAAGTCCGGGGCTTGCACGACGTGGTCGCGATCTCAGAAGCCAATCGTCTTCGGCTCGCGCTCGATCGGAACGGAGCGGTATGGGGCTGGGGAAATGACGAGGACGGGCTCATCAGTGGGCTGCCGCCGTTGGACCGACAAAAAAAACACAAGGCGCGGATCGTGGAGAAGCCCACGCGCATTCCGCTGCCGGTGCCTATGGCAAAAATATCGGCAGGTTATGTGCAGGCCGGGGCCATCGACAGGGACGGGCACGTCTGGACGTGGGGCGGTGACCGCTTTCCCGCAGATAAGGCGCAGGGGGAACGCTTCGTGCTCCCGAATGGGCTCGTCGCGATCCGTGTCGACGGCCTTTCTACGGCGGCTTCCCTCGACATGTCTTCGTCACCCTACGTTCTTACCAAGGCTGGTGAAATCTGGCGTTGGGGGGGCTTCGAAGGGGCAACGGGCAACGTCGACACGTCGATGCCGATCAGGGTCTCCGGCGTGGATGAGGCCACGGCAGTAAGCCAGGGAAATAACTTCGTTGCCATCCTCACCAAGGATGGAAGCGTGCTTTACATCGGGAGCGCTCCTGATGACCGAAACTTCGCCTCCAGCCCCAAGCCTCGCGCCACGCGTCCCCTGCCGGCCGCAATCGCCATTTCCGGGGCCGCTCGGATCATGAACAACGGGGCGGTCGTCCACTTTCTCGTTCATAGACCTGGCGTACCCAAGAGCCTCGATCTCGGACAATAGCTATACTGGAAACGGACATGACAACGATATACCAGGCTGCAAGCCTTCGTTTTAATACGGGCTATTACGTTTACGGCATCTCGCCATCGGAAAAAGGCACGCAGTTTAGAACGTACACTGTCCATGTGAATGGCACACCAACTACCAAGGCCGGAATAGGTATTGATTGTTCAAACCTCGTCTATCAATCCCTGCTAGCCGCTGGGTATAACGTGCAATATTTGCCAACTAGCGGCATTTACAGCAGCAACGGTAGCCTTACCGCTGACGGATCAAAGTTCTATTCGGCTGCTGCGATTCCTCAGCAAAAAGTCAGTAATTACGGTGACAGTGCATTTAATTGACATCGGTGATCCGAGAGCGCAGAATGCGTCATGGCCCGCCTTGCCCGTGTCGTCGTTCCCGGTCTGCCGCACCATGTCACCCAGCGTGGCAATGGGCGGGCGAGGACCTTCTTCGGCGATGACGACTACGCGCTTTATCGCGACCTGCTTGCGACCCATTGCCTCGCGGCCGACGTGGAAGTGTGGGCGTGGTGTCTGATGCCGAACCATGTGCACCTGATCCTGGTGCCGTCGGATGCCGACGGCTTGCGCCGGGCGCTGTCGCGCGTGCATCGCGCCTATGCCGGGATCGTCCAGGCTCGCCGCAAGCGCAGCGGGCATTTCTGGCAGGGACGGTTCGGCGCCGTGGCGATGGATCAAGCGCATCTCGCGGCGGCGCTGCGCTATGTCAGTCTCAATCCGGTGCGGGCGCGGCTGGTCGAGCGCGCGCAGGATTGGCGATGGTCGAGCACGCGTGCGCATCTGCGCGGCAGGGACGACGGCGTGACCGCTCGCGCGGCGGTGAGGGAGATTTTTCCGGATGTCGCCGGGCTGCTGGGCAGCGCTCCGGAGGACGAGGATGATCTGTTCGGCCGTCTGCGTGCCGCCGAGAGCATCGGCCGGCCGGTCGGTAGCGACCGCTTCCTCGCCCGCATCGAGAAGCTGACCGGACGCGTGCTCAAAGCCGGCAAGCGCGGCCCGAAACCGGCCGAGCCGGAGGATCGTTGAGCGCGATGGCGCTTGAGTTAAATGCACTGTCACCGAAATCCCGGACTTTCATTTGCTCTTCGCGTCGTCCCGGGATTGATCTTGGTTGCTCTCGCTGCCTGGACCGGCGCCTTCTACGGCTTGATCGTCGGCTGAGGGTTAGGTGGTGCGGAATCTTCTCGGTCGCCGCGCGGCGTGGAACCGCAAGGTGATCTCATGTGGCGGCAGTGTTGCGGAGGCGCTGAAGCCCGTCGGCCTGAGAGGGCAGGGATTGCGGCAACGTCCAGCGCATCGGCATCGGATTACGGCGACAATGTTGGACATGCAATCATGTCACCGATATGAGACGCGCCCAGCTTTGTGAGGTGCCGGCGCAGAATACGCCGCCGCCCCAGGTCGCGTACGTCTGCAGAATGGAGGCTTCGGCGAAGGAATTTCAGCGCGCCTTCATGGCTGAGACGTGGAGGAGGCGAGACCGGGCTTTTGAATTTCTCGGTAGATGACCTGGCTCCCGGCGCACCGGAGATTGAGACATCTATCGGGCGTGCCTTGTTGCTCCCAACTGTGGTTGCATTGCGTACACAGACAAGAATACCACGGCGCATCCTTGTCCCCATCGCCACGCGCTGTCTGCTCTACGCTTTTCGGGCAGGGGATTTCGCGATAGGTAACCTGTCGCCCTGCACACTTTGGATTAGCACACCCGCCTGGCTGTCCCAGTTGCTCCCAGCTGTAGCCGCACTGCGTGCAGAGACAAGCATAACATTTCGCATAGATTGGCATGTTGTGCTTCCTTTACAGGGGGCATCTCATCTCGTCGCCGTTCGATCGCACGCTTTTTCGATAGCAGTCGCTCCTGCACGTCTGTTTGATCTAAGGCAATCTTTAAGTGCATCGATGTGCAAGGCGTCCGTATGGATGTGGAGGGTTCGGCATGGGGCGGCTGCGCCTGCCCATGCTGATGGCGAACGTCGCGATCCGCCAGCCGTTGCCGATCGGCGATAGAGGCCTGGAGCTCGGCGATGCATGCGTTCGCCCGCGCCACCGTCTTTCCGCTGCCGCCATGCGTGAAGGTGGCAGGGGTGGCATTGAACATCCCGGCACCACGGCGCCCCCGGTTGCGACAGTTTGTCTACTTTTCGATTGACCTGACCGCGTCGCTTTGCGATGGAGCGCCACTCCTTGTCCGCGGCTCGAATAGGCCTACGGCGCTTCGGGCGTCGTCAAGATGGGCGGGAGCCGGACGGGGCAGGCACCGTAGCAGTACGGTACTGTATTGCCGAGACCAGGCATGTGCTTGATGTCGACGCGCTTGCCCCTCGTCCGAGTTGTGGCGAGGGGGAGGGGCTATGCGCGCATTGCTGGCGTTGAGCGCCGCGATTGACCAGCTGAACGAGAAGGTCGGCAACATCTGCAACGTGCTGGTGCTCGGGGCTTGCCTCGTCAGCGCCGTGAACGCGATGATCCGCTACGCCTTCAGCTACAGCTCCAACGGCTGGCTGGAGGCGCAATGGTACATGTTTGCGATCATCGTGATGCTCGGCGCGTCCTATACGTTCAAGCGCAATGAGCATGTCCGGGTCGAAATCTTCTACCTCATGCTCTCCGAACGCGGCCAGCTCTGGCTCGATCTTATCGGCACGCTGTTTTTCCTGATCCCGGTCTGCCTGCTGCTCGCCTACCTGTCCTGGCCGTTGTTCTACAACGCTTACGAGATCGGCGAATATTCCGGCAATGCGGGCGGATTGCTGCGCTGGCCCATCAAGGCAGTGCTGCCGGCCGGCTTCTTCATGGTGGCGCTGCAGGGCGTCTCCGAGGTCATCAAGCGTATCGCCGCACTGCGCGGCGAGCTGACCATCGATGCCAAATACGAGCGGCCGACCCAATGATCACAGTCGAGATGATGCCGCCGCTGATGTTCGGCGGCTTGGTGGTGGCGATGCTGATCGGCTACCCCGTCGCATTCACCCTGGCGGCGGTGGGTCTGTCGTTCGGCTTCCTGGCGATCCATGAAGGTTTCTTTGGCCTCAGCTTCCTCGAGGCCATTCCCGAGCGCGTCTACGGCAACGTGCTGGCGAACGACCTGCTGCTGGCGATCCCGTTCTTCACCTTCATGGGCTCCGTCCTGGAACGCTGCGGGCTTGCGGAGGACATGCTGGACTCGATGGGGCAGCTGTTTGGCCCGATCCGGGGCGGGCTCGGCTACTCCGTCATCATCGTCGGGTTCATCCTGGGGGCGATCACGGGCACCGTGGCGGCGCAGGTCATCGCCATGGCACTGATCTCGATGCCGGTGATGATCCGCTACGGCTACAACATGCGCTACATCACCGGCGTGCTTGCGGCCTCCGGCACCATCACGCAGCTGGTGCCGCCCTCGCTGGTGCTGATCGTGCTTGCCGACCAGCTCGGCAAGTCGGTCGGCGACATGTATCTCGGCGCCTGGGGCCCCTCGGTGTTCCAGATCGTGCTGTTCGCCGGCTACACCTTCGTGCTCGGCCTGATCAAGCCCGACCATGTGCCGCCGGTCCCGAAGGAAGCGCGCACGCTGACCGGCTGGCCGCTGTGGCGCAAATGCCTGCTGGGCATCATTCCGTCTGCGGTGCTGATCTTCGTGGTGCTCGGCACCATGATGCTGGGCCTTGCAACGCCGACCGAAGCCGGCGCCATGGGCGCGGTCGGCGCCATCGTGCTCGCGGTCATTCACCACAAGGATTTCAGCTCGACCGGACGCAAGCTCCTGATCCTGGGCGTGATCGCCGGCGGCATCGGCACCATGGTCGGCATCTTCGTCGCCGAAAATCTCGTCTTCAAGATCAGCTTCGCGGTGGCCTATCTGGCCTTGGCGTGGGTCTGCATCGAAGCGATCAAGATCCCCGACCTGCGCAGCCTGATCCGGCAGGGCTATGAGACCACCATGCGCATCACCTGCATGGTGACATTCATCCTGATCGGTTCGACCTGTTTCTCGGTCGTGTTCCTCGGCTGTAATGGCGGGGTTTGGCTCGAGCATCTCCTGACTTCGCTGCCGGGCGGGGTGTGGGGCTTCCTGATCTTCATCAATCTCTTCATCTTCTTCCTGGCCTTCTTCCTCGATTTCTTCGAGATCGCCTTCATCATCCTGCCGATGATCGCCCCGATCGCGCAGAAGATCCTGGCGCCTGTGGTCGGCGCCGAGGCCGCGCTGATCTGGTTCGGCGTCATGCTGTGCGTGAACATGCAGACCTCGTTCCTGCATCCGCCGTTCGGGTTCGCGCTGTTCTATCTGCGCGGGGTTGCGCCCAAGGAGGTCAAGAGCTCGGATATCTATTGGGGCGCGATGCCCTGGATCGGCCTGCAGTTGATCATGGTCGCGCTGGTGATCGCATTCCCGATCACGGTCACGGGGCTGCTGGACGCGCCGAGCAAGGTGGATCTCGACAAGGTCAAGATCGAAATCCCGCAGATCGACTTGCCACCGCCGCTGAACTTCGACGAGCCGAAGAAGTAGCGGGGCGGAAGCGCCATCCATTCAGGTCTTACGCGGGGGATTAGCGGATGAGCAGGCCGAGCAAAACCGAAGCTGAACTGATCGCCATGGCGGTTGCCGAGCTGAAGGTTCACGCCGATTGTCCGGAAGGCATGCGCATTTCCATCGTGCGTGACGGCAGCTCCTGGGAATTCCGCGCCAGTGCCGACCAGGCGACAATCGACAAGCCCGGCTATCCCGAATGCGTCGCCATGCTGGTCCAGATCGGCGACCACCTGTCCAAGCAGTACGCCGTTCAGGATTAGTACGACTGCGTTCACAAGCGCGAGACATGGCCCGCTTCACGGTCATTCCGGGGCGATGCGCCAGCATCGAACCCGGAATCTCGAGATCCCGGGTTCAGCCCTGACGGGCTGCCCCGGAATGACGGCACGTGTGACGCAGTAGGGTGAGAGCCATCTTCGGACGCCCGAGCGGCCCATGGCCTGCATGCCTGCTCTCGCACCGGTCGTCGTTGCGGTTCTTGGTCCGGTCGGTAGTGTGCCGGCCGTGTGCGCATCGCGGCGCACGTTGCGGCAGTGCAGGAGGTCCGATGGCTGTTCATGAAGCGGCACGACAGGGATTTTCCAAGGAATCGGCGAGCTACGAGCGCGGCCGGCCGGAGTATCCGGGCGGGCTGCTCGGCTGGCTGAGCGACAGCCTGGGGGCCAAGCCCCGCGCGCAGGTGGTCGATCTCGGCGCCGGCACCGGCAAGTTCACCCGCCTGCTGGCGCGCACCGGCGCCGACGTGGTCGCGGTCGAGCCGGTCGATGCCATGCGCGAGCGGCTGGCGCTCTCCAGTCCCGGCGTCCGAGCCCTGGCCGGCACAGCGGAGAGCATGCCGCTCGACGATCAGTCGGTCGATGCCGTGGCCTGCGCCCAGGCCTTTCATTGGTTCGCGAACGGCCGCGCCTTGCAGGAGATCCACCGCGTGCTGCGTCCGGGCGGGAGGCTTGGCCTGGTCTGGAACGTGCGCGAGGAGTCCGTCGATTGGGTCGCAGCCATCACCGCCATCATCACGCCGTATGAGGGCGATGCCCCGCGCCACTACACCGGCCGCTGGCGCGAGCCGTTCGACCAGCAGGATCTCTTCAGCCCGCTTCGGTGCAGCGTGTTCGCCAACAGCCATGTCGGCACGTTCGATCAGGTCGTGATCGATCGCACCATGTCGGTGAGCTTCATCGCGGCGCTGCCGGACGACGAGAAGCGCGCGGTCGAGGCGCGGCTGCGGGGGCTGCGCGATCTCTTCCCGGCGCTGCGCGAGGAAGAGATCAGCTTTCCCTATCGCACCGAGGCGTGGCTGTGCGAGCGCATAAATTAGTTGGAATTCGTTGGACGGGTTGAGCGTCGCGAAGCCAATCACACATCGATGGTCGAGCTGATGGGTATCTCCGCGCTCAACCCATCCGACTACTGAATTCCGATGATCACGAAGAATGGATTCCGGGCTCGCCGCTTATGCGGCGCCCCGGAGTGACGACGGAGAGAGCGGGGGCCGCTTTTGATCATACGGGGCTAGCCGCCCGTCACGCTCATGTGGCGGCTGACGCTGGGGCGGTTGTGGCGGCGGTCGATGATGAAGTCGTGACCCTTGGGCTTCAGCCCGATCGCAACGTCGATCGCTTCGCTCAGGAGTTCGTCGCTTGCGGAGGCCCGCAATGGCTTGCGCAGGTCGGAGGCGTCCTCATGGCCGAGGCAGGTGTGCAGCGTGCCGGTGCAGGTGATGCGGACGCGGTTGCAGGCCTCGCAGAAATTATGCGTCATCGGGGTGATGAAGCCGAGCACTCCGCCGGTCTCGGCGACCTCTGCATAGCGCGCGGGTCCGCCGGTGGTGGTGTCGAGATCGGTCAGGGTGAACTGCTGGGCAAGCCGTGAGCGCACCAGCGAGAGCGGCAGATATTGATCGATGCGGCCGGCACCGATCTCGCCCATCGGCATCACCTCGATCAGCGTCAGCGCCATGCCCTTGCCATGGGCCCATTCGATCAGCGCCGGGATCTCGTCCTCGTTCATGTTCTTCAGCGCGACCGCGTTGATCTTCACCCGAAGCCCTGCGGCACGCGCGGCCTCGATGCCGGCGAGCACGCGGTCGAGATCGCCCCAGCGGGTGATGGTGCGGAATTTCTGCGGGTCCAGCGTATCGAGCGAGACGTTGATGCGACGCACGCCGCAATCGGCGAGCTCGGCGGCATATTTGGCGAGCTGGGTCGCATTGGTGGTCATCGTCAGCTCATCGAGCGCGCCGCTCTTCAGATGCCGCGACAGCGAACGCACCAGCCCCATCACGTTGCGCCGCACCAAGGGCTCGCCGCCGGTGAGCCGCAGCTTGCGCACACCCTTGTGGATGAAGGCCGAGCACAGCCGGTCGAGCTCCTCCAATGTCAGAAGATCGGCCTTGGGCAGGAATGTCATGTCTTCCGACATGCAATAGAAGCAGCGCAGGTCGCAGCGATCGGTGACGGACACGCGTAAATAGCTGATGGTCCGCCCGAACGGGTCGGTCATGGGGCGCGTCAGCGCGTTGGTATCGGTCAGCGAAGCAACGGTCATGGGGGGCCTTGCGGTGGCAACATTGCCACGGGGCAGCCGTGCGAGCGACGGCAAAACGAGATCGTCACCCAATCTAGTCACGATCGCGCCGTGTCACAATCGGTGACGCAAGCCGTTGTTCGGAGGACCGGCCGCGGCCGGATCAGCGTTGCGCTGCAGCAGGCGCAGCGGCATTGGCCGGGGCAGCCGCTGCCGGCTTCTTTATCCGCTTCGGCCGCATCCGCTTCGCCTTCGGGGCAGGCGCTGCCGGCTGCAGCTCCGCAGTGACCGGGTTGGGATCCAGGACCACCGGAGGCGAGGTGTTGAAGGCGCCGCTGTTGCGGATCACCTGGACCTGCACGGTCTCGGGCTGGAATTTGTCGAGGTTGAAGGTGACGGAGAAGCCGGAATCCGGCGCCGCGACCTGCACCGAGCAGGGCGTCTTGCAGCTCGGTCCGAGCGACGTCTTGGCCTCGGCGCCGGGCGGGGTCGATTCGAGCTGCACCGGGACTTCGGGCGGCGCCGATTTCAACATATCCATGGAAAACGAGGAGCAGCCGGCAAGGCTGAATCCCGCACATGCAATCGCGATCGCCCGCCGCATCATCTGTCCGCCCGGTCTACCTGCGGCCAACCGCCGCAATCCCCGGCGCGACCATAGGAGTGTCCGCACTGTGGCGCAACAGCCTCAATCCCATTATGAACAGATGGTTAAAGGTGGAATCTTTGGCGGTTTATAGAGTATATTCAGCTGGTTAGGGGCCATTCTGAACCGGTCGTAGCGCCTCCACCGCGGCCGGCAGGTCCCTCATGTGATCGATCAGCTGGTCCGGATTGAGCTCGGCGATCGGTACGTCGGTATAGCCGAAGGTGCAGCCGATGACGGGCACGCCAGCGCGCCGCGCGGCGCCGACATCGGTTCCCGCATCCCCCACCATGACCGCCGCGCCGATGTCGCCGCCGGCACGCGCAATGGTCTGGCGCAGGATCGCCGGATCGGGCTTGGCGACGCCAAAGGTGTCGGCACCGCAGATCGCCGCGAACCGGGACGACAGTTCGAGCTGGTCAAGCAGCCGCTTGGAGAGCCATTCCAGCTTGTTGGTGCACACCGCGAATTGGCAACCGCGTTCGGCGAGCGCGTCGAGCGCCATTTCCAGCCCCTCGAAAGGGCGGGAGGCCACCGCGATATTCTCGCCATAATAGTCGATGAAGTCGGCGGTGAGGCGGTTCATCTCCTCAGGTCCGACGATCCGGCCCTCGGCCTCCAACCCGCGCTCGAGCAGCTTGCGTGCGCCGGCGCCGATCATGTTGCGCGCCGAGGCCAAGGGCAGCGCCGGCAGGCCTTCGCGCTCCAGCACGTAATTGAGCGCGCTGATCAGGTCCGGTGCGGTATCGACGAGCGTGCCGTCGAGATCGAAGACGATGGTGCGAGCATGTGCCATGACCGATCCGCTACCGGTCGGACCGTCCGTGCGCAAGGGGCGGGCGGCGGATTTTTGTCCGGCTTCGGGTCGGTCAAGCGCTATCGCCCGCGGCAAAAGATCGCTAGATATGCGCCCGATTTTGGCGAAGGGTGGGATCTCGCGGGTGGATATCGACGGCTTGAAACGACAGGCGGCGGCGCGCGCGCTGGATCATGTGCGCGACGGCATGAAGCTCGGGCTCGGCACCGGCTCGACTGCCAAGCATTTCGTCGAATTGTTGGGCGAGAAGGTGCGCGCCGGGCTGAAGGTCGTCGGCGTACCGACCTCCGAGACCACGCGCGCGCAGGCCGCGGCTGCGGGCGTGCCGCTGACCACGCTGGACGAGATCGACCGGCTCGACCTCACCGTCGATGGCGCCGATGAGATCAATCCGTCGCTCGACCTGATCAAGGGCGGGGGCGGGGCGCTATTGCGCGAGAAGATCGTCGCATCTGCGTCGGATCGCATGATCGTGATCGCCGACGAGAGCAAGTGGGTCGATTGTCTCGGCCTATACCCGCTTCCCGTCGAGGTGATTCCCTTCGGGCTGGCGGCCACGCAGCGCGCGATGGCCGATGCCTTCGTAAGGAGTGGCGTGTCGGGCCAGATGGTGCTGCGCAAGGCCAGCGATGGCCACGTTTTCGTCACCGATGGCGGCCACTGGATTGTCGATGTCCGCCTGGGCGAAATCCAGGATGCGCCGCGTCTGGCGGGCTTTTTGAGCGCAATACCGGGTGTGGTCGAGCACGGGCTGTTCATCGGTCTGGCCAGCACGGCGATCCTGGCTGGCGCGCAAGGAATTCGCGTTATCGAGCGGCCCTAGTGCAAGTTGAACCTGCACTGGGGCCGCAATCTCACAGGAGACGAGGAATGAAGAGCGTTTTCGGAATCTTGCCGGCGGCCGGCTTTGTTCTGGCCATGGCCTTGACGGGCCCAGCCGCCGCGCAGCAGCAGGGGCAACCGCCGGCGCTCAAGCCGGCTTCGCCCGCCTGCATGGCGTCGGCGCGCGAGATTCTGGCGATGAAGAATGCGTCCGCCATGTACGCCAACGCGGTTCCCGGCATCGTGCAGCGCGCCAAGCAGACCCTGATCCAGTCCAACCTGAACTATCAGAAGGACCTGGACGAAGTTGCCGTGGTGGTGGCGCAGGCCTTCGCCGGCAAGGAGAAGGAGATCGGCGAGCAGATGGCGCAGATCTACTGCAACGAGTTCTCCGACCAGGAGATGAAGGATCTCGTCACCTTCTACAAATCGCCGCTCGGCCAGAAGCTGCTTGCGAACGAGCCCAAGGCTATCCAATTGAGCATGATGGCGATGAACCAGTGGGCGGCCACTTTCGAGGATACGGTCACCGCGCAATTCCGCGCCGAGATGAAGAAGCGCGGCAAGCAGATCTGATCGCTGCGCGAACAGGTCGAGGGCGAGATGGCTGAATTTGACGTCGACCTGTTCGTGATCGGCGGCGGGTCGGGTGGCGTACGCGCCGCCCGCATCGCCGCCGGCTATGGCGCGCGGGTGATGGTCGCCGAAGAATACCGAATGGGCGGCACCTGCGTGATCCGCGGCTGCGTGCCGAAGAAGCTGTTCGTGATCGGCTCCCATGTCCGCCAGGAGATTGCGGATGCGGCCGGCTTCGGCTGGACCATTCCGGAAGCGACCTTCGACTGGAAGACGCTGATCGCCAACAAGGACAAGGAGATCGCGCGGCTCGAGGCGGCCTACACCGCCAATGTCGAGAAGTCGGGCGCCCGCATCGTCAAGACCCGCGCGGTGCTGGAAGACGCTCACACGGTCCGCCTGACGACCGGTGAGAAGGTCCGCGCCAAATATATCCTGATCGCGACCGGCGGCGCGCCCAATCACGGCGCGGAGATCCCCGGCATCGAGCACGTCGTCTCCTCCAACGAGGCGTTCCATTTCGATGAGCTGCCGCGCCGGATCGTCATTCAGGGCGGCGGCTATATCGCGCTGGAATTCGCCTGCATCTTCGCCAATTTCGGCTCCGACGTGACCGTCGTCTATCGCGGCGACAACATCCTGCGCGGTTTCGATGAGGACGTCCGCAAGCATGTCCGCGCCGAGATGGAGAAGGAAGGCATCACCATCCTGACCGGCTGCACGGTCACCAAGGTCGAGAAGCACGGCGCTGATTACACCACCCATCTGTCGAGCGGATCGAGCATCGCCTCCGACAAGGTGATGTTCGCGATCGGCCGCCATCCGAACGTCGCCAATCTCGGCCTGGAGAAGGCCGGGGTCGCCATCAATCCGGTGAACGGCGGCATCGCGGTGGATCATTTCTCGAAGAGCTCGGTGCCGAGCATCTATGCGATCGGCGACGTCACCCATCGCTTCAACCTGACGCCGGTCGCGATCCGCGAAGGCCACGCTTTTGCCGACACCGTCTTCGGCAACAAGACGGTGCGGGTCGACCACGACAACATTCCGACCGCGGTGTTCTGCCAGCCCGAGGTCGGCACCGTCGGCCTGACCGAAACCCAGGCGCGCGAGCTCTACGACCGCGTCGACATCTACAAGACCAATTTCCGGCCGATCAAGGCGACACTCTCCGGCCGCGACACCCGCGTGCTGATGAAGCTCGTCGTCGACGGGGCGACCGATCGCGTGCTCGGCTGCCACATCGTCGGCGACATGGCCGCCGAGCTCACCCAGGCGATCGCGATCGCGGTGAAGATGAAGGCGACCAAGGCCGATTTCGACGCCACCATCGCGCTGCATCCGACCGCCGCCGAAGAGCTGGTGACGATGCGCACAGTGACCGAGCGGCATGTGAGGCAGGCGGCGGAGTAGGGCTCGCCTCTGCATCGGGCCAAGCGAGAACTACCGACTTCGCGGGTCGGTACCCATTATCTCAATGATCGTCCCGATACCTACCAGCTTTGAGCCTTCCTGGATGCGCCACTCACGCCCGGGATAGATCTGACTGTCGAGACCCGGCCAGTTCAGAAACTTGACGAGCAGGTCGATGCTTTCGCCTGGATGCAGGTCCATACCTTCGGGCAGGTCGATGACTCCGACGGTCATATCGCGATTGTCCGCGCCGGAGAAATTGTGGTTCGGGCGGTAGCTGCCGCGTACAGGTTGGGTCCGGCCGCTCTCCGCACTTGGCAGCAACCGAATTTTAGCTCTCACTTCAATGAGGTCGAGGGACATTGGATGCATCGTGTTGAGGCTGCAGTCTGCCGGACTGTCGCGTAGGCTCAGCGCTTGGTCTTCGACGTGTTCAGCTTCACCGCGGCGCGGATGAGGGCTTTGAACGCTTTTTCATCGATCTTGTCGCCTTCACGAACATCGATCGCACGCCTGACGTTGCCGTCGAGGCTTGCATTGAACAGGCCCGACGGATCGTCCAGCGCGGCGCCCTTGGCGAAGGTCAGCTTCACCACCGACTTGTAGGTCTCGCCGGTGCAGATGATCCCGCCATGCGACCATACGGGAACGCCGCGCCACTTCCATTCCTCGACGACATCTGGATCGGCTTCTTTGATCAGGGCTCGGATCCGCGCCAGCCTCTCGCCGCGCCAGTCGTCGAGCTCTGCGATGCGCGCGTCGATCATCCGGGCAGGGGAGTCGTCGGTGGTTGCCTTTGCGGCTTTCTTGGCGGCCTTGGATGGTGTGCCCGTCATCGCTCGTGCTCCCATCAGCCGATGCGTCCCGCGCGCCGCGCTGTCGTGTATGGCGAGGCAAAGAGGTAAAGGCCGGTCAGCAGCAGCAGGACCAGCGGGATCAATGCCAGGAGGCCGATCCACACTGCTGCCTGCCCCTGCATCTGAGCAATGATGTTGATGATGACGGCAACGACGAAGGCGATCGAGATCCAGCGGTGGCCCTGCCTGATCCAACGGCTCCAGCTGAACTCGAGCTTCTCCTCGTAACCGATTGCAGTCAGTGGGCGATCGTTTGTGGCACTCAGTCCTCCCGCGCCAGCACTTGCTCCAGATTGTCGAAGAACTTCGGCCAGCCATGGCGGGCGCCGTGATAGGCCTGCCGCTGATCGGACCGGAAGCCCGTTTGCTCTATGCGCAGACGAGTGCCCGCAGGCGTCGGCGTGAGCGTCCAGGTGACGACGCTATCGAGGCCAAGCGCCGCCCAGGTGTAGGACAGCGTCCTGTTCGGCTCGATGGTCGTCACCTGGCAAGCGACGGCGCCCCAGTCCGCACTCAGCGTGAAGCGATGGTTCGCGACCGGCTGGAAGTCGTTCTTCATCAGCCACTCCGCGATCAGATGCGGCTGGGTGAGCGCGCGCCAGATCTTTTCGGGCGGATGCTGAAAATCCCGTTCGACGATAACGGTGCGTGTATCGGTCGCGGTATCGGTCATTGGTCCATCCTCCTGAGTAGATTTTCGAGGTCGTCGAACCGGCTCTCCCAGAAGCCGGTCATCTGCTGGGTCCAGTCGATCAGCGGCCTCAACGCGCGGAGCTGCGCGCTGTAATGCGTCTGGCGGCCTTCGTGGCGATCGTTCACCAGTCCAGCCTGCTTCAGGATCGCGAGATGCTTGGAAACCGCGGGCTGCGAGACGCCGGCCGAAGCGGTCAACGCCCCGACGGTCTGCTCGCCCTGGCGGCACAGGCGCTCGAAGATGGCGCGCCGGGTTGGATCGGCGAGCGTCCTGAACAGGAGGTCGGGGCTGTTCGACATCTGATCAATAACTAATTGGTTATGGATTGATGTATAACCAGAGAGTTATGAGAACGTCAAGCGGGGAGACCTGACGGCATCCGCCTGGCACCATGCGTCGGAACCGCCCGTCTGCGCCGGCGCTTGAGCCGGTGCAGCAGGGGAGCAGGAGAGCAGGAGAGCTTGGGATGGCGCACAGCGCGTCGACGGCGACCTATCCGCCGCTGAACACCTTGAAGCCGATCGCCGACAACGTCTGGATCGTCGACGGACCGACTATCCGTTTTGGGTTCCCCGGGTTGAAGCTTCCGTTCCCGACCCGGATGACGGTGATACGTTTGGCCTCAGGCGGATTGTTCGTGCACTCGCCGACGCCGCTCACGCCGGACTTGCGCGCACAGATCGAACGCGAAGGCCGGGTGCGCTTTCTCATCGGCCCCAACCGCATCCACTATTGGTGGCTTCCGGAATGGCATGCCGTCTTTCCCGATGCGCTGGTCTATCTGGCGCCGCGCATTCGCGAGCAGGCGGACAAGCAGACGGAGCGCCGGATCAGCTTTGCGAGCCTGCCGCTCCATCATGCCGATGGGTACCCGTGGGACGAGGAGATCGCCACGCTGCCGGTCGTCGGCAGCTACATGACCGAGGTCGAGTTCTTTCATCTCGCATCGCGCACGCTGATCCTGACCGACCTGATCGAGAATTTCGAGCCGGCCAAGGTCGGCCGCGGATGGATGACCTATCTGACCTGGATCGGCGGCGTGAAGCCGCCTTATGGCGGGTTGCCGCGCGACCTGGGTCTGACCTTCACGTGGCGGCACCGCGCGCAACTGCGCGCCGCGGTCGAGACCATGATCGCGTGGCATCCAGAGCGGATCGTCATCGCGCACGGCAAGTGGCACGAGACCAACGGTGCTGCAGTGCTGCGCAACGCGTTCGCTTGGCTGCTCAAATGAGCCGGCAGCGGCGGCACAGCGAGCGGTTCGTCGGGGGCCTTGCGCAGCACGAGGCGCAGTATCGCGTGCGCTCGTGAGGACGAAGATCGGCTGCAAGCTCAACTCCAGCTCCTCTCGCTAGGGAGCAGAATGGAATACGCCTTCTGTTGCAATGCTTTGCCCTGATCACCTAAATCCAAGTGGCAGTTCAGGGGCAGGCTGTGTATAAGGCGGCCTCCGCAAGTGACGGAAAACCTGCGGTTTTTGCTTGAAGGAGTGGAAGGCGATGTCCGAGCGGTGGACCCCGGAGAGCTGGCGTTCCAAGCCGGTCCAGCAAATGCCGGTCTATCCTGACAAAAAGGCCCTGGCCGAGGTCGAGGCGCAGCTCGCCACGTTCCCGCCGTTGGTGTTCGCCGGTGAGGCCCGTAACCTGAAGAAGGCGCTGGCGCGGGTGGCTGCCGGCGAGGCCTTCCTGCTGCAAGGCGGCGATTGCGCCGAGAGCTTTGCCGAGCACGGCGCCAACAACATCCGCGACTTCTTCCGCGTGCTGCTGCAGATGGCGGTCGTGTTGACCTATGCCGGCGCGGTGCCGGTCGTGAAGGTCGGGCGCATCGCCGGCCAGTTCGCAAAGCCGCGCTCCTCGCCGACCGAAAAGATGGGCGGCGTCGAGTTGCCGAGCTATCGCGGCGACATCGTCAACGACATCGCCTTCACGCGGCAGGCGCGTACCCCCGATCCGCAGCGCCAGCTCGACGCCTACCGGCAGTCGGCCGCGACCTTGAACCTGTTGCGCGCGTTCGCCACCGGCGGCTTCGCCAATCTCGGCAGCGTGCATCAATGGATGCTGGGATTCGTCGAGGATAGCCCGCAGTCCCGCCGCTACAAGGAGCTCGCGGATCGCATCTCGGAGGCGCTGAACTTCATGCGCGCCTGCGGCCTCGATCTGGAGAGCCATCCGGAGCTGCGCGCCACCGATTTCTACACCAGCCACGAGGCGCTGCTGCTCGGCTATGAGCAAGCCTTCACCCGGGTCGATTCCACCACCGGCGACTGGTACGCGACCTCCGGCCATTTCATCTGGATCGGCGACCGCACCCGCCAGCTCGACCACGCCCACATCGAATATTTCCGCGGCATCAAGAACCCGATCGGGCTGAAATGCGGCCCGTCGCTGAAGCCGGATGAGCTGTTGAAGCTGTTCGACGTGCTCAACCCGGACAACGAGCCGGGGCGGCTGACCCTGATCAACCGTTTCGGCGCCGACAAGGTCGGCGACCACTTGCCGGGGCTGATCCGCGCCATCAAGCGCGAGGGGCGCAAGGTGGTGTGGTCGTGCGACCCGATGCATGGCAACACCATCACCTCGACCTCAGGCTACAAGACGCGGCCGTTCGACCGCATCGTGTCCGAGGTGAGGGCGTTCTTCGCGATCCATGCGGCGGAGGGGACCCATGCCGGCGGCATCCATCTGGAGATGACCGGCAAGGACGTCACTGAATGCATCGGCGGTGCCCGGGCCATCACCGACGAGGATCTCAACGACCGCTATCACACGGTGTGCGATCCGCGCCTCAATGCCGAACAGTCGATCGACATGGCGTTCCTGATCGCCGAATTGTTGAAGCAGCAGCGCGGCGGCAAGGCCGCGCCGATGCCGGCGGTTGCGGGATTGTAGCGTGCTGCGACTTTGGCGCGCGACGCTCAACTCGCGCAATGGGCTGATGTTCGCGGTCCGCTCCGAGCAGGCGGTGCGCGAGGAGGTTGTCGCGCTCCTGCTGGCGCTGCCGCTCGCTTACGTGATTGGCGCGACGCCGATGCGCTCGGTCGAGCTGTTCTGCACGGTCATGCTGGTGCTGGTGGTCGAGCTCTTGAACACCGCGATCGAAAAGCTTGCCGACCGCCTGACCACCGACCATGACCTGCAGATCGGTCGGGTCAAGGATCTCGGCTCGGCTGCGGTGGGCGTCGCGCTGTTGATGGCCGGCAGCTTTTGGCTGTTCGCGCTCGCCGAGCGGTTCGGCATTCTCTGAGGTGACGATCCCATGAGCGCACCGGCGGACAGTTTCAGGATCACGCTGGCGCAGCTCAATCCGACTGTCGGAGACATCGCGGGCAATGCTGCCAAGGCGCGCGCGGCGCGTGTGAAAGCTGCGGCTGATAGCAGCGACCTCATGGTGCTGCCGGAGCTGTTCATCGCGGGCTATCCGCCGGAGGATCTGGTGGCAAAGCCGGCATTCCCAGCGGCCTGTCGTGCAGCAATCGAGAACCTGGCACGGGAGACCGCCGATGGCGGTCCGGCGATGCTGATCGGCACGCCCTGGGTGGAGGAGGGCAGGCTCTACAATGCCTGCGCACTGCTCGCTGACGGGCGGATTGCCGCCCTGCGCTTCAAGGCGAACTTGCCGAATTACGGGGTGTTCGACGAGGCGAGGCTGTTCGCGCGAGGACCTGCGGCCGGTCCAGTCAGCGTGCGTGGCGTGCGCATCGGTGTGCCGATCTGCGAAGACATCTGGCTCGAGGAGTCGGAGGACTACGAAAACGTCGTCGAGACCCTGGCCGAGACCGGTGCCGAGATCGTCGTGGTCCCGAACGGCTCGCCTTATAGCCGCGACAAGAACGATCTGCGGCTCTCGGTCGCGGTGGCCCGCGTCACCGAGAGCAGCCTGCCGCTGGTCTATCTCAACCAGGTCGGCGGGCAGGACGAGTTGGTGTTCGACGGCGCCTCGTTCGTGCTGAACGCGGACCTGTCGGTCGCGGCGCAACTGCCTGCCTTCGCTGAAAGCATCACGACCCTGACCTGGAGCAGGGACGGGGACACCTGGCATTGCGCAGGACCGGTTGCCAGTCTGCCCGAAGGCGACGAGGCCGATTACGCTGCCTGCGTGCTCGGCCTTCGCGACTATGTCAGCAAGAACGGCTTTGCGGAGGTGCTGCTCGGCATCTCCGGCGGGATCGATTCCGCGCTCTGCGCCGTGATGGCCGTCGATGCGCTCGGTGCAGATCGCGTGCGCGGCGTGATGCTGCCCTATCGCTACACGGCGCAAATCTCGCAAGACGACGCCGCGCTGCTCGCGGCCAATCTCGGCATCGGCTACGAGGTGCTGCCGATCGCGGAGGCCGTCGAAGGCTTTGAAAAGATCCTGTCGGGCGCGTTCGCCGGTCTTTCGCCCGATGTCACCGAGGAGAACCTGCAGGCGCGCACCCGCGGCACCATCCTGATGGCGCTCTCGAACAAGCGAGGGGCGATGCTGGTGACGACCGGCAACAAGTCCGAGATGTCGGTCGGCTACGCCACGCTCTATGGCGACATGAATGGCGGCTTCAATCCGATCAAGGACATCACCAAGACCGCGGTGTTTCGCCTCGCCGCCTTGCGCAACGGCTGGAAGCCGGAGGGGGCGCTGGGGCCGGCAGGCGCGGTGATTCCCGAACGTATCATCACGCGGCCGCCGAGCGCGGAGCTGCGTGAGAACCAGACCGATCAGGACGCGCTGCCGCCTTACGATGTGCTGGATGCCATCCTTGAACGGCTGGTGGAGAAGGAGCAGCCGCTGGCCGAGATCGTCGCCGCCGGCTTCGATCGCGACACCGTGGTGCGGATCGACCAGTTGCTCGCGAGGGCCGAATACAAGCGCCGGCAGGCCGCGCCGGGTGTGAAGGTCTCGAGCCGCAATTTCGGTCGCGACCGCCGCTACCCCATCACCAACCGCTTTCGCGACACGGCGGAAGCGGCGCCGTCCGCGGATGAGGCGTTGGTCTCGCGCGGCGGCCGCGCCTCGATCGACGCGTTCGAAGGTTGAGCGATAACCGTTGCGGTTTGGCTCATTCGAATCCCTGGCGACAATTCAGTCGCATCTACTCTCTGCGGCAGGGCCATCGCACACAATTTGGCTGATAATCTCGCCCGCGCGGCCGTCCTTCGAGACGCTCGCCTCCGGCGAGCTCCTCAGGACGAGGGGGCATTTCGCCGTAAAATCGGAGACCCTCATGGTGAGGGCGCGGCGAAGCCGCGCGTCTCGAACCATGAGGCCCCCGAATATTTCGCTCCGGCGAAGCCGCCGCTCAGCGCGCCGGGATGAAGGTCGGGCCGACGGTACGGATCTGCTTGTTGTCCGCACCTGTTGCGGTGGTGTCGGGCGTTGCAGCGGGCGAGGTCACGGTGTCGGCCGGAGCAGGCACGGCGCCCTTCCTGGCCCCTGCCGGGTTGGGTTTGGTGGTCTGGCGCTGCTGCTGCATCCGTTTGGCGCTCTCTTCGGTGACGATGATGTCACCCTGCTGCTCGGCCGCAGCCTTGTCGTCGATGGACTTCAGCGCGTCTGCCCAGGTCTGGCCCGGGGCCTTGCAGGAGCAGGTGGGATTGAACTCGGTGCGATATTTGAACGCGTTTTGCAGCGACGTATAGGGCTGGCCGTTGATCGACACCGCCTGGTTCATGTCCTCGCCCGGATTGCGATAGGTGAACAGCGTGGCGTCAGCGGCCGGGCATTGCGCCTTGCAGGCCCGCTCGTCATCGCCAAAGCGCCCCGGCACGGTGGCGAACGAGATCGGGAAATAGGCGCCGTCGCAGCTGCGCACGCAGACGGTGCGGTAGGTGCCGGTGGGCGCGGCGAGATCCGCGCTCGGCGGCGGCAGGGAGGCGGCGGGATTGGCGTTGATGTCGCCACCGCCGCCGAACAGGTTGGTCAGGAAGTTGCCGGGTCCGCTGCTGCTGCGGGCGGCATTGGCGTATTGCTGATACTGCGGGCCGCAATTGTTCTGGCCGAGCGCGACCAGCACGGAGCGGCGCTGATTGTCGCGATCCGAACCGCCGCCGAAACCGCCGCCGCGCAGGCGCTCGAGGCTGCCGGTGATCTGGTCGAGATTGGACCGCATCTGCTGGATCTGGGTGTTGACCGGGCTGCATTCGGCGGAACGGCCGTTGAACAGCGAGAAGAAGCCCGTGCTCTCGCAGCCCATCCGCTTGGCCTGCATGGTGACGCGGTCGAGCTCGGCCTGCTGCTTGGCGGCCGCCTCCTGGTAGCGGCGGATCTGCTCCTCCTTGCCGGGATCGCCTCCGCCGCGATCGATCGAGGCCAGCTGCGCTTCGAGCCGCGGGCAGATCGGATTCACCGCCGGCTGCGCGGGGGGCTGTCCCGGACTCTGCGGGTAGGGTTCGGGCGCGGACTGGGCGAGGGCGTCGGAGCCGATCAGAACCAATCCAAGCAGCGTGGCGCAGGCGAGCAGGCGCGAAGAAGAGGAAGCGATCAAGATGCGGTATTCCGGTCTATGGGTGCCGCGGGAGTAAGCACAGAACGCGGAAAAATCGCGGCGAGACCGGCTTCCCATAGCCGCTTTGTTCGGCAGCGTCACGCCGTTTCCGAGGCGCTGCCGTGGCGGGAACCGCCTGTTCCCTGCAGCTCAGCGCTGGCAGGTGATCGCGACATACTCGCCGCAGGCCCCACGGGGGCAGTTTGCAGCCGGTTTTGGCACCGATCCGGTGATCTCGTCCGGGTCGACCCGGCGATAGGAGGAGGCCTGTGCAAAATCACGTGATTGGCAATAGGAACGGGCCGCAGGCGCGCCGCATTTGTCGCCCTTCGCCAGGCACTGGTCGACGCCGTAGCCGTCGGCTTCGTTGGCGATGATGAAGATGCGGCTTTCCGCGTGGGCTATGGTTGCGGCAACGACGAGGACACAGGCGAGCGCAGTCGAGAGGAATCGCATGGTGCACCAAGCGTTGGGAGAATGCCCGCAACTGTAGATCGAAGGGGTTAACAATGATTAACCAGGCGGCGGGGCGCGAGCATTTGGGCGGCGAAGGTGGCCGATTTGCGGCCCTTGACGGCAACACCCGCGTAGCCCATGGTGATTTCCATGAACGGCCTCCTCGCCATTTGCTGCATTTGCCGCGAGATTACGCGCTAGCGATTCGCTGGCTGAGGCTGTCTATTCTCAACAGAGATGATCAGGACGCCCGGCCGGTAGGTCGGGCTTTTGTTGTTTTGCGCCATGCGCGGTCGCATCCGGCCGAGCCCGTGGCGAGGGCAAGGGGCAGGTCAGGGGTCAGCTAACGCCTGCGGTCCGACCATCGCTGTCGCGATTGCGTCGCAGACCGAGGCTTCTGGGAACGGGTCGATGGAATTGCGTCTGTACGATACTTCGTCGCGGGAGAAGCGCAGCTTCGTGCCGCTCGATCCGAACAATGTCCGCATGTATGTCTGCGGGCCGACGGTCTATGACTTCGCCCACATCGGCAATGCGCGGCCGGTCATCGTCTTCGATGTGCTGTTCCGGCTGCTGCGGCATCGCTATGGGGCCGATCACGTCACCTACGTCCGTAATATCACGGACGTCGACGACAAGATCAACGACCGCGCCGCGCGTGACTATCCCGGCCTGCCGCTGAACGAGGCGATCCGCAAGGTCACGGAATTGACCGAGCAGCAGTTCCATGACGACGTCGATGCGCTCGGCTGCTTGCGCCCGACGATCGAGCCGCGCGCGACCGAACATATCGCCGAGATGCGCGCCATCATCGAGAAGCTGGTCGCCGGCGGCTTTGCCTATGTCGAACAGGACCACGTCCTGTTCTCGCCGGGAGCGATGAACGCGGCGAATTCGGTGCTGCCGCGCTATGGCGCGCTTGCGAACCGTTCGCTCGACGAGATGATCGCCGGCGCCCGCGTCGACGTCGCACCCTACAAGCGCGACGCCACGGATTTCGTGCTGTGGAAGCCATCCAAGCCGGGCGAGCCGTCCTGGCCGTCGCCGGCCGGCATCAAGGTCGAGGGGCGGCCCGGCTGGCACATCGAATGCTCGGCGATGTCGTGGAAGCATCTCGGCGAGACCTTCGACATCCATGGCGGCGGCATCGATCTCGTCTTTCCGCATCACGAGAACGAGGTCGCGCAGAGCTGCTGTGCCTTCCACACGTCGCGCATGGCGAACGTCTGGATGCACAACGGCTTCCTGCAGGTCGAGGGCGAGAAGATGTCGAAGAGCCTCGGCAACTTCGTGACCATTCGCGAACTGCTCGCTGATTGGCCGGGCGAGGTCCTGCGTCTCAACATGCTGAAGACGCATTACCGGTCGCCGATCGACTGGACGCTGAAGGGGCTGGAGGAGAGTGCGAAGGCGCTCGATGATTGGTATCGCATCGCAGGCGATGTTCCCGGCGGACGCCCGGCCGATGCAGTCATTGAGGCGTTATGCGATGATCTCAATACGCCGCAGACGATCGCTTTGCTCCACGGATTGCGCGGCCAGGCTGCCGTGGGTCATGAGGACGATCGCGCGACCTTCGCGGGTTCGCTGCGATTGCTCGGATTCCTGTCTGAGAGTGTGGCGCAATGGGACGCCCGCAAGCAGCAGGCGAGTGGCATTGACGCCGCACAGGTCGATGGCCTGATCGCGGCACGCACCGCTGCGCGCGCCCGCAAGGACTTCAAGGAATCCGACCGCATCCGTGACGAGCTTGCGGCGATGGGCGTGGTGCTGAAGGACGGCAAGGGGCCGGACGGAAAGCCGGTCACAACCTGGGAGATCGCGCGATGAGCCGGCCCGACACGCCTTTTCCGCGGCATTGGCTGTACTACATCCTGCTGAAGCTGGCGCTGATCGCGGGCGCGGTGGCGCTGGTGACGAAACTTTACGGCTTGTGGTGAGGATATGGGACAGGCTCTACCGAAGGCAGCGCTGCGGCCCTTTCTCGCCGCCGATACGCCCATGCTCGCCACGATCTTTGTCGCCGCGATCCAGGAGCTGACAGGCGACGATTACAGCGAGGACCAGCAGGAGGCCTGGGCTTCCGTGGCTGACAATGAAGCGGCCTTCGGCAAGAAGCTTGCTTCCGAGCTGACCTTGATCGCGACGATGCAGGGCTCGCCGGTCGGCTTCGCCGCGCTCAAGGGGAACGACCATGTCGACATGCTCTATGTGCATCCGAGCGTGGCCGGGCAGGGCGTCGGTACGCTGCTCTGTGACGCCCTGGAGAAGCTCGCCGGCGCTCGCGGCACCAAGACCATCTCCGTCGATGCCAGCGATACCGCGATCGATTTCTTCAAGAAGCGCGGCTACGCGGCGCAACAACGCAACAGCGTGACGATCAACGGCGAATGGCTTGCCAACACCACCATGAAGAAAGAGCTCGGCGGCTCCGGAGCGCAGCCATGAACAGGGAACGGCTCTATCTATTCGACACCACCTTGCGCGACGGCGCGCAGACCAACGGTGTGGATTTCACGCTCGCCGACAAGCAGGTGATCGCGCGCCTGCTGGACGATCTCGGCATCGACTATGTCGAGGGCGGCTATCCCGGCGCCAACCCGCTCGACACCGAATTCTTTGCCGAGAAGCCGAAGCTCGGTCACGCCCGCTTCACCGCCTTCGGCATGACCCGGCGTGCCGGCCGCTCGGTCTCGAACGACCCCGGTGTCGTCGCGCTGCTGGACGCCAAGGCGGATGCGATCTGCTTCGTCGCCAAATCCTCCGCCTACCAGGTCAGGGTCGCGCTCGAGACCACCAATGAGGAGAACCTTGCCTCGATCCGCGACAGCGTGAGCGCGGCCAAAGCCGCGGGGCGCGAGGTGATGCTCGATTGCGAGCATTTCTTCGACGGCTACAAGGAGAATGCGGAGTTTGCGCTGGCTTGCGCGAAGGCCGCCTATGACGCCGGCGCGCGCTGGGTGGTGCTGTGCGACACCAATGGCGGCACCATGCCGCATGAGATCGAGGCGATCGTCGGCGAGGTGGTCAGACACGTCCCCGGCGATCACGTCGGCATCCACGCCCATAACGACACCGAGCAGGCCGTGGCCAATTCGCTCGCCGCGGTGCGCGCCGGGGCGCGGCAGATCCAGGGCACGCTGAACGGCCTCGGCGAACGCTGCGGCAATGCCAATCTCTGTTCGCTGATCCCGACCTTGAAGCTGAAACGCGATTTTGCCGACCGTTTCGAGATCGGCGTGTCCGACCAGCAGCTCGCGGGTCTGATGAAGGCATCACGCACGCTGGACGACATGCTCAACCGTGTGCCGAACCGGCATGCGCCTTACGTCGGCGAGAGCGCCTTCGTCACCAAGACCGGCATCCACGCCTCAGCCGTGCTGAAGGATCCGCAGACCTACGAACATGTGCTGCCCGAAAGCGTCGGCAATCACCGCAAGGTGCTGGTCTCGGACCAAGCCGGGCGCTCCAACGTGATCGCGACGCTGGATCGTGCCGGCATTCCGTTTTCGAAAAGCGATCCCAAGCTGACGCGGCTGGTCGAGGAGTTGAAGGAGCGCGAGGCGGCCGGCTATGCCTATGAGTCCGCCAACGCCTCGTTCGAACTGTTGGCGCGCCGCACGCTCGGCAGCGTGCCCGAATATTTCCGGGTCGAGCAGTTCGACGTCAATGTCGAGCAGCGCTACAACGCGCGGGGCGAGCGCGTGACGGTGGCGCTGGCGGTGGTGAAGGTCGATGTCGCCGGCGAGCGGCTGATCTCGGCCGCGGAGGGAAATGGCCCGGTGAATGCGCTCGACGTCGCGCTGCGCAAGGACCTCGGCAAGTATCAGCGCTACATCGAAGGATTGAAGCTGATCGACTATCGCGTGCGTATCCTCAATGGCGGCACCGAGGCGGTCACCCGGGTCCTGATCGAGAGCGAGGACGAGCAGGGCGAGCGCTGGACCACGGTCGGCGTGTCGCCCAATATCATCGACGCCTCGTTCCAGGCGCTGATGGACTCGGTATTCTACAAGCTGGTGAAATCGGGCGCGCCGGGGTGAGGGTATTCGTCATTGCGAGGCGCGAAGCGCCGAAGCAATCCAGGCTGGTACAATGGAGGCAGTCTGGATTACTTTGCTTCGCTCGCAATGACGGAGGGAAGAGGGGACCACCATGATCGACCACGTCTCTGTCGGTGTCAGCGATCTCGACCGCGCTGCGCGCTTCTATGAAGCGACACTGGCCGCCCTCGGGCTGGCGCGCCTGGTCAGCCGTCCCGCGACGGTCGGTTTCGGCAAGGCTTACCCGGAATTCTGGATCAACCTCCGCGCCGGCATGCCGCGCGTCGTCGCCGAGAGCGGCACGCACATCTGCCTGCGCGCCAAGACCACCGCCGAGGTCGATGCATTCCATGCCGCCGCGCTCGAGGCCGGCGGTGCATCCGATGGCGCGCCGGGTCTGCGGCCGCACGATCGTGTGCGCTACTACGCGGCGTTCATTCTCGACCCCGATGGCAACCGCATCGAGGCCGTCACATTTCCCTCGGAGTAAGCCCCAAGCCTCAGAGCCGCTTGGCGATCTCCGGCTCCATCTGGGTGGCTTCCTTGGCGACGCGCGCGGCCGCCGCCTGCAGGCGCGGCAGGATGTCCTCGACGCGCTCGGCCTTCAGAAGGTCGATGGAGAAGCCTGGGCGGATGAACTCGGTCTCGCCCATATGCGCGAGCAGCGCAAACAGCGGCTCCCAGAACCCCTCGATATTGGCGAGCAGGATCGGCTTCTGATGGCGACCGAGCTGTTTCCAGGTCAGCTGCTCCACCAGCTCTTCCAGCGTCCCGACGCCGCCAGGCAGCGCCACGAAGGCGTCCGAGTGCTCGAACATCAGCCGCTTGCGCTCGTGCATGTCGGGCGTGATGATGAGATCCTTGAGCGGCATCATCACTTCCTTCTTGACCAGGAAGTCCGGGATAATGCCGGTGACGTTGCCGCCATGGTCGAGCACGGATCTGGCGACCGCGCCCATCATGCCGACCGATCCGCCGCCATAAACGAGCCGGACCCCGTTCTCGGCGAAGATCTTGCCGAGGGCCTTTGCGGATTCGATAAAACTGGGATGGGTGCCCGGGCCGGAGCCGCAATAGACACAGACGGTGCGGATTTCGGTCATCTTAAATGTTTGGCATTGCAGCATAGAGGCGTCAAGACGGGACTGGCAGTTGATTCGCATTTGCGCCAGCTCGAGCAAAGTCTAGCAGCAAATGCGATCCGCGAACGCCGTGCAAATACTGCGCCGCCGCGACAGATTTACTCCGCGCGAGGGTGCAGGCGCCGATCAGACGCTCTATATGACGGCAGCACTACGTCGCATCACAACATCCCACGATCCACGCTGTTCCAGGTTTCTTGATGGCTCCGTCTGACTTGCCTCCGCATACCGGTGACGCGCCGCAGCCCGCGCGCGCTCCTCTGGAGCAGGGGACGCTTGCCGGAACCCTGAGGCATTTGTGGCCGTATATCTGGCCGGGCGATCGCGTCGACCTGAAGCGGCGGGTGGCATGGTCGGTGGTGCTGCTGCTCGCAGCGAAGCTCGCGACCTTGGCGGTGCCCTTCACCTTCAAATGGGCGATCGACGCGCTGACCGGCGCCGACACTGCGCCGATTGCACCGTCGAACTGGACGGCCTGGCTGGTTGCCTCGCCGCTGATCATGGCCGCAAGCTACGGCGCCATGCGCATCCTGATGGCGGTGCTGACGCAGTGGCGCGACGGTATCTTCGCACGGGTGGCGATGCATGCGGTACGCAAGCTCGCCACCATCACCTTCGTCCACATGCACGAATTGTCGCTGCGCTTCCATCTGGAGCGCAAGACCGGCGGGCTGACGCGGGTGCTGGAGCGCGGCCGCAACGCGATCGAGACCATCGTCCGCATGGTGATCCTGCAGCTGATCCCGACCATCGTCGAGGTCTCGCTGCTGAGTGCCGTCCTGCTCTGGCAATTCGACTGGCGTTATGTGCTCGTGACGCTGGCGATGGTCGGGGCCTATCTGTACTACACCTACATCGCGACCGAGTGGCGCATCGAGATCCGGCGCCGGATGAACGATTCGGACACCGAAGCGAACACCAAGGCGATCGACTCGCTGTTGAACTACGAGACGGTGAAATATTTCGGCGCCGAGGCGCGGGAGGCCCAGCGCTACGACCGCTCGATGGAGCGCTACGAGCGGGCCAGCGTGAAGACCTATACCTCGCTGGCCGTGCTCAATGCCGGGCAGGCCGTTATTTTCACGATCGGCCTCACGGCCGCGATGTTGATGTGTGCCTATGGCGTTCGCGAGGGCCGCAACACGGTCGGCGATTTCGTCCTGATCAACAGCATGCTGATCCAGCTCTATCAGCCGCTGAACTTCATGGGCATGGTCTATCGCGAGATCAAGCAGGCGATCATCGATATCGAAATGATGTTCGGCGTGCTGTCGCGCGATGCGGAGGTCAAGGATGCGCCCGGCGCCAAGCCGCTGGTCGTGACGTCGGGTCACGTCCGGTTCGAGGATGTGCGCTTCGCCTACGAGCCGGAGCGGCCGATCCTCAAAGGCCTGAGCTTTGATGTACCGGCCGGCAAGACGGTCGCGATCGTCGGTCCCTCCGGTGCCGGCAAATCGACCATCTCCCGGCTTCTATTCCGGCTCTACGATGTTTCGGGCGGCCGTATCCTGATCGACGGCCAGGATATCCGCCGGGTGACCCAGGCCTCGCTGCGGGACAATATCGGCATGGTGCCGCAGGATACCGTGCTGTTCAACGATACCATCCGCTACAACATCCGCTATGGCCGATGGGATGCCAGCGACGCCGAGGTCGAAGAGGCGGCACGGCTGGCGCAGATCGACAGCTTCATCCGGATGGCGCCGAAGGGCTACGACGCCCAGGTCGGCGAGCGCGGCTTGAAACTCTCCGGCGGCGAGAAGCAGCGCGTGGCGATTGCACGCACGGTGCTGAAGGGACCGCCGATCCTGGTGCTGGACGAGGCCACCTCGGCGCTCGACAGTCATACCGAGCACGAGATCCAGGAGGCGCTCGAGCGCGTCTCGCGCAACCGTACCTCATTGGTGATCGCGCATCGGCTTTCGACCATCGTCGCGGCGGACGAGATCATCGTGATCGACCAGGGGCGCATCGCCGAGCGCGGTACCCATGGCGAGCTGCTGGCCCTGGGCGGCCTCTATGCCAGCATGTGGAATCGGCAGCGCGAGGCCGAGGCTGCGCGCGAACGGCTCGCACAAGTCGATGACGATCGCGATGCCTCCGAGAGCCGGCCGCCGCCGCTCAATGACCCGCTCGCAACGGCGGCCGAATAATCGCCGCCTTCCAAATGATTCATTTTGACCTTCCCTGCCTGCATCAATAGGCAGACAGGGACAACAGCCAACGAAACAGGCCATGTCGATCAGCAATTCCATTCGTGCCCAGATCCCGCCGATCCATCCCGAGGGCTATCCGTTCATCGGAGGCTTCGCGCTGGTCAGTCTGATCCTGTTCTGGATCTGGACGCCGCTGGGCTGGATCGCCACCGTGCTCACGGTCTGGTGCGCACTGTTCTTTCGCGACCCGATCCGGGTCACTCCGCAGCGCGACGGCCTGGTCGTGGCGCCCGCGGACGGTCGCATCTCGATGATCACACGTGCGCTGCCGCCCGCCGAACTCGGGCTCGGCGACCAGCCGCTGCCGCGCATCTCGATCTTCATGAGCGTGTTCAACGTCCATGTGAACCGGAGCCCGATCGCGGGTCGGATCGACCGGATCGCCTACCGCCCGGGCGCCTTCATCAATGCCGAGCTCGACAAGGCGAGCGAGGACAATGAGCGCAACTCGCTTCTGATCACGACGCCCCATGGCCGCGTCGGCGTGGTGCAGATCGCGGGCCTCGTCGCCCGCCGGATCGTCTCTTTCGTGCGCGAGGGCCAGACCGTCGGGGCAGGCGAGCGCTTCGGCCTGAT
Organism: Bradyrhizobium sp. SZCCHNGR1005; assembly: GCF_032489995.1. Lineage (NCBI taxonomy): Bacteria > Pseudomonadati > Pseudomonadota > Alphaproteobacteria > Hyphomicrobiales > Nitrobacteraceae > Bradyrhizobium > Bradyrhizobium sp. SZCCHNGR1005. The sequence continues at coordinate 200,697 of NZ_JAUEZC010000008.1, forward strand.
CCGCTTCGGCTCGCGGCTCGACGTCTATCTGCCGGAGGGGACCACGGCGCTGGTTGCGGAAGGGCAGACCGCGATCGCGGGCGAGACCATTCTGGCCGATTTCAATGAGGTGAACTCCGGGCTCAGTTTCCGGACCGCTTGAACCCCTGAGCCGCGAGAACGACGTATTGGCTTGGGAGGCTCCGGGATCGCGGCAATGGCGCCGCAGCGACCGGTGAGCTATATGGCCCTGTCATGACCTACGATCCGAACGCTTCCGACATCCGCCGCCGCCGGTTTCGGCCGATCCCGGTGCGGATGCTCGTCCCCAACATGATCACGTTGCTGGCGATCTGTGCCGGGCTCACGGCCATCCGGCTGTCGACCGAAGGGCGGATGGAGCTCGCGGTCGCCGCGATCGTCTTTGCGGCCGCGCTCGACGGTATCGACGGACGGATCGCGCGGCTGATCAAAGGGCAGTCCAAATTCGGTGCCGAGCTCGACAGCCTGGCCGATTTCGTGAATTTCGGCGTCGCGCCCGGTCTGATGCTTTATTTCTGGCAGTTGAACGAATTGCACGATAGTGGCTGGATCGCCGCGATGGTCTTTGCCATCAGCATGAGCCTGCGGTTGGCGCGCTTCAATGCCACCTTGGACGATCCCAACAAGCCGCCCTTTGCGGCGAACTTCTTCACCGGCGTGCCGGCGCCGGCTGGCGCGATCACCGTGCTGCTGCCGATCTATCTGGCCTTCCTCGGCACACCGAAGCCGCCGGCGCTGCTGACGGCGTTCTATACGCTGTTGATCGCATTTTTGATGGTGTCGCGGCTGCCGGTGTTCTCTGGAAAGACGATACGGATGCGGGTGCCGCCGGAATTGGTGCTGGTGGTCTTTGTAGGGGTGGTCTTCTTCGTGGCGTTGCTGGTGGTCTATCCCTGGCAGATCCTGTCGGCCGGCTCGATCCTGTACCTGCTGAGCCTGCCCCTCGGCTGGCGATCGTATCGCGAGCAGGCCATACGGCATTCCGCGGCGGTCGGCGCGGCGGCCGCGGCGAATGCGCCGGCCGCGCCTGCAACCTCGTTCCAGGCTCCGCTGAGCCATGGCGGCGACGAGGAGCAGCCGCCGGAACGGCTGCACTGAACTCCTGCACTAAACTCCTGCAAATGAACTCGGGCGCGTATGCGCGCCCGCCGCTTTGCCCATGTGCTGGCGTCGTCTATACCGGCTCGAAGGGCGGCCTCGAATGCCGCCCGCCAGCCCGGAGAAAACGCCCGTGACCAGTTCTGCCGCCCCGCTCGATCCTTCCGTGCTCGAGGCGCTGACGCGCTACGACACCCCCACGATCTGCAACGCGATGGAGATCGTGGCGCCCGAGCGGCGGCTGATCGGCTACACCACCAAGCCTTTGGTCTGCCCGTTTCCGGATTTGCCGCCGATGGTCGGCTATGCGCGCACCGTGACCATTCGCTCGGTGGTGAAGCCTGGAATCTCCGTGGAAGAGCAGGCCCGACGCCGCACCGCCTATTACGAATATGTCGGCACCGGATTCGGTCCGCGGATCTGCGTGATTCAGGATATCGATGGTCCGGATGTCGGCTACGGCGCCTTCTGGGGCGAGGTGCAGAGCGCCGTCCACAAGGCACTCGGCTGCCTCGGCGTCGTCACCGACGGCTCGATCCGCGACATCCCGCAGTGGGCGCCGGGTTTTCAGGCCTTGGCCGGCTCGATCGGTCCGTCGCATGCCTGGGTCCACGCCGAGAGCTTCGGCGGCGAGGTCCGCGTCGCCGGCATGACCGTGCGGTCGGACGATCTGGTCCACGCCGATCGCCACGGCGCGATCGTCATTCCGCACGATCTCGCGCCGAAGCTGCCGGAAGCCGCGGAGCTCTGCGCTCGCCGCGAAACGCCAATCCTGGAGATCGCGCGCGCTGCAGACTTCTCGCTCGAGAAGCTCAAGCAGGCGCTGAAGCGCTCGGCGGAGATTCACTGATCGCTTAGCTTCCGCCTGAACGGAGCAGCCCGCGCTGGCGGGCCGCTCTTCATTTACCGGCTGTTATGCCTACTAAAATCGGTAACTCGTCCTTAATGGCGCATCCGTAGGGTTTCCTCCACGCGGTTCCGCACGACCGCGTCCGTCCAGCATGGCCGGTGGTTCGCGTACGCGGGTGGAGTAAGCTCATGGATATTATGACGGGCGCAGGGCTCGTGGCGGGCATCGTTGTCATCGCGACAATGATGCTCCTCGGCGGGAATCTTGAGATGTTCGTCTCCGAACACGCCGCCATCATTATCTTCGGCGGTTCGTTCTCGGCCACCATGATCCGCTTTCCGCTCAATGCGATCCTGCATGGCGTGCCGCTCGGCATCAGGTTCGCCTTCACCATGAGCCGGCTGTCGGCGCGCGACCTGGTCGACGAACTGGCCCGTATCGCCGAGATCGCCCGCAAGCAGGGGCCGGTCGGTTTGGAAAAAGTGGAGACCGACGAGCCGTTCCTGGCCAAGGGCATCCGCTACGTCGCCGACGGTTACGACCTCGAATTCATCCGCGACAATCTCGAGCGCGACCGGGACAACTTCCTGATGCACCTGGACGAGGGCAGCAAGATCTATCGCGCCATCGGCGACTGTGCCCCGGCCTTCGGCATGGTCGGCACCCTGATCGGCATGGTGCAGATGTTCGCCAACATGACCGACCCGTCCAAGCTCGGTCCGTTCATGGCCACCGCGCTGCTCGCCACCCTCTACGGCGCGCTGGTGGCGAACCTGTTCTGCCTGCCGATCGCCGACAAGCTGCACGGCAAGCTGCTCGACGAGGAGACCAACCGCACCCTGATCATCGACGGCATCCTGATGATCCGGGATTCCAAGAGCCCAGCCCTGGTCCGCGAAATGCTGCTGGCTTACCTGCCGGAGAAGCATCGCCATGCGGAAGGCGAGCCGGTGCCCGCCTGAGGGCGCGCAGCGGCAATCCGGGGGCTTGAGGGATGGCCAAGAAAAAGCGCGGCGATGCGCATGGCGGCGGTCACGGTTGGTTCGTGACCTTCGCCGACTTGATGGGACTGCTGGTCAGCTTCTTCGTGATGCTGGTTGCGTTCTCCACGATGGATAATGCCAAGCTGAAGGTCGTCGCCGGCTCCATGCGCGATGCCTTCGGCGTGCAGACCGAATCGCGGTACTCCGGGATCGTGGAATCGGATGGCCTGCCCACCCGGCCGCGCCTGAAGAATGCCGCGCATATCTCGCCGGAGGAAACCTCGCGCGAACCGAGCCCCGAACAGGAAGAGCGCAGCTTCACCAATGGCGCGAAGCTCAAGACCGACCGCCAGTTCGCGCTGGCGGCCGCGTCATTGCGCCAGGCGCTGCAGGACATGCCGGAGATGACGGAGATCTCCAAGCACATCATGTTCGAGGAGACCAAGCAGGGGCTGAATCTGGAGATCGTTGACCAGGACGGCCGGTCGATGTTCGCCGACGGCTCGAAAGTTCCCTATGAGCGCACCCGCCGCCTCGTCGAGAAGCTCGCTGCCCCGCTGAAGGCCACTCCGCTGCGCGTCCAGATCACCGGCCACACGTCCGCAGGATTTGTGGCTCCCCGTGGCGACTACGGTGCGTTCGATCTCTCCGCCGATCGTGCCAACGCGGTCCGCCAGATCCTGGAGCGGGAAGGGCTTCCAGCCAGCCATATCTTTGCGGTGTCCGGCAAGGCTGACACCCAGCCTTTGTTTCCGGACGATCCGTCGCTGGCCGCCAATCGTCGCGTCACCATCACCTTGATGCGTGAGGATCCGCCGCTGCCTCCGGACTTGAAGCCGTAATGAGGGCACCTAGCTAATGGCAAAGGTCCCCTGGTGGGGTCCCTTCGCGCTCAGGCCCGTAAGCTGGTATGATGCCCAACTCGCGTGCGACGCCGGGAAATCGGTACCGTAGATCGCGGTTTTATGCGTTTTTGCATGGTGCGGGCCCAAAATAGGGCTAGGCTATGCAACAGGCGCAGGGCTATAAGCCGCGTCGCATTGCACATGGTGCCGTGAAGCATTTTTGAGGCCCCAGTTCCCATGACCAGTAATGTCGCAGTCACGCCCGCTGAAACGCCGGCGTCCAGTGGGCATGGCAATGCCCATTCCACCGCCAGCTATGCCGCGCTTACGCTCGGCAGCATTGGCGTGGTCTATGGCGATATCGGCACCAGCCCTCTCTACGCGCTGCGCGAGGCGGTGATGGCCGCCAGCAGTGGCGGAGAGGCGGCGCCCCACGCGGTGCTTGGCGTGATGTCGCTGATCCTGTGGGCGCTCATTGTCGTGGTGACCCTGAAATACGTGGTCATCCTGTTGCGCGCGGATAACAACGGCGAGGGCGGCACGCTCGCCTTGATGGCGCTTGCGCAACGGGGCGTCAGCAAGGGCGCCGGCGTCATCGTTCTGCTCGGTATCATCAGTGGCGCCTTGTTCTATGGCGACGCGGTGATCACGCCGGCCCTGTCGGTGTTGTCGGCGGTCGAAGGCATCAAACTGGTCACGGCGGCGTTCGACCCTTACGTCGTGCCGGTTACGCTGCTGATTCTGGTGCTTCTGTTCGCGGTGCAGGCGCGCGGCACGGCAAAGGTCGCGGCCTTCTTCGGGCCGATCATGCTGGTCTGGTTTCTGGTGATCGGAATTGCCGCCATCCCGCCGATCTTGCGCCAGCCGGAGGTGTTATGGGCCATCAATCCGTATTTCGCCGTGACGTTCATGCTCCATCACGGAATCATCGGATTTATCACGCTCGGTGCGGTCTTCCTGGCGGTGACCGGCGCGGAAGCCCTTTATGCCGATCTTGGCCATTTCGGCAAAAAGCCGATCCAGACGGCCTGGCTCTTCGTCGTGCTGCCGTCGCTGGCGCTGAACTATCTGGGGCAGGGCGCGCTCGTCATCGCTGACGCCAAGGCGATCGAGAACCCGTTTTTCCTGATGTTTCCGGATTGGGCCCTGATCCCGATGGTCGCGCTGGCCACGGTTGCGACCGTGATCGCGAGCCAGGCCGTGATCACGGGGGCCTATTCGCTGACGCGCCAGGCGATCCAACTCGGCTTGCTGCCCCGCTTCGAAATCCGCCACACCTCGGAAGCCCATTCCGGCCAGATCTATATTCCGCGGATTACCAGGCTGCTGCTGGCTTCGGTCGTGCTGCTGGTCCTGATGTTCAAATCGTCCAGCGCGCTCGCGTCCGCGTACGGCATCTCTGTCACCGGCACGATGGTGGTGACCGCGATGATGGGCTTCGTCGTGGTGTGGAAGGTTTGGAAGTGGTCGCCGATCGCGGCCGCGGCGCTGATCGCCCCGTTCCTGTTCCTCGACCTGACTTTCCTCGCGGCCAATCTGCTCAAGGTGCTCGAGGGCGGCTGGGTGCCGCTCGCGCTGGGCGGCTTCGTCATGACCTTGATGTATACGTGGCGGCGCGGCAGTCGGCTGCTGTTCGAGAAATCGCGCAAGCTGGAATTCCCGCTCGCCGATCTCGTCGCTATGCTCGAGAAGCGGCCGCCGCAGCGCGTGGCGGGCACGGCCGTCTTCCTGACCAGCGATCCCTTGAGCGCACCCACCGCGCTGATGCACAGCCTCAAGCACTACAAGGTGCTGCACGAGAAGAATGTGATCCTGACGATCGAGACCGCACAGACGCCGCGCCTCGATCCTTCCGAGCGTGTACGGCTCGAGCAGATCAGCCCGACCTTTTCGAAAGTGACGCTGCGCTTCGGCTTCATGGAATCGCCGAACGTGCCGCGGGCGCTCGCGATCGCCCGCAAGCTGGGCTGGCAATTCGACATCATGTCGACGTCGTTCTTCCTGTCGCGCCGGGCACTCAAGCCGGCCGCGCATTCCGGAATGCCGCGTTGGCAGGATCACCTCTTCATCGCCTTGAGCCGCACGGCCAACGACGCCACCGATTATTTCCAGATCCCGAGCGGGCGTGTGGTCGAGGTCGGCACCCAGGTGACCATCTAGGCGGCGGATCGGCCGCGCCGGGCCTTGGTGGCCCTGTGGCAGCTCTGCGGCCGTGACGCTTGATTTTCAAATCGTCTGGAGTGAGTTTGCAAACAGGGGCCAGCACGGCCCCGGGCAGGGTTGGAGGATAGGCGTGGCAGTGGTGCATGATTTGACGCCGCAGGAAGTGGCGAAGGGGATCACGGAAGGCCGTTATCTTCTGGTCGACGTCCGCGAGCCGAACGAAGTTGCTGCGGAAGCCTATCCGGATGGAATCGTCGTCTCGCTTTCGGCGTTCGATCCGAAAGCCATTCCCGATCCGGCCGGAAAAGACGTCGTCTTCGCCTGCCGCTCCGGCAAGCGCTCGGTGACGGCCTCGCTCGCGGCGCAGTCGGCCGGCTTGCCTTACGACAAGCATCTGGCAGGCGGGATGCTCGGCTGGAAGGCCGCCGGCCTGCCGACCAAGACCGGCGGCTAAGCGGCCTCATGACTTCGATGAACAAGGTCTTCGCGGACCTTCCCGTCACCATTTTCGAGGCGATGTCGCAGGCTGCACGCGACAACAACGCGATCAATCTCGGGCAGGGCTTTCCGGACGATCCGGGACCGGAGGATATCCGCCGCGCGGCGGCCGATGCGGTCTTGAACGGCTATAACCAGTATCCCTCGATGATGGGGCTGCCGGAGTTGCGCCAGGCGATCGCGGCGCATTATGCGCGCTGGCACAAGCTCGATCTCGACCCGATGAGCGAAGTTATGGTCACCTCGGGCGGTACCGAGGCGCTGACATCGGCCATCCTGGCCGTGGTCGAGCCGGGCGACGAGGTGATCTGCTTCCAGCCGGTCTACGACTCCTACCTGCCGATCATCCGCCAGGCCGGCGGCATTCCGCGGCTCGTGCGGCTGGAGCCGCCGCATTGGCGACTGTCCGAGGAGATGCTGCGCGCCGCCTTCACGCCGAAGACCAAGGCGGTGCTGTTCAACAATCCGCTCAACCCCGCCGCGGTCGTCTATCCGCGCGAGGATCTGGAGCTGCTGGCGCGGTACTGCCAGGAGTTCGATGCGGTGGCGATCTGCGACGAGGTCTGGGAGCATGTGATCTTCGACGGTCGCGAGCACATCCCGCTGATCACGATTCCTGGCATGCGCGAGCGCACCATCAAGGTCGGCTCCGCTGGCAAGATCTTCTCGCTGACCGGATGGAAGGTGGGCTTCGTCTGCGCCGCGCCGCCGCTGTTGCGCGTTGCCGCCAAGGTGCATCAGTTCCTGACCTTCACCACCGCGCCCAATCTGCAGGTCGCGGTGGCTTATGGGCTCGGCAAGTCCGACGACTATTTTCTGGACATGCGTGCCGAACTGGCGCGGAGCCGTGACCGGCTGACTGCCGGATTGGAGAGCCTCGGCTTTCCGGTCCTGAAGGCGCAGGGCACCTATTTCCTCACCGTCGATCTGTCACCGCTCGGTCTCAACGAGACCGACGAGGCGTTCTGCTGGCGGATCGTGAGGGATTACAAAGTCGCGGCGATCCCGGTCTCGGCCTTCTACGAGCGCGATCCGGTGACCTCGGTGGTGCGCTTCTGCTTCGCCAAGAAGGATGCAACCCTCGACACCGCACTCGAGCGTCTGTCCGACGCGATCCACCGACGCTAGGGGGTGACCAAGATGGCGCGCGGCCGCAAGCAGAGCGCTTTCCATTTCCTCGTTGCCGCCGCGTTGCTGCTGTCCCTGCCGCCGGTGTTCGGCGCGGACCGCGTCGTGAATTTCTACAACTGGTCGAACTACATGGCGCCGGGAGTCCTTGACGACTTCACCAAGGAGACCGGCATCAAGGTGGTGTACGACACGTTCGATGCCAATGAGACGCTGGAGACGCGGCTGCTGGCCGGCAAATCCGGTTATGACGTGGTGGTTCCGACCGCGTATTTCCTGCAGCGTCAGATCAAGGCGAGGATCTTTCAGCCGCTCGACAAATCGAAGCTGCCCAATCTGGCCAATGCCTGGCCGTTCGTGACGGCGCATCTGGCCACCTACGATCCCGGCAATCAATTCGCCGCCAACTACATGTGGGGCACGACAGGAATCGGCTACAACGTCAAGGCGGTCGAGAAGATCCTCGGACCGGGCGCCAGGATCGACAGCTGGGACATCGTCTTCAAGCCCGAGAACCTCGCGAAATTCAAGGAATGCGGGGTCCAGATGCTGGATTCCGCCGACGATATTTTTCCGGCCGCGCTGAACTATCTGGGCCTTGATCCGAACTCGACCAAACAGGCGGACCTGGAGAAGGCGGCCGAGGCGGTCGGCAAGGTCGCGCCCTATGTGCGCAAGTTTCATTCGTCGGAATATCTGAGCGCGCTGGCGACCGGCGAGATCTGCCTCGTGGTCGGCTGGTCCGGCGATATCATGCAGGCGAAGAGCCGCGCCGACGAGGCCAAGAACGGCGTCGAGATCGGTTACACGATCCCGAAGGAAGGGGCGCAGATGTTCTTCGACAATCTCGCGATCCCGGCCGATGCGCAGCACGTCGCGGAAGCCTACGAACTGATCAACTATCTCTATCGTCCGGACGTCGCGGCCAGGAATTCCGACTTCCTGTCCTACGCCAACGGCAACCTGGCAAGCCAGAAGCTGATCGATCCGAAGATTTTCTCCGACAAGAACATCTATCCGGACGAGGCCACGCTGGCGAAACTGTTCGTCATCACGGCCCGCGATCCGTCCACCCAGCGTACCATCAACCGGCTTTGGACCCGGGTGAAGACCGGGCGGTGATTACCGCCGTCATTCCGGGATGGCGCGCAAGCACCAGACCCGGAATCTCGAGATTCCGGGTTCGATGCTGCGCATCGCCCCGGAATGACGAGAAATGGTCGCCTAGTTGATCGTGACGGTAGGCGAGACTAACTAAGCCCGATCACCCCATCCGATGCAGCGCGCAGAGCTTGTTGCCGTCGAGATCGCGCAAATAGGCCAGATAGAGCTTGCCCGCGGCGCCTTCGCGGACGCCGGGCGGCTCCTCGCATGAGGTGCCGCCGGCGGCGACGCCGGAGGCATGCCAAGCCTCAACCTGGTCTGCAGAATTGCACGCAAAGCCGATCGTGCCGCCATTGGCGGCGGTCGCAGGCTCGCCATTGATCGGCTTCGATATCGAGAAGACGCCGGTCGGCGTGAAATAGAAGATGCGGTGGCCATCGACCTTTGCGGGCCTCACGCCGAGCGTGCCGAGCAGCGTGTCGTAGAACGCCTTGGCCTTGTCGAGGTCGTTGGTCCCGATCATGACGTGCGAAAACATTCCTGCTTGTCCTCCCTGTGTTTCCCGAACGCGTGCGGGGTGCGATTCGCCTGATCTGCCACTTCGCCCGCGAGCGCGGGGTCGAGCGGGGCGGCTCTACGGTAGCGAGGGTTGACGGAAGGTGTAACTGATTTCTTCCGCAAGATGGCGCTTACGGAGCATGGCCTGCTGCGGAATATCTTCCTTGTGGAGGAATTTTCCGTCGGGCCTACCGCCAGCGGCGGTGCAGCCAGAGCCATTGTTCGGGATATTCGCGGATCCAACCCTCGATGACCGAGGTGACGGCCTGCATGGTGCCCTGGATGTCAATCTGACCCTTGGCGTCACGGACGGGCTGTATCTCTTCGGTCAGCTCCGCGACGAAGCGGTGGTTCGGCTGGCGGATGATGCGCACGCCATGTACCGGGCATTCGACCTGGCGGAGCAGCCGTGCCAGCGTCGGATTGGCGCGCGTCTTGCGGCCGAAAAACGTCACCTCAACGCCGCTCGCCAGATACTGATCGACCAGCATGGCGACGTGCTGGCCGCGCTGCAGAGCCTCCGCCAGCCGCAGCGGTGCGTCGCGGCCGGCCGGGATCAGGGTGCCCATCTTCACCTGCCGCATCTCCTGGATGATGCGGTCGGCCGAGGCGATATTGGGCTTGCGATAAAGGATCGCCGCATCCAGCCCATGGGCGACCGCGGCCAGCGCCGGCATCTCCCAATTGGCGAGGTGGCTTGCGAAGATCAGCGCCGGTTTGCCGTCGAGCCTGAGCTGATGAAACAACTCGTAGGTCCGCGGCGACAGCCAGATCCGGCTCTTCTCCGGATGCGCTTCCTCGTAGTCCCAGATCTTGTCGAGATGAGCGAACTCGGCGCCGACCCGGCCGAGATTGTCCCAGACGCCGGCGAGAATTGCATCGATCTCCTGCGGCGATTTCTCAGGGAAGGCCGCAACGAGATTGGCGCGACCGATCCTGTGCTCGCGCAGCCGCGGGCCGATCAGTTGCGCAACGCGGGCGAACAGGTCGGCTGTCTTGATCGGATCGAAATAGCGCGTCGCGCGCAACAGGCCGACGGTGAGCGCACCAACGGCCGATGCGCCCAGCGACTTCGAGGCCTCGCGGAATCGGGCCTTGGTCCGAACGAGCAGGGCGTTCATCGCGACAGATGAATGCCGATCACGCCGGTTCGCGCGTCAGGATCAGTGAAGCATTCTGGCCACCGAAGCCGAACGAGTTCGACATCACGGTGGTGACGCGTGCGTCACGGGCCTTGTTGCCGACCACATCGAACAGGATCGCGGGGTCCGGGATATCGTAATTGATCGTCGGCGGGATCCGCTGATGTTCGAGCGTGAGCAGCGAGTAGATCGCTTCGACCGCACCTGCAGCCGAGATCGTGTGACCGACCATCGACTTGTTCGAGGACACCGGAATCTTGCTGGTGTGCTCGCCGAACACGGCGGAGACGCCGACATATTCCATCTTGTCGTTTTCGGGCGTCGCGGTGCCGTGAGCGTTGATGTGGTCGATCTGCTCCGGCGCCATGCCGGCATCGGCCAGCGCCTTGCGGATGCAGCCGATGATCGGCTTGCCGTCGGGCGAGGAGCGGGTGCGATGGAAGGAGTCGGTGAGCTCGCCGCAGCCGGCGATCACGCCCAGAATGGTGGCGCCGCGAGCGACCGCAGCGTCATAGCTTTCCAGGATCAGCGCGCCGGCGCCTTCGGCCATCACGAAGCCGTCGCGATTCTTCGAGAACGGCTTTGACGAGGCCTGCGGCGGTTCATTCTGGGTCGACAGCGCCGACAGCAGCGAGAAGCGCACGAGACCCTCGGGGTTGACCGAGCCCTCGGTCGCCGCGCACAGGGCGATATCGGTCTCGCCGCGACGGATCGCCTCGACGCCGAGCTGGATCGCGGTGGCGCCGGAGGCACAGGCGGTCGACAGCGAGATCGGCGAGCCCTTGGTGCCGAAGGTCTCGCTGAGAGAGTCGGCCACGGAGCCGAATAGGAAGCGATGGTGATAGGGCAGGAACTTGCCGCCGCCGCAGACCCTGAGCAGGTCGTCATAGTTGAACTCGGTACCGCCGACGGCGTGGGCAAGTTCGAGGCGCTGCGGCCACTCGATCTCGACCGGCGCCACCGCCAGGAACAGGGGGCCGGGGAAATCGCCTTTGCGGCCGACCCCGGACTGCTCGATGGCTTCCTCGACGGCAAGATGCGCAAGCCGTTCGGCAAGTCCGGTGGACGTGAACGGCGTGACGGGTACGAAGTCCACCGTGCCGGCCATGGTCGTCTTCAGGCCGTCGATCGGAAACCGCGTGATAGTGCGGATGCCGGATTCGCCGGCGACGAGCTTGGCCCAATTGTCGGTCTTGCCGGCGCCGAGCGAGGTCACGACGCCCATGCCGGTGACCACGACGATGGGGCGTCCAAACTTGTCACGTGCAGCAGTCATGATGTCCCCCGTCGCGTGTGTGGGTCGGCAACGCCGCGTTCACTTGACCGCTTCGACCAAGGCCATGCCTTCGCCGCGGTAATGGCCAGCTCCAACCACCACAATCTGGGTCGGGGCTTCCTTGGTTTCAATCTCCACGCCGGTGGAATCTCCGGGCGGAAACAGCGCGCCGCGCGAGATCGACAGCGCCGCGAGCGCAAGTCCGAGTGCGAACTGCGTCTCCATCGTGTGGCCGAACCGCGTGCCGCTCGATCGCACCGCGAAATTCTTGTGCCGATCGAGAAAGGCGCGTTCCTCGGACGTCACGGGTTCGGCGCCGGTCGCGCCGGTGATGATGGCCCCACTGCCGTCATGAACTCCGATGGAGGACCACAACTTATCGAGCGTCGCGGTCACCGCGCCCGGCTGCTTGCGCTTGGCGTGATCGGCAACGACGCTGGTGAGCCGGGCCAGGGGCTTGGCGCCGCGCGCCAGGGCATGCGCCTTCGATTCGATCACCAGGAAGGCGCCGGCCGAGCCGAGCGCAAATCCCGGATGTTCCTGACGCGCCCAGACCGGGACGAACTTGTTCTTCAGATTGTAATCGCCGAATTCGTAGAGGACCAGGAGATCCTTCCGCTCGCCATTATGCGAGCCGCCGACCAGCGCGATCTCGCTCTGGCCGCCCGCGATTCGCGCCAGCGCGATACGCGCGGCATCGACGCCCGACACCTCTTCACCCATGAAGGTGCGCGAGGTGCCGCAGACGCCGTGGACGATGGCGATATTGCCTGCGAGCAGGTTGGAGAGCTGCGCCAGGAACAAGGTCGGGCGCAGATCGTTCATCAGCCGGTCGTTGAGGAAGCCTGGCGTGCAATTGCCCTGGGCTTCCGCGTTGAGGATATTGGTGTCGACGGAAATGTCGCGCTCGCCGCCACCGGCAGCGACGATCATGTCCATGCGCGACAGGATATCCTTGTTGCCCTTGAGGCCAGCCGAGTCGAGCGCAAGGCCGGCGGCATAGGTGCCGATGCGCTGCCAGGCTTCCATCTGACGCTGTTCCTTCTTGGGGATCTGCGTCTCCAGATTCACCGGCGCCCAGGGGTGCACCACATAGGGTGCAAGACCCGTCTCGTTGACATTGATGCGGCCGGCGTTGAGCGCCTCCCAGTTCGCATCAAGGCCCTCGCCGAGCGAGGTCGCAAGCCCAATGCCGGTGATCCAGACTTCGACTGGTTCCGGCGTCACAGATGTCGTCTCGGTCATGATAACTCGGCCTGTTGCGGAAACCCGACGCGCTTGGCGACATCGTCCATGTATCCGCGCAGCTCAGGGTTGGGGAAGGGGACGTGGCTGAAGGTGATGGTCGCGTTGGACCGCAGCTTGCCGGCCACCTTCACCCGCGCTTCGGTGATGGCGTAGCCGGAGCCCTCGTGCAGCACGTTCGCCTCCACGGTCAGCACCTCGCCGGGCGTGACGAAGCCACGCATCTTGGCCTCCTTGACGGCGGCCAGGAACGGCATGCGCTCGAACTTCATCAGCGCCAGCAGCAGCCAGCCCGAGGTCTGCGCCATCGACTCGATCAGGAGCACGCCCGGCATGATCGGATAGCCCGGGAAATGCCCCTCGAAGATCGTGCTCGTGAGCGGAACCTGCGCTTCAACCGTGATGGTTTTCTCGTCCAGATTGAGGTCGAGAATGCGGTCAATGAGCTGGAAATATTCGATTCTCATGGCGGGCGATCAGGCGCCCTTAGCTGCGACCAGTTCGTCGATACGCGCGCAAAGGTTTTTCAGCACAAAATACTGTTCGGTGCTGGCCTTGCCGTCGTTGACTTCCTGAGTCCACTTTTCCAATGGCAGTTTGATGCCGAACGCCTTGTCGATCGCAAAGGCGATGTCCAAGAAATCGAGGCTGTCGATCCCCAAATCGTCGATGGCATGGCTATCCGGCGTGATCGTGTCGCGCGGGATGTCGCAGGTTTCAGCGATGATCGTGGCGACCTGATCGAATGTTGAGGACATCACTAAGCCTTTGATATATTGGTGACAATTCCGATGCGGCGCGACGGGTGATTCGGCGGAGGGCTGCGTCCTGGTACGAGCCCTGGAGTCCCCGTCGCCCGGGAGTCGAGTGCCCGTATATCGGAGCGCCGCCGCGAGTTCAATGGAGGCAGGCAAGCCGGCTGCAGCCGGCTTGGACCGAGTGCGGGGTGCGATTTCGCCCGCGATCACGGCACGATCAGGGCGTGTAGGGCTCCGTGATAATGCGGGCGCAGTCGCGCCGTCCGGTCAAAACGCAATCCTGGGTTTTGCGCAGGTCCGCGATGCTCATCGCGAGCCATATGCCGATGGCTGTCAGCGCGACGGTGAAGGCAAAGGCAGCGATGTTGGCGAGAATTCTGTGGCGATAATCATCGGCGTCCTCGCGGGACCGCTCGTAGCGCGACAAATCAAGGGGATCTGGTTGAATGGGCTCCCGTCGGGGCAGCGGCACCGGTGGGCCGCCCCCGTCCATCACTCGCCGGGTCGGCGCGCTACGCGGCCGGAAGGGCACTACGCGGTGCTCATCCTCGGCTGCAACGGGGCGCTGGGTCTTCATGGCCTTTGACTCCGATCCGATCTTCTAACACGCAGCTGCCGCGTCTCACAAAGAAAGTTTAGCAGGACAGACGTGCGCGCTTGCGCCAATTCGACCTTGGGCTGCAATCGCCAGCATCAGATTTCGACGGTTTCGTGGAACCGGCCGTAATCGATCCGGATGCGTCCGTCTGTGCTCGTGGCGTCCAGAATGTCGGCATAACGACGGCCAAAGCAAATGTCGGGATGGTCGTAGGTCTTGCGCGCATGCACGGTTTGCGCCGCAACAACATCATAACCCGTCACCACGACCGACAGGGACACGTTGCCGGCTTCGAGATCGGCCGTGGCCATGCCGTGCAATGGGCTCGTGTCATCGATGACGTGATAGAGCGTCCAGCTCAGCGCCAGTACGGGACTTTCATTGCGCAACAGCGGCAGTTCGTAAAAGCGTCGAAACGGCATGCCTTCGGCGGTCACGACGTTCTTGAACAGCCACAGCCGGGCACTGGCATTGCCGATCAGGTTCTGTCGCTCATTGGCGAGGCGAACCATCAGCGTCGGCATGCCTTCATGATTGGAGATCACGAGCCGGTTGGCAAACAGCAGTCGCGCCTGCGGCCGCGAGAAGCGGGCGAAGATCAGCCCGGTCATGACCGACATCGAGAAGATGCCGGTGAACAGTTCGATCGTCGCGATGAAGTGGCCGTAATGCGTCTGCGGGTGCATGTCGCCGTAGCCGGCGGTCGAGAGCGTCTCGATGCTGAAATAGAAATAATCGATATAGGCGGCCCCCGGGACGTTCGAGATCGGCTGATCGCCGAGCCAATAGAACGCAGCGAAGATGGCGTTAAAGGCGAGAAACACGAACGCGGCCCCGGCGATGAAAGCCGACCACGATGCGGTCATGCAGCGATGACTGATGTCGTCCCAGAAATTGAGATTCAATCCCTCGGTGACGACCTCGCGCCCACCGATACGCACGACGCGCCCCTTTGTGATCCAGTCGTTATGTTCGCCAGCAAGCTGTTTCAAATTGCAAGCCCACTTTGCAAGCCCACTCGATCCGGGACTCGGCGCGTGTGGCGCTTGAGCACCCGTATGACCATGGCATAATTACATGAATCGCAGAACCGCCGCGATATTTGGATACCGGAGATTTGAGCATGGCGAACACCCGCGAGCCGGCATTGCACCCGGTGCCTATCCTGTCACTGCGACCGACCCAGATGACGGTCGGGATGCGCGAGGTGAAGGAGAAGCGTGAGCGCTGGCGACAGCACAAAAAGAAGAAGCAGGCCGAATTGCTCGGTAGGCACATGATCCCCGTCGTCCTGGGGCCCGATCAGCGCCATTACGTGGTGGACCATCATCATCTGGCGCGCGCGCTTCATGACGAGGGTGTCAAGGACGTGCTGGTGACAATCATCGGCGATCTCACCATGGTCGATCGCGACGCGTTTTGGGGCGTGATGGACAACAAGCGCTGGGCCTATCCCTATGACGCAAAGGGCGAGCGCCGTCATTTCAAGGACCTGCCGAAGTCGGTCTCCGATATGAAGGACGATCCGTTCCGCAGCCTCGCCGGCGAGCTTCGCCGGGCAGGCGGGTTCGCCAAGGACACGACGCCGTTCAGCGAATTCCTGTGGGCGGATTTCCTGCGCCGGAAGATCTCGCGCAAGACGGTGGAGACCTACTTTTCGTCCGCGATGGAGCAGGCCCTGTCGCACGCCAAGAGCAAGGAAGCGATCTACCTGCCGGGCTGGTGCGGTCCGGCAACGGACGATTGAGGCGCTTCACGCCGGTTTCGGCAGGCGCCCCATCAGATAGAACTCGTCGTTCGGACGCATGGCCGTGACATTGGCCATGCGGTTCGACAGCGCGAAGAAGGCGGCAATCGCCGCGATGTCCCAGATGTCGCCTTCGCTGAAGCCGTGGCCGGCCAGCATCGTGAAGTCCTCATCCGTGACTGTCTGTGCCTGAAGCGCGACCTTCATCGAGAAATCCAGCATCGCCTTCTGGCGTGGCGTGATGTCGGCCTTGCGATAGTTGATCGCGACCTGATCGGCGATCAACGGGTTCTTGGCGCGGATGCGCAGGATCGCGCCATGGGCGATCACGCAATATTGGCACTGGTTGGCGGCCGAGGTCGCGACCACGATCATCTCGCGCTCGGCTTTGGTGAGCCCGCCATCCTTGTCCATCAGCGCGTCGTGATAGGCGAAGAAGGCACGGAATTCGTCCGGCCGGTGAGCCAGGGTGAGAAATACGTTCGGCACAAAGCCCGATTTCTCCTGGACGGCGAGCAGGCGCGTGCGGATGTCCTCCGGGAGGGCATCGATTGCAGGAACGGGAAAGCGGCTGATGGCGGGCTGTGTCATCGAATGGGTCCGGCTTGGCTTCTGACCGGTCAACCATAGTGCGTCGGCAGCACACAGCAAGCCGGGCTAGTTCAAGACTTCGACCGTTGCCGAGCGGCTCGCGACGAGCTCGGCGCCTTCCGGAACATGATCGAGCGCTTCAACCGGTCGCCGATGTCGACGGCCAACATCGCCATGCTGCTGGCTGATGGCGCGCTGGTTCAGCGCAGCGGCTTCTTCAACAGCGAGAAGCGATCCGGGTCGAGCCCCATCGATGGCTGCAGCATCGGCGCGTCCAGCGGCATCGAAAGTGCGGCGCTTCGGTCGGAACTGACGGAATCGCCCTGCATGTCGCGGCTCGACGTGGCGCCGCGCCAGCGTTCGAGGACGGCGCTGACAAAGTGCATGTCGTGGCCGGAGGTGATCGACGGAACGGTCGCGATGGTCGCTTCACTGCGCGGCATCTGGTGCGGCGGCACTTCCTTGAAGCGCAGCCGGGTCGGCAGTGCGACGCCTTCGCCGAAGGCCAACACCTCGCGGGTACCGAGCGAGGGCACGAACGACAGCAGGTTCGCGGCTGCGTCCGAGACCGCCGAGCGCAACAGCGACTGGTCGCGCTCGTTGGCAAGCCGCATCGTGAACAGCGTGTTGCACTGGGAGATGATGGTGGCATCGAGCTCGGCGGGACGCTGCGTGACGAGGCCGAGATAGACGCCGTATTTGCGGCCTTCCTTGGCGATGCGCGACACCGCCTTGCGGGTGGGCCCGAAGCCGATCGAGCGATCGGCCGCGGCATAGCGGTGCGCTTCTTCGCAGATGAACAGCAGCGGCGAGACGCCGTCGCTCCACAGGCCGAAGTCGAATGCCATGCGGCATAGCACCGACACGACGGAGTCCACGACCTCGGCCGGGAAGCCGGCGAGCTGCATCACGGTCATCGGCCGGCCGTTCGCCGGCAGCCGGAACAGGTGGCTGATGACTTCGGCCATGGTGTCGCCGCCGACATTGGCATTGTCGAACATGAAGGCATAGCGCGGGTCGTTGCGCACGGTCTCGATGCGCGAGATCAGTTTGTGATAGATGATGCGCGAGGAGCGGTTCTCGAGCTTGCCCATGCGCTCATCGATCAGGTTGATGAGGTCGACCAGTCGGTAGGGAACGGGCGTGTCGACGGTGTAGCCCACCGTCTTGGGATCCATGCGCTTGAGTCCGATCCGGTCCGAGTTCTGGTACTGGGTGTAGACTCCCTTTGCGAGCGGGATGACCTCGGCAAGAATGTCCAGCTCTTCGGGCACGCCGGGACGACCGCCGAACAGGACGTCGACGATTTCCTCGAAGTTGAACAGCCAGAACGGCAGCTTCAGATTGCGCGGATTGAGCACGAGTGCACGATCGCCGAAGCAGCGGCCATATTCGTTATGCACGTCGAGCAGGAAGATGCGCAGGTTGGGGCGCGCTTTCAGGATTTCGTTCAGAAGCAGGGAAACGCCGGTCGACTTACCGACGCCGGTCGAGCCGAGCACCGCGAAGTGCTTGGACAGCATCTCCTCGACATTGACGTAAGCGCGCACCGACGGGTCCTGCTGCAGGGCGCCGATATCGATCTGGTCCCCGGCGGTCGGGGCGTAGATCGTGCGCAGCTCCTGGCTCGTGATCATCTCCACGGTATCGCCGATGGTGGGATAGTGGGTCACGCCGCGCTGGAATTTGGGGCGTTCGGTAGGACCTGAGATCTCGCCGAGGAGGTCGACCGAAGCGGTCGCCATGTAGGTCCGCGCGTTCGCCACGGCTTCGCTGGACACCTCGGTGATGAGGGCAACGATGGTGGCGTTCGGAGCGCGGATGCTGATGAAACGTCCGACTGTGGCGCGGATCTCGGAAACGCTCAGCTGCTCGGCCGCTAGGATGCCGACACGAGCCTGGGAGCCTCGCACCGAGATCACGTGTCCGAAGGATGTCACGGTCATTGAACCTGTGGTGAGTGGGGTCGGACCGCTACCTTGGCGGCTGTGCCTGGAAAATGTGTTAAACGGCTTTCACTTCGAATTTCGTTGTGGCGCGGACGCGCAGCCAAGAGCTGCGGTTGCGCTGGGCCGGTGTTCCACCAAACCACTGTAAGCTGTTCCAAAGTCAGGGGTTTTGCACTGTCTTTCTCTCCCTGCGTTGCTACGGGCTATTTACGTCCGGTTTACCATTCCCGCAGCGCCCGTAAATTCCGCGTTGCGGGCGGGCCGACGCGAGCCGGTTGATTTGCGCCAACCGGCAGGGTTGAGTTCGACTCATCTTTAGCCAGGAAAGCGACCGGCGCCCATGCTCGCTGAGCGAAGCGACATCCTGATCATCGGCGGCGGCATCGCAGGGATCGCCACCGCCCTCGATCTACTCGACGACGGCCGCTCGGTTCTGCTCGTCGATCGTGACGAGGAGCCCGCGTTCGGAGGGCTCGCCCGCGAAAGCTTTGGCGGCATGTTCTTCGTCGATTCCCCCGAGCAACGCCGGCAGGGCATCCGCGACAGTGCAGAGCTTGCGTGGCGCGACTGGCGGAGCTTTGCGGAATTCGATCCGGGCGACCGCTGGCCGCTGGCCTGGGCGCAGGCCTATGTGAACCGGGCGACGCCCGACGTCTATCGCTGGGTGCGCCGCTTCGGCGTCAGTTTTCTACCGGTGGTCAACTGGGTCGAGCGCGGCGAATTCCAACCCGGCAATTCCGTGCCGCGCTTTCACATCGCCTGGGGCACCGGGAAGGGCATTGCGGACGCGCTGATCGGAGCGCTCCGCAATCACGCCAATGCAGGCCGACTGACTTTGCGGTTTAGCCGGCGTGTCGAACGGCTGATCGTTCAGGCCGGCCTTGTCGTCGGTGCCGAAGGCCACGACGAAAAGGACGGCTCTGCCTTCGAGCTCCGTGCCGAACAGGTCGTGGTCGCCACCGGCGGCATCAATGGCGATCTCGGTCGCGTCCGGCAGAACTGGCATCGTGACTGGGGCAGGCCGCCTGAGGTCTTGCTCAACGGTTCGCATCGCTTTGCCGATGGCAGGCTGCATGATGCCACGGTGGCGGCCGGCGGCACCGTCACCCACCTCGACCGCATGTGGAACTACGCCGCCGGCGTGCATCATCCGCACCCGCGCAAGCCGAGCCATGGGCTCTCGCTGGTGCCGCCGCGCTCCGCACTCTGGCTGAACTGGCGAGGGCAGCGGATCGGTCCGCAGCCGCTGGTCTCGGGTTTCGACACGCGGCGGCTGGTCACCGACATCTGCCGCCAGGAGCGGCCTTATTCGTGGCAGCTGATGAACCGCACCATCGCGCTGAAGGAGCTTGCCGTCTCCGGCGCCGAATTCAATCCCTCGATCCGGGAGAAGAACCGGCTCGGCTTCCTGCGCGACATCCTGTTCGGCAATCGCTGGCTCGTCGATGAACTGATCGGGACGTGCCAGGACTTCGTCACCGCATCGAGCCTGCCTGAACTGGTGGACAAGATGAACGCGCTGCAGGGCGACCAGGCGGTGTCGCGCGATGCGGTCATCGACGCCGTTCAGGCCTATGACGCGACGATCGCGCGTGGGGCCAGCCTGATGAACGACGAACAGCTCCGCCGCATCGCGAGCCTGCGGTGCTACCGCGGCGACCGCATCCGGCTCTGCAAATTCCAGCCGATCGCGGACAGGAAGGCGTTGCCGCTGATCGCGGTGCGCGAATTCATCATCAGCCGCAAGAGCCTCGGCGGCATCCAGACCGATCTGCAAAGCCGGGTGCTCGACCCAGCCGGTCAGCCGGTGCCAGGTCTTTACGCCGTCGGCGAGGCCGCGGGCTTCGGCGGCGGCGGCGTTCACGGCTTGCGCGCGCTGGAGGGCACCTTTCTCGGGGGCTGTATCCTGTCGGGGCGGCTGGCAGCGGCCTCGATCAATGGCAAAACAGAATTCTTGAACGGGTGAGGAAACGACATGAAGAGAACCGGAGCCTGGCTCACGGCCTATGCGTTGGAGCAGGTCGGGGCGCGTTTCACCTTCGGCATCCCTGGCGTGCATACGACCGAGCTGTATGACGCGCTCAACAACTCCAACCGCATCACGCAGGTCCTGGTAACCCACGAGGGCGGCGCCTCCTTCATGGCGGATGCGGTGAGCCGGCTGTCCGATTCCATCGGCGTCCTGACGGTCGTGCCGGCTGCCGGCCTGACGCATGCGGCGAGCGGCATCGGCGAGGCGTTCCTCGACGGCGTGCCGATGCTGGTGATCACCGGGGGGCCGCGCACCGACAGCGGTCATCGCTACCAGCTGCACCAGATGGATACGCATAAATTCATGGCCGGCCTGACCAAGGCGACGTTCCATGTGACTCGCCACGAGGATGTGGTGCCGACCCTGTTCGAGGCCTACCGCGTCGCGACCTCAGGCGAGCCGGGCCCGGTGTTCGTGGAGCTGCCGGTCAATATCCTGTTGCTGACCGACGATGTGTCCGAGCTCCCCCAGTTCAAGCCGGCTCCGCGGCCCGCACCGCAAGCGGCCAATGATATCGCGCGGGCGGCCGAACTCCTCGCGGCCGCCAAACGTCCCTGCATCTTTGCCGGCTGGGGAACGCGCGACGCGACCGCCGAACTGATTAAGCTTGCCGAATGGCTGCAGGCGCCGGTCGCGACCACGTTGCAAGGGCTGTCTGTCTTTCCCGGCAATCATCCGCTGCATGTCGGCTTCGGCTTCGGCAGCTCGGCGGTGCCCGCGGCGCAGAACGCGTTCAAGGATTGCGATTGTCTCGTCGGCATCGGCACGCGCTTTGCCGAGATCGCGACCGGCAGCTACGGCGTCACGGTTCCGGACAATCTGATCCATATCGACATCAATCCGGCCGCGATCGGCGCCAATTTCCCAGCCAAGGTCGGCCTGGTCGGCGATGCCGCAACCGTGCTGCGGGAGCTGCTCGCGGTGCTGGAGACGAAGGGCGGGCGGCGCGCGAGCGATGGCGCCTTGCGCGAGCAGATCGCCAAGGACAAGGCCGCCTATCGCGCCACCTGGTATCGCCACGACAATGCCGGCCTCGTCAATCCGGTGCGGTTCTTCGACGAGCTGCGCCGGCAGATGCCGGACAACGGCATCCTCGCAATCGACGACGGCAATCACACCTTCCTCACCGCCGAGCTGATGCCGATCCACGCGCCGAAGAGCGTGATCCTGCCGACCGATTTCAACTGCATGGGTTACGCGGTGCCGGCGGCCATCGGCGCCAAGCTGGCGTTTCCGGATCGCAGCGTGCAGGCGATCGTCGGCGACGGCGCCTTCACCATGACCTGCATGGAGATCCTGACCGCGGCGAGCAACGGACTCGGCATCGTCTACTACGTCTTCGACGACGGTGAGCTCGCGCAGATCGCGCAGGCGCAGCAGATCCCCTATGGCCGCAAGCCCTGCACGCAGCTCGGCAAGCTGAACATCGAAGGCGTGGCGCTCGCAACCGGCGCCGCCTTCGTACCGATGAACGACAATGCCTCCATTGCAGGTGCCATCGCGCAGGCCAACGAGATCGCGAGCACCGGCCAGCCGGTGATCGTGGCGGTCAAGATCGATTATTCCAAGAAGACCGCCTTTACGCTCGGAACCGTGAAGACCAATTTCGGCCGCTTCCCCCTCAATGAAAAGCTCCGGTTTCTGACCCGCGCCGCAGTCCGTCATATGGTCGGGTAGGGAACCAACGTCGAGTTTGATCGCGATCAATCTTGAACGACCGCGTCATCGATACATTTTTCCCGTCAAACGCGAACAGCGGTTTGCCGGCCGGTTGCGCTGTGCCCTGCCGAGAAGCTCAGTCTCGCGTTGAAACCAGGAGAATGGATCATGGCTGAACCTGCCAAGCTGCCTGTCAACACCGAGAAAGCGTCCGCTCCGTCCGTGCAGGGCTGGCGGCCGTTCGAGAATCTGCGCCGCGAGATCGACCGCGTGTTCGAGGATTTCAACACCGGTTTCTGGCGCAGTCCGTCGCTGTTCGAGTCCCTGCCGAGCCTGGCGCGCGCAAGATCGTTTGCGGTCGCGCCGGCCGTAGACGTCGCCGAGCACGAGAAGGCCTATGAGGTGAGCGCCGAACTGCCCGGCCTCGACGAAAAGAATGTCGAGGTGAAGGTGGTCAACGGCGTGCTGTCGATCAAGGGCGAGAAGCAGGAGGAGAAGGAAGAGAAGAAGAAGGATTATTACCTGCGCGAGCGCAACTTCGGATCGTTCGAGCGCTCGTTCCAGGTCCCCGACAGCGTCGACACCGACAAGATCGAGGCCAGCTTCAAGCAGGGTGTCCTGAAGGTGATCTTGCCGAAGAAGGCCGAGGCGCAGCAGGCCGCCAAGAAGATCGCCATCAAGGCCGCGTGAGCAATGTTGAGCAATGTTATTCAACCTGCCGCATCTGGTTCGATCCGGATGCGGCCGTTACATCCGTAGCGCGATGGCGCGAATCGCACCCTGGTTTCGTTGCTCCGGATCGTTAAAGTGTTCCGGGCAAGATCGCCGTTCGGCCGAGGAGATTCCAACATGACGACGTGGTGTGTGCGCGGGATGCTGGCGGGCGGATTGGCGCTGTTGGCGCTCGCGCCGCAGACCGCTTCTGCGCAGGACTACCCCTATTGCCTGCAGGGGCGCAGATGGGGATATCCGGGCAATTGCGCGTTCCAGACCTATGAGCAATGCCAGATGACCGCGTCCGGCACCGAGGATTATTGCGATGTCAATCCGCGCGCGGCGTATGCGCGCCAGTGGCAACAGCCCGGGCCCGGGATCTACCAGGACCAGCTGCCGCCGCGCCGCCGACATCACCGGCATCCGCGGACGCCGCACTGACGCTTCGTCCCGCCGCCGATCCGTCTTGCACAGCCGGGCAAGGGCGCTATCCTGTTCCAAACGCGCTGCGGGGCGGCCGGGGAGGTCGCCTCCTGCGGCGAATGAACGGAACGGGAGGATGTGACCGATGGGCAAGCTCGCACTGGCTGCGAAGATCACCCACGTGCCCTCGATGTATCTCAGCGAGCTGGACGGCCCCGGCAAGGGCAAGCGGCAGGCGGCGATCGACGGCCATATCGAGATCGGGCGGCGCTGCCGCGAGGCCGGCGTCGACACCATCGTCGTGTTCGATACGCATTGGCTGGTGAATGCCGGCTATCACATCAACTGCGCACCGCATTTCGAGGGCCTCTACACCTCGAACGAATTGCCGCACTTCATCGCCAACATGACCTACGCCTATGACGGTAATCCGGAGCTGGGCCGGATTCTCTCCGAAGAGGCCAATGCGCATGGCGTCGTCACCATGGCGCATGACGCGACCTCGCTCGCGCTCGAATACGGCACGCTGGTGCCGATGCGCTACATGAACCCCGATCGCCGCTTCAAGGTGGTCTCGGTGTCGGCGTTGTGCACCTCGCATTATCTCTGGGAAAGCGCCAAGCTCGGCTGGGCCTTCCGCCGCGCCGTCGAAGATCATTACGAGGGCACGGTGGCATTCTTCGCCAGCGGCTCGCTCAGCCATCGCTTCGCGCAGAACGGCACGGCGGACGACTATCGCGACAAGATGTTCAGCCCGTTCCTGGAGCGGCTCGACCACGAGGTGATCCAGATGTGGGAGCAGGGCGAGTGGCCCGACTTCTGCGACATGCTGCCGGAATATGCCAGCAAGGGTCATGGCGAAGGCTTCATGCACGACACCGCGATGCTGCTCGGCGCGCTTGGCTGGAACCACTACGACCGCGGCGTCGAGGTGGTGACGCCGTTCTTTCCGTCTTCCGGCACCGGGCAGATCAACGCGCTGTTTCCGGTCTCGCCGATGCCGCATGCGCTCGACGACATCGGCCGGCCGCGCGCAGCGGCACTGGCCGGCGGGAGGTTGTGAGCGGCGACTGGGTTCGAGCACCGATTCCGCCGGGACGGGCCACCCGGCAGGCATGAAGACGTCCCGGCGTCAAGGGTTGCGAAAATGCGGCAACTCTGCATAGTTAAGCGCATGCGCAAGAGTCTTCCCCTGCTTCTGTTCGTCCTGGCCGCCGGCGCCGCCGCATGGTGGCTCTCGGGCGTTGCCCATGATGATCTCGGCCTGTCGGGGCAAGCCGTGCGGATCGACGCGCTGCTGTCGGCCGCGGGCCTCGGCGGCGTTCTCGTGCTGGCCCAGTATTCGGACCGATTCGGCAAGAAGCCGTAGGCGATTGCCCGCGGGGTCCGTTGCGGATGGATCGGACGGGCGGCACTTTTCCGGCTGCCCGGATCCGTCCATGTAGCGCGACCGCCGGCCAGTGACACATGGAGACGACGGCGAGCCGGATGCGTCGAAGCCGGACATGATCCGCGTGGGCGCGTCCTGATTCACATTTCAAACAGCTGATGCGACGCACGGCCACGGTCGCGCGACACGCGTCGTGTCCGAGTTTCGCCGGTAGCGTCACCCTCGTGACAGACGAGGGCGCAGGGAAGGCCGGGTGCGGGCCGCACCCATGGCCCCCGTGCGAACAAGAATGCACGGGGCAGGAACCACAGGTTTGGCCGAGGCATCCCGGCCTTCCCTGCACGATGGTTTTAACGCCTATATGCAGTCTCCCTGGTGCACCGGGCTTTTTGGCCACCATGTCGCGCATGACGCTGATGCGTCAGCTCGAGGACACCAGCGTCGGGGTGTCAGGACCCTGCAACTTCACGTCCGCGACTTGCCGTTCGTCCGCGTGCGACACGCACGCTGCGGCTCATCGCGGCCACCGCTGCCCGCCTCGCGTCTCGTGACGATCGCGCGTACGCCCCTCGCATCAAGGCGGGATGTCCGCAAGATGACGCTGATTTGGGGTCTTTGCCCAGCGGATTATTTTCGGCTGATCATCTGGACAGGCCAAATCAGCTTGAGATCGTTCGCGAATTTTCTGTTTCCGCGCGAGCGATAGGGGGGACCCAAAAGCGGCGTGGCGGTCGGAGCTGATCGCGCAGACAAATCATGGCAATGGATCGAGACAATCGCGCTGTCGCACAAATTACCGTGTCGCATTCGACGGGTGCAGTCCAGCACCGCAATCACCGCGCTGCCCACAGGAAGCCTGTCTCTTTCTCCGCAACCGTCCGGAGATGGAAAATCGCCTGCGATTAAGCCGCTATACTGAAGATCGAGGGCGCGCTACGGAATCTATTTTCGGGCAAGTGGCATGGACTACAAGGTTTTGGTTGGGATTGCCGTGGTGATCGGCGTGATCATCGTCGAATGGCTACGGGCGAAGGCCTACCAGTACGGGCGCCTCGCCGGCGCCAGCCAAGCCGTTCACGACCTTTCGCGGGCGTGCAGCTACCACTATGAGGAGAAGGATCAGCCGCTGCCGAAGAATGTCGACGAGGCGCTCGACTACATGGCCGATACGCTGAAGCGTGGAACGGCACCACCGGCAAGATCGATCTCCACCTGATGGGCGCGGCGATGCTCGGAAGTGCCATGGGCGAGGCGGCGTACCAGAAAGGCTTCGATGCTGGACGCCGGTGGTCGGACCCGTCCGACGGCGAGCGCCGCATCGACCTGCCGCTGGAGCAATGGCGCTGGATCAGATACCTCGCGCACATCGGTTTCCTGAACCAGATGCCGAACTACGCCCCTGCGCGCCATGACCAGCTCGCTCCCGCCTTCGCCATTGCGTACGATCGGCGCCAGGTAGTCGGGAAAGATGCCCGGCAGAACGGGTAGGTTGCCTGTGCGGTCATGCTCCGGCGCGACGCCGAACAATCGGCGGATCGCGTCCACGTTCCTTGTCATGGAGTAGAGATTGCACATGCTCAAATCTGCAAGAGCCTTCATCCTCCAAGGCCGGCACTGCAACCAATAGCCTGATCCGGCTGACCGCGCCGACGGCGGTCACAAACCCGACGAGTTGGACAGCGGCATAACAGATATTCCCGTTGGGCAGCCGCGGAGGAGTCTCGCGTATTTCTACGGGGGGCCACCTGCTAAACTATTTTAAACCTCCCGCACGGCACACTTCGTTGGAATCTACCAAGGAAACCAACGGCACCCGCTGGCTGGATGCCCTCTTGCAGGAAACTGACATGGTCCTCACCATACCACGCCGCTTTGCGGTCCTGGTCGCGCTATCCATTGGCGTCTGCATCGCTGCCGTGGTCAGCCAACTTCTCGCTACCCGAACGGCCCTGGTCGAAGAGCGCAAGGCCGCAGTCGTCGGACAGGTGCAATCCGCTGTGTCGATCGTGAAGGGCTTTGCCGATGCGGTGGCCAAGGGTGCCCTGACCGAGGACGAGGCGCAGAGTCGCGCCAAGACGGTGCTACGCGGCATCCGCTTCGGTAAGAACGACTATATCTTCGTCTACCAGCCGGACGGTGTGAACCTCGTGCTCGGCCCGAAACCGGATTGGGAGGGCAAGAGCGTCATCAACGAGAAGGACGCCAACGGCCTGCCTCTGATACGCGAGCTGATCGCGGCTGCGGCCCAGCCTGGTGGCGGCTTCGTCAGCTATATGTTCGCGCGCGCCGGCAGCACCGTCCCAGTGGCGAAGCTCGGCTACACCATGAAGGCCGATCCGTGGAACTGGGTGGTCGGCACCGGCGTCTATGTCGACGATCTCGACGAGGCGTTCTACGCCTCGGCGAAGGTTTCGTTGATGTGGGCCGTAGGGCTGATCGGTCTGCTCTGTGTCGCGACTCTGATCATCGCCCGCGGCCTGGTCCGACCACTGCAGGCGATCACCAGCACGATGACCGAGCTTGCGAACGGGAATCTTGCCGTGCAGATCCCGAACTCGGAGCGGCGCGACGAGGTCGGCGAAATGGCCCGTGCCGTCGAGGTCTTCAAGGTCAATGCGGCCGCCCGTCAGCGGCTCGAAGCTGAGCATCAGGAGCAAGAGGCGCGTCAGGCCCAGCAGCGCAAGGTCGACACGAGGCGGCTTGCGAATGACTTCGAAACCGCGGTCGGCCAGATCATCGAGGCCGTCTCGTCGGCAGCGACCGACCTTGAGTCATCCGCCCAGTCGCTCAGCGCAACTGCCGAGCGCTCGAAGGGTCTTGCCACCGCCGTGGCCGGCGCCTCCGGCGACGCCTCCAACAACGTCCAGTCGGTCGCCGCCGCCACCGAGGAAATGTTCTCCTCCGTGAACGAGATCAGCCGACAAGTGCAGCAATCCTCAGCGATCGCCAGCGAAGCGGTGGAGCAGGCCCGCAAGACCAATGAACGCGTCGGCGAATTGTCGCAAGCGGCGGCTCGTATCGGCGATGTGGTCGAGCTCATCAACACCATCGCGGGCCAAACCAACCTGCTGGCCTTGAACGCCACCATCGAGGCGGCGCGGGCCGGTGAAGCCGGCCGCGGCTTCGCCGTGGTCGCCTCCGAGGTCAAGGCGCTCGCCGAGCAGACTGCCAAGGCGACTGGCGAGATCAGCCAGCAGATCGGCGCCATCCAGACCGCGACCCAGCATTCGGTCACTGCCATCAAGGAGATCGGCGACACGATCGGCCGGATGTCGGAAATCGCCGCGACCATCGCAGCCGCAGTAGAGGAACAGGGGACCGCCACCCAGGAGATCTCGCGCAACATCCAGCAGGCTGCCAACGGCACGAAGCAGGTTTCAGCCAATGTTGCCGACGTGCAGCACGAAGCGACCCAGACGGGGGCGGCATCGTCGCAGGTGCTCAGCGCGGTGCAGTCACTGTCGCAGGACAGCAGCCGACTGAAGGCCGAGGTCCACAAGTTCCTCGACACCGTGCGAGCCGCGTAAAGAGCAGGCCGTCGGCGAGTGCCGAAGGCTGCGTCCTTGGCGCGGCGTTCCCTTTATTGCCGGTCGTGCGCGCATCTGTCAGGCGGAGACGGCACGCCTATCGGCCTTGGGGCCCCGTCGGCGCGTGAGAGCAGGCATGCCCTAAGGGTTCCAGTCCCGCGCACGTAAGGGAAGCCGCTAGGTCTTTGGGGGAGGGCGCGTCGACGAACCATAAGCGTGAGCGCGCCGCTGCTCCGGCGATGAGGCGAGACGACAGTCTCAAAGGCACCTCATCGGGAAGCCTGGATTCAGGCGTGGATGTCCCTTGCCGGCCTCGGTCAGCTTCACATAGGTGCCGCCCTCGTGCAGCCACAGCCAGCCGCGGGCGATCGCCAGGTCGAGGCCTGGCACATATTACGGTGGCGCTTATGTCAAGCTGGCTGGGGAACCTGGATTCGAACCAAGACAAACAGAGTCAGAGTCTGTTGTGCTACCGTTACACCATTCCCCAACGGAATTGCCGAGCAGTCTCAAGAGCTTGTGGAGCTGTCCGGCAGTGGTGCGCAAAGCGCCGCGTGAACCAAATCAGCGGCGGGCACGGCGCTCTTCTACCCGCATGTGACAGGGCTTGGCAAGCGCGTAAGGGGATGGAATTGGGGGGAAATTCGCGCGGCGGGGCTTGGTGGGTCTCGGCTGACCGGAGCGGGGCTCGACGCCGGTCCGGGCGCTGATGCCCCAACGGCGCTGCCCCCAACGTGTGTACGTATCTGGCAGCAGGCCAGGTGCCGCCCCCTCCTGCTTGCGGGGTGAGATGAACGAAGCTCGCTCTGAGAGTCGCAAGGTACCGGAAGATGACGCGGGTGGGGAGCTTGACTCCACGCGAGCCATCCTGCCCACCGTGCCCCCACCCCAACCCTCCCCCGCGTGCGGGGGAGGGAGAACACCGCCTGTGCGGTGGACTCGCGCGCCGCTACTCCGCCGCTTCCTTCACCGGCCCGTGCTCGTCGGCCTCGCCTTCGACGTCCAGCTTGGAGCGGCCCCAGCGCGAGAAGGCGTTGTTGAGCTTGTCGAGATAGAGATAGACCACGGGCGTCGTAAACAGCGTCAGCAGCTGGCTGACGATCAGGCCGCCGACCATGGAATAGCCGAGCGGCTGGCGGATCTCGGCGCCGGTGCCGGTGCCGAGCATCAAGGGCACGCCGCCGAGCAATGCGGCCATCGTGGTCATCATGATCGGACGGAAGCGGAGCAGCGCGGCCTGGCGGATCGACTGCTCGGGCGTCAGGTGATGGTCGCGCTCCGCGGCGATGGCGAAGTCCACCATCATGATGCCGTTCTTCTTCACGATGCCGATCAGCAGAATGACACCAATCAAGGCAATCAGGCTGAAATCGTAGCCGAACGCCATCAGGATCGCGAGCGCGCCGACGCCGGCCGAGGGCAGGGTCGAGAGAATCGTGATCGGGTGGATGTAGCTCTCGTAGAGGATGCCGAGGATCAGATAGACCACGACCAATGCCGCGAGGATCAGCAGCGGCACGGTGGAGAGCGACTGCTGGAACGCTTGCGCCGTGCCCTGGAAGCTCGAGTTCAAGGTCGCGGGTGCACCGAGCTCGACCATCGCCCGCTGCACGGCCTGGGTGGCCTGGCCGAGCGCCACGCCCTGCGCGAGGTTGAAGCTGATCGTGATCGCCGGGAACTGGCCCTGGTGGCTGATCGACAGCGGCCGCACCGGCACGGTGGTCCATTTGGCGAAGGTCGACAGCGGCACCTGGTCGCCTGTCGTCGGCGACTTCAGGTAGATCTTGTCCAGCGTGTCGACGTTGGCCTGCAGCTCCGGCAGGATCTCCAGGATCACGTGATAGGAGTTGAGCTGGGTGAAATACTGCGCCACCTGGCGCTGGCCGAAGGCGTCATACAGCGTGTCGTCGATCAGCTGCGGGGTGATGCCGTAGCGCGAGGCGGTGTCGCGGTTGATGGTGAGCTGGACGGTGGTGCCGTCGGTCTGCTGGTCGGTGGCGACGTCGCGCAGCTCCTGCAGCGTCTTCATCTTGTCCAGGATCTTCGGCGCCCACTCGTTGAGCTCGCCGAGATTGGCATCCTGCAAGGTGAACTCGAACTGGGTGCGGGTCGGGCGGCCGCCGAGGCGGATGTCCTGCGCCGCCTGCATATAGAGGCGGGCGCCTTCGACCTTCTCCAGCTTCGGCCGCAGGCGGCCGATGATCTGCTGCGCCGAGGCGTCACGCTCCTCGAGCGGCTTCAGTGTGATGAACATGTTGCCGTTGTTGCCGGCGCGGCCCGAGCCGCCGATCGCCATCGCGACGCTGGCGACCCCCGGATCTTGCATCACGATCTTCGCCAGCGCCTCCTGGCGCGACTGCATCGCCCGGAAGGAGATGTCCTGCGAGGCTTCCGACGTCGCGGTGATCAGGCCGACATCCTGCTGCGGGAAGAAGCCCTTCGGGATCAGGATGAACAGATAGACCGACAGGCCGAGCGTGGCGAAGAACACCAGCAGCGTCACGAAGCGCCAGCGCAAGGCGACGTCGAGGCCTTTCTCATAGGCGTTAAGCAGAGCCTCGAAGCCGCGTTCGCTCCATTGATAGAAGCGGCCATGGGTCTGATGTCCGCCGCGCAGGAAGCGCGAGGCCATCATCGGGGTCAGCGTCAGCGACACCACCATGGACACGAAGATGGTCATGGTCAGCGTCACCGCGAACTCGCGGAACAGGCGGCCGATGATGCCGCCCATGAGCAGCAGCGGGATCAGCACGGCGACCAGCGAGATTGAGATCGAGACGATGGTGAAGCCGATCTCGCGCGCGCCCTTGAAGGCGGCGGCCATCGGCGATTCGCCTTCCTCGACATAGCGCGAGATGTTCTCGAGCATCACGATGGCGTCGTCGACCACGAAACCCACGGCGATGGTGAGCGCCATCAAGGAGAGATTGTCCAGCGTATAGCCGAACACCCACATCAGCGCGCAGGCGCCGAGCAGCGCCAGCGGCACCGTGACGGTCGGGATGACGGTCGCCCAGAAGCTGCGCAGGAAGATGAAGATGACCATCACCACCAGGAAGATGGTCAGGAGCAGGGTGAACTGGACGTCCTCGACCGCGGCGCGGATGGTGGTGGTGCGATCGGAGATCACCTCGATCTTGATCGCCGGCGGGATCGCGGCGACCAGCCGCGGCAGCATCGCCTTGATCTTGTCGACGGTCTCGATGACGTTGGCGCCGGGCTGCTTGAAGATCACCAGGAACACGCCGCGCTTGCCGTTCGCCCAGGCCGCCTGCTTGGCGTCCTCAGGTCCGGTCACCGCCCGGCCGATGTCGCGGATCCGCAATGGAGCGCCATTGCGATAGGCGACGATGACGTCGTTCCAATCCTTGGACTCGGTGAGCTGGTCGTTGGCGTAGATCGTGTAGGCGCGCCGCTCGCCGTCGACGTTACCCTTCGGGCTGTCGACCGTGGTGATCGCGATCTGGCTGCGCACGTCCTCCAGCGACAGGCCCTTGGTGACGAGCTTGGCCGGATCGACCTGGACGCGGATCGACGGCTTCTGCTGGCCGCCGATGATGACCTGGGCGACGCCGGTGATCTGGCTGATCTGCTGCGCAAGCTGGGCGTCGACGGCGTCCGAGACGGTGGTGAGCGGCAAGGTGTCCGAGGTGGCCGACAACAGCAGGATCGGCGAATCCGCGGGGTTGACCTTGCGGTAGGTCGGCGGCGAGGGCAGCGTCTTCGGCAATTGGCCGCTGGCCGCGTTGATCGCGCCCTGCACGTCGTTGGCGGCGCCGTCGATGTTGCGGCTGAGATCGAACTGGATGGTGACGGAAGCGGTCCCCAGATAGCTCGTCGATGTCATCTGGGCGATGCCGGGGATCTGCGCGAACTGGCGTTCCAGCGGCTGGGCGACCGAGGTCGCCATCGTCTCCGGGCTCGCGCCGGGCAATGTCGCGGTGATCTGGATGGTCGGGAAGTCGACCTGCGGCAGCGGCGCCACCGGCAGCAGCGGATAGGCCACGAGGCCCACGAACAGGATACCTGCCATCAGCAGCGAGGTGCCGATGGGGTAGCGGATGAAAGGTGCCGAAATGCCGCCGCCGTTCATTCCTGCCGGACCTTCGCTTGCGCCGGGTCCGAACTCGCCACCGCGGTGGTGACCAGCGAGCCTGGCTGAACCTTGAACTGACCGCCCGTGATCACCTGCTGGCCAGGCGTCAGGCCGGCCTCGATCACCGTGCGGCCGTCGATCGACACGCCGACCTTCACCTTATGCAGCTCGGCCTTGTTGTCCTGGCTCACCGTGTAGGCATAGAGCCCGTTGGTGGAGTGCTGGACGGCGTCATCGGGAACCACGGTTGCGTCCTTCAACGTCTTCACCAGGAGCCGCGTCGAGACCGACTGGCCGGGCCACAGCGCGTGATCCTTGTTGTCGAACACCGCCTTCAGCCGAATCGTCCCGCTGGTCGCGTCGACCTGATTGTTGATCACCGCGAGCTTGCCCTGGGCCAGCGTCTTCTTTCCATCGGTGGTCATCGCCAGCACCGTCAGCGGCGCCACCTTCTGGCCTTCGTTGATATAGGGGAGCTGCTCCTCGGGAGCAGTGAAGATCACCGCGATCGGCTCGATCTGAGCGATCGTGACGATGCCGGTCTGCGTCGCCGCATTGACGATGTTGCCGATGTCGACCTGGCGCAGGCCGGCGATGCCGGTAATCGGTGCCTTGACCTGGGTGTAGTCGAGCTGGGTCTGCGCGTTGGCGATCGCGGCATCATCGGCTGCAATCTGCGCGGTCAGTTGCGCCACCGTGGAACGCTGGGTGTCGGTCTGCTGGCGGGTGGCGAACTCGCCGAGCTTGGTGAAGCGCTGCAGATCGAGATTGGCGTTGGCGAGGTTGGCCTCATCCTGCGCCTTTTTCGCCTTGGCCTGATCCAGGCTCGCCTGGAACGGCCGCGGATCGATCTCGACCAGGAGATCGCCCTGTTTGACGAGCTGGCCCTCGGTGAAGGCGATCTTGTCGATCTGGCCGTCGATCCGGGTCCGGACTTGTACGGTGTTGAAGCCCTGAACGTTGCCGAGGCCAGTCAGGTAGACCGGGAAGTCGGTCTTATCGACCGGAGCTGTCGAGACACGAACGGCAGGCGGCCCCGCTGCCTTCTGCGCCTCGGCGCGTTTGGCGGCTTCCGCGCCCTGATAACGCTGCCAGCCGTAATAGCCGCCCCCGCCAAGGACTGCCAGCAGCAGGACCCAACCGATAGCCTGTGACGTCTTCATGTCGGCTCTTTCGTCGGCTCTTCGATTTCGGCTTTTCGAAGCTGAAGCGAAGAGAATAACCGGTCTTTAAAACCGTTCCCAGCGCGCACAGATATAGTGTGCGTGCACTTTATGTGTAAACACACCGCTGCTTGAAGAAAACTAAACAATTTGACAGCTTCGAGGACCCGAGGACATGTCGTTGGACCTGAGGCGGCAGCTGGTCGCCCAGCTTGTCGAAAGCTCGCGCATTCTGCGCAACTATATTGATCATCGTGCCAAAGCGCGCGGCACCACGCGTGCGCAATGGATCGTGCTGTTTCGGTTGCGCGCGCAGGAAGGACTATCGCAAGTCGATCTCGCCGAAGTGCTGGAGCTGCAGCCGATCTCGCTGGTGCGGCTGTTGGACCGGCTGGTCGAGCAGGGGTTGCTCGAGCGCCGGCACGATCCCAAAGATCGCCGCGCCAACCGGCTGTATCTGACGGTTGCCGGACACAAGCTCGTCGATGATCTCGACGATCTCAGGGATGCGATCGCCGCCGACGTTCTGCACTGCATCCCTGACGACGTGGTCGCGACCAGCCTGACCACGCTGCGCGAGATCAAGGACCGCATCAAGGCGCTGTCGGATTCCGGCGATCATGCCGCTGCGAAGTAG
Source organism: Bradyrhizobium sp. SZCCHNGR1005 (assembly GCF_032489995.1). NCBI lineage: Bacteria > Pseudomonadati > Pseudomonadota > Alphaproteobacteria > Hyphomicrobiales > Nitrobacteraceae > Bradyrhizobium > Bradyrhizobium sp. SZCCHNGR1005. The sequence goes on from NZ_JAUEZC010000008.1 coordinate 234,892, forward strand.
GGCGATCTTGTCGTTACTACTTGAGCGTGTCGATGCTCGCGAACTTATGACTCCAGTGCCGCCGTTGATCTGAGCTCTCAATAGATTTGCCGCGCGTGAGTCGGGCGCTTCGGATCGGTCGCACCAGTTTAGAACGACTTCAAACCTGCCGCGCTCCGGTTGTCATCACGCAGCGGCCCGGTCCATATCAGGCCGAGCAGCGGGAGCGCGGAATGGACGAACTGAACGGGAAGATGATCGCCTGCCAGATCCTGGTGACGGGCCTGATCGCCAGGGTCGCCAATGAGCAGCGCGACCCCTTGCGCTTCCTCACCGATTTCCGCGACGAGATCAGAGCCGTCGTGAAGGGCGTGCGTATCGCCGGCATCGACAATTCGGATCGCGTGCGCCAGATCGCGCAGCAGACGGTCGATGAGTTGTTCTCGCTGATGAAGCCACCGAGCAGCGACTAGCATCCGAAACTCGCAGCGAAGCGATAGCCCGCGGACGCGCCGTTGTGAGGTCGACCCTACGAACTCTCACAATCGCAGCTTAGAGTCGTTTTAAGTTTGTTTGCTGGATTTAGAATCGTTTTGATCTGGAACTATTCAAGCTGAACTTGGACCTCCTCAAATTGACCCGCTGAAACACGCTCGATACCACCATCGTGATGTTCGCTTGCGAATGATCCGCACAAGCGACGTAGGAATACGGGGGCGTGTAAGAGGATATGGGACAGGTCATTACACCGCGATCGCTGCGTGCGATCGCAGCGATCAATTTCAATGCAAAGCTCGATGGCGCTACCGGCACCAAGGTGTCGGCGGTTGCGGGACTGATTGCCGTGGCCACGGTGTCGGGGGCCGAGGCGCAGCCGTCCTCCGACCTTCCGACCGTCAACGTCGATGCTCCGGTTGCGCGTCCGAGGCCTGCTGCCTCCAAGCCGACACCTGACCAGGTGCGCGCCCGCAATGCCCTGCGGCGCGCGGCGGAGCGGCAGCAGGCGGCGCAATCGCAGGCCGTTCCGTTCCCCAATGCGGGCGGGCTCGCCCCCCCGGATGCCAATCCCTATGCGGACGCGGCGGCGCCCTACAAGGTCGATCGCGTGCAGTCCTCAGGCAAATTCCCAGAGCCGATCCTCAATACGCCGAAGACGATCACGGTGCTCAGCAAGGAAGTGCTCGAGGACAAGAACGCCACCAACCTGAAGCAGGCCGTGCTCAGCACGGCGGGCGTTACGCTCGGTTCGGGCGAGGGGGGCAATGCCTTCGGCGATCGCTTCTTCATCCGCGGCTTCGATGCGCGCAACGACATCTTCATCGATGGCGTGCGCGACGCCGGCGTCAGCGTGCGCGAGAATTTCTTCACCGAGCAGGTCGAGATCCTGCGCGGCCCGGGCTCGTCGTTCGCGGGCCGCGGCACCACCGGCGGCGCGATCAATATCGTGACCAAGCAGGCGACGACCGCCGGCAATTTCTACAACATGGATACGACGTTCGGCACCGACCACACCAAGCGTGTGGTGCTCGACGTCAACCAGGTCATCAATCCGACGCTTGCCGTGCGGGCAGGCGGCTTGTTCCAGGACGCCAACGTTGCCGGCCGCGACGCCATCAAGGACAATCGCAACGGCGCTTTCGTCGCCACGACGTGGACGCCGATCGATCCGGTGAAAATCACCGCCAATTACGTCCATACCGAACTGACCGGGATTCCCGATTTTGGCGTGCCGTACTACCGACCGAGCACGGCGAGCACCGCCGGCGGCCCGTTCCCTGATTTCGGAGTCAACCGGAACAACTTCTATGGCCTGCTCAATCGGGACTTTTATCGAACGGGGCAGGACTTCGCGACCATCAACACCGAGGTCAAGATCACGCCCGACCTCACATTCAGCGACAAGCTAAGGCTGTCGCGATCGACCCAGAACTACATCGGCACGCTGCCGGAACAGCCGGTGGTCACCAATCCGAATCCGCTGCTTTGGACCTTGAGCGCCAATCCGCAGAGCCGTTTCCAGCAAACCGATGTGGTCGCCAACCAGAGCGAGTTCACCTACAAGTTCGACGACGGGCTTGGTTTCAGGCACACGGCGCTCGGCGGCGTGGAGATCTCGCGGGAAGTCTCCAGCATCGATCGCTATACGGGATTGAGTTCGGAAACCGTCGGCGTGCCCTTCAGCGGTAGCGGCTCGATCTCGGGCGTGAACGTGTTTGCGCCCCAATATATGGAGACGCCGTTCACGACATCGCCATCCCTGTCCGGCCGGCCGACGAAGATCGCGGTCGATACGACCAGCGGTTATGTCATGGATAGCGCCAACTACCGTGATCTTGTGATCCTCAACGGCGGCGTCCGCTACGACGACTACAACATCAAGAGCAGCGGCTTCGGCACCGTGAACGGCGTTTCCAATGTATGGGGCGCCCAGGCCGCCGATTTCGGCCTGCCGAACTTCAATCTCGGTCTGACGCTGAAGCCGGCGCCGAACGGCAGCGTGTATGTCGCCTATGCGACCTCGTCGAATCCGGTCGGTGCCGAATTCGATGGCACCAGTACTGCCTATGGCGGATTGTCGCCGGTGCTCAACGGCGGCTCGAACCAGATCTTCGGGCCTGAGAAGAACAAGGCCATCGAGGTCGGGACGAAGTGGGAGTTGTTCGATCGTCATCTGCTGGTAACGGCCGCGCTGTTCCAGACGGAAAAGGAGAACGCGCGAGAATCGCAGAACATCACGGCGGCGACGGCAACCGCAACCTGTCCTTATCCAGCCGGTACGACGGGCACGGTATCCTGCATCACGGCCGGCGCTGCTTACCGCATCCGCGGCATCGATCTCGGTATCGGCGGCAAGATCACGGACAAATGGAGCGTGTTCGGCGGGCTCGTGCTGATGCAGTCGGAGGTGACGAAGTCGCTTGCGCCGCCGGCAAATACGACGCTGTACAAGTCGAATGTCGGCTTGCAGCTTGCCAACGTCGCACATCAGTCCTTCAGCATGTTGACGAAGTATCAGCTGAACGACACGTGGGAGATCGGCGGCCAGGCTGTGTACCGTTCCAAGATCTATGGCGGTACGCTGCTTGCGGCCAACCAGGGCACGTCAATTCCGAGCTACTGGCGGTTCGATGCGTTCGCAGAAGCCAAGATCGACAAGCATTGGACTGCCAAGCTGTTCGTCAACAACATCTTCGACAAGCGCTACTACGACGCGCTCTATCAGAGTGCAGCACCGTTCGTGCTGGAGGCGCCGGGCCGCGCGGCCTATCTGGTGCTCTCGGCGCGGTACTAAGGCGCTGCTGAAGGAAACATCATGCTGGTCTGCATTCCGGAAGTCCTCAGCAAGTCTGATGTCGCCGAATTCCGCCGCATCATGGATGCGGCGGAATGGGAGGACGGTCGCTCAACGGCCGGAGCGCAGTCCGCGATGGTCAAGCGCAACGAGCAATTGCCTGCCGACGGCGAGGTGGCGCGGGCGCTGGGGCAGCGGATCGTCTCCGCGCTGACGAAAAATCCGCGCTTTCTCTCGGCAGCAATTCCACTGCAGATCTTTCCACCGTTGTTCAACCGCTATGCAGCCTCCGGCGGCCACCATTTCGGCATTCATGTCGACAACGCCGTGCGCGGCGATCCGCTGACGGGGCTGCGCATCCGCACCGACCTGTCGATAACCTTGTTCCTGGCGGAGCCCGAGGAATACGACGGTGGCGAACTTGTGATCGAGGACACCTACGGATCGCACGAGGTCAAATTGCCCGCAGGCGATGCCGTATTGTATCCGTCATCGAGCCTTCATATGGTGACGCCGGTGACCCGCGGCGCCCGGGTCGCCTCTTTTTTCTGGATGCAGAGCATGATACGGGATGCGCACGTCCGCAGTATGATCTTTGATCTCGATAATGTGATCCAGGGTCTCGCGGGGCGGCTGGGGCGCGACGATCCCGAAACCGTCAGATTGACCGGCATCTATCACAACCTGATCCGCTACTGGGCCGAAGTATGAAGACATCGTTCCGCTTTTGCGCCGCGCTCGTTCTGACAGTCATGCTTGTGGCGCCTTTGGCCTACGCGCAGCAGGTGACGACGCAGGCTCAGCAGACGCCGGCAGGGCAAGCTCCGGCGGCCCAGGCGTTCTCAGCGGCTTTGTCGGGGCAGACGCCCGCGGCTCCAGCGCCCGTTAGTCCGGCGCCTGCTGAGAACAAGTCGCAAGTCAGTCAGGCCGTGACCGGGACAAATCCTTTGGCGATCACGCCGAACGATGCCGCCCCGGCAGCTCAGCCGAATGTGGATGGTGCTGCCCGGCCGGCCAAATCGATCGCCGTTGGTCTCGATGAATTGTCGCCCTGGAGCATGTTCCTGAAGGCCGACATCGTGGTCAAGGCGGTGATGATCGCGCTCGCACTCGCCTCGGTCGCGAGCTGGACCATCCTGATCGCCAAGAGCATCGAGTTCGCGGTGCTGAAGCGCAAGCTCGGCGGCGCGTTGCGCAAGGTCGCCAGTGCGAAGTCGCTGGCTGAAGCGCAAATCGCGATGGGCAGCTCGACGAGCGTGCTGTCGTCGCTCTTGCATGCGGCAATTGCGGAGTTGCGGGTATCGAGCGATCTGCCGAGCGATGCCGGCATCAAGGAGCGGGCCGCTTCGAGCTTTGCCGAAATCGCCCGCGCGGAAGGACGCCGGGTTCGCGTCGGTATGGGTCTGCTCGCCACGGTCGGCGCCATCTCGCCCTTCGTCGGCCTGTTCGGCACCGTCTGGGGCATCATGAACAGCTTCATCGGCATTTCGAAGTCGCAGACCACCAATCTCGCCGTGGTGGCGCCCGGTATCGCCGAGGCGCTGTTGGCAACGGCGATCGGCCTTGCCGCGGCGATTCCTGCCGTCATCATCTACAATCACTTCTCGCGCGTGACCAAAGCCTATCTGGAGCAGGTCGGCCGCGCGTCCGGCGCGGTCGGGCGGTTGTTGTCGCGCGATCTCGACCGCAGTCATGTTGCGATCCATTCGCGGGCGGCGGAGTAGGCGATGGCCGTTTCGCTCTCGGATGGCGATCTCGACGACGAATTCGACGAGACCCACGACATCAATGTGACGCCGTTCATCGACGTCATGCTGGTGCTGCTGATCATCTTCATGGTGGCTGCGCCGCTCTCGACCGTCGATCTGCCGATCGACCTGCCGACCTCGACCGCCGCGCCGCAGAAGAAGCCCGACAAGCCGATCTACGTCTCGATCAAGCCGGACCTTTCGCTTGCCATCGGCGAGAACGGGGTGAAGCGAATCGATCTGGTGCGCTCGCTCGATACGACGCCCGAAGCGAGCAGGGACCGTCCGATCTTCCTGCGCGCCGACAAGGTCGTGCCTTATGGTGAGCTGATGCAGGTCCTGGAGCTGCTGCGCGCCGGCGGCTACACCAAGGTCAAGCTGGTCGCGCTGGAGCGCGCGCCCGCCGCGCCCGGCCAGGTGCCGGCGGCTCAGCCGGCGCAGCCCTGAGCGAGGCGAGGCCAGCGATGAGCCATCTCGACACCGGCAACAGGACGTCGCGGAGATTGTGGTTCTTGGCCGCGGTCGGCGCGCTGATGCTCCATGTCGGCGGCGCGGCGCTGGCGCTGACGCATCTGAAGGACGATGAGGATATCGGCGGCCTCGGTGCGAACGGAGCCGAGATCATCGACATCGACATGGCTTCGCCCAAGGTCGAGAACGACGAGGTTCCAGTCGGTCAGGATTCGGTGGCCCAGACCGCTTCGCCCCAGCTGCAGGAGCAGAAGGCCGAGGTCGAGCAGACCGACCTGCCGAAGGATATGCCGACCACCACGGACGAGGCGGACCAGCAGGTGACGACCTCCGATGTGAAGAAGCCGACGGAAGAACAGAAGGTCGCGGCGGTCCAGACCAACGCTTCAGATGCTCTGGAGGCCTCGGAGGACAGTGCCAGGAAATCGCTCGATGACAAGGCGCCCGAGGCTGAGAAGACCAAGGCGCCCAATGTCGGCATCGGCAAGGACAAGGAAAAGCTCACGGCGAATTGGGGCCGCAAGATCAGCGCCTATTTCGAACTGCACAAGAAATTTCCACCCGGGAAAAAGGCCAAGGTCCAGGTCAAGCTGGCCTTGGTGCTGAACCGGCTCGGCCATGTCGTATCGGTGGACGTGAAGGAATCCTCCGGCGACCAGGCTTATGATGATGCGGCAGTGGCCATGGTTCGCCGCTCGGATCCGGTGCCGAAGCCGCCGGCCGGTCTCACCGACGATGAGTTTCCGTTCACGTTGCCGGTGAACTTCAATCCGCCCAAATGAGGCGAGCCGGCTGGCGTCAGCCGAGCCTCAGCGAAAATAATACCTGATCCCGACGTAGACCACCACAAGGCAGGCAAAGATCAGCGCCACCGGCAGTTTCGGCCTAGTGGTGGCGCCGTTCTGCGCCGTCTTGGCTTTCGGCGGCAGCCGCCGGAACGCGGTCACGTTATCGGTCACCGGTTGCTGGGCTGGCGCTGCCGCCTTCACCTCGGGCGGTGCGCCACCTCCCCCCATTTCGGCATAATAGGCTTCGTACATTTCACGAATGGTCGCCTCGGTGGCGTCGTGCTCCGACATTTCGGTGAGCCGGGTCTTGTAGCTCGCCAGGAACTCCTGTGCCTGCGGGGGAAGGTCCGACGCGCCGTTCAGCTTGGCGATCATCTTCCAAGTCGCAAAATCCGCACGCGCCCGCGTGTCGGCCCGGCGAGCGATCATCATGTCAGCAGCTTTGGCCAATGGTTGCCTCGGGTCTCGTTCCCCATCCCGCCTGTGGCTAGTGCTTCAAATTCGCCGCACTAGGTGTTGCCGGTCAATAGCAGAAGGAGCTGGAAGATTGAATCGGTTGTGACGCGGAGCAGCCTTGACACAAAATCAAGATTTAGACCGAGCTGCGCGCCCGCCAAGGGCAGCAGGATCAAAATCGCCAGCAGAATCAGCATCCCGAAGGGTTCCAAACGCGCCAGCGCCGCGGCTAAAGGGCGCGGCAGCAAGCCGACGGCAACCCGGCCGCCATCGAGAGGCGGGATGGGCAGCATGTTGAACACCGCCAGCATGATGTTGATCGTCAGCGCGTTGTAGAGATTACGGGCCACCCAGCGTGCAGCCTCCGGCGGGACCAGGGGCATCAGGTGGAACGCGAGCGCGGCCACCAGCGCCAGCAGGATGTTGGTGGCGGGACCGGCCAGCGCCACCATCACCATGCCGGTGCGCAGCGGCTTCAGATTGCGAAAATTGACCGGCACCGGCTTGGCATAGCCGAACAGGAACGGCGAGCCCGAGAACAACAGCAGGGCGGGCAGCAGCAGCGTGCCGAACGGGTCGATATGCCTGAGCGGATTGGCGCTCACGCGCCCCAGTCGCAACGCGGTGTCGTCGCCGAACCGCCAGGCCACGAAGCCATGCGCGGCCTCATGGAAGGTGATCGCGACAACCAACGGCAGCACCCAGGTGGAGATGGCGTAAAGGGAGATGTTCAACAGCTTGGTTCCGGACGGCTCATTCCTCTAGATAGCCTCCGTCGCTCTCAGCCGCTACGGCATTTCGCTCCGGCCCTGCAATGACCGCAGAATGTCGTGGCGGGGTGCGCTCGGTCAGTGCATCTTGCAGATGGTCCGCGAGGCGCTCGGCGGCTTTCGACAGCCGTGGGGCGCGATGCAGCCGGATTTCGGCAGCGGGAAGCGGCGGCATGCCGTCTCGTCCCGACAACGGACGAAGCCGCGACGGGAAGGTGCCGGCCTTCACCACGGTGACGGCGAAACCTTGCGCGGCAATCGACTCGACCGCGGCGCTGCGGCTGACGAAGGCGAGACGCCAGCGGCGTCTGGCGTCATCGAGCGCGGTCATCGCCCAGTCGCGGAACAGGCAGCCTCGTGGATAGAGCGCGACGGGCAGCGGGTCACGGGTCTCGATGGGGGCAGGGCCCACGGCCCAGACCGCCTGCTCGCGCCGCAGGAATTCGCCGTCGCCGCAGCCCTCCGGATGCATCGCGACGACGAGGTCGTAAGCCTCGCCGAGCCGGGCCGGCATTGTCGCCGTGAGGCCGGTCTCCATCTCGACATGGATTCCCGGATGGCTGGCCATGAAGCGCGCGAGCAGCGGAGGCATGACGCTGGTGCCGTAATCGTCCATGACGCCGAGCCGGATGACGCTCGTGATCTTGCTCTCGCCGAGTTGCGCGACCGCCTCGTCGTTGAGCGCGAGAATCTGCCGGGCGTAGCCGAGCAGATGCTCGCCCGCCGGGCTGAGATCGACGCGGGCCTTGCTGCGACGGAAGAGCGCCACGCCGAGCCGGTCCTCCAGCCGCCTGATCTGCATGCTCACGGCGGATTGGGTGCGGTTGAGCATATTGGCGGCGCGGGTGAACGAGCGATGGTCGACCACGGCGACGAAGGCTTTGAGCAGGTCCGGGTCGAGAGGCGGCTGGTTCATCACGCACCGTGATCAGGCGTATCAATAAAATTCCATTTGTTGATTGGTAGCTCGTTCTTACTCTGGTCGGCAAGGTGCTGCGAAAAACGATACGAATTTCGGAATCTGCGCAACAGGAGGACTCGACTTGGGTGGAGAAGGCTGGGGTGTTCTGGCAGCAGTGCTATCGAGTGGGCTCGGCGGCACCTCGATCGGCGCCACCCGCTACCTGGCACCGGTCATCGATCCGCTCGCCATCGGGTCTTTTCGCTTCGGTATCGGCGTTCTGCTGCTGCTGCCGCTGGGTTATCTGAGAGGCGACCGCTGGCCTTCGGCGGGCGATTGGCTGGGCGTTGTGCTCTTGGGACTGTTGTACTTCGGGCTGTTTCCAGTCCTATTCAATGCGTCCCTTATCTTCACGACCGCGGCGCGCGGCGCACTCGCGCTCTCGACCTTGCCGCTCCTGACTATGGTGATCGGCGCGCTGCTCGGCAGCGAGCGCCTCACTTGGCGCAAGTCCGCCGGCGTGGTGCTGGCGACGGTCGGCGTCGCGCTGGCGTTGCTGACGGGGTTGTCGTCCGCCCCCGCCGGCGCTTGGCGCGGCGATCTGCTGATGGTCGGCGCCGCGTTGTGCATGGCGCTTTACAGCATCTGGTCGAAGCCGTTCATCCGCCGCGCCAGCCCGATCGGCTTCACCGCGCTCTCGATGGGGATCGGCGCGGTCGCCCTCATCCTTCTTTCCCGCTGGCGCGGCAGCTTCGCGCCGGTCGCCACCTTCGGAGCGCCACAATGGATTGCCGCGGTCTATCTCGGCGCGCTCGGCGCAGCGCTGACGTTCTATCTCTGGGCGTTCGCGCTGGTGCGGACGACGCCAACCCGGGTCGCGATCTCCGTAACCGTCAATCCGGTGACCGCGTCGCTGGTCGGAGCGTTTCTTCTCGACGAGCCGCTGCGCTGGAACCTCGTCGCCGGCATTGTGGCCGTGTTCGCCGGCATTTGGATCGCGACGACCGAGAGTCCGGCGGCCAAATCGAAGCCTGCTGCGTGAGGCTGGCGGCGTCAGTACGTCGCGCGGCCGCCGGAAATGTCGAACACGGCGCCGGTGGAGAAGGCGCAGTCCTCCGAGGCGAGCCAGGCGACCATCGCCGCCAACTCCTCGACGAGCACGAAGCGGCCCTTGGGTATCTTCGAGAGCATGAAGTCGATGTGAGTCTGCGTCATCTGGTCGAAGATCGCGGTTTTCGCCGCTGCCGGCGTGACGGCATTGACCGTGATGTCGTGCTGCGCCAGCTCCTTGCCGAGCGATTTCGTCAGCGCGATCAGGCCGGCCTTCGAGGCGGAGTAATGCGCGGCGTTCGGGTTGCCTTCCTTGCCGGCAATCGAGGCGATGTTGACGATGCGGCCATATTTCTGCTCGAGCATCACGGGCACGATCGCTTTGCAGCAGATGAAGGGGCCGTCGAGATTGATGCGCAGTACCTTGCGCCATTCTTCGAGGTCGGTCTCCCACACCGTCCTGTTGACGCCGGCAATGCCGGCGTTGTTGACGAGGATGTCGATGCGGCCGAACGCCTTGATCGTTTCGTCGCGTGCCGTCTCTACCGCTGCGGTGTTGGTGACATCGACCTTGAGCGCGATCACCGCGGGACCGATCTCCCTGGCGGTCTTCTCGGCGAGCGCCAGATCGTGATCCCAGATCGCGACCCTGGCGCCGGAGGCCACGAAGCGCTCGGCGATGGCGCGGCCGAACCCTTGCGCGCCGCCGGTGACGACGGCGCAGCGGTTATTGAGGTCGATCTGGTTCATGGTGTCCTTCCCCCAAACTATTCGTGACCGTCATTCCGGGGCGCGCGAAGCGCGAACCCGGAATCCCGAGATTGGCTTGCGTGCTCCTCAGATCGAGATTCCAGGTTCAGCCCTCCGCGCAAAATGGCCTTGCCATTTTGTCGCGCGGGCTGCCCCGGAATGACGGAGATTGTTTTACAGTGTCCAGCCGCCGTCGATGCAGTGTGCCACGCCGGTCGTGAACGCGCTCTCGTCGCTGGCGAGATAGACCGCAAGATGCGCGATCTCCTCGGCGGTACCGAGCCGGCCCATCGGTTGGCGCGAGATGAACGTCTCCAGCCCGTTCGGACCTGCCGCGGCGGCGCGGCCGAGCATCGACGGCGTTTCCACCGTGCCGGGGCAGATGCAGTTGCAGCGGATGCGTTTGCCGACGAAATCGGCGGCGACCGAGCGGGTCAGCGCGCCGACTGCGGCCTTCGTCGCCGCATAGACGTAGCGATTGGGCGCGGCCTTGAACACGCCCGCGGCGGAGGCGATGTTGACGATGGCGCCACCGCCACCCTCCAGCATCTTCGGCAGGAAGGCGCGGATCGTGCGATGCATCGACTTGACGTTCAGGTCGAAGGAGAAATCGAAATCCTCGTCCGAGCAGTCGAGGATGGTGCCGTGATGCACGAAGCCGGCAGCATTGAGCAGGATCTCGACCTTGCCGACGCGGTCGGCCAGCGCGTTGACGGCCGCGGTGTCGCGGACGTTGAGAACGGCGGTCTCACTGATGCCTTCGCTCTTCAGCGTGGCGAGACCCTTCTCGTCGATGTCGGTGGCGAACACGGTGGCGCCTTCGCGGGCAAAGGCGATGGCGCAGGCCCGGCCGATCCCGGCGGCGGCTGCGGTGACAAAGGCGCGCTTGCCCTTGAGGCGGTCGGACATGGTATCTCCCTGGGTGTCTCGTCTGTTTGTTGGTCATTCCGGGACATCGCGAAGCGATGGGCCCGGAATCCATAACCACGATCGGGAGTATGGATTCCGGGCTCGCGCTATGCGCGCCCCGGAATGACAGCGTCAGTGGTTGTGGCGCGCGACGCCGACCTTGCCGGCGATGTCGTGATATCGCGTGGCGAATTCCATGCAGGCGCCGGTGGCGTGCTGGCCAACTGTCTTGCGATAGAGCTCCTGCCAGGGTGTCTGGTTGGCCGGATACGGGAAGCCACCCTTCGCCTTCAGGCCGGCGTGGCGTTCGGCGACCTCTTCGTCGGAAATGAGGATGTTGGCGCTGCCCTTGTTGAGATCGATCCGCACCCGGTCGCCGGTCCTGAGGATGGCGAGACCGCCGTCGGCGGCGGCTTCCGGCGAGGCGTTGAGGATCGACGGCGAGCCGGAGGTGCCGGACTGCCGTCCGTCGCCGATGCAGGGCAGCGAGTGGATGCCGCGTTTGATCAGCGCCGCGGGCGGTTGCATGTTCACCACCTCGGCGCCGCCGGGATAGCCGATCGGACCGGCGCCCCGGATGAACAGCACGCAGTGCTCGTCGATCTCGAGCGCGGGATCCTCGATCCGGTGGTGATAATCCTCCGGGCCGTCGAACACGATGGCGCGGCCCTCGAACGCGTTCGGGTCCTTCGGATTGCTCAAGTAGCGGTCGCGGAATTCCTTGGAGATCACGCTGGTCTTCATGATCGCGGAATCGAACAAATTGCCGCGTAGCACCAGGAAGCCGGCATCCTTCACCAGAGGCTTGTCGTAGCTCCAGATCACGTCGCCGTCGGGCTTGGGCGCCTGACGGCAATTGTCGCCCATCGGGCGGCCGTTCACCGTGATCGCGTCCTCGTGGATGCGCTTCTGCCGCATCAACTCGCCGATCACGGCCGGCACGCCACCGGCGCGATGGAATTCCTCGCCGAGATAGAAGCCGGCCGGCTGCATGTTGACCAGCAACGGCACGTCGTGGCCGACTTTCTGCCAATCGTCGATGTTGAGTTCGACGCCGATATGGCGGGCCAGCGCGTTGATGTGGATCGGCGCATTGGTCGAGCCGCCGATCGCGGAATTCACCACGATGCAGTTCTCGAACGCCTTCCGCGTGAGGATGTCGGACGGTTTCAGATCCTCCCACACCATGTCGACGATGCGGGTGCCGGTCTCGTAGGCGATCTGGCCGCGCTCGCGATAGGGGGCGGGGATTGCGGCGCAGCCCGGCAGCGACATGCCGAGGGCTTCGGCCAGCGCGTTCATGGTCGACGCCGTGCCCATGGTGTTGCAATGGCCGATCGAGGGCGCGGACGACGCCACGATCTCCATGAACTGCTCATAGTCGATCTCGCCGGCGGCAAGCCGCTCGCGCGATCTCCAGACCACGGTGCCCGAGCCGGTGCGCTCGCCCTCGTGCCAGCCGTTCAGCATCGGCCCGCCCGACAGCACGATCGCGGGAATGTTGACGGTCGCGGCCGCCATCAGGCAGGCCGGCGTGGTCTTGTCGCAGCCGGTCGTCAGCACCACGCCATCGAGCGGATAGCCGAACAGGATTTCCACAAGGCCGAGATAGGCCAGGTTGCGGTCAAGTGCCGCAGTCGGCCGCTTGCCGGTCTCCTGAATCGGATGGGTAGGAAACTCCATCGCGATGCCGCCGGCGGCGCGGATACCTTCGCGGACGCGGTGTGCCAATTCGAGGTGGTGGCGATTGCACGGTGACAGGTCGTTGCCGGTTTGTGCAATGCCGATGATCGGCTTGCCCGACTGCAGTTCGGCGCGGGTCAGGCCGTAATTCAGATAGCGCTCGAGATAGAGCGCAGTCATGCCGGGGTTCGTGGGATCGTTGAACCATGCCTGCGAGCGCAGCTTGCGGCTCTTGTCCGCGCCATTGCCGGCGTGGCCGTTGGTTTTTGTCATTCATTCCTCCCGCACTGCGAAGTGGCAAGGCCGGTTGGTAACCACCGGCGTCTCGATTTGGCTTCCCGAGGCGCGACCTTGCGCCGCAAGGATGCAGCATTGGTTCGTCCTTGAACATGGACGACGTGTTTCGTTCAAGTCTGTTCTAAGCCCGGGTATTTGATTGCGCTACCATTTTGTTCCGTCGCGCCGGCCTGCGCAGGACTGCAGATCGTTGGCCGCACGTGCAAGGTCGAACTCTGTCGCTGCATGACCTCGAAGCCGAGATCGACGACGCGCGGGTCCGGCGCGCGTCCTTCGATGGCATCAACGATCATGGTGGCCGCGCGGTTGCCCATCTCGTAGCGATTGGTGCGGACGCTGCTCAGCGTCGGGACGGCAGCCGCCATGAACTCCATGTCGTTGAAGCCGACGATCGCCATCTGATCGGGGATCGCGATGTGCCGGCGCTGGCATTCGAACATCACGCCCATGGCGAGGTCGTCATTGGCGCAGAACACGGCATCGATCTCCGGCGCCCTGGCGATCAGGTCTGAGAACAGGCTGCCGCCGAGCGTCACCGATGTCGGCGCGGTCGTGGTGACGATCAGGCGCGGATCGAGCAGGGCGGCATCTTTCATCGCCTTCTGATACCCCTGCAGCCGCCGCTGCACCCTGGGGTCCATGCGTGCGCCGACGAAGCCGATGCGGCGACAGCCCTGGTCGAGAAGGTGCGAAATTGCCCCATAGCAGGCGTCGACGTGGGAAAAACCGATCATCATGTCGATCGGCTCGGAGCCGAGCTCCATGATCTGGACCACGGGACAGTCGGCCGCCTCGATGATCGACCGGCTGTCCGCAGTCTGGTCGATGCCGGTCACGATCAGCCCGGCGGGCTTCTGCATCAGGAACAGCCGCAGCAGGCGCTCTTCCTGCAGCACGCTGTAGCGGGTGTTGGCGAGCTGGATGCTGTAACGGCTGCCCTCGAACGCGTCATAGATGCCGCGCAGGACGTCCGAGAACACGTTGTTGGTGAGGGAGGGGATCAGCGCGCCGATCACCTCGGTGCGCTGCGAGGCCAGGGCCCGCGCGGCAAGGTTCGGCACGTAGCCGAGTTCCTTGGCGGCGCTTTCGATGCGGACGCGCCGGCGCGGCGATACCGTCTGCGGATTGCGGAAGAAACGTGACACGGTAATCGGGCTGACGCCCGCGAGCTCCGCGACTTCGGTCAGGCGCACTTTGCCGTGCTTGATCCGTTTCCGTCCCATGGATCGCTCATAAGCATCGGCGGTCCGGCTGACAAGCGGATATTGACAGCGCTATCACGCGGTTGCTAATCGAACCATTGCTAAAGCCGGATAAACTGCCGACAATACCCGCCGAATTCGGGTGCAGTCCGGACGCGGCGAGCACGACAAAACGAATAACAAGAACAAAAACAACAAGAACAACAAAAGCGACCGAGAACAAGAACGGCAGGAACGCCGGCGGCACGCAGCAAAAAGCTGCCGGTCATCGAGGAGGAAATTGATGTCGTCTGTGAATATTCGCGACGTGCGGAAATCGTTCGGCGGGTTCGAGGTCCTGCACGGCGTGACCATCCCGATCGAGGACGGCGAGTTCGTCGTGCTGGTCGGTCCTTCCGGCTGCGGCAAGTCGACGCTGCTGCGCATGCTCGCCGGCCTCGAGAACATCACCTCCGGCACCATTTCGATCGGCGAGCGCGTCGTCAACAACGTCCAGCCCAAAGAGCGGGACATCGCGATGGTGTTCCAGAACTACGCGCTCTATCCGCACATGACGGTCGCCGACAATATGGGCTTCTCGCTGAAGCTGCGCGGCGCCAAGCCCGAAGACATCAAGCGTGGCGTTGCGCGTGCGGCCGAGATTTTGGCTCTCACTCCGCTGCTCGACCGCTATCCGCGCCAGCTCTCCGGCGGCCAGCGCCAGCGCGTCGCCATGGGGCGCGCCATCGTCCGCGATCCGCAGGTGTTTCTGTTCGACGAGCCGCTCTCCAACCTCGATGCCAAGCTGCGCGTCGCCATGCGCACCGAGATCAAGGAGCTGCACCAGCGGCTGAAGACCACGACCGTCTACGTGACCCACGACCAGATCGAGGCCATGACCATGGCCGACAAAATCGTAGTGATGCATGACGGCATCGTCGAGCAGATGGGATCGCCGCTCGATCTCTACGACAAGCCGGATAACCAGTTCGTCGCCGGCTTCATCGGCTCGCCGGCGATGAACTTCCTCAACGGACATCTGAAGTCCAACGGATCGGCCTATGTCGAGACCGACAATGGCGCCAAGCTGCCGCTGATGACCGCGCCCACGGCCTCGGATGGGCGTCCGGTGGTCTATGGCGTCCGGCCGGAGCATCTCGAACTCGCCAGCGACGGGATCGAAGCCGAGGTGGTCGTTGTCGAGCCGACGGGGTCGGAGACCCAGATCGTCGCCCGTATCGGCACCCAGGACATCATCGCGGTATTTCGCGATCGCCACGAGGTCAATCCCGGCGAGAAGATCCATCTGCGTCCGCGCGCGTCGGCGGCGCATCTGTTCGACAAGGATAACGGCCGGAGGATTTAGCCGCCGGCCGTTCGACGCGAACGACAACAACAAACAATCAAAATATTGAAATGGGAGAAAACTTCAGATGGCAGATTTCCTGACCGACCGGCGCTCGCTGCTCAAGGGCGGAGCGACCATGCTGGCCGCCGCTGCGACCATGTCCAGCGAACAGCTGCTCGGCTATGCCAAGGCCTGGGCGCAGAGCTCGCCGTGGAAGCCGGAAGCGGGCGCCAAGATCAACCTGCTGCGCTGGAAGCGCTTCGTCGAGGCCGAGGACGTGGCCTTCATGAAGATCGTCGACGCCTTCCAGAAGGCCAACAACGTCACGATCAACGTCTCCAACGAATCCTATGACGACATCCAGCCCAAGGCCTCGGTCGCGGCCAATACGGGGCAGGGGCTCGACATGGTCTGGGGCCTCTACTCGTTGCCGTTCCTGTTCCCGAGCAAATGCACCGACATGAGCGACGTCGCCGACCATCTCGGCAAGGTCGCCGGCGGCTGGACCGACTCCGGCAAGGCCTATGGCATGCTCGACGGCAAATGGATCGGCATTCCGGTGGCCGCCACCGGCGGGCTCGTCAACTATCGCATCTCGGCGATGGAAAAGGCCGGTCACAAGGAATTCCCGAAGGACCTCGCGGGCTTTGCCGATCTCATCAAGGGCATGAACAAGAACGGCACGCCGGCCGGCATGGCGCTGGGCCACGCCTCGGGTGATGCCAACGGCTGGCTGCACTGGGCGCTGTGGGCCCATGGCGGCAATCTGATCGACAAGAACAACAAGGTCGTCATCAACTCGCCGGAGACGGCCAAGGCGCTGGAATACGTCAAGGGCCTGTACGACAATTTCGTCCCCGGCACCGCGTCCTGGAACGACTCGTCCAACAACAAGGCCTTTGTCGCCGGCCAGCTCTATCTGACGGTCAACGGCATCTCGATCTATGTCGCGGCGAAGAAGGACAATCCGCAGGTCGCCGAGGACATGAACCACGCGCATCTGCCGGCCGGTCTCGACGGCAAGACGCGCGAGCTGCATCTTGGCTTCCCGATCCTGGTCTACAACTTCACCAAATATCCGCAGACTTGCAAGGCGTTCACCGCGTTCCTGCTGGAGCCGGCGCAGTTCAACCCCTGGATCGAGGCGGCGCAGGGCTATCTGTCGCACTTCCTCAAGGCCTACGACGCCAACCCGATCTGGACTGCGGATCCGAAGAATACGCCATACCGCGACGTCGCGGCGACGGCGGTGACACCGGCCGGCGTTGGCAAGATGGGCGAGGGGCCGGCAGCGGCCATCGCCGACTTCGTCGTGGTCGACATGTTCGCGAACTACTGTACGGGACGCGAGGATGTGAAGACGGCGATGACCACGGCGGAGCGTTCGGCCAAACGTATCTTCCGCTGAGAACGTGACCTGGACGCTGGGTGGGCGTGACTCGCTTTGCCTGCCCTGCGTACGTGCTGTCATTCCGAGGGCGATGCGAGGCATCGGACCCGGGATCCCGAGGTGAGCGAGACGGCGTAGGGTGGGCAAAGGCGCGGAGCGCCATGCCCACCATCTACTCGACGGGACATATCGGTGGGCACGCTTCGCTTTGCCTACCCTACAGTTCAGATTGGAGCTGCACTGGGAATGAGTACCATTCAGACTTCACTGCCACGCGGAGCCCGCATCGGCGAGCCGTCTTGGTGGTCGCGGCTGCAGACCAACCGCAACTTCATCGCGCTGTGGTTCATGCTGCCGGCCGCCGCCTTCCTGATTCTGTTCCTGGCCTATCCGCTGGGGCTCGGCGTCTGGATGAGCTTCACCGACGAGAAGATCGGCCGCAGCGGCATCTTCATCGGGCTGGAGAACTATGAATGGCTGTGGGACGACGCGATCTTCTGGCTCGCGGTGTTCAACACGCTGCTTTACACCATCGTCGCGAGCGCGATCAAATTCGCGATCGGGCTGTATCTCGCGCTGCTTCTGAACCGGCGCATGCCGTTCAAGGCGATGATCCGCGCCATCGTGCTGATCCCCTTCATCGTGCCGACGGTGCTGTCGGCGATCGCGTTCTGGTGGATCTATGATGCGCAGTTCTCGATCATCTCCTGGTCGCTGATCAAGCTCGGCGTCATCAGCCACAACATCAACTTCCTCGGCGACGCCAACTGGGCGCGCGCCTCGGTCATCATCGCCAACATCTGGCGCGGCGTGCCGTTCGTGGCGATCACGCTGCTCGCGGGCCTGCAGACCGTGTCGCCCTCGCTCTACGAGGCGGCCACCCTCGATGGCGCCACCAATTGGCAGCGCTTCCGCTACATCACCTATCCGCTTCTTACCCCGATCATCGCGGTGGTGATGACGTTCTCGGTTCTGTTCACCTTCACCGACTTCCAGCTGATCTGGGCGCTCACTCGCGGCGGTCCGGTCAACGCGACGCATCTGATGGCGACGCTCAGCTATCAACGTGGCATCATCTCCGGGCGGTTAGGGGAGGGCGCCGCGATCGCAACCGCGATGATCCCGTTCTTGGTCGCCGCCATAGCGATCTCCTGGTTCGGCATGCAACGGCGCAAATGGCAGCAAGGAGCCGACCAATGACCGATACCACGCTGCAAACGAAGACCGCTGCTGCGGCTGCCGCTCTTGCAGCCTCCGACGACAGCGAGGGCATGAGCTATCTGGAGTCGTTGCCGCGACGGCTGGTGACGCTCTATCTGCCGCTGTTCATCATCCTGGTCGTGCTGCTGTTCCCGTTCTATTGGATGGGACTGACCTCGATCAAGCCGGACGAGCAGCTGATCGACATGAACACCTACAACCCGTTCTGGGTTGTGCATCCAACCTTCAAGCACATCTACAAGCTCCTGTTCGAGACGGAGTATCCGCGCTGGCTTTGGAACACGATGTATGTCGCTGTCGGCGCCACCACGCTGTCGATCATCGCCTCCGTGCTTGCAGCCTATGCGATCGTGCGTCTCCGTTTCAAAGGCGCCGATACGGTCGGCATCCTGATCTTCTTCGCCTACCTGGTGCCGCCGTCGATCCTGTTCATCCCGCTGGCCTCCGTGATCCAGGCCTATGGCCTGTTCGACTCGCCGCTGTCCCTGATCCTGGTCTATCCGACGCTGCTGATCCCGTTCTCTACCTGGCTGTTGATGGGCTACTTCAAGACCATCCCCTTCGAGCTCGAGGAATGCGCGCTGATCGACGGCGCCAGCCGCTGGCAGATCCTGGTCAAGATCGTGGTGCCGCTCGCAGTGCCCGGGCTGATCTCGGCCTTCATCTTCTCGTTCACGCTGTGCTGGAACGAGTTCATCTATGCGCTGACCTTCCTGCAATCGACGCCGAACAAGACGGTGCCGGTCGCGATCGTCAACGAGTTCGTCGACGGCGACGTCTACAAATGGGGCTCGCTGATGGCCGGTGCCCTGGTCGGCTCGCTGCCGCTCGTGATCCTTTACGCCTTCTTCGTCGAGCATTATGTGTCGGCGATGACCGGCGCGGTGAAGGAGTAGGGCCGCTCTCGCAGCTGCCCCAGGGTGGGCAAGGCGAAGCGTGCCCCCACCACCTTCACGTGATCCCGCGGTGGGCACGGCGCTTTGCGCTTTTGTCCATCCTACGCATTAAGGAGTGACCTCTTTGCATATCCTGGTTCTGGGCGCGGCCGGCATGGTCGGCCGCAAATTGGTCGAGCGCTTGGTGCGCGACGGCCGCCTCGGCAGCGCTGAGATCAGCCGGCTGACCTTGCAGGATGTCGTGGCGCCAACCAAACCCGAAAAAGCGACGTGTCCGGTCGACATCGTCGCCGGCGACTTCGCCGTGCCCGGCTTTGCCGAGAAGCTCGTCGCTGCGCGTCCCGACGTGATCTTCCATCTCGCCGCGATCGTCTCCGGCGAAGCCGAGCTCGATTTCGATAAGGGCTATCGCATCAATCTCGACGGCACCCGGATGCTGTTCGACGCTATCAGATTGATCGGCGACGGCTACAAGCCGCGCCTGGTCTTCACCTCCTCGATCGCGGTGTTCGGGGCGCCGTTCCCGGAGGCGATCGGCGACGAATTCTTCCATACGCCGCTGTTGAGCTATGGCACCCAGAAGGCGATCGGCGAGCTGCTGCTGGCCGATTACACCCGCCGCGGCTTCTTCGATGGCGTCGGCATCCGTCTGCCGACCATCTGCATCCGGCCGGGGCTCCCCAACAAGGCGGCGTCCGGTTTCTTCTCCAACATCCTGCGCGAGCCGCTGGCGGGCAAGGAAGCCGTGCTGCCGGTGTCCGAGGATGTCCGCCATTGGCATGCGACGCCACGTTCGGCGGTCGGCTTCCTGCTGCATGCCGCGACCATGGACACCGCCAGGATCGGCCCGCGCCGCAACCTCACCATGCCCGGGCTCTCCGCCACAGTCGGCGAGCAGATTGCCGCGCTCAAGCGTGTCGCCGGAGAAAAGGTGGCGGCGCGGATCAAGCGCGTACCGGATCCCTTCATCATCGGCATCGTCGACGGCTGGCCGCGCAATTTCGAGGCCAGGCGCGCCCGCGAGCTTGGATTCACCACGGAAGAGCATAGCTTCGATGACATCATCCGTATTCACATCGAGGACGAACTCGGTGGTAAGTTCGTGGCCTGATCGCCTCGAAGAGAATTTAGGAGCAAGATGATGACAGCCAGCATCGTGGGATGGGCGCATACGCCGTTCGGCAAATTCGACGCCGAGACGGTGGAGAGCCTGGTGGTGAAGGTCGCCAATGAGGCGATGGCAGATGCCGGCATCGCCGCCGGCGACGTCGACGAGATCGTGCTCGGCCATTTCAACGCCGGCTTCTCGCCGCAGGACTTTACCGCCTCGCTGGTGCTGCAGGCCGATCCGGCGCTGCGCTTCAAGCCTGCGACGCGGGTGGAAAACGCCTGTGCGACGGGCTCAGCCGCCGTGCAGCAGGGCCTCCGCGCGATCCAGGCGGGGGCCGCGAAGATCGTGCTGGTGGTGGGCGTCGAGCAGATGACCCGCACGCCCGGACCCGAGATCGGCAAGAACCTGTTGAAGGCCTCGTATCTGCCTGAGGATGGCGACACGGTCGGCGGCTTCGCCGGCGTGTTCGGCAAGATCGCGCAAGGCTATTTCCAGAAGTATGGCGATCAGTCCGATGCGCTGGCGATGATCGCCGCCAAGAACCACAAGAACGGCGTCGCCAATCCTTACGCGCAGATGCGCAAGGACTTCGGCTTCGAGTTCTGTCGCTCCGAGAGTGAGAAGAATCCTTATGTCGCCGGCCCCCTGAAGCGCACCGACTGCTCGCTGGTGTCGGACGGCGCGGCTGCTTTGGTGCTCGCGGACGCGGAGACGGCCAAGAGCATGCGCAAGGCCGTGAACTTCCGTGCCACCGCGCATGCGCAGGATTTCCTGCCGATGTCGAAGCGCGACATCCTCGCATTCGAGGGCTGCACCGTGGCCTGGCAGCGCGCGCTGGAGAAGGCGGGCGTGAAGCTGGAAGATCTCTCCTTCGTCGAGACCCATGACTGCTTCACCGTGGCCGAGCTGATCGAATACGAAGCGATGGGCCTGACGCCGAAGGGGCAGGGCGCGCGCGCGATCAAGGAGGGCTGGACGCAGAAGGACGGCAAGCTGCCGGTCAATCCGTCGGGCGGCCTGAAGGCCAAGGGCCATCCGATCGGCGCCACCGGCGTCTCCATGCACGTGATGACCGCGATGCAGCTCTTGGGTCAGGCGCCGGAAGGCATGCAGCTGCCGAATGCGCAGCTCGGCGGCATCTTCAACATGGGCGGCGCCGCAGTGGCCAACTACGTCTCGATCCTGGAGCCGGCGAAGGCGTAAGCGGTCATCGCATCCGATAGAGGTCCCGGTGAAAGCCGGGACCATACTCCGTTGTGCCGCTCGCATGTCGGCCGGAGAGGGCGGTTTTAGGTCAGCGGCCAGCGGCCAAGTGGTCCGCGCGGCGTACGCATGACCGCGCGGGTTGCGCGACTTGTTCTGTCCCGTCAACGTCGCGAAAGCGCGGCGTCACCGGGCGCGCGCCGCCGCAGCGGGCCGGCATTGATCAGGTCAGGAGCCTCGTGTGATCGAGCTGATCCCAATCTCGCATGTCCGCGCCGGCGATCCGTATGAAACCGATGTGCGGGAGCTTGTGAACGAGGCATTTCCGGAGGGGGCTCCCGACGAGCTCGGCCAATATTACGCGCGGCATGGCCACCCTCATGCGACTCTGCTCGTCCGATCCGATGAGCGGATCGTTGGTCATCTCGCGATCTACGAACGCCAGATCAGGTGTGGCGCCGAAGAGGTGACGGTCGGGCTCATAGGCGAGGTTGCAGTCGCAGCCTCACACCGTGGACGAGGGCACGCTCGCGCACTCGTCGACAACGCGCACGGCTATTTGCGCCAGCGGCAGATCCCGTTCTCGATCCTGTTCGCCTTTGAGCCGCGCGTCTATGCCTCCAGCGGCTACAGGTTGATTGAGAACGAGACTCGGTTTCTCGGCAAGGACGGTACCTGGCAATCCGGCGTCTATCCGGGCAGCATGGTTGCCGAACTGATGGGACGGCGCTGGCCGGATCTGCAGGTCGATCTTTGCGGGCGACCGGTTTAGGCGGCCTAGCCGATGAGCGAGACGTGATGTGATCCTGTTCACTGCGGCTCGCGAGGTTCGGCCGAGGCCATTGCTGTCATCGACGGTGTTTCCCGTGGAGCCGTCAATACGGAGCGCCGCATTTATTGGCCATGCCAAACCAACGCAAAGGTCGTATAGAGGAATGCAGTGACCCGTCGGCGGTACGACTCACGGGGGACAAGTTGGGCGCTGATGAAGCCAGTCTGGTGAACCGTCTCGAGCAGCGCCTTGGCCGCTTGCATGCGCGCCAGCGGCTCGGCATCGAGGCGGACCACGAGGCCCAGATCTTCGGCCAGGGACTGAACTTCTTCCACCTGGAAAACTGGTATTCGGTCCATGCGGTGATCCGCGGCGTCTTCAAGCTCAGCGGGCTTTATTGGCGCGGATTGCGCAATGCGGCCGACGTGCGGGTCAGGATCACGGATCTCGGCTTCGCCGCGCTGCCGCCGGCGTTCGAGGGCTTCACACTGCTCCACATCAGCGATCTGCATGTCGACATGAACGAGCGCGCCATGCAGCGGATGATCGAGTTGTTGCCGACGCTCACCTATGACGTCTGCGTTCTGACCGGCGATTTTCGCGGCGCCACCTTCGGCCGGTTCGATCGCGTGCTCGAGGGCATGCAACGGATCTGCGCGGCGCTGAAGCCGCCGGTTTACGGTGTGCTCGGCAATCACGACACGATCCGGCTGGTCCCCGGTCTGGAGGACCTCGGGGTTCGGATGCTGCTGAACGAGTGCGAGACGATCGCGCGCGGCGATGAGCGCATCTACCTCTGCGGCATCGACGATGCCCATTTCTATCGCGTCGACAATATCGAGAAGGCCGCCTCCGACATCCCGCCGGCGAGCTTCACGATCCTGCTGTCGCATACGCCGGAAATCTATCGTCAGGCGGCGCACGCCGGTTTCGACCTGCTGCTCGGCGGGCATACCCATGGCGGGCAGATCTGCTTGCCGGGCTCCGTTCCGATCACGCTGGATTCCGCGCTGCCGCGCCGGCTCGGATCGGGTGTGTGGAGATATCATGACATGACCGGTTACACTTCGGTCGGCGTCGGATCGTCGGTGGTTCCGATCCGGCTCAACTGTCCGCCCGAGATCACCTTGCATCGGCTGCATCGCAGCGTCCCGCGCGATCAATAGGGCCGGTCGCGTATCTTCAGCCAGAACAGCAGGCGCGAGAGCACGATCTCGCCAACGAGGAAGATGCCGGCCACAGCGGCGACGTCGGCAGCCGTCAGATCGAGCTCGTACCAGCACAGCAGCGTCGGCAACAGCGATTCTGGGATCTGGTCGAGGCCGGTGGCCCGGCTGCTCGACCTCAGTCCAAGCCGGCGCTTGACGAAGCTCGAGAACAGATCGCCGGCCATGGCGGCGGCGCCCACCAGAAATCCCGTGCTCACGTCGAGGCCGAGCAGCAGCGCAGCGACGCCAGTCGTCACGATGGACAGCACCAGTCCGCGCACCGTCTTCGATTCACCGAGCAGCGGCCGCCCGTCGAGGAAGCGGCAGCCGCCATCGAGCGGCCAGGACCAGCGCTCGCCCATGATGAGCTTGGCGATGACCGGTACGCCGTTCGCGACAGTGAGCAGCGTGAGCAGTTTGACGACGATCGTAATCTGCATTGGATGACTGGCCGGTTCTGCCGATGCTTTAGCATTGGCGCCTCGGCATTCAAATGACAGCGGTTGATCACGGCCGCGGACGGCGACGCCGCCCATGCCTTTCTCAGGTTCAGGCCAGGTGACGACCAGTCTCGGCGCATAGCCCCATACGCCGGCCGAGCTTGATCTCGTCGCCGCGCTGCCGTTAGCTCGCAGCAACGAACAGAGGGAGCCGACGCCGCCATGGGACCGCTTGCGGGCATCAAGGTCATCGACATGACCACCGTGTTGATGGGGCCTTATGCCACCCAGATGCTCGGCGATTACGGTGCCGATGTCATCAAGGTGGAATCGCCCGAGGGCGACGTCACCCGATTGATCGGACCGACCAGGCATCCCGGCATGGGTCCGGTCTATCTCAACACCAACCGCAGCAAGCGTTCGATCTGCCTCGACCTGAAGAAGCCCGCGGGGCATGAGGCGGTGCTGCGCCTCATCGAGAATGCCGACGTGCTGGTCTACAACGTCCGGCCGCAGGCGATGGCGCGCCTGGAACTCGGTTATGATGTCGTCTCGAAGATCAATCCGCGGCTGATCTATGCCGGCGTGTTCGGCTTCGGTCAGGACGGGCCCTATGCGGCCAAGCCTGCTTATGACGATCTGATCCAGGGCGGCGCGGGGCTGGCGCATCTGATGGCGGTCGCAGGCGACGGCACGCCGCGCTATGTGCCGAACGCGCTGGTCGATCGCATCGTCGGCCTCACTGCGGTCGGGGCGATCTGCGCGAGCCTCGTGCATCGCGATCGCACCGGCCGCGGCCAGCGGCTCGATATCCCGATGTTCGAGACCATGGCGAGCTTCGTCATGGGCGACCATATGGGCGGGCTGACCTACGAGCCGCCGCTCGACAAGGGCGGCTATGCGCGGCATCTGTCGCGCGACCGCCGGCCTTACAAAACTGCCGACGGCTATATCTGCGTGATCGTCTACAATGACAAGCAGTGGAATGCCTTCTTCGACGGCGCGGGCCGCGAGGATCTGCGCCACGATCCTCGCTTTGCGACCTTCGCCGGGCGCGCCGCCAACATCGATGTCGTCTATGCCGAACTCGCGCGCATCTTCCTGACCCGCACGACGGCCGAATGGACCGAGCTGCTCACGAAGGCGGACGTGCCGGTCATGCCGATGCACGATCTGACCAGCATTCTTGACGACCCGCATCTCGTTGCGACCGACTTCTTTCACGTCGTCGATCATCCGACCGAAGGTCCGATCCGCAGCATGCGAGTGTCGGCGAACTGGTCGGAGACCAGGGCGGAGCCAGCGCGGTTAGCGCCCCGGCTCAACGAACATGGCGAGGCGATCCTGCGCGAGGCTGGATTTTCGTCCGACGCGATTGCCGCCATGGTCCGCGACGGCGTGACGACGCCGTCACCCGCAAAGAAGGACTGACGTCATGGATTTCGCACTCTCCGCCAACCAGGACGCGATCCGCGAGGCCGTTGCCAAGATCTGTGCGCGCTTCGACGATGCCTATTGGCTGAAGCGGGACAAGGAAGGCGGCTTTCCAGCCGACTTCCATAAGGCGTTGGCAGACGCCGGCTGGCTCGGTCTCTGCATCCCTGAAGAGTATGGTGGCGCCGGCCTTGGTATCCTCGATGCGGCGATCATGATGCGCACCATCTCGGAGTCCGGCGCCGGCATGTCCGGCGCGTCCGCCATCCACATGAACGTGTTCGGGCTCAATCCGGTCGTGGTGTTCGGCACCAGGGAGCAGTGCGCACGCATGCTGCCGGGCATCGTCGATGGCCGGCAGCGCGCCTGCTTTGCGGTGACCGAGCCGAACACGGGCCTCAACACCACGCAGCTCAAGACGCGCGCCGTGCGCAAGGGCGTCCGCTATGTCGTCAATGGGCAGAAGGTGTGGATCTCCACGGCACAGGTCGCGGAAAAGATCCTGCTGCTCGCGCGCACCACGCCGCTGGATCAGGTGAAACGCCCGACCCACGGCCTCAGCCTGTTCTACACGGATTTCGATCGCAGCCGCATCGCCGTGCACGAGATCGAGAAGATGGGGCGCAAGGCCGTCGATTCCAACGAGCTGTTCTTTGAGGATTTCGAGATTCCGGTCGAGGATCGCTTGGGCGAAGAGGGGCGCGGCTTCGACTACATCCTGCACGGGATGAATCCGGAGCGCATCCTGATCGCGGCCGAGGCCGTGGGCCTTGGTCATCTCGCGCTGTCGCGCGCCTCCGCCTATGCCAAGGCGCGCAATGTCTTCAATCGCCCGATCGGCATGAATCAGGGAATCCAGCATCCGCTTGCCAAGAACTGGATGGAGCTGGAAGCGGCGTGGCTGATGACCTTGCAGGCGGGGTGGCAGTACGACCAGGGCATGGCCTGCGGACCGGCGGCCAATGCTGCAAAATATCTGGCGGCAGAGGCCGGCTTTCACGCCTGCGAGCAGGCGGTGATGACCCATGGCGGCTTCGGCTACGCCAAGGAATATCACGTCGAGCGCTATCTTCGTGAATCGCTGATTCCACGCATCGCGCCGATCAGTCCGCAACTGATCCTGAGCTTCGTCGCGGAGAAGGTGCTCGGTCTACCGAAGTCGTATTGATGGTGCTCGCGGGGCCGATCATTGAGGCAAGGTCGCGGTCAAAATCTCTCACCGACGAGAGCTTGTTTTGCGGCGAAATGACGGACCCTCATGGTGAGGAGCGCCTCGTGCGGCGCGTCTCGAACCATGAGGCCCGGTCCAATTCGGGCCATATGCCAATAGGCCCGGGGTAGCCGGGGCGGGACGATACCCCATACGCTATTCTTCGTCCCGCCCCGTATCGCAGCGTGCGCGCGCGATACCCCTTTACACTCGGTACTTCTACTCGTTACTCGGTACTTTTACTCGTTACGCAGTACGCTTACTCGTTACTTACTAATACGCACTCTTTACGCAGGACCCGAACCTACTCCCCGAATGAGCCTCGTCTGGCTCACGCCCCGTCCGACCAGCGATGGAGAACTGCTACGCAGAACCAAGAAACAGCACGTTACCGCCCGTAGAAGAGGACGCTGGCGATGACGAGCAGGGCTGTCACCGCCAGCATGTGCGCGAATGCTTCCGACGTCGCCCTCTCAGTGGCTTCCTTCATGCCGTTTCCTCCCTGGATCTGGACACGACTCACCGTTGCGCAAAAACACACGCGAAACGCTGGCTGGAATTTTTACTCGGAACACCCCGCGTCGATGACCGCTTCGCGAGTCCCCACTCGGCGTCGATCGACGGTACGGAAGATCGGTTGCTAATGCGGCGCCAATTTGGCTCGCTTATGTTGGTCCTGCGTCGGACTGTCGGTAACGTTTAGGCGAGCGAGCGCAAATGTCTGTGATACCAGCGAACTACTTGAATGCGCATTGATCTGTGAATTGCAACTATAAGTAACGGACATCGAGGGACGCTCGAATCCTGGTGCGTTGTTTCGTGCGTCGTCTCATGGGCGCAAAGCTCCAGGGGACATGCAATAATGACCACTTAATGGATCGTTCGGCCGAGACGCATATTGAGAGTTGTTATGAGCAATGGTTGGGACGAATCCGCTCAGGCGTGGATCGATTCCGTTGGAGAACGGGGCGATTGGGCTAGGGAGCACGTGCTTGATCCCATGATGCGGGCACGAATCGAGGCTGGGCAATTCCGTAACGCGCTCGACGTCGGCTGCGGCGAGGGACGCTTCTGCCGCCTGTTGAAATCGATGGGCATAGCGCCGACCGGGATCGATCCGACCGCGCATCTGCTGAAGGTCGCGCGGGAGCGCGATCCCTCCGGGGATTATCGGGCGGGCCGGGCGGAAGAGATGGAATTCGCTTCGGCGAGCTTCGATCTCGTCATCAGCTACATCACGCTGATCGATATCCCCGACTTCCGTGCGGCGATCCGCGAAATGGCGCGGGTCGTGCGGCCCGGCGGCGCGGTGCTGATCGCCAACCTGACCGGCTTCACCTCGGCCGGAGCGGCGCAAGGCTGGATCAAGGACGAGGCCGGCCGCCATTTGCATTTCCCCGTGGACCGCTATCTCGAGGAATTTCCATTCTGGCTCGAATGGTCCGGCATCCGGATCCAGAATTGGCACCGGCCGCTCGCCGCTTACATGAGCGCCTTCATCGACAGCGGGCTCGATCTGGCCTTCTTTGACGAGCCTGCGCCCGTGTCGGGCGAGCCCATCCACCAGGAGCGCTTTCGGCGCGTGCCGTGGTTCGTCGTGATGGAATGGCGGAAGCCGCTGGCTTAGCTCGGCGTCAGCAGGTTCAGCCGCGTGTTGGCCGCGACCAGGCGGCTGGCGAGCAGCTGTGCAAGGTTGCGCATGATTGCAAGTCCGGCTTTGGGATGCGCCTCGCGAAAACGATTGAAATCGGCAAGTCCGATCTCGAACGCCGTGGCGGACAGGTCGGCGAAGACGTCGGCCGAGCGCTGCGGCTCCAACACCGCGAGCTCACCGAAGGCCTGGCCTGCGGTCAAGGTTGCGAGCCTGATGCCGTCGGGCAGGGTGACGTGAACGGCGCCGGAGCGCAGGAAGAACAGACTCGTTGCGGGCTCGCCGGCCGTGATGATGCGCTCGCCCTGCTTATAGGGCCTGACGATCGCGAGCCCGGCAAGCTCGTGAAGCTCTGCCTCCGTGAGCCCGGCGAGCAGCGGCTGCTCGGACAGTTCGGTAATTTCCAGGAAATCGATGGCGCCGCCATAGCGATACACGATCTGGTCCTCGGCCCATTCGATCGCGGTATCCAAAAGGAAGAAATCGCGCACATTGTTGATGTCGCCAGTGCGCTCGACGATGTCCTGCCATTCCGCCGAGCTGCGGCGGATGCCGGAGAGAACGACGGTGACATGGAAATCGGCGAGCTCATGGAACAGCTCGGCGAGCAGGCGCAGGCCTGCGGGCGTCATCGCGGTCACGCGGCGCAGGTCGAAGATGACGAATTGCGGCCGGCGATTGGTGGCGAGCCGGCGCGAGACATAATCGACATTGGAGAACGACAGCGTCCCCACCAGTTCGAGCACGCGCACGGCATCGGGATGCTGCGCGAGGATATTGCGCTCCTGCACGCGGCGGCTGCGCCGCGACGGGTTGGCGGCGATGTCGTAGTCGGCGATGATCGAGGTTCGCGCATCGTCGCTGCGGCTCAGCATGTGCAGTCCGTAATGCGACGACAGCGCCTCGCAGACCTTGATGCCGCGCACGCTGTTGCCGTGCCGATCCAGCCGCGGCGAGTAGCTGCCGAGCCCGAGCCGTGCCGGCAGGCTCGCAAGAATGCCGCCACCGACGCCGCTCTTGGCGGGAATGCCGACGCGATAGATCCATTCGCCGGCAAAGTCATACATGCCGGACGAGGTCATCACCGAGAGTGTGCGCGATACCGCATATGCGCTCACCACCTGTTCGCCGGTGACCGGGTTGACGCCGCGATTGGCGAGCGTCGCCGCCATGATCGCGCAGTCGCGCGCGGTGACCAGCACCGCGCATTGCCGGAAGTAGACCGCGAGCACGTCGGCGACGTCTTCACGGAGGACATTGGAGGTGCGCAGCAGGTAGGCGATGGCGCGGTTGCGGTCGCCCGTCGCACTTTCGGAGGCAAATACGGCGTCGTCGACATCGAGCGACCGGCCGGCGAAGCGGCCGAGCGCCTCGCGGATCGCCTCGAATGCCCCGTCACCCCTGGCTTCGCGGATCAGCCCGCTGCAGGCGATCGCGCCGGCATTGACCATCGGGTTGAAGGGATGATTGTCGGCGTTGAGGCGAATCGAATTGAAGGGATCGCCGGACGGCTCGACGCCGATCACGCGTTCGATCTTGTCGGCACCGAGCGTATCGAGTGCGAGCGCAAACACGAACGGCTTCGACATCGACTGGATCGTGAAGGGGACGCGGCTGTCGCCGACCTCATAGACATGGCCGTCGAGCGTGGCGAGGCTGATGCCGAAATGCGAGGGATCGGCCTTGCCGAGCTCGGGGATATAGTCGGCGACCGCACCGTCATGATCGGGCCAGAAATCCGCATGGCACGCCGAGAGAAACCGCTGCAACGGCGGGATCGAAGCGGTGGCCCAGTGCTGGGGATTGCGAGGCGGTCTGGGGCGTGGGGGCATCATCGTCGAGCTCGCCGGGAATCATCTTGGCGGTTTATGTCGCAGCTCCGCACCACGAGCCAGCCCACTCTTTCCGCAGGCGAGGTCAAATCTTGCGCCTCGGCCCCGATCAGGCGGATGTCATGTCGTGATGATCGCGATGACTTGCCCCTCGGCCACCACATCATCGACCTTGACCAGCAGCGAATGCACCGTGCCCGCGGTCGGCGAGGGCACCGGGATCTCCATCTTCATCGCTTCGACCAAGACGATCTCGTCGCCGCTACTAATTCTACTACCAATTTCTGCGGCCAGCGCGCACACGCGCCCCGCGACATCAGTGATGATCTTGATCTCGGGCATCCCGCTCTCCTCCCCATGAACGTCTTGTGCCAACACGCTGGAACGCGCGTGTTTTGCGTGCGGCTTCTTGTTGTAGCTGCAAAGTGCCTGAGGTAGCTTGTTCTGCAAGCGGAATATTATTTCGCAATACGGAATTGAACGGGAAGCGCATGGGACGACGGTCGGAGCGACTGAGCAGGGTGGGGATGCTCCCCGGTGATATCGCCGGCGAGGGAGAGGTCATTCAGGTGGTATCGCGGGCCTTCGATGTGCTCCGCTGTTTCGAAGGGCACGAGTCGCGGCTCGGGAACCTGGAAATTTCCAACCGCTGTGGCCTGCCGCGTTCGACCGTCTCGCGCCTGACCCACACGCTGACGCGAATGGGGCAGCTGGTCTATCTGCCGCGCGATCAGAAATACCGCATCGGTCCGAGTGCGGTCGCGATGAGCACGTCTCTGACACGTGGCTTGCAGCTGCGGCATTTGATCCGGCAACGGCTCCAGGATGTCGCCGAGCAATTGCCCGGCACGATCGGCTTCGTGATCCCCGACCGCTTCCATCTGGTCTATCTGGAGTTCGGCCGCGCCGAGAATTCGGTCGGCCTGCAGGAGACGACCGGCAGCCGGATCTCGATGGCGAGCACGGCCGCCGGCCACGCCTATATGGCGGTTCTCGAGCCCGAAATGGGCAATGCGCTGCTGGCCGAAATGGAGCGGGAGATGCCGGAGGCGGCGAGGCTGTTGCGGCCGCGGCTGGAGCATAACCGGCAGTTTCTGAAGGAGCACGGCTATGTCGTGGCCTGCGGCCTGTGGAGCCCGCATATCAACGGGCTGGCGCTGCCGCTGTGGTCGCCGCAATACCAGACCTACGTCGTGCTGACGATCGGGCTGTTGGCCGCGATGTACGACGAGAAGCGGCTCCACGATGAGGTCGCGCCGCCGATGCTCGAACTCGGCCGGACCATCGGCGCTTTGCTGCAGGGCGCGGAAAGGGACGTGTTCAACAATCACATGGAGAGAAAGCCGCTTCCGGTGACCGCAAAGCGCAGCCACAAGAACAATAAGATCACCAGGACGGAGGATGCGGATGAATTGGCGGCCCGAGCTCGAGGAACTGGCCCGGCGCGAAGCCTTCGCGCGGGAGATGGGCGGGGCTGACAAGGTCAAGCGGCAGCGCGACCAGGGCCGGCTCACGGTTCGCGAGCGGATCGACGGGCTGATCGACTCCGGAAGTTTTCACGAGATCGGCGCGATCGCCGGTCTCGGCGAATATGATGAGCAGGGCGAGCTGAAACATGTGACGCCCGCGAACTGCGTGTTCGGTCGCGCCCGTATCGACGGCCGCACTGTGGTCGTGGTCGGCGACGATTTTACCGTCCGCGGCGGCTCCGCGGATGCGTCGATTGCCGCCAAGCCCCTGATGGCGGAAGAGATGGCGCATGATTTCCGCCTGCCGATCATCCGCATCATCGAGGGCTCGGGCGGCGGCGGTTCGGTGAGGACGATCGAAACCAAGGGCGCGGCGAATCTGCCGGGCGGCATTGGCGGCAATCGCTGGTATCGGCTCACGACGGAGAACCTGTCGCGTGTGCCGGTGGTGGCGCTCGGGCTCGGCTCGGTGGCGGGATTGGGCGCGGCGCGGTTGGCCGCGAGCCACTATTCGATCATGACCAGGTCGTCGGCCATGTTCGTCGCCGGACCGCCGGTAGTGAAGCGCCTGGGGCAGGATCTCGGCAAGCAGGAGCTCGGCGGCGCCGACATCCAGACCCGGGCCGGCGCCGTCGATCACGCCGTCGACACCGAGCAGGAGGTGTTCGCCTGCGCGCGGCGCTTCCTGTCCTATCTGCCGCAGTCTGTCTATGAGCTGCCGCCGACCATACCGTGCCATGACGATCCGCAGCGCGCCGATGAGGCGCTGCTCAACGCGGTGCCGCGCAACCGTCGTCAAGTCTACAAGATGCGGCCGATCATCGAGGCGGTGGTCGATAACGGCTCGTTTTTCGAGGTGGCGCAGAATTTCGGCAAGCCGATCATCATCGGCCTCGCGCGCCTTGAGGGGCGCGCGGTGATGGTGCTCGCGAGCGACCCGTTCCACTATGGCGGCTCGTGGACGGCGGATGCCTGCCAGAAGGTGATCCGCTGGGTCGACTTCGCCGAGACCTTCCATCTGCCGATCGTTTATCTGATGGACTGCCCGGGCTTCATGATCGGGCTGGAGGCGGAGAAAGCGGCGACCATCCGCCACGGCGTGCGCGCGATGGCGGCGGTGAACCAGTCGACGGTCCCCTGGTGCACCGTGATCATGCGCAACGCCTTCGGTGTGGCGGGCGTCGTGCACCAGCCGGCCGATCGCTTCTCGATCCGTTATGCGTGGCCGTCGGCCTATTGGGGCTCGCTGCCGCTGGAGGGCGGTATCGAGGCGGCCTATCGCGCCGAGATCGACGCTGCGCCCGATCCTGCCGCGAAGCTGAAGGAGATCGAGGAACGGCTGAACAAGCTGCGCTCGCCGTTCCGTTCGGCCGAGAAGTTCTGGGTCGAGGAGATCATCGATCCGCGCAAGACCCGCGCGCTGCTCTGCGAGTTCGCGCGCCTGGCCGAGCCGCTGCGAACGCCAGGTCCACCGGCCGCGATGTCGACGCGGCCGTAGCGGCGAATAGGAGGACATAGCGAATGGCGGACCGGATCCGCCACTCGCGATTGGCTTCGCTCAGGCGACTGCCGGCTTGACCTGTCGCGCGATCGCAAGCGCCAGCAGCGCAGCGACGATACAGAGAGCGCCGGCGATGAAGAAGGCGGGCAGGTAGCTCGCCAGCAGTGTGCGCGACAGGCCCGCACCAAACGCGGCCGCGCCGGCGCCGAGCTGATGGCCGGCAAAGACCCAGCCGAACACCAGGTTCGCCCGTTCGGCTCCGAACCGTTGTGCCGTCAGGCGGACCGTCGGCGGCACGGTCGCGATCCAGTCGAGCCCGTAGAACATGGCGAACAGCGACAGCCCGTAGAACGAGAAGTCGCTGAAGGGCAGGAACACCAGCGACAGCCCGCGCAGCCCGTAATACCAGAACAGCAGCCAGCGATTGTCGTAGCGGTCCGACAGCCAGCCCGACATGATCGTGCCGAAGAAGTCGAAGATGCCCATGGCGGCCAGGAGGCTGGCGGCCTGGACCTGCGGAATGCCGAAGTCGAGACACATCGGGATCAGATGCACCTGCACCAGCCCATTGGTCGAGGCACCGCAGACGAAAAACGTCGCAAACAGGATCCAGAATACCGTCGAGCGCGAGACGTCGCGCAGCGTGCCGAGCGCGGCCCCGAGGATCGGCGCCGTGACCGGCGCTGGGGCGACGACGGGGTCGGTGCCCTTGTCTCCGAACGGCCGCAGGCCGACATCGCTCGGCCGGTCTCGCATCAGGAGCGTTACGGCTGTCGCCGACACCGCGAGCATCATGCAGACGAGCCCCAGCGCGATCCGCCAGCCGAGATGATCGGTGAGGCTTGCGAGCAGCGGCAGAAACGCAAGCTGGCCGGTCGCGACACTTGCGGTGAGGATGCCGACAACAAGACCACGGCGTGCGACGAACCAGCGAGCGGCGATGGTGGCCCCGAGCACCAGCGCCGTCATGCCGGTGCCGATCCCGATCACGACGCCCCACAATACCACGAGGTGCCAGACTTTCGTCATCGCGAGCGAAGCGAGCAGGGCCGAGACCACGATCAATTGCGCCAGCACGGTGATTCTGCGCAGCCCATAACGATTGAGCAGCGCGGCCGCGAACGGCGCCATCAACCCGAACAGGATGAAGCGGATCGACAGTGCCGAGGAGATCTCCGCCGTGCTCCAGCCGAACTCGTGCTGCAGCGGCACGATGAAGACGCCCGGCGCGCCCACTGTGCCGGCCGAGACCAATGAGGTGAAGAAGGTGACGGCGACCATCACCCAGCCGTAATGGATGTTGCGGCGGGACAGCGCGGCCGCGAGC
The DNA here is from genome assembly GCF_032489995.1 of Bradyrhizobium sp. SZCCHNGR1005. Lineage (NCBI taxonomy): Bacteria > Pseudomonadati > Pseudomonadota > Alphaproteobacteria > Hyphomicrobiales > Nitrobacteraceae > Bradyrhizobium > Bradyrhizobium sp. SZCCHNGR1005. The sequence goes on from NZ_JAUEZC010000008.1 coordinate 269,180, forward strand.
CAGTTCGAAATCATATCGCCTCGGAAGGTCGGTGTGACAGGTTGCGCGCTATCTTGGCGGGATGTCTGTCCGACATAAATGGCGAACTTCCCTCGTTTTTGGACATCGCCGCTAACGCGCGATGCGCTCGACTGCGATCGCGGTGGCTTCGCCGCCGCCGATGCAGAGCGCAGCAACCCCGCGCTTCAGGTTGCGGGCCTCCAGCGCATGCAGCAGGGTGACGATCAGCCGCGCGCCCGTGGCCCCGATGGGGTGGCCGAGCGCGCAGGCGCCGCCATTGACGTTCAGCCGTTCGCGCGGAATGCCGAGATCACGCTGCGCCGCCATCGCGACCACGGCAAAGGCCTCGTTGATTTCGAACAGGTCGATATCGGCGACACTCCAGCCGACCTTGTCGAGCAGCTTGCGGATGGCCGGGATCGGCGCGGTGGTGAACCATTGCGGCTCCTGGCTGTGGGTCGCGTGCCCTTTGATCTCGGCAAGTACCGGCAGGCCGTCGCGGTCGGCCCGCGAGCGCTTCGCCAGCACCAGCGCGGCCGCGCCGTCGGCATTGGCAGAGGAGGCGGCTGGCGTGATGGTGCCGCTGGAGCGGAATGCCGGCTTGAGCGCCGGAATCTTGGCCGGATCGACCTTGAGCGGGTGTTCGTCGTCGGCGATGTCGCGCGGGCCTGACTTCTCGACCACCCTGATCGGCGCGATCTCAGCTTTGAACGCGCCGCCCTCCACCGCGCGGCGGGCGCGAGTCAGCGTCTCGATCGCGTAAGCGTCCTGGTCGGCGCGAGTGAACTGATAGGCCTCCGCGGTGGCCTCGCCGAAATCGCCCATCGAACGGCCGGTCTCGTAGGCGTCTTCCAGCCCGTCCAGCATCATATGGTCGAGGATGCGATCATGGCCCGCGCGGTAGCCGCCGCGGGCCTTCGCCAGCAAATAGGGCGCGTTGGTCATGCTCTCCATGCCGCCGGAGACGACGATTTCGGCCGATCCCGCATGGATGATGTCGTGCGCGAGCATGGTCGCCTTCATGCCGGAGCCGCAGACCTTGTTGACGGTCGTCGCTCCGGTGGCATCCGGGAGACCTGCGCCGCGCGCGGCCTGCCGGGCCGGCGCCTGGCCTTGGCCGGCCGGCAGCACATTGCCCATGAAAACCTCGTCGACCTTTTCCGGTGCGAGCGTCGCGCGCTCCAAGGCCGCCTTGATCACATGCGCGCCGAGTTTGTTGGCGCTGAACGGCGACAATTCGCCCATGAAGCGGCCGAGCGGCGTGCGTGCGGCTGAGACGATGACGATGGGATCGGACGAGGCGGCCATGGCGAAGCTCCTGGATCGATTAAATTATGATCATAATATAATGCGCCGCCAAAAAGGCAATGCGACGGAGAGGCTCAACTTGACGTGAGGCGCGGCCGGTCTGCCCAGCGCGTCCATAAGGGGAAGGTGATTTCGAGCAGATCCGGGCCAGCGGGGCCGGCCTATCGCTTCCTCTCGATGAACGCGCGCATCAGCCGCTTTGGCTCGTCGGTCAGGAACGATCGCCCGAAAGCGCCGATCGAAACCTCGATCGACTCTTTCAGGGGCAGTTCCTCCCATTGTCGCAGCAAGGCCTTCTGTGCGCGCAGCGCCTCTGTTCCGCAGGCGAGCAGGGACTGCACCGTACGCTCGACCTCGGCGTCGAGACCTTCTTCCGGCGCGACGGCGTCGACCAGGCCCCAGGCGAGTGCGGTCGGCGCATCGATCAGTTCGGCGGTCAACAACAGCCGGCGCGCGCGGCCCCAGCCGATCAGCCGCGGCAGCAGCGCCGCATGAATCACCGAGGGAATGCCGACGCGCACCTCTGGCATGCCGAACTTCGCTGTATCCGCGGCGATGCGAAGATCGCAGGCGGCCGCGACCTCCAGCCCACCGCCGAGGCACCAGCCGGGTATCCGCGCGATGACGGGAGCAGGAAATGCGCGGACGGCCTCGCACAGACCGGCAAGGCGCGCGATGAATGTTTCCGCGGATGTCTGATCGAGGCCAGCCATTTCCCGGATGTCGGCACCGCCGATCAGGCTTCTTTCGCTTGCGCCGCAAAGAACGAGCACGCGGATGCCTGAATCGGCCGCGAGCGTCTCGATTCCCGCGCGTACGCCTTCGATCACGGCAGAGTTCAGGATGTTCAGGGCGCCGGCGTTGCAGATCGTGAGCCGAACGACGCCGCGGTCATCGCGGTTCACGCCACAGTGGGAATTGAACATGTCCATCGTCGTTCCCGTAATCCTATGGTCATCAACGCGACAGAAATTCCGCACCTGATCGCACAAATGTCAATGATCTTGATCCAGATCAACGTCGGCCAAAGAAATAGCTGCAGCGCTTCAGCCTCGCGGCTGTTATTATATGATCTGGAACATTCCTTAGGACGACCATGCGGTATTCTCCGGAACACAAGGCTGAGACTCACGCCCGTATCGTACGCAAGGCGTCGATGCGGCTGCGCGAGAAGGGAGCACACGGCGTCGGCGTCGCCGACCTGATGAAGGAGGCCGGGCTGACCCATGGCGGGTTCTATGCGCATTTCACCTCGCGCGAGGCGCTGGTCGTCGAAGCCTTTACCTATGCCATGGACCGCTCGATGGAGGGATGGCACAAGATGCTGGCTGATCTCGCGCCGGAGAAGCGGGTCGCGGCGATCGTGGATGGCTATCTGAATGCGCAGCACCGCGATGACGCGAGCCACGGTTGTGCAGTGCCGGCACTCGGTGCGGAGATCGCCCGTGAGGGCCCCAAGGCACGCAAGGCATTTGCGGCCAAGCTCGAGCAGATGGTCGAGCTGTTTGCCGACCAGGTGCCGGGCGTCTCGCGCAAGGCCGCGCGCAAGCGGGCCTCTGCGATGCTGGCGACGTTGATCGGGGCCTTGGTGATGGCGCGCATCGCCGGCAATAGCGAATTCTCCGACGAAGTCCTGGCTGCCGGGCGCGAGGCGGCGCTGGCCAACGCGACAGCTGGCGGCGATACCGCCAAGGCGGCGCCTGCCAAGAAGCGCACGACTGGAAAGGCGACGACCGCGCGGAAGCGCTGAAGTCGGCCGACATGGCAGCTCAGCGGGCGAACTTTCTCGGCCCCCAGCCAAGGGGCGGCATTTTCGCAGCTCCGTCCAGCGCTTAGGCCCTTCCCAAACGCCTCAAAGACTGCAAGATGCCGGCCAACTGGCACTGCTCATTTTCGGAGGAAACGCATGCGTTCGATCGGTCATTTCATTGGCGGCCGCGAGGTCAAGGGCACGTCTGGTCGGACGGCCGATGTCTTCGAGCCCATGACCGGCGACGTGCAGGCCAAGGTGGCGCTGGCCTCTCGCGCCGAGTTGCGTGCGGCAGTGGAAAACGCCAAGGCCGCGCAGCCGGCCTGGGCCGCCACCAACCCGCAGCGCCGCGCCCGCGTGATGATGAAGTTCCTGGAGCTTGCCCAGCGCGACTACGACAAGCTCGCCGAACTCTTGGCGCGCGAGCACGGCAAGACGATTCCGGACGCCAAGGGCGACATCCAGCGCGGCCTCGAGGTGGTGGAATTCGCTTGCGGCATTCCGCACCTGATGAAGGGTGAATATACCGAGGGTGCCGGTCCTGGCATCGACATCTATTCGATGCGCCAGCCGCTCGGCGTCGTTGCCGGGATCACGCCGTTCAATTTCCCGGCGATGATTCCGCTGTGGAAGTTCGCGCCCGCGATCGCCTGCGGCAATGCCTTCATCCTGAAGCCGTCGGAGCGCGATCCGGGCGTGCCGATGAAGCTCGCGGAATTGATGATCGAGGCCGGCCTGCCGCCGGGAATCCTCAACGTCGTCAACGGCGACAAGGAGGCGGTCGACGCCATCCTGGAAGACCCGGATATCATGGCGATCGGCTTCGTTGGCTCCTCGCCGATCGCGCAATACATCTATGAGCGCGCCGCGGCGCACGGCAAGCGCTGCCAGTGCTTCGGCGGCGCCAAGAACCACGCCATCGTGATGCCCGACGCCGACATGGACCAGGCGGTGGATGCGCTGATCGGCGCCGGCTACGGCTCGGCCGGCGAGCGCTGCATGGCCGTTTCGGTGGCGGTGCCCGTCGGCAAGACCACCGCCGACCGGCTGATGGAAAAGCTGATCCCGCGGGTCGAAGCATTGAAGATCGGTACCTCGGTTGATCCGTCCGCGGATTTCGGACCGCTGGTGACGCGGGAGGCCGTCGAGCGCGTCAAGAACTATGTCGAGATCGGCATCAAGGAAGGCGCGACCTTGGCGGTCGACGGCCGCGGCTTCAAGATGCAGGGCTATGAGAACGGCTTCTACATGGGTGGCTGTCTGTTCGACAACGTCACCAAGGACATGCGCATCTACAAGGAAGAGATCTTCGGCCCCGTGCTGTCGGTGGTGCGTGCCAAGGATTATGCCGAGGCGCTGGCGCTGCCCTCCGAGCACGATTACGGCAACGGCGTTGCGATCTTCACGCGCGACGGCGACGCCGCGCGCGATTTCGCCGCCAAGGTGAATGTCGGTATGGTCGGCATCAACGTGCCGATCCCGGTGCCGATCGCCTACTACACCTTCGGTGGCTGGAAGCGGTCCGGCTTCGGTGACCTCAACCAGCATGGGCCGGATTCGATCCGCTTCTACACCAAGACCAAGACCGTGACCTCGCGCTGGCCGTCCGGCGTCAAGGAGGGCGCGGAGTTCTCGATCCCGACGATGCGTTGACGACGATGGGAGCCCGTGAGGGCTCCCATTTTCGTCAAGATGCTCTGTCCGTCATTGCGAGCGAAGCGAAGCAATCCAGAGGTTTCCGCAGAGACAGCCTGGATTGTTTCGTCGCTTCGCTCCTCGCAATGACGGTGTGCGCGTCATAGACTGAGGCAAGCAACAAAGCAGGGAAACGCGGAGAACGAATGCATTTCGCTCTCGACGAGGATCAAATCGCACTGCGCGATATGGCGCGCTCCTTTGCCGCAGAGAAGATCGCGCCGCATGCCTTGCGCTGGGATGAAGAGAAGCATTTCCCGGTCGATGTGATGCGAGAGGCCGCCAGCCTCGGCATGGGCGGCATCTACATCCGCGACGATGTGGGCGGCTCGGGCCTCGGCCGGCTGGACGCGGCACTGATCTTCGAGGCGCTCGCCACGGGCTGCCCGACCGTGTCGGCATTCATCTCGATCCACAACATGGCCTCGTGGATGATCGACACGTTCGGCACCGAGGCGCAGCGGCAGCGTTATCTGCCGAAGCTCTGCACCATGGAGCTGATCGCCAGCTACTGCCTGACCGAGCCGGGCGCCGGCTCGGACGCTGCGGCTTTGCGCACGCGCGCGGTCCGCGACGGCGAGGACTATGTGCTCAACGGCCAGAAGCAGTTCATCTCCGGGGCAGGGGCAACCGACATCCTGGTCGCGATGGTGCGGACCGGCGGCGATGGGCCGGGCGGCATTTCGACGCTGGTCATCGATGCGAAGACGCCAGGCGTTTCGTTCGGCGCCAACGAGCGCAAGATGGGCTGGAATGCGCAGCCGACCCGCGCGGTGATGTTCGAGAATGCGCGCGTGCCGGTGGCGAACCGGCTGGGTGAAGAGGGCATCGGCTTCAAGATCGCGATGGCCGGCCTCGACGGCGGCCGCCTGAATATTGCGGCCTGTTCGCTCGGCGGGGCGCAGAGCGCGCTCGACAAGACGCTGGCTTATACGAGAGAACGCAAGGCGTTCGGCAAGCGGCTCGACGAATTCCAGGCCTTGCAGTTCCGCATCGCCGACATGGCCATCGAGCTCGAGGCCGCGCGGACCTTCGTCTGGCGCGCGGCGGCAGCGCTCGACCGAAAGGATCATGACGCCACCATGCTGTGCGCAATGGCCAAGCGCTTCGGCACCGACGTCGGCTTCGAGGTCGCCAACCAGGCGCTGCAACTACATGGCGGCTACGGCTATTTGAGCGAATTCGGCATCGAGAAGATCGTTCGCGACCTGCGGGTGCATCAGATATTGGAAGGGACCAACGAGATCATGCGCCTGATCGTGTCGCGCAAGCTGATCGAGGGTGCGCGGTGAGCGAGGCGGCGGAAGGCGATCTGATTGTGCGCCGCGAGGGCTCGGCCGGTATCATCCGGCTCAACCGGCCCAAGGCGATCAACGCGATGACATTGGAGATGTCGCTCGGCATCGATGCCGCGCTCGACCGCTTCGAGGCAGATCCGGACGTCGCGGTGGTGATCCTCGAAGGCGCCGGTGAGCGCGGGCTCTGCGCCGGTGGCGACATCCGCGGGCTCTATGAAAGCTCCAGGGCCGGCGGCGATCTCGGCAAGCGGTTCTGGCGCCAGGAATACGTCATGAACGCGCGCATTGCCGCGTTTCCGAAGCCCTATGTCGCCTACATGGATGGGCTGGTGATGGGCGGCGGCGTTGGACTGTCGGCCCATGGCCGGCACCGCATCGTGACCGAGAAGACCAAGCTCGCGATGCCGGAGGTGGGCCTGGGCTTCTTCCCCGACGTCGGCGGCACCTGGCTGTTGTCGCGCGCGCCCGGCGAGCTCGGCACCTATTTCGCCCTGACCGGTCAGACCATGAACGGACCGGATGCCATTCATGCCCGCTTTGCCGACGCGGTGGTGCCGTCGGAAAAATGGCCGGCGCTGCGCGAGGTGCTGACCAAGATAAAGCCCGGTACCCAGTCCAGCGACATCGAACGGCTGATCGACGGGGTCGCCACAGGCGAGGCATCGGGGCCGGTCGCGGCGCTGCAGGACCGGATCGACCGCTGGTTTGCGTACGACAGCATGCATGACATCGTCGTCGCGCTGGAGCAGGACGGGTCGGAGCTCGCGCTGGCGACATTGAAGACGCTGCGCGAGAAGTCCCCGCGTGGCATGGTGGTGACCTTGAAGCTCCTGCGGCTGGCGCGCAAAGCAGGCTCGCTGCAGGACTGTCTGGTGCGGGAATATCGCGCCGCGCTCGAAGTCTTCCGCAGCGATGACTTCCGCGAGGGCGTCCGCGCGGCGATCATCGACAAGGACCGTAATCCGCGCTGGTCGCCGCCCGACATCAGTCAGGTGACGCCGGAGATGCTGGCGCCGTATCTGGCCGAGATCGGCGCCGACGAGCTGATATTCCCGCAAGGCAAATAAGACTGATATCCGAGGGGAGGAAACAACAATGACGACGATCGCATTCATCGGCCTCGGCAATATGGGCGGTCCGATGGCAGCCAATCTGGTCAAGGCCGGCCACAAGGTGCTCGCGTTTGATCTGGCTGAAGCCTCGCGGGCGCAGGCAAAGCGCGACGGCGCCGAGATTGCCGAGAGCGCGACAGCTGCGGTGAAGGGCGCCGAGGTCGTGGTGACGATGCTGCCGGCGGGCAAGCACGTTCTGGCCGTGTGGAACGATGTGGTGCCGGCGATGTCGAACGGCGCGCTGATCATCGATTCCTCCACCATCGACGTCGAAAGCGCGCGCGCTGCGCATGCGCTCGCGGCCAAGCACGGCATCGCCTCGGTCGATGCGCCGGTGTCCGGGGGCACCGGTGGCGCCAAGGCCGGGACGCTGACTTTCATGTGCGGCGGCGAGGAGGGTGCCTTCGCCAAGGCCAAGCCGATCCTCGAAAAGATGGGCAAGAAGATCGTCCATTGCGGCGGCGCTGGCGCGGGGCAGGCGGCCAAGATCTGCAACAACATGATCCTCGGCATTTCCATGATCGCCGTGAGCGAGGCCTTTGCGCTCGGCGAAAAGCTCGGGCTGTCGCATCAGGCACTGTTCGACGTCGCCTCGACCTCTTCGGGGCAGTGCTGGTCGCTGACCAGCTATTGCCCGGTGCCGGGGCCGGTGCCGGCCTCGCCCGCGAATAACGACTACAAGCCGGGTTTCGCCACCGCGTTGATGCTGAAGGATCTGACGCTGTCGCAGGATGCGGCGAAGGCGGCCGGCGCGGCGACGCCGCTCGGGCAGCACGCCCAGGAGATCTACAAGGCCTTCGATGCCGCCGGGAATGGTGGCGTCGACTTTTCGGGCGTCATCCAGCACGTTCGCAAATTGGCCGAACCATGACGACCTTCAAGGAAGCGCGCGCATTTCTGCTGCAGCATCGCACCGACTACGAGGGGGCGGTGAAGGGATTCCGCTGGCCGGATCCGGTGCCGTTCAACTGGGCGCTGGATTGGTTCGATGCGGAGCTTGCGCATGATCCCGAAAGCCGCGATCGCACGGCGCTGTGGATCGTGGACGCCGCGCACGACCGCCAGACGAAGCTCTCCTTTGCCGCTCTGTCGCGCCGCTCCAATCAGGTCGCCAACTTCCTACGCGCGCAAGGCTTGAAGCGCGGCGATCACCTGCTGCTCCTGCTCGGCAATGTCGTGCCGCTGTGGGAGACCATGCTGGCCGCGATGAAGCTTGGTGTCGTCGTGATCCCCGCCACCACGCTGTTGACCACCGATGAACTGCGCGACCGGCTCGAGCGCGGCCGCGCCAAGGCGGCGGTCGCGGCACAGGACCAGGTTGCGAAATTTGCGGCGCTTGGCGCCGACGATCTCGTCCGCATCGTGGTCGGCGACGGCGTCGCGCCCGAGGGCTGGCTGCCATTCACGCAGGCGGCCGATGCTGCAGAGGATTTCGCGCCCGATGCTCCGACGCAGCCCGACGACCCGATGCTGCTCTATTTCACCTCCGGCACGACCGCGAAACCGAAGCTGGTGCGCCACAGCCATCGCAGCTATCCGGTCGGGCATCTCTCGACGATGTATTGGCTCGGCCTGCAGCCGGGCGACATCCACTTGAACATCTCCTCGCCGGGCTGGGCCAAGCATGCCTGGAGCTGCTTCTTCGCGCCCTGGAATGCCGGCGCCACCATCTTCGTGGTCAACCAGCCGCGCTTCGACGCCAAGGCCTTGCTCGCTACCGTCGGCCGCTGTGGCGTGACGACCTTGTGCGCGCCGCCGACGGTGTGGCGTCTGTTCATCCAGGAGCATCTGTCCGACTTCAAGGTCTCGTTGCGCGAGGCCTGCGGCGCCGGCGAGCCGCTCAATCCGGAAGTCATCGACCAGGTGCGCGCGGCCTGGGGCCTCACCATCCGCGATGGCTACGGCCAGACCGAGACCGCTGCTATCGTGGGCAATTCGCCGGGACAGCCGGTGAAGATCGGCTCGATGGGCCGGCCACTGCCGGGCTATCGTGTCGAGGTCACCGACATCGACGGCAATCTTGCGAAGGAGGGCGAGATCACGCTGGCCCTTGGTGCCGATCGGCCCGCCGGATTGATGCAGGGCTATCAAACCGAGGACGGCAAGCTCTCCGGCACCGATGGAGTTCGGTATCGGACCCGTGACGTCGTGTTTCAGGACGACGACGGCTATCTGACCTTCGTCGGCCGCTCCGACGACGTGTTCAAATCGTCGGACTACCGCATCTCTCCCTTTGAACTCGAGAGCGTGCTGCTGGAGCACGACGCCGTGGCCGAAGCGGCCGTCGTGCCGAGCCCGGATCCGATCCGGCTGGCGATTCCGAAAGCCTATGTACTCCTGGTCGCCGGCGCCGAGCGCTCGCGTGCCACGGCACTGTCGATCTTCGAGCATCTGCAGGCGCGGCTGGCGCCGTTCAAGCGCATTCGCCGGCTCGAGCTCGTCACCGAGTTGCCGAAGACGATCTCCGGCAAGATTCGCCGCGTGCAACTGCGCCGGCTTGAGCATGATGACGACCGCACCGACCATCTGCGCGGCGTCGAATTTCGCGAAGAGGATTTCCCGGAACTGCAGCGTGCGCGGCCGGCCGGGCATGAGGGGTAGGAAGAAGAATGAATCAAATCTGGAAGAAGCCGCCGATTTCTCTCGAATCGTATCAAGCCCTGGTCGGGCGGGAGATCGGCGTGTCGTCCTGGCACCTGATCGATCAGAAGCGCATCGACGCTTATGCCGACGTGTGCGAGGACCATCAGTTTATCCATGTCGATCCCGAGAAGGCCAAGGCGACGCCGTTCGGCACCACCATCGCACACGGCTTTCTCACCATGTCGCTGCTCAGCGTGATGTCCTACGAGGTGATGCCGGCGGTCGAGGGCACGGCGATGGGCGTCAATTACGGCTTCGACAAGCTGCGCTTCATCTCGCCGGTCAAGTCGGGCAAGCGCGTGCGGGGTCGCTTCACGCTGGCGAAGGCCGAGCTGCGTCGGCCGAAGGAGTTGCAGTCCCTGACCAATGTGTCGGTCGAGATCGAGGGCGAGGACAAACCGGCGTTGGTCGCCGACTGGATCGGCCTGATCTATCTGACCTAAACCCCTCTGCGATTGCCGGGCTAAAGCGCGAAGCGCGTCTGCTAAACGCTTGACCTGGCAATTCATCACTGATGAAAGACTGATCAGTTTTCTGATGGACGCCCGGGGCATTTCGCACGAAGACGCGCTTCGCGCTTTTACCCAGGCGTGACCTGACAACAAGATGTAGGAAGCGAACATGGCAATCAGATTCGACGGACGCGTCGCCATCGTCACCGGCGCCGGCAATGGTCTCGGCCGCGCCCATGCGCTGGGGCTCGCCAGCCGCGGCGCCAAGGTCGTGGTCAACGATTTCGGCGGCGCGCGCGACGGGACCGGTGGCTCGCTGAGCCCGGCGGAGACCGTGGTCGAGGAGATCCGCAAAGCCGGCGGCACCGCGATGGCCGACGGTGCCGACGTCTCCAATTTCGAGCAGGTCACCGCGATGGTCGAGCGCGCCACCAAGGAGTGGGGCAGCGTCGACCTGTTGTGCGCCAATGCCGGCATCCTGCGCGACAAGTCGTTCGGCAAGATGGAGGTTGCCGATTTTGCCAAGGTGCTCGATGTGCATCTGGTCGGCTCGTTCTACTGCTGTAAGGCGGTCTGGGCCGGCATGCGCGACCGCAACTACGGCCGCATCGTGCTGACGACATCGTCGTCCGGTCTGTTCGGCAATTTCGGCCAGGCCAATTACGGGGCCGCCAAGGCCGGCATGGTCGGGCTGATGAACGTGCTGGCGGAAGAGGGCCGCAAGAACAACATTCGCGTCAACACGATCTCGCCGACCGCGGCGACGCGCATGACCGAAGAGCTGCTGCCGCCGCAGGCGCTGGCGCTGATGAAGCCGGAGTCGATCACGCCGGCGGTAGAATATCTCCTCAGCGAGGACGCACCGACCAGGACCATCATGGGGGCGGGCGCCGGCTCTTTCGCGGTCATCAGGATCCTCGAAACTGAGGGCATCAACTTGCCGCAGTCGGAATGGACGCCGGACGCGATCGCGGCGCATTTTGCCGAAATCAGCGACATGTCGAAGGCGAGGGCGCTGCAGGGCGCATTCGAGCAGACGCAGAAATATGTGGCGCAGGCCGCGGCAAGGGCTGGGATCAAGCTCTAAGTTGAGCTGTCATTCCGGGGCGCGTCGAAGACGCGAGCCTGGAATCCATAACGACGATCGGGCGTATGGATTCCGGGCTCAGCCCTGCGGCTGCCCCGGAATGACGATCTCTTTTGCGGATACGGCTTCGTCGGATCGCTGCTCGCGCGATGTCCTCGCTGACAAAACACATCGCCATCATCGGGGCCGGCCCGGCCGGGCTGATGGCCGCCGAGGTGCTGGCCGAGAGCGGTGCCGCCGTCACCGTCTACGACGCCATGCCGTCAGTCGCGCGCAAATTCCTGATGGCCGGCCGCGGCGGGCTCAATCTCACGCATAGCGAAGAGCTGACGACATTCTTGTCGCGTTACCGCGAGGCGGCGCCGTTTCTCGAAGCGGCGATCCGCGCCTTTCCGCCGGAGCGGCTGCGTCACTGGTGCGAGACGCTGGGCGAGCCGACCTTCGTCGGCTCCTCGGGTCGGGTGTTTCCGCAGAGTTTCAAAGCCTCGCCGCTGCTGCGCGCCTGGCTGCGCCGGCTCGCCGCGCAGGGCGTGCGCTTTGAATTGCGGAACCGTTGGACCGGCTGGGACGGCGAGGGACGGCTCACGTTCCAAACGCCGGCCGGGACGCGCGCGATTGCGGCCGAGGCCACGGTGCTCGCGCTCGGCGGTGCGAGCTGGCCACGGCTCGGCTCGGATGGCGGCTGGGTGTCGATCCTCGCGGCAAAGGGCGTCGCCATCACGCCGTTGCGCCCGGCCAATTGCGGCTTCACCGTCGGCTGGTCGGATATCTTCCGCGACCGCTTCGAGGGCCGGCCGCTGAAGGGCATCGCCTTGAGCCTCGGCTCGCGCACGGTGCGCGGCGAGGCGGTCGTCACCCGCGACGGAATCGAGGGCGGCGCGGTCTATGCGCTCTCGGCCGAACTGCGCGAAGCCATCGCCTCTGAAGGCGAAGCAAGATTGCTGATCGCGCTGCGGCCCGATCTTCCTGCTGAGGACTTGGTGGAACGCCTGAAGGCACCACGCGGCAAGCAGTCGTTCTCCAACTTCCTGCGCAAGGTGCTGCAGCTCTTGCCGGTCGCCATCGGCCTGGTGCAAGAGGTGGCGAAGACCTCTGGACTCGCTCTGTCGTCCGCGTCGCCGGAGCAACTCGCGGCCTTGATCAATGGCCTGCCGCTCAAGCTCACCGGCACGGCCGGGCTAGCCCGTGCAATCTCGACGGCTGGCGGCATCGCGCGCGACGAGTTCGACGCCGACTACATGATCAAGCGATTGCCCGGCGTGTTCGCTTGCGGCGAGATGCTGGATTGGGAGGCGCCGACCGGCGGCTATTTGTTGCAGGCCTCGTTTGCGACCGGGGTGGCCGCGGGGAAGGGCGTGATGAGGTGGCTGGGCCTGTAGCCACAAACTCAGTGTCATTCCGGGGCGACGCGCAAGCGTCGAGCCCGGAAACTATAACCCCGGACCTTGGTTATGGATTCCTGTATCTGACCGGGTGTCACTGTCATAGTGGCGGCGGGTAGAGACAGCTCGTTGGATTCCCGGTTGCC